>CAVPRW010000025.1:0-224155 GCA_963707985.1 uncultured Nitrospinota bacterium | reverse complement strand
AAAGAATTGATGAGGTAGTCAATTTTACTACGGCAGATCGACGCCTCTAATGGCACGAAGACATTAGGGGAACCCAGGTCGCCATCGTATTTGGGAATCTCATATTCCAGGATCCAGTGATCTCTAAAGACATTCCAAGTCAGCTCCGAAATCAGGCGGTGATCTTGATGTAAATCCTGTCTGTAATGCGTAAAGATGAGATCAGGGGAAAATTCGCGGCCCAACTGGTGCATGTATTGCTTGATCTCTCTGCCTAGATAAGGGAAGAAACTATCTTCAAAGTCATTAATGACTATCTCTTGTTGTTTGGTTTCCTTTAGGAAAGCTTGTGCACTCCGAATCGCCTCCTGCTCCCTCTCAGGGTTTGAGCTGAAAACCACCCAGTGGGCAATTATATTGCCAGGATAGTCTTGAATTAGCCTTAAAAGCGTCCCACCGCATCCAATCTCGATGTCGTCACAATGCGATCCCAAGCAGAGGATTTTAAGTGGAGATTTCTGTTTGTCCAGAACCAGTCGGATCATGAACCATGCTTCGACGCAGGAGAGGGAATTGACACCAGATGGGATTTGGAGGCGCGAGCCATCGGCTCTGTCTTCCATACATGCCAGGGTATGTTGCCGGTAGCGTACATATCCTCAAGGAGTTGTTTATCTTTGAATGTGTCCATGCATGCCCAAAACCCATCATATTTATAAGCTGTGAGTTGTTCTTCTTGGATTAACCGTTCAAAAGGCTCCTCGACCAAATCCTGTTCGCCGTCCAAATATTTAAAGATAGTATTCTTGAAGACGTAATACCCGCCGTTGATGCGGATATTCGAATTCTGAATGTTTTTTATGGCTGTCACCGTACCACCATTTTTGATATTAATGAAGTGAAAGCTCAGATTAGGTCTGACATTCAAAAACGTTGCTATCTTGTCCTTCCTGTGAAAATAATCGATAAGGTTGGGTAGATGTAGATCTGTAAGCCCATCACAGTAATTGGCCAGGAACTCATCTTCACCATTGAGAAAGCTCTGAACCGCTTTTAACCTCTGTGCAATATTGGATTGGAGCCCGGTGTTTACGAAGTGAATTTTCCAGTCTTGGATATCACTACTTAAGAGCTTGATATTTTTGCCGCCATTCGATAGGACGAAGTCGTTTGATATACATTCATTGTAATTCAGAAAATAGCTCTTGATGGCCTCGCCTTGATATCCAAGACACAGTATGAACTCCTTATGCCCATAGTGGGCATAGTACTTCATCAGGTGCCATAGAATGGGCATAGTGCCAATCTTGACCAAAGGCTTGGGCACATTCTCGGCATGATCCCTCAGCCTCATGCCGAGTCCGCCACAGAATAACACGACTTTCATTGCCAGTTTTCCTTTCCTGTTCACGATGGGATACGACTATCAATCTCTGCTGTAGGAACTGGCGAGGAAACTTCGACTTCGGGGATGGGCACTACGAATCGACCGCCCCACTCACGAATATGCCTCATCTGCCACATGATCTCGTTCTTGAGGTTCCAGGGAAGAATGAGAACATAGTCGGGTTTTGTCTCTTTGATCTTCTCTGGATGAAAGATGGGGAGGTGAATTCCCGGCATGTAAAGTCCCTGCTTATGGGGGCTCAGGTCAACCGCATAGTCGACAAATCCGAACGGACGCCACAATAGTTTAGGAGCGTAACCCCTTTGGCAGGTGCACCGTAAGCAGTGACGGATTTCCCTTCTCGTTTGACGCGAATGAGAAAATCCAATAGCGCATGCTTGGTTTCTTCGACCTTCTTCGTAAAGGAAAGGTAGGTCTCGAGTCGCGTTAAACCGGCAGTTTCCTCGCGGGACTTGAGATCCCGCACACGCTGGCTGACCTCCCGAGATGAATCCTCGGCATGGCGGGCATAAATTCGTAAGGATCCCCCATGCGTTGGCAGCTCCTCTACATCGAAAAGGGTCAGCCCATGGGCTGCGAAAACGGTTTCGACCGTGGTGAACGACAGATAGGAGAAATGTTCATGGTAGATGGTGTCGAACTCATTCTTCGCTATCAACTGCAAGAGGTGGGGAAATTCCATCGTGATGCTTCCCTGGGGTTTGAGTAGGATGTTCATGCCCTGGACGAAGTCATTGAGTTCGGGCACATGAGCGAGCACATTATTCCCCAGGATTAAATCCGCTTGGAGCCCTTGGAGGACCAACTCACGCGCGGTGTCCTCTCCGAAGAATTTCACCAAGGTCGGGATTCCCTGCTCAACAGCCACCTTGGCGACATTCGCCGCCGGGTCTATGCCCAATACCTGGATACCTTTTGCGACAAAATTGCGCAGCAGGTAGCCGTCATTGCTGGCGATCTCGATAACTTGACTCCGTTCATTCAACTCAAACCGTCTCGTCGCCATGTCGACGTACGTCTTAGCGTGGTGCAGCCAGGTTTCGGAGTAAGACGAGAAGTACGCATACTCACTAAAGATATGTTCAGGACTTTCGAACTCCTCCAACTGGACTAAAAAACAGCGTTCGCACACGTACACGTGCAGTGGATAGAAGGGCTCCATCTGGTTGAGTTGAGATGGTTTCAGCCACGATTCAGCAAGGGGAGACATGCCTAAATCCACGAAGGTATGTCGCAAGGGGATTCCGCAAAAGCGACAGCCGGTTTGAGTCCTCTGCACCGCATCCACGTCAATGCGCCCCTTATTTTGCCGCATGAGTCGCCCATTCAAGGGCCTCCGTTACCAGACCTTGTTCTTGTAACTGCGTCAGGGTGTTGAGCCGAATGAATTTGGATTGGCGGAAGTTATCATCGCTAAAACCTATCGCGGTGAGTCCATCCTTCAATTCGCGGATCGCCGCCATTAAGTCCACCAGGGGTCTGTAGTCGGGAGCCAACTGGTTAAATTTTTCAAAGCTCACTTTGTAGGAACGCTTATCAGGCTGAGCATTCTTGTTAATGGACACCTCTACCCCCGGGATGACCTGCGCGACAGCTTCAGCCAAATCCTTGACCTGATAATTCCAGTGATCGGAGCCCACGTTAACCGTCAGGTGCGACCCGCCAAGTGCTGGGTCCCTCTGAATAGCCCAATCGATCGCCCGAGCCATATCGTGGACATGAATGAGCGGTCTCCAGGGAGTCCCATCGCTTAAGATGGATATTTTTTTTGACGCCACGGCTCCGGCGACAAAATCGTTAAGGACTAGATCAAGTCTCAACCGGTCGCTCATTCCACACGCCGTTGCAAATCGTAAACAGGTGATTTGAAACGTTGGATCGGCAAGGGGAGCAAGGTCTCGTTCCGTCCAGACCTTAGATTTCGCATACGCCGTCAGTGGGTTTACGGGAGATGTTTCGGTTCGCGGTCCATCTTCGGCGTAGCCGTACACACTGCAGCTGGAGGCAAAAACAAAAGCCTTTACGCCCGCTCTTTTTGCCTTTTGTGCTGTCACAATGGCAGAACGATGATTGATGTCGAACGTTGGCTTTTCGAAAGCATGCCCTAGAGGATCATTGGATAACGCCGCTAAATATACGACAGCATCGACGCCCGATAAAAGATCTACGGGGAGAGTTCTGACATCGCCAAAGTATTGGCAATTCAGTCGGCACTCGGGAAGAATACCCGGTGATGTTAAGCAATTCCCAAAATATCCTATATCGAACCCGATCAAGGTTGCACCCTGATGGGCCTCACGTAACCGCCGTACGACGATTGGCCCTACATATCCCATATTGCCGGTAATCAGAATTTTCATTAATCCTCCATCAGGAAAAAGCCGACGTGTATCCTTTACCTTGGGCAAGCCTGGACTCCGCTTCCCTGGCTGCTGTTCCTCCCATCCGTCATGATCAAACATGATCAACTCGATTTCGTGCAGCTCGACGAAATCGTGTGGTCCACTTTAGGAAAGGTCTCATAACCCCGTAGAGCTCTCCAGCCCAGGAACTGCGCGCTGAGTCTCCGTCCGGACTTTCGACCACTTGAAAAGCCACCGCCTCCCGCACGGTAAACTGGTGCACCCTAGGATTCAAGGCGAATAGTCCTGAAGTCACGAAATGCATGCCTTCAGCAAACAGATCTTCGGGGAGATGGACCGTTCTGACCCCCCTGCCTTCAGGTCGGGGTCGTTATGACTGGAGCCTACATTTCTCTTGCTGTGTTTAGGGAAGCATATATGCTCCCTGAGGAGGAGAAGGGCATTCTTGAGTCGTCTAGCTTACTGGTAGCTATTACCTTGAGTACTTCTTCTGCCACTAACCGGTGACCCGCTTCGTTATCGTGACCAGTTTCGCGAAAGGGAAAAAGCGATCGCAGCTCTTTCTGTTCCTGAAAGACAGGATACATATCGATAAGGGGAATACCCATACTGCCTACCAAGTTCAGAAGAGCCGCCGTACCGCGCGTTACCCAGCTGGTCAATGATAAGCAGCGTGACGGGCCTCTGGGTTAGACTCCTGACCCTCAGGCGAGCAACCCGGCTCTCGTGCATGTGGGGACCCTCTCGCCAGGGCCAGTCTGATCGGGTCAGGAACGCCTGCCCTTGCAGACGTCCGGCTCCGGCTGCCTAATTATACCAATCGAATGTACAGCACTTTAGAACAAGGTGTAGATAAACGGGGCAACGGCAGAACTTTGCGCGAAGATCATCAGAGCCGCGAGGAACAGCAGCATCAAGATCATCGGCGAGAGCCACCACCACTTGCGCTGCCAAAAAAACCGTAGGAGCTCACCGGCGATTCCCATACGATTGAGGAGGCTTTCCACGATCCGCATGGATGTTAGCTCCCCGACATCATAGCTTCAGTCTTTTCGATGACATAGTCACCGAGGACCAGCACGTCCATCCCACTGAGGGAAAACGTCTTGAACGCTTCCCGTGGTGTATTGACAATCGGCTCGCCTTTCAGATTAAACGAAGTATTGAGGAGGACCGGCACCCCCGTGGCCTTGCCGAAGGTGTCGATCAAGCGGTAATATCGCGGGCTCACGTCTTGGTGCACGGTTTGTAGGCGCCCCGTGCCATCAACATGAGTGACCGCTGGGATGATGTGGTGTTTGTCCTCGCGTACATCGACGACATAGAGCATGAAGCGGCTAGGATAATGTCTGCCGGCTTCCGGGAGCACGAAATAGTCTTCCGTGCGTTCGGCCAGGACCGACGGCGCGAATGGACGGAAGGGCTCGCGAAATTTTATTTTGACATTGACGATGTCCTTCATGTCAGCCCGTCGGGGATCGGCCAGAATACTGCGATGGCCCAAAGCGCGGGGCCCCCATTCGAAACGCCCCTGGAACCATCCGACGACCTTCCCGTCCTGCAAGCGGTCAACCACATGGGCCAACAAGCTGTCTTCGTCGTCGAATCGGTGGGAGGGGATGTTCTCCTCTGCTCAAGAACGTGGCGATGTCGCCGGTACTGTGCTCCTCTCCCCAGTAGGCGTGCTCCATGACAAATTGTCGTGGTTTACCCAGCACCATGTGATAGGCATAGAGCGCGGCCCCGATGGCACCACCGCCGTCTCCGGCCGCGGGCTGGATGTAAATCTCTTCGAACGGGGTCTGGCGCAAGATTTTTCCGTTGGCGACACTATTGAGGGCGACGCCGCCGGCCATACAGAGCCGCTTCAAGCCCGTGGTCTGGTAGGCGTGCTGCGCCAGGTTCAGCAGAGCTTCTTCGATGACCGCCTGAATGCTCGCCGCGATGTCCGCGTAATAGTCGTTCTGGCGAGCCAACTCCGCATAGTTACCCGGCTTCTCGCCAAAATAGACCGGATATCCACTCGACGGTGTGAAAAAGTATGCCTGAGGATCTCGGGGTTGGCCAAACAGCTCCACAAACTTGTGATTGAACGTCTGATCGGCAGAGTAATGAAAGGAGAAGTAATCCATGTTGAGCTCAAAACTTCCGTCCCCGTTAAGTTGGATCAACTGGTGCACTTTGTCCACATAACGAGGGCTCCCGAATGGGGCCATACCCATCACCTTATATTCCCCCTCGTTGACCTCAAACCCGAGGAAGGCGGTAAAGGCGCTATAGAGCAGACCCAGTGAGTGGGGAAAGCGGATCTCTTGGTGCACCTGGATGTCCGTCCCCTTCCCGACCCCAAGGCTCGCCGTCGCCCACTCGCCGACGCCATCGACCGTAAGGATGGCTGCCTCCTCAAACGGCGAACAGAAAAACGCACTGGCCGCATGCGAGAGGTGGTGCTCACTAAAGAGCAGTTTCGATTCTGGGATCCCGAGGCGTTTTTGGATGTGGTGCTTGATCCATAGCTTATCGCTGAGCCACGTCACCATCGCCTCTCGGAAGACGCGATAGGAGCGCGGAAAGGTCTGTATATTGGCGAGGAGAAGACGCTCGAATTTGACAAATGGCTTCTCAAAAAAAACCACGTAATCCAGGTCACCTGGCGCGATCCCCCCCGCGCGCAGGCAGAAGTTGATGGCGTGCTCAGGAAACTCATAGTCGTGCTTCTTCCGTGTAAACCGCTCCTCCTCTGCCGCCGCGATGAGCTGACCATCGCAGAGCAGAGCTGCCGCGGCATCGTGGAAGTAGCAGGAAATGCCAAGGATATGCATCAGGATTGCCTCCTCGCGTGCTCCATCGCGACCCCTTCCCTGGCATCGCTGTCGCGCCAGCCCCGCGGCGTGCTCGGCTTCATCGCCAACGGATCGCTGCTCCAGCGCAGGACCATGGCCACTGGGCCGAGAATCAAGAAGTAAAAAATCGTCATCAGCACCCGCGCCTGGAAGTCGCCGATTTTTCTGGCGAGCCGTTTCCACTGCTCCCAGAGCTGTCGCGCCGCGCTGCCTATCCCATGTCCTCGACTTTGGGCGATACCAGTTTCATCCTGTAGCAAATCCATCCCCCACCTCTGATCACAGCGTCGATTGCTCTATGGTGCAGCACACAAGCTTCGTGCAAACGGTTGGGCTGGATATGATAAGCACGCTGCCGCCTCGTCCCCTTTTGGGCGGTGGAGCAAGGTCAGAACCGCGGTCTGAGTGAAAGAAATGGGGGTACGATTAGCTGTAGGCAGGACGCATCATTGAGTGCTCTATGCCGCAACAACCATTGAACAATCAATCTCAACAGCAATACTCCGCTGCAAGAGGTCAACCGACACCACCAGGAGCCCCTTCTCCGGACGATGGTGCATGAATATCCCCTCCGTCCCTGCCAAGGGACCACTCGTGATGCGCACCCGTTGCCCCTCCGTGAGATAGGGATGGGGGAGAACCGGTAGGCGAGCCTGCACCACCTTCTGTATTGCTTCAAGGTCTGCATCAGGGACCACACTCAAGCGGTCCCAGCGTTGCCCAAGAATACGTACCAACCCTCGGGCTTGACGCACCTCGATATAGCTTTCCTTATCCATCGCATGGCGGAGGAAGAGATAATTCGGGAACATTGGCATGGAAACGAGGTGTTGCCGACCTGCACGTCGCGACCACACTTCGATCTTGGGGAGAAACGCCTGGAAGCCCTTGACCAGAACCTGGCTGTAGACCAACTGCTCACAATGGCTCCTCGTGTAGAGGGCATACCAGGATGCCGGAGTTGGGTCCCCCGTTCTCCCTTGGGCCTCAGCCTGATCATGTGATCTTTCATCTTTACTGGTTCCTGTCATCGATAGGCTTCGCCCCCGTCGGAATCAACTATCCCTTTAAAAACAATATCTTACGTTAGTCGTTGAAAGATGGGCTTCGCCCCTTTCAGTTTTGCCTATCTTCAGCGACCTGAAAATCTTCAGCGTACTTTTTTAGGACTGTTGTTATTCAAGCGCTTCCTGACCAAGCACGCCTAGGAGGACAGTCTGGAAGTACCATAAGGCATCAGCACAACAGCCTCTTCGTGCGTCGTCGCATATGTACACAGAAGTGAGACTTACCTCACTCCCTGGCTCGATGGCTAAGGCTTGCGGTCAGGCAAGCCAATCCACCATACCTGCGCTATCCCTCCGAAGCGGCTCGCGTCGAGTGGCGACGGACATACATCTCTAGCGTTCGGTTGAAGCGCACGGCATCCTCCAAAAAAGGAAAATGGCCGCTGGTCCCCCAGATTTCCAATTCCACCTCGACAAGGGCGGCGGCGAGCTCACGTGCCAGATAGGGCGGTGTCAACAAATCATGCATCCCAGCGATCACGAGGCTTGGCACACGAATTTCACCCAGCTCAGCGTCCACATCCGATGCCAGGCATGCCGCCCAGGCGTAGGCCACGGTTTTGCTCTCTTGGGTCATCACAATTGCCCGTATTCGCTCCACCTCTGGGCCATGTCTCTCCAGATACGTAGGAGGGAAGACATATCGCAGCAACAACTCCGTATGAGCCGCCATATTTCCCGACTCAGCCAGCCGAAAGAGCCGATCAATCAGGCTTTTGGTATGTTCACGAATGCGGCTCCACGGACTCACAAGGATGAGACCTCGGATCAATGATGGTGCTATCAGTGCACACTGCATCGCGACGGCGGCCCCCATGGAGACCCCGACCAGGAACGCCTGCCCCGGAACCACCTGCTCCAGCAACTGCCGCACATGGACAGCGGCCTGCGCGATTGACATCTCTCCTAGTGGCCACCCGTGTTCCCCGTGTCCCAGAATGTCGACACCCACCGTGAGGTACTGGCCTGCGAGCGATGCAAGTTGGTACTGCCAGATCCGACGGTCCGTAGCCACTTGGTGGATGAATACCAAGGGAATGCCTTGGCCTCGCGTCTCATACACGCCTGCACGTCCACCCAACTCTATGGTCGCCACACGGTCACCGCCATGCCAGAGCCTTCATGGCAGATAGGTCCACGCGTCCGCCTCTCGCGGGTGGTGATGCGCAACCTTACAGACACTTCTGATGAAAAAACCAAAACAGGTAGTCAGGCTCTTTGTTTAGTTCTTGCTCATCGATAGCATAACACTTCTACAAGGCCATATCCCGACCGGAATACCACATATAATTCAATACTTGACATACATATCCAGATCGGATAGGCTTAAAAACACAACGGGGCCGGGAACGGCCGCTCCGTTTTCTACGGAACGATACCGGACGATTTAGTCTGGGATGCTGGCGCTAATCCCTCAGTGGGCCATTCCCCAATGACTCCCACTAGGGGGTTCAGATCCCCGACCCCGTTGTTTTCCCGCCAACTGGGGCGAGAGTGTTTACCTCAGCGTCGACGTTTGTAATTCAACTCTTCCAATCTTCCGACCAGAACGAACATGATACCGGCGATAAAATCGGCGCTGGTAGGGCTGCGGCGTCAACGCTTGGTACTTTGGTAAGAGCATATTTCCTGATCAGCTATTCCCCCATCATGCAAGTAATTCATGGCAACACTGTACGGCAAGACTCTACTGGATACTTTTTGACGTGACCATATTCTCAAGCACATATTCCAAGCCCCGCAGGACTTCAGGTATGGAGAAAGGGACTAGCCCACGCCTCGATGCATGGACCATCGAAACTTCCCGATCCCCTTTAGTACGAACGGAGCTTCTCGGACATGACCGGCAGCCACAGCGAAATTTGCAAGCGGGGCATTACCATGCGACTCACGGCAATATTGCAATGCTTTTGCGAATACCATCACGCTACGGATCTTTGAAGCGGTATCTAGCGTGGACAATAGGAAATCGCTGTTTGTTTTTGGAAGGCAAATCGCACAGCAGACATTTTCTCTGTGGGACACAGACGACAGACTATCTCCTAGTAGACGGGATAATTGACCGACCCGAATGACTACCCCCGGTCCTGTTATCTTCCCGACTTTTTGGCCCATCGCTGTAGATGCTACCCCCAACAACCAACCAGGTGTCGCCAAAGTCTTTCTTCGTAAGCTAAGCCGATAGCCCACCCAAGAGTTCCGATGAGAAAATCAGACCCGTCCTTATCCGCTCGAAATGCTGTCCACTTGCTCCGAAAAACTCAAAAACCCCCTGCCAGCACCAATAGTCAGTCTTCTAGTCATGCTGCCAATTTTGAATAGCTCGTAACAAACCTCCCTACCGATCTAGATTGAAAGCTCTTGTAACCACCGCGCAAAAGTCTTCAAGCTGCGAGACAACCAGAGCTGAGAAGTTCGTTCGACCCAGCACGTTCAGGTGGTTCGTGACATCTCTACCCGATGGGGTAAGACCGTATATCTGTAGTCTCATGTACCACAGCATGGTATGACTGTCAACTAAAAAGCCTAAAAATACCTTCTCACATAGGCCTATACTGAGAAGATAATAGGCTGATTTTAATCATGAAAATCCAAACTAATAGGTGTGGTTGAAACAGTGTGACCCTATTTTCTCAGGTATGACTAGCATTATTAATATTTTATAAATTATGATAATGATACATAAAAAAGAATAAAAATATATTACCTTGAAATAATAGAATAAACTTTTATATGATTTGAGTAAGGATCAATTGATGAATATAGTTCTAATTTATCTTCCAAGGATATGCTCTCTGGCAAAGCGCTGTCCCATGCCGTGCACGTCTGTCAAAGATGTGCACGGCCGCTACCGACTCCATTCCCACCCCCTCTGGGAGAAGGTCCAAGTCAAGCTCGTAAGCAGTGTTGACCATACCTCTAAAGATTGTTAAGGTTCAACTAGCGCCGCTTACTTGGCAGGGCGCAAACGTTTGAAAATGCCTGGTGCCTCCGGAGCTCAGGCGGATCATACAAGGGATGCCTAATCCGATCCGAGGGGAATTGGCAAATCGCTGAATGGCAAGCTAATCCACCTTTTTTATTGATGAAACTCTCGGTTTACGAGTTCCCCTGAATCCCCGAAGTGACCTGATTTTCCTATCAAAGTCCCATCAATATTCACAACAGGTCCGCAGTCCTGATGTGGCTTAGAGGCGAGGATGGGCTCCTTACTAGCGGAAGTGCCCGAGTGACTGTTTAGTGATCGCGTTGGCGTTACAGGAAGGCCTCTATCATGGAGGTGGTATTGCAGCCCAACTTCGGCAAGAAACCGTGATCCCGTGAGGTCAAAAAAACCCACAGGGCCTCACGGTGGTACTACGTGAGCAGCCCACCGAGCCGTGTCCCGCGCGGGATCGGGCTATCACCCATCCTTCCTTGGCTTGACCAGGGAAAGAGCACAACACTCCCTTTACCCTCATGTGGACGCTCCTCATGAGCATGGGACACAGACTCTGTGAGGGCATGACGCAGGGATCGTTCCCCACACACGATCAGCCGTGACGACGCTTCATCCTTATAGACCGTCTGCGGCCGTGCCTCGGGGGCTGTCACGTAGGCTAAATCGAATCATACGACATTGCTACACATGCATGGCAGCGCCCCCAGCCAAACCGAGCATCGCCCTGGCTTCTTGCCGGGGAGCACATACGGCGCATGGGCCCGCCGTAACGCCAAGAGCGCTGCTGACTCTATCGGATTTCGTGGTTCATCATCTTCGTCCTCCCATGGAGGAGGCCATGAGCAGGTTGTGAAGCCAGTGGGGGTGATACTCGAAGCCGTTACGGTCGTGGAAGGGCGAGCGGCGCGTCCGATCGTCGCCGCGACAGCGGGCCCCGTACGGATGGAAGTTCCACTGCAGGCCATGGCACGCACGGCCAGGCGGGCGCTTTCGGGTGTGCCGTGCCAGTCGCGCATCGCAGAGAGCCGCCGGTCCTGATGGTTCATGAGCCGATCGAGGGCCTTGGAGGTCCGATGCGCTGTAGGGAAGCGGTACGCGTGCACGAACTGTGGGCCCTGGCGGCCGAGCTTGAGGACCATGTCCCGGACGGCCCCCTCGGACAGGCGCGTCGTCGCCCACTCGCGCAGACGGCGCAGCCGCTGAGAGCACTGGGCTCTTGTGCATGCGTCATCGACCTCCCAGCCCCGGTCCAGGACGAGCGTGCGCAGCGCAAGGTCGCGCCCACCGCGCTCGGCGACGTTGCGGACCGCGTGCAGGCAACACAGGATGCTGCAGACGGCCGGAAAGAGGCTCTTCCAGGCGCTTGGCGTGGCGTCCCAGCCGTCAGTGCACACCGTCTGAGGGCGGTCGGCAGGCCAAAGCGTGCGGGCCTCGTGGGCACACGCTCCAGACGCGGCCTCCAGAGCTTCGGCCGAGGCCGCTTCGGCCACGGCGGCACCGAGGAGGCCGCCGCCGCCCACCGTGGTTGGCACCTAGACCTGTGTGCCCGAACGCCCAGGTAGGCTTCTCGTCGGCGAGCAGGTCCTCGGGCCGCCTCTGGGGCTGCTTGACGGTGCTGCCGACGATGGAGGGCCGTCCCAAAGCGACTTCGGCTCGAGACCAGACCATCGGGCTGCGTCCGCACACGTCGCAGAGCGCGGCGCAGGGCACGCCCCAGTGGCGCAGGTCGAGGGCCTTCTCCCCCTCGTCGGTACGGGCGACCATGGAAGGCAGCAGGCACGAGGGTCGTCTCTGCAAGAGCTGCCCCGTGGCCGTGAGCTCGATGCGGCGCGTCCAGAGCGGCTGCTTGATCGACCAGCGCTGGTCGTGGAACCTGAAGCCCTCGGCGAAGCGCTCGGGCAACCGTGCCGGAGGCTCCCTGTGCCGCGCTCCAAGATGCTGGCGCACGCACTCCGGCTCGGCGACACAGGCCGTAGAGTGGTCTTCGCTTGCGAAGGGCACGCAGATACTTTTTCCCCGGGAGGGTTCCATCACTTCCTCCCCACGCTGCGGTTTCGACACCCCCACAGGATGGGGTCAGCGGTGGAATCATCCTCTTGTTTGCAAAGGCTCTTCACCAACCACGAAATCCGCTAGAGTCAGAATCATTGAATTGCCGATACCTGGTTTTCGGATTTTGCCTCCGAAATTGAAAATTGCGACAGAGCCCCGTGAGGCGCATGGATATATGGAACCAATCCAACATACTCGGCCTCGGGACTGAGAAAAATTCGGAAACATGGTCTGTCTCACAGGCATTGTCAATTTAACTTGTGAGCTATAAAACTTCTCCCGCTCTGAGGGTCTGGAATCCACTTATTGAGCTCAGACATCCCACTGAAGGTGATAAAATGGTCCTCGAAATGCGCTCGGCATCCCAGATAACGACCTCATTTTGCAGATGTAACCGTTAAGTTGACATTACCATCATAGACGCATGTTTTCTCGGGGCATAATGCTGCTGGGTGGTTACCTGGCGCGGGCGGCCACGCGTGGCCACGATCAGCGGTGGTAGTCCGTCAGGTGGCGGAGTTGCGTGCGCCTATGCCTGCTCACAGGGAGCACAGGTGGGCTTGGCGGTGAAGCCCGAAACGGCTTTGGGTCAGTTGAACGCCTCGTGGAACGCTTGATAGGCGGGTGACGGGCGAGGTCCGTTGCGGCCTGGCACTGCAGCCACAGCCAAGAGAAGGTCATGCCCAGACACAGCAGTCCGAGCACGAGGAGGCCGTAAAACTGCAGATGGTCTACCATCCCGTTCCCCCGCCGTCACGGACGCCAATGGTTTAAATCGGGATGAACTCTAATGATCCGCAAACACTTTCAGAGCAGGCTGCCGCAGATCGATGAGCTGCCACGGAGGAGAAGCTGATGCAACCACAACGCTATGGTCCGTTCCCCTATGTGCCGATCAACCGCCGCCCCACGATCGCCTGGCCACACAGGGCACGCGTGGCCCTTTGGGTCATCCCCAACATTGAGACCTTTCCGCTGGATGAGCCGGTACCGGGGGGGACGGGCAGGACGCCTGACCTCATCAACTGGGCCCCGCGTGACTATGGCAATCGGGTGGGCATCTTTCGGATCATGGAGGTGCTCGCACGGCACGGCATTCGCGGGACCGTCGCGCTCAACAGCGAGGTCTGCGACGATTATCCCCCGATCGTGGAAGATGCGGTCAGGCTCGGCTGGGAATTCATGGGTCACAACCAGAGCAACTCGCGCTACCTGCATCTCATGTCGCCGGAAGAGGAACGCCACGTCGTGTTCGATACCTTCGAGCGGATCGAGAAGGCGACGGGCACGCGGCCGAAGGGCTGGTTATCGTCCGGCCTCCAGGAGAGCTGGCAGACGCTCGACTACCTCGCGGAAGCTGGAGCTCGCTACGTCGCCGACTGGGTGAACGATGACCAACCCTACGTGATGCACGTCGGTGGAAAGCCTCTCTGTTCGATCCCATACTCGACCGAGATCAACGATCTGCCCCAAATCATCCGTGCCGGCCGGTCATCGGACGAGTTCGAACGGATGATCTGCCGCCAGTTTGACACGCTCTACCGTGAGGGCGCGCAGTCGGGACGTGTCATGGCGATCTGTGTGCACCCGTTCGTCATCGGCGTGCCGCACCGAATCGGTGCGCTTGACTCGGCGCTGGCGTACATCCTGCGTCACGAGGGTGTATGGCGCGCGACCGGAAGCGAGATCATCGAGCACTATCTGACATCGAGCGCAACGTTCTGACCGGTGTGGCCGCTGGTACGATGTACCTCCATAAATGGTCTGCCGCATACGTCAGAGGTGTGAGAGCTTCGGAGAGCAGAAATCGATGCCCAGGCAGCGGCGTCAACATTGTCACGAGCTCAAAGCGACAGCTGTTCCAATCGCATGGGCATTGCTCAAGAGTTGTGCGCCAGCACAATTGTGTGCGTTCCACTGATCCGTCACCAGACACCCCTAGAGCCGTCCCCCAGAATCTCTTGAACCGCTTTGGCCCTGCGCCGCCGCCGCACGACAAACCCCATGACCCAGCGATGACAACTGTCCACAGCCGGGGTCGTGACTTCCAGACGTGTCATCGAACTGCCATAGAGTTCCACCCCTACGATTGTGATGATCGACACAGGGATCATCTTGATGCGGTATATGTTTGGGTTGCATGAATTTGAACATATATTTATCATAAATGACATTAATCGGATATTAATGAATAGTATTATTCAGTGTTAGATATTATTTGATGGAGGGACGTTTCGCATGTCGGTACAGCGACACCGTGGGAAACAACACAGCCAGTGGCTTCACTTGCTCTGGCGCATGGCCCAAGACGAACTCGTTCAGTTGTTGCTGGTGGCGCTCGTGGTCGTCGCCGGGACGTGGATCTTCGTAGGGTTGGCAGGCGAGGTGCTTGAAGGTGACACCCAGGCGTTCGATCGCTGGTTCCTCCAGGCCTTGCGGTCCCCGGAGGACCCGGCCTGGCCTCGGGGGCCCCGCTGGCTCGTGGAGGTCGGCCGCGACGTTACGGCCTTTGGCAGCCCGGCTGTGGTTGCCCTCCTGACCGCGGTTGTGCTCGGCTACTTGTGGCTCCAGCGAAGGTATGGGGCGTTCTGGTTCGTGGTGGTGGCCATCTCTGGTGGGGGCTTGCTCGGCCGCTTACTGAAGGAGATCTTTGCTCGGGAGCGTCCAGAACCACTGCCTTGCCTCTGGGTGAGCAGTCCCAGCTTCCCCAGCGGCCATGCTGTGTTGGCAGCAGTGGTGTATCTTACCCTGGGGATTCTGCTCGCCCGGCTCGAGCCCAGGCTCTTGCTGAAGGTCTACTTCCTCGGAGTCATGATGGCTCTTGCCTTCCTGGTCGGTCTCAGCCGGGTCTATCTGGGCGTACATTACCCGACGGATGTGCTCGCCGGCTGGGTAGTGGGTCTGGTCTGGGGCCTGCTCTGCTGGTTGGCCGCGTGGTATCTGCAGCGGCGCGGAGCCGTGGAACGATACCATGGATGAGAGGAGCCTACGGCTGTTCCCAGAGAGCTCACGCGGTGGGCCAGGCGTTAGCGAACTCCATCGCTGTACGAAGTCTGGGCAGGCCGCGTTTCAATCTCTCAGAGGGCGAAAGAAGGCGCGAATGTCATTGGCCAGCAATTCAGGCTCCTCGAGGGCAGCGAAATGGCCGCCGCGAGGCATCTCGGTCCAACGTTGGACATTGAAGGAGCGCTCGCCCCACTCCCTGGGCGGCCGGCTGATCTCCTTTGGGAAGGCCGCCATGGCTGATGGCACGACGATGCGCTCGTCCTGGTGCAGGGTCCACGGTTGGCGTAGCGTCTCATAGTACAGCCGAGTGGACGAATGGATCGTTTGGGTGACCCAATAGAGCGTAATGGTCGTGAGCAGCTCATCCTTGGTGAATCGACTTTCAATGTCTCCGTGGCAGTCACTCCAGGTGCGGTACTTTTCAACGATCCAGGCCGCCAGTCCCGCGGGTGAGTCGTTGAGGCCATAAGACAGCGTCTGAGGCTTAGTGCCCTGAATGTGTGAGTAGCCTCCTTCAGCCTGCAACCAGGCCTCGCGCTGCGCCAGGTAGGCCTTTTCGGCTGCCGACAGAGCGCTGGAGCCGGGGCCAAGATATGGTGTCGGCCGCGTCATCGAGGTGACATGGATACCTATCAGGTTGTGGGGATAGGCAAACCCTAGATAGGAAGTCACGCTGGCCCCCCAATCACCCCCTTGGGCGCCAAAGCGTCGATACCCCAGCCCCTCGGTCATCAGCTTTGCCCACAGGTCAGCAACCTTGAAGACGTGCATGCCACGCTGCGCCGAGTGATCCGAGAAGCCGTAGCCGGGCATGGATGGCACCACGACATCAAAGGCATCGGCAGGGTCACCGCCATGGCTGCTCGGATCCGCGAGTAGTGGGATGATCTTGTACATCTCGAAAAACGATCCGGGCCAGCCATGTGTCATGATCAAGGGCATGGGGTTGGGACCCTGGCCTGGCTCATGAATGAAGTGTATGCCAAGCCCATCAACGACGGTCTTGTAATGATGGAAGGCGTTAATCCGCCGTTCTTGTGCTTTCCAGTCAAACCGAGTGCGCCAATACTCCACCAGCGCCTGCACATAACCCAGGCTGGTGCCGTAGTCCCAGTCCGCCCCAGCAATCTCGTCAGGCCAGCGGGTCGCTTCTAGGCGGCGGTCCAGATCGTCCAGCACGGCATCCGGCACCTCGATCGTCAAGGGTATCTCGTTCATGCTTCTCCCTTCCGCTCTCATGGCTGTCTGTCACAGGCTCGCTCTACCCTGCTTATTTCCCCGCTTTGATAAAATCTGCCACGCGCTCCCCAATCATGATGGTGGTCGCATTGGTATTCGCGCGAATGCAATCAGGCATGATGGAAGCATCGGCCACCCACAGGCCGTCGAGCCCATGGACGCGTCCGTATTGATTGACCACCGCCATCGAGTCCGAGGCCAGTCCCATTTTGCAGGTGCCCGAGATGTGATGGGAGGTCCCAAGGTTGCGCATCAGCCAGTCATCCAGGGCATCATCCGAGGTCAGGTCGGCATCGGCGGGCAAGATACGCTCGATGACGAGGTCTTTGAACGCTGGGTCTTCGGCTATACGGATCGCCAATCGGATGGCTTGGCGCATGCGCTCACGGTCGAAGGGATCGGTGAGGTAGTTATAGTCCAGAAGCGGCTGCACGTGGGGATCGGCGGAAGTTAGCCGTAACTCACCAGCTCCGAGGGCGAGCTGAAGACTGCAACTGAGTCCGAGGTAGTTGTCGTCATCAGCGATGACCACTTGGACGGGTCGATGCTCGCTGGTCATCAGGATGGGGGTAATTTGCATATCATTGCGCAGATAGGACCCCTCGACAGTATAGCGCAACCCGACCTGGATGGCCGGAGCCTGGACATCGGGCTTCTCACCTGCCACCCGCAGGAGCACAACAGCAGAGGGATGATCGCGCAGATTGTGGCCGACGCCTGGCAGGTCATGCTGCACATCGACGCCAACGCCCTGGAGCTGGGCCGCCGGACCAACACCGGAAAGCAGAAGCAGATGGGGCGAGCCGATGGCGCCACTGCTGATCACGATCTGGTCACCCTCAACGGTGAACCGTTCCCCGCCGCTCTCGACTTCGACCCCGACAGCTTGGTGGCCGTTAAACAGCAGACGCCGGGCCATGACGTTCGACCTGATGGTTAGATTCAGCCGGTGGCGAGCCGGATCGAGATATGCCAGGGCCATACTGATGCGCACCCCATCGAGGGTATTACGCGCTCGGGGCGAGATGCCGGTGGACTCGGGGTGATTTTGGTCCGGATCATCGGGAAAGCCAGCGGACAGGCACGCTTGATGAAAGGCGACGGCATGTGGTAGCCATTCCTCGCGCTTGTAGCGACGTACGGGAACGGGTCCACTAGAACCGTGGAAGTCCCCCCGAAAATCCAGGTCATTTTCCATCTTGCGGAAGTAGGGCAGGACTTTCAGATACGACCACTCATCATTGCCCCAAGAGGCCCAGTTATCGTAGTCCTCCGGGATGCCGCGGTAGAGAACCTGCCCGTTGATGGCGCTGGAGCCGCCGGTCGCCTTGCCGCGCGGGATGGTGAGCTGGGTTTGTTGTGGGGTGACGGTGGCGACAAAACCCCAGCTATGGGGACCATAGGCGGACAACCACATGTTATTGCCGAGCTTGAGGTCATCGGGGAGATATTCGAAATTCGGGAAATCGGGTCCAGCCTCGAGCAGGAGCACCGACCGGTTCGGGTCCTCCGACAGGCGAGCCGCGAGCACACAGCCAGCCGACCCTGCACCAATGACAATCACGTCATATCGCATATCATCCCTCCTCCAGCCAGCGATATAGCCATATGCGGCACGCGTCGATCCTTTAGATCCGTCGTGGCACCGGCACTCCTGCAATGTTCATCCGGATGCAAGCTAACTCATGGAACGTGGTGATAAAGAGAGACTTCCAATCGCCACTGCCCCAGCCCATTAGGAAGGGCTGTTGAGCAACGCCAAACCGACGGCACATTGCTGGGCTCGGAATGTCCACACGAAGGCCGAGCTTTCGCCGCCAGGTAGGTCATTCGGGATAATTGGGTACGAGCCATACGCAATAGCAGTCAGCCTAGTTGACCAGGAGATCCACAGCGACCAAAGGACTGCTTTCGACCCATGCCTCGATGTCTTGATATCTGCCAAGTTTCTGATGAATAGCGCTGAGGATTATGCGGCGTTTGGCCTGATCCAGAATCGGGGTGGCTCTGGCGGGGAGGTCTACTCGCACACTCTGCTTCAGATGGAAGGTGAGCTCAGGATGTGTCAGCAGGTTGGCGTACCAATCGCGTGGTCTTGGCGGTCTTCCCGTGATATACAAATGGCCCTCGATATTGTGGAACCGTATCTCGATGCGATGAGGTTGCCCGGTTTTCCGCCCCCTGGTAGTGATGTCGATGAGATAGTCATGTTCAAGGGCATTCTGAACCTGTGCGTCCATATGCCATCTCCTGTTGGGATGCCCATGTGCATGAAGGCGAGCGTGCAACGATAGGCGCAATGGCACAAACGGCAAAGCGTCTGGCCCTAACACACACCTCGCAGTAGTATATCACCTTTTGGAATGTCCGCCGGTCGGTTGTCATTCCGCTAGCGGCGGCAATCCCATGCGTCGCCGCCAATGCCGCGCGATCTCGTCCCGCCGGGCGATCCACACGGCTTCCTTGTGCTGGTGGAGGTGTGCGAGGAACCGCTCCAGACCGCCGATTCGGCCTGGGCGGCCGATGATCCGTAGGTGCAGACCAACCGACATCAGACGCGGCCATCGCTCACCTTCCTTCCACAGCCAATCGAAGGCATCGATCAGGTAGGTTGAGAAATCAGACGCCAGCCGGAAGGTCTCTGCTTGACTGAAACGCATGTCGTTGGTGTCGAAACTGTATGGCACCATCACTGTCGGCATCTCCTCTACCCACGCTCGGCGGTTCTGTCGAAGTGTTCGATTTTCGGGCAAAATCCCACAAGTAGGTGTCAGGAATTCACTGGCTTACAGAGATCAACAGTTTCCGAAAAAGCAACTGTGCGACAGAATCGCGCGGCGCGCCTACGAGAGAAGAGCAGAGCAGGGGGGAACGATCAAATCATGGCATGCGAAACACGCTATCCAAGCCACCGATGAAACCAAGCGACGGTCCGATCAATGGCCTGATCCAGGGCTGGAGTCGAACCTTCAAATGGGTGCTTCGTTCTGAACGTATGCGTACCACCGTCCACCAGCGCCAGCTCCGCCTGGCCGGTTTTGGCATAGCCATGGAGCCGGTGTGCCGCCTCGACCGAGACGGATTCATCCTCGGTCCCATGGACAGTCATGTATGGGATGGTCAATTGCGACACTGCCAGATCCAGGCTATAACGCTCGCGGTTGGTTTGGATGTCTTCGAGATAGGCGTAATTGACGAACATATCCTGCTTGGTGCGTGCATTGACGAAGTTGTAGTGCCCGTCTTCTTTCCATTGCCGCAATACCTCGTCCGAGTACCGACCCAGGGCGGCCGGCGAGGCCCAGGTCACCAGACATTTGAGGCGAGGGTCAAGAGCGGCCTTGACGATCGCGGTACAGCCACCACGGCTGTGCCCCATAATGCCAATCCGTCGCGCATCACCCTGAGTTCCGAGCAACACACCGGATGCAATGCTATCCAACACCGCGTCGATATCGTCCAGTTCCTGGCTGATGGTATTCTGCGCAAATTTGTCGAGGGCGGTGAAGCTGAGGGGGTCCTCCTCGATGCCGTTGCCGGAGAAATTCATGGTGACGACAGTAAAACCTCGCTCGCAGAGTTCGCGGGATGTATAGGGAAAAAACGCAAAGTCTTTGAAGCCCTTAAAGCCATGGCAGACGATGACGATCGGCCGCGCTCCTGCCCCAACCGGCCGTCGAATATCGACCGCGAAGGGTAGGCCACGTCCATTGGTAAGCGTCACAGTATGTTCGATCATCTTGTCCCCCTTTGATCAGTCAGGCAAACAACTCGTCAACAGGCATGCGCCAACCAGGCAGGGCCGGCTCAGCTTCGGCGATTTCTTTCCGTCGGACAATGGTTGGCTGGTCGGGGGCGCTGACGTGGTATGCCCTAATCATATCATCGCTCAGCAGATCAACGTCCCAGACGATGAGAGTACCGGCGGCGAAATAATCAGCTCGTTTCTCCGCCAATGCTCTTTCTGCAGCAGGGCCATAGTCGCCTTCACTCCTGATTTCAACGGCGAAGATCGGAGCGCCTTCGAGAATTCTCATCCCTGTACGACTGCCAGTGTAGAAGGCTGCATCAGGGCTGAACGACTCACGATTCGGCAGATTCACTCGAAAACCGGCATTGTCGGCGAAGGCATATCCCATCCCGGTCTGGCGCTCGTACTGGCGCAAGCTTGCAGCAATGTTCAAACTGGCGCGACTAGGCAAAAACCCTGTCGGAGCCATGAGCACCAATTCTCCGTTGACGATCTCAGCTTTGCCGTTGTCAGGCACGCGATAGAGGTCTTCAATCGTGGCCTTAGGTTTGGTGGCCATAGGCAACTTTTTCACCTCAGAACAACGCCCGCACCGACCGATCGATGGGGATATCAATAAGCGATGGGCCAGGGCGGGACAATGCCTGCTGTAGGGCAGGGCCTACATCCTTGGGCTGCGTCACGCGCCCGGCCGCCACCCCCATAGACTCTGCCAGTGCAACGAAATCGATTTCGGGCTGGACAAGATCCATACCGACGAATTTGCCCTGTTTGGCGGGCTCGCTGCGGAAGGCGAGCAAGCCGGATTTGAGAATACGATATTGGGCGTTGTTGCAGATCACAAACACCACCGATAGGTCATAGTGGGCCGCCGTCCACAAGCCCTGGATGGCATACATGGCGCTGCCCTCGCCAATGAGACCAACCACCGGACGCTGCGGTAGCGCCAGTTTGACGCCCACGACGGCAGGTAAGCCGAACCCGAGCCCTCCCCCCTTGGCCTGGAAGAAGCTCTTGTCATCCTTGAGTTTCAGCCATGCCCGCAGCGTGCCACCAGCCGTGATGGATTCATTCACCACCACAGCATCGTCGGGCAGGGCATGGGCCACTTCGCGCATCAACACGAGGGGAGACATGGGCTCTTTCGCATCATCTTCGGCGGTGCGTGTCTCCAGACTCCGGTGTTCTTGCAGGCGCAGCTCGCGCTCGGCCTCCAGGCGACTCCTGGCGGCATCCTGCTGCGCTGTGGTCATACGCTGGCGCAGCAGCGGCGTCAGTTGCGCCATAGCCGCTTTGGGATCGGCAACGATGCCCACCTTGACCGGATAAGTTTTCCCCACTTCCCACGCATCTGAATCGATGTGCACGACCGTCATGCCATCCGGTAATGGGCCTCTAGCCGTATACAAAAACGGTTGAAACAGGTTCAAGCCGATCACCAGCAATACATCCGCCGGCTCCAGGGCTCGACGAATCCCCTGACTCAGACCCGGTAACACACCGGCGAAGAGCGGATGCTCGGACGGAAAAGCCACGGAGTTCGCCTGCGGTTCAGCATAGACCCGGGCCCCAAGCGTCTCGGCTAGCTCGACGGCCTCTGCTAGCGCTCCCGACTTGGACACGCGATCGCCAACGATAATCGTCGGGGTGTTCGCCGTGCCCAGCACCTCGGCTGCCTGGGCCAGCAGCTCCGGCAGTGGTCCCGCGCGCAGGTCGGGCCGTGTGGTAGGCGACAGATCGAAGTCAGCCGATGCTTCTAAGACATCCATGGGAAGCGATAGAAAAACCGGTCCAGTCGGGGGCGTCATGGCTACTTTGATGGCCCGTCGCACCGCTTGCGGCAGGTCTTCAGGGCGGGAGATTTCATAAGACCACTTGGTATAAGGCCGTGCCATCTGCACGAGATCGCCCCACAGCAAGGGTTCTTCCAATTGCATGCGCCGATCTTGCTGACCGGCCGTCACCAGCAGTGGGGTTCGTCCCATATAGGCGGTGTAAATCAGTCCCAGAGCATTGCCCAGACCAGGGGCGACGTGAAAATTACTCACACCGATCTTCCCCGAGGCCTCAGCATAGCCTGCGGCCATGGCCAGAGCTACCCCCTCGTGCAATGACAGGATATACCGCAGATCATCGCGCTGGGCGAGCACATCCATCAAGGGTAACTCGGTCGTCCCCGGGTTGCCGAAGATGTACTCGACACCCTCCTGGCGGAGTAGCTCTGCCAGGGCATGCTTCCCAGACATTTCGGCCATGCTCTCTCCTTCAAAAAAAGTGCTGACGACTGAGCGAACAGCCTTCTCATCTCAGCCCTTAGCCCTGTCCTCACACCCTGCCCAGCTCTGCGCGCACGATCTGCGCTCCAGCCACCATGGCTTGCAGCTTTTGCACACACATGCCGCGGGGGCTCCAGCCAAACCCACAGTCCGGGTTGAGATAGAGTTTCTCAGGGTTCACATACTGCAGCAGTCGTCGAATGCGCATCGCCACGTCCTCGGGCGTCTCCGGGTGAAACGATTTCACATCGATCACGCCGGCGCCCAGTTCACGGCCATCATCCCACTGAGGCCAGAGCTCGATCTCGGCCAGCTCACGGCTGGCGAACTCGAGCACGAACTGATCGGTACGTGCCTCCAGCACCCCGGGGAAGTAGTCTTGATAGCTGCGCTTGAAGCGGGCCCTGCCAAAGCGATTGCCGAAACAGATATGAAACGCCAGCTTGGCCGTGACTCCCTGCGTCGCCATGTTGAACAGGCGAGCCATCTCCTCACCGCTGACATTGCCGCGGGCAGGCTCGTCGATCTGGATGAAATCGGCGCCAGCGTCCGCCAAAGCCTTCAGCTCTTCATTGATGACGTGGGCAAACTCCTCCGAGACCTCGACGACATCTTTATAAGCCCTACCCGGCCGCACGCGTGAGCCGAACGTCAGGGGGCCAGCGCAGGTGGCTTTGGTGGCGCGAGCGGTGTGCGCCCTTAAATACTCAAACTCCTGCACGATGCCCAGGCCACTTGGCACTTTGATCTTGCCGACGGCCTCGTAGCGTGTCTGCTGGTCATAGCCCCAGGGCCCCGCTTGCCGCGCGGATGGAATGGGGCGCAGGCCTTCGATGATACTGTAGTAGCTATCCACATAGCCGTCGAGGCGCCGCACCTCGCCATCCGTAATGATGTCGACCCCTGCCCGCTCCTGATCCAGGATGGCGATATCGGCGGCGTCGTTGAACAATTCTTCCAGGTCGTATGTGCCCCATTTCCCTGCTTCGTAGGCGGCTTTGCCCTCATGCCACCAGCCCGGATGCCCATGTGAGCCGACCACGGTGGTCGGCAACAGTGGCAAGTCCCTCATGCCATGGCCTCCTTTGCGGCCTGTCCGACGAAATTCAGTAAGCCACCCGCGAGTAAAATATTCCGTAAACGTGGCAACAGGTTCAGATGGGTGGTGATGGTGGCCCCTTTGGAGATATTGACGATATCCAGTGTGCTGGCCCCGTCACGCACACGTTGGCCGATATCACGAATCTCCAGCACATCCCCTGGCTCGATGGCATCGTAATCGGCCTCGTGGGCAAAAGTCAGCGGCAACACCCCGAAGTTGACCAGATTGTCGTGGTGGATGCGGGCGAAGGACTTGGTCAGGATGGCCTTGACGCCGAGGTACATCGGGCACATCGCCGCATGTTCACGCGAACTCCCCTGGCCATAGTTCTGACCGGCGACGATGACCCCGCCCCCCTTGGCCTTCGCACGTGCGACGAAGCTTGGGTCCGGATAGTGGAAGACGAACTCGGCGATGGCCGGGATATTCGAGCGCAACGGCAGCACCTGGGCGCCAGCCGGGAGAATAGTATCGGTGGAAATGTTGTCCCCCAGCTTGATCAAGACCTCACCAGTGATAGGGTCTGCCAATGGCCCGCGTGTCGGCAAGGGCTTGATATTCGGACCACGGCGAATCTGCACCTGGGCTGGATCGGACGCTGGCGGTAGGATACCGCTGTCGTCGACGATGTAGCGTGCGGGAAGGCGAAAGCGCCGCGGTGTGCCAAGATCGCGCGGATCGGTGATTTCGCCAGCGATGGCTGACGCAGCGCACACGGCTGGGCTGGCGAGATAGACGCGATTGTCGGTGCCACCGCTGCGGCCGGGGAAATTGCGGTTGAACGAACGTACCGACACGCCACCCGATGGCGGCACCTGGCCCATCCCGGCGCACGGTCCACAAGCCGACTCCAGAATGCGTGCCCCAGCGGCGATCAGCTCAGCCAGAGCGCCGTTGCGGGCGATCATCTGGTACACCTGCTTCGACCCTGGGCTAACCACCAGGTTGACGCGGGGGTGCACTTTGCGTCCCTTCAGGATTTCGGCTACTGCCATCAGATCGGCATAGGATGAATTCGTGCAGCTCCCGACCGCCACCTGATCCACCGCCGTGCCCGCCACCTGTCGTACGGGACAGACGTTATCAGGGCTATCTGGGCAGGCGATCAATGGCTCAACCTGGTCGAGATGGACGCGCACCTGCTCATCGTAGGTGGCATCAGGGTCAGGCTGTTGCGCCGAGTATGCCGCCTCGCGCCCCTGACGCTTGAGATAGGCCCGCGTCCGGCGATCGCTTGGAAAGATCGATGTGGTCGCCCCCAGCTCGGCGCCCATGTTGGCGATCGTACCGCGTTCCGGCACTTCGAGGCTGGCGACACCCGGGCCGTAGTATTCTAGGATGCGCCCGATACCGCCCTTGACGGTGAGACGTTGCAGAACCTCGAAGATAATATCCTTGGCGGTGACACCAAATGACAAGCGGCCAAGCAGCTCGACCCCCAGCACTTTCGGCATGCGCAAGACGTAAGGGCTGCCGGCCATGGCGACAGCCACATCGAGTCCGCCAGCGCCGATGGCCAGCATGCCCATGCCGCCGCAGGTCGGCGTGTGGCTGTCGGTACCGAGCAATATATCGCCGGGCGCCGCGAAGCGTTCGAGATGCACCTGATGGCAGATGCCATTGCCGGGACGCGAATAGTAAATGCCGTACTGCGCCGCGATATCCTGTAAATACGCATGATCATCGGCATTGCGAAAATCGGCCTGCAGCAGCTGGTGATCGACGTAGCTTACCGACAGCTTGGTGCGCACGCGCGGCACGCCCATGGCTTCGAATTGTAGGTAACACAATGTGCCAAGGGCATCCTGCGTCAGGGTTTGGTCGATGCGTAGCGCGATCTCGGCCCCCGGCGTCATGTCACCGCTGATCAGGTGGGATTTGATGAGCTTGTGAGTCAGATTCATGGCGCTCGATTCTCATCCCTCTCCCCCTGGGAGAAGGGCAAGGTGAGGGAACTCGTGTTTACGCAAACCAGGGTTTGCCCTGGATATAGCTTTGCGGCACGTAAATGAAGCCGTCCATGATGCGGCGGGCGGTACGCTGTGTGGTGACGCTCTCCACACGCCAATCGTCGTCTTCGGGGCGCACCTTGGCGCCCACTTCCATGATGCCGGCGGGATGACCGATGCGCAACCGATCCGGCAATGCCTGGCGGGCGACAGCATGGACAACTGTGCCGGGGATCGCCGCTGCCACTGCCAAGCACATCGAAGAGGTACCGGCGAACGTGCGGTGCGTCTTGCCCATCGAGATCATGCGTGACACCAGGTCGACCTGATCGGCGCTGATGGGCGTATCTCTGGTGGTACGGAACGCAGTCGGCGGCGCCACCATGGCGATTTTGGGGACGGCCTTGACTTTTTCCCGCGCCTGCGCCACGTTGTCAGCCATGCCCAGTTGCACCGCGGCTTGGGCGCGAATATCCTCGAGCAATCCTTGCAGTGCACGGTTCGCATCCAGGTCTTGCGGCAACTCCGTGGCGCTGGTGCCCACTTCTTCGGCCAGCACAAAGACCATGGGGGCGGCAGCGTCGACCAGGGACACTGTCACCCGCCGACCGCTTTCGAGTACCAACATGTCAGTCGCGTGCCCGGTTGGCAGCAGACGCCCTCCCGTTGACCCACCGGCATCAAGGAACTCGAGCGCGATACGCGCCCCTGGGCCGGGGACGCCGTCGATACTGTAATCCCCCTCCGTCTCTGCCTGTCCGTCACGGACTGGCACATACGCCAGGTAATGCTTGCCGGTGTTGGTCAACAGCACCCGGACAGGAGTGACCGGCTCGATGGGCTGCACCCACCCTTCATCGAGGGCGAATGGCCCAATGGCGGCCGACATATTGCCACAGGTCCCCAGGTAATCGACGAAGGGGCGTTCGACATCCACCTGTCCAAAGGTAAAGCGCACATCCGTCTCAGGGTTGGAGCCACGACCGATGATTCCCACTTTACTGAGTGACGAGATGCCACCGCCCAGACCGTCGACCTGCCTGCCATAGGGGTCCGGGCTGCCCAAGGCGGCCAGGATGATGAGGTCGCGCGTCGGGGCGTCATAGGAAGCCAGGTCTTCTTCCTTGAAAAATACGGCACGGCTGGTACCACCGCGCCAGAAAGATGCCGGGATTTTTAGTTGCATGGATAGTGCTCCTTGTGTTGTGCCTCTCGACTTGGGAGAATGTCACATAAAGCCTGCTTGGCAAGATCTCGCAACTCTTTCACCCGAGCCCATTCCTAGAGGGAGCGGGAATGATGGGAGTGCGATTTGGCCGCATGACGCTGCGCTGGAGCTAGCGATAGCCAGCCGGCAATTGGCGGCCACGAAGCCCGGTATACAAGGCCCGAGGACGGATCAGGCGGTTATTGGCATACTGCTCGAAGATATGCGCCGACCATCCGCTGATGCGCGCGCTGGCGACGAAATTGGTGAACAGCGCCAGGGGAAAGCCCAAATAGTACAGGACAGGAGCAGCGTAATAATCGACGTTCGCGATGATGCCCTTGGCCTCCCGCATGCGTTGCTCAATAACCGTAGCGATGGTGAACCATTTCTGGTCCCCGGTCGATTCCGCCAGTCGCTGTGCCATGGTGCGTAAATGGGGGGCACGGGCATCTCCGGCCCGATAGACGCGATGGCCAAACCCCGCCACCTTGCGCCTCTCGCCCAGCGCTTGATCGATGTAGGCGGCGGCGCGCTCCGGCTGGTCGATCTCCAAAAACATTTTCATCACTTCATCGATCGCCCCCCCATGCAATGGGCCTTTGATGGCACCGATGCCCGCCACCACCGCCGAGTAAAAGTCGGACTCCGTCCCGACGACGGCACGACAGGTGAAGGTCGAGGCGTTCGTCTCATGCTCGGCGTACAAGAGCAGGCTGGTGTCAATGGTGCGGGTGATCGTCCCATCGGGCTGCTTGCCGGTCAACATGTAATAATAATTGCTAGCCAGGCCCAGCGAGACATCAGGTTCGATCGCGGCTTGCCCCATCTGCAAGCGAGCCTGAGCTGCCACGATGGTGGGCATTTTCGCCGTCAGGTCAGCGGCCTTGCGCCGTAAATCCGTGGGGCTATTGTCATCGGCCTGTGGGTCGAGCGTCCCCAGAAGCGACACGGCGGTACGCAGCCCTGCCATCGGATGCGCCGAGGGTGGCATCAAACGCAAAAGGTCGATAACGACTGATGGGAGGGTGCGCCGTGCGGCAAGATCGGCATTGAAGGTGCGTAGCTGATCGGCCGACGGCAGCTCACCATGCCATAGGAGGTACACCACCTGCTCATAGGTGAGGGTTTCAGCGATGTCATGGATGTTATAGCCGCGATAGGACAGCTCAGGGATCGTGCCATCGATAAAGGCCACGCTGGATTCACATGCCAGCACCCCTTCGAGTCCGTGAATCACTTTTTCGCTCGCGCTGCTCATGGTTGGCCTCGCTCACATCTGCCCAGGCGTCTACCACACCTGAGACCCGTGAAATGGCTCCAATGTGCCCGTTTAACGGGTGCGATTGTGGCGTCTTTTCGGGGGGGTGTCAAGAGAAAATGCCGCGTTATTCTTGTCTCCGCCGGGTGAGCGTTGCGGGTTCTCCCTGCATCCCATCTAGGCTCCGGCCGCCTTGGGTCGCAACAAATCTGCCATGATGGCCGCCGACTTCACAGATTCCCCCTTATCGAGCGTTATCGGAGCGAACCCAGCAAAATCCCCCGCACCCTCGTAGATGGTGTTTCGAGTCGCCCCCCTGCCCTGGACCTCTCATTCATCTGGTTGAAGCCATGGTGACGCGACACCAAAGACCGCCTTCAGCCGGCAGCTGGGCGATGACTTTTGTACCAATCGATGATCTCTACGCCAGTGGCGGCCCACACGCCCTGATGCCGCATGATATAGCCCAGGGCCTCGTCCAGGCAGCCGATGCGGAATGGCTGACCCATGAGCCAGGGGTGCAGGTGCAGCACCAGCAGCCGCCCGTTGCTGGCTCCCTCATCATGGAGCGTCTCGAAGGTCTCCTTGATCATTTGCCCATAGCGGTCTATGTCGATGCGCCGGTCCCAAAGGGCATTGACATCATCTACTGGCAAGGCGATGGGCAGAGCATACAGCTCACCTTGGGGGACCTTTAGGGGATAGGGCTGCTCATCGTTCACCCAGTCGCAGACGTAGCGGATACCTGCCTCGGCGAGCAGCCGGGGTGTCCGTGTAGACTCTCCAAGCTCGGGGCCCAGCCAACCGATGGGGGCTGCGCCGGTGGCACGGGTTAGGGCTTGCACAGAGGTTTGGATATATTCCCGCTCCTCCGGCTCTGACATCCGACTGGTGATCATGCGGCTGACGGAGATGCCATGCCCGATTAGCTCGCCGCCACGTCCCAGGCAGTGGCGCACCAGAAACGGATAGTTCTCGGCTGTGAGGACATCCATGGCGATAGTGGGCCTGATCGCATGCTTCTCCAGGACATCCAGGACACGGAAGATACCGACCCGGTGGCCATATTCGCGATGGGACCATGCAGTGACGTCGGGAAAGGGGCCCGGGCCATAGCCACCGGCGAGGTTGGGGAGTTGGTAGCTATCGGGGGGACGGCTCCATTCCATGTGCTCGAGGGTCACGATGACGCACAGCGCCACTCTGGCATTGCCCGGCCAAGTGAGCGCCGGTCGCGTGGTATTCAGGGGAGACCAATCATAATGGCCGTGGTCCATTCCAGAGCGTAGCTCTGGGAACGCGTAATTCCGATCGACGGGCATGGGACGACTCCTTATTGGTTGACGCGCGCCGCGTGGGCCACCGCCTGTTCGTAGTAATGGGCCAGGTAATACTCGGCAATCTCGTCGGTGGTAGCCTGCCAGACCCGATCGTGCGACATGATATAGTCCAATACCTCAGCCAGGTACTTGATGCGGTGGGGGCGGCCGATGACGTATGGGTGGAAGGCGATGCACATCAGCCGACCATTCTCCTCACCCTCGCGGTAGAGCTGATCGAACTGGGCCTTACAGATTTTGGCGTAATAGTCGGCCTCGTAGTGATGCCGTATCAGAGGGGCGTCGTTCAACTCCGAGGTGTAAGGAATACAGACCAACCGACCCGACCTGACCTTGATGGGCAGAGGGTGATCGTCGATCTTCCAGTCGGTCTGATAGATGAAGCCTGCCTCGGCGACGATGTCGGGGGTACGCTCAGTGTTGGAGGCCGCAGGCCCCGACTGGCCTTTGAGCTCCCGACCCGTGAGACGTTTGAATGTTTCACGACAGCGCTGGAAGAACTCCCGCTCTTGCTCTTCAGAAAAAGCGGTGATGTAGCGGGTATTGTAGAAGCCGTGATTGACGAAGGTCCAGTCCCGCTTCAACATGGCCTCGGCGATCTCCGGGAAATGCTGCAGCACCCCGACGTTCAAAGACGTCGAACATCTGATTTGATAACGGTCCAGCACTTCGAGCACCCGCCAGAAGCCCACCCGGTTACCATACTCATGCAGGGAGTACTGTTGCACATCGGGCAGGGGGGTGCGGGGCCAGGGATTGCGCACCCCGTCCAGGGGTGGAAGATATTCATAGTGCTCGACGTTGGGGGCAACCCAGAAGGCCACCCTGGCATTGTTGGGCCACTTGATGATGGGACGGTCAATCATGGGAAGGTAGTCCATTCGATTCGGGGGTAACGGCATCGGCAAGTCCCTCCTGATCTCAGCTTCCAGCGTTTTGCCCTCGGCAAAGACGTGCGGTGGAGCTCACGCCTATGCCTGGTGCCGAAGGCGGTTAGCTTTCATCTCCTGACTGATGGCTGAACGCTTGAGATCTTATCACATTTCTCCTCTATGAACCCTCCGGGCGCGAAGAATCCATCCGAAACATGCGGCGGTCCGAAGAGAGCTCTAGGCCAACGCAGAATGGAACCATTGAGGAAGGGGGCAATGATATGTATCTCCCGAAGGGGATGAGGCACCACAAGTTGCCGGTGGCGCAGGCTAGAGGGGAGGTCCCCAGCAGGCGTGTTGTGACCGGCTGCCGTGGCGGGGTCCCGCTGCCAACCGGGTGAGCACTTCCGCTATCGTGGCTTGATACACTTCTTCGTGGAGGTCGTATACGCTATAGAAAGGTGACAATGACATGGGGTCTGGACTGCTACTCACTAGTCAGAAGGCCTAACCCCGCCGCTCCACTGGGTTATCATGCGTGCCTGATACCGACGATCAAGAAGGCCCCCTCCTCGTCAGCATTAAACTTCAATAAGTCTGTATGATGACGCCGTAATGCGAGTTCGATGTCTGTCAGTTGTGCAGTTTCCTAGACGTACCCAAACCACTTTGGGTGGTGCCCCATAAAGAAAGCTCAACTGATGAAAATCCTCGTCTTTCGAGACAATTGCAAAGCCATTGGCACGCGCGTATTCCCAAACCATACGGTCGTCTGCTTCGTGCAGATTGACGTTGTCGGACATGCTCCGAATTGGGAAACAGATCAGCAAGGCGCCCGACGAGTTTGTAGGAGAGATTATGGTCAAAGAATAGCTTCATGGGTCAATGGCCGATACCAGTTTGCGCTCGCGGTCGGCAGCAAAAGCGAGGCAGGCACGAATGTCTTCCTGTGTCAGGTCTGGAAAGTCGTCAAGGATTTCTTGCTCTGACATTCCAGAGGCCAGATACTCCAGCACATCGTAAACCGTGATGCGCATACCGCGGATACAGGGCTTTCCACCACGCTTGCCAGGTTCGATCGAAATTCTGTCCTGGTAATTCATAACAACCCCACCTCCCTCCCTTTGCTATGCATCTTTTCCAGTGCCTGCATCTGCAGCATAACGTCACACACAAGCTGCAGGCCGAGGCTGATGCGGCCGTTGCGCCGCGCAACGGACGTGACAGACCGGCCTGTTTGCTTCATGTGCTTGTTCTATCGCACATACCCATACAGAGGCAAGCCAGAGTCCCCTCATCGACCAAAAGCAAAGTTCAGCTGCCATAGCCCCCGTCTAGTGCAAGCCCTTCGAGTACGACGTCTTCCTCGTCGTATAACCGAGATGTAAGGAATGATGTCATCCTTTCTCGCGGCGTCCGAAGTTGGAGCGTCCGTACTTCATCGATGTACGAGAAGTCCTGGAACTCACGAGTAAGAGCTCGTTGACCGCCCGCAAATCGAAGAAGCGCTTGATCGTAGCGATTCTCAAACCTCTGAATCCACTCATCTGGAGGCGAGCAAACACCGTAAATTGCAAGGAGCGCAGCACCATCTCTATGCTGTGGCTGAACATCCTCAGGCCACTGTACATCTACTTGTCCAGACGGATTCTCCACACAGAACTGAGCAAATGTCGTTGTTGACGCCCCAGGAAAACGCAGAAGATCGGTCGCCGAACCCGAGATAAATGAGCGAAGTACAAGGCGTATTTGGAAGAGTTCTTCAATATCAGGACACATTTCCAGCAACTTTGAGTGTGAAGATCTATCCACTAGATATAGCAAGCGATTCATTACAAAACGATAGTGCTGAACAAACCAACGCCGCCTCATTCCATGGGAGGGGACTACCCTGAGTTTTAATCGCTGCGCCTCGTCGAGCAATGCAGCTCTGAGAATGAGGGTTTCATTGAGGAGCCTGCGCCCATCATCCCTGAGCAGTGTTAACCACTCCGACCTTGGCCACGCCTTGAGCACTGCCTTGATGAATCTTCTGTAGCGTCCTTGAGTGGCCACCGCCCTCAGACGGCTGAAAGGTAACGAGATTCCGGCCGAGTTGAAGGACGCTTTCAAGGCCTCAAACTCCTCGGGACGGCGTGCCAAAAAGACACGTAGACGACCTAGGAGAGACCGAAAGCGAAAGCGCTTCTCGCTGGATTTCATCTGCTCCACATGGGCGAGCCAGTCTTCCTTGGAGACTTCAGCCGTCTTACTCTCGTTTAGTTCGAAGCCTTCGCCCTCGACAATGTTTCGCAAAGAAGCCAAAGTCGAACTAACCGCCGCCCGATCGATGACGAGCACAATGTCGTCTACATACCGGAAGTACCGTCCAGGGAAACTCTTTGCCAGTTCCTCATCTACCTTGGCTAGAGCCAAGTTTCCGAGCAAGTGTCCCAGTGGTGGCCCGATGGGTATCCCCACCGCGGGCGCAGCTAACGCGGCTTGAACTGTATCGATGGCAAAGTCTGAGAAGGGCCTTCGAAGTTTTGCAACGTCTACACACGTTCGAAAACGCTGCAGCACCATACCTTTCTGAGCAGTCGGATAGAATTTCCTGAGGTCAGTGACGAGTGCGATTGGGTCTTCCAATTGAGTCAGCGCGAGTGCTACATCGACTTCGCGGCGTCGATATCCTTCGAGAAAGTAGTCGAATATCTGCGAGCGCTTGTGACTTCGTGGCCACAGGTAGCTGTAGACGGCGGTTGGCGAACGAAACGGCCTCAACTCAGCCAAACGGCCGAGTAGCCATGCCTCCGCTAAGGTTGTTAGCGGACTGCCGATGTGACAACTCCGGAACTCAGGTTGGCCTTTCTCATCGATGTTCTTCAGGGATTGGAACTCGCGGTATACATGCGGGCGCTTTGTCAGTAGCGTTCGCTTCAAGTATTCATCGACCCACAGGGATCGGTTTTCGCTGGCTAGGTCCTCCGAGAAAAGGCGGAGACCAACATATGTGAGCGTGTCTTCCTTCCGAACAAAGTTCAGCGCTCTAAGGAGTGGATAACTTGGAGTGTTCACGTTGCTTCACCTGCATTTCGGAGATAGCGCTGAACTGCTACCGTGCTGGTAACTTCCCGATCCCCGACCGCATCCCACCAGGCAAAACTGTCGAACACTGATTCTGAAGATTTGCCGTCTTCCGGCTTCAGCCATGAAATCGCTTTCTTGAAGAAGTCACCCACCTTTTTCAGAAACTTGCGAGTACTCTGGCTTTCGGGCTCGATCCACAGAATGGTACTCATTCGGTTCGAAAGGCGCTCAACCAAATGCTGAAATGAGCGTTCAAACTCGCCAAACTGGGCCCTCCCGACCCCGCTCATATTGCTTACGAGAACAAAGTGCTCGGCCGCTTCGGGTAGTTGATTGAACCATGCATCGCAGAGCTGGCTCATCTCGTGGGGAAGAGACGCGTCCCACCGGTGCGTTCGCCACTCGATGAGAATTCCAGCTTCTGCGAGTGGACCCGTCAATCTCTTCATCATTGAGTCATATATCTCTAGCGCGGGTTCAGATAAGTCGGCTGCCGTGATCCCTACCGTAAGAGGCAATTTTGGGACTAGCCCTGCAGCTCTTAGCGCATGCAAACTACATAGAATAGAAGCGGCACCAGCACCTGTCCCACATGGAATATCAAGGAATGCTACCTGATGACTTGAAAATGTCACAGCCACGTCGAGAGGGATTGGATTTAGTTTTCGATTTGGATCAAGGATCACATACTCGATTCTTGTTACAGAGTTGCCAAATCGATAGGCAAAGTGTTCCGTCGTTTCCTCTCTTGTCATACCGCCATGTATGTTGGGCTTGGTCGTGCCAGCGATTGCCTTTTCGAGCAGTTCCAACCGCATGAGTTCCGTTCGGTAGGCTTGCGCCAACACCTGCGGGATCATAATTCGCCTGTCATACCACAGTTCCGCCGGTAGATCTTCCGACTTATAGGTAAACATTTGCTTCGATCACCTTCCGCCCCGTCTGTCTGTTCCCGCCTCTTGTTAACCGTCAGATTATGTTCGATAGCCCAACCCACCGCCCGAGGTCAGTCCCCTTTACCCAATGGATCGTCGCTCGTTTCAGCTTCTGGCCACTGGTCTCGACCCATATGAGTTTCGACACTTCTGGGTGCTCGTCGTGCTGCCTCGGCCCACTCCTCACGTGCGATAGAACTACGATTAGACTACCGAATGGGTTGGTGAAACACTGCAGCGGACTGCTGCCTATCACCCCGCCAGCTACAGCCCCCCATCCCTCAAATATGCCTGCATACTAGCACCCTTATGCATTCCCTTCAAGCTCGCTGTGACGCCTGCGAGTCTGCAGCATCACGCTGCCTAACATCCTAACACCGCGATGTCGCCCGCTCGGTGCAACGACGATCGTTGGGACTTCGTGATGGAAGATGAGGTCGAAGGACAAGACCCACAAAAGCTGGACGAGACCGCCTTGGATGACTGGCGACATAGGCGGCACAGGATGATGCCGAGACAGCAACCCAGGCGGTATGCTCTGCTCTCGGTAAATGGGAAGGGGCGGAACCACAATCGCGAGGACGAAGAGACCGAGCGCGGTGCTTCCGTCTATAGGAGCCCCAACTTCTCCTCCTCAACTGATCTGTAGGACTCGCTCGCATGCTACTGATCCTCGCCAGAAGACACTTGCCCCGGTATCAAGCCAGGAGTATGATGCCATATGTCAGACGGGGCTTGTCGGACGCTGACAGGAGCATGGTAGAACTGGCACATGACCCGAGGAGCCTGAGATGGGACACGTGTCCTGAGCGTTGGTGCTTCGACCTGATGCGGCAGCTCAACGTGGCTCCTCAAACGCATTGTGCCCATAGGGCGATTCATGGCAGTCCACTGGAGACAACCGGCATGGTCGAGCAGGGCTATTTCTCTGCTTGCAAGGTAATCCTGAGATGATGCGGCCAAGGACAGGAGGAACACGCCATGTTTCAGTGCACCAATGTTGATCACATCGCCATCAATACCCACGACATGGAGGCCACGCTGCAGTTCTATTGTGGCATCATGGGGATGCGGTTAGCGCGGACCGCACTCACCCCAGATGGGCGGAGGCATTATAACGTCCAGATCGGCGGAGGCACCGCTTTCGCGATCTTCGATGGGGCCAAGCCATCCCCGGAGGGAGTCCCCCACAGCCTAAACCATTTGGCGCTCGTCGTGGCCACGGCGGAGGAGTTCGATGAGGCCTACAAGGGCCTCCAGAACCATGGGGTCAAGGTGACGGACATTATCGAGCGCAGCTATGGCAAGACCTTCTACTTCCACGACCCCAATGGCATTCGGTTGCAAATCGAACTGCAGACTCGGGAAGCAGAGCAGGACCCCTATAGTGACCCCAACCCAGTGCCGTTCGTACGCCAATTGCTCGCGAAAGCCTAACCCGGAGGTGCGGGTGTGTTGGCGAATGCATGCGTCAGCACACCCTTGAAAGCTCCCGCTAACTGGGCTGCTCCCGGTCTTGCTCGGCTCGCCATTTCGCCAGGTAATCCAAGACGTCAGCCAGGGGCAAGACATCGGCATACTTCTGGTTCATGTCGAACAGGTTGATGGCATGCGTTGCCTCGTGGCGGTCGAACACACACTCCTCCACCACGATCATACGATACCGATGGGTACACCCATCGACGACACTGGCACGGACACAGCCGCTGGTGCTCTCACCACAGGTGATGATGGTGTCGACTCCCAGATAATTCAAGTGCCCTACCAGTGGCGTGCCCCAAAACGCGCTGGGAGAGGACTTGCGTAAAACCGCTTCGCCTGGCAAGGGTGCCACCTCATCGATGATGTCCCAGCGGCGATTGCGGCGGGCTTGCGCTTCAGGATCTAGCGCGACCGGGCGCGACGACTCACGCCACGCCGTCCATCCTTCCATCCCGCTCTGCTCGAGACCAGTCATGTGCACGATGGGTATGCTCGCCTCCCGGGCGGCCTTCAGCAAGCTTTGGAGCGGAGCTATCGCCTCCCACGCCGCCAACCCACAACTGCTGGGCCAGGTCTTGATGGCTTCCAGCAGCGGTTCCGGCTTGTCCCCGAAGACCCAGCGATACAGGTCGACGAGCAGCAGCGCCGGCCTTTTGCCGAATCCGATGCGGCGGTGTGCGCTCATGGCGAGATGCGCGTGGTCCTGCTCGGTGAGAAATCGGTCCCAGACACGTTCAGGCATGATGTACCTCCCTCTGCAGGCTGTTGAGTTGGTCACCGCAAGGCCCTGCAGTGCCCATGATCTGTGGCGGAAAGAGAATAACCTAGGAGTAGGTCAGGCTAGTGTATCATAGGTGTGAACGAAGGGGTGAACGATCTCGCGACACTCCTCGAACCCATTGAGGTATCTGCCATCGAGGCCCTCTATGTGACGCTGGAGTGGGTGAAGGTGTCTCCCACACTCCGCAATCTCGATGGGAAGGAGCCGATCATGCCATCACCATTTCCAGGCATGGACCCGTATCTCGAAGGTACATTGTGGACAACGGTGCATTTTTCGCTCAGTGCCGAAATCGTGCGGTTGTTGGCACCGAAACTACGGCCTCGTTACCTGGTATTGCCGGCTGAACGCTTTGTTATGGACACGCCGGAGAGCGTCGCAATCACCGCTGCGGCTATGTATCCCGACGTCGGAGTGGCCAAAACTCGATCCATGGCAGGGGCCACGCAGGGGACCGTCGTTGCTCCTGCACCTTTAGAGCTTGCAACCATCATCCCTACGCCCATTCCCCACGTGACGGTTGAAATTCGTGATACGGCAAACCGCCAACTGGTCACTGCCATTGAAGTATTATCGCCAACCAACAAGCGCGGGGATGGGCGCGCGGAATACCTCGCCAAGCGCCGTCGCATCTTGCTCAGTACGGCCCATTTGCTGGAGATTGATCTCTTACGTCAGGGCCAGCGCGTACCGATGCAACAGCCTTTACCCCGAACCCCCTATTTTATTTTTCTCAGTCGTGTTGAGAAACGACCCATGACCGAAATCTGGCCGATCAGTCTGGCAGAACCACTTCCTGTCGTCCCCGTGCCGCTTCTCCCGAGCGACAAGGACGAGGCGCTCGACCTCCAAGAGGCGTTTGCCACCATCTATGATTTGCTTGGGTATGATCTGGCGCTTGACTATACGCAACCCCCAGAAATTCCCCTGTCGCAGGAAGATGCGGCCTGGGCCGAGACGCTCTTACGTGCCGCTGGATTACGCACATAACCTGTCTCGCCAGGATACTCATACACCCCCTTGTGCTGACCTCCCAGCCTCACTCAGAGCCGCCCTCAGTTTGCACAGTGCCTGAGGGTCAGCCACCGCTTACCCAGGCTTCGGCAAGGATCGGAGCACGTGTTGGTTCAGCTGAGGAGGTCCTCGACGGAAATCGATACATCGGGAAGCAGAGGCGTGGTGATGGTTTGTCCGCTGGTATAGGTCACGACCTGCGCGGCTTGTCCAATGAAGGTCCAAACCTCGATCGACTGCCGGAGCCAATCGATAATCCAATACTCTTGCGCGCCGGTCCTGGCATAGAGGGCGCGCTTCTTGACATAGTCGATCTCGACGCTTCCCTCGGAGACCACTTCCATGACAATGTTAGGCATCCCTGAAAGGGCGCGACCGGTTGCCAAATGGAGTCGATCGGGCAGCACGATCGCGATGTCGGGAGCGACGTTGTCTTCGCCCTCCTCACTCCAGACAATGCCGGGTTCAACCAATAATACCCCTCCTGTGGCTCTCACAGCGGGATAGACCTGAGCGCAGAGTGTCCCGATGATCGCGGCATGGCGCAAGTGTGGTTTCCGCGACACAATCAACTCCCCATCGATGATTTCATAGCTCAGGAATGGCTCTTCCGGGAGCCTATTCGAGGTCCTTCGTTTTCCAGCGGTAACTGTCGACAACAGGGGTCTGCACTGTTCACCTCCGGCCAACGCCGCTGAATTGGCGAGCACGCTGACGATCAGGAGATCTGTTTCAGTTCTGAGGTAATACCATGATGTGGCCTAGTATACATCAACGTGCGGTATGCGGTAGTGACGTTTCTCAACACAACGAAACCGCCGTCGTGAACGGTGTTCCTCTGAGGCAATGATGGGGATTGAAAGCAATGACATGCAAGCCGGGAGTGTCGAGGGTGCTGCGATCGGCACCGCGTCGCTTGTGCACTCGGACCTGCTCGCGACAGCAGGCATATCGCTACTGGTCTTCAACAGCATGTTCGCGGGGCTCAGTCAGCCACTGCCATCGCATCTTCCACACTGTCGAATTGCAACGTCTTTCGGCTCGGATCGTAATCGGCGACGACCTTCTGGCCATCGCGCACTTCGCCTGTGAGGATCAGCCGCGCCAGTGGGGTTTCGACTTCCTTCTGGATGGCACGATTCAAGGGGCGCGCGCCATACGACGGATCATAGCCAATGTGTACCAGATACTGCCGGGCGGCATCGGTCAACTCGATCTGGATATGACGCTCAGCCAGCCGCTTCCGCAGGTACCCAAGTTGGATCTCGACGATCTGTTGGAGGTGCTCTTCCGAGAGTGCATGGAAGACGATGATCTCGTCCACTCGGTTCAGGAACTCCGGCCGGAAGTTACGCCGCATTTCTTCAAGCACCGCCTGCTTCATACGCTCATAGGGCTCGCCTTCGAAGGCCCCACGATACTCCAGGATGCGGTGACTACCAATGTTCGACGGCATGATGACGATGGTGTTCTTAAAATCCACCGTGCGGCCATGACCGTCGGTGAGACGACCATCGTCCAGAATCTGGAGCATGACGTTGAACACATCATGGTGCGCTTTCTCGATCTCATCGAAGAGGATGACCGAATATGGCTGACGTCGCACCGCCTCGGTGAGCTGACCACCCTCATCATAGCCTACATAGGCCGGAGGCGCACCGATCAGACGTGCCACCGTATGCGTCTCCTGGTACTCGACATATCGATGCGATCATGGCGCGCTCGTCGTCGAACAGAAACTCCGCCAGGGCGCGCGCCAGCTCGATCTTGCCCACCCCTGTCGGTCCAAGAAAGATAAAGCTGCCAATAGGGCGATTCGGGTCTTTCAATCCCGAGCGCGCCCGCAGCACGGCCTCCGACACCGCCTTCACCGCCTCGTCTTGCCCGATGACGCGCTGATGCAGCTCCTCTTCGAGGTGCAGCAACTTCTGGATCTCGCCCTCCAGCAACTTCGACACGGGGACCCCGGTCCAGCGGCTGACCACCTCGGCGATGTCTTCTTCGTCCACCTCTTCCTTGAGCAACTGGAATTGCCCCTGCTTCTGTGTCAGCCGTTCCTCTTCCTCTTGGAGCTGGCGTTCGAGCCCGGCCAGTCGGCCATAGCGCAGCTCTGCGGCACGGTTGAGGTCGTATTGGCGCTCCGCCTGCTCGATCTCGATCTTGGTCTGCTCGATCTCGATCTTGGTCTGCTCGATCTGCTCGCGGATGGAGCGCAGGCGCTGCACAGCGTCTTTCTCGGCTTGCCATTGGGCCTTCAGAGCGTCGGCCTGTTCCTTCAGATTGGCCAACTCGCTCGATCTTGTCCAGGCGCTCCTCCGACGCCGGATCGGTTTCTTTTTCAGGGCCTCGCGCTCGATTTCCAGCTGCATCAGCCGTCGCAAAATCTCATCCAACTCGGTTGGCATGGAGTCGATCTCGGTACGCAGTTTGGCCGCGGCCTCATCGACGAGATCGATAGCTTTGTCGGGTAGGAAGCGATCCGTGATGTAGCGCTTCGATAAGACTGCTGCCGCCACCAGGGCTGAATCTTTAATACGGACGCCATGATGCACCTCGTAGCGCTCTTTCAGGCCGCGCAGGATAGAGATGGTGTCCTCGACCGATGGCTCGTCGACGAGTACGGGTTGAAAGCGTCGCTCGAGAGCCGCATCCTTTTCGATATGCTTGCGATATTCATCTAGCGTCGTGGCAGCCGATGCAGTGCAGCTCGCCGCGCGCCAGCATGGGTTTGAGCAGATTGCTGGCGTCCATGGCGCCCTCGGCCGCACCAGCACCGACCACCGCATGCAACTCATCGATGAACAGGATGATGCTTCCTTCTGACTCCTGCACCTCTTTGAGCACCGCTTTCAAACGCTCTTCGAATTCGCCGCGATACTTCGCGCCGGCGACCAGCGCCCCCATATCGAGAGCGACGACTCGCTTGTTCTTGAGTCCCTCCGGGACATCGCCGCGCACGATGCGCTGCGCCAGGCCCTCGACAATCGCGGTCTTGCCAACTCCGGGTTCGCCGATCAATACCGGGTTGTTCTTGGTGCGACGCGACAGCACCTGGATCACTCGCCTGATCTCGTCGTCGCGGCCGATGACCGGGTCGAGCTTGCCCTGCTCAGCCAGTTTGGTCAGATCGCGTCCGTAGCGCTCCAGCGCCTCATAGGTGGCCTCGGGGTCTTGCGAGGTCACGCGCTGGCTGCCACGTACCTCCTGCAGCGCCTGCATGAGGCGCTCGCGCGTCAGGCTCACCTCCTTGAGTATGCGTCCGGCGGTGCCGCCGTCGTCGACCATCGCCAGGAGCAGATGCTCGACTGAGACGTAGTCGTCCTTGAGCCGCTTCGCCTCATCCTCTGCCTGGACCAAGAGACGGTTCAGCCGACCGGTGATGTAAATTTGATCAGGCGGTCCTGACGGTGTCGAGACTTTTGGCAGGCGCTCCAACTCCTGGTCGATGCGGCGTTTGATGCCCCCGAGATCGACTCCGGCTTTTTGCAGAATCGACGGCGCCAGCCCACGTTCCTGCTCCAGTAGTACCGACAACAGGTGTTCGACGTCCACCTGTTGCTGGCTCAACCTGATGGCCTTGGCTTGTGCCGCATTCAGTGCCTCTTGAAACTTTTGCGTCAAGCGATTCGCGTCCATCATCTCCCTCCATGACGTACCTCGGTTCGCCCCGGGCATGAAGCTCTATAGTCCCGCGGCCCTGGTATGGGTTATAGACCCGTGGGGTCCCCTGCAATTGCGAAGGTCAGAGCCTCCGGCCCCATGAGGCGACGTGCCAGGGCCCGAACCATTTCAACAGTTACCGCATCGATCTTGGCGTTCCACTCGCTCAAATACTCCGTGTCGAGGCCAAGACGTTGGACCGCCAGCAGCCGCCCGGCCATGGTCGACGTGCCATCGAGCGAGAGTGGCACAGCACCTTTCAGAAACGCCTTCGCGGCATCGACGTCGTTCTCGGTGACAGCGCCACTGGCAAGCCGCTGCCATTCGCGCCGGACCAGTTCCATGGCGGTCGGCACCTTGTCGTTTTCAGTGGCGAACGATCCGACAATTAGAGTTTCGTCGGACAGAGGCTCAAGCCGGGTGTGGACCGAGTACACCAGGCCGCGTTTTTCTCGCAGCTCGACGAACAGCCGTGACGTCAGTGCCCCACCGCCCACGATATGGTTGAGCACGATCGCGAGAATGTAGTCGGGAGAGGTCGGCCGCACCCCGATGTGTCCGAACACACGGGAGGACTGTGGGAACAGTAGCCGGACAAGCAGAGGGTCTGCAGGCACGAACTCGGCAGCTGGCACGGCCGGTGTCATGCCCTGGTCGGGAAGATCTCCGAACACGCGGTCGAGCGCCTCGCCTAATTCCTCCATACTGATGGCGCCAGCGGTGCTGACGATGAGGTTCTCCTTGCTGACGCCCCTCATGAAAGCCAGGCGCAGATCATCCGCAGTGATCGCGACGGTATCCGCCTCGGTGCCTTCTGGATCGCGCCCATAGGGGTGGTTCGGGAAGACCCCCTGCCACCAGGCGCGACGTGCCACGTAGGTCGGGTCAGTGGCACGGCGCGCCAGATCGGCCAGGCGTGACCTTCGCACACGTGCGATGGCCTCCGCATCGAAGCGCGGCCTGCTCAGCGCCAGGCGAAGGAGCTTGAACGTCTGATCGCGATCGTCACACACGGCCTCGAGACGTCCCAGGAGGATATTTCGGCTGGCGGCGAAGGTTAATGTCGCGCCCAATTCGGCCATTCGCTCCTGATAGGCGCTGGCTCCGAGCTCGCCAGCTCCCTCGGTGAGCATCTGCGCCCCGAAGGCAGCAAGCCCCTGGCGCTCAACCGGGTCTGCTACCGATCCGGCATCCCGGAAGGCGAAATGCAGGGCGATGATCGGTAGATCCGGTGTTTCGACCAGCCACGCCCTGACGCCTCGGGAGCTCTTGACATGTTGGATCGCAAACGAGGCGGCCGGCGTGGATGGCAACGCACCCATGGCCTCCACTGCCGTGCCTCCAAGTGATACGGAGAAGGTGGGCGATGGACGCATACACTCACTAGCGATGGTTCAGGAACAGGGCGGCCATCACTTGCTCGTGCAGCAACGCCTCCGGATGATTATCGGTTCGCAGGCGCCGTTCTTCGACGATCACCTCCCGCTCGACCTGGACTGTCTCCTCAGACAATGTGAGGTTCAACATACGATCGGCCTCCAACGCCATCACCAGCTCCAGGCTGTTGCTCCCTACGGTGGCGTAATAGGCGGTATAGTCATAGGAGGTAAAGGCGTTGACGTCCCCGCCAGCGCGGGCAATGAGCCGCGGGGAGGCGTCTCCAGGGTGATGAGTCGTGCCCCTGAACATGAGGTGCTCGAAGAAGTTCGCCAAGCCGGACTGACCCGGCGTCTCGTCGGCCGAGCCGACCTGGTACCAGAGCATGTGCGTGACTACCGGGGCACGCCGGTCGGGGATCAACACGACCTGCAAGACGTTCGCGAGCTGGAACATGTGAGCATCGAACAATCCGGCCGATGCCAATGTAGGAGCGCTAGGCCTTGATGCCAAACCGGGCAGGAATGGGGCAACCCTGCACCAGATTGGCTCGTAGCCTAGCTCAACAGTCGCAAGGTTGCGGGTCATCGAACCTCTCCCGCGGTCCCCTGTGGCGCGCCTTTCAAGCGCTCAATTAGCGACTGCAGCGCTTTGCGGCTTTTCTCGGCAACCTCTGAGGCTTTCTCCTTCAGCTGGGTTACAGATTCCTCCACCGCCGCCATCGCTCCCTGGATGGCCTCTTGCAAGTATGATATGGCTTTGCCGCCTTTCTCCTTCACGCCTTCCAGTATCCCTGTTGAGGCTTCTTCCCCGACAACCTCGATCGACAGGCCCGATTCCTCAGCCGCCTGAAACGACCCGAGCATCGCAGCGTAGGAGATCTGCTGCACACGGACGGCCGTGACCGCTTCCTCGCCTACCGCAGCGATGACTTGCATCCGGACCGCTCGTCGGACGGCAGCCCGCTCGCCGCCGTTTTGTAAAACAACCATCACATCGTGACTCACGCGCTGGATGAATGGTTCATACATGAGGTTTCTCCTTATCCCTTGTTGGTTGCATGTCGAGCCTGAGCTCTGAGGTTCGTCCGTTTCGGTAGATACGCACGGGCACCGGCTGCTGCGGTCGCAGACGACTTAAGATCTGTTCGACATCTGCGGCGCCACCTGTCGGCTGGCCGGCGATCGCGACGATGATGTCGCCAGGCTGCATTCCCGCCCGAGTGGCGGGTGATCCAGGTCGTACCCGTCCAACGTAAGCGCCGGGTGGACTACCGGGTGGCGCATGCTGCGCCGCATCAGCAATGCTGGCGCCCAGCCTGGGACGTTCCCCACCCGTCGTGGCGTTAGCCTGCGCCAACAGATGCTCAAGCTGAGGGCGGTCAAATCCGACCACCATCTGCCCATCCACCAGAATTACAGGCACACCGCGCTGCCCCAGTTGCTGAAGTTCCGAGGCTGCCCTCGGATCCCGACTGACATCTTTTTCGGTAAACGGCACACCTTTTTGCGAAAGGAACTCCTTCACCATTTGGCAGTACGGTCAGGTCGGCGTCGTATACACGATTACAGCCATAGCTCGCCATCCTTTCGAGGATTTCCACCGACACATTTGCCATGCATCCTAAATAAGACCCCCGAGATTCATACACGTGATCTGCTGTGACAAATCCCCCGCGCCTTGCGCTCCACCCTTTGCAAATGGGGCGAGGGGGGATTTTGCCAGCGACGGCACATGCAGGTGTCCCAATGTCGTATGGTTCGATTTAACTGGGGACCGCTGCTGGTTCCGGCTCGCTCTGACTCACAGTATACAAGGCCACTGGCAACACCTCATCCATATGCTCTGCAAACACGAAGCGTAATTGCTCCCGCGCCGAGGCAGGCACGTCGTGCAGATCTATCCGGTTGTCCTTGGGGAGAATGACCGTGTGCACCCTCACCCGTTGCGCTGCTAGCACCTTCTCTTTGACGCCGCCGATCGGCAACACGCGCCCACTCAAGGTGATCTCCCCGGTCATCGCCACGCGCTTGTTGACGGGCCGCTACGTCAGCGCCGAGATGAGCGCCGTGGCGATGGTGATACCAGCCGATGGACCGTCCTTCGGGATTGCCCCCGCTGGCACATGAATGTGGACATCGTATTTCCGATAGAAATCCTGGGCAATGCCCAGCTGGCGGGCGCGTGCCCTCGCGTAGGTCAGCGCGGCCCGGGCGGACTCCTGCATCACGGCACCCAGGTGCCCGGTCAGGGTCAGCGCCCCCTTGCCGGGAACAATCGCCGCTTCGACGAAGAGGACATCCCCGCCGACCGGCGTCCAGGCCAGACCCGTGGCCACGCCCACTTCATCCTCCCCGAGTAGGACTTCCGTGCGAAGGCGGGGAGGTTCCAGCAACTCGTCCAGCTGAGAGGCATCGATGCTGAAGGGGCCGCTTTTACCTGCGCTCACCTGGCGCGCGATCTTTCGGCAAATAGCTCCGATCCAGCGCTCCAGATTGCGTACCCCGGTCGCGCGAGTGTACTCGCGGATCAGCCGGCGCAGCGCCGCGTCGGTGATCGTCAGTTGTCCAGCCATGAGACCGGTTTCTGCTAGCTGACGCGGTACTAGATACGTACGGGCGATCTGCAGCTTCTCCTCCTCGGTCTATCCTGGTAGCTCCAGCCCTTCCAGGCGATCCAACAAGGCCGCCGGGATGGTGTCGGTAACATTGGCGGTGCAGATGAACATCACCGGGCTAAGGTCGAAGGGCACCGCCAGGTAATGATCCACGAAGGCGTGATTTTGCTCGGGGTCGAGCACCTCGAGCAGCGCGGCGGCGGGATCGCCCTGGAAACCCACGGAGAGCTTATCGACTTCATCGAGCATGAAGACCGGATTCCTGGCCCCTGCGCGCCGCAGGCCCTGGATGATCCGCCCCGGCAAGGCGCCGATGTACGTGTGTCGATGGCCCCTGATCTCGGCTTCGTCGCGCACACCGCCGAGCGACAGGCGCACGAATTTGCGTCCGAGCGCGCGTGCGATACTTTGCCCCAGGCTCGTCTTGCCGACGCCCGGCGGACCCGCAAAGCACAACAGCGGACCTTTCGCTTGAGGTCTCAAGGCGCGCACCGCCAGATATTCCAGAATGCGTTCCTTGACCCGCTCCAGATCATAGTGATCCTCGTCCAACACCTGCTGCGCATGTCGAAGATCCAGGTTGTCCTCTGTGCTGACCTGCCAGGGGAGGTCGAGAATCCAATCCAGATAGGTGCGGGCGACAACGTATTCCGCTGCGCCGGGGGCATGTGGGCCAGACGCTCCAGCTCGCGCTCCGCCTCCTTGCGTGCTTCCTTCGGCAACTGGGCCTGCTCAAGCCGGTCGCGTAAGGTGTTCACCTCCGCTAGACGCTCGTCGGTGTCGCCAAGCTCGCGCCGGATGGCCTCCATTTGCTGGCGCAGGACCTACTCCCGCTGGGCTTTGCTCATTTCCTGCTGTGCCTTACGGCCGATCTCGAGAATCTCCTTCTCGCGCTGCAGTAGTTCGGTCACCTAGCGCAGCCTCTCGGTAACATCCAAGGTATCAAGGATCGCCTGGCGTTCCTCCAGCTTGAGATTCAGATGTGGCGCGATGAAGTCGGCCAGTATTCCGGGCTCAGGCAGGCGAGCAGCCGTGCTGCCAAGCTCAGGAGGAAGATAGGGCGCCAGGTTGACGACCTCCTGGAATAGACTCAAGGCCCCGCGTGCCTGTCCCTCCAGCGCCGTGGAGCGTTCAGATGGATCCGGCAGGCTCCGTACGCGTGCAAGCGGGTAGGGGTCCGTATGCACTAATTGCTGGATCTGGATACGCGCCAGGCCCTGCATGAGCAACTGTAGGCTGCCGGTTGGCCAGGCGCACCAGGCGGGCAATGTGAGCCGCGGTGCCGGTCTGGCCGATGTCCTAGGGGTCAAAACCCTCACCCGGCCTGCGTCGCCAGAAAAGCCCGACGACTTTCTGCCCCAGTGCCGCATGTTCGATGGCCTTCACTTCCCGTTCGCCCTGGACGATGAGCTGGATGACCAGCGTGGGCACACGCACCTCACCACCCAGTGTCGCTGTGTAGATGTCCACTGGCACCTCAGTGAACAGATCGTCGCCGTCGCGCTCGAATGTCGCATGGGGCGCCACGCGAATGACGAGATACAGATCACCATCCGGCCCCCTTGACGTCCTTGCTCACCCTGACCCGCCAGGCGCACCCGGGCACCGGTATAGACACCAGACGGAATCTTGGCCTCGATGCGCCGATCACCGATCTGGATCGATCGCGTTGTGCCGCGGTAGGCTTCCTCCAGCGTGACCTCGACCTCAACCTCCCGATCACGCCCGCGCCGAGGGCGCGGGGCACGCTCGGCACCCCGTGCCTGCCCAAAAATCGTGGTAAAGAAGTCAGAGAATGGACTCTCATCGCCAAACAGGTCTTGCAAGTCGTCAGCTGTGGCGTAGTGCCCATATGCACCCTCAATGGTTTCTACGCCTAGACTCAGCGGGGTCACGTCAAGCAGCAGCACATCCTTCATCTGGCCACCCAGCACCGCCCCCTGGATCGCCGCTCCAACCGCCACCACCTCGTCCGGGTTGACGCCCTTGTGTGGCTCTTTGCCGCCGGTGAGCCGGTGCACCAACTCTTGCACCATCGGCATGCGTGTGGCGCCGCCGACCAGGATGACTTCATGCAGGTCTTGGGGCTTCAGCTTGGCATCCGCCAGGGCCTTCTCAAAAGGGCTGACGCAACGCTGCAGGAGATCTTCCGTGAGTTGGTCGACCCGTGCGCGTGTGAGCTTGAGTTGCAAGTGCTTGGGACCGCTCGCATCCGCCGTGATAAAGGGCAGGTTCTCCGTCTCCATGACGTTGGAAAGCTCGATCTTGGCCTTTTCCGCTGCTTCTCTGAGCCGCTGCAAAGCCGAGCGATCCCGGCTCAAATCGATCCCCTGATCCTTCTTGAACTCCTCGGTGATCCACTGCACGACCCGTTGGTCCCAATTATCACTCCCTAGGTGGGTATCGCCGTTCGTCGCCCGTACCTCGACGACGCCCTCGCCGACCTCAAGAATGGAGACGTCGAAGGTGCCACCGCCAAGGTCCCAGACCAGAATCGTCTCGTTGGTTTTCTTATCCAGTCCGTACGCCAAGGCCGCCGCCGTAGGCTCGTTGATGATGCGCGCCACGTCGAGACCAGCGATCTGGCCGGCATCCTTGGTGGCTTGCCGCTGGCTGTCGTTGAAATAGGCGGGAACGGTGATCACCGCCTGGGTCACAGGCTCGCCTAGAGAGGCTTCTGCATCGCGCTTGAGCTTTTGCAGGATGAGCGCCGAGATTTCCTGCGGTGTATAGGTCTTGCCTGTTTGCGGAATCGTCACACGAGCATCGCCTCCAGGGCCGGGCACCACTTGGTATGGCACCATCTGACGCTCGGCTTCCACTTCGTCATAGCGGCGGCCCATGAAGCGCTTGATAGAGTAGACGGTGTTCTCGGGGTTGATGATGGGCTGCCGCGTCGCGATCTGGCCGACCAGGATCTCCCCGCCTTTGGCAAACCCCACTATCGACGGGCAGAGATTGCCACCTTCGGCCGTGGGGATGACAACCGGACTGCCGCCCTGGACCACCGCCACCACCGAGTTTGTGGTCCCTAAATCGATCCCTACGATCCTCGCCATGAGTGATCCTCCTCTCGGATGCGTGCATTAGCTGGCATATTGGAACTCGGAAAGCTTCGCGAGCGCCTCTTTCGTCGCGCCAGGTAGGATGAAGCGACCCTGCTCCTCGCGCAGCTGCTCGATCGGAATCGCCACCAGCCGACTGCCCAGGCCGAGGAAGCCTCCGATCGACATGATGGCGAATGACACTGAACGGTCCGGCGCGACGATCAGATCATCGATGCTGCCGATTTTCTCGGCCTGATCGTTGTAGACGGGGGCGCCGACAATCTTGGACGCCCGATTGCCCACGGCGACCGCCTGCGTGATCTCCACGGTGGTCCCCAGGGTCACCACCCCGGCCACTGGGGCCCCGGCATCTCCGGACGTAGCTGCCAACATCAACCCCAACACCACGATCATGAGCACGGTCTTCATGCTCTCTCTCCTCTTGTTTGTAGAATCGATCCACCCCCTTGAGCGGTTTTCAGCGGCAACGGGATGGGGCACATCTCAGTGTGCAGGGTGTGATTGAACTCCAGCGTCCCCTACAGATGTGGCAACCGAACCGCTGACTCGTACGCCTACACCCCCATTCACTTGGGGTCGGGTGGACATTACGTGCCTTACTCTACGGCATGCCTGGGCTGCGGCCGAATCAGGACTGAGGTGAGATCTTGGCAAATGTGACACAGGGACGCTTGAAGATGGCGTGAAGTAGGTTGTCAACCTGGGCCGGTCGAGGGGTGGCTTCCTAATTTGAAGTCTGCTCCACCAATTGTTCCAGAGTCCACAAATGATCAGTGCCTCCTGCCGCCATCGGTGGACTCACACGCAGGCTGGTATGAATAGACACAACGTTATAATGGGCAAACGACCGGGACTCTATGCTTAGGCCTGCCCGTCTATTGTACCCACGACTGAAGAGATTTTTTTGACATGTGGTCACGTTGTGGGTACAATTTAGGCAAGGAGGGCGGTGACATGATAAAATCTGAATCTCTTAAGCTCCGTATAGGCCCGGAAGAGAAGCAGGCATTTCAGGATGCTGCTGACTTGGCTGGTGTGGCACTGTCGGTCTGGATTCGAGAGCGGCTCCGTCAGGTGGCGCGAAGAGAACTAGAGGAAGCAGGTCACAAAATTGCTTTCCTCCAACGGTAAGGGGTGGAAGGTGAGTGGCTAAGCATGGGCTAGATGGAAAACTGCAGGTGGTAGATGGGTTGCAACGGCTTGCAACGATTTCTCTTCGCCGTCCTACATATTCCACCTATTCATCTGCACAAGATGCCGTGAGAGCAGCAATCGTGCAGGAGTTCAGAACGTACAATCCTTTTTCTTGAAATGATTATGGAGGCCATACGTACATGGACGAACAGATTGCTAGAGAATCCGTACTGCTTCAAAAGATTGATTATGATCGAGATGGGCGCTTAATACTAATCCTCAACCAGCATGTAACGAATGAATGGATTCGTGCCTTTTGGGGAATCTCGAACATACCGTTTTTTCCAGGTAAAGAACCTCGAAATTTTTCGTTTGAGGGGAGTCGAGCCTTTATCCACTACGACAACGAAGGCCAGCAACTCATCGATTATTTTAAGGATTATTTGACGAGAGCGAACACGCTGTATCAACAACGACGTGAGGCCACACGTCTCAAGGCTGAGGCCGATGAGCAGCGTCAGCGGCAACAAGATACGGACTGGCACGAACATCGAGACCGTATCGTTAACGATTTACGACCGTAATTTAGTGTTCGGCTAGGAAAGGTGGATGACATCAGATTTTCTTAAGGCTTCTACGTCTGATCAGGCTTGTCCAAACAACTTTTGCATCTCTTGGCGCACAATCTCGACATCGAGGTTGGCATAAAATGCCTGCCCTGGGCGCTGAAGCACCTTCACTGGTGTTGGAGCTGTGGTCCAGAGCTTCTCGTCCTCAACCTGATACGCATGAGGGATGGAGAAGAGAGCTTCTCCATCCCTCGCCCGAAATGCGGCCACTTGTCCTACTCGAACATAATTGTCTGGCCTGACCTCGGTCACGCCTGAAGGCCCTGCCTGGGCGGTGGTATGGACGTCCCCGGCTAACTTGAGCGTGGAAGACGTTGCCCTAGGCGCCCGCCATAGGATACCGGTCTGACTTTTCCGGTATATAATCGCCGTTAGTATTCATACGGCTTCCAGGCTGATCTCCCATGAAAGTGCGTGTAATTCCAGAGTTCTTGAGTTGAGAAAGCGTCAGTGATGCTTCAGGCTGAAGACAATTTCTTCCATGGTGACCCGTCCCTTGAGAAGCATGCGGGCCGTATAGAGCAAGACCATGCCAGCCAACAGCCGCAAGACCAGGTGGCCATAGTAGGGAGCTTCCCCGTGGACCTGGCAGGCCTCCGTGGCCAACAGGTGCTTCAGCAGGCGGAAGTGGTGTGCAATCCAGCTCCGCCGCTTCCACGCCCGGATCAAGCGGGGGCCGTGACGCCGTGCACGGGTGTCGCTCGGACAGAGCAGCCCATACTGGTGCGGTAGCCGCACATAGCGCACCGGCTGTCCCCCAGGGCCAGAACTCGCAGCGTCCGTGCCTGGCCTACTACCAGCATGGTGCCGGTAGCGCCCTCGCAAACTTCGCCCACCAGCTGTCGGTGACTACCAGGGGGGCGGGCAGCTGCAGCGCCGCCGCGCGGTCCAGGTCCGGTCCAGCATGACTTGCAACCACCTCAGCTTGTCGCGGCAGGGCCCACCAGGCCCCATCGGGTCGGGACGACGCACCGTGAAGTCGACCGGAATGACCAGCGTGCCCTCGCCGACCACCACCACCAACAGCAGCCCGTCAATCCCGAGCCGGACCCGATGTTCCTGACCACTATACCAGGGCCCGACCAGCCCCAGCTGCTGGCCAGATTTCTTGAAGACGCTATCATCGCCCACCCAGGTCCACTGCCAGCGACTGTGCGTCGCAGGGCTTTTGCCCTCGACATGGTGCCACAGGATCGCCAGCAGGTCCTGCCCCCGGTGCTGCAACTGGCGCACCCACTTCTGCTTGGGCAGGGCTCCCAGGATTTGGCTGGGCAGGTTCTTGTCCCAGAGGTGTACTCGGGTCAATTCGTAGGTGGTGTGGCACCCAAACAGCGTCGGGAACATGACCCCGAAGATTCTGCCCAGCAGCTTCCCCACCCGCTGCAGCCGCCACTCGACTTCAGGCGCCAGCGTCTCCGGCAGCCCCCAATCCACCAGTGCCTGTTCCAAGGCCTGCAGGTAGCGCTGTGCACGCGCCTGCTCGCGTTGAAGTCACTCGCGCGCCTGCAGGAGGCGCCGCTGTTTGGCGTGGTGCTGCCGCTGTTGCCTGGCGTGCTGGAGTCTCCTGTGGTACGCTCTGTCGTGAGTCATGGTAGTCTCCTCCGTTTCATTGCTGCACCGTGTGGTCGCTTGGAGGAGACCATGACCATTTTTTATGTCGTTTCAAGCACTTTCATGAGATCCGAGCGGCTCTGCCGCCCCTGTGGCCATCTCGCAGAAGAAACGGAAAAGTCAGTTAAGTGGGCACCTATGCAAACGCGATATTCACATAATCATCAGTTCCATCAAAACTGAGGGCCTGGCCAAGTTTGCCGAGTGTCGGAAGTGTTCCCCCGGAATGAACATCCTGGTTCCGTCTGGGTGTATACCTCCGTCAGCTCCGCCTGTCCGTCAGTATCCCCCCGCACGTCGTGCGTGTGCCTCACGCCCAGGAATGCGGCTCCACCAACCGCCGCTACTCCCACAATAACTATCAGTGATTTCCACGAGATAAATCGATTCATATCTCCATGATGATGCATGCGCGGCAGAAGGCAAGAGCATGGAAACGGGTGCGGGATCGTCAAGAACATGGTCGGGAGGAACCCTCAGGATAGAGGCACGGGTGACGCATGGCAACGCCGCCGTAGCAATTGTGTGCAAACAGGAGGGGGAGTGGGGTTCCCTCTCTTGTTGTGTGCGTCCAGTGACAGTCTTATATCACGTCCGTGGATGACATACGAATTGGTACTAGATCATTGGATGCTGGGTGAAGGTGTTTGGTCTGAAGGGCCTGTCTCTTTCGGAGGAGGAGAATTCTTCCCCAATATTTGTTCTAAAGCTTTTGAGCCAAAATAGAGCGTTATGAAGCCAATGGCTACCGCTCCCCAGAAATCAGCAATCGTGACACGAATGAGAAATTGGGTCTCGGAAATTCGAGAAAGCAGAATCGCGACAATCGCACTGAGTAACATCGAGATGATCAGACCTGGGACCCACATGATAATTTTAATAAGAGCATTGCTCCGTCTTGTTTGTGGGAAAATCAAGTAGCCAACCAATCCTCCAAGTGCAGCACCAACAAGAATAACGGTCTGGGGAGCAGAGACATGTACCACAACGCTTTGAGTCGAGATGCGATAATTATCTTCCGATTTTTGTAGCGATTCTAGATCTGGCCAATATTTTGCTATAACGGTAACCTTATAGTCACCCGGTGTAAAGAGGAGGAAGCGTAATTCTGACTTGATCTGATAGAATATACTTTTGGGGAATGGAGATGCATCGACATTTTCTGGAATAGATGAACTCCCAGGCGCCTCAGACCAAGCCCAACTTATTCTATATGCATCTCCTTCTTTTAGTGCAATAATCCAGGGATCATCTCCTGTGGGAAAGATACCATACCATGTAGTCGCGCTCTTTGTGAATGGGCCCTGAAGTTCGGGAGGTAATATCAGTACAACGGACGTTCGCAAAAAGTAGACCGTTGAACGAGAGAGATTTTTAATTTCACCCGTAAATGAAAGCCCTGTCCCCACAGAAGGTTGAGAGCGAGAGGACTCGATCTGTATGGTAATCACGCCCGTCTGATCGGAGTTCGCTAGTGTGACGCCGATTGCATAGCCGAATATCCACAGCACCGTCAAGGAGAGCGCGAGGAATCGGTCTTGAGTGGGGAGAGCAGAAGGAGAAGTTTCGTCCATCGGTAGGCTCCATTGCAGCTACTATGGACGTCAGAAGGCCAAGTGTATCGCATTCGCACGAGCATATCGAAGCAAAGATGCCACGTCAACCAGAATGTTGAGACGAGCATTTATCGCTGTGGGGCGCTTCTGGCCCCTGCGAGTGGGAAACCTCAGGAGCCGAGAGACCCAGCGACGCACGACACCCCTAGCATGCCAGGGGTGTCGTGTGACTAGGAACAGGGAAGACGCCGGAAGCCGCGCAGGCAACAGCGATGATGCGAACACCACCAAAGGGGGCCTGCAGTTGTCCTCATGCCCAGCAGGGGTTACAATACCCATAAAGCAGTCCTTTTATCTGCTCTCGCCACGTGCGAGGGCTGCCACCCCCTCTCCTGAGAAGACAAGAACCCGCTACCAGGCTGGCTCGCCAGAGGGCTCTTCCAGGGAATGTTCCAGGGCTCGTTGCCATTGCAGATACAGCCATTCCTGTTCAGCAGGTGAGAGGTACTGTTCTGCCCATTCGGCAAGTTTTCGAAACCGCTCCGGCAGCGGCAGCTCCTCAAAGGTATGGAAGGCTTCCTCCATGGCGATCATGTTCTCAATCCGTTCCTTGCGAGCCTGCCTATCCATGTTCCCTCCCGAGCACAGGAGCCTCCGCGAAGATCCGGTTCAAGTATAGCATGAGCATACGGAGCATGAACCTGCCGTGCAGCGCGGCTTGGGTGGGCAAAAATCAAAGGGAGTTGATCGGACATTATTGAACACGCCCCGCGTGTCCAATAATGTCCGATCAACTCCCTACTCCTGCACGGGCGGGCCTTCTCGAACCGGAGGGGATGCAAAAAAAGGGGGACTCACCCCCCTGCACGCGCATAGATGCGGCATGACGGACCACGCCGAGGAGCGGCTGACGCCACATCGATGATCCTACCGCAGGCTGTTCTGGAGACAGAATCAGATAGGAGCATTTGGGCTGGTCACCTTATTGGGATTGCCTCTGGAGCTCTTCCCCATCGCTTGTGCACGTATACTAGGCTGGCCCATCACAGAGCAAGCAGACTGATAAGGCTGCCGCTCCGTGCCAGCCCATCGCTAGGATTCGTGACTCAGTTGTGCCTCCACCCATTGCAGCGCTTCGGCGCGCGTGCGAATATGGCCCTCGACTTGAGCTACTTCTAGCTCGTCGAGAAGTACCTTGAAGCGCGGGCCCGGGGTCAACTGAAAGATCTGTTGCAAATCATGGCCGGTCAGCAGTCGTGGGGCGGTGATGACAGGTAAAATGCGATGGCGGTAGATGTCCCAGACGTGTGGCGCAAGCTGAGCCAGAAGAGTGGCCCCGGGCTCGGATGTTTGCCCTTGTCCCCAGGCCAGAGCATGACCGATCGCCAGTAAAAACACCCCCAACATGCTGTCCTCAACCCCTCTGCACCAACGATGCACGGTGCGTATCGTGAGATGTCCCTGAGCTTCAAGGATAGCCAGTTGAAACACTGAACTGTAATGAACGATCAGGGTCTTGACGTAATCGATCTGCTTGCGGCTCAGCTTGAGGCGGCTGCCGATCTGCTCCCACGGCTGAGTATGATCTTCGGTAGATGGCAAGGCCGTCACTTGATGCACTGCCACATCCTGGGACAGCCCGGCATCCCAAATCGCGTGCAGCAGGGCCGCCCATTTGACCAGCGCCTGACGTTCTTCAACCTGAAAGTACTCGACGACGGCCCCGGCGATAGCCTGTAAGTGCGGACCAGGGTCGTTCATGAGGGCCTCTACCGCCTGATAAGTCCTGACGGCATGGTCCAAGACTTCCAAGCGCTCGCTCGGCTGGCCAGGCATACCTGGCACCGCAGCGAGCTCAGGGAATAGGATGTCGAGCAGACCGAGGCGGGCCATGGTCGCGATGTGTGGACTGGATCGCGACGCCGCAAATAGTCTAAATAGCTCGCGATGAATTCGCTCAGCCGCCATATCGACCAGCTGAGGTGCCACCGGCTCCATAGCGGTCAGTGTCGGAGGGTCGATAGTAAAGTCGAGATTCGCCGCCAGACGAAATGCCCGTAGTAGTCTCAGTGGGTCATCGCGAAAGCTCGAAGGGGATACCATACGAACGGTGCGCGCTCGGAGGTCACGCCACCCCCCGTGGGGATCGATGAGCACAGGGTTCGCTTGGGTCAACAGCACGGCCAATGGGCAGGCCATGGCGTTGATGGTAAAATCACGATGTTGCAAGTCCGTGATGATGGTCTCGCCACGGATGCGCGCGAAATCGAGGACATCACGTTTGCGATAGACCACTCTGACCTCACCCCGCTCGGCATCCATAGGCACGTAGGCTGCTCTCAGGTGGTTGGCAAATGCCCTGGCAAACGTCAGGACATCGCCGCTCATGGCCACATCCACATCATACACGGGACGTCCCAGGCAAATATCACGCAGGGCTCCCCCCACCGTATACAGCTCTACGCCGCGTTGCTCTGCGAACCCCAGCAAGCGCTGTAGGAGCGGTCGCCGTTGCAATGCCACTAGGGCGCGCTGCCTATGCTCTGTCCACGTGAGCCCCAGATTGTCCATAGCCGTACGTGCACCGGAAAGGTTAGAAGACCAACTCGATACGAAGACCCAAGCTACGGCCATCAGAGGCCCACTGGAGTCCAGCGTCCATGCCCCAAGGCTGTACCGATCGGCGTAGCCTGCCGAGACTGTGGTCGTTCTCGCATCTTTCGGGTGTCGAGCGGAGTCTCGACGACCCAGCACCTGTCCGTGAACCTAGCATATTTGCGAACGGCTGACAGCCTTTTCCTGACTTGCATTATGCAAATTTTTGCCTTAAGCTCTTGACTAGCCCTGCAGAAGCTGGTAGGCTGGGCCGTCGTTTCTAAGGCAACTGCAGTACGCATGATCTCGGTGAGATTAAAAGGAACCGCATAACGGTACACAGATGCCAATGCGGTTTTCAATCTCCTCCGGGCAGCCAAGGCTGCATAACGTTCACCCATGTCAGGAGGATGTTCCACATGGCAACTGGTACCGTCAAATGGTTCAATGATCAGAAGGGCTATGGGTTTATTTCCCAAGACGATGGCGCCGACGTATTCGTCCATTACTCGGCCATCGATGGCAGTGGGTTCCGCTCGCTGAATGAGGGCGACCGTGTACAATTCGAGATCGTGCAGGGACCGAAAGGGCCTCAAGCCAAGACCGTGACTAAGCTCGCGGCTACGGCACACTGAACCTCCTGCGCTCCTCTACTCCATTGTGAGCCCCGAGCGGAGGGGCGCAGCACATCTCCTCCAGATCTTTCCGGGTTGCGGTATCTTTATGTCATAATGACTGCTTCTTGCCCCCGGATTGCCTGAGCTCCTCCACCACCTTGCCTGATTGAATCTGCCTATGGTCGACATCGACGAAGCGACCGGTAGCACCGTCCTGAGGCGGACTTCGCCCTATCGTCCACCGGGTTTCTGGCGCAAGTGGCTGATCGGGCGCCCCCTTCCCACCGCCGATGCGGCGCATCAAACCATTGGAAAAACCGTAGGTCTGGCGGTGTTTGCCTCCGATGCATTGTCCTCGACGGCATACGCCACCCAGGAAATTCTGCTCATCCTAGCGGTGGCCGGCACTGCTGCCTTTGGTTACGCTTTTCCCATAGCACTGTGCATCGTCGGTTTGTTGGCGATGGTGACGATTTCGTATGAACAGACGATTCACGCCTATCCCGGCGGTGGCGGTGCCTATATCGTGGCCCGTGATAATCTGGGAGATTTCGCGGCGCAGGTTGCCGGAGCCGCGCTCCTCATCGATTACATCCTGACCGTGGCGGTGTCAGTTTCCTCTGGCGTGGCACAGATCGCTTCGGCGTTCCCCGCCTGCTTACCCTACCGGGTTTACCTGGCCGTCGGGTTGATATTGTTCGTCATGCTGGTGAATCTGCGTGGGGTGAAGGAATCGGGGGTGGCGTTTGCGATTCCCACATACTTTTTCCTGTTCATGATATCCTCAATGACTGGGGTGGGGTTCCTGCGCTATCTAATTGGCAGCCTGGGGTCAGTTATGGACCCCCCGCAGCTCGATCTCGTACATGTGGCCTCGGGGGTGACGCCGTTCCTGCTGTTACACGCGTTTTCCAGCGGTACCACAGCACTGACCGGCGTTGAGGCAATCTCCAACGGCATTCCGGCGTTTCGAGAGCCGCGTAGCCACAATGCTGGTATCACGTTGATCTGGATGTCGGCGATTCTGGCCACGCTGTTTCTCGGCATCACTTTTCTCGCCGGACAGGTCCATGCCATCCCAGCCGAAGCAGAGACCGTGATTTCGCAACTGGCACGCACGGTGTTTGGCGGCAGAGGCCTCTTCTATCACGGGGTCATTGCCGCCACGACGGTCATTCTGATCATGGCGACGAATACCTCATTCGCCGACTTCCCACGGCTGAGCGCGCTGCTTGCCGCTGATGGCTTCTTACCTCGACAGTTGACCTACCGTGGGAGTCGTCTAGTCTACTCTCGTGGCATCGTGACCCTAGCGCTCATTGCTTCATTGCTCATTGTCCTGTTCAATGCCAGCGTCAGCGGCTTGATCCCCCTCTACGCCATCGGGGTGTTTCTCTCCTTCACCTTATCTCAAACGGGTATGGCGCGCCGGTGGTGGAAGATTGGTCATCTCCAAATCGGAGAGGAAGTCAAGGAACGAGGGTCGACCCTGCGCTATGAATCGCGCTGGCGGCTGAAGATGGTGATCAATGCCTGTGGCGCGGCCTGCACGGCCATCGTCATGCTCGTCTTCGCCGTGACCAAATTTACCGAGGGGGCCTGGATCGTCCTCCTGCTGATTCCGATTCTAGTTGCGGTGTTTTCGGGGATCCATCGTCACTACCGGGAACTTGCCGCCCGATTGTCGCTCGAACGCTATGGCGAGCCACCGCGCGTCTTGCGTCAATGTGTCATCATTCCCCTGAGCGGTGTCCATCGTGGTACGCTCGAGGCTTTACGCTATGCGCGGTCGTTGTCGTATGATATTACCGCCGTCCACGTGTCGATCGACCCCGCCGAAGCTGAAGCGGTGCGGCAGAAGTGGGAGTTGTGGGGGGGAGGGGTACGCCTGGTGATCCTTGAATCTCCCTATCGCTTGCTCCTTGAGCCTCTCCTGCAGTATGTTGCCGAAATTTCTGAACGACGCCAACCGAATGAGACGATCACCATCGTCGTGCCGCAATTCGTACCCGGACGGTGGTGGCAGAACTTCCTACACAACCAGACGGCGATCATGTTGCGGCTAGCTCTGTTGTTCAGACGTGGAATCGTGATCACTGATGTACCTTTTCATCTTGAATGATGTAAATTCTTATCCCAGTTGATACTTGACCATCCATGGTTCTAGGCTTATCATCAATAAGGCTTCCGTGCGTGCAGTCAGGACCAGGGTGGAGCTGAATTATTGTAGCACCTTAAGGTCTCATAGACTCTCAAAGGAGGCATCTGTGGCCCAACAGTCCCTGACTCTGACCATGCTGTCGCCGCTCCCGGTTTATCTCGACGAGAGCGCCGCCGGTACACCATTGGCTCCTCGTCCAGACACCCTTGATGGACGCGTCGTGGGCCTCCTGCCGAACTGGCGCCCCTCAGCCGTCAAACTTCTGGAGGCGGTGGGTCAACTGTTATCAGAGCACTATCGTGTGCAGGCGGTGGTTATGGAGCAGCCAGCTCGCGAACTGCCGCAACGCACAGGTGGGTTGATCGATGCCATGGGTGGTACCCTCGATGATTTGGCCAGGCGTGTCGACGTCGTCATCACCGCCACTGGTGACTGAGGCTCATGCTCGACGTGGTGTAGCCACGTCACGCCCGCACTCGAGCAGCGTGGGATTCCGACCGTCATGATCACCACCAACACTTTTACCAACTTCGCCCGGCGTTTGGCAGCGACCAAGGGATTCCCCTATGTGGTCATCGCTGAAACCCCGAACCCCATCCGCCAATTGGAGCAAGCGCCGCTGCGCCAGCGCGCGGAGGCCATGCTTGAAACGATCATTTTCGGGCTCACACAATCTCCCGCGGCAATTCAACATAGTCTCGAGAAAGTCGCCACGGCGCAGATTCATCCCCAGGGAGTGGTGCGCGCTGCCATGCCGGTATAAAAGCACATGGGCGATGGAACGCGAGAGAGGAGGATGAGAACGTGGCGCAAATGAGTGTGCGCTTTGAGTCGGCGTCCGTTGCGGAGCTGATGACCCAGGCCTACGAGCATGCTTACGAGCAGGGTTGGACAGACGGCTTGCCGATCATCCCCGCCACGCCCGAGGCGGTGCAGCGGTTCATCGCCGCCGCGAATCGCCCAGCTGAAGAGGTCATCGGGCTCATTCAGCCGCGTCAAGGACGGGCCACCGTGGAGGTCCTGGCGGTGAACGCGGTGATGGCCGGTTGCCGGCCAGAGTATATGCCAGTGATCATTGCGGCCCTAGAGGGTCTGACGGATAAGGGCTTTCCCTTGGAGTTCATACAGGTGACCACCAACCCGATGACACCCTTTCTGCTGATCAACGGGCCTATCCGACAGCAACTGGACATCAACTCCGGAACGGGCTGCCTTGGGCCAGGTTGGCGTGCCAATGCCACGATCGGGCGGGCCATCCGACTGATTCTGCAAAACGTCGGGGGGGCTCTGCCGGGTGTCTATTCCAAGTCGAGCTTTGCCTCACCGCTGCGCTATGGCTATATCTGCGGAGAAAACGAGGAAGAAAATCCCTGGACTCCCTTCCATGTCGAGCGTGGGTTCGACCGGCACGAGAGCACGGTGACGGTCTTTAAAGCTTCAAACTATTGCAATATCTCTGGCGGTGAGGGGGTTGGCCCCGATGAAATTCTGCGCCAGATTGCCAGCAATATGCCGCCCATGTACGGCGGGGGCGATGGCGCGCTGTTGCTTCTCGGTGTCAATCATGCCCAATCGCTGCATGAGGCCGGATTGACCAAACGGGACCTCCAGGAGAAACTCTGGGCCCTGGCCAGATTGCCGGAAAATCACTTCGCTGCTGATTTCGCCGACATGGAGCGTGCCGCCGGCCGTGGTGCCAACGGTATGGTGTGGCGGACGGAAGGGCCAGAGCGCATCCACATCGTCGTCGCTGGCGGGCCGGGGCCACAGGACGTCTACATCGCCGCTGGCTTACCGCAGACGCGGCTGATTCGAGGCTAACATGCAAGTCATCGTCGTCGGTTGTGGCCGCTTGGGTGCGGAACTGGCGCACCGACTGTTCCAGCGCGGACACGATGTGACCGTCATCGATCAAGTCGCTGCCGCGTTCGATAACCTGAATCCTCTGTTTCGCGGACGCACGGTCGAGGGCGAGGTGTTGAATCAAGACGTGTTGCATCGCGCCGGCATCGAGCATGCCGAGGCGCTCGCGGCGGTGACGAATTCCGATACGCTCAATGCTGTGGTGGCGCATGTGGCGCGCACAGTGTATCACGTGCCTCACGTGGTGGCGCGCAACTTCAACCCGCGCTGGCGACTACTGCATGAGGCCTTCGGTCTGCAGGTCGTGAGCTCGACCACCTGGGGCGCCCAGCGTATCGAAGAGATGTTGGACGAAGCGGAAGTCCGCCAGGTGTGGACGAGCAGCGATGGGATGATCGATCTCTATGAGTTCGTGGTTCCGAAACATCTCCAGGGGCATATGCTACGGGATGTCCTCCCCAAGGGACCCTATGTCGTGGTGGCATGCACGCGCACAGGACAGTCTCTACCTTCGGCTCAAGAGCTTCCGCTTAAAGCGGGCGATGTGGTCTATCTCAGCTCTGCACCGGATGGTCGCGAGACGTTGCGGCGCTGGCTGGCGGCACAGCAGAAAGGCTGATATGTTCATCTTGATCGCGGGGGGCGGCTTGACTGCAGCTCACCTGGCCACGTTGCTCGTGAGACAGAATCATCAGGTACGCTTGGTCGAACATCGGAGTGATGTCTTGACCAGCCTGCACCGCGAACTGCCCACCGAGGTGATCTACGAGGGGATCCCTACCGACCCGCGAGGTCCTAGAGCAAGCTGGCATTCGAGAGGTGGACGTCCTGGCGGCATGTACGTCGAACGATGTCGAGAATCTGGTCCTGTGCTTTTTGGGACGTACACGTTATAGTGTCCCGCGCACCATTGCTCGCATCAATAACCCGCGCAATGCCTGGTTATTCGACCAGAAATTCCACGTCGACGTCGCTCTCAACCAGTCCGAGATCCTGGCCACCCTGATCGAGGAAGAGATGTCGCTGGGCGATATGATGATTTTGCTGCGCCTACGGCGTGGACGCTACTCCCTGGTGCAGGAAAGAGTGCACGAGGCTGCGCATGCCGTCGGGGTGGCACTGAAAGACCTTCCATTACCGCCGAATTCGGTGATCGCCGCCATTCTTCGCCAGGAGCAGATGCACATTCCGAGAGGCATCACGCTATTCCAGGCCGGGGATGAAGTCCTGGCCATCGTCGATCGTGAGGGGGCTGAGGAACTGGCCCGTCTGTTCGGCGAACCACAGGTAGCAGCGGAAGAGTGAAGGACGCAGTACCAATATCTCCCATTGTTCATCAAGCCTGCCATGGAGGTAAGGGGCGCGGCGTCCCCTCACCCTGACGACTATGCGACGGCTATGCCCGTGTGGAGGAAAAGCGCCGACGGTCTGGCCTCCTACCTTTGCTATCCACGGGGCTCGGCATGGTACACGTAGTCCACGGTGGTATCGGGGGTAGCGGTGGCTACAGAACCATAGAGTGGACAGCGCTGCTTCCAGGTCGTGACGAGGCCATCGGCTTGGTCTTTGTCGACCCCCCACATTTCGATATTGACGCGAATGGCATCGTAGACGGTGACTTCGCCGGGGGTTTTGTCTGGATCCCGGTACGCTTCAACGGTAACGTCCATCCACTGCAATGGGATCTGCTGCCCCTTCGCCAGGCGTTCCACCATATTCACAGCACAGGCCGAAACCCCGGAGAGAAAAAACTCGCCCGCCCCGACTTCCTCGCCTCCGGCATCGTCGGCGACGAAATGATGACTGCGCGCATTACAGATTGCCCGCCCATGTGTTCCAGTACTATAGCTCCTCACCTTATAGGCCAGGGTTAATGTCGCCATTGGGTTCTCCTTTTCGGCATCGATATTCCTGCGTAAGTTCTCCACATCGCACATGCCACGTCACACACGCGATGATGTCAACCATACGCCTCATCCGAAGGCAATGCAACCTTCCCAGAGTCTTTGCAGACCGGGTCGGATCAATCACCTACAGCCGAGGGTACAGGTGTCAGATAACGTACTGAATAGCGGCGTTCGGCAATTGAAAAACTGATCAAGGACGCGCCGAGCAAGGCGACTGCCGCCAAGGCAAACGAGACATCATAGCTGCCAGTGAGATCGTGCATGGTGCCAGCCAACCAGACGCTGGCCCCACCACCGATCTGGTGCGCCAACAAGGAAATCCCGCCCAGCGTGCCGAGGGCACGCATGCCATAGATTTCCCCGGTGAGCGCGATCACCGATGGCGGTGTCGCCAACCAGGAGAGACCGCCGAGCACAGCAAAGACATATAGAGCCAGCTCGTGATGCCACAGCAGCAGTAGCGTGAACGCCGCAGCTCGGGTCACGTAGGCCAGTGCCAGGATGTTCTTGCGCCCGACGCGGTCGGAGAGCACACCACTCAGCAACGAACCGACAACGCTGAGAATGGCCATCAACCCAAATGCCTTCGCGGCGCTCTGGGGTGAAAACCCATGGTCGGTGGCAAAGGGAATGAGATGCACGCTAAAGATTGCTACCGTCATACCACAGACGAAATAGCCGACGTTAAGTTGCCAGAGCGGCGCGCTGCACAGCGCTTTCGACCAGCTAGTGGTCTCTAACGGACCTCCGGCCGCCGATTGACGGGGCGATGCACCAGACAAGCCGGTGAAGTCGGGTCTCCGGCGTGGTACCATTAAGGCCATCGGCACCGCCACTGCGAGGACCGCGATCCCCAGATACACATGACTTAGACGCCAACCAATAGATTCAAGCAGGAGGTAACTGATATAGACCAGGATCAATTGGCCGACGGCGCCACATGCGTTATTGATGCTCATGGCAAACGCACGCCCGTCGCGGAACCATTGAGCCAGCAGGGCATTGGACAGGCTCATCGACGAGCCAGCGGATGCCGCTCCGATCATGATCCCGTAGATGACCAACAAATATCCAACGCTGTTGGTCAGGCCCATCAGCGCCAGGCCCAGGCCGTAAGTTGCTACACTGGCGGTAAACAGCCATTTGGCACCAAACCGATCCATGACGTGGCCGGCAAAGGGCTGCAACAGCCCGCTGATCCATAGGTTCACCGCCACCACGAACGAGATGGTGCCCCGATCCCAGCTCAAGTCGGCGATGATGGTCTTAAAAAAATTGCCAAGGGTGGCTCGTGTGCCGATCGTTATAAAACCGATCAGGCAGAGGGCGATCAGTAGGAACCAACGATAGGCCTGTTTCGGCGTTTCCAGCGACGACTGTACCATTTAGCCTCCCATCACCCCAGGAGCGTGCGGCAAGCGGCACTACCATAGCATGCGTGTAGTCGTGGTACAAGCGGTAGAACGGGAGGTTAAGCTCTGGCGGCAGCGGCAGGTGGCCTGGCCGGAAACTTCCGTCGCCCTACGGAGATCGGAAATATGTCCGGTAGATTCTGGCAAGGTCATAAAAGCTCTTGAAGAAATCGACCGGCTTGACTTTCGACCCCGCCACATCCTTCCAGGTCTGTAACGGAAACTCATAGATCAGGTCTTTGGGTGACCGGAGCTTGTCGCGCTGGCAGGTCTGGATGAGCCGGGCAATGATTTCGACGTCGAACAGCCAGCGCGTCATAAAGGGTTGTTGAAACAACGAGCGGACTAGGGGGCACACTCTGAAGAGCTTGGCGCCACATTGTGTGTCGTAGATCGGTAGGCCTATCGTCAAGGAGGCAGCCGTAGCAAACACCCGACCCAGATAATGCCTCAACGGGCTGCGCTCGATGGCTCTGCCAAGGAGGCGAACCCGCGCCCCGAAGACCATGTCGATCTCGGAGTGGGATTCAAGCAGCTTACAAAAGGTCGGGAATGGTTTCGAGGGGCGTGGCCAGATCGGCATCCCAATAGCCCGCAAAGTCAGGGTTCGTGTCAAAAGCCGACAGGAGACCCCGCCTGACTGCTTCAGCCTTCCCGACATTCCGCGGCAAATCGATATAGGCGCAGTGCTGCGGATGACTTTGGTGGAGGCCTTGGATGACCTGCACTGTCGTATCGTGACTCCCATCATTGACAAACACAAACAGGTGTGCGCGATCGGCATCGAAGTATGCTTTATACTGGCTGACCTGAAGTCGTTTGGCTTCGTTGTAGCAGGGAATGACAATGGCGACTGATGATCCCATCACTGTGCTCCCAACATATTTCATACGCACGGGGGGAGGCTCGCCATGACCATAAAGCACCACCGCGAGGAGGACGTCATAGATGAGATGGCACCCGCCGGGCGAGCCAGGGGAGCAGTATGGAGACACGCTGCCGTGCGGTATTTGCCCCTGCAGTGGATCACCCATCTGGTGCGATCGCAGCCGGGGCGTTACGAGTGCTCCGGCGGGAGGATTGCCGACGCGCTCAAGGACGAGGGGTTGCGCACACCCCATTTTCCCGCCTCGACGGCTGTCAAGAAGTCGCTGACAATGCGGTTGAAGGCGTCGGGTTCTTCAATGTTGATGGTGTGGCCGCACTTGGGCATCACCACCAGCCCGGCGGTGGGGATAACGCGTTTCATGAACAGCCCCGGCTCCAAGCAGGGTTCGTCTTCGTCCCCGGTGACGATCAGCGTTGGCACCTGCAGTTGACGCATCTGGGCTTCCAGGGCATAGACGGAGGGACGTCGTCCTTGCACCCCGAGCAGCGTCAGCGCCGCCCCAATGGCCGAATGTTCGGCCAACTGCGCGGCGAACTCGCGCCAGCCCCGTGGGTCCTTGTCCGCGAACTGCACACGGGTCGGGCCTCTGGCATAGACCTCAGCGACAGCTGGCATGCCTTGGTGCTGGAGTCGTTCGGCGATGTGGCCAGAGTCCTGCTGGAAGCGCTCGCGCTCGCTCGACACCGAGCCATAGCCACATCCGGCGACCACCAGGGATCGAGCTCTGGAGGGATGGCTTAGCCCCGCATGTAGGACGGCATAGCCGCCCATCGACAGCCCGACGAGGTGTGCCTGGGGAATGTGTAGATGCTCTAGGAGTCCAATGATATCCAAAGCCGCCTGTTCCTGCGAATAGGCGGTGAGGTCCTCTGGGACGTCCGACGGCGGATAACCCCGGGCATTGTAGGTGATCACCTGATAGCGGTGGGCGAAGTAACGCACTTGTGGTTCCCAACTGCGGTAATCCCCAGCGAATTCATGCACCAAGAGCAACGGATAACCGCTCCCGGTGACCTCATAATACAAATTCACACCATTCACAGGAGCCTTGGGCATACGTGCAATCCTCTGGTATTCGACCCCCTACCTTAGCTCTCTTCGCTCGTGGGAGACAGGAGCAATCCTCCTTCACGCACCAGTACCTTGCCGTCTTTGACGACGGTATGAATACGTTGCATAGCGGTGATATCCGTCAGCGGATCGCCGTCGACCACAACCATATCGGCGAGTTTGCCAGGAGTCAGCGTACCGATATCATTGGCCATGCCCAGCGCTTCGGCTGCGAAACCCGTTGCGCCACGCAAAATGTCGGCCGCGGGGATCTGGATGCCCTTCACCAGAAACTCCATCAAGAGTGCCAACTCGTCGATCCTGGTGCCAGTTGACCCCGTATCGCTGCTGACCACCAGCTGGACGCCCGCCTTATGCATGCGACGGATCGTTTCATAGCGCGCTTCCCAGAGATGGCCAGGGTGGGAGCGTGCCTCGCGCATGTCCTCGGCCCGTATCCGATACCAGGTGGCGGGCATGGCCAGGCTGACGATAAGTCCTTTGCGTACGATGTCGTCGACCAGGGCCTCACTATAGGCAATTCCCCCCTGAGCGCGAAATGGCACATGCTCCAAGGTGTCGATCCCGGCGTCCACCGCCATGCGGGTACCTTCTACGCCGTGCACATGGACCGCGACCTTCTTGCCCATGCGGTGTGCATCTTCTGCGACAGCTATGAATCCCAGCGCATCGTATTGTGAGGCTTCGGGGTTGGAGCCCGGCGTGGCGTTACCTCCCGTACCCATGAGCTTGATGCAATCGACCCCATGCTTCACCAGGGTGCGCACCCCACGCCGCAGGTCATCGACCGTATCGCACTCGATCCCGTCCCACCATAGATGACCAGCGGTGCTGGTGAGAACTGGTCCCGAGCAGACCAACCGGGGGCCTGCGAGGCCACCACCGTTGATGAAGTCCCGTAGAACCAGACTCAGATAACCGCGGTCGCCGCAATCACGCACCGTCGTCAGACCGCTCTTGAGCGCCAGTTGAGCGTTTCGCGCCCCTACCAACAACACCTGATGATCGTTCATGGCGCGCGATTCCTGGCCGCTGATCGCACTCCCGGTTAACAGCACATGTACATGGGCGTCGATCAAGCCCGGCATGAGCGTGCGATCTCCGACGTCGAGCAATTTCTACGCCTTGCGGTAATTGCACCTGGGTAACCGGCCCCACAGCGGCGATACGTGCATCGTCGACGACCACCACAGCATCTCGTATCACCGGATTTCCAGCGCCATCGAATACTCGCTGCGCACGTATGGCCCACTTCAAGATGGTCTCCTTCTTTCCCTGTGCCCTCTCGGAGGAGGCTGAGGGTGAGAGCTCATCAGGAGTACACGTTGTCCCCCTCACCCAGACCCTCTCTCAGAGAGACCGCGAACGGCGTCAGGGAGAAATCAAGATCGTTCCAGCAGCTCAATGCGCACATTATCTGGCCCGCGCACAAAGGCGATCTTGACGCCGGGGCGGATGGTGCGTGGTTCCACCGCGAAGTCGGCTCCACGCTGTTTCAGTTCAGCATACGCAGCATCGAGGTTGTCGACCCTGAGCCCGAAATGGTCCAGGCCGAGGTGGGGATCAACTGGCGACTCACCGATTTTGGCGTCTGCCGGCACGCGGGCTAGGAATACCGTCAGCCCGTTGATGTCGAGGTCGATGCGCGGCTGCCCATCCGATTGGATGGATTCGACGATCTTGGCGTCGAACATCTTCTGATAGTACTGGGCGGTTGCCATGGGATCACGGCTGCGAAGGTGAATATGGTCATAGCTGTAGACTGGCATCGCTGTTCTCCTCTCGAACGATGATCTGCACCCAACTCCCCACTGGCCCAACGATGGGTCGCTTCCCTCTTCAGGCCACCACCGAGGTCTCCACATCGAAGACCGTCGGCTGCTGCACCGGCGTGCACAGCGCCCGAATAGTCCGCTCCACGAAGGCACGCCGAAACGCATATTCATCCGCTGGCGGAATATCGGGGTTGCCGAACGGATGGTGAAACTTCCCGCCGCGCACGATGCGATTCGCTCCCACGCGTGTGGCGACCGTATACAAGCAGGTGGCTAACACGGTGGGGATACCGACACGTTCACACTCCTTGGCGATCGTAGCCCCGCTACGAGTGCCGGTGCCTCACGTGGCCGGCAGGATGACAGCGCCCACCCCGCGCTGTAGCAGCGTGTTGGCGATCTCCGCGCCGATGCGTTTCATGGCATTCAAGCTGCCGAGATTCCCCACGGTGACAAACAACTCGTCAAGCAGCTGGCCAATCATTCCCTCACGTTCCAGCGCACGGACTGCATCGAGCGGCACCACACGGTTGGGATCTTGCAATGCTGCACTATTGTCGTACCCCCCGTGCACGCCGTCCCACTCGCCCGGCACCAGCCGATCCATCCCGGAGATGGAATACCTGGCCCAGTGCGTCGCGGTGGCGGAGGGCAAGCGATCGGGGTTACCCCTGGGGACCAAGCCCGACTCCGTGACCAGCGCGAACAGCATCTTACTGGGATCGCTCAGCGGCGGAGGCGGTTGGATGACCTCGAAGGTCTCAACGGTGAGCTCACTGCGTATACGGTTCGCCACGCCATTTCTTCAACGCCATGTCCACGGCCCGTGCGGCTGCCGGTGTGCCTGTTCGCACCGTGCGGCGGACGGCGCGTGGGAGGAAGCCTTCTTCCGTGGCTGAGCCCAGCGGCAGCCCACGCCGACGCTTCATTGCCAGCGCGACCATACGTTGCAGCGCCGGTTGCATCCCGACGGCGCTGGTGGCCGTAGCGATGATGTAGAGGTGATGCGGGCGGTAGAGGTCACTCCCAGGGTTTTCTTCATGCATCCCGGTGATTGCTGGGATCCCCAGGCGTTCGGCTTCCAGGCAAAGTCGCCCACAAGCCAGACCATAACGCCCGGAGCGAAAGGCTGGGCCGGCAAGAAAAATATCCGGCTGCAGGTCTCGCAAGTAGCCCTGGACCTGCGCCACCACCGCTTCTTCGTGCTCACTGAAGTAGCCATCGCCGCACATGACCGTGGCAATCACCTGCCCTTCATCGGCCAGGATCTGCTCCAGGAGTCTTCCTGGCCCGAGCGCCCCGTCCTGGAGGCTGACAGCGGTGTGGGCTTCTTCCTCACCGCCCAGACCTCCGAAAAATGCATTGATGTAATGGAGGACGCGGAGTAACTCAGCCACGATCATCTCCTATGATGCAAGACTAGAAGACTGTCCTAGGCGTCTACCGCCGACAGCCCCAGCTCGGAGCGTTTCCAGATGGCACCATACCAGGAGTCGACCTGTAAGGGACCGAAGGCGTCGAGCGGATCCTGGGCAATGCTGGGCTGCACCGTTGGACCACCGATGACGCGATCCACTGCTGGTGCCATGGGAGCATGCCAGCCGACACCACCAACACTGACGAGGGCATCGGCTTCAGGCACATAATCGACCAGGGTGGGATCCGTGCCATCCGGATTGCCCGATTCCTGGAGAATTGCTACCGTTCGTAAGCCCATGTGCTCGCAGGCTTTGACGGTTTGCATGAAGTCAATGGTGTTGTTGCCGCCCGTGCCGCTCATATCGGCCGACACGATGGCGATTTGCGCCCCCATCAGTCGGGCTACCCGCGCCATCATCCAGCCCTGACGCTCTTTGAGGAATTGCGTATCTTGCCAGCCGCGGCCGACCACCACGCCCAAGAAATTCACCTCGTTGCCATGACGGTGGTACAGCTCTCGCACGACAGAGTTATCGCAATGGGCCGCGGTAATCCCCCGCCCAGGCGCACGGTAATTGCCATTCACCAGGGCGCCATCAAGCATCTCGTTGGGATGCAGGATCGTTGGCTCCATACCCTGGGTAGGCATTGCGTAGAGAAACGTCTGGGCCATCAAGCCTTGCTGGTGGAGCAGGTTCACGTAGACCACGCGTGGCAGCGCCGGATCCACCGCCGACAGATGATAGCGCTCTCGTTCCGGGGGCTCGATCGACGCAGTGGCACGCGCCAGGTAGACGGCTGCTTTCAACTTGGCGCGGTGTAACGCGGCATCGAATTCGGCATTGGTGATCCGCGGTGCCGGATGACACACCAGGACCACATTCGCGGTGTCGGAAAAGGCGCAGTAAGGGGCCGCCGGTCCGCTCATATCGATGATCACTTCTGCCGGGGAGAGCGCACCGCTGGTGGGATCGGGAAAGGTGCCACAGACCAGCACAGCGGCGCCGCGAAGGCGGTGATTGCGGCCATCACCAGCAGGGATGGCAGGGCCGAAAAAGCCTGGAAACACCGTCGAGCGCCCTTCGACCTTCGCCATCACCGGCACGGCGTCCAGCACATGGACAATCCGACAGGACTCGCCCGGATGTGCCAGATGAATCTCGATGTCGGCGATCACACGCGGCTCGGCGATAGCGTTCAGGAGGGAGGCTCGATTAATCCCCAGGGTACCGTTTTGATAATGGGTTTGCGAAGCAAACACCAGCCGTTGCAGCGGGAACACGCCGACTTCGAGGTCGAAGGAGCCTCTGTCATCAGCCATGTGACCTTCTCCAGAACACTGTGCCGCCAATAACACGTCTTCCAGGCCTTGTATCCAAGATCCACGAAAAATCAGGGCCGGGACCATTATGGCAAAGCCTTGTGCCTAGTACAAGCTAAAAGGCTTCGCGCATCGGTCAGGCATTTCTGGGTGGGACACCTGCCCCTCGCCACTGAAGTCCAGTAGAGATGCAGGGTGGGATTTGTTGTCGGACATGCGCGACTACCGTCGCCACTGGCCGTTAGGCATAAATGTATTCATAACAGATCAGCTTGAGGTCTTCTCGTCTGATTTTGCTCACAGGCTTTTCGGTAGGAGACTCCTGGGAAGAACCTGCTCCCTGGTGCTGATACAAGGCTCGAACGGTCTCAATCAACACCTGGATGTCGTTCGTGCTGCTGTAGCGTTGTATGGCGTTGCGTAACTGCTGAACCGACGCCCCAACCAACGGCTGCCTCAGAAATTTCCGCAGCTCCCGAAGCTCCTGACGGTCCATCTCGGGATGGTTCAGATGGCCCTGTAGCACCTGAGCCACCAACGCCTGTTCCTCAGCGACGGGCTTATTGACAATCGCCGCGGCTTCTTGCTGTTCAACATCGCCCATGAATGCTCTCGATGACTTTATCCTGGATCTCGAACACATATCGACCTCCTGATAGGGGGGTGGGAAACGTGGCGTATCAGGGCTGCAGGCGATCATCTGCATGATGTGATACCGATTGTCGATGATCTTACGTGTTTCCAGATCATAGTAGCGCCAGAAATGGGCGCGTCCACTGTCTCGCGGCGCGGTGAAATAGAAAAATATCCCCTTGGTGTCGCGTCGTTCCAGTCCCGAATGAATACCATCATCGAGATCAGTCAGCCAGCGCTGGGCATCGGTACTCAACACCTTCTGCAATTCCGCGAGGAGCACCTCACTGCTGGCCAGTTCGAGAAAAGACTCCTGTTCCTCGATCACCGAATTATCTTCGTCGGCGATGCGCTTGAGCGTGTTGAAATCGCGCGGCGTGACCACCTCGCCGAGGACGCTGGCATCCAAGAACCCCGTCTGATTGATCATCTCAATCTTCGCCGTTAGACTTCGCACCAGACCGAGGAGCGCTTCCAACGCCCGTTCGGGGAACATGTTGTAGATGTGCAGGACATCGAATGCTGAGCCAAGGCGGTCGATCCGCCCAGCCCGCTGCACCATCCGAGTCGGATTCCAGTGCAGGTCGTAGTTGATCAGATAGCCACAGTCTTGCAGGTTTTGCCCCTCTGAAAGCACATCGGTCGAAACCAGGATGTCAATTTCCTGGTCTGTGCCGGCGATCTCAGGATACCCATTGGCCACTGGGGCAAAGTTTTCGATGGCGCGAGCGCGATCAGGCGGTCGCACCGTGCTGTCGATCCGTCGAATGTACGGATTGCCGATACCCTCCACGCCAGGCGGCGTTGTCGTCGCTCATCAAGACCTGGTAGAGGTAGCGAGCGGTGTCTTTGTAGTACGTGAAGATAATGACTTTTTGCCCATGCAGATCGGTTTCAAGTAGGGATTTGAGCTGCTGGAGCTTGGCGTCGTGTGTGACGCTGATGTCTTTGATGTCGTGCCAGATTTCCGTCAGCGCGTCGATGTCCTCTTGCAGAGCCCGGTGCAGCCTGCGCCGGTCGTACTTGCCCGCATCGAGACGGGGAAGCGCATCGATGATCTGGCGTGCCTCAGCGTTATCATCCATCGCTGTGGCGAGTGAGCTTGGGGTGGCATCCTCCGTATCTTCATCGTCGTTTTCCAGCAGGCGCATGGCCATCCTGAACGATGCCGCATCGAGGATGATGCCGTCTTGCACATACTCCGCAAATGTCTTTGACGAATTCCAGGGCGCGGCGGATGGAGATGCGGAACGCCTCGATGCTGGATTCCAAGCGCTTCAGGAAGCGACTTTTGAAGATCCCCACCAGCGCCACCTGCCGCCCAAGCTCGAAGTCGTCCTGCTCCTGCTTGGATCGCTTGTAGCTCTCCAGGCTGTAGTGCGCCAGGTTGAGCGCTTCGATTTGACGGACAATGTGCTTGTAAAAGCCTTCGTAAGTGGCTTCCAGATCGTATTCGATGGTGTGAAGCTGACGGCTGGGCCAGGTGATCTTCTTGCCACGAATGGTGGCTTCCGGATAAGCACGACGGATGAACTGGCGTGTCCGCCGGATCACGACTTCTTCGAGCAGGTTGAAGATACGAATACTGCCTGCTTCGATGGACTCCCGGCGAGCGGCCAAAAAGTAAGTGTATAAGTCGCCGATACCCGCCGATGCGAAGTAGGTGCGGTCATTGCCGGTGAACAGATTGATCTGGTTGTAGAGATCGAAAATGTTGTTGTTGATGGGTGTGGCGGTCAGCAGAATGAGCTTCTTGCGTCCACCCTCGCGCCCCCGGCGGCCATTGGCTGCGAGGATGTTCTCGAGTTGGAGATAGCGCTTGGCGCGCTTATTACGGAAATTGTGGGCTTCGTCGACGAGAATCACATCCACGTCAGCCACTTCACGGGCGTCGAAATCATCGACGGCCAGGCGCTCCTGGGTGATGACATACGCAGAGATCGCCGCACTACGCAGTTCATTCTCCCACATCGGTCGCAGCGACGCCGGGCAAATCACCAGCGCCTTCTGCCGCAGGTGGTATGCATAATCTTCCAGCAGCTTCTTGCCGATCCACGTCTTCCCCAGACCGACGGAATCCGCCACGATCACGCCGTCGTACTGCGCCAGGATGCGGCGGGCCTTGCGCACCGCGTCTTCCTGAAATTCGGCCAGATCAATGGCTGAACGGGTGGACGGCTGGGCAACATGGCTATCCAGATCGTCCTTAAAATATTCGTACAGCGCCTTCATGTAAATCTCGTAAGGCGTGTACTCGCGCCCACCGAATTTGGAGCTCTCCAGCAATTCGATGAGCTGTTCTTTGTAGTCGATCGCACGCTGCCACTGCTCCTCGTACCAGCGCGATAAATCCATGATGGCCCGTGCGCCGACCTCACTCTTGAGCAAACGCTGGTTCTCCGGGGTGAACTTGGTGTCCAAGCGGTCGACCGCGTGATGGCTGACCGCTCCCCGCGCTTCAGGGTCGTCGATCTCGCTTTCCTCCAGCACTGTTTTGTGAACGAGGTTCAGCTCGCGGTTGCTGCTGAGTCCTGGCCCCGTGAAATTACTACTGCCAACGATGCCAACGACGGGATGTAGATGATCGAGCAGGACAGTCTGACTGCTGCGTCCACCGTAGAAGAGGTAACATTTGGCGTGTAGGAAGTAGCTCCGCCCGCTCTCGTGTCCATCACGCCCCAGGTAGAGCCGGGCAGCCACATCATCGCGACGGAGAAATCGGATCAGCTCCTCGACCAGCCGGAGGGTGGCTTCCGTGAATGGCTCGGCGTTAAGCTCATGCCGCAGGTAGGCCGCTGAATCTGGGCGCAACCCAATATCTTCGCCTTCCAGCGGTTTATCCCCCAACAGCAGCCGGAGATGCCGTACTGCGGGCAGAGTATTCCGAAGTAGCTCAAAACCGCGGATGCTGAAATACGCCGTCGCGATGTCGACCTGTTGCCCCTGTTCGCGCTGAAGTAGATCATTCAGCACATCCGCAAGGCGAATTGCCATGTTATCAATGACGTAGGGAATCCGGATCACGGCCGCATAACTCCGATGAATTGCGAAATCGAGGCAAACTACACACTGTCTTCTTCCGAATCTTCTTCAGTACCATTCCAATAAGCATCCAGACGCGATAAACCCTGCAGACGTACTGCCTTCACCCACTCGACCGGATCGTCAATCCCCAAGGCGTCCCACCCATCCATATCTAGCGAATCCAACAGCTTCAGGAGTTGTTGTCCCCAATGTTTTTCCTCGTTCATGCCAATAACCTCACAAATATTCACATCGGAAAGTCTGTGGCCTATGAAAATGCATAGGGCCGCGTTGCAGGGTTCATGCTATGCCTCTGGGGAGTCGAGCTCCATTTCATCCAGCACCAATACGGCGAGCTCTGTAACGCGCTTGATGCCCTCATCGTTGGTCAGAAAGGCATCACACCTGGCATCCATACCAGCCGCGACATGAAGCGCATCCGGCGTTCGAAGGTTATAGCGGGCACGCAAATCAGCGGCAGACTCTGCAATTCGAGAGGTGATCGGCAGCAAGCGAAATCTCCTGCTGTTCAGCAAGATATCACGGTATTCTTGCACGAGCCTGGCGTTGCCCAGCTGTAGAGGATGCGTCAGAACTTCCGTCAGTGTAATCACCGAGCTAACCGCCTCAATCGGCCTATCTTCAATCGCTGCAATAATGGCATCCATCCTCGATACGTAAGCTGGGTTTTCTTCGACATAGTAAATCAGCGGTGCAGTTTCAGTGTACAGCCGTTGGACTCCTTCTAGCGCATCGCGAATTTTCACGGACGTTCGTCCCATTCGCTGCGAAGCTGATTTACGTAGTCCTGTGCGTCAATGCCTCCCCAGATTTCTTTGCCCAGCCCGCGCAGTTCAGATAAGCGCCGCTGCTCACGCGGTACTGCTTCAGGCACATCTAGCGAATCGATCAGCAACTTGACCAATTCTTTGCGCTCTTGCACGCTCAAGGCCTTGGCCTGTTGTAAAATCTCCGCAATGGTCATCGCGGTTCTCCTCGCCTTCGAGCAGTTTATCCCCCAACAGCAGCCGAAAATGCCGCACTCCAGGCAAAGCATTCCGTAGTAGCTCAAAGCCGCGGATGCTGAAATACGCCGTCGCGATATCGACCTGCTGACCCTGTTCGCGCTGCAGCAGGTTATTCAGCACGTCAGCGAGGCGGTTTGCAATGTTGTCAATTACGTAGGGGATTCGCGCTGTAACCAATGTGTATGGGACTCCACCGGCACGTCAAAGCGGCAGGGAGCGGATTTGGTTGATCCATTCCTCAGCCTCGGTAGTATGCCAGATCAACAGGAGGTCGTCGACCGCAGCAGCGACCGGAAGATGTTGAGGGACAATCAATACTCCTGCACTGGTGACCGTGGTGATGAACGCATAAAAATGTCGGGGCATCGTTTTCCGGTCGTGCGTCACAAGGATCCGCCCCTCGCGTGCTGCGCGCGCCAAGACTTCCGGATCGTTCACACCCGAGAGCTCAGCCTGCAAAGCTGTTTGAAAATCTAGCGCTGGTTCCCGTCGTCGCGCGGCTAAGAGGATAATCTGGTTCAGATTGGCGTCGGCCTGAAACCGCACGGTCATGCTTGTTTGGCCTGTTTCTGGCGTCGGGCATCGGCCATTTTCTGATAAAACATCGCGTCTTGCGTGCGCCAGGCCTGGCGCAACGCTTCAAACTCCGCCTCCTCGCGCCGCAAATAGGCGTCAATGTCAGACGATTGGCGAGATAAAAGGTGATCGCGCCGTACACCTGTTCCAATGTCAGAACAGGAAAGGACTGGGCGATGCTCTCCGCCGTCTGCCCCTCCAAAAAGGCGTAAACGATGGAGTCGAGGGACACGCGCGTTCCAGTGACCCAGTAAACATCCTCTCTGTGCTCAACATACTGCTTGTTCATACGTTCATCATCCCTATGCAAGAGTCTCACACGCGGGGTGGTCTATACGTGCCCCAATATTTTCATGGCCCACGACCGCGTTTGTTGTGCCTCCTCACGGCTGAGGACCTCATCATGGGCCGCTTTGTTGCGGACGTCGCGCATCTCCTCATCGTTCAGGATAATAACCAGTCCCTGATCCCCGAACACGCGCGTCGCCGCGTCGGCATACATGCGACTGATGAAGTTCCGCAGGGCAGTTTCCCGGCTGCTACTGAGGATAATCATAAAGCTGCCGAGCGTCAGGTCTTTCTCGCCGCGCATGAACTTCTTCAGGAAGTCGTTCGTGCAATCCGCGTCGGTGTACTGCTGACGGAACGGGATAAAAATCAACTGGCTCAAGACGACTTCCACGGCCTTTGTATACGGGATGATACTCGTCGAGAAGTCCATGTGATCGGGGAGGGTTTGCAGGTTGTAATCGCCCGTGAGCAGGAAGGTGGGCGCATCTGGCGGCAGACTGCGCCAGTTGGGAAGCTCGCTGTCGAGCCGTCCTTCGACGGAGGTAGGTTCGACGCGGTCGAAGAAGCGACGGGCGGCGGGCAGGATGCCTTCCGCGATCTTCTCGATCTTCTCCTCATCGTCCGTGATCGCCTCGTCCGCGACGACCTGCGCTTTGGCGTCCGCGAGGGCCTGCTCGTACTGCGGACGTTCGATGAGTTCGATCTCTTCGTCCGTCAACCCGTAGAGGCGGTACACGATCTTGTCGATGAGCGCATCCGTGCGGGCGAGGTCGCGCTTGATGGGGATGAGCGTCGCGAGAGAATTTTCATACTCGCGCTGGATTTCGCCCTCCACATCGCTCAGCGAGACGGCGAAGCGGTTGCGGTTCTGGTACAGGCGGTAGTAGAATTCGCGCCACGGGAGTTCGTCCTTGCCTTTCTGATAATCGCCCAAGTAGCCCTGAAGGATTGTCTTACCGGTTAAGCTGTCGATGCCCGCCGCGCCGTTCTTATCTGGCCGGATTTGGAACCGTTTCTCAAGCCAGTCCAAAAAGCGTTTGACCTCGCCATGTTGCTGTTTGTTAAGATTGATCATGCGCTGGGCCAGATGCGCCAGCAGATCGTGAACCATATCGGTCTTGTTCGCATTGAGGGCGGCCTGCACGCGCTCGATCACGCCTGCGTGATCGCCGATGTCAGACGCGCCAATGGCTTCGCGTGTCAGCTGTTCGCGCTCATTAACTGAAGTTGTGAAAGTGATGCGGCGTATAGGGAGTTTTCGTAAGTTGGCAGGCTTTACCTCGGCAAAAGCTCTATCTTCTTCTTGTGCGAATAAGTTATATAGGTAAGATTGCAATCGTGAATTAAGAATTGCTATCCAGAAATAAGGTGAGTAATCATTAGAATCAGGCTTTATGATGATCGTGCTATTCAGTGCACAGTAATTGTATGTATCTACAGTGGCAATAAGGGTGTCGGCTGTTTGACGACACATTATTTTGGGTGAATCATACAACTCGATATATCTGGGCCAATGGAGCGCAAACCATGACATTTTCCCCTGTTTTGCTTCACGCCTTTGTGAAAGCTTTGTCTTAAAGTTTTCAAGATAACGTATGGTATTGGGGTGAGATCTCGCGTCGAAGTCCCAGCCAACAAATAGTATCTCATGAGGCGGGAATTGTTCCGTATAATATCGATCTATGTCACTACCAGTAAGTAATTTCCATCGAGCATCTAACTCGATATCGTGTTCTTCAGCTATCTTAGAGCTCAGGATATATGCCTCATTCGCTCCAGTATGTACACCAAGGGAAATACTTGAAGCCAATTTTCTTACTTCGTCAGAGAGTTTATAAATCTGTGGCAACAGTTGTGTTCCAAATATATCACTCACGAAGATGTGATTAGGAAGTTGTTTAAATTGTTCCTGACTGACTTCAACCACATATTCTTTCGGAAGTTGTGGGAGCAAAACCCTTTGTATGTACCGCAACTCCCAAATGCGAACAACATTGTCAGGACGCACGGCTGATTTTTCAGCGGTTATCACACAGCACGGGGCTGTTCCATCATCGAATACACCCTCGCCAAGGTTGATGATGTCATAAAGTGTGTAATGTTCTAAGAGTAGATTCCGCCAATTTTCATATTCATAGGAATATAGTAATACATTTGGAACGATTTGGCCAATTCCCCCAAATTGTTTGACTATTCTATGAATCGCTCCAAAGAAATATTTGGTAGTGTCTGGTAATCGTTGATGTAAATCTGCAGATATCTCCTTCAGATACCCGTAAGTAGTTTTGTCAATTTCGCCACCCCAGGGAGGATTACCCACTACAGTGTCGAAACCGCCATCCGCCGATAGTTGCACGTCCTGTCTACCTTGCCTACTCGGCGCAAAGAATACCTCTGGGAATTCCAGTTCCCAGTGGAAGAAGCGTTTCTCATCGGCTGCTTGCAAGGCATTTGCAGCGATGTCTGTCGCAGGGTACGACGTATCGTCGAGTGTGGTCCGCGGGGCTCTCAGCCAAGTCTTAGTTTGGCTGTCCTTTAGGAACAGGCGTAGGCTATCAGTCTTTTTGGTCGCATACCGACTGTTGCTGAACCAGCGAGAGGTGTACACATCCAACAGTCGCTTGTAGGGTGCGAGATGGTCGCTGGCATCACGGTACGCCTGGGCACTCTGACGAGTCTGCTCAATGGTGTTGTCGCTCAGATAGCTTACCTGCCGCATCAAGTCGGTCGCCAGCATCACTCCGGCAAACTCGCTTCCGCTAAACATATCTATCTGTTCCGGCCCTCCGCCGCCGCGCAGATAATCCTGCACATCCGTTATCCGCGCTCCGATCAAGCTATTGCCGTGCTTCAGGTGATGATCGAGGAAGCTCAGCGGTGCGCCCAGCGTAAATGCATCCAGCCACAAGCTGACCTTCGCCAGTTCCACCGCCATGGCGTTCAGGTCAACGCCGTAGACACAGCGTTTCAGCACGGCGCGCTTCAGTAGAGATACGCGCGTAAGCCGGTTCTTGTCGATCGTGACTTTCTGGCGCTCCATATCGTTCAGGATGTCATCACGGGTCTTCTCAAGGAATGCCCAAAGGCTTTGTCGCGCGGGCCTCAACCAGCTTCACATACTGGCGGTAGTCGCGCTGAGCCTCTCGCAGAGGACTTTCAAGTGCCTCAAGTTTGCGATCCAACACCGGACCGACGGTATGCCGCACGATATACTTGACGATGTAATCCGGCGTATAGTAGCTGCCGGTCGCTTTGCGCTCCCGCTTGTCATTTTCGAGGTAGACCTCGCCCTTGTCGATGATCGCCAATGGCTTCTTGACCTGCATGGCGGGCTTGTAGACTTCCTTCCCTTTTTCCTTCGTGACGGCGAGCTTCTCCCCGGCGATCCGGAGCTTGAACTCCAGCAGCCCTTCATAGATGCTGCCCAAATGCCGCACCCCGAGCGATTTGAAGTCGATAAACACCAGCGCTTGCGTGCGGTCGTCCACATCGCGGGTCAGCCGGTCGAGTCCGAGGGCGAGATAGCGGTCCGGGATGGCATAGGTGGCAAGGAACTGGCCGCTGTCCGTCTCCTGGCTGAACAGACCGCCGTTATAGGTCGGCATGTTGAGTTCATCCGACCCTTGATCGATGAGGGTGAACAGCGCCTGCATTCGTTCGTAGAGTGCGGTTGAGTCGCTCTTGTACTCGTTGCCGAGCTTATCCAGCGATTCATCCCACACCGTGCCACCTGCATCCGAGATCTCATGCTTCATCCGATCGAGGCTGTGTTCGCCGTAGCCGCGCACATCGTGCAGAGGCAGGAGTTCCAAGCTCTCCGCATACAGGGTAAACATCAGGCGGTAGAGGAAGGTCATCGTACCAGAGAACACCGTCGCTAGCGCCGCATCATCGAGGTCGCTGATGCCCTTGGCGCGCATATCCGCGATGAAGCCCTTGGCAAACTGTGGGAAGATCTCCACGAAGACGCGGTCTTTCAACCGATCGCCCAGCTCTTTCGCGTACTCGGCGGAGTTTTTCAGCAGCTTGTCGAGGAAGCCAGTAACTGCCTGCTGGCGGAACATCAGCCACCAGTACTTCAGCGCGGTGATCTGATCGTTGGCGGCGACGGCTTCTTCCAGGTCGACCTCGTAGTAGTTGGTCGCTTTGTTGCTCGCCATTGAGGAGTATAGACGCCACAGCTTGCCGTTGGTGACAATCACCCAGGGGACGTCCTGTTTTTCCAGCAAGCTGACCACCTTCGCGCCTGGAATTTCCAACGGCGTACCGCCGTCGTGCTCTGCGGGCTCACGCAACGTGTCCACATCGTCAAGGTTGCGGTTCCACACATAGGTCAGTGCCGCAGCGACGGGTTTCGATTTGTCACCGGGTGTGTAGAGCAGGTAATCTGCTGACGCAGCCGACGACGCACCAGACTTCTGCTTCACGAAATCAAAGCCGAGCAGCTTGAGCACCGGCTCGTACAGTCCCTTGCGGATCACGTCCTCCGCGTGGTGGGTGTAAGTTTGTACGGGCGGTAATCATATGTCTATAGATCTCGCGCCCGACAGGGCGCACATCCTCGTTCCACTCCGGCGTGAGCTGAGGGTCGGTCAGGCGCTGCTTCAGGTAGTAATCTGAGAACAGGGCGCGGTTGTTGAAGTATTCTTCGCTCCACTCCGCCAACATGTATGCAGAACGCAGCTTCTCCCACTGGTAGGCCGCATCCTCTTCCGTGAACGTGAAGCGCTTCAGCACACGTAGCGCTACTGGCTTGGGATTCAGTCGATTGACCGTAAGCGGAATAGGACGAATGGCCTGTTTGAGGGCAACCCGACGGCTCTGGCTCCTGGAAACAAGGCGATCTAGCAGGACGAATTCCAGTTCTTCGTAGTCGTTCGTCATGACGAGGATGGCGTTTTCCGGGCGTTCACGGAAGCGGCGGGCGATGTCGTTGCGCAGTTTCGCGGTCACCGAGCGCACTTCGAACAGGTAAATACTAATGTCCCGGTCTATAGGATCTTTGCCGATCAGTTCGATCTTGTAAATATGCTGGCGCATCTCTGCGCTACCCATGCCCAGCACGCCATAATCCGGGATATTGGTCCGTTGATCGACGTCATAACGCAGTTTGGCAAAGAAATGCGTGATCTCATCGGCGTTCTCTAGCTGCCTGATATCGTTGGTACTCAGCGGCTCGTCGTTGACACGCATTTCGTCAAGCATCTGTCTCTCTTTTCAAGATGGTCAGAAGGACTGCGAAATTTTTTATGCCAGGACGCCACTTTTATAGCGGTTTTGAGATCAGCGTATCGTGATCTTCCAACCGTAACCATTCTTCCTGACCCTATTCGACCCTCACCCCACCCTCTCCCGGTGGAGAAGGGGAATAGGAATGTCTTTCGAACGTATCATCTGCCGTCCTTTGGGAGCATTTTTTCTCCGGTCCCCTGCAGCTCGCCGAACCTTGATGCATGTACGGGAAAAGAATGGATTGAAGGTCAATTCTCCCATCAGGAACGCAGCTCGTACCATTCCTTTCGATGCTACAGTATTGTATCACGATTTTGTAGACGCGCAGTGAGATGGGGGTTGGAGAGGGTGATCGCTCCAGAGATCGCTCCGCTATAGTCTCTCACGCCACATCTGCCGGAAAAGGCCAGGTGGGGGATGCCGTCACGACTTCGGCACGGCAATACCGCTGAAGTGGCATGGGAGGCTGCAAACACGGGCGCCTTGATCGACTCTGCCCACCCGCGGCCAGGTGCAACAGGTCCGAGGTCTGATAATCGCGCCACGGTCCGGTCTGGCCAAAAGGCGTCAGCGAACACCTGATGAGCCTGGAGTTCAGACACGCTAGTGCTTCATACCCCAATCCCAGGCTCGGTAAATACCCAGGGGCCTCAGTTTCCAGGAGGATATCGGTCGACGGCACAAGGCGTCGGAACAGGTCCTTGCCCTCCGAGGTGTCCAGATTGAGCGTTATCCCCCGTTTGGAAGTGTTGTAGTGCCAGAACGACAAGCTGCGGTCCCGATGCGGGATATCCTTGAGAAATGGTCCCACCATCCAGCGCCTCTTCAAAGCGCGGACGGTTCTCTGGCAAACGGGATGCCAGCCGGGGGAAGAGCCAGGCGTGTCCGCGGCCCATCCCACATTTGATCCGCTTGTTCGATTGGTTGCCCTCTCATGCTGGCCTTCAGCTGCAGCCGAAGGCCGGAGCGACGCAGGAGCATGGCTCTCAGCAGTCAGCTGTAAGGCCGACGTTAGGTCCCGCCGGGCCCTACCCCAGCGTAACCCTTGCCTGCTCCCCTCTTCATCAATAATGGTTCCTGACACCTGCTCTTGGTATCCGGGGGTAGGTGGCGCTCGTTTAACGGTCTGACCACGTATAAAAAGTGATCGTGCGACGCTATGCCATCCTGATCTCCGGTGATTCGTTCCATCAGGGTGTCTAATTCTAGTTTGAAGTCCAGGGGAAATTGTTCAAAGTCTCTGTTGAACATAAATGAGAAAAACTCTTTACCAGCATTGGTCACGCCGATTCCTCTTTCCCATAGTCCATTCAGTTCGATCTGTGTGGGTATGGAAAGACGATCAAAAGTCAAAATGCCTCTTGATCGCGCAGTCACCAAGAATTTTTCAACGGGACGGGAGTCCCCATGGCGGGAAAGTTGCTCAAGTTTACCGTATGATTTTATCGGATGCGTAGGACTACCCATGGATATTAGCAGTAATCCATTCTGCTCAAGCATTCCAAGAATACCAACAATCGCATCCGGCGTTATGTGATAAAAGATCCATAGCGCAGTGATAATATCATACTTTGCTTCCATCGTTTGGACGAAGGACTCCGCTGTGGTGTTCAGGCATGACGTCTTTAACCTTGAACCCAGGCAAAGAATTAATTCCTCAGCTTTCGAAAGAGCATCAGCGGCAGGGTCGACCAAAGTCACATTAAACTCCTGGGCGGAAGATCTCTTCATGAGCTCGGAGAGATAGAGTGATGTCATCACCCCGTCACCACACCCAAGATCAAGTATCCTTGTTGTGGCATTGCCGGGATTAACGTTGTCCGATATGAGTGCGGCTATTGGGGGGGCTGAATGAAGCCTGACGTTTGAGCGACGCATGAACTCGGCGTAACCCGCGCCATACAGACTTGCGTCTCCGGGATTTGTAACGTATTGCCGACTGTCAGCTGTTGGCTGCATGGAAGGCTCCTAGAGAAAAGTCATTGCCGCCTAACCCCTGAATCCCTTGTCACATTCCCCGGACCAGCGGTACACCGGGTCCATCAGGTGCTCGAGCACCGGGTTGAGGAGTTGGCGGGCTTCTTCGGGATCACGCTGGGCCAGCAATTTCATTGAGTCTTTGAGGTCCTCGAACAGGACGATGATCTGCTTGCGTTTGCCTTCGAGGGCAGTCTTGGAGGTAAGGATCTGCATGGCGGGATGCCTGCGCGTGTAGCTGAGCGGAGCCTGGGGTGGAGCGGCTGCCGGAGAGTTCATGAGCCGTGTGGCACATTCGGCACAAAAAGGAAAGCTGGGCGGGTTCGCAAAGCCACATGTCGGACACGAGCCGGTGAGTGGCGTGGCATACTGCCCGAAAAGCCTCTTTCCCACCGGATTCTCAAATCCGCAGCTCGGGCGGCGCATCGGCCTCCTCCCCAGGGGTACACGTCGGCCGAATCGGCTAGACAGTAGCGGTCATGTGTGATAGGTGTGGCAGGCGTGAAAAATCTGCGTTCTGAGTACTCCAGACCCCACCACATGTCAAGCAAAATTCCGAGACCTCTGTAAGGATTGGTCCGATCCCCAGAGAGCTCGTGGTGCTCGACTCTGGGTGGGAAGAGTCTGCGTTTGCGACCTCCCCCCGAGCACGGAACCAGGAGGAATAGCGTATGAGCAGAGCGCAAGCCTTCGTGTTCGATGCCTATGGTACGCTCTTCGATGTCCACTCAGTGGTGGTTGCGCTCCAGAGCCTGACAGCGGACGCTGAGTCCGTCAGCATACAGTGGCGGGCAAAACAGCTCGAGTATTCCTGGCTACACTCGCTCATGGGTCGCTATGTGGACTTCTGGACAGTCACCGATGAAGCCCTGCAATTTGCCCTCAAAACCTTCGGCATCGAGGTAACGCCGGCCCAACGAGCAGCCATCCTCGATACCTACTTGCATCTGTCGCCATATCCAGAAATTCCTGCGACCCTTGCGGCCCTGGCTCCACGCCCCTGCCTGATCCTTTCGAACGGGGCACCGTCTATGTTGGAAGCCGCTGTCATGTCGAGTGGGCTTGCCGGAAAATTCACCCACATCTTGAGTGCCGACCAAGTCCACGTCTACAAGCCTGCCCCACAGGTCTACTCCCTGGTCCCTACAGTGCTTGAACTACTGAAGGAGGACATCGTGTTCGTTTCATCGAACTCCTTCGACGTCATGGGGGCGAAAGCCTATGGTTTTCAGGTGGCCTGGGTGAATCGCACAGGCGCGCAAGCCGACGCCATGGGAATCGCCCCGGACGTCGTGCTGGCACGTCTGGATGAGCTGCCGCGGGTCTTTCCAGCCGAGTGAGCTCGGAGCGCACGACGAGGGTGTATCTATGGTGCTATGACCTCCTTGAAAAATTCTAACACAGTGCGATTAAAGGCTTCAGGTTTCTCGAAGTAGACGGAATGCCCCGCCCCGCCCACCTCCGCCAGACGCGCGTGCGGGATATAGCTTTGGAACATTTTCATGATTGCCGGCGGCGCAATCACGTCGTGCTCGCCAACGATCAGCAACGTGGGTGTCTGCAGCGCTCGGACTACCTCGGCGGTCAGACCAGGTACTGAGGCTTCGCGACGAGGGGGATTGAGGGCGCGAATTTGCTCATAGAGAAACGCCGGCGCCGGTTGCTCCGCGGGGAAATGTCGGGCATAGGTGCGTGGCGGTGGATTCGCCCCGGCCATCGCAACTTCGCCCTCAGCGCGTAGTTGGGCCATACGGGCATCGGCGAAACCACCCGTGGTGTCGGCCATCACCAGCGCTTGCACACGGTCCGGATAGGTCAGAGTGTATCCCAGGCAAGTCCTGCCCCCCATTGATTGGGCCACTAACGAGGCACGCTCGATCTGAAGGTGATCGAGTAGCTGTTTGAGATCCTCGACGAAGGCCTGGCTGCCTGGTCCATCCGGGATATCAGGAGATTGCCCGAATCCTCGATGATCGAAGGTAACGCAGCGATACTGCCGCGCGAACACCGGCACCTGCTGCCACCAACTCAAGTGGTTGCCGCCGGCCCCATGAGCAAACACGATGGCCGGGCCATCCCCATGCACCTCGTAGTACAAATCGATGCCATTGACCTGTGTTTTTGGCATGTGCGTATCCTCCGGTCGATCGTCACGTAATGGTCAGAGGGACGCTCAAGATTCCCCATAATATCATCACCACGTGACCATGACAATCAACATGGGGAAATAAGAGTAGCACTTATTGTAAAAATTCTTGACTTAAATAAACAGACAAATGACTAGCCAACCTCTCGAAGCTCAATGGTACCGAGTCTACCCTTATGTCAGGAGGAATAGATCGCGATGACAGCTCATCCGTCGCGCTGCACATCATACTCTTGTCCTGCAATTATGGCGGTGGTCACCATCGAGTGGCCGAGGTATGACACTAACATGCAAACTAGCTCGCAAATAAGCTATAGGAGAGAGGCTATGAGAGCAAGAGACAATGTCTATGTAAGATTGCCCATTGAGCTCAAAGAACGGTTGGCTCGGGATTCATGGGAGCAGAACATTATCAACCTGCACGACGGGGGCGGATTCCCACAAACACCAGCACGCCTGGTAGCAGCTCTGCCAGGGCCGTTGATGCTTCTACAGGAACGTGGCTATCGCAGTCTGACGCTCAGCGAGCTACTGCCCAAATGGCCGGCAGCATCCATCTCTGCAACGCTGCGTAAGCGTGTGTGGGCTTGGTACGAATGCGCCTGGAATACGTGGTTTAGGATCAATAGACTGGGCCAGGCTACGATCTTGACACTTGGACCAGCGATCCACTATGGACCGGACCTCATTCTCCGCGATGGGACGATGATCCATCCGGGTGCCCAAGTGGGCGAACTGCACCTTGATCGCGCTCGCGTGGCTCACTTGCACTGGACAGCTACCCAGCGCCGCGTGGGAATCGTCCTGCGACACGAGCTCCAGGATGCGCTGCAACGACTAGCCCAGCAGGTCATTGAACATCCACATGATCACTGGTGGGAGGCATTTCGGAGCACAACGCTATTCTGGCAGGAAGCGACATCCTTGGGTTTTGAGGTCGGTGGGCAGGATATCGGTTGGCATCAGGTTTTGTTATGCTGGTATCAACGCCTATTGCTGGCCCGCGTTCACCCACTGGGTCGTCATCGGCTTCGGGGAAAGCGCTGGGAAACACGCACAATCTGGCTTTCCCGTCGAGAGCTTCTACGCCGCTATGCCGGGCAGCAGCTATAGGACAAACGTCTGTTGCTGGTGCCCGGCAGGCCCGATCACCTGTTCATCGGAAGCGCAGGTCGAGGTATCGGAAGATGGACCACTTGCCGTCGTAATATTCCAGGGCGCTCAGATTCTCAACCCAATCACCGGAGTTCATGGAGACGACCTCGGTCTCACCCCTTTCGCGATCCAAACCATGTGTTCGTATATGTCATTTCAGCAGAGGACATTAGCCTTCTAGGACAACGAGGTTACTACATGCTCGAAGGTGTCAGCCTTATAGAAGCAGCCGAATGGAGATAATAATAGAGTGTTGCCCATGCGAAGCTCTTGATCGTGCAACAGTCCGAGCACGCCATGGTGGTCTCCCTCCCCTCAGTGCTAGAGAAGGATACCATAATAACACTTCGTCGGAAAGCTTATGGCTGACCTACTCAGCTCATGGTCACGATCGCACGTCCGACGATCTCGCCCCGACTGAGCACGGCATAAGCCTCATCCGTCTGCTCCAGGCGATAGCGCCGGGTAATCGCCCGTGAGGGACTCACCAAGCCATGTGCCGCCAATCCCAGCACATCGGGCATATCGGTGCGCACGCGGCTCCCGTATGAGCCCATGAGCTGAATCCCACGGCGGACCAGGCGGGTGATCTCAATACCGGCGGTGGTCGTGCCGGGGGCGATGCCAATGACGACCACTCGCCCGCCGTCACGTGACATCATGAAGGCATTCACTACCGTCTCCGGCCGTCCCAGGGCTTCAATGGCGACGTCAACGCCGCGGCCGCCGGTGATCGTCAGCACCTCTGCTACAGGGTCACCCTGGGCCGCATTCACCCCGTGGGTGGCCCCGAGATCTTTGGCGGCCGCCAGCTTATCATCGCGGATATCGACAGCAATGATCTGGCCGGCGCCGAAGGCTCTGGCGAGCTGAATGACGTTCGAACCGACCCCCCCGGTGCCAACAACCGCAATGGATTCGTTCGGCTGCAGCCTGGCCTGGTTCTTCAGGGCACCGTACGCCGTCATCATGGCGCAACCAAGGATGCAGGCATCCGTCAGGGGCACATTCGCAGGTGCAAGAAACACATCGGTGGCCGGGATGACGGCGTATTCGGCCAGCCCCCCCATACTATACATGGCCAGGGGCGAGTTGTTGGCGCGTCGCAGGCGACTTTCCCCGTCGTAGAGGGTTCCTTTCAAACGATTCATGGCGAAGAACGTCTCGCACAGGTCGTCCCGTCCGCGCACACAGTAATGACACACGCCGCAGGGCATGATGAAGCTACAGACCACGGCATCGCCTGGACGTATTGCCTTGACGTCGGCCGGTACTTCAGCCACTACCCCTGAGATCTCGTGCCCCAGGACACACGGCAGCGGAAATTTGACCTCGCCCTTGATGACGTGTAGGTCGGTGTGGCAGACGCCACAGGCGGCCACTTGCACGAGCACCTCGCCGGCTCTGGGCTGTGGTGTGGGAATATCTTCGAGGGTGAGCTGACCACCGACTTCTGCCAGGATAACAGCTTGCATGGACCTTCCTCTTCTCGCCCCCTCCCGACCTTCCCCCGTATTATGGGGCCGGAGCGTGGAGAGGCAGTCGCACAAACCCTCACGCTTCCAGGACACCGGCCTCGGTCAGGGCAGCGATCTCGTCCTCGGACATGTGCAGAATCTCTTTGCAGACTTCTACGGTGTGTTGGCCGAGCAGTGGCGCCGGATGGCGGAACTCCCCGGGTGCCTGCGACAGTCTGAACTCCGAGCGCTGCACCGGGTGGCGCCCCACCTCAGGGTGATCCATGAAGACGAAGTGGCCGCGATGCCGCAATTGCGGGTCGTCGAACAGATCCTTGGTGGTTTGCACCACGCCCGCTGGGACGCCTGCCTGTTGGAGAGTCTGCATCAACGCGTAAGCCTCCCAGCCCTGCGTCCATCGGCCGATCAGATCGTCCAACTCATCCTCATGCGCCTTACGCCCGAGCAGCGTCGTGAAGCGTTCTTCTTGCGTCCAGGGGGGCCAGCCCATCACCTGGCACAACCCTTCCCATTCGGCATCGGTCTGGCAGGCAATCGTACACCAGCGGTCTTCACCGCGGCAGGGGTAGGCACCATGTGGAGCAGCAGCCGGATGGCGATTCCCCATGCGGTCGCGTTCCCGCCCGTTGAGAGTGTAATCGAGCAATAGGGGTGCCATAAAATGCAGAGCCACTTCCAGTTGCGACACATCCAAATGCTGCCCTCGTCCGGTGCGACGCCGGTAATCCAAGGCGGCGAGGATGGTCGGGACAGCAAAGCGCGGCACCAGGAAATCGGTATAGGCCCCGTAGGGATTGGTCGGCATGCGATCCGGCCAGCCGGTGAGGCCGGTCATCCCACTCAAGGAGGCGAGGACGGCGCCAAAACCTGGTTGTTGAGAATACGGCCCCCCCCTGCCGAGCATCGAGGTGCTGAAGAGAATAATGTCGGGCTTGACCTGACACAGATCTTCATACCCTAACCCCCAGTCCTCCAGGGTTCCAGGGGTAAAGTTTTCGGTCACGAGGTCGGCCCAGGCCACCAGGCGCTTCACGAACGCGTGTGCCTGGGGATGGACCATGTTTACCGCCATCCCATACTTGTTGGCGTTGTAGTTGGCAAAATAGCCGCTGCGGTTGACACTTTGGCCTTGACTACCAAAGGGCGGAGCATTGCGCAGCGTCTCCGGACGCCGTTTCGATTCGATCCGCACCACCGTTGCACCATATTCAGCCAGATATGACGTCGTCATCGGTCCTACGGCAACCCAACAGAAATCCAACACTTTCAGCCCTGCCAGGGGACGCATGCATAAACCTCCGTCAAGAATTGGCTTAAATCACTCCAGCTTCGCGGAGTCGTACGAGCTCTTCCCGCGTCAGGCCGAGATCGTTGTGATAGATTTCTGTGTTGTGCTCTCCGATCTTCGGCGCCAGGCGACGCAGCTGCAGGGGAGTGGCACTCGCCCGCACAAACGGCCCAGGATAGGTGATCGTGGTGGAGAGATCGGGATGAAATACCTGCCGAAAGTAGCCACGGGCCTGCAACTGGGTATTTTGCATGATATCCTTGGTCGTGGCCACGGGAAAGAGGAGGATGCGACGCTTTACCGCCCCCTCGAACAACTCGGCCTTCGTATGACTCATGAGAAAACGCTCGACAGGTGGCACGACGCGCTCGAGTAATTCCTTATTGATCATGCCGTAACCAAGCGTGCTCCAGTCAAGTCCGGTGAGGACGGGATCCCCAAGCCCTTCTTCCTCCATCCACTGGATCAGGTTGTTGACACTCCGGCCCGCCCCGGCCCCCCCCGACAGCTGAAAGTTGACAAATCCATCTTTGCAGGGCCAGGTAATGCGCATAAAGGTTGTATCGCCCGTTTGGCGGTATGACCCCTGACGCCGGATGACGGTGTTCTCGATGGCAAAAAGCTGCGGAGCACTGGCCAGGGTGCGCGCCACCGCCTCTTGGCAGGAGACGTCGACATGCTGTCCTTGTCCGGTCAGCGCGCGCTGGGCATGGGCGATCATGGCTCCGGTGGCGCCTGCTGCCGCCCCATGAAGATAGAAGTGCGGGACGCCGACACGTGCTGGCGGGCGATCAGGGTCACCCGTCACGTACATAAAACCGGCCATGCCCATACCGTTGAGGTCTGAAGCCCGATAATGCGCGTAGGGGCCGTCCTGGCCAAATGGCGTAACGGAGACGACGATCAGCGCCGGATTGAGGGCGGCAAGTGCGGTATACCCAAGGCCCAGATGTTCCATGTCGCCTGGGGGAAAGGATTCGATGAGGAAGTGGGCTGAAGAGACCAGCCGCTGGAGCAAGGCACGCCCGTCGCGGCTGGCGAGATTGAGCGTGATACCACGTTTGTTAGCGGCATACGACCACCAAAACAGACTCCGGTCGGGGTGGGCCTCGTCCTCATAGAAGGGGCCGAGGCGCCGCGCTGGGCTCCCGCCCGGAGGCTCGATCTGGATGACATCGGCTCCTAAGTCGGCGAGAATCTTGCTGCAGAGAATGCCGTGCTCATCCGTTAGATCGAGAACTCGGTAAGGACTCAGCAGACCTGTATCATCAGCGACATGCATGCATGACCTCCACGGATGCTGCGTGAATCACTTCAACCCTCTCCCCTGTATGCTGGGTCGTCAGGCTAACATCCCCTCTCCCCCTGAGAGAGGGGCCGGGGTGAGGGAAACACAACCACTCAATGGCGCTCTGGCGCCCTCACCCTACCCCTCTCCCTCCGGGAGAGGGGTAGGGTTGGCTCATTCTGAGCCGACTTTGCCCCTGAGCCTGGCGCCTATGGTTGTAACAGGGATGGTGACAACGCAACCTTTTCCCTGCCCCCTCAGCCGCAAGCGATCGCTCTTACCTCGTGCGTCCCAGCGGGTAACGAAAATTCACGCCATGTTACACCGCCATCGAGCGTCCCAAACACCTCCCCATCCCTGGTACAACCATACACACATGTGGGCTGACGAGCAGTCAGGCCCACCGCCATCATGGTGCTCTTGGGTGCGAGACCGTGATCGACACGCTCCCAGGAGGTTCCGAGATCGCGGCTACGAAACAGGGCTCCTGCGGCGCTACGGGCTGCTTGCCCCAGTGAGACGTAGAGTGTCCGTGGGTCGTCCGGGGCGACGCGCAGGTCGCGACAGTATGTGATCGGGGAGACTTTGCTCAGGTCGATGGGGTCCCATTGCTCGCCACGGTTGGGGCTACGCAAGAGGCCAGCGCGAACGCTGATGAATACCGTGTCAGGTTGTGCTGAGCTAACCTGAATCCCGTGCAGATCGAGCCGTCCCACGTCGGGCGCTAGCCCTTTGTTAATGGGCTGCCAGGTCTCACCGCCGTCGAGGCTGCGAATCACCCCCCCGACTTCCAGGGCGACGTACAAATGTGCCGGATGAGCGGGATCAACCGCCATGGCAATGGTGCGGGTTGGAAAGTCCATACGTACGACGTCAGGACCGGGATCGGTGGGTAACCGCTTCCAGTGGTCACCGCCGTCCTCGCTGCGGAACACGGCTCCCGGAGCGGTGCCACAATAGACGGTACGCGCCTCAGCCGGATGGAAGGTGAAGGACCAGACGACGCGTTCGGGGCCGGGAAAATCCAAACGTTCCCAGGAATCGCCGCCATCTTGGCTGCGGTATGGGCCATCCTGAGTACCGGCAAAAACGATTTCGGGGTGCTGTGGATGCACCGCGATGGCCCGCACCTCGGTTGGCTGCGGTAAGCCGTGCGTGAGGGCTTCCCAAAGCGCGTCATCCACAGTTTTGCGGAAGAGTCCACCGGTCTCAGCCCCGGCATAGACATGAATGGTTGAACGATCAAAGGCCATGACCTATCCCCTTTTGATAAGTGACCACAAACCGCCAGTGCTATATGAGTAGTCTGCTTATACCAAAGGCGGCGCCATTTGCCAAGGTGGGAAATGAGGACAGCACGTATGTCGGCTGCGGTATCCCTGTCTGCGGGCCCATCGGCCGGCAAGAAATCACTATGACAATGGCGGGAGTCAGGATAGCAGAGTGGCACAAAGCGCCGGTAGGAAATGGAGCCTGCCGGGAGGCACAGGCAGGAGACCATGTCGAATGCTGGACGGACGATCTAGGCGTTCTTCGGAAGGGGAAGGCGCAAGCCCTTGCGCAGTTCCTTGTCACCGCGCTCGCGCACATCCTCGCCACGCACGATGTAGATCACATCCTCGGCGATGTTGGTCGCATGGTCGGCAATGCGCTCTAGGTTGCGGGAGACCAGAATTAGGTCGATGGCGCGCGGAATGGTAGACGGATCGCCCATCATATAGGTCAGGAGCTCGCGAAAGATCTGGTCGCGCAAACCATCGACTTCGTCATCGCGATCGATGACATTGCGGGCCAGCTCGGGGTCCCGCCGCACAAAGGCATCGAGACTATAGCGCACCATTTCCTGGACGATGCCCGTCATACGTGGGATATCGATGAGCGGCTTGAGCAGCGGTTGATTGATGAGAGAGCGCGCCCGCAAGGCAATGCTCACCGCCTGATCACCGATACGCTCCAAATCGCTGTTGATCTTGATCCCGCCCACGAGAAAGCGCAAATCCGAGGCCATCGGCTGCCTGAGGGCGAGCTGCGTGAAACAGCGGTCATCGATCTCGATGCAGAGGAGGTCCATTTCTTCTTCATGGGCCAGGACCGCTTGCACCAATGCCGCGTCACGATCGACCAGAGCCTTGATCCCCTTGTGAATCATTGTCTCGGCGAGGCTTCCCATGGCCAGCAACCGATCGCGCAGTGCGTGTAGCTCTGCCTCAAAATGTCGCTCCATCTTACCATCCTCCCACTGACCTGTCGGGCCAGGTCGTTGCTGCATAGCGGGTAGCAGTCTGACGCCAGAGATTGTCCTCGCAACGCCCCCTCCCCTCACTCGGCCGTTACCAACGATTCACGGCATCGATGAACTTTCGGAGACGGCCATACCGCGAACGGATGAAGGGAATCACCAGCCGCCAGAGATCGGGATGCTCGTCACCTTCTCCGAGGATTGGGCCGTCTTTCTGTGCTAGCCGGCCCCGGAGAATATCGGCGAAGCCCTCTTCGAGGGCTGGTAAAGCCTGCGGGGGCAACGGTCGCTTCAGCCTGAAGACCAGATCATCGTCGACATAGCGTGCCGAGTGATACAGCCGGTAGAAGGCGAAAATCTCCTCGACCGCTCGTTCCACGTCGTCGGTGATCATAAAGAGATCCAAATCTTCAGGGCTAATGAGTCCCTGCGCCAGCAGCTGCACCCGAAGGAACTGCTCCCAATGCAGCCAATACTCCCCCCCCGGCACGTCGAGCAGGACGACAGGAATGATCGATGTCTTACCGGTCTGGACTAAGGTCAGCACCTCGAAGGCTTCATCGAAGGTGCCAAAGCCACCGGGGCATAGGCAAACCGCACTCGCTTCTTTCACAAAGAAGAGTTTGCGCGTGAAGAAGTATTTAAAATGAATCAGCTTCGGATCTTCGGCAATCCAGGAGTTGACCTCCTGCTCGAACGGCAGACGGATGTTCAGGCCAAAACTGGCTTCACGACCCGCCCCCTCCTGCGCCGCCCCCATGACGCCACCTCCTGCCCCGGTGACCACCATCCACCCCGCGTTCACCATGTTCTCAGCAAAACGCCTGGCTTGCTGAGAAATAGGCGAGGTCGACGGCGTGCGCGCCGATCCGAAGACGGTGACCTTCGGGTGGTCGCGATAGAGGCTGAAGACTTTGAAGGCGTATCGTAGCTCTTTTAGCGTACTGTTGGTGATCTTCAGGTCACCGAGGTCGGCGCCGTCCTCGTACATCTTGAGAACGGTGGTCAGGAGCTGCGCATAGAAAAGACGTCTGTCGCCTGGGATCTGGAGCCCTTCGAGTATAGCCTGGATCTGCTCGTTGGCCTCCTGCGCCTGTAGTTGATAGCGTCGTTCTTGCAGCATAAACACCCTACATTCAATTGACTCATTTACCCAAATCGACCCGTGATATAATCCTCCGTGCGTCGATCGCGCGGGTTGGTGAACAGATCCTTGGTGACACCAAACTCCACCAACTCGCCGAGGAGCATGAATCCTGTATAGTCCGACACACGGGCCGCTTGTTGCATATTATGCGTTACGATGATGATAGTGTACTCCTGTTTGAGGTCCAGCATCAACTCTTCGATCTTCGCCGTGGCGATGGGGTCGAGCGCCGAGCAGGGCTCATCCATCAAAAGGACTTCAGGTTCAACCGCCAGGGCGCGGGCAATACAGAGGCGCTGCTGTTGGCCACCGGAAAGGCTCAGGGCGGAATCCTTCAACCGATCCGACACTTCATCCCACAGAGCCGCGCCACGCAGGCTGCGCTCGACAATCGCGTCGAGCTCGTGGCGATGGCGCACGCCGAGGATGCGTGGGCCGTAGGCGGCGTTCTCGTAGATCGACTTGGGAAACGGGTTCGACTTCTGAAAGACCATGCCCACTCGCTTCCGTAAATCTGTCACGTCAAGCGCAGGGTCGTATACATCAACCCCGCCAATGCGGATCTTGCCCTCGATGCGTACGCCGTCCACCAGGTCGTTCATGCGGTTGAAGCAGCGCAGCAGGGTGCTCTTGCCGCAACCGGAGGGACCGATGTAGGCGGTGATGCGTTGGGCGGGAACCGACATCGAGATATTTTTCAGCGCCTGCTTTTCCCCGTACCATAACGACAGGCTCTCAATCGAGACGATGGGTTGGCCCAGGTCCAATGCCGCCTGCATGCGGGGATTCAGGGCTGGGGCCAGACGGATATCCGTGGTCATGCCATCCTCCTACACGGCTGACAGAGCATATTTCTTGCGCAGTCGGTTGCGCAACATAATGGCCGTGAGGTTCAAAACCACCACGATTAGCAACAACAACATGGCCGTCGTGAAGACCATGGGTCGTGCTGCTTCGACGTTCGGCGACTGGAAGCCGACATCGTAGATATGAAAGCCGAGATGCATGAACTTGCGTTCCAGGTGTAGGAAGGGCCAAAAGCCATCGATGGGCAGGGCCGGAGCCAATTTGACTACCCCAGTAATCATCAGGGGTGCTACCTCGCCAGCGGCGCGCGCCATGGCCAGGATCAGCCCGGTCAAAATCGACGGCATGACGCTTGGCAATACGACCCGCATGGTCGTCTCGAATTTTGTAGCGCCGAGTGCCAGTGAGGCCTCACGCATTCCTCCAGGAATGGCGGCCAGTCCTTCTTCAGTGGCCACGATCACCACGGGCACCGTTAGCAACGCCAGTGTGAGGGAGGCCCACAAAATTCCGCCCGTACCAAAGGTCGGCGTGGGCAGGGACTCGGGAAAGAATAGACGATCGATTGTGCCGCCCACAAAATAAATGAAGAACCCGACGGCGAACACCCCAAACACAATCGATGGCACCCCAGCGAGATTGTTCACCGCGATACGCACGGCGCTGACGAAGGCCCCCTGCTTGGCGTATTCACGCAGGTAAAAGGCCGCAATCACCCCCAGGGGAGTGACGGCAACACTCATGATCAGCACCATCATCACGGTGCCGAAGATGGCCGGAAACACCCCTCCCTCGGTGTTCGATTCGCGTGGATCATCGGCGATGAACTCCCAGACTTTTTCCAGATAAAACCCGATTTTGGCCGGCACGTCCATCAAATTGGGACGATAGGCCCGAACCACCTGCGACAGTGGCACGGTTTTCTCCACGTCGCGCGCTGTCGACACCACTACACTGGCGGTAAGGCTGGTACGTAATGTGGTCAGCACCGCCACCTGGTTGGCGTACTGCTGCTGCAAGCCTTCTAGCTGCTGCTGCAAGCGTTGCAGCTCTGGGCCAGTGTGGATGCCCTGCAGCTCTAATTTCCTTAGACGCAATCGGATCTGCTCCTGGGTATAGTTGATCTCGCCGATCTGCTTCGTTTCAATGAATCTAATCTCATCATACATACGCCTCACGTCCGGCAAACGGGTCTGCAACGCCTCCCACCCCTGCTGTGAGCCTTCGGCCACTACCTGCCCCTGATCGCGGACTTCCTTGATGAAGCCATAAAGATTTCCCCACTCCCGACGCTCAATCACCACCGCCTGGGGCGGGTCATCCTGTTGAACGATCTCAGCGTCATCGATCCAGACGAAATCTGCACCATACAGATCGCGGTTACCCTGTTTGACTTTGATCCGATACTTCACCGGCGTGCCCACGGCGGCGCCTGGCTGCGGGATCGCCTCACGCTCGACAATTTGTCCCAACACGACGGTGTTGTTAGCCAGGAGCAGGCGCGTCACATCCGTCGGCCAGAAGAAGCCCAGACCACTCCAGAAGATCAATATCACCAAGCCGGCGACCATGATCAACGAGAAGGCGAGCGCTCCGCCAGTGAGCCAGATAAAGGGATCGCCACTCTTCCAAAACTTGTTCATAGGTACCGGTACTTCCTGCGCAGCCGCAACCGTACGAGCTCAGCTACAGTGTTGACCATGAACGTCATGACGAAGAGGAGAAACGCTGCCAGAAAGAGCACACGAAAAAGTGTCCCCCCTTCAGGGGCCTCAGGGAGCTCAACGGCAATGTTCGCCGACAGCGCTCGGAAGCCGTTGAAGATCGACCAATCCATCACCGGGGTGTTGCCGGTAGCCATCAGCACAATCATGGTCTCGCCCACGGCCCGACCGAAGCCGATCATGATGGCGGAGAAGATGCCCGGGCTTGCGGTCGGCAGAATGACTCGGATCGCCGTCTGCCAGGGTGTGGCCCCTAACGCCAGTGAACCGGCTCGCAGGTGCTGCGGCACGTTAGACAGCGAGTCCTCGGCGATGGTGAAGATAATCGGGATGACGGCAAAACCCATGGCGAAGCCGACCACCAGCGAATTGCGCTGATCGTAGGTGAGCCCCAGGACGCGCAGAAGCCAGCTGCGATAGTCGCCGCCGAAGACCACACTTTCGAACAATCCCCCCAGCGAAATGGCCAACCATCCGCCCAAAAGCGCCACGGGCACGAGAAAAAAAACTTCTCCTCCCGCCTTCAGCCAGAGTCGCCTACGTGTTGGCAGCATCCTCCACAACAACAGTGTACAGAGAATAAGCGCAGGAATCACGATCGGCATGAGGAGCAGCCCAGGCACCACGCGCTCAACCATGGGTGCGAGCCAAAGGCCGGCGATGAAGCCGAGGACAACGCTGGGCAACGCCGCCATGATTTCGACCACGGGCTTGACTACCCCCTTCAGCGTCGGGTGCATGAACTGTGAAGCATACAGAGCACTCAATAGCGCCATAGGCCCGGCGAACAGCATGGCATAGAAGGTGCCTTTCAAGGTGCCGAAGATGAGCGGCGTGAGGCTGAACTTGGCCTCGAAGTCATCGGTGCCGCCAGTGGATTGCCAGACGTACTCCGGTTGCTCGTACCCTTCATACCAGACTTTGCCGAAGAGGCTGCCCAGGGTAATCTCCGGATGGGGATTCCGCAGGCTCCATTCCGATACACGTCCAGCAGCGTCGGCAGCCAGGAAGCCATCCCCCTTTGGTGCAAAAGCAACGCCCCTCACCTCTGTGCCATCGGCATTGACGGTGAGCAGCGTCGCTCCTGTCGTGCCGTAGTGCAGGTGGGTCGTGCCCGACGCATCGGCGGTGATAAAACCCTTGTCGCGTTGCGAGGGGACAAAGGCCGCCACGGCCGCTGCATGGGGCGTAAAATTGTGGATTCTGCGTAGTCGAAATGTCCCATGTGCATCACGCAAGAGCTGCCATGAGGTCACGCCCCCTGCCGTATCACCCACCATGAGGGTACGATCGCCGATGAGAAATCCCATCACGCTGACACCAACGGCGGCTCGCCCTGTGGCCTGGATCACTTCGATGACCTTTGGAGCGTTGACATCGCGCACATCCACTCGTGCCACCTGTCCCGACGAAGTGCCGACAAAGAGATCCTCGCCACGTCCGTCGAGGACGAGGGCGGTGATCTCGCCAGTGATCGGCAGCGACAGACGCTGACGAGATTCCTGCTGTGTGGAAGGGCCAATCAAGGCCTTGCGTTCCTTGATGGTGATGATCATGAGCTCCTGGGGTGCGATGGTGGCGGCGAGCATTGGGCCGCTTGGAGGAGTCACATACGCCAGCTGACGAATTGGCCCCCCCCCGGGATCAGCCAGAAGCGGGCGTGAGGTGGTGAATTCTGCCTCGACACGCCGCTGCCCTTCGGGGTAGGAGATGATGAACCGCACCTCCGTTGGGATCACTCGTCCATCCGAGAGCCCTAGCGCCAAAGGTCCGCGTCCCAAGGCCGATGTGCTGACGACCCGAGCCTCGTGCAGCTCCGGAAGTTGAATGGTCGTGACAGGTCTGCCATCCATAGCCGAGACGAATTGTACCCCGGAGGCAGTGACCAGATAGACGACCTCGCGATATTCGTCGACGCCCAAAGCCATCGGTGCGGAATCGAGCTCAGCCGTAATCGTCCGCTCAGCCGTGGCTGTCGGTTTCTTGAAGAGGGGATACACCTCGGCGACGATCACCAACAGAATGGCGAGGATCGAGGCGATGATGATGACGCCCCCGAGGGTCACTAGACGACTGGCAAGACGATCGACGAAAAGCCTCCGCCGGCCTTTCGCCTTTGATATGGCAATCGACCGAGCCGGTGCCACTGGCCCTGCAGATCGAATTGTGTCAGCGTGATTGGTCATATCAATTGACTTTTTCGTTGACCTTACCGGTCTCTTCTTTGGCAATCGAGGCCGGTATCGGGAAGTAGCCATCCTTCACTACAACTTCCTGACCTTCCTTCGAGACCATTAACTTGACAAATTCATGGGTCAGGGGGTCAAGAGATTTTCCAGGAGGCTTGTTGATGTATACATAGAGGAAACGTGCCAGCGGATAGGTACCGGCATATGCGTTGTCTGCCGTAGCCTCGACACATGTGGCACCCTCCTTCTCGGCGAGGGGGACCGCACGGACGCCGGCCGTCGTATAGCCAATACCGCTATAGCCAATGCCGTAGCGATCCACGGTCACCCCCTGCACCACCGACGCTGACCCCGGCTGCTCCTTCACCTCATCCTTATAGTCGCCGTTCTTCAGCGCATGTTCTTTGAAGAAGCCATAGGTGCCCGAGGCGGAATTGCGGCCGTACAGACTGATCGGACGGTTAGCCCAGTCACCAGTCAGCCCCAGCTGTCCCCACGTCTTCACATCTTCTCTGTACCCGTAACGCCGAGACTTGGAAAAAATAGCATCGACCTGTTCCATGGTCAGGCATTTTATGGGATTATCTTTATTGACAAATACTGCCAGGGCGTCCACAGCGGTGCGGACCGGCGTCGGCTTGTAGCCAAACTTTTTTTCAAATTGATCGATTTCTGTGCCGCGCATCGGCCGCGACATGGGGCCAAGTTGCGCTGTGCCCGCGATCAACGCCGGCGGCGCGGTGGTCGACCCTTTACCTTCGATCTGGATCTTCACGTTGGGGTAAAACTTGGAGAACGTCTCGGCCCAGAGTGTCATCAGGTTGTTCAGTGTATCCGAGCCCACACTCGACAGATTCCCCGATACCCCGCTGACGGCCTTATAGCTGTCCAAGTCAGGATCGAGCTTGAGACCATCCTGAGCCATGGCCATCTCACCGACCACTATGGCTACAACCAATGACAGGACCAGAGTGCATGCTTTGAGACATGTCATAGGTGCTCTCCTTAGAGAGGATGTGACAATGATGCGCAATTGATGTTGCTGGCATGTAACGGTCGTGTAACAAGCATGTAACATGTTGCCCGCCGGGCACCAACCGTCTCGTCGGCGAATCCGATCCGCATGCAGTCTATCCAAGCTTCATGACAGACTGATATCAGTGAGGTTAAATGTCTGTAAATTGCAGAACTTCTCTGGGTGCCGGTAGCGCGCACGAGGCGGCAGGCTTTCTGGCATAGGTCGTGCTGAGTGCGACGAGGCAGGCAGGAAGCGATGGCGACAACGCCTACGGCCTCGTCACGGGGGAGGGGATCTTCTAGCTTTACGAAGCAATATTCTAAAGCATAGCGCCCATCTGTGAAGCGGAGGTAACATCTATGTTAACTCCAGGTTAATTCTCTTCGATTTCACCAAGCTTTCCATCGCCAGCGTGTCTGGGGACTGGCAGTCCTGACAACGATCGCCGACTTAGCCTGTGTCTGCATTATCGAACTCATGAGATGACTCTTGCAGTTATAGGGATGGCGAGGGGTCCTGGTGGCCTTAGCCATCATCTTGGACGCTGGAACTCCTTCACGACAGGTGCTGGCGTGGCGATGGGCGCCGGAGGATCTTCGGCTCGTTAGATTGCTCTGGCTCATGCGGAGCTATTGATCAGGCCGCGAGGAACCTATAACATACCATAATGCTGTAATGCTGTCTCAGAGATGTCATCCAGACATGACAGCAGGAGCTATCCTCATGCAAAGGAGCAGGCGCAGGACCTGAACGGCATGAGAGGCCCAGAAGTGCCTGCAGCAACTGGGGTTTGAGAGGTCACAGGACGCCCAGTGGCTCGACTGTTGCCTGTCGAGCCACCTGAGGAGGGCAGCATTGCTGTGGGCGCTGCGGGCAAATCAACCTAGTGACCGTTGACTGCTCTTTGACTCAAAGGGGGTGCATAATGTTAGGTCAGGACAATCTACTCGCACCCGACGTTCTCTACGATCCCTATGCCTACTTCGCCGATCTCCGGGAAACTGACCCGGTACACTGGAACGAGCGTTGGGGGGGGTGGCTGATCTTGCGCTATGACGACGTCGTGAAGGTTTTCCGCGATCACGAGACCTTCTCTTCCGACCGCATGGCCTCATTGATGCAGGAGCTGAACGCGCCAGAGCAGGAGCACTTCTCGCTGCTGATCAAGTATTTCTCGAAATGGCTGGTGTTCGCCGATCCTCCCTACCATACCCGCGTCCGTTTGTTAATTAATAAAGCCTTCACCCCCACCAGCGTTGAGAAACTGCGTCCCCGGGCACGCCAGATCGTCCATGAGTTGTTGGACCAAGTTCGGCTGAAGAGCGACATGGAGTTTATTCACGACTTCGCCTTCCATCTGCCGGTGATCGTTATCTCGGAATATCTGGGCGTGCCGGTGGAGGACCGGGAGCAGGTCAAGGAGTGGTCCGACGAAACGTCGCGCATTTTTTTCATCCGGGCCGACGAGCCGGACCGCCGCGAGCGCTCGCAGCGTGGGCTGGAAAAGCTGCTGGCATACTTCGAGCCGTTAATTGAAGAGCGTCGTAAACAACCCCGAGACGATCTTATCTCGGCCCTCGTCCAGGCGGAGGAGCGAGGTGATTTGTTGTCTCACGACGAGTTACTCGCTACCTGTACAGTCCTCTTATTCGCTGGCCATGAGACGACCACTAACCTGCTGGCAAACGGCTTGCTCGCCTGCATGCGGCACCGCGATCAATGGGATCTGTTGCGGCAACATCCCTCGCTGGTGCGCTCAGCCGCCGAGGAGCTGTTGCGCTACGACGGACCGGTCAAAGCCACGTTTCGCTGGGCCAGGAAAGACACCGAGTTGGGCGGCAAAGCCATCCGTGCCAGTGACCGAATGCTGTTGATCCTTGCCTCTGCCAACCGGGATCCCGCCAAGTATGCTGACCCCGACCGTCTCGATATCACAGCGCAGCCCAAACCCCCATGTGGCGCTAGGGCAGGGAATTCACGTCTGCCTGGGGGCCCCGTTGGCACGACTTGAGGCCCAAGAGGCCTTTCTAGCATTGCCACAACGCTTCCCTGAGCTACACCTGAACATCGATGCAGCCCACCTGGAGTACCATCCGACCATCGTGGCGCGAGCGCTGAAAACACTACCCGTCTCGTGGTAGTGGGCAAGAGGGTGCCACTGTGCGCATACACTAGGGCGACCCAGCGATCGCCCTAGTCTTAGGGTAACCTCGGCTTAGCCGATTGATACTGATCAATATCCGCATCTTGCGAGAGTGATCGTGGGTCTTTGACCATAAAAAGACTTGACAATACGAACTCGTCTCTATAGGGTAACATCTGCCCAATGGGGCCCTGGTTCACGTCTGTAGCAACAGACAGGAGGGACACCCATGAGAGTCTCGCCTTGTAGCTTTTTCCCATCGTCTCTCTCCAAGGCTTGCCTACGAGAGCGTCCCCGTTTCTTGGTAAGGCCTCAGCTCCTCACCCTTGCGTAAGTCCCCTCCTCTTGGGAGGGACAGATTTCCCCATTGCAAGCGTCACCTTCACCGCAATGACGTATAGGGGGTTGACTGCTCGTCTTGGCTTCGCAGCACTTCGCCAAGGAGACGCAGCCCATTTTCGGTAACCGACCAGCAGCGGTACCGACGCTGGCCTGGAGGTCTCAGTGTTGTGAGGCCTATCCTGGCAGGCTGTCCAGCTGTCGGCTGCCGTGGCAGGACACCGGCAACGCACGCCGCGGTGCTCGGCAGCTTGCGAGTGTCGAAGGGGTGCGCTGAGAAGGAGGTCAGCGATGGCTAGAGGAAGGATTGACAGAGGTTTCGATATCTCTAGACGGAACTTTCTCCTAACCACAGGTGGGGCGCTCGTCGGCATGGCCGCTTTCGGCGTCGTCGAGCTGGCGGCCGCCGGCACGCGACATCCGCAACGGAGCGGCATCCTGCAATTTGGATCGAGCGGGGATGTCTCAGGCCTCGACGCACACAGTAATAATCAGAACCATGTGTCGAACCCAACCACCGTGATGTACACGGGCCTGACCGATATCGACCAGCGGGGCAACATCGTCCCCGGCATTGCCGAGAGCTGGGAGCCCAACAAGGAACTGACCGCCTGGGTGTTCCGGCTGCGCAAGGGCGTGCTGTTCCACAATGGCCGCGAAGTCGATGCCGAAGCGGTGAAGCTCAACCTCATGCGCATCAAAGACCCCAACATCGGTGGCGACTGGGAACGCGGCGCCGTGGACACCATTGAGAGCGTCGAGGTCCTCGACAAGTACACGGTCCGCATCCATGCGACGATGCCGGATGTGTCTCTGCCGTCAAACGTTATGCACTACCCAACCCGCCTGATGGCGCCAGACGCCTTCGACACGGCAGCCGAACACCCCATTGGCACAGGTCCGTTCAAGTTTGTCTCCTGGACGCGCAATACCGAGGCCCGGCTGGTGCGTTTTGAAAACTACTGGGAGACCGATGCCGAGGGCCACAGCCTGCCCTATCTCGATGAGATCATCGGCAAACCCAAGTTGGAGAACTCGGTGCGCCTCACGGCGCTGCGCACGGGTCAGGTCCAACTCATCAACACCATGGCCCAGGCCGATATCGAACGCTTCAAAGAAACCCAGGGCGACAAATATAACCTCTGGGAGTGGCATGGCGGCGGCCAGTTTGTGGCCTTTAACTTCCGGCGTGGGCCGTTTCAGGACAAGCGCCTGCGCATTGCGGCAGCGCAGGCCATCGACCGCCAGGCCATTCATCACGCGGTGTATTACGGTCAAGGGGCGATGGCCGACCAGCCCTTCCCGGAGGGCAATCCCTGGCACCTGGAGGGCATCCGCAGCTTGGCGTACGATCCCGAGCGGGCCAAAGCCCTGCTCAAGGAGGCGCGGGCCGTCGGCACCGAGGTCAAGATCCTCGTCAACGTGAACAATGTCCTGCACCGCGAGACGGCGCAAGTGGTCCAGATCTATGGACCACGGTCGGCTTCAAAGTGGCTGTAGAGCTCCTGGATACGGTACCCTGGCGCCAAGCCCGGAGCGAGGGCACGTATCCCGCAGCGATCCAGGGCCACACCTTCCGCTACGACCCGGATGACTTTTTCGCGCGCAATCTGCACTCCAAGAGCGAGTATGCGCAGGTCCTGACAGGGTGGCAGAATGCGCGCTACGATCAGTTGGTGGAGGAGGCCAAACGGACGCTGGAGCCGGCTCGGCGCAAGGAGCTGTACACCGAGGCCTGGAACATCGTCAACGTCGAGTTGCCGTTTTTCTACTTGCATGAAGTGACCCAGACCTCGGCAGCGGCCAAGGAGCTGCGCGGCTACCAGCCAGGCTCGGCGGGCGCGCTCCATTACCACGGTGGTGGCCTGCGCGCCGCTTATCTCGAGGCATAACCAGGGCGGCAGGGTACCCCGCCAACGAGGGGCCCTGCCCCTTGCTCCACCTCCCACCAGTTTTTGGCAGGTGTCTAATTATCCGGCCAAGTGGTCTCCCAAAATACGTAGAGCTGGTTCATGAAATCGTAGCCTTGGACATGGTCACGGTATGCCTGGAAGTTGGGGCAACCGATCCAGGACGATGACTACGCGGGAGGATCGGGAAGATCGAAGGAGATGTCGGAGATCGCGATTCATCTTTTTCAAAGAGTTCGGTTCATTCTCAGTGTTCTAAGGGAATTTCAAGCACTAACTGATAAATTACAGTTGACACATAATCTAAGACCCTATAGAATCGGGCACTTTTTTCATCAATGTGACTATTCATATCGTTGGTGACTGACACGAGGAACGCCTATGAATCCGGCTATTACTCACCTGTCAGCAGCATCCCGCACGACAACGCTGCTCCGTGTGCTACCGCGCTTTCAGGTCAAACCTCAACTCCTGACCCGTGGCTGGTCCCCCTCATAGGGGGGATATGTCCATTCCATCATCGCCGTATCTCCATCGTGTATCTGTTTACCTAGCTTGTCCCTTCATTCTATAGGGGGATTTGCTCAGGCGGCGGCCGTCAGCGAAGGGAAGTTTAGGAGCGATTCAGCGTCGATCTGCAGGGAAGGCACTGTGGACTTGTATAGTGCTCTCTTTGCTGGCAGCTCTTTAGTCCTTAGAGGTTTGGTCTCAAGGCGCTGAGAGCGGAGCGCTCATGCTGACAGGAGGACAGGGATGGCCAGAGGAACGATAGACCTAAAGTCTGAACTTTCCCGGCGTGACTTCTTAATGACTACTGGTGGAGCGCTTGTCGGTATGGCCGCCTTCGGCCTCATTGAGCCGGCGGCCGCCGGCAAACGGCATCCGCAGCGGGGCGGCACGCTGCTCTATGGCTCGCGTCTGGATATCGCGGGTCTCGACGCACACCGCCTGAATCAGAACCACATCGTCAATGTGACGGCGGTGATGTACAACGGTCTGACCGATATCGATCAGCGCGGCAACATCGTCCCCAGCATCGCCGAGAGCTGGGAGCCCAACCAGGATCTCACCGCCTGGACCTTTCGGCTGCGCAAGGGGGTGCTGTTCCACAATGGCCGGGAGGTCGATGCCGAGGCCATCAAGCTCAACCTCATGCGCATCAAGGATCCTGCCATCGGTGGCGATTGGCAGCGCGGCGCCGTGGACACCATCGAGAGCGTGGATGTCCTGGACAAATACACAGTGCGGATCAATGCGACCATGCCGGATGCCTCCGTGCCGTCCAGCGTCATGCGCTACCCGACCATGTTGATGGCCCCAGACGCCTTTGAAACGGCCGCTGAACATCCCATCGCCACGGGCCCGTTCAAGTTCGTCTCCTGGACTCGCCATAACGAGACCCAGCTGGTGCGCTTTGAAAACTACTGGGAGACCGATGCCGAGGGGCATCAGTTGCCCTACCTGGACGCCATCGTCGGCAAACCCAAGGGGGAAGACTCCGTCCGCCTGACAGCGCTGCGCACCGGCCAGGTGCAGTTGATCGATGCCCTTGGCCAAGCCGATGTGGAGCGCTTCAAGAAGGACTACGGCGACAAATACACCACCTGGCAGTGGCATGGCGGCGGCCAGTTTGTGGTCTTCAACTTTCGGCGTGGGCCCTTTCAGGACAAGCGCCTGCGCACCGCGGCGGCGCACGCCATCGACCGGAATGCCGTCCATCACGCCGTGTATTTCGGCCAGGGTGACATGCTGGACCAGCCCTACCCGCGTGGCACCCCCTGGCCCCTGGAGGGCATCCGCAGCCTGGAGTACGATCCCGACAAGGCGAAAGCCCTGCTCAAGGATGCGCGGGCCGTTGACACCCAGGTCAAGATCGTCCTCAACGTGACCAACACGCAGCACCGCGAGACGGCGCAAGTGGTCCAGGATCTGTGGAACACCGTCGGGTTCAAAGCCACCGTGGAGCCCCTCGATAACGTGCCCTACCTCAATGCGCGCAAGCAGGGGTCGTTTGACGCGCTGAGCCAGGGGAACACCTATCGCTACGACCCGGACGACTATTTTGCCCGAAACCTGCACTCCAAGAGTGAGTATGCCCAGATCCTCTCGGGGTGGGAGAATGCGCGGTACGATCAGCTGGTGGAAGAGGCCAAACGGATCTCTGATCCCGCCCGGCGCAGGGAGCTGTACGCCGAGGCCTGGAACATCGTCAACGTCGAGTTGCCGCATTTCTATCTGCATGAATTGCCCTTTACCTCGGCGGCAACCAAGGAGGTGCAGGGCTATCAACCTGGCTCGGCAGGGGCATTGACCTACTTCGGCGGCGGCCTGCGCACCGCCTATATCGCGACGTAATCGCGATGACATTCCCTCATCCTGACCTTCCTCCTTCAGGGGGGAGGGACGCTATGGATGACAGCAAAAGAGGGTGTGAAAGTGGTGTGAAACTATCTCAGCTTTGGATGGGGTGGCAGACGGGGTTCCAGCGGGAGCGGACTCTCGACAAGGCGTTCCAGGTGGTTCCTTGTTGACAGGTAATCAGCACATGAGCGTCAGAGGAGGAGATCGTTGATGGCTAAGAGAGAAAGTGCAAGAGCTTTTGAACTATCGCGGCGGGACTTCTTGATCACCACCGGGGGGGCGCTCGCCGGCATGGCCGCCTTCGACCTCGTCGGTCAAGCTGCAGCCCAGACGGCTGCCGGCACACGGCATCCGCAACGGCGCGGCACCCTGCTCTATGGCGCGAGCCTCGATGTGGGCGGCCTCGACGCCCATACGCATAATCAGAACCACACCTATGCTCCCACCACGGTGATGTTTACCGGCCTGACCGATCTCGACCAGCGGGGCAACATCGTGCCGGGCATTGCCGAGAGTTGGGAGCCTAACCAGGAGCTCACCGCCTGGACCTTCCGACTGCGTAAGGGCGTGCTCTTCCACAACGGCCGCGAGGTCGATGCCGAGGCGGTGAAGCTCAACCTCATGCGCATCAAAAACCCCGCCATCGGCGGCGACTGGGAGCGCGGCGCCGTGGACACCATTGAGAGCGTCGAGGTCCTCGACAAGTACACCGTGCGCATCCATGCCAGTGTGGCGGATGCGTCCCTGCCGTCGAGCGTCATGCACTACCCGACACGCCTGATGGCACCCGACGCCTTCGACACAGCGCCAGAACACCCCATTGGCACAGGCCCGTTCAAGTTCGTCTCCTGGACGCGCAATAACGAGGCCAAGATGGTGCGCTTTGAAAACTACTGGGAGACCGATAGCGAGGGCCATAGCCTGCCCTATCTCGATGAGATCATCGGCAAACCCAAGTTGGAGAACTCGGTGCGTTTGACGGCGCTGCGCACCGGCCAGGTCCAGCTCATCAACAGCATGGCCCAAGCCGATATCGAGCGCTTTAAGGAGACCCAGGGCGACAAATATAACCTCTGGCGCTGGACTGGCGGCGGGAACTTTGTGGTCTTTAACTTCCGACGCGGGCCCTTTCAGGACAAGCGCCTGCGCCTCGCCGCGGCGCATGCCATCGACCGCCAGGCCATCCATCACGCGGTGTTTTACGGTCAAGGGGCGATGGCCGACCAGCCCTTCCCCGAGGGCAATCCCTGGCACCTGGAGGGCATCCGCAGCCTAGAGTACGATCCTGACAAGGCCAAAGCCCTGCTCAAGGAGGCGCGAGCCGTCGGCACTGAGGTCAGGATACTCTGTCAGGCGCCCAACACCATTCACCGCGAGACGGCGCAAGTGATCCAGGATCTGTGGAGCACCGTCGGCTTCAAAGTCGCCGTGGATCCTCTCGATACGGTGCCCTGGCGCCAAGCCCGGACCGATGGCACGCATCCCGCGGCGATCCAGGGCCACACCTTCCGCTACGATCCGGACGACTTTTTCGCGCGTAATCTGCACTCCAAGAGCGACTACTCTACTGCCCTGTCGGGGTGGCAGAATGAACGCTACGATCAGTTGGTGGAAGAGGCCAAAAAGACGTTAGACCAGGCCCGACGCAAGGAGTTGTACACCGAGGCCTGGAACATCGTCAACGTCGAGTTGCCGTTCTTCTACCTGCATGAAACCACCCAGACCTCGGCGGCGGCCAAGACGCTGCGCGGCTACCAGCCGGGCTCGGCGGGTGCGCTCCACTACCAGGGCGGCGGCCTGCGCGCCGCCTATATGGCGACGTAATAGTGCTCCCTTCCCCCGTGATAAGCACAGGCAACATGTTACCCTCCCTCTCCCCCTGGGAGAGGGCCGGGGTGAGGGAAGTCGAGGTGTGCTGAACGCGCTTGAAGCCGCCCTCACCCTAACCCTCTCCCGGAGGGAGAGGGAACAGGCGGGGGAAGGGGCTGTTTGGCCGACCAAAAAGAGAGGACACCGACGTGATCAGGTTTATCATCTACCGTTTCGTGCAGCTGATTCCCGTGTTGTTGCTGGTGTCGATCATGGCCTTTGCCTTTATGCATGCCCTACCAGGGGATGTGATTGACGCGCTCGCGGGTGACGCGGAGACGAATGATCCAGCCCGGCGGGCAGCCCTGGAAAAGCAACTCGGACTGGACCGGCCCATCTATGTCCAGTACTTCACGTGGCTGGGGAAGATCGTCCTGCATGGCGACTTTGGCAAGTCGATCACCACCCGGCGGTCGATCGGGGTGGAGCTCTTCAAGCGCATTCCCGCCACCGTCTACCTGGCGGTGGTGGCAGTGATCATCTCGCTGGTCATCGCCGTGCCGCTGGGCACTATCGCGGCACTCAAGCACCGCACTATGGTGGATTATACGGTGACCACCGCAGCGGTGGCCGGGGTCTCCATTCCCAACTTCTGGTTCGCCATTCTCTGCGTGCTGTTCTTCGCCCTCTACTTGGGCTGGCTGCCCGCGTCGGAGTATGTCAATCCCTTCGACGACCCGTGGTTGGGCCTCAAACACCTCTTGCTGCCGGCGGCGGCGCTCGGGGTGCGCCTGGCGGCGATCACCACGCGCCTCACCCGTTCAACGATGCTGGACGAAATCCGCAAGGAGTACGTCGATACCGCCCGTTCCGTCGGGCTGCCGGAATGGCGGGTGATCTTCAAGTACACCCTGAAAAACGCTCTGATACCGACGGTGACCGTTGCCGGCCTGCAGTTTGGCAATCTGCTGGGGGGGACCGTGGTGATTGAGACCATCTTTGCCTGGCCAGGCATTGGCCTCACCCTCTACGATGCCATCATGAGCCGTGACTATCCCATGGTACAAGCGGGGATAATGATCCTGTCCGTCGCGTTTGTGCTGGTGAATCTGCTCGTCGATATCACCTATCGCCTGTTGAATCCGCGCATTCGACTGGCATAACGGTATGAAAGGAGCGCACCCATGGCCCAGGTTTCGGTCAGGCCAGCCCCTGGGGACTTCGACATCGACCTCGCCGATTCGACACTGGCGTGGCGCACCGCACGGATCCAGCGGGCGCTCAAGAATGCCGCTTGGGAACTGTGGAGGAATCGTCTGGCCACCGTGGGGGCGGTGATGGTCCTCATCCTGTTTCTGGTGGCGGTCCTACCGTCGCTGATCGCCACCCATGACCCGGTGAAACAGAATTACCGGGAGATGTTGCAAGGCCCCAGCGCGGCACACTATTTTGGCACCGATAAATTCGGCCGAGATATCTTTTCTCGGGTGGTTTGGGGGTGCCAACGGGCCATGACCATCGCCGTACTGGCGGTCGTGATGGGGACCTTGTTTGGTGTCCCGGTGGGCGTGATCTCGGGCTATTACGGCGGCAAGCTGGATACCATCATCATGCGGGTGTTCGATGCCTGGTTCGCATTCCCGGGGATCTTGCTGTTTCTGCTCGCTGCCACCCTGATCAGAGCCTATGAGCTGTCGGTCTTCTGGAGCACGGTGGGGCTCATCATCGCCCTGGGGGTGGCACGGATTCCCAGTATGGGCCGGCTGGTGCGGGGTTCAATGCTGGCCGAGCGCGAAAAGGACTACGTCGAGGCCTCTCACGCCACCGGCGAGTCGAATATGTATATCGCCTTTCGCCAGGTCTTGCCCAACTGCATGTCGCCGGTCATCATACAGGCCACTATTGCGCTGGGCGTCGAGTTACTGATCATCTCCTCCCTGGCGTTTTTGGGCTTGGGCGCGCCACCGCCGACGCCTGACTGGGGGGCGGACCTCAACCTGGCGCGCGAGCATATGGAGACCCGGCCGTACCTGGCGATCTTCCCAGGTCTGGCGATCTCCTTTGCGGTGTTAGCGTTTAACCTCTTTGGCGACGGCTTACGCGATATCCTTGATCCACGCACTGCCGATCGGTAAGCGGCCTGAGCGTCGTACGCCACAATTCACCCACTCACCCCTCCCCGCCCTCCCCCGAAGGGGAGGTGGGGGGTGAAAGAACCAGGGAAATATTTTCAGCGCCTGGTACTTAGACCTTATGACAAGCCACGAAGTGCTCCCCGCCCCGATCCCTGAGTTCCGGGTCGATCTCGGCGCACTCGGGGCCCCCCAGGGGGCAACGACCATAGAGCCGGCACCCACCTGGCGGGTTGATGGGACTGACCACCTCGCCGCTGAGGGTGAGGCGCGGGGAGGGTGCCACCGGATCGGGCAACGGCACTGCCGCCAGCAAGGCATTCGTATACGGGTGCATCGGCGCCTCAAAGATCTGCTCCACCGTTCCCGTCTCGACGATCTTGCCTATATACATCACGGCCACGCGGTCGCTGATGTGGCGAATGACACTGAGGTCATGGGCGATGAACAGATAGGTCAGCTGGAGCTCCTCCTGGAGCTGCCGGAACAGATTTAAGATCTGCGCTTGAATGGATACGTCGAGCGCCGACACCGGCTCGTCGGCGATGACCAGCTCGGGGGAGACAGCTAGAGCCCTGGCAATGGCGATGCGCTGCCGTTGCCCACCGCTGAACTCGTGTGGGTAGCGATCTGCATGCTCAGCCCCCAACCCGACCATGGTCAACAGCTCGATGACCCGTTGGCGCTTTTGCAGGAAGCTATGGGCGAGATCATGCACTTCCAGCGGGCGACTCAGAATCTGCATGATCGTTTTACGAGGATTGAGCGAGCTGTAGGGGTCTTGGAAGACAAACTGTACGGCTTTCCGCAGCTTGTGGACCTCTGCAGGGGTTAATGTGAAGATATTCGTCCCTTGTAAATAGGCCGATCCCGCCGTCGGATCGAGAAGCCGTGCGACTAACCTCGCTGTCGTCGATTTGCCACATCCACTCTCACCCACGAGGCCCAAGGTCTCGCCGCGCTTGACGTAAAAATCAATGCCATCCACCGCCTTCAGCACGGCAGTTCTCCCGGTCAGGCGTGCGAGCCAGTCGGTGCGGATGGGATAATGTTTCGTCAATCCAGTAACCTCGAGAAAGTGTGAATTTATCACCGCGGCTTTCCCCCCAGTTAAAGCAGAATGGCATCAGCCTTTCGCCCTCAGTACAAGTGGCATGCCACTTTGTGACCTGGAGCCACCTCCCGTAGCGGCGGAACCTCACGTCGACAGATATCCATGGCCCTTTCGCAACGGGGGTGGAAATTACAGCCAGTGGGTGGCGCCAGCATGTTGCAGATCGTGCCTTGAATCGGATTGAGGTACCGATGCCGCGTCTCGACACGGGGGATTGAATTCAGCAATCCCCAGGTGTATGGATGGAGTGGTTCGGCAAACAACGTCTTGGTGTCTGTCAGCTCGACCAGGTGGGAGGCGTACATCACGCCGATGGTGTCGCACATATGCGCCACGACTCCCAGGTTGTGGGTAATGAATAGCAATGCCATCTCGAAGCGCTCGATCATTTGCCGAATGAGATCCAAAATTTGCGCCTGTATCGTGACGTCCAGTGCCGTTGTCGGTTCATCGGCAATGAGAAACTGCGGGTCACAGGACAGGGCCATGGCGAGCATGACACGCTGTCGCATCCCGCCGCTGAATTGATGGACATAGTCGTCCATGCGCTTCTCCGCGGAAGGGATGCCCACCAAGCGCAACAGTTCGATCACGCGTTGGCGGGCCTGCCGGCGGGTGAGACCGAGATTGTTGCGCAGCCCATCGGCGATCTGCGTGCTGACAGGAAAGACCGGGTTGAGCGCCGTCATCGGTTCTTGGAAGACCATGGCGATGCGTTTGCCGCGAATGCCGCGCATCTCCCGCGGCTGATTTGCCTAAAAGGTCCTCTCCCTGCGAAGACGATCCGGCCCGAGGCGATCTCCCCCGGCGGGATGGAAATCAGGCGCATGATCGAGCGGGCCGTCACACTCTTGCCACAGCCTGACTCGCCCACCAAGCCAAACGTTTCGCCGGGTTTGATCGCGAATGACACGCGATCGACTGCCACCAAGATGCCGCGCTTCAGATGAAAGCGGGTGGTAAGCTCCTCAACCTGGAGGATCACCTCGTCGCCTGCGCGCATACTCTCCTCCTCATGGCCAGTTCCAAGGTCTCAAGGGGTCCTCACAGTACACAGGACCATCGAGCATTCACGAGTCAGTCATGCCACTGTCGCGGTCCTGGTGCGGTGGTTCGGGGACCTGGACCTTGTCCCTGACGTCTTCTGTTTCTGTTACCGCATGCAGATGTGGCCTGTTGGCGAAGCCCTGGTGAGGGCTTATGGACCGGGTGCTCCTGCAACTAGTCGGGGACTTGCACATGCGCCGTCGGTGGTCCCTGGCGCCCAGGCCCTCCTTGCAGGAGGGGATTAGATGCGGGTGAGGAGTTGGGGCCTCAGCAGAAATGGGGTGCAGGCTGGCGAGCGAACGATCGGTTCAGGCGTCAATCGCACGCGAGGTGGAGGGTGAGTTCATGTGCGTGCTCCTGTTGCGAGCAGCAGATCGTGAGCAGCACAACGTCAGATCCGAAAAGATCGACAAGCTATTGTAGAAAAGCCCGGCTGACGTGTCAACGGCAATTCTGCTCGTCTGGTCTCAGGTCCGCTCCCAGAGCTCTGAAGTAGGGTGTGACACGGGACGACGAGCTACAATAGGAAGGTTCATCTCACCCCGGCAGACGGCGAGCGCCGTTCTCACTGCCTTCTTGCCAACGGTCTCCCTTGAGTATGGCAAGAATCGCCTCCACCATGAATTTTCCTTGCAATCAGGGCATAGCTAGTGTACATGAAGGCCAGGTGCACGCCTGGCGCAACAGCGCTGGTTGACGCATGACAGCGTTTGCCACCGTCCTGGCGATCAGATTCTGGTGCATGCCGCACCTTCTGGTGCATGCCGCACCCAGCATGAGCTCCGAGTTGCAGGTGGCGAGTGATGATTATCCGGTCCTCGCTACTCACGGCCCCGCGCTTGTGACGCAGCATCGTCTGAGGAGGCATATCGATGTTCGGTTGGCGAGCTCGGATCGGAGTGTTGCTCCCCCCGGGTAATCCAACGGTCGAGCCGGAGTTTTACCAGATGACACCTGAGGGAGTGACGATCCACTTCGCTCGCTTGCAGGGGTTTCAGGCTGCCAATACACCGGGGGCGGCAGCCAACATGGAAGCACGGACGTTGGCGTATCTGGAGGAACTCCCAGGCCCCGCCAAGGCGCTGAGTATTGTGGCTCCAGCGGTGGTCATTTTGGCCCATACCGCCTCCAGTTACGCCACTGGCTTCGCTCACGAGCTTCAACTCATCGACCGTCTGACCTCGCTCACCGGCACCACGGTCATCACGGCAGCACGCGCCATCCTGGCAGCGTTGCAGCATCTGAGGGGGAAGAAATTAGCCCTAGGCACCCCATATCCCGAGACGATCAGCGCCAAGGGCAGAGCCTTTTGGGAGCTTGTTGAGAGCAATGTAGGTAGACTGGTCGCGTGAGTCCATGAGCGGTTATCCTGGGCTCTGCGCTGCAGGCATCACATCGGAGAGGCATGTCATGGCTGAACGCTTTGCCGACTATCTGCACCGCCGGGCGGCGCCTATCTGGGAGGCGCAGCGTCATCACCCATTCGTGCGAGGCATTGGCGACGGCACACTGGATGTCGAACAGTTTAAACACTGGGTTAAACAGGACTACCTCTATCTGATCGATTATGCCCGACTGTTCGCCATAGCCGTCGCCAAGGCGCCTGATCTGCAGACGATGACTAAGTTCGCCGAGATGGTCCATGCGGTTCTGGACGTCGAAATGGACCTGCATCGCTCCTATGCGCGTGAATGGGGCATCTCCGCAGAAGAGCTGGAAAAGACCCGGAAGGCTCCAACCTGTCAAGGCTATACCGATTTCCTGTTGCGCACCGCCACGTTCGGGAGCTTTCCAGAGCTGGTAGGAGCCTTGCTTCCTTGCATGTGGGGGTTCTGCGAAATCGGCTTGACGCTGGCGAAGCAAGGTATGCCTGCGGACCCACGCTATGTGAAGTGGATTCGTATGTATTCGGCTGCCGAATTCGTGGAGCTGACGGAGTGGATCAGGGACCTGATGGATCGGCTGGCGGCAGGGATGCCACAGGAAGAGTTACAGCGCATCGAGGAAGCATTTCTCACCAGCAGCCGATTTGAGCACGCATTCTGGGACATGGCCTATCGTCAGGAGCAGTGGCCAGTGTAATGTGAGCCATCCGGGCCGGTGGACTTTGGCTCGGAAGGACAGGAAGGCACTCGTGACACAGACACCTCGACAGACCCTCAACATCTTACATACGGCGGATGTGCATCTTGATCTTGATGGCTACGTCTCCGATTCGCACACGCCAAGCTGTCGTCACATCAATCACCAGGCGTTCAGCACCGTCATCGATCTCGCCATTCAGGAAAATGTCGACCTGTTGCTGATCGCGGGAGATCTGTTCGATTCGAATCGGCCGAGTGGGGATGTGGTCGATTTCGCCATTCAGGAACTGCGCCGCGCCGGCCGACCGATCGTCATGATCCCCGGCAACCACGACTGTCTGAACATCCAATCCATCTACCGCCAGGTGAACCTGCCGGCGGCGTGTCCCAATCTGCTGTTGATCACTCATCCAAACGGCGAGCAGCATCAACTGGCTGCCCCCAATGTGGTGCTCTGGGGACGTGGCATGGTGGAGCACGAGCCGAGCTATCGTCCGCTGGGGGGGCTCCCCCGCCCGCAGGGAGACGCCTGGCACATTGCGCTTGGCCACGGGTTTTTCATGGAAGAGGATGTGCCGTCGTATCGTTCCTCACCGATCTATGCCGCGGAAATCCGTGCCTCAGGCTGGGATTACGTCGCGCTGGGACATTGTCATGCGTTCGCCGACGTGTCGCAAGGTCCGGTCACGGCATACTATTCCGGAGCCCCGGGGTTCTTCCCTGGAGCGCCTGGCGCCGACGGACATGTGGCGCTGGTGCAATTCGAGGCGGGGGTATCGCGCACAGATGAACGTGCGGCGCATCGATCTCCGGACCCCTGGTCGAGGCAGCACTGCAGCGCCGGCAATAGGGGGCACTCATACGGGCCGCAGTCATCTGAGTACAGCTCCCGATAGCGTTAGCGGCTCGGAGGCGAGATGGCGGAAATGCGGCGCATCGTCCACATCGACATGGATGCCTTTTACGCCGCTATAGAACAGCGCGATCGTCCGCAATACCGTGGGCGGCCGGTCATTGTCGGTGCCGATCCCAAGCGAGGCAGAGGACGGGGTGTGGTATCGACGGCGTCCTATGAGGCGCGCCCCTTCGGTGTACACTCCGCTATGCCCATCTCTCAGGCTTACCGCTTATGTCCCCAGGCCATCTTTTTGCCGGTCCGCATGGCGCACTATCATCAGGTGTCCGAACGTATTTTCGCCATTTTCGAGCGCTACACCGATGTCGTGGAGCCGCTCAGCATCGATGAGGCGTTCCTCGACGTCACCAACAGCACTCGGCTATTTGGGACGGTTGAGGAGATCGCTCGGTGCATCAAGCAGGATATTCGGCGAGATGAGGGTCTGGTGGCCTCAGTGGGCGTGGCACCCAATAAGTTCTTGGCCAAGTTGGCTTCCGATCTGAGCAAACCGGATGGGTTTCTGGTTCTGGATGCGACCGAGGTCGAGTCGTTTGTACGCGATTTGCCCGTGAGTCGGCTGTGGGGGGTCGGCAAACACACGGCTCATCGGCTCGAAGCGTTGGGATTGCGCACTATCGGACAGGTAGCACAGTGGTCAGAGACACGCCTCTCCAAGCGGTTTGGTAGTCTCGGGGCCCATATCTGGCGACTGGCGCATGGCCTCGATGATCGCCCCGTGACCTCGCATCGAGAGCCGCAATCCATTGGAGCCGAGACGACCTTCGCCGAGGATACGGATGACGTCGAGGCCTTGCATCGCACGCTCCTCGAACTCGCCGACAAGGTGGGGCAACGCCTGCGCGCTAAAGGATGGATGACGACAAAGGTCACGTTGAAATACCGCGATGCCGCCTTCGCGACGCTCACGCGCACACAGTCGCTCGCAGAGCCGACAGCGGTAGCCATGGACCTCTACGACGCGGTCTCAAGGCTACTGAGCCAGCTACCGACGGCACGGCGCAAGGTCCGCCTCCTGGGGATCACCGTTGCAGAGCTGACCCCGCTCGTACAGTCTCAGCTGTCCCTTTTTGCTGAGGCCTCACACAAGCGCCTGCAGGCTGAACGCGCCGAAGACGCCATCAGAGCCCGCTTCGGCCCGCAGGCGATCACTCGGGCAGCGTTACTCAACTCGAAGGAGAGGCGCGCATGGCACGATTCAGCAACAACGTGGTGCTGATCACAGGAGCCGGACGTGGCATTGGACGCGCGATGGCGCTGCGCTTTGCGCAGGAGGGCGCGCATATCGTGGCGGCCGATATCGAGCCAGCGTTGGCGGAAAGCACGGCGGCAGCGGTTCGTGAATTGGGACAACCGTGTCTTGGGCTCAAGGTGGATGTGACGCAGCAGTCCGACATTCAACGCATGGTTGGCCAAACCATTGAGCAGTTCAAACGTATCGATGTGCTGTGTAACAATGCCGGCGTGCTACGATTCCAGGACATGTTCGATATCACTGAGGCCGATTGGGATTTCATCCTGGCTGTCAACACCAAAGGCGTCTTTTTCGTCATGCAGGCTGTGGCGACGTGAAATGATCAAACGCCATAGCGGCAAGATCATCAATACCGCGTCCATTTCTGGCAAGCAACCGGAGCCCCACTTCTTGCACTATGGAGTGAGCAAAGCCGGGGTGATTCACATGACCAAGAGCGCCGCAGTCGTGCTCGCCCCCTACCATATCAACGTCAACGCCATCTGTCCCGGCACTACCGTGACCGACATGTCGCTGATGGCGACCACCGGGCGCGCCAAACTGATGGGGGTATCGGTCGACGAAGCCATTAAGACCCGTGAGGCACAAATTCCCATCGGACGCCGCAACCAACCGGACGACATCGCGGCCATGGCCGCCTTCCTGGCGTCGTCCGACGCCGAGCAGATTACCGGGCAGGCGTTCAATGTCGACGGCGGATTGGTGATGTACTAAAGCGAGGGGAGCGGATATTTGGCCTCGATGACCGTGCGCATGCCGCCGCGGACATTAAACTCGCCCGTCACCACCGCCCAGACCGGCTGGCAGGCAGCCACGATGTCGCGTAGGATGCGGTTGACGGCGTTCTCGTAGAAAATCCCGAGATTGCGATAGGCCAAAATGTAGTATTTGAGCGCCTTCAATTCTAGACACTGCTCGGCAGGCCTATACCGGATGGTGATCGTGCCCAGGTCGGGAAGGCCTGTCTTGGGGCAAATCGAGGTATATTCGGGAATGGCAATGGTGATCTCGTAACCGCGGAATTGATTCGGCCAGACATCGATGGCTGGGAGCTCTGCATCGATTCCAGCACGTGCGTGAGCGTCAGTGTAGCCTGTGCCCGTACTCGATATCTCCACGAGGTGACTCCCAACCCATTAAGGCTTCACATGCTGTCCAGCTCGCTTGCGCACCGCGAAACGTCCGACATTATAGCGCCCCCCAGAATGATGTCAACCGGCGAGGACCCCCCTGCGCTGCGCCGCAATCCCGAATTTCCCTTGACAGCTGCGCCGCGGTGGTGTTATCAACGTTCTAACACGATCGAGCAACGATGCGGTCTGCACTACCACGAGCCGACCCAGAGAGCATGCAGTTGAGCGGCAGAGGGGGACAATTGAGATCATGCAATTCGACACGGTTGAGGATGCCATACATGAGTTCAAAGCAGGTCGCATGATCGTGTTGGTCGACGACGAACATGGCTACTCGGGTGACCTCGTCATGGCCGCGGAAACGGTCAATTCCGATGCCATTAATTTTATGGCGACGCATGGGCGTGGCCTCATTTGCCTGTCAATGACCCCAGAGCGCATCGACGAGCTCGACCTGCCGCTCATGGTCCGTAACGAACCAGATTACACTGGGGCGGCGTTCACCGTCTCCATTGAGGCCGCCAAGGGAGTCACCACTGGCATTTCCGCCGCTGACCGGGCGAAAACGATTCTCACGGCCATTGACCCGCAGACCGGTCCTGACGATTTAGTGCGTCCCGGCCATATTTTCCCGATCCGTGCCGAGAAGAAGGGCATCCTGGTACGAGCTGGCCAGACCGAAGGGTCCGTCGATTTAGCCCGGATTGCCGGACTGTCTCCTGCTGGCGTGATCTGCGAGATCCTCAATGAAGATGGCATCATGGCACATAAGGCAGAACTCATAGCCTTCGCCAGCCAGTTTCACCTGAAGATGGTGCCCCTGAGTGATATCATCCGCTACCGCCTGCGCCACGAGCGTCATATCAGGCGTATCGAAGAAGCGACGCTGCCGACCCCCTATGGATTCTTCCGAGCGATTACCTATGAAAGCTGCGTTGACGGCCGTCAGCATGTGCTCCTCATGGTCGGTACGTTCACGCCTGATACACCCAGCCTGGTGCGTGTCCACAACCAATGCATCGCGGGAGATGTTTTTGGGTCTGGACTCTGTGCCTGCCATGCTCACCTCGCGGGTTCCCTGAAACGCATTGCGGAAGCGGGACATGGCGCCATCCTCTACTTGCAGCCCGAGGCGCGCACCATCCCGCTGGATCCCAGGCGAGAGCCCCAGGTACTCCCGCCGACAGCGTTCGAAACACTGCCTCACGCTGCCGAGCACGAGCTTGATTTACGGGACTATGGCATTGGCGCGCAGAGCCTGCGCGACGTGGGTATCGGGACGCTGCGTTTGCTCACGACAAACCCCGATAAAGTGGAAATGCTCGAGCAGTATGACCTCACAGTCATTGAGCAGGTCTCTCCAACCTCCTAAGGCGAGGGATAACAGCGCTCCATCACCTCATTCAACAAGGCCGTCTTCAGGGCGCTCTGGACCCAACGGCTGCAGTCCTCGAGGGTCCCGAAGGCGGTCCATTCCTGGGTCTTCACCGTTGGAACTTGCAAATGAAAGCGTGCGAGCTTCCCCTCCAGTAGTTTCTTGAGCCGCTGTTGTCCATCGCGTGCCACAAATCCAAGCTGTTTGAGTTTTTGGTTGACATCAATGTCCCGCTCGGTCCTTGGGGCGAGGACACGCTTGACCTCGTGGTCGACAAGGGCCATCTCGACGGCCAGCAAGACCCGTACGCAGGTCATCTCCAGGTTGTTGACGGCCTTGCCCCCAGCGGCGGCAAAGGCCTGCACACCCAACCGATGCACGTTATCAAATGTCTTGCCGCAGACCAAATGGCAGGCGATTTCCAGGATAGCTCGCTCGGCATCGGAGCATTCACCACACCACCAGTAGGCCTCGGTGACGACTTCGCCCGCCACCTGCAAATATAGCCCCATACCATTACATATTACAGGATCCGCACAGGCATTGAACGGCTTTGGACAGCCGATCGTCTCTTTACTCACGCGCCGCGCAAAAGCCGGCATTGCCATCAGCGTATACTCCTTCTTCGCGCCTTCGATCGCTGGTCATTGGTTCGACACCCCGGCCGGTGGACCACACGATATCATAGCATTTTGCTAGAGATTCATGGCACAATATCGCTGGTACATCGATCCGTGCTAGCTGATCAGCGCCAGTGCTTCAGAGGCAAGCTGCTGGGTTGCCCCTTTGATGATCTTGAGAGGTCATGTGAGGATGAACCTCATCGCGCATACCACCTTTGGCCTCCACATCGTCAACGTTGGCTTTTATCAATGGTATGGCCGCCGAGCCACGTTCGTGTTACCGTGTGGGGGCTATGGATGACCATCTACACGATAGGTCACCGCAATATCACGAGCGAGCGGTTCGTCGACCTATTGCGTTTGCCCCCTGATTCAACTGCTGGTCGACACTCGCAGGGATTATGCCTTCCGGACTCGTTCAGCTTCAGCTTTGCCTTGAACCAATCAGGCACCGACATCAGCATGCGCACTACCTTCGCTCTTGGAGGCCGCGGCTATTCCGATATGAGTTGCACGGACCTCCGTATGCGAGCCTTAGGCCGAAGTCTGCTTGAGAAATCCTCAGGTGTCCCACGCGCGCATAGTCAGGCAGATGTTGAGCGCCGAGGGGAATACTCCACCTGTCTGGCACTTGGCCTCTCGCGCTGCTTTCATGGCAAGCATTGGCTCATGGTAATTGGTGTGCACACCATGCCAGAGCTGGACGTACTCATGGATTGAGGAAGGTTGTAATGGATCAACTCGAATCACAGCTCGTCGAATATTTTGGTTTTGAATGCTTTCGCCCTGGGCAGCGCGAGGTGATCGAGCGGCTGCTCCATGGCCAACATACGCTGGCAGTCTTACCGACCGGTTCAGGGAAATCGCTCTGCTACCAATTGCCCGCTCAGACGCTCCCCGGCATCACACTCGTCGTTTCGCCCTTGATCGCGCTCATGCAAGATCAAGTTGAGGCGCTGGTTCGCCGGGGGATCCACAACGCCACCTATCTGAATAGCACCCTCGATTCCTCAGAACTGAGTGTGCGTTATGCGCAGATCGAGAAGGGACAGTATAAATTACTGTACGTTGCCCCTGAGCGATTCGACTCCGCGCGCTTTCAGCAGCTTGTGCGATCAACTCCCATTGATCTGTTGGTGATCGATGAAGCGCACTGTATCAGTCAGTGGGGTCATGATTTTCGTCCCCACTACCGCATTGTCACGCGTCGACTGCCAGAGCTCAAGCACGCTACGGTGCTGGCTTTGACAGCAACCGCCACGGCTGCCGTCCAGAATGACATCGCAAACACGCTGGAGCTTCCAACGATGGGGCGCGTTGTGGGCGATTTCAACCGCCCTAATCTACGATTGCAGGTGATCCAGGCCCATCGGATGACCGAAAAGAACGCGCAATTGATCAGGTTACTAGCCGGACAGCCGCACTCCGCTATCGTCTACGCGAGTACCCGCAAGGAAGCCCGTCGGGCCTTCGATCTGCTCACGAGTCGGGGCCACAGCGTGTGCCTCTATCACGCTGGGCTCAGGCCTGAAGAGCGTACCCGAGCACAACGGGATTTCCAAGACGATCGGGTGCAAATTATGGTGGCGACCGTTGCCTTCGGCATGGGCATTGATAAACCAGACATCCGGCGCATCATCCATTACAACATTCCAGGATCGCTAGAGAGCTATTATCAGGAAGCAGGTCGCGCTGGGCGCGACGGCCAGCCCGCGACCTGCACGCTCTTGTATTCTCAAAGCGACGTCCGTATTCAGCGCTTTTTCATCGATCAGGCATACCCCGCACCCGACCAGGTGTTTCGACTATACACAATGCTTCGGGAAGCTCACCCGCTCGCGGTATCGGCCGATGATCTGGCCGTTGCCAGTCAGTTTCGGGAAATCGGCGTCAAAGCCGCGCTGCAACTGTTGTATGAGCAAGGTTGGCTCTCGGTAATGCCAGATGGAAAGTATGTATTGAGTAGAGCGGATACCGCACGTCCGGAAGTAGATTTTCAGCCGATCAATCAGCGGAAGGCCCGTGACAATGCGCGCTTGAAGCGGATGCTTGCCTTTACTGATCATATGTCCTGTCGCCGTGTTCGACTGTTGAGTTATTTCGGGCAGACGTTTTCACCCCCATGTCAGAATTGCGATGTGTGTGTCCCCAGCCGAACACCTCAGGCACCTGGCACACAACCTCTCAATCTTGTGCAGACTGTTGAGGACGAACAGGCTACCGCCCCCTCAAACCGTGTGGCCAGAATGATCCTCCAAGCGGTGGTGGATTTCGGGGGACGCTTCGGCCGTGGTATCATCACTGACGTGTTGTGCGGGAGCCGGCGCAAGCAGATCATCGAGTGGCGACTTGATCAAACGAAGGCTTATGGGCACCTCCGTGGTCATCGACGCGAGCGTATCGTGGCCTGGGTGGATGAATTGATTGGCCGAAATCTCCTACGGGTCACAGCAGAGGAATACCCACGGCTGTGTATCACCGACACTGGACGCCGGGCCTTGACAGTTGACACGCTTCTGGCCCTTTCTGCCCTTGGTGACAGCTCAGCGACCCTTGGTATACCGCCGCAGACCTCCGACCGCGCATCCACAAGCGCCGTTACCGAAGCCAATAGTGCTAACCCAGCTCTATGGGAACGCCTGCGTCGTTGGCGCCTCCAGAAGGCGCAAGCGCTCGGCGTTCCAGCCTTTATGGTGCTACACAACCGGGTGCTTGAGGCTATTGTGTGCCATACCCCCCGAACACTCGGCGAATTAGAGGGCGTTCGGGGGATGGGAGCACATAAAGTCAAGCAGTTTGGAGAGGAAATCATAGACGTGGTTCAAACGGCCTCATGAGGCGAAGGAGAAACGGGCCATGCCGGTACGCATGAATCGCATGAAGCAGAAGCTGCGCCAGGGGCAATCGGTCTTTGATGGTTTGCTCCGAACTCCCGAACCCACCCTTGTGGAGGTTCTGGGGTATGCCGGGTATGATTATGTGGTGCTTGACGCCGAACATGGGGCGCACAGCTTTGAGGCACTTGACACGTTGATTCTCGCTGCTTAGGCCAGCGATATCACGCCTATCGTTAGGACGTCCTTCGCGCAAGGGAGATTCTATATGGGTGCGATCGTTGGGGCAGGGTTGCTGGGCCACGTGCCGAGTATAATGCTACCCGAAGAGCAGGGGAAATCACGCTCTGGTGGGCGAGATAGCACGTTTCCGCGCGCACTGCAGGACATTTTCCAAGAGCGTATACAGCCAGCGGAGATTGATACCTTTCTGATTTTCGATACCCAGTGGTATACAACACAAGGGTTTGTCGTCAATACCCAGGAACGTCTGAATGGGGTGTACACGTCGGACGCGTGGCCGAGTGTAGTGCATGACCTTGTCTTCGACTACCGCGGTGATAGAGCCCTTGGCGAGGCCATCGTGGAGTCGGCCAGGAGCGCTGGACTACGCTGTGAGGGAGCAGATTATCAAGGTATGGCGCCGCACTACCCGACACTCCATCTCATGCACTCCCTCAATCCGGAGCGTCAATACCGGGTGCTGTCGATCGGCGTCTGCCAGACCGCCGCGCATGAACGCCACCTCGATTTTGGTGGTGCCATCGGCCGTGCCATCCAGGAAAGTGATCGCCGCGTCGTCCTCCTGGCGGCTGGCGGTTTATCACATCAATTCTGGTCATACGATGAGATGGCTCAGCACTCCACCCTGGACCCTCGGCACATTTTCAACGAGACCAATCGCGCCTATGACGAGATGATCATCGATTTCCTGAAGCAGGGCAATCACGCTGCGGTCATCGATATCGTGCCGGAGTTTCGTGGCAAGTGCGCCCCAGAGGGATTTTTCGCCCACTATTCAATGCTGATCGGGGCACTGGGGGGTAAACGCTGCAAAGTGGCGACCACCCAATATGGCGCCTACGAGAGTGTGTTGGGCACTGGCCAGGTGATGCTGTGGTTCCTACTGTAAATTGGTGCGTACGGGTGTTCATGGTCTAACAGCGCCCTGATTTTCACGGCAGGGGTGATCATGGCGCTCCCCAATCCTGAAGGGCACTCGTAGCGGTTGCCCCTGCCCCAAGGGGATGTATGGAAATGACCGATGAGTATCGCATATTCGTGCTTTCCGATGGTACCGGTCAGACAGGAAAACACGTTTTGGAAGCCGCACTTATCCAGTTCGATCTGCCAGTGATGATCATCCGCATTCCCCACGTCCGCACGGTTGAGCAGGTGCATGAAGTGGTGGCCGATGCGGCTCGCGGGCACAGCATGATTGTGTATACGCTGGTGTCGGTGGAGCTGCGGCAGGCCGTTCACATTGCGGCCATGGAGCGTGGGGTCATCGTTGTCGACTTATTGGGAGGGTTGCTCTCAAAGCTGCAGGACTTTCTGCATCGCACCCCGTGGGGCCGCCCTGGCCTTCTCTACCAAACCGATGCCGGCTACGACCAGCGGGTTGACGCGATGGAATTTACTGTCCAGCACGATGATGGACAGAAGGTCGATGACCTCGACGAGGCGGACCTCGTATTGGTCGGCCCGTCGCGCACGTCTAAAACTCCTGTCAGCTTTTACCTGGCGTACCGGGGCTGGAAGGTGGCCAATGTCCCGATCGTCCTTAACATAGACCCCCCGGAGACATTGCGTAGCCTTGATGAGCGAAAGGTCGTAGGCCTCACCACGGACCCCCAGCATTTGGCGATGATACGTCGAGAGCGCCTGAAGAATCTGCGGGCGCAGGCGTCTTCGGCATCGTACGCTGACCTTCGGCACATCCAGCAGGAGCTACGCTATAGCCTGCGCTTGTGCCAGATGCAGCGCTGGCCCGTGGTGAGTGTCACAGGGAAAGCTGTTGAGGAAACCGCTAGCGAGATCGTTAATCTCGTCGCCCCGCATCCGCATGGCCTGGAAGAGAAGACCTGAACTGACGGCGAGCACCCCCTCTTTCGCCCTGTTTCCATGCGACTGGGGGAAAGAGGGGGTAGAGGTGAGCGTCGGAGTTGGTCGTAAGCCGAGTTCTGTGCCGATGCCCTGGGCATCAGTGATGATCATTCCTCTGGGGCGGGAGTTACCTCACGCCTCAAGCGACCTACCCGGGAGCTTCGAGCGAGCCACCCTCATGCGCTCCCCTATTTGGTCTTGCTCCGGTTGGGGTTTACCGAGCCAGCTCGGTCGCCCGAGCTGCTGGTGGTCTCTTACACCACCGTTTCACCCTTGCCTGTGCCTTGGCATCTTGGGGCTCGCGTGCGAGCCTGCAATGCTGGCCATCGGCGGTCTGCTCTCTGTGGCACTCTCCGTCGGGTCACCCCGCCTGGGCGTTACCCAGCAACCTGCTCTGTGGAGCTCGGACTTTCCTCAGGCTCCGTTGTGGGGCCCGCGATCATCTGACCAGCTCCGACGCACCTGATTCCGACGGCGCGGGTAGCATCTCGCCGCTCCAATACAAAATACGTTGACAGTGGGAGCAGGTGAGAACGCGATCGTTCCGTCGCACTTCTTGCATAAGTTGTGGCGGCAGGGCCAGGAAACATCCCTGACAGGAGCCGTTCTTGATGCCAACGACTGCCAGCCCTTTGCGGCCGCTCAAGAGGCGCATGTAGAGGTCCACCGTTGGCCGTTCCAATTGCTGTACCACCTCCTCGCGCGCCTGTCGCCGACCGGCCAAAGTCTCCTGCAGAACTGCCAGCTCCAGCTCGTTCCTGCGTCGCCCCTCGGTGAGGTCTTGTTCAGCGTCATGAACTTGCCGTTCGAGATTCAGCAACTCCTGTTTACGCAGTTCGGTCAGCTCCATAAACTGGAGCACCGCATCTTCATGGCTGAGAATCTTCTGCTTGAAGGTTTCTATCTCTGCCAGCATGGCAGCATACTCTTTATTGGTTTTAACCTCGAGCAACTTACGCTGAGCCTTTTGCAGATTGTCTTGCTCTTCGGCGACAGTCGCTTCAAACTGACGTCTCTGTTTGTCGAGGCTGGCAAGATCCTTGTGGTGCATGGTGGCGAAGGTATGGGCATCGTCGAGGGCGCGTATCAAGGGATCGAGCTCATGCGGTTTGGCGGCAATGGCGGCTTCGAACTGTTTAATTGCTAGATCAAGTTCCTGGAGCTTCACGAGCGAGCGGAGCTGGCCCTCGACATCCGCAACCTCACCCCTTGTAGCGCGCTGCTGGTCCATATCGCATGTTCCCCTATCCTGGCACGGTCCATACGAATGGGCCCACCTGGACTCGAACCAGGGACCAGCCGGTTATGAGCCGGCCGCTCTGCCAACTGAGCTATGGGCCCCGATGCTTCTCCTGGCACCCGTCCTACGGTAGTATGCAGAGCAATGATAGGGATGTCAAGGGGGAGAAATTCGCTTCATCGGTCTGTGGCCTCGTTGTCGAAGGAATAGAGCCTCAGTGTAGCTCCACGTAGGCTCGGAGCCTATCTTCCAGCTCAGCCTCTGCCTCCACCAGGGAGCTAACCCTGACGGCGAAATCATAAGTGGATTCGGGAAGACGATCAAACACCGACGCCGCCTGGCGCATCAACTCGAGTCGCTCGGGGGTCTCCTGTTTCCGTCGAAGATTGTCCTCGACGAGGGCTTTCGACGCTGGCATGAGATAGGCTACTATGGTAGACAAGCCACTGCGGCGCAGGGCTTCAGCTCCCGCCAGGGTGGCCGACACGACGGCGTGTTTCTGTTGGAGAATAGCTTCGGTGTCAGCCCGATTGATGCCATACCAGTGCCCCGCAAACTCATCCGACTCCAGCAAAGTTCCCGCTTCGATGTGTTGCTGGCAGACCTCGCGTTCGACCGTTTTGTAGAACAGTGAGTCATAGATCTGGCGCTGGGGTTGCGTGGTCAGCGTTTTGATAATTTCGATATCCATGGGATGATTACCGTTGAGCCGTAAGGTGCAGAACTTCTTCCCCACCCCCGGCGGACCGATCAGGACGAGAATTTTCCGATTGGACGCGTGATTGGTCCCCATCACTCCCCCTCAGATGTCCGTCTCATCAAGCACCTCATCAACCCCAAAGATATCCGTCAGATTCTCAACTGGGATCCGACGTATCCACTCGTCCACAAGCTCCGGCTCAAAGTGCACTCCCATGACCTCAGCCGCTTCCTCCCTTGTGAAGATAAGCTTGAACAGATAGGTGCGTACTCCCTGTGGTGCCAGATGGACGAACGGCAGATATCGGAAGCCATTGACTTCGAGATCATCCTCAACCTCATTTTCGCAGTTGTAGCCAAGACAGAAGGCCGCAATGGCATCGCGAGCCAGCACGGCCGATTTGATGGCCTCTACACGATGGGCGAGGTCTGCCACGGCTGATGGAATATGTTCGAAGGCCACACTGATTTTCCCGCTATCGAGTACTTTGATGACGCGATACGTCAGCCCATGGCGCTGAAGCAATGTGGCCTGATCTTCGGGAATGAACAGATCGAACGAGTCATCGTGCATGTAGAATTCAACATAGCCTTCTGGAATGGTCCGCACCTGCTCCTGAAATTCCACAAAGCTGTGCGGCGTTGCGACGAAGATTTGTCCCACGGGTATACTCCGATATGCAGACCATGTTATGACGCCGTGACCGCGTGCTGAATTTGCCCCGCACTCCTCAGCCGCTGGGCCAGCGTGCGAATGATGCCGGAGGCGATCGTTGGGTTGGCGTTGAGCACGTCGCGGAAGGCGTCGCCATTGAGGCGTAAGACGTGGACTCCGGTCGCTCCGACGCGCACGGTGGCTGAGCGCGGCGCGGGATCGAGCACGGCCATTTCCCCGATAAGACTGCCGGGCCCTTCCACCATGATGACGTGTTGATCCGCTCCCCGACCTTGGAGAATCAGCACCTCGCCATCAAGCAAAATGAAGACCTCATCACCGCGTTCATCCTGCTCGCATAAGATTTGACCGGGGGCGTATTCGACATCGACGCTGGCATGCGCCAGTTCCGCTATGCCCTCCAAGGTGAGATGGGAAAATATCGGCGCCCCCCCCAGCGCAAACATTTTCTCGATGCTCGTTAGACGACTCTTCGGCGCGGTCGTGCCCACTTCTGCTGTCATTCTCTCCCGGATCGCCATGCTGACTTCGCGCACCACGCCATGCTCATCCTGCTGTAGCTGGGTGAGCATGGCGCCGTCGAGGCCATCGAGTTCGCCAAGCAGGTGCAGCGCCACGGCTCGGACGTAGGGATCAGTGCTCAGGACGCGCGCCTTCAGGATATCGATCCCGCTGGTTAACGTCGCTTCTTCATCGGCTGTTGCACGATAGATCGACAGAAGCTGGGTCGCGGTGGTTTGTGGAATATGCGCGCGTAGTCCTTCGACCCCCGCTTCACGTGTGGGCTGATGGTCCGAACTGAGGCCCTCTCGTAGCTCATGCCCCGTATCCTCCTCAGGTGACACGCCCAGACCGTGCAATACGCGATCAATGGCGCGTTCGCGTCGGCGCTGCATCAAGCCTAAGAGAAAACGATACGCTGGTGACGGCTCACGGGCAAAAACCTGAATGGTATGCGAGGTGCGCTCGATAACTTTGATTTCCTCGATGAGCTGCGTTGCCACGGCGCTGGTACCGCCCAATAACTTGTCAAGTATCGTGGCATGCTCCTCGGGTGTCACATGGTACTCCTCGCGCAGCTCTTTGAGGAAACTTTCATCGGCGGTGCCATCGGCTGCGAAGACGTGTTCGAGGTAGCTTTCGAGCACCCGGGCATAGGTTTCGAGTTGCAACATCTTCTCCGCCGAAAATTGCCTGGCTGGATCGCTGAGCAGATCGCGCTCCTCTTCCGCCAGTTCAGACATAATCTTCTCGTGGTCGACCTTCCTGATCTGCAGTTGGTTGCGCAATGATTCCAACAGGTGCACTTCCGATCGTGAGATGAAGCCATTGGCCAAGGTCTCACGCACGGCGTTCTTGTAGACTTCCAGAATCTGTGCCGAGCCTTTCTTACTTTCACGCGAGCGGATTGTATGGATGAGAAACGCCTCGCGCAGATCTTTTGGCGGCTCTACGTCGACCCATTCCCAGCGTTTCAGGATATTTTTCGCCAAAGTTTCCTCAGCAAACGCCTGTTGCGTACGGAATAGACGGCGCGCCAGAAAAAGTGTTGCAGCAGCCACCACCAAGATGAGGAACAGATGATGCACCCAGGGAACCAGGCGCAGGGTTGGAGCACCGGCAAAACTATAGAAGGTAACAAAGGCGGTGAACGCGGCCATGGTCATGGTGAGATGGCGCGCACGGACCTCATCGCGTGACGATTTGCGACGCAGCCACCTGCCGATTAGCCCTTCAAGCTGCGAGAAAATGAACAAACTGGTCAGTCCAGACAACGCCAGCGTTAGCGCCGCAGCCACTGCCCGTGGCACCGTACGGGCAAAGAAAAATCCGGCGGTCGCTCCATCGTTGCCGGGAGAGAAGGCTGTCAGGACGAGGCCAGCTTGTCTGGTCCAGGCGCCGCTGAAGTAGTAATGCCAGGTTTCTGATTGGACATAAAAATAGCAGTAAAACCCGAAAACCAGACCCGGAAAGGCATAATAGACAAATCGCTTGGGGCGGGAATCGATCTCTTTCCAATAGCCATTCTCTTCGTTGATATCGGGACAGGATTTCTTGCAGGCAGTGCATTTCGTGCACTGAGAGTTGGGCGTCTCCCGCAAGCCATGGGGCTCGGTATAGATCTTTTCCACGAAGGACACCGGGCAGATATAATTGCACCACGTCTTGCCAGTGTATAACATGCCGAACAGCAGCGCTGTAAGCGACAGCACCACGAAGAATACCGCGATGGCATGACCGTCGCCATTGGTGGCGATGAGCCGCAGCCAGAGGGAGACGAAAAAAACGGCGAACACGAGATAGTAATAATTCGCCTCTAGCCCGGGTCCTGCCTTGCGCGTGCCCGGACGTTTGAGGAGAGCCGGGAGCTGTGCAAAGAAGGCCAGCGGACAGATGCGCCGCCAACGGTGGTAGCCGACCAGCACAATGCAGATCGGTAAGCCCGCCACCAGGATTGTCCACACTACTCCACCGGCATAATCTTGAAAGAGAAAAGAAAAAATCGGCACAGCAATGAACACGGCGAGGGCAAGCCATCTGATCGGCTCGACCCACCATCCGTCTTCAGTCGCAGGTTGTCGTACAGGGATCGCTTGCCGCCCTATGGCTGCAGCAGGGTTGGACGTGCGAGGTGATGCAAGCCCCATGGGCGACTTCCCTCTACCGGTACGCCATTCGCCTGTGCAGATCATGACAGCCGTTCGAACGTTCGGGATGACTGGTCGTCCGGCCTGAGATGGCTATGCGTAATAGGATATCAGAGTATCCAGGAGTGCCCTGCATGTCAAGGGGATAGCGGACGGATGGACATTTTCAGCCTGCTGTGCAAATCTGACCATAGCGTCCAGTTCTGCCCAAGAATCAGACTCTTCCACTGCCACACGGATAGCATCGCCGCAATGGCCAGAGGTCGCCATGATGTCTAGCCTTCTACGAGCCCGCGGCTTATCGCTGCCCGGGCTACGCAAGCTCAGCTCTCGGAGCACTTCATGAGCTTCATGAGCTCTGAGAACTATTGGCACATATGTTGCTAATTTATTGATAGCACAGTGAGTGGGATGTTTTCGTGCAGGTCGTGACCTCACAAGCAGGGTCAGAATGCGATCTTATGGCGTCGACCTCCAGGCTTGACAGGTCACCTGGCATGTGTGCTCACCCTCCAGCGCATGGGAGAAACCTATTGACGTGTCTTTCAAGACCGGATTAAATCATTGCCCGAGCCCGACAGATGGGGGTGGAGAAGCGGTCGAAGGCCTGGACCGTCTTGGGTCGAAGGGATCATTTTCAGAGTAAACCAGAGGAGACTGCGATGATGCCACACGATATACACAAGCCGACGATGATCGTGATCGCCCTTTCTATCCTGATGTTGTTGACGCCTATGTCAATCAGAGCCCTTGACGTCGGAGACAAAGCCCCAGATTTTCTGGCCTTCGATACAGTTGGCGAATCGACACGCCTGTCGGATTACCAGGGCAAGAAAAATGTCTTGATGTTTTTCTTCGTGCGAGCATTTGGCGGCGTCTGAACGAACGAAACGCTGGCTTTCCAACTCGATTTACCGAAGTTTGAAAGCCTCGACACCCAGGTCCTGGGGGTCAGTGTTGATCATATCGGAGCACAAAGAGCCTTCGCCGAAAAATTGGGGCTAACCTATCCATTGATCGATGATTTTTCTCGGGAGATCGTGAAAAAATATGGTGTGATGGATGACAACCCCGATTCACCCTTTTTTCGTTATTCCAAGCGCGCCTATGTCTTCATCGACAAGCAGGGGGTCGTGCGCTATAAGCACATTATGGATCAGCCCAGCCACTTGCTAGACTCCGAGGAGATTCTGGGCCAGGTGGCAAAGCTTACCAAAGGCCTATAGGACCTGCCCACAGCGCGATCCTACCGCGGCATCGCATGGGGTTCGGGGGAATATAGCCTGAGACCAGGGCGTGCGCGGCATTCTAGAGCAAGCCACCACGGTACTCGCTACAGATCCTCCCAACCCTCAGCAAAGGGGGCATCGACAGGGCCCCCTTCCTGCCAGAGAACCTTGTATCGTAGGTCCGAGAAGCCTTGTGCTTCATAGTAGCGTTTGAAGGTCGGCAGAACCTGAGGCGCGCTGTCCACCCACAGGGGCTGTTGGAGCATATGACTGGTCAGCCCCAGACCTTCCTCTGCGACCTCGACAAAGCCAAAATCGACGAACGGGTTGCCATTGAGGTCACGGCCACGAAACTCAAATGTCCGCCAGAGGTGCATGTGGAGCTGTCCAAAAAGCTGAGCGATCAACGCATGCGCATGCGTTGTGCCGATTCATCCAACACATACGTGAACCGTGCCGTGATCTGCAATTCATCGTCAGGAATTGTGGGCGGAAACGGCCCAAAAGGTCCACCGTTCACTACCGCATCCCAAGCTTCCTTGTCCAGCACCTTATACCCTGATGAGCGCAGCAGCTCAACGGTTTTCACCTGGCCATCGTTGCGCAAAACAAATTTCAGATGCAGCTGGCCTTGCAGGCCATTGGCGATGGCACCTGACGGATACGTCCAGACCTGTTCGATACGCCGTTTGATGTGGGCGAAATAGGAGAGATATTTGATTTCCTTGGTGTCGAGTGAGACTCCTCCCCCTGAGGAGCTCTGCTGGTCCGAGGAGCGCACTTGGGCATATTTTTCCAAATCTTCTCCACTGAGCAGTGGGATACGCCCAAGACGAGGCACTGCTTTCTGTTCAGGCTCGGAGAGGGAGTTTGCGAACGGCCGAGCGGAGGGTGCATACTCCTGTGGCAGCTGCCCCATAGAAGACCCTGCGGGCTCCGGAAGTTTGGCCAAGCGCCGCGGTTCAGACCATTCGGCAGGAGCACGATCCTGCACGGGGTGGGGGGGAGTCGGCTCAGCGGGCTCTGGAATCTTGGCCTGTCGCTTTGGCTCAGGCGGCTCGGCAGGAGGACGCGGTGGTTTTGCGGGGGCCTGGGTCGTCGGTTTGGCCGGCTCTTGGCGACGGGGGAGGGCTGGTGGGCGCTTGGGTGGTGCCTCCGGAGTGCGCTTGGGAGTCGCCTGGAGCGGCGGTGGCGCGACTGGAGGCTGGGGCTGTTCAGGCGCTTGCGCCTCGGGCGGGGGAGTTGGCTGGGCTGGTGGTTGTTCCTCTTTGGGCAAAATGGTCCTGTTTGCCCTGGAGACATCGTCCTTGGGGCCCTCTGGCGTTTGGGCACGACTTGACGTTTCGGCGAAGACTTGTGCTTTTGCGGGCTCTTCGGTATTCTCTGGACGCACTAAGGAGACGAGGATTGGCTCTCTTTTCTCCTCCTTTGCTTCCCGGTGCAGCAACTCCCAAGGCCGTAGCGGTAGACTAAGGGCCACGATGAGCAGCAGATGCAACATCACCGACAACAGAAGAAACCAGCCGGTCCGAGACTGCGGTGAATATGAGCGAGGTGCGACACGTACCATCAATCTCACCCATGGATTCTTGCCAACGATCACCTGCATTCCAGGTAATGTAGGCGGTTCTCCCATTGGAGTCAAATGAAAAGGGGCGTCGGCACAGCGGGTTGACAATTGGTACTGGACGCTAGAGAATACCACATCCACGTCCGAGGATTTGCCGATCATGAAAGGAGTTTTGCCGATGGCACCACCCCTGACAGGGATCACCGTGGTCGATCTGACCCGCGTGCTTGCCGGCCCCTATTGCACGATGATGTTGGGGGATATGGGCGCCGAAGTGATCAAAATCGAACGGCCAGACGGGGGCGATGACACCCGCGGCTTTGGCCCTCCCTATCTCAACGGGGAGAGTGCCATGTTCCTCGCCATTAATCGCAACAAGCAGAGTCTGACGCTAAATCTCAAGCATCCAGCGGCAAAGAAAATCTTGACCCAGCTTATCGAACGAGCGGATGTCTTGGTCGAAAACTTCCGCCCCGGCACCATGGCCAACCTGGGATTTGACTATGAGGCGGTGAAAAAGTTGAACCCACGCCTCATCTATGGCTCGATCTCCGGCTTCGGCCAGACTGGCCCTTATGCCAACCGTGGCGGCTATGATACCATCGCCCAGGCCATGAGCGGCATCATGAGTGCCACCGGGCACCCCGACATGCCACCCGCAAAAGCTGGGGTCCCCATCGCGGACATCGGGAGCGGCATGTTTGCTGCCTTTGGCATCGTATGTGCTTATATTGCGCGACAGCGCACCGGCGAGGGTCAGTTGGTCGACACGTCACTACTTGATACCTCCATTGCCCTGTCACTGGTGGAATCGGCTACTTTTCTTGCCGGCGGCGAACTTCCCGGCCCGCTTGGGTCGACCCATCGCCGTAATGCGCCGCATGGCGCCTTCCGTGTCAAGGATGGCTATATCGCCATCGCCGCCGATAGTGCGCATTTTTGGCAACGCTTCTGCCAGATCATCGGGTTGGAGAGGCTTCTGTCCGACCCGCAGTTCAAAACCAATGCTGACCGCGTCGCCAACAAACACCTCCTGCAGGACATCGTCGAACGTGTCACCGTGACGCACGATGGCAGATACTGGCTCGAGAAGCTCGAGGCTGCGGAGATTCCTTGCGGTCCCGTGAACAGTTACGCGGAGGTGTTCACGGATCCGCATGTAGTGGCGCGTGAGATGCTCACGGAGGTGGATCACCCCGTAGCTGGACGCGTCAGAATGACGGGATTTAACATTAAGCTGAGCCAAACCCCCAGTGCCATGCAGCTCCCCGCCCCGACCCTCGGTCAGCATACACGCCAGGTGCTCCAGCGTCTCGGCTATCAAGACGAGATGATCGATGAGCTGAGGACGGCCGGGGTCATATGAGCCTAGGGCGCGCCCCCAATGGAGAAGCGGTGTGGGCAGATGAGTTTTGATCCTGTCTGTGAGGCAGGTTTCATTGTCTGAAACGAGAAGGAGAATATTCATGCCCATGACGATGAGTGAAAAACTACTCGCCAGAAAGTCCGGGAAAGCCTCGGTGTCGGCGGGTGATCTGGTCACGGCCAAGCCGGACGTGGTCATGAGTAACGATATTACCACAGCCATGTCAGCTATCATCTTGAAAGATTATGGCATTGAGCGCCTCGCCGAGCCTGACAAGTTGTATGTCGTGATGAGCCACTTCGTGCCGGCGAAGGACATCGCCTCGGCGCGGATGGCCAAGACGTGTCGGGAGTTCGTCGAGGCCTTCGGTGTCCGGCATTACTTCGAAGCTGGCCAGGGGGGGATCGAACACGCGTTATTGCCGGATGAGGGCTATGTCGTGCCGGGTGATCTGGTGCTCGGTGCGGATTCTCATAGTTGCACCTATGGCGGAGTCAACACCTTTGCGGTGGGGATTGGCTCGACCGATCTGGCCGCGGCGTGGGTGACTGGCGAACTCTGGCTCCGAGTGCCGGAAACCATTAAGGTCGTCTTTCATGGCGTCCCTCAAAATCCCTGGGTATCGGGTAAGGACCTGGTATTGTTTCTGATCAACCAGATGGGTGACGATGGGGCCCTGTACCAAGCGCTTGAATATCATGGCGAGGCCATTGCAGCCCTGTCGGTTGAAGGACGCTTGACCATGGCGAACATGGCGATCGAGGCTGGCGCCAAGAACGCTATCTTCCCGTGCGATGCCAAGTTGGTGGAATACGAAGAAAAACGAGCCAAACGAGCCCTCGATCCAGTTGATGCCGACCCTGGAGCTCGCTATCACCGGGTCTATGAATGGGATGTGACCAACCTCGAACCCCTCATCGCCTTCCCGCATCTGCCCAGCAACACCCATCCAGTAAGCGATGCCGTACGGGAAAAGATCAAGATCGATCAGGTCTTCATCGGCTCCTGTACGAACGCGAAAATCGAAGACCTGCGTATCGCAGCGAAGATTCTCAAAGGCAAGAAACTGGCTCCCGGCACGCGTGGAGTCGCCATACCTGCTAGCCATGAGATTTGGCTCAAAGCCCTGGAGGAAGGGATTATCGAAGTCTTAGTGCGGGCTGGTTTTTCGATCGCTGAGGGCACGTGTGGTCCCTGCATTGGCGGCTACTTCGGGGTCATCGGCGCCGGCGAGAAGATGTTGTCCACCTCGAACCGTAATTTCCACGGCCGCACCGGCGACCCCAAGGGGGAGACCTTTCTGTGCTCGCCGGCCGTCGCCGCCGCGTCCGCTGTAACCGGGTATATCACCGACCCACGAGAAGTGGCAGGGGATGACGTGGCACTGTGCCAGTTTTCGCGCTCGTAAGATCGGAGAAGAGATCGATGGCTGAGCTGATTCGAGGCAAGGTTTTTCGTTATGGACGTGACATCAATACCGACTATATCCTACCGGGGCGCTACCTGATGCTCAGTACGGCCCAGGAATTGGGTCCGCACTGTTTCGAGGATTACGATCCCAATTTTCTGAAGACCGTGCAGACGGGAGATGTCATCGTCGGCGAGGAGAATTTCGGCGGTGGCTCGTCGCGCGAGCATGCGCCAGTGGCCCTGAAAGCCAATGGCGTGGCCTGCGTGATCGCCAAAAGTTTTGCCCGCATCTTCTACCGTAACGCCATCAACATCGGGCTACCGGCACTTGAGGTCCCCGAGGCCGTCGATGATTTTCAGGCTGGGGATGGGATTGAAGTATCTCTGGGACAGGGGACCATCACGAATCTACGCTCGGGCCGCACCTTTCAGATCAAGCCTTATCCCCCTGAGATCCTAGAGATTATCAGCGCTGGTGGCCTGATGAACTTGATCAAGCAGAAACAGGCCGTGAGTGCTGTGGGGCGCTAGTGTCCGGGGCGATCCGAGCGGCCCTGGGGGCGGCTCGGATGCGTCGTCGACTCGTGGGCACATCTATTATGTGCGTGCCTCACTTCGCAGGCGGGTGACTGACGAGTTCGCCTGGGGTCTCCAGGGAGCATGCGCTGGTGGTCGCCCTGCAGCACCCGGTAACCTTTGCTCCTCCTTCGCCACCCCCTGCACCACGAGCACGTCGGACGCTACACAGGCCGCAGGGTTCCCCTCTTCATAGTAGAACAACATGTTGCCGGCGACGTACACTTGTGGCTCGTTGCGGAAGTGGTTTCACAGCGCTTCTCGCAGGTAGATCAGGACATCGATATGCATATCCGTCTCGGCCATCGGCTTTCCATCACGCTTTGGGTAGCGAATAGGTTGCACGGCAGTGCTGATGATGTCCATACGGGGCCTCCTTCGTACCCATAGCCTGCTAGCAGAGTTCTATCGTTGCCGTCTGACCGGATCCTGACCAGCCGGTAGAGGAGGTTGCATCGAATTTTTACGGTGCCCCGAGGCGCTTCTGGGCCCATCTTCCCTCAAGAGCGGGCATCAGTCCATAGGAGTCGCGCCGTGCAGAGGTGCAGCCTTTCGACCGAGAAGGTCGTTGCGCTTTTAGGGTGAATCCATTATAGTGCGGTCCGGAATTGGACAATGATATCAAGCTTCTGAAGGATAGCCGAAGATTGCGTGTCGATCTGTGCAAAAGGAACGCATCATGTACCAATTGAATCGCCATGACGCCGTCAGCTTTCTTGCTACTGTAGCTCTTTTCGTGCTGGTGCTCGTGCTGATGGATATGCCGGTTGTCAACGGAGGGGCTGCTGATGAGGATCGGATCGTGCTTGCCCTCGAGCGCGATCAGAATAATATGGATCCGTTTTTGCACTTCCTGCGTCCGGGTATCTTAATGAATATCAACATGTATGACTCCCTGCTGCACAAGACCCCCAAGCTGCAATATGAGCCCTCGCTGGCGACTGAGTGGCGTGCCATCGACGATACCACCTGGGAGTTCAAGTTACGCAAAGGCGTGAAATTCCACAGTGGCGACCTGCTCAGTGCCGAGGACGTCAAGTTCACCTTCGAGCGGGTCCTCAATCCTGAGACCAAATCGCCGCAGATCGGCAATGTCCGCGCCGTCAAGGAAGTGAAGGTCATCGACGAGCACACGGTGCAGTTAGTGACCGATAAGCCCTTCCCACTACTCCTGGAGCGTATGGTGTTCTTTCCTATCATGCCGAAGAAGTATTTTGAGAAGGTGGGTGCGCAAGCCTTCGCGGAACAGGCTCCGTCGGGAACTGGGCCCTATAAGTTCGTGGAATGGAAACGCGATCAGTATTTGCGGTTGGAACGTTTCGAGGAGCACTGGCGGGGTCCAGCGTCGATTAAGACCTTCATCATCCGGGTGATTCCCGAGACGGCCACACAAGTGGCCGAACTGAAGACGGGCGGCGTCGATATTGTGCGCAGCCTGCCTCCCGATCTGATGCCGGATCTCAAGGCGAACCCCAACACCTATGTTTCAACCGCACCAATTCTTCGGACACACTTCGTCTCTCTGGACATGCGTCATCCTCCCTTTGACAACAAGCTGGTCCGCCAGGCTGCCAACTACGCCATCGATCGGCAGGCGATCATAGAGAAGCTCATGGGTGGTTTGGGCCAGGTTGTGCCGACCGTAATCAATCCGATGGCCTTTGGTTATGACCCGAGCATCGAAGCTTACGGCTACGATCCCAAGAAAGCGCAAGCATTGCTCAAGCAGGCGGGCTATCCGACCGGCGTCGATATCACACTGCACACGGGGGCCGCTGCAGCCTGGAACCGTCAGCTCGCCGAAGCCCTCGCCGAGATGCTCACGGAGGTCGGCTTGCGAACGAACCTCAAGATGTGGGATCCGGGACCGGCCTGGGATAAGTTCTTCCAGGGCGAAGGCAAGGCGACGAATGGCTTCATTGGCACCTGGGGGTACTATTCAACGTTCGACGCCGATGCGATCCTACATCCGCTCTACCATACGGAATCCGGTGGCTGGGTTGGAAAATGGTATGCCCGCGTGCCTGGGCTGGATCAGTTGATCGACGAAGCGCGCTCGACGGTCGATCGAGACAAACGTCTAACGAGCTACGCGAAGATCCAACGGCTGATTCAGGAGGAAGCCCCCAGCATCTTCCTGTATCATCAGTATGATATGTTGGGGATCAGCAAGCGCGTAGTGTATGAGGCGCGTGGCGACGAATGGGTTTGGGTCTACGACGCGAAATTGAGAAAGTAGGGGCATGGCTCATAACTGGGGCCTCGCATGACGGCGATCCTATTGCGGCGCATGCTGCGGCTCATGGTCATCTGCTTTGGGATCTCGCTCATCACCTTCTTGCTCATGCATCTCTCGGGGGATCCCGTAGCTGCGATATTGCCCGAAGCTACCGAGGCTGACCGCGCTCTCTTGCGTGAGGCAATGGGCTTCAACCGCCCTTTGCTCGTGCAATATGGCTCCTTCATGGTGCGAGCCATGCAGGGAGATTTCGGGCAATCGCTTTACCATCGCTCGCCAGCCCTGGCGCTGGTTTTCGAGCGCATGCCAACGACGCTCCTGCTGACGCTACTGGCCATGCTGCTCGCGGTAGTCATCGCGATCCCGGCGGGGATTTTCACTGCCGTTAAACGCTACTCGGTGTATGATCATGTTGCCACCGTGGCCGTGCTGCTTGGGCAGTCGATGCCGGTCTTTTGGACAGGGATCATGCTGATTTTGCTATTTGCTGTCGGTCTCAAGCTCCTCCCGGTGTCCGGTTGGGACTCATGGCAGGCGACAGTGCTCCCCACCGTAACGCTTGGGACTTTTCAGGCACCGTTGTTCTTGCGCATGTCGCGCTCCGCCATGCTTGAAGTCTTGGGACTCGACTATGTCCAGACGGCGCGGGCCAAGGGATTGGACGAATGGCTGGTCATTGCGAAACACGCCCTGAAGAATGCCGCCATCCCCATTGTGACCGTGATCGGCCTGCAATTTGGTGTCCTCCTGGGGGGAGCTTTGGTGACCGAGACGGTCTTCGCCATCCCCGGTACCGGGCGTCTGATCTTTCGGGCTATCGGCCAGCTTGACTTTCCTGTCGTGCAGGCGGGTGTGATGATGCTTTCCCTGATCATTGTAGTGGTGAATTTTCTGGTGGATTTGCTTTACCTCTATCTCAACCCGCAGGTACGCATTAGGTGAGCCCAACGTGTACGGCAGGAAAGGTGCTGTAATGGCACGGGCACGGTCCTATGACGAGATCGAGCCGTTCAAGCTGTCCGAAGGGCGACGGTTGTGGCGTAAATTTACCCGGAATCCGATTGGCGTGGTTGGAGGCATCATTCTGCTGACCGTCATTATGGGAGCGGTGTTGGCCGATTATGTCGCCCCTCATGAACCGAATAAACAGCGGCTGATAGCGCGCTTCAAGCCTCCGTTCTGGGCCGCGGAGGGCAGCATGACCTATATGCTCGGGACCGACAATGTCGGCCGTGACATCTGGAGCCGCATCATTCATGGGAGCCGGATTTCACTAATGGTCGGCATCTGCGCTGTCGGCATCAGTATGCTAATTGGGGTCACCTTGGGTCTGGTAGCGGGTTTTTGGGGTGGACGAACCGACGCCACCATCATGGCTTTGGTCGATATCATGCTCGCCTTTCCACAGCTCATCCTCGCCTTTGCCATGGTAGCCGTGCTTGGCCCTGGGATCGGCAATATTATTCTGGTCCTGGGCCTCACGGGATGGGAGCGTTATGCTCGTGTGGTGCGTGGCGAGGTGTTGGCTTTGCGGGAGCGTGAGTTCGTACAAGCGGCACGAGCAATCGGGGTGTCGAATCTGAGGATCGCTTTCGGGCACATCATGCCCAACACTTTCTCGTCGGTCATCGTCATGGCGACGCTGCAGACGGCTCAGGCTATCCTCGCCGAAGCGGCGCTGAGCTTCCTCGGCCTTGGTACCGGTCGCACCTATCCCTCATGGGGTCAAATGATTTCCCTGGGGCGTGACTACATCAGTATCGCATGGTGGCTTTCCACGTTTCCTGGTCTGGCGATTCTGCTGACGGTGCTTGCCATCAACCTGGTGGGCGATCGCATTCGCGACGTGCTTGACCCTCGGGTGACCTGACGGCAAGCTACGGTTGGTGGCATACAGGCCAGCATCGATTCTTGACGACTGGAGGAAGAAGGAAGATGAACAACAGTACCTATGATGTGCTAATCGTCGGCGCTGGTAATGCTGCGCTCTGCGCTGCCATCGCTGCGTGCGAGCGCGGAGCACGAACCTTAGTGTTAGAGAAAGCCCCCGAGTATTTCCGAGGCGGCAATACCTATTTCACTGGTGGCATCATACGCTGTGCCTACAATGGCATGGACGATATCAAGGCACTCATCCCTGATATGACGCCGGAAGAAGAAGCTACCACCGATGTCGGCAAGTACACGGAGGATGATTTCTATAGCGATGTGATGCGGGTCACGGAAGGACTAGCCGATCCTGAGCTGGCCCAGATCCTGGTGTCCCAATCCCATCCAACGCTCCTCTGGCTGCGGGAAAAAGGCGTGCGCTACGTCCTGGCCTTCGGCCGCCAGGCCTTCAAGGTCGATGGCAAGTACCATTTCTGGGGTGGCCTGGTAGTGGAATCGGTTGGCGCTGGGAAGGGATTGTCCGATCAGCAATTCGAGGTGGCCGAACGCCTGGGAGCTGAGATTCGCTACCAGACCAAAGGCATCAGACTTATCCAGGATCGGCAGGGGAAAGTTTGTGGCGCGGTCGTCCAAGGGCCGGATGGTTTCGAGGAGGTCGCGGCGAAGACTGTGGTGTTGGCCTGTGGCGGCTTCGAGGCCAACGCTGAGATGCGCACCCGTTACCTCGGACAGGGCTGGGAGTTAGCCAAAGTCCGCGGAGTTCCCTATAACACCGGCGATGGCATCCGCATGGCCTTGGACATCGGTGCACAGTCCTTTGGCCACTGGAGTAGCTGTCATGCCGTCGCCTGGGATCTGAATGCCCCCCCCTTCGGCGATCGTACCATCACTGAACTCTACCAAAAACATTCGTATCCCTTCGGGCTCATCGTCAACCTTGCAGGCAAACGCTTCGTAGATGAGGGGGCGGACTTCCGTAACTATACCTATGCCGCCTATGGGCGCGAGATCCTCAAGCAGCCTTTAGGATCAGCATTCCAAATCTTCGACGACAAGGTAAAACATCTGCTGCGTGATGAGTACCGGATCCCACAAGCGACGACGGCGACGACCAACACCCTTGAAGAATTGGCCGACCGGCTTGGCTTCGACCGTGAAGGCTTCGTACGGACTATCCGCGAATATAATGCCGCAGTACAACCGGGGCACTACGACCCGACCGTACTGGATGGGAAGCACACCGAGGGGATCACACCGCCCAAATCGAACTGGGCACTACCAATCGATACCCCACCCTACCTCGGGTATGCGGTGACGTGTGGCATTACGTTCACCTTCGGCGGCTTGAAGATCGACACACGTGGACAGGTGATCGACACCGAGGGCAATGGGATGCCGGGTTTGTATGCCGCGGGCGAACTGGTCGGCGGTCTTTTCTACCATAATTACGCAGGTGGGTCTGGACTTGCCTCTGGTGCGGTGTTTGGCAAGCTGGCCGGCAGCAGTGCCGCTGAAGATGCCACCGGGAAAGCCTAACCGCTTGCCACAGGAGTGAACATGCCGTTACAGATCATCGTTACCGCCAAGCAAGTGATCGATCCGGAAATCCCCAAATCCGCCTTTAAGATCGATGCCGCCAATAAACGAGTGAGCGTTCCCGCAAGCTTCCCACCCGTCGTCAACGGCTTCGACGAACATGCTGTCGAGGCCGCGTTACGCATCAAAGATACGCAGGACGCGAAGGTCACGGTCGTAGCGGTGGGGAAGACATTCTCCATCGACGTCATGCGCAAGCTGCTGGCGATGGGCGCCGATGAGCTGGTGCTGCTACAGGATCCCGCCATTGACGATAACATTGACAGCCGCGTCACGGCCCAGCTGCTCGGTGCCGCCATCGCGAAGATCGGCGCCTTCGACCTGCTTCTTTGTGGCCGTCAGGCCTCTGACTGGGATAATGCGCAGGTGCCGCTGATTCTGACTGAGGAATTAGGACTCCCCTGTGTCACAATTGCCAGGAAGATCGAGGTCAGCAATGGCACAGTGCGGGTGGAGCGCGTAATCCCCGACGGCTATGAGGTGGTCGAAGCGCCACTGCCGGCGCTGGTGACCGTCAGCAATGAGCTTGGGCTCCCACGTTATCCGACGATGCGCGCCATCATGGCGGCGAACCGCAAACGTCCTGCGATCTGGAAGCTTTCGGATCTTGGGATCGACCCCGCGGCTCTGCAGTCTGGCCTGCAGTTGGTGGACCTCTTCGTCCCCGTCCAGGATCAAACCTGCGAGTTCATCGACGGCAGCGATGAACGGGAGATTGCCCACACACTCTTTCAGAAACTACGTGGATCGCGCTTGATGTAACCGGTGCGAGGCACGTCGAGACCAAAAACAAGGAGGCACAGGATGGCCGAGGCGGGAGAAGTGCTTGTGCTGGGAGAGTGCCTACAAGGGCACCTGGTCCCGATCACCGGCGAGATCATTGCTGCAGGCCGTCAGCTCGCGGACGATCTTGGTATAGGCGTGGCCTGCGGTCTCATAGGAGATGGCATTGATAGTCCCGCACGTGTAGCGGTGACACTCGGAGCCGATCGTGCATACGTTGTCGATGATCCCCTGTTGGCCGGATTTCAGCCAGAGCTGTATCTGGAAGCGCTGACAAAGCTTTGTCAGGCGGTCAACCCCCGGGTTTTGCTGATGGCCCGCACGTCCATCGGTCGAGATTTGGCTCCTCGGCTAGCGGCCCGTTTAGGGGTGCCTCTGGTGCAGGATTGTCTTGAAGTGAAAATCGATACTTCCACCAAGCAGCTCCTCGCCACTCGCCCGGTGTATGGGGGGAACGCGATGGCTACCGTCCTCTGCACCCAGAACCCGCAATTTGCGACGGTGCGCCCAAAGGTGTACAATCCTTTGCCAGCTCAGGACCACCGTCGGGGAGAAGTGATTCCCCTCCAGGTTGAGCTCGATCCAGCCAAGGGGAAGACGAAAGTGGTTAGCACAGTCAAGGAAGAAATTGCGGGCGTTAAGCTCGAGGACGCCAGGTTAGTCGTGGCGGGGGGGCGAGGCTTGGGAGGTCCAGAGGGCTTCAGACCCCTGCAGGAATTAGCTAACGTCTTGGGGGCCGGTATCGGTGCCTCACGTGCTGCGGTGGACTCGGGCTGGGTACCCTATAGCTGGCAGATTGGCCTCACTGGCAAGACCATCACCCCAGACGTCTACATCACGATCGGCATCTCGGGTGCGAGTCAGCATATTGCCGGTTGTTCAGGTGCCAAGTGCATCGTTGCCATCAACAAGGACCGTGACGCCAATATTTTTCGTTACGCCCGGTATGGCATCGTTGGGGACTGGCAGAAGCTGCTCGGCGCCCTCATCGAAGCCGCCCAATCCATTGACCAAACCGCCGATCCTGCAAAAATCCCAGCGTCCTAACCTTCCGAAGGGCGTGTCAGACCATTGGCTGCCAATGGTCTGACACGCCCTCGTGCATCTCGTATCATGCTCCGCAGTGCTCCCGCACATAGCGTAAACCCTCCCCTGGCACTCCACATAGCAATAGCATTCATCCTGGCGTCAATCTATCAGACTGGTCCATTCTAGATCCTTTCTAGCACTCTGATCAGTGAATGGCAGTGCAGGTGATCGGTCTTCTTTCCTGATCTTTTTTCTTGACACTATCAAAAATGTATGTTTACCTGTCGTTTAACGAGATTTTTGCGTTAAAAATCGATGGTTGTGATACAGCAGCGGCACCAGGGATCACCAAATCCCTTGCTAACGCCGCGAAAATACAGGCAGGGAATGCTATGTTCGCGGGCGAATTCCGATGCGGCGTGGACGATAAGGGCCGCTTTGTGTTGCCTTCTGTCTTTCGCGCCGCTTTTCCGGTTGAAGATGAGCAGCTAGCGAAAAGTGTGATCATCCTCAAGTCTCTCGATCACAGCCTGTGGTTGTATCGTACCTCCGAATGGGAGGAGAAGTTGACGGCGTCGCGCCAGCATCTCGATGACGAACAAAGCCGCCTGTTCATGCATTACGTGGTCGCCGAGTCCGCGCCTTCCGAAGTCGATAAGAACGGCAGGCTCTCTATTCCGAAGAGACATCGGGAGTATGCCGACATCGATAACGAGGTCGTGCTGATCGGATTATACGAGCGCATAGAACTATGGAGTCCGCTCCGCTGGGAAGCTTACCTGGTCCGCATCGAAGAACGGCACGAGATGACGCTTGGTAAAATCCTGAGCATCCTCTGAGACCGTTTTGCCGCTTCGGGAACGCACACCTAGGCGGGCCAGCCGCAGACCACACAGGTAACGCTCTCCGCCCATGGCCATTGAGGTCACACAGATTATTGGAGACACGGTTGAGCTGGTCTTCGATCCTGCCGAGGAGGACTTGCACGTTGGCGAAAATCTGTCGGTCCGTGGACGCCACGAGGACCGCGGACTCATCGTTCAGGTCATTGAGATCAAAGCAATCTTTTCCGCGTCATTGCTGTTCGGTCGTGATCAGCGCCTGGCAGTCGGCCCTCCAATTGCAGCCCCGGCGGTAGCGAAGCTGCGGGCTCGATCCCCTCGCCGTCGGAAAACAACTCAACCCACGGACGACATCCACAGTCGGTATCTCGCCATCGCCAAGATTCGCAAGATGACGGATCCGGCTTGGCAGCCGTGGGATGGATGGCTTCCTACGAGCACTGTCGTCGTATCCAAGACAACGGACGATGAAATACTGCGCCAATGCATCCCAGACTCGAGAAATCCCCTTTGGCTTGGAAAAACGGTGGCCGGTGCGCCGTTTCATATCGAGCGAGCCGCACTTGGTGTGCTCAATCTGATTGCGGGGCTAGAGGGGTCGGGGACGGCACACCTTGCCCAAGTTCTTATGAGCCGACTTATCGAGCATGGTCTTCCGTGCATTGTCTTCGACACCAAAGGCGTCTATGCCCGGCCTTCCCAAGAACGTGTGCGTTCCTCTACAAGCGCAGGGGTACGCCATGCGATCGTCCCTCTCATTGTGGGGGAAAGCCTCAAGCTGGCCATGGCACACATGCGCCTGGATACTTTCTCGACAATGTTGAGGCATTTTGGCCTGCCGACAGCTGTCGCACTGTATTTCACCAGCCATGTCGCACGTCGGTTCGCGCGGCCAAAAAGTCAGCATGATGTCAACCAGCCTCCCCCATTTCTTGGGATTGATGATTTGATACACCTGGCCGGTGACCTGGAGACAGAGGGCCAACCCGTGGCGGGCGGCGCGATTCTCGCCTGCCTCGATGCCATCAAACAAGCGCAAATCTTCGCCACGCAGCCGAGTGAGGGTACAGCATTGCACGATGGTTATGCCGAGATTCGCCATGGCGGTGCCCTGCTGATCGATCTCTCCAAGCTCACTCGATGGGCCCAGACCAGCGTCGTCTCATCGCTTGTAGGCAGCCTGAGCGACATCTCTGCAGGCGAAAGGGCCCCGGAAACAGACCAATTAGCCTGCCTGTTTTTCGACGAGGCCCAGTCGCTCGTCGGACCATCCTTCATCACTGATGTCCTCCTCCCGATGAGGCATCTCGGTCTCACAAGCTTTTTCGTCACCACGAGGGTCATCGGTCTCGGAGATCATCTTCAGCACGACGCGGATAATCTGTTTCTGTGCCAGGTGACGTCTGATGAAGCCCGCCACCTAGCCAAACGCAGCCGCGTCGATGCGGCAACCCTCCAAAATGTTGGACGACGCCTGCGCACGTACCACAGTCTGCTCGTCGGCAAGGCCACGGGGGAATATCCAATCATCTTCGCTGTGGAGCCGGATGACGACATTGACGTAACAGGTGAGCGAGTAGCCTTCTCACACGTGCCTGCTGCCCCGCGTATGAACTCTGGAACGCACCCTAGGCCTCGCTTTGCGGCACGAGTACCAGCGCCTGTGGGAACGGACCTGAGCTTACCACTCTTTCCTGAAGGAACACCTCCGCTCAGCGCGACCCACGAGCCTCGTGACGATGAGCAGATGGCCACAACGCCGACACCTTCTACTCCCACCATCGAGCAAGTGACAGCCATGTGGGACCAGATAGTCAAGCGCGTTTCCCGTCGCCGTCGGATCCTCGAAACGATTCTCGCTGCGGCGCGTCCACTACGTATCACCGAACATGGATTAGTCATAGGCTTCCCACCCCAACAGCGTTTTCAACAAGAGTTGGTCGAATCTGATGAGTATCGCAGCCTCCTTGAGGAAGAACTCAAGAAGGCATTCGGTGTCAGCTTAGAGGTCACCACCGAAGTCTATCCCGTCTAAATCAGACGCTATGCGCGTCACCCACGTGTCCGCCAGCATTGATCCCATGTGCCATGCGCACGAGTGGAAGTGGGGGTGTGGCAGAGGTAGACACGGCGTTATGCCACCCTACCTCTTGTACCACTGTCTCATGGTGCGATTCTAGGGCGTGATGCCGTTGGTAAATTACGATCGATGGAAGCGCCGTCGCAACTCGCTGACCGGAATCGTCAAGGCTAGCGGGCGTCCGTGTGGGCAGGTCGCAGGTGCGCCGACGTTGGCAAAATCATCGAGAAGACGACGCATTTCGGAGAGATCGAGGGGGCGGTTGATCTTAATCGCATCATGGCAGGCCATACTCGCCAGCATGGCCTCGACGATTTCGTCGTAAGGGCTGGCTCTCCCCGTCGCAGCCAAGGCGGCGAAGGTGTCGCGGTAGATTTCCACATATGGATATTCGGCGAGGACCGCGGGCACGGATTCTCAACATGACGGTGGTCCCTCCAAATGGCTCCGCCTCAAATCCAATACGCTCCAACATCTCGCGGAATTCTTCGAACCACAACATGGCCGCGGGTGTCAGCTCCAGAGCAGTTGGAAACAAGAGATGCTGACGCGGCAGGGCTTCGGCTCGAAACCCCGATTTGAGCACTTCGTAAAGAATTCGTTCTTGGAGTGCGTGTTGATCAAACAGATACAGTCCATCTGGGCCGTCCGCCACGATGAACGAATGATGAATTTGTCCCAAAGGACGCAATTGAGGCGAAGGGACCAGCGGCGATGGCTTGAGAGGAGAAGCCTCTGGCGCAGTTGCTGCGGGTCTCGGTGTCGGTAGGTCTAGATCAGATCGAGGGTCAGTGACCACGGTGTTAGGCCTGACACCTCCAAGGTTTGCCTGATGGGAGGGTAGCCATGTTTGCGGCATCATGGGCAGAGCAGGGGACGACGGAGGTGATGGCGTGGGCGGATTCCGTAACCCCGCCACCTGCGATGCGCATCGACATCTGTGACAGGCTGCGCCGAATGGCCTCCCGAACCACCGCATGCACAAGGTCCGGTTGGACGAAGCGGACCTCGGTTTTGTGAGGATGCACATTGACATCGACATCCTGTGGCGGCAGCGTCAAGAACACGAAGACCATCGGATGACGCTTCTCAGGGAGGGTATGGCGATACGCTTCGGAAAGGGCATGCAAGAGCAGGCGATCGCGCACCGCACGCCCATTGACAAATAAATACTGGGCATCACGGCTGGCCCGACTCCATGTTGGGGGAGACACAAAGCCAGACAACAGCACCGATCCCTCGCGGTCTTCGATCGGGATGAGTTGCCGGCTGATTTCCGCTCCCCAAATCGTCGCCAGCCGCTCCAGCGTGGTTGCGGCGGGGGGCAGATCGAGGAGGGCCTGCTGTTCGTGCGTAAATCTGACACGGAGCCCAGGATGGGCGAGGGCAAGCTGGCTGATGACGTTGATCATATGCCCCACTTCCGTGTTCCTGCTCTTAAGAAATTTGAGGCGAGCGGGCGTATTGAAGAACAGTTGCCGAACCTCAATACTGGTGCCGACTGGACCCGTCCACTCCCGCACCTGACGTATCACCCCACCGTCCAACTCCAGCAAGGTTCCAGTATCCCCAAGCTGTGCACAGGTCGTTAACGTCAACCGTGACACCGAGGCGATGCTTGGCAACGCCTCGCCGCGAAACCCCAGGGTGGCAATGCAGCCCAGATCCTCGACTGACCTGATCTTACTGGTGGCATGGCGTTCGAAGGCGAGGAGGGCATCATCCCGATTCATGCCATATCCGTCATCGCTGACCCGGATCAGCCGACGTCCGGCTCCTTGCACCGTGACCGTGATCGTGTGCGCCTCAGCGTCGAGGGCGTTCTCCGCCAATTCCTTGACCACTGAGGCGGGACGCTCGATCACCTCACCAGCGGCAATGCGGTTGGCCAGATCTTCTGATAGAATACGAATGCGCTCGGCCACAACAGTCCCTCAGCCTCGCGGTCGCTCGCGCAGCCGCACTTCGACGACGTTGAGCTTGCCCTGTCGGTTGTAGGTGAGAGCGACGGTGTCACCCGGTTGTTTGGCATCGATAAAATCGCTCAGTTCCTCAAAGTTCCGCACCTTCACCTTGTCGACCTCGATGATAATGTCCCCACCCACTCGAACGATCATGTTGCCCACCTGGACTGCCCGGTCTCCGCCGCGGATGCCGGCGCGCTGGGCAGGGCTCCCAGGGGTAACTTCGACCACCATGATCCCTTCATTCACGGGCAACCGGAGTGCCTGTACCAAAGCCGGATCGATTTCATGGCCGGCGATTCCCAGGTAGGGGCGTGCGACGTAGCCACGGTTGATGAGCTCGGGGATAATCCGCTTGGCGGTATTGATCGGCACAGCAAAGCCGACGCCGACGCTGCCCCCACTCGGTGAGAAGATGGCTGTGCTAACCCCGATGACCTCACCGCTCGAATTGAGCACTGGCCCGCCTGAGTTGCCGGGGTTGATCGCCGCGTCGGTCTGGATGATGCCGCGGATCAAGCGGCCATTATCGGCTCGGATCGATCGGCCTGTGGAGCTGACAATACCGACCGTCAGCGTACGGTCCAGGCCGAATGGGTTGCCGATGACCAAGACCTTCTGGCCGACCAGCAACTTAGAGGAATCTCCAAGCGGAATCACCGTGAGTTTCTCGACTGGAGCATCGATTTTGATCACCGCCAAATCGTTACTTGGATCGGCACCGACCGGTCGTGCTGGCCACTTGCTGCCATCGGCGAGCGTGACTTCCAGTCGCCGAGCGCCATCGATGACATGAAAGTTGGTGAGGATATGGCCCGAGCGGTCGATAATCGCCCCCGAACCGGTACCTTCCTTCGCCACGGGGCTTAGGAAAAAATCATAGGCTACCGCGATGGTGGTGATATTGACGACGGCAGGACTGGCGGCGCGATAGACCCGGATGTTGATCTCCTCATCAGGCGTGAAAGCCACTGCCGCCTGGATGTCGCGCGGGTGGGTGAAGGGCTCCTCTCCACGCCACCACTCGAGGCGATCACCGAGCAGCGCAGCAAGCAACGCCACCATTCCAACCGCAACCCCAACCTCGCGCCCGCGAAACACGGTTTTCACGCTCCTCTATGACATTTAGCCGTGGCATGGTTGGACTTGGCAGCACTGGGCTCTTTGGCGTGGGTATCAAAGTGAGGCCGAACCATGGCGTCCAGCATACGCGCCACCCGAGCCATCGCCAGCACATCGTGCACGCGGACGATATCTGCCCCCTGGACGATCGCGGCGGCGACGGTTGCCGCAGTCCCCTCCAGTCGTTCATTCACCGCAGTCCCAAGGACCAAGCCGATGAAGGCTTTGCGCGACGTACCGATCACGATGGGCTGGCCTAGGGCGCGGAAATGGTGCAGTTTGCGCAGCAGCTCAAGGTTATGCCGAGCGCCCTTGCCGAAGCCAATGCCGGGATCGATCAGCAAGCGGTCGGCGACCATTCCTCCTCCCTTGGCCGCCTCCAAACGCCCGTGCAGAAAGGTGAACACTTCGTCGATGAGCGCTTCATAGGTCGGATTAAGCTGCATGGTCCGCGGCATGCCTTGCATGTGCATCAAAATCAGTGGTGCCCGGTGCTCTACTACCACCTCCAAGAGAGTTGGGTCGAAGCGCAGGGCGCTAATATCGTTGATCAGGTGTGCACCAACGTCTAGGGCTGCCCGCGCGATCGCGGCGCGATAGGTGTCCACAGAAATCATTGCTGACACTGACTTGGCCACCGCCCGCACGACTGGTAGCACACGATCCGCTTCTTCAGCCTCGGAAACCGGATCAGAGCCAGGGCGTGACGACTGACCGCCGATATCGATAATATCCGCACCCTCTGCCACCATCTGATGCGCCCGATCAACCGCCACCTGCGGATCGAGATATCTTCCGCCGTCATAGAAGGAGTCAGGGGTGACGTTAAGAATCCCCATAATTCCCGTTTTCACCGAAAAATCCAGCACCCTTCCCCCACATGTCAAGGTCTGATAGACTCTGGGTGAGATGTACGCGAGTTGGTTGAGCAGCTCCAGCGCCAGCGGCGACATGGATCGCTCGGCAGATGATAAGGCCCCGGCGCACGCCCGAATTTCCGGCATCAGTCCGATGACTAGGAGCGCATCTTCATCGCTCCCCCGTGGTTGGGTGTACAGGGTCAGTCCTGGAAAGGCCGCGACGACCTGGGCTATGGTCGTTCGCCATGCAGATGGGACTAGAAGTTTGACGGCAACCTGTAACAGGTTCTGCACGGACGACGTGTCGCTCGCTCTGCCGAGCGAGCGCAGCTCATCACCGACATCAGAGCCCAGTGCTAACGAAAATATTCTGACAAAGGGTGCCGACACCCCGATGGCTGCACCTTGACCTGCCGTCATGGTCATCTCGATCTTACCCAGATCCATTTGCTCCGCGTCCCGCCCGAGGCAGACGCGCCGATCTCATTCCCCAGGACCAACACCACCATAGGCAATCGTCCCTGGTGTTGCCGCATCGTGCTATCCGCCCTACCTTAGCGGATCAGTCCGTTGATTGCAAGACATTGAGCGCCATCATGCCTGGGTGAACCTTGTCGCAATGGGATGTCAGCAAACCGCTGGGGATCGCTCCTTGACATCATTTGGATGGCCGTTCATACTGGGGCGGCTTTGGTGCAACGGCCGAAAGCAGTAATGGACCTCCCCTCTTAGCAGGGGACCAATTGCCATATTGGTGTATTCGCGAGCACGGTGTCGCGAACGAGGAGAGACGATTGTGTTACAACCTAAAACCATTATCGAGCAATTGAAGAAGTGCGGTATTACGCACGTCGTCTGGTTGCCGGATAGCGAATCCAAGTTCATGTATGATGCGATGCAGGCGGAGAAGGACCTAGGGTTTATTCCCGTATGTCGTGAAGGAGAAGCCTTTGCGGTGGCATCAGGCCTATGGATGGGCGGTAAAACTCCAGTCATTTTGATTCAGAACACCGGTTTGTTTGAATCGGGGGACGTGCTCCGCGGCACAGCGCTGGGACTTGAATTGCCTCTGCTGCTGATGATCGGGTATCGTGGTTATATGGAAATGAAGGCTGGCAAGCAACCCTTCGACAGCGCGGCAGTCTATACCGAACCGATTCTCAACACCTGGGGCATTCCCTTCCACCACATCGTAACCGATGCCGACACGCCCAAGATCGCCGAGGCATTTAAGCAAGCACAGGAGATTTCACGTCCGGTGGCAGCGCTCATCTGCGTGGAGTACAACGAGTAGAACAAGCTAGGGATCATCCACAAGAAAGGGCAAGGATCATGCGACGGGATGAGGTGTTGCAAACGCTGGCTAAACACCGCACGGATGAGCTCGTCATAACCACTATGAGCGTGGCCCAAGAATGGCCAGCCTACTCACAAAGTGACTACGATTTCAACGCTCTTGGCACCGGGATGGGGCACCTGCCCGATATGGGGCTTGGGTTAGCGGTTGCATGCCCGGATCGGAAAGTATTGATCCTTAACGGCGATGGCAGCATGTTGATGAATCTGGGCGTGCTCGTCAGCATCGCCAACACAGCACCGCGCAATCTCATCCTTTTCGTGTTCGAGAACGAAATCTATGAGGTGACAGGAGGACAACCCATTCCTGGACGCGGATGCACCAATTTTGCCGCGATGGCCAAGGGGGCTGGATTTCCACACACCTTCGAATTTGCTGAGCTCTCGGCCTTCGACAAAGAGCTACCGAACATCCTCAAGCTTGACGGGCCAGTATTTGTCACCATACAGGCAGGGTCAAGTGGAAAACCGCTCAGCACCAAAGCGCTACCCGTCAAAGCAGCCGCGCGTGCCCTGCGCGAGACGTTGACTAGGGGGCGGCGCTAGAAGGCTTCTCCTCAACCGGCGGCGGCTCGGGAACAAACTGGCATCCGCGCCGCTGTCTCAGCCTGGCTGGCCGTCAACGGCTCAAGCCAATGAGTCGACTGTGGCGCGAGCCGCCCGCAGATTTGCGGCTGGGGTTTGAGGAGAGATTGAGCATCCGGGGCCGATGAGGAGTCCTTCACGGGTCTGTTCGACAGCGCTGCGGACCTGTGCTACAACAGCCTCAGGTGTGCCATGATGCAAGGTATCGACGTGATCCACCCCACCGATGACAGGTCGGTGGCTGTGCTGCCATATCTCGCCGATCTGTGGATTGGTGGCATCCGCCGTGGCCCAATTCACCGCGTGTGCGGGATAATCCATGAGCTTCCACAACATGTTATGGCCACGGCACACATGCAGGATATTGAACGGGGCAGCTTCCACCGCCTTGAGTACGCGCACATCGTAGGGCCGCCCGAACTCTTCATATTCCGCGTCGGTCAGCCGATCGTACGTAGCCCAGCCGGTCGTAGCATAGAATAACCCATCGACCCCGACCTTCAAGCAGGCTCGGGCAAAGCCCTCAAAGGTTTGGGTGATGGCTTCGAGGGCGTCATGTACACGCTCGGGATACTGTCTCAGATGCTCGTGCATTACCTCATCCGAACCGATTAACCGCCCGGCGACCGACAAAGGCGTGAATATCGTCTCGACAAACGGCACCTCACCACCGAGCCCCTCCTTAATGAGACGCAAGGCTTGTAGCTGCTCACCGAAAGCACCGATTGTGGGTGCGAGGGGCTTGATTCGGCGCCAGTCGTCCGGGGTTTTAATGGCCACTTCGATGAGCTTAGGCTCGATGTGGGCCTGCCCGCTATACCGGAATCGGCAACCCCAGGGTTCCACATGGTAGCAGGCGCGTGGGTTAACCTTCATGAAATCCCAATCATAGGTGCGTTGAAAATCAAGCATCGCCTCTGCCAGGCCGGTGGCACTGGTTTCCTTGTCGAAAAAATGACGCCAAAAACTGACCGGCGGACGATCGACCGGTTTTCCGGCCAAGGCGGCTCTTACGCGCTCGGGTTTGGGCATCTGGTCCATGGCGTTCTCCTCTGTCCCAGGAGGAAATGGGCTAGCGGCCCTTGAACTGCGGTGGGCGCTTTTCCTGAAAGGCCCTAGCTCCTTCCATCCGATCTTCGGTCGTCCGCAGGAGGGTATAAAGTTCCGCCTCGACTTTCAAGCCTTCGGTGAGCGGAAGTTCCCGACCTCGGACGATAGCCTCTTTGGCATATTTAACCGCCAAAGGGGCGCGTGAGACGATCGTTTGAGCGAGAGCCTCGACCGCTGGCATGAGTTGATCATGTGGAACTACTTCCTCAACAAGGCCCAATCGTAGGGCTTCGGGTGCCTCGATGCGTCTGCCGGTGAGGATCAATTCCAGCGCCTTCCCTTGGCCAACTAGCCGCGGCAATCGTTGCGTGCCCCCACCGCCTGGGATAATCCCCAGCGTCACCTCAGTCAGCCCTAGTTGCGCTTGATCCGAGGCGATGCGCATATCGCAGCACATCGCCAACTCGCAGCCTCCACCTAACGCGTAGCCGTTGATCGCCGCAATAATCGGGAACTCACAGCGGCTCATCACCTGCCAAAAATTGAGCCGCACCCGATCCTCTCGATCCTCTACGACCGAGGTCGGCTCGCGCCACTCTTTGATATCGGCTCCTGCGCAGAAGGCGCGGCCGGCACCGGTGATGACTACTACTCGCACCTCAGGATCGGCTTGCAAGTCCGTAAAACATTGCTTTAGATCGCGGCGGAGGGTAGTGTTCAGGGCGTTGAGAGCGGTTGGACGGTTGAGCGTCACAGTGACCACCTGCTGCCGCTGCTCAACCAGGAGAGTATCATAGGTCGTCAACGGCTTCTCCCCAGCCTCTAATCCGAGGCAGCAACCACGGCGTCGAGCCCCATTTGACTTTTGAGCTGGCCGACAAAGCGCTTCGCCTCCCCCTGTGTGTTGAATCCTCCCAGTCGCACCTTATAGAACTTGGCGGTTCGTGTTCCTGAGGTCATCACATGAGCGGAGTAGCCGCGTTGGTGTAAGCGCTGTTGCAGCGTCTCCGCCAGGCGTTTTTCGCGGAAGGCCCCAACCTGAACGGTGTATGACGCACTATTCCCGCCTCTGCGCTCCACAGTCTTTGGTTCACGTGGCTTAGGGTCGGGGAGCTTCCGTTCGGGTGATTTCCGTTCAGGTGGTGGAGCGGGAAGTGGAAGGGGAAGCGTCGCCGCCTGACTGAGGGAGACGAAGTGCGGTTCTCCAGAACCCGTAGTCGAAAACCCATACAGCAGGAGTTCGTTGACGTCGTGCCACAAGCGTGAGCTGGCAAGGACAGAGACGATGAGTGTTTTGCCGCTATGCTCTACCATACCGACGTAGCAGTGTCTCGCCGCTCGAGTCCATCCTGTCTTTCCCCCGAGCGCCCCAGGAAAGGTCCACAACAGACGGTTGTGATTGCGGACCGTCCAGGCACGGCCCGCCATACTCTCGACGCTCGCAGTCTTCATTTGCATGATTTCGGCGAAGTCGGGGCGCTGCATGGCATAGCGCAGGATCACAGCCAAGTCAAAGGCGGTCGAATAATGGTCATCGGCGGGCAGGCCGGAGGCATTCTCAAAGTGGGTATTCTGTGCCCCCAGTTCACGAGCTCTCTGAGTCATGAGCCTTGCAAATGCTGTTTCCGAACCGCTGATTTTCTCGGCCAGCGCCGCACTGGCATCGTTGGCGGATTTAAGCAGGATGGCCTGGAGAAGGTCATCGGCACGCATCAACTCTCCTGGCCGCAAATACAGTTTCGATGCGCTCATGGAAGCGGCGTACGCACTGACCTGGATGGGCTCGTGCGGGCGTAAGCGTTCCACTCCTAGCAAACCGGTCATGACCTTTGTGGTACTGGCCATGGGGAGTGGCATGTCGGCATTCTTGGCATACAAAATATCGCCCGTGGGGGCGTCCATGAGTAGAGCCGCCGCGGCAGATGGATTCGGTTCAGCTGAGGCGAAGGAGGGAAGAGTGCAAATGTTCCAGAACAGCAATAGCAGGACCGGAAGCAGCAGCCCAATTGGTGCCATAGAGCCTCAGAGCTAGGACACGGTTGAGATTTTTAGCGCCACTGTCCGCGAAGCAATCGCGAGCTCGACCAGTTATGTTGAACGCGCGTGATTATGCCACGCCCCCCACCTGAATGCAACTCAAAATCCAGTCCTCATTTGGTCATCAGCGGATACATGCTAAGCCCTGATTTGGTCATCAGCGGATACATGCTAAGCCCTGTCCTGAGCGGCGTTGCTTGACGCTGGCGAGAATATTCGGATATACTTTGCATATCCTGACGACTGCTAACGATTTTCGCTGACCCACGAGCATTCCGGTAGGGAGGGGAGGGTATGTCCTATCAGATGTTCACTGATGGGCTGATGATCGGGTTTCTCGCTGGTGTGATCTTCAGTGTGGTGCTGTACCGATTCGTCCTGCAACGGCATGGCCGCTCAGCTAGGCGCGAGATCGACGCACTAGTACAGCAATTTCAGGACCATTTCCGCAATACTCGTCGGGGAGACGGGGAAAAGTTGGAGTGATGATCGGACCTCTTCTCATCTGGTCGCGTATGCGCGATGATTTGTCGATCAGTGTCCGTTAGAACACTATATCCATATACGGTTCTAGCAATTTTCTAGGTTCGTCCATGTCTGTAAAGTGCCTTTTGGGTTGAAATTTTACATATTGTCATCTATGTACTAGCATGAGGTTGTCTAGTAAGATCCTAAGCATGTATTGTTTTTAACGTTATTTCTGTATTCATCATTTATTAGCATAATTTATAAACTCAAAAAATATACCCTTAGACAAGTCAGAAAACTATGAGGTTTTGATCATGCGCATTGGAATTTTTTCGGATGTACATGCAAACCTTGAGGCATTGCAGGCGGTACTCATTGCATTCCGGCAGGCTCAAATCGATCGCTACATCTGTTTAGGGGACACTGTTGGGTATGGTGCCAACCCGAATGAGTGCTGTCAGATCATTCGCGACCTTGCGGACCTAGTCGTTCTAGGAAATCACGATGCCGCTTGCACTGGCCGCCTGAGCGCGGAGTGGTTTAACGCTGCCGCACGCGTGGCCGTAGAGGGGCATCAACAGATGCTTGACACCGCACACATGCGTTGGCTAGCACAGTTGCCATACCGCATCGAGCTGGACGACATGCTGCTCTGCCATGGATCACCATACCAGCAAGAGGAATTCCCTTATATACTGGATGAAGCTGATGTGGCAACGATTATTGAGCATGATTGCCCCTCTCAGTCCCTGATTTTCGTGGGCCATACCCATCGGGGCACCGTCTTTATTTGTCGTGAGCAGCCAGTGCTGCATATCTGGGAAGACACGCAGACCACTATCCAGATAGTGCCAGACCAGCGCTATGTGTTTAATGTGGGCAGCGTTGGCCAGCCACGCGACGGCGACTGGCGAGCCTCCTATGGGATTTTCGACACCGAGGCACGGTCGTTCGAGCTGCGACGAGCTGAGTACGACGTGGATACCGCCAGCGAGAAAATCGCCCGCCTTGGCTTCCCCCTGACGCTCAGCGAACGTCTTTTCCTCGGCCTGTAGTACCCACGAGGGGCTATACGACATTTGCCGTATCTGATAGGTTCAGGAGCACGATCACCTATCGTGATGCGAGGGCTTGTGCATCTTGGGATGAACATTGCAATTGGCAATCGGCTTCGCTACACTGGGGAGCGTTCGAACGATGGGTTGGCAGTTGCTGCCAGGCTGTATACGCATACCACCGCTGTCGTGCAGAATAGCGCAATTCTGCACTCGATAGATTCCGGCAACCAGGGAGTGGACGATGGCGATTCAAGAGATTCGGATGTATCCGGATCCGGTGCTGCGGAAAAAGGCGGCTCCGGTCAAAATGATCGATGACGACCTGCGGCGACTAGTCGACGACATGGTCGACACCATGTATGCAGAGCCCGGTGTTGGCCTGGCCGCGCCCCAGATCGGGGTATCGCTGCGACTGATGGTCACCGACATCACCGTGGGCGAAAAACCAGACGCGCTGATCGTCCTCGTCAATCCCAAGATCGTCTCAGCGAGCGGACGCGTGATCGAAGAAGAAGGCTGTCTGAGCATCCCCAACATTCGAGCCGAGATCCCGCGCGCTGAGTCGGTGGAGATACGTGGTTGGGACTTGGATCAGCAAGAGGTCAGCCTCAAGGGCCGTGGCTATCTGGCCAGGGCCTTTCAGCATGAAATGGACCATCTTGATGGCATCCTCATTTGGGACCGCATGAGCAAAATTCAGCGTGAGGTTCTCAAGAACGAATGGAAGCGGTACCAACGCGATGCCGCCAGAGGATAAGTCGTCGTGAATATCGTGTTCATGGGGACCTCGGCGTTTGCCGTGCCGACGTTGGAGGGGCTCTTAACTTCCCGCCATGACGTTGTCGCCGTGGTGACCCAACCCGATCGTCCGCGAGGGCGTGGGCAGCGGATCGATGCATCCCCGATTAAACAAGTGGCAACGGGACAGCGATTGCACGTTTTACAACCGCGACGGGCGAGTGCTCCACCATTCCTTGCCGAGCTCAAATCTCTGGCTCCACAGGTCATTGTGGTGGCGGCTTATGGGCAGTTATTACGCCCCACTCTTCTGGCCATTCCCCCGCTCGGATGTGTCAACGTCCACGCCTCACTGCTGCCCCAATATCGCGGGGCGGCGCCAATTAACTGGGCGCTTATCCGGGGTGAGCGTGTGACCGGTGTGACCATCATGTTGATCGATGAAACGTTGGACACGGGCCCAATCCTGCTGCAGTCCGAGGTAGCCATCGAACCATCCGATAATGCCGGCACGTTGGAGGTGCGTCTGGCGACATGCGGTGCTGAGGCGCTGTTGTCCGCCCTGGATGGTATGGAGACTGGGGCTTTGAGGCCGATGCCGCAAGACCATGTCCTAGCCACGTATGCGCCAAAGCTGCGAAAGGAGGATGGTACCATCATCTGGAGTCACAGTGCCGATGCCCTGGCCCATCTCATCCGCGGCGTCACTCCCTGGCCAGGAGCGGTGACCACGCATCGTGGCAAGCCCTTGCGTATTTGGCGTGCGATGTCGATGCCAATGTCGGGCTCGGGGAGGCCGGGACAAGTCGCCAGCATCGATGCCCTTGGCATCCGAGTTGAGACTGGGGATGGATGTCTAACCTTGCTTGAAGTGCAACCGGCAAGCGGTCGCCGCATGGCCGCGGCGGCCTATGCGCGCGGCCATGCGTTGCGCCCTGAAGATGTGCTCGGCACATGACGAGCTCACCAATCCAGCGGCAGCCGGTGCGGCAGCTCGCGCTCCGGGTGCTCCGTCGTGTCGAGACCGCAGGGGACTTTGCCGACCAGTTGATCACTACGCTGGCAGCTGCGCAAGGCCTCACACCTCAGGGGAGAGCCTTTCTACGCGAGCTCACCTACGGGGTTCTACGCTGGCGGAATCGGCTCGATTGGATGTTGCAGCAATGCTCCGATCATCTCCTTGAATCGTTGACCCCAGCCGTTCGCAATCTGCTTCGGCTCGGTGCGTACCAGCTCTGCTTGATGGATCACCTGCCACCGTATGCTGCCGTCAGTGAAACAGTGCAACTGGCCAAACAGGTCGGCCATGCGGGAGTGGTGGCCTATGTGAACGCGGTGCTGCGCGCCTTAGAGCGCAAACGTGGCACCATGTCCCTGCCGGAGGCTTCCACTGATTTGCTGGCCTATCTCACCATTACCGAGTCGCATCCACGCTGGATGGTCGAGCGCTGGCTGGCGCACTATGGTCCGCAACAGACCGTGGCCATGTGTCAGGCCAATAATGTGCGTCCGCCCCTTACGGTGCGAGTGAACCGACGACGCGCGACACGTGAGCGTCTCCTGGCGTCGCTGATCGCTGACGGCTGCGAGGCAGAGCCCTGCCGCTTCGCTCCCGACGGGGTCTGCATCAGGTCACATGCCGCACTTGACCAGCTCCAGAGCTATCGAGACGGTTGGTTTACGGTCCAGGATGAGGCGGCCATCTTGTGTGGATATCTCCTCGCACCGCAGCCCGAAGAGCGGGTGCTCGACGCCTGCGCCGCTCCTGGCGGAAAGGCGACGCATGCAGCGGAATTAATGGCGGATCGCGGTGACATTTTCTGCCTTGACCAGAGCCCTCAACGGTTAAACCTCGTGGCGCAGAACGCTCGGCGCCTAGGCTTACAGTGCTTGCGGGGTGTAGGGGGAAAGGCCGAGAGGATCGAGTTCAAGCGAACGTTTGACCGCATCCTGGTTGATGCCCCGTGTTCGGGCCTTGGAGTGTTGCGCCGCCACCCCGACGCCAAGTGGCGCAAGGGGCCAGAGTTGATCGGCCTGATGGCGCACCAACAAGCCGCCATCTTGGCGCATCTCAGCCAGTTCGTCAAACCTGATGGACTGTTGCTGTACATTACCTGTTCGATAGAGGCAGCCGAAAATCAGCATATTGTCAAAGAATTTTTAGCGTGTCATCCCGGTTATGTGCTGGAAGCAGCCGTCAGAAACCTCCCCGATGCCGCGCGAGTTTTTGCACAGCCGGGGGGATGGTTGCAGACATGGCCGGGACCCGAGGGGCTCGATGGCTTTTTTGGCGCCTGCCTGCGGCGTCTTACGTAGATCATCAACGAGATGGTGTCCTGTCTGACCGGGGAACGGATTGCAGTGCCATGAAGCGCATTATGAAGCTTTTCACCGCTTTGGTCTTGGTCATCGTTCTAGGCGCCCTGACAGCCGTTGTCGTCGTCCGCCTGACCGTGACACGTGAAGGCGTCATTGTTCCTGATCTCATCGGCAAGGATTTGGTTGCGGCGCTGGATCTCTCGAACAAGCAAGGCCTAAGCCTCAAGGTTGCTGACCGATCCTTCAGCACCTCCACGCCCTCAAACCAGATCATCTCCCAAGACCCAAAGCCGGGAAGCTGGATGCAGCCCGAGGCGATCATTCGTGTAGTCATCAGCAAAGGCGTAGGAGAGGTGGTCATTCCAGCGGTGCACGGGACTTCATGGAGGGATGCGAAGTCCACCCTGGAACGCTATGGGCTTCGTGTGGGAGAAATCTATCGGGTGCATTCGGCGCGAGTGGCACGTGACAATGTGATCGCCCAAAGTCCTCCGGCAGCTTCCAAGGTTATGAAGGGCGGAACTGTCACCTTGTTGGCTAGCGATGGGCCCTGGGCAGTGAACTATGTTATGCCCGATTTCCGGGGTCAATCTCAGTCCACTGCTAACGAAATGGCGGCGGCCATTGGGCTCCGCATCGAGAAGGTGCGCTACATAGATCGTCCGGAGGCTCGAGCGGGTAGTGTGATCACACAACAGCCCATTCCTGGGCAACGAGTCATGACAGGCCAGGGAGTGGAGTTGGTGTTGGCCAAGCGCGAATCGACGCCAATAAGCAGTGTTGGAACGTTTACGGTCTTCCAACACCGCGTGACAACGGGCACTGGGCCGCGGCGGGTACAGATCGTTGTCGCCAATGCAGAGGAGCAGCGGCAAGTTTTCGATCAGGTGCGTGAATCAGGGGGCGAGGTCCGGATCTTGGTGAAGGTCAAAGGCCAGACGGTGGCTAAAGTGTATTATGATGGGGTTCTTGTGGAAGAAAAGCATATTGAATAAGACCGTTTCCCTCCCGGTTTCTCGGTTCCTATGTGCACCTTTCCCCCACGTTGCAGACATATTTGAGAGCGCCAAAAATATCTACCATCAGTAGTCCTCGTAGCCGTGTTCCAATCCTGGTGCGAGCTGCCCAACGGTCCGCGAGTCCCGCTCAACAGCGCCCGCTATGCAACGCCGATTGCGGCTGATGGCTCATCAAGCGCGTGCAGATTGGCTGTGGGCGCTTGCGGTGCCTCATCCGCTATGTCGGTGCTGTGCGTTGGCACTTGACAGCAGCTATTGCATTTCATACACTGATGAGCGCTTTTAGGCAGGGAGCTGCACCTGTTTTGCTTGCTGCTCTTGTGAGAGGGATGGCTTGTTTAGCCGTCTCGGTAGGAGAGTGCACGTGTTCACAGGGCTTTCGTCACGTTTAGAGGATGTCTTTCGGCGTCTTCGCAGCCGGGGCAAGCTGACCGAAGCCACCATTCGCGATGCCCTGCGAGAGGTGCGGCTAGCTCTCCTCGAGGCAGACGTCAATTATGGTGTGGTGAAGGACTTTATCGAGCGTGTACGGGAAAAGGCTGTCGGCACAGCTGTGCTGCAGAGTTTAACCCCGGGGCAGCAAGTGGTGAAGGTCGTCCATCAGGAGTTGATGAGCCTGATGGGTGAGTCACAGAGTAAGTTGACCTTGGCCTCCACACCACCGACGATCATCATGCTTGTCGGCCTACAGGGGTCCGGCAAGACCACAACCGCGGCGAAACTTGCCAGGCGGCTACAACGCGAGGGACGGCGTCCGTTTCTCATCCCGGCTGACGTCTATCGTCCGGCCGCGATTACTCAGCTACAGGTGCTGGGACAGCAGATCGGTGTCCCCGTGTGGGAGACAAATCCCGCTGCCAGGCCGGCTGATATTTGTCGTGACGCCGTGGCCACCGCACGAAGCCGCGGCCACGATGTTGCTATTATCGATACGGCAGGCCGACTGCACATCGATGAGGGCATGATGGAGGAGTTGCGGGGGCTGCGCCGAGAGTTGGTTCCCCATGAGGTCTTGTTCGTGGCGGACAGTATGACGGGCCAAGATGCCGTCAACGTGGCCAAGGCCTTCAACGAAGCCCTGGCGCTCGATGGGGTGATCCTGACGAAGCTCGACGGTGATGCCCGTGGTGGGGCAGCTTTATCGATCTGGACGGTGACTGGGAAGCCCATCAAATTTGTCGGCACCGGTGAGAAAGTCGATGCCCTCGAACCCTTTCACCCTGAGCGCATTGCCTCCCGCATTCTGGGCATGGGAGATATTCTGTCGTTGATCGAGCGCGCTGAAGAGGCGATCTCCGTTGAGAAAGCCAAGGAAATCGAGCGAAAGCTGCGTGAAGAGAGCTTTACGTTGGCGGATTTCAAAGAGCAATTGCAGCAGGTCCGCAAGATGGGCTCGTTCGATCAAATCCTGTCGATGTTGCCAGGGACAGGGGGAATAAAGAATCTTCAGGTTGATGAGCGAGAGTTTGTCCGCATTGAGGCGATGATCAATTCCATGACTCTTGCTGAACGGCAAAACCCATCGATGATCGACGGCAGTCGCCGTCGACGGATTGCTCAAGGAAGCGGCACGCAAATCCAGGATGTCAACCGTCTCCTCAAACAGTTCGCGGAGACGCGCAAGCTCATGAAGCGTTTCATGCAAGGGGGTAAAAAGGGGAAATTCGGAGGTGGACGGTGGCCGTTAAGATAAGACTCAAACGTATTGGCGCCAAGAAGAAGCCCATCTATCGCATGATTATCGCAGACTCACGCTCACCTCGCGATGGCCGTTTCATCGAAACGGTTGGCCATTACAATCCATTGGTCAATCCCCCACAAATCACGGTCAATGAGGAACGGGTCCAGCAATGGCTCACATGGGGAGCGCAACCCACTGAGACGGTGAAGTCGCTCTTAGCTCGTGTCGGGGTTTGGCAGAAAGTCGCCTCTACATAATCCTTCATCCCTCGATCCATCAAGCCGCGCGCGGCCTACTGCGGAGGAAGCCCGTATGAAGGAGCTTGTACGCTCGATCGCTCAAGCCCTCGTTGACAGGCCGGAGGAAGTCGAAGTAAGGGAGATCGAGGGAGAAAAGACCACGGTACTAGAGCTGAAAGTGGCGGAGACAGACCTAGGAAAGGTCATCGGGCGTCAGGGACGGACGGCTCGGGCGATGCGAACGATTGTCAACGCAGCGGCCACGAAACTCAAGAAGCGGGCCGTCCTAGAAATCCTAGAGTGAGTTCGTGCAGAAAGGAAAGTGAGCGACGGGACCGGTACCTATAGGTCGGGTGCTTCACCCCCATGGACTGGGAGGGGAGCTCCTCGTTGAGCCGTATCTGAATGATTTGGCTTGCTTTGATCGCCTGCACGAGGTGGCGGTTCTGCGCGCCGATGGGTGCCTCCAAAGCTACCGGATCATACACATACGTCGAATGGGGGAGCGGCTACTCCTCCACCTAGACGGTTGTGTCTCACAAGAGATGGCGCGATCACTGACCGGGTGTGAGCTCTGCGTTGGACGTGAGGAGCTCCCCCCTCGACCCGAAGGGGAATTTTATTGGTTTGATCTGGAGGGATTGACGGTCTATACCGAAGATGGCGCGTGTCTCGGTCGTGTGGAGGAGTTTTTCCCGACCGGAAGTAACGAAGTGCTTGTCGTGCGTCAGGGCACGCAGGAAACGCTCCTGCCTTTCATTAAAGATGTGATTCTGGCGGTGGATGCAGCGCAGGGCCTGCTGCATGTGCGCGCGATACCAGGATTGTTGTGAGCATGCTAGAGCTTCATGTCTTGACAATTTTCCCTGAGATCCTTGTGTCACCATTGCAGGAAAGTATCCTCAAGCGTGCGCAGGAGAAGGGCTTGGTGCGGATTGCCTTGCATGATCTGCGGCAATATACCACTGACCTACACCGGACGACCGATGACGCTCCATACGGTGGCGGTCCAGGCATGATTATGAAGGTTGAGCCGCTCGTGCACGGTATAGAGCGGCTGCGTACCGAGGTCCCCGCCTTGCACACGATTTTGACGTGCCCGCAGGGGCACCTGTTCACGCAACAGCGGGCTCGGGAGTTGGCGGGTAAAGAAGCCATACTGCTCGTCTGCGGGCGTTATGGCGGAGCCGATGACCGCGTGCGGGCCTATGTCGACGAGGAGATGTCGATCGGCGACTATGTGCTGACGGGAGGCGAACTCGCCGCGCTCGTTATGATGGATGCCATGATACGGCTGATACCCGGCGTGCTGGGCAATACGCTCTCTGCAGATGACGACTCCTTCGTGGGTCACCTCTTGGATGCGCCACAGTATACACGGCCGAAAATGTTTCGGGGGCAACCGGTGCCCGACGTGTTGCTTTCCGGTAATCACCAGCAAATCCAGCGCTGGCGTCGTCAAGAAGCACTCAAGCGGACGCTGCATCGACGTCCGGAGTTGCTCCAGCACGCTGCACTCACCCGGGAGGACCAGGCCCTGCTTGAGTCCATCTAGCATGCCACACCTGATCACGGTGCTGGCCTATGAGGATGCGCTATGAATATGCTGCAGCTCTTCGAAGAAGAAGCACGGAAGGATTCGCTCCCCACCTTTCAGGCGGGGGATACGGTGCGTGTACACGTGCGCGTCGTCGAAGGCGAAAAAGAGCGGATTCAGGTGTTTGAAGGGGTGGTGATCGCCCGTAAAGGAGGTTCAAGCCGTGAAACCTTCACGGTTCGAAAGATTTCCTACGGGATGGGGGTCGAGCGTATTTTTCCGCTGCATTCGCCGATGGTTGACAAGATCGAGGTCGTGCGTGCTGGCCGCGTCCGGCGGGCAAAACTCTACTATTTGCGCAGTAAGAAGGGAAGAGCGGCGCGTATTCGCGAACGACGCCCGTCGTAGCTGTGAGCGTGGCGGGCATGGCAGTGCGGGAGTGGCACGGTGCCCCGCAGGAAACCACAATGCATCCTGTATCTCTGATAAGCTGGCAAGCTGAAGACAAGCTGTGGAAGCACGGCTTTACACACATCGCCGGGATCGATGAGGCAGGACGGGGAGCGCTGGCGGGGCCTGTCGTTGCTGCAGCGGTGATATGCCGTCCAGGCGTGACCATCGCGAACGTTGATGACTCAAAACGCCTAACCCCAGCGGAGCGCGACGAGCTATACGATGCGATCCGGCAAGTCGCCATGGGGGTGGGGGTGGGATTCATTGAGGCTAGTGTGATCGACCGCATAAACATTCGGCAAGCCACCTTATTAGCCATGCAGGCAGCTGTCCAGGACTTAGCATGTCCGCCGGATTTTCTGCTCGTCGATGGCCGCGATGGCGTGCCGGTGAACCAACCGCAGCGCATGGTTGTCCGTGGTGATCAGACGGTTGGGTCGATTGCGGCAGCGTCAATCGTTGCTAAGGTCAGCCGAGACCGCTATATGGAGGCACTCGATGGTCAATTCCAGGGATACGGGTTGGCGCAACATAAAGGCTACGGCACCGTAACCCATTTGCGAGCCATTCAACAGTTGGGGCCGACCATGATTCATCGGGTGACCTTTCGTGGAGTGGTGCAGAAGGCGAGTCGATATGACTGAGCCGCGCCACGCTAGTCGGGAAAGCAGGGGAGGAAGCCGCCGTCCAGTTTCTCCGCCAACATGGTTACCGCATTCTGGAACGAAATTACCGCTGTCGGTTTGGCGAGATCGATCTCATCGCACGCGACGGGCCGATGCTGGCTTTCGTTGAGGTGAAAACACGTCGCTCGCAAAAGTATGGTCCGCCGGCAGCGGCTGTGACACTTCAGAAGCAACGTCACTTGATCAAAGCATCGCAAGCCTATCTCATCCAACGGAAGAAGGCCGATGAGCTCTGTCGCTTCGATGTCGTGACGGTTGAGATGGACGCACAGCAGTCACATATTGAGCTGATCAAGAACGCCTTTCAATTCACCGGCGATTGACAGGAATCGCCGGGAGGCGCTCTCTTGTGCAGGGTTCCTTGGCGACAGGTTGATGTGGGGTATTGCCCCACCCGAGAGCAATGAAACCTAGCCGAGTTCAACATGGAAAACGTACCAGTGTACCGGGAAGACGGCTGAGTAGCCCATTGGAGCCAACGATTATATGAAAACCTTCAGCGCGAAGCAGGAAGACATACAGCGTCGCTGGTTTCTCATCGACGCCGACGGAAAAGTCCTAGGGCGCGTAGCAAGCCAGGTCGCCACCATTCTCCGTGGCAAACACAAGCCAATTTATACCCCGCACATGGACACCGGAGATCACATCATCATCGTCAATGCTCGGAAGGTGCGGTTGACCGGCAACAAGCGACAGGACAAATTCTATGCTTGGCATTCCGGATATCCAGGGGGATTTAAATCCATTTTTGCAGATAAGCTCTTAGCCCAAAGACCTGAACGTGTCATCGAACTCGCCGTTAAGGGGATGCTGCCAAAAAACAAATTGGGGCGGGCCATGTTCAAGAAGCTCAAGGTTTATGGGGGCCCTGATCACCCGCACCAAGCACAGCAACCTCAGCCACTCGACCAGACCCAGAGTTGAGGAATGGGCTGTATCTCCCCGGATCACTAGTATGAGATGGGAGCAGAGGAGGGAGTATGGCGGTTGAAGATCATGTGCAGCGATGGTATGCGACGGGCAAACGGAAGACTGCGGTAGCCCGCGTCTGGATCAAGGCGGGTACAGGCAATATCGCCGTCAATCGACGGGCGTTTGAAGCCTATTTCCCGCGGGAGACCTCGCGATTAGTGGTCATGCAGCCCTTTGATGTGACCGAACAGGTGGGACGTTTTGACGTCTTCGCAACACTGGCCGGGGGCGGGATCTCTGCTCAGGCGGAAGCCTTACGTCACGGCATTTCGAAAGCGTTGCTGGAGTATAACGTTGGACTGCGTGATCGCCTCAAGCGCGCAGGGTTCCTCACACGCGACGCACGTGCCAAAGAACGAAAGAAGTATGGACAGCCGGGGGCACGCAAGCGCTTCCAATTCTCCAAGCGCTAGGCAGGCTGCACTCTGTGCGCGCGGGGTTGGGCTGTAGGCGAGACGCTGCGAGACAAGTCGAATGGCATCCGCGTGGTCATTGGCCTATCGCCCACTGATAAGCAGAGCGGTCTCAGCCTCGACTGGCGAATTTTGCGACGATTGGCAAGCCAAAATAGGAGGGGGTGAAGATATGGCTGTTACGGCAGGCATGGTAAAAGAATTGCGTGAGAAGACAGGTGCCGGCATGATGGACTGCAAGAACGCGCTCTCCGAAACCGGTGGAGACCTGGAAAAAGCGATTGATTATTTACGTCAGAAGGGCCTGTCCGACGCCGCCAAACGCACGGGGCGCACGGCGTCGGAAGGAGTCATCGGGTCATACATCCATCCCGGCGGCAAGATCGGTGTGCTCGTAGAAGTCAATTGTGAAAGCGACTTCGTGGCTCGGACCGAAGAGTTTCAGGCGCTGGTAAAAGACTTGTCCATGCATGTGGCTGCCTCAAATCCCCTCTACTTGCGCCGGGAAGATGTTCCGGAGGACATCATTGCCCGAGAGAAGGGTATCTACGATGTGCAGGCCCGAGAGGGAGGCAAGCCTGAGCGCATCGTCGAGCGCATTGTGCAGGGGAAGTTGGAGAAATTCTTCGAAGAAGTCTGCTTGCTGGAGCAGCCATTTGTCAAAGACCCCGACATGAGCGTCAATCAGCTGGTGTCGGGTGTGGGTGCAAAGCTTGGCGAGAACATCGTGGTACGCCGATTCCAGCGTTATCAACTCGGTGGCCAATAAATCATTACCTGTCCAAACCATGTCCGAGGAGCGTTCCTAGAGACGCTTCGAGGGAGTTCTGTCCGGATTGACGATTGCTAAGGATGCGACCCGCCGTGATGTTGCACTATAAACGCGTTTTACTCAAACTCAGCGGTGAAGCGTTGATGGGAAATCAGGGGTTTGGCATCGACCCTGAGGTCCTTCAGGAAATTTCTCAGGAGGTCAAGGAGATTCACGACCTCGGCGCAGAAGTGGCCATTGTCATCGGGGGTGGAAACATCTTTCGTGGTATCACAGCCACCAATTACGGAGTCGATCGTGTCACCGCTGACTACATGGGCATGCTTGCTACTGTCATGAATGGCCTGGCGTTGCAAGGTGCCATGGAAAAAGAAGGGGTAATGACCCGGTTACAGACCGCCATCGAAATGCACCAGGTCGCAGAGCCCTACATTCGGCGTCGGGCCATTCGCCACCTCGAGAAGGGGCGAGTCGTGATCTTTGCAGGTGGCAATGGTAACCCCTTCTTCACCACGGATACGACTGCTTCGCTGAGAGCGGTCGAGATTGGTGCCGAGGTGATCTTAAAGGCAACGAAAGTCGATGGTGTATACAATGCGGATCCCATGCTTGATAAGAATGCGGTGATGTTCCCCCGGTTGACATATCTGGACGTGTTGCAGCAGGGTCTGAAGGTCATGGATTCCACCGCGATATCTCTGTGCATGGACAACAAATTACCGATCATCGTCTTTAACCTCATGGTCAGGGGTAATATTAAGCGAGTCCTCATCGGTGAGGAACTCGGGACGGTTGTACAAGGGGGTTGAGGATGGCTCAAGACGGGTCGGTTCAAAAAGTGTATGCCGATCTCGAAAAAAAGATGAATGTTTCGTTGGATGCATTCCGCAAGGAGCTGAATAGCGTCCGCACTGGACGTGCCTCGCTTGCGCTGTTGGATGGGATCGCTGTCCAATATTATGGAGTTCCCACGCCTCTCAATCAAGTCGCAACACTTTCGGTTCCAGAAAGTCGGCTAATGACCATCCAACCCTGGGATAGCTCAGTCATTGGTGAGGTGGAGAAAGCCATTCTGAAATCCGATTTGGGCTTGACCCCTTCGAGCGATGGGCGGGTGATCAAGATTCCCATCCCGCCCTTGACTGAAGAGCGTCGGAAACAGTTGGCCCGCATGGTGAAGAAGCTCGGAGAAGACTGTAAAGTCGCCATCCGAAACGTTCGCCGTGAAGGGAATGATGACATCAAGAACCTGGAAAGAGACAAGAAAATCTCGGAAGACGAGCTGCGTCGTGCACAGGACCAAGTCCAGAGATTAACCGATAAATACATCGCTATGGCGGAGCAGGTGTCGGCGCAAAAGGAGAAAGAGGTGATGGAGATATGAGTCACATGCGTTCCAGACATCTGCGTCAAATGCTTCCCTCCTCTTGAAGTACATGCACGCGTTGGATCTTATAAGCTGGTGGGTCGGCGTCATCGGACCGCGGAAAGGAGCGAGCTAGATGCTTGACCCAGACCTGCTGATGAAGATCGACAAAGGCAAGCTTCCACGTCACATCGCGATCGTCATGGATGGAAACGGTCGCTGGGCGCAGCGGCGTGTACTCCCACGTCATGCTGGACATCGTGCCGGGGTCATGGCAGTTGATGACGTCGTGACCACGGCTCGCAAACTCGGCGTTTCATGTTTAACTCTGTACGCGCTGTCGACGGAGAATTGGTCTCGCCCTAGGCAAGAAATCCGAGCTCTTATGGGCATCCTGAAAATTTATCTGCGGAAGGAATTACGGCGGATGGTGCGGGAGAATATCCGCTTCAATGCGATTGGCCGCATTCAGGATCTCCCAACCTCAATACAGAGCATACTCTGTGAGACGATGGCGCAAACCAGCCAGAATGATGCCATGATCTTCACACTTGCCTTGAGCTATGGCTCTCGAATGGAGATCATCAATGCCGTGCAGCACCTCGTACACGCCGTCCAGCGTGGGGAACTGCGCCCCCGAGGCGATTACGCCGACAGTGTTCAGCAATTTCTTGTATACCGTAGGCTTGCCCGATCCAGATCTGTTGATTCGGACTGGTGGCGAACAACGTTTGAGCAATTTTCTCTTATGGCAAACCTCCTATACTGAACTATACTTTACCGAGGTGTTGTGGCCTGATTTTCGGGGAGACGATTTACTCCGGTCCATTATTGATTATCAACAACGTGAACGACGCTTCGGTATGACGCATGAACAGGTCCTCCGCCAATAGGAGCCCTGCTTGAAACGACTCATCAGCGCTCTCTGCATTCTTCCACCTCATGATCCTGATCGTACATTTCGGCTCCCCTTTTTCCTTTTTGATCCTGGTCACCGTTACAACCCTAGTTGCACTGGTGGAATTTTACCGTATGTTATCGGCCAAGGGCTTCCCTTGCTGGCGATGGCTCGGAATCGCCTGCGGCGGAGCGTTGCCCCTCACGTTCTATGTTGGCGGTATCGCCCACCATGGAGCGGTGGCAGCGCTGGTCATGCTGTCATTCCTGGTTGGGCTCTGTGTTCGGCAGGAATTGGTGATCTCGTTTCAAAGTCTTGCATTTACCCTGTTTGGTACCTTTTACGTCGGTTGGCTATTCAGCTATGTAGTACTCTTACGCATGTTCATCAATGGGCCAAATTATGTATTCTTTATATTTGGCGTTGTCTGGCTTGGGGATGCCGCTGCTCTCGTATCTGGTCGATTGTTTGGCCGCCATAGGTTAGCCCCAAGGCTCAGTCCGGGCAAGACGATCGAGGGCGCGATTGGAGGATTCCTGGGCAGTCTCTGTGGCGCTACGTTGGGAGGGCGCTGGCTACTCGGGCACTTTACGCTGACGCAATGTGTCGCCATTGGTTGCCTATTGGCTGTGCTGGGCCAACTGGGCGACTTAAGTGAATCACTGTTGAAACGGAGCTCCGGAGTCAAAGACTCTGGGGTACTGATTCCGGGACACGGTGGCATTTTAGATAAGGTCGATGGTATCCTATTTGGCGCACCAGTGTTGTATTACTATGTCCTCTATGTTGTTGGACAAGAGCTTCCATCGTAGACGAATGCAGTGGTGTGATCCAGGTCAGCGGGGCGAATGGGCGGGAGAGGAGACAGTGGGAGCCATGCCATGAGAAAGAGGTTGGCGATTCTGGGTTCAACCGGTTCCGTCGGGGTCAATACCCTGGAGATCGTCCAACACCATCCGGAGCGGTTCGCCGTCGTGGGACTTGCGGCTGGTAGTAATATTGACTTGCTCGAGCAACAAATGCGGCGTTTCCGGCCATCCTATGTGTCGGTGTTCGACTTGCAACGAGCCAAGGAGCTGCGGGAGCGAACCTCAGACCTTGGGATAGAAGTGTTTGAGGGCACCAATGGGGCATGTACAATTGCCAGCCTCCATGATGTTGATCTTGTCCTTTCCGCCATTGTGGGCGGAGCAGGGTTGGCACCGACGCTTTCTGCCATCCGAGCCGGCAAGGATGTAGCCATCGCCAATAAAGAACCGCTGGTCATGGCCGGTGAACTGGTCATGCGCGAGGCTCAGGGACGCGTTCGTATCCTGCCCGTCGATAGCGAGCATAACGCGATTTTTCAAGCATTAGCCGGCCATAATTCGTGCGATGTCAGGCGTTTGCTCCTAACGGCCTCAGGCGGCCCATTCCGCACCTTGCCACAGGAGAAGTTTGGCGAGATCACGGTCCACGAAGCTCTCCAACATCCAAACTGGCGGATGGGGCGAAAGATTACGGTAGATTCGGCAACAATGATGAACAAGGGGCTTGAGGTGATCGAAGCACGATGGCTCTTTGGAGTGAACGCTGATCAAGTCGACGTGGTGGTCCATCCGCAAAGTATTGTGCATTCCCTGGTGGAATTCATTGACGGTTCGGTCATCGCCCAGTTGGGTATCCCCGATATGCGTATTCCCATTGCGTATGCGCTGAACCACCCTGAACGCCTAGCCAATACGCTACCCAGACTGGATCTCACCCAGATCGGCACGCTGACCTTTGAAGCCCCGGACCTCCAGCGTTTTCCTTGTCTGCGCCTTGGTTTCGAGGCAATTCGTGCTTGCGGCACACTGCCAGCGGTGCTCAATGCCGCCAACGAAACGACGGTGGAGGCATTTTTGCAAGAGAGGATTCGTTTTGTCGATATTCCCGCTGTGATCGAGGAAACCCTCGGTCGACACGAGGCTCGTCCTATCGTCGATGGCGACATCGAGGTTATTCTCGAAGCCGATCGCTGGGCCCGTGAAACGGCGGCCTCTATCATTCACCACCTGTCCATAGGCTAACATGTGGTGTTGTGCGCCCACGGACGACGGTCCCTGCACTTCGTCCAGCAGTTCGGAAACTGCTGGGCCAATAGGTGGCCGGGGGCTCTTGTTGCTCCTATCGAAAAGGTGATTGCCTCCTCAGAGGGCTGGCGTTGTGCCATGCCTCCGGATGTGCGAGGAAAGTGCAGAGTATGGCAGTCGAAGAAGAGATAGGCCGATTGCTTATCGAACGAGGTTGGCATCTTGCCGTAGCTGAAACCTCAACGGGGGGATTCATAGGTTATCTACTGACGTCCGTCCCGGGGAGCTCAAGCTATTTCGATCGGAGCATTGTCGCCTACAGCAATGAAGCGAAGGAAACGTCTCTTGCCATTCCACCTGCCGTGCTCCGCCAGCACGGAGCTGTGAGTCTGGCAACAGCCCTTGCGATGGCGACGCAGGTGCAAGAGCTCAGCGGTGTGGAAGTGGGGATGGCAGTCACAGGTCTGACAGGGCCTCGGATCGGCCGAAGCTCGAAACCTATCGGCCTCACATATATTGCCATCGCTTTGCCAACTGTCAGTGCCTGGTGGGAAGGAGTGATCCCTGGCGATCGTACGGAGATCCAGCAACGATCGGCGGTCAAATCGCTCACCATACTTCGCGATGCGCTGAGCCAGTATACCCACATTCCAGCGTGCTAAGCTCTGAACCGCTCCCAAGCGGCATACTTCATTCCCCCTCGACTGACGTTGATGCGGAGAGCAGACAGCCATCGGCTGGCACTCCGACGATTCATAACATGGAGCCCCTGTCGCCAGGGAGGAAAAGCGACTGGTGCGCGTCTTTATCGCTATCCCACTCCCGGTTGATGTCAAGGCAAAACTCGTCGCTTTACAACAGGAGTTTCGGCCCTTACCATTAGAGGCGACATGGGTGCGGGAAGCTGGATTTCACCTGACGTTGAAATTTTTAGGCGACGTCGATTTTACCCAAATCAAACCGATTATTTCGTGTATGACCACGATAGTACAATATTGTCAGCCGTTCACGTTATCGCTTGCCGGGGTCGGGGTTTTTCCACATCAATCTAGTCCACGGGTTTTGTGGGTGAGTGTTCAGGAAGTGACTGGGGTTTTGCGCCAGATGCAACAGGCCCTTGACGCACATTTGATGCAGGTTGGCTTTCCATCCGAAAATCGCCCGTTTGCGCCCCACCTGACCTTGGCCCGATTGAAGCGCATCCTCCACCGAGGCGATTTCCTCACGACGCTGAAGCGCCATCGTGAGACGGTAGTGGGTCAGCTTGACGTCGACCACATCGAGTTGGTCGAAAGTCAGCTGCAGGCTTCGGGAGCGCGCTACTCGACCATTCATACCGCACATTTCCCACGCGTCACACCGACCTCGGAGGGTGAATGAAAAGGAGAGGGTTAGCACTTTCGACCGATGAGGCGAAACGGCACGACCCCCATGGAGGAGCCAACGGTGGAAGGATTGAAAGAGGGCAAAGAAAAGGCTATTAGTTTGGCATTATCGCAAATTGAGCGGCAGTTCGGCAAAGGCGCCATCATGCGGCTTGGAGCTGAGCCCAGTGCGTTTGATGTTTCGGTTATTTCGACTGGCTCGATCTCCCTGGATGCCGCCCTTGGGGTTGGCGGAATTCCTCGCGGTCGCGTGACGGAGATTTTCGGCCCGGAAGCCTCTGGCAAAACGACTATTGCGCTGCACATTATCGCCGAGGCACAAAAGACGGGAGGCATTGCGGCTTTTATCGATGCCGAACATGCGCTCGATCCCGTGTATGCCCAAAAATTGGGCGTGAAGACGGACGAGTTGCTCATCTCGCAACCGGATACCGGTGAGCAGGCGCTTGAGATCGCGGAGACACTGGTCCGCAGCGGCGCCGTGGATGTCGTCGTCATTGACTCTGTAGCCGCGCTTGTCCCGAAAGCAGAGCTCGATGGCGAGATGGGTGACCCACAGATGGGCCTGCAGGCGCGCCTGATGTCGCAAGCGTTACGAAAGCTCACAGGCATTATCAGTAAGTCCAAAACCTCGATGATATTTCTGAACCAAATTCGCCAAAAGATCGGCATGTTTGTGGGCAACCCGGAAACCACCACCGGCGGAAATGCCCTCAAGTTTTATGCTTCCGTACGCCTGGATATTCGCCGCGTGAATCAGGTGAAAGAGGGAGAGGAAGTAACCGGGAGTCGGGTGCGAACGAAGGTCGTGAAAAATAAAGTGGCTCCTCCATTCCGACAAGCAGAATTTGACATTATGTACGGGGAAGGGATTTCCCGTGAAGGTGATCTTCTGGACCTGGCGGCGGAACGCGGGCTCGTCACCAAGAGTGGGGCTTGGTACTCTCATCAAGATGAGCGTATCGGACAAGGACGCGAAAACGCCAAGAAATATCTCAAGGATAACCCAGCCCTTACCGCTGATCTCGACGCGCAGCTGAGACGTGAGCTGGGCTTGATCCGGATCTCGCCAGATGAAGCGGAACCCGTCAAGTAGCAGCAAAGTTCGGAGTGCATTGATCAGGTGAAGCATTAGCCATGGACCAGGACGCCCAGACACTACAGCGCGCCAAACAGCAGGCATATCGTCTCCTCACCTATCGCAGTCAGACTTCGAGCGAATTGTCGGAGCGTCTTCAGCAGCGCGGATATACGACGACGATCGTTGCCGAAGTCCTTCGCCAATTGGCAGCTGACGGATACATTGATGATCGCAGGGTGGCACTGGATTGGGCGCGCTATCGTCTGCAGGCCAAGCCGCTGGGCCGACGGCGACTGGCCTGGGAGCTCCAGCGGCGCGGCATACCTTCAGAGTTATTGGAGGAGGTGCTTCGTGAAGTCTATAGCGAAGTTGACGAGGCCATGCTCGCTGAGCAGGCCGCTCGTAAGCGCCTTCGCTCCAAGGAGTTACCCCTGTTCACCCCGTGAACGTCAGCGGTTCACGCGCTATCTCATGAGCTTGGGTTTTGAGGGTGGCACCATTACAGCCACTCTTGGCGCGCTGCATCTTTGCGATGACCAAGGCGAGATCATGCCCACCGAAGACCCATGCTAACGCTTGACCTCGTCTCTGCAGCCCCTATCCTCAGCAGCGGCGCTTCATCAAACGTTGCCCATATGCTCCGAGTACCTGGGCAGAGCGGGGCACCCGCGATAGCAGGGACCGCAGGACATGGAGCCGGATTGGGCGGCCCACATACAGCGTGAGGGGCTGTAGTACGTACGGGATAACCGTCCAGTGCAGGTACATGGCGACTCGGCCATCCGGACGATGGAGAGCCGATGGCTGATGAGGAGGGCTGAACGGCCCTTAACCAGCGCCTTGAACGTGTCAAAGACCTCGAATTCGGCCCTGGCGGCAAGCGTACTGGTGGGTTCCTCCAGCCCTAGGGTCTGTGCGTCACGTGAGAACGCACGGGAGAGGGCCAGTAACGGTAAGGTCCCTTGTACGACCACGAGCGCCGGCGTGGCCATCGCCCAGCCTGGCCCGCCGTCCCAGACCAGGCGCAAGGCCCACAGAAGTTTGGGACCCGCCTTCGCGCTTCTTCCATCTCACGGGACTGCCGCATGCACCCGGGCGCGAGTCCCTGTGGCTCCCAAAAGGCGGCCAAGCGTTCGCTGTGCCAGATCGTCCTGATATTCCCGTCGATGGCCTGGTGGGCACGCCCATCCTCACCGTGTACCTCGTCACTATCCACCGAGATCAACGCCTTTGCTCCCACGGAATCTTCGGCAGATGCTGCAGCAGAACCGAGGAGGCATTCGTGGAATCGGAGCCTTGCTCCACCTCAGCCCCATCAGTCACCCTGTCGCCATAGCACAGGCGCTGGCCCGTCACATGTGCTGACCGCACCGCATCCTAGGCCAGTGCGATGGGGGCTGTAGAGGCCATGACCGGGAGCTCACCAGACCACACGCCAAGCACCCACCGTGCAACGCGGCATGTGGCCAGGGGCGTTCGGTACACACGAGGCGGTTGTGCTAGAGCAGAGAGGAACGTGGACAGACGCACCCGTCGGGTCATGCTCGGTCTCCATGCGCAGGGGGTCCCTCACCTGCTAAGGCCTGATTGGTATGGTCTGACACCCCTTCCGTCGGCTGCTCGGCGATGAGAGCCATGGGGGAGCCCCTGGCCTGACCTCCCCACCTAGTAGGCAGGTGTGCCGTGTCTGGAAGGTGTCCTTACCATGGGCAAGAGATAAGCACAGTACTATGGTAGATACCTGGGGGCTACGTGCAGGGGAGCTGTGGAGACCATATGGCTTCCTCGTATGTGTGACGGTTGCTCTAGAGACCCTTCAGCAGAGACCAGACAACAAGAGGGCGGGGGAACTCCTCCCTTTGCTGTTCCCAAGAGCTACCAGATATCAATTATGATACGGTCTTCCGGGTGTGACTCGCGACCGGCAATAACGCCGAAACGCTTGAGGTATTCAATCTTTAATTGGGCTATAATGCTGAAACCTTTCTGTATAAGCCGCTCCAATAAGCGCTGAGGTGCACCTCCCCAGCAAGATCGTTGGGGAGGTTAGAGGGAGAAATTACCAAATACTCACAAGGTAGGCGCGCTTGAGCGCAGCAGTCTCCACGGAAAAATCTGAGCGGGTGCTACGCCAAGTGCTTACACTAAGTGACCAGTTGACCCGTGTGCTCCAGTGGACGGCTTTGTATGCTCAACCTACAGGCACCGAATTTGACTATCGTTGAGCTGTGGCCCATCACATGTATGCAATCATCCTTCTCCTGGAGAATGACGCTTCCGGTCTGGAAACGCCCATTGTTGGTTCTATTCGGATGAAGGAGCTGGGGAACCAAAACATTATAGTGCAGCTTGTGAAAACATCATTGACGCTCTGTGATAGGGATTTCTCCCCGACTTCGATTCATGTTTGGCGCGTCTATGCTTGACGATAGACTATCCGCATCGGCTGTTGCGGGTGTCCGTGCCGGTTTGCATGTTGGTTGTTTAAGAATGGAAAGCTACCTCTCCCTGGTCGAGTAGAGTAATCGAAGCAGAGCGGCTCTTAGCACTTGACAGTTGTGAAGCAGCCGTCGCACTTGCCAGGGCAGACGTTGAAGAAATATTTGCTGAGTTCGCCAAGGTGGAGTTTAGTTGCCCGTAGGGAAAAGCATGACCTGAAGATCGTTCTCGACACATCCCAATTGGTACTCACTTATGCAAAGATTAGATAATGAATGACCACAAGAAGGTCTTGCTCGTTTATCCAGAATTTCCTGACACCTACTGGAGCTTTCGATATGCTCTTTCATTTGAGGGCAAGCGTTCCACGTTCCCACCGCTGGGACTGATGACTGTTTCCGCGATGCTGCCGAACACTTGGGAACGGCGTCTGGTGGATATGAATGTGCAACCGCTACGTTCGTCCGACATCGAGTGGGCGGACATGGTGTTTACCAGCGCGATGATCGTGCAGAAGGAATCGCTGCGTGGAGTTGTGGCGCTGAGCAAGGCGCTCGGGAAGCGCTTGGTGGTGGGCGGGCCGTACATTACCACAAGCCCAACGAGTGTACCCGAAGCCGATCACATCTTCGTCGGCGAGGCCGAAGATACACTGCCTGAGTTTGTGCACGACTTGCAGCGCGGCGATGCCCGACGCATCTATCAAGCCGCAGAGCGACCAGTACTATTCGCCACCCCCGTCCCTGATTTCCAACTCGCCGACCTCAAGAGCTACTGGGCGATGTCACTGCAATACTCGCGCGGCTGCCCCTTCAATTGCGAATTCTGCGACATCATCGAGATGTATGGCCGCGTCCCGCGTACGAAAAGTAACGAGCAGATGCTCGCCGAACTGGACGCACTTATACAGACTGGCTGGCGCGGGGGGGTGTTTATCGTTGACGACAATTTCATCGGCAACAAGCGCAACGTTAAGCGTCTACTCCCCGAATTGGTCGAATGGTCTGAGCGCCATCATTATCCATTTTCGTTCGTCACCGAAGCGAGCGTCAACCTTGCTGACAACGATGATCTGCTCGATGACATGCGGCGCGCCGGCTTCCGCCGCGTCTTTCTAGGCATCGAAACGCCGGTGGAAGCGAGCCTCAAGGAAGCGCAGAAGGGACAGAATACCCGGCGTGACCTGCTCGAATCGGTGAAGAAGATTCAATCACATGGGCTCGAGGTGATGGCCGGTTTTATCGTCGGCTTCGACAACGACCCTGAAGATATTTTCGAGCGGCAGGTCAATTTTATCCGGGAGAGCGCCATTCCGCTCGCCATGGTCGGCCTGCTGGGGGCGCTGCCCGACACGCAGCTTTGGCGGCGGCTGGAGGGCGAGGGGCGACTGCTCGGTGAGACGACCGGGAATAACACCGACTGCTCGTTGAGCTTCGTTCCCAGGATGAACGCGGAGCGGCTAGTCGAGGGTTATAAAACGATCCTACGCACAATCTACAGCTCGAAGGAGTATTACCGGCGCGCACTGGATAGCCTGAAGCGGGTCGAACAGCACATGCCGGAACCACGTCGCGGCAGCCTCGCCAGCGACCTCGCGGCGCTGGCGCGAGTCATGCTTTCGCTCGGCGTACGTGACACTGAACGCGGCGAGTTCTGGCACTACATGCGAGAGGTCACGGCCTCCCACCGCGACAAGTTTCCGCAGGCAGTCATGCTGGCCGCACTGGGCTATCATTTTCGCAAAATGACGGAGGTGTACTGCGGGCCGCTACAGGAAGGATCAACATCTAATATACCCCCTCATGTTGACTGACTCTTGCGCTCATTAGGGGACTCGAAGTCGCTCCAGCTCTGCGAGGACGAGCTTTTCATGGCGCTGCTCCTTCAGATGGCTTGTTTCATTAACGGTTATCATCGGCATCAAGCCCCGATCGTCATTAGACATTATCAAGCTTTAGAGTGTAGGATGTCTCCCGCTGAACAATGGCGTATCGGAGGTGCCTATGCCATGCGACGAGGATGTGACCCAACGTGCTGGAGGTTTGCAAGTGATGACGAGGTGAACCGAGCTAGAATGCACAGGGCCGCTGCCCCATTTCGATCACGCGTTGGTGGCCTGCCTGCAGGACCACACCATCGGCAGGCAACGCCGCGCAAGCCGTCGTGACAGTAGCCGTCGCGTGCGCATCGAGCATGTCAACAGCAGCCTCAAGCGCTGTCGCATCGTCTACGACATCAGCCGCCTTCAAAAGGTTGGTGTCCGAGATCTCGTCATGGAAGTCTGCTCTGCGCTGTATAACTTTCGTCTGCGTCTGACCCGATGGTACCCATGGTTTAATCGAGATGAACTCTAATCGCTCTCCCCGAAAAACCTATCGTAGGTCGATGCAAGCAAGATGGCTTGTGAACCATGGCAAGAGCAGCGGAGGGCAACGGACATGACGAGCCTCGATCATCACTGGCACCTTCCACAGGTAGATCTGACACTGTCGAGCGCTGAGGTCCATGTCTGGCGGGCCTGCCTCGACCCTGATGCATCATGTGTTGCGCAACTACAACCCACCCTCTCCGCTGACGAATCGCAGCGCGCCGCACGTTTTCACTTCCCCCGAGATCGCCGACGCTTTACCGTTGCCCGCGGGGTGCTCAGGGACATTCTCGGCCGTTACCTGGGTGTACCAGCGTCCGAGCTGGGATTTCGTTATAGTGCCTACGGCAAGCCGGCCCTGGCCGATGGCTTTGATGCCACGGGGGTACGCTTCAATATCTCGCATTCCCATGAAATGGCCCTGTTTGCCGTCACCTGTGACCGGGAAATCGGCGTCGATATCGAATACCTGGGTCGGGAAATCCGCGGTGAGGAAATCGCTGAACACTTCTTCTCCTCCCAGGAATGTGCCACCCTCCGCGCCCTTCCTGCGGCGGCGAAGCATGAGGCCTTCTTCACCTGCTGGACGCGGAAGGAGGCGTATATCAAAGCCCATGGAGAGGGATTGTCGCTGCCGCTAGACCAATTCGATGTGTCGCTGGCCCCTGGTGAGCCAGCGGCGCTCTTGGCCACGCGAAGTGATCCGCGGGAAGCCCTGCGCTGGTCTCTGCAGGCACTCCCTCCTGGGCCGGGCTATGTCGCGGCCTTGGCAGTGGAGGGTCAGGGTTGGCAGCTCGCCTGCTGGCACTGGAGCAGGCCATCGTGAACCGAGCCAGACCGGAAGACGCCACGATCTCCAGCGACGGTAAGCGCACGACGGCCCGGCTCTTGGTGATAGGCCTGATACTGTCGGTCATCGGCCTGTCGGCTGACACCTTGGGGCAACAGGCCATGGGCCCACTCATTCGCAAGAGCAAGACGCCTCCAGCGCGCTTCCCCATCGGACAGGCCATCGCGGGATTTAGGGTCGTGGCGCACTACACGAATCATACTGAGCAAGTCATCGGGCTGCGCTTGACCCACTTGGCCATCGGCCTCCCCGTGCACTTCCTGTGGATGGACACGGCTCCGCAGGCGGCGCTTATGGTCCGTACGTATCCCCAGGCAGACCATGGCGCGGCTCACGCGTTGGAGCATCTTCTCCTCGGCAAAGGCACGACGGGGCGTGCACTCCAGACGCTGGCCGACATGCGCCTGGGTAGCATCACGGCGGCTACGGCCGAGCGCTACACTTGGTATCACTTCTACACTGGCAGTGGTCCGACATCCTTTTACGAAGTGTTGAAACAGCTGCTGGAGGCCCTCTTCCATCCCGATTTCAGCGATACCGAGGCCCAACAAGAGGTGTATCAGATTGGTGTCGCCACTGAGCCGCGCACGGGTCAGCGCTGGCTGACCGAACAGGGCACGGTGTATACCGAGATGCATAGCCAGCAGGGGCTCTACGACTCCTGGTATGCCCTGTTGAAATTGGTGTTGGGGTCAGACCATCCACTGACGTTTCAGGCTGGCGGGACGCCAGATGCCATCCGTACCCTCACACCGAGGGAGATACGCCGGTTTCACCGCCAGCACTATGTCCTGGGACCCAGCACGCCACTGGTGATCGTCATGGATCGCCAGCAGCCACCTGAACAGGTGCTTACGGGCCTCGAAAGCCTCCTTGCTGCATTCCACCGCACCGAGTCCACCACCCCACGCGAGACCGTCGTCACACCCTCCCCTCGCGTTCTGTCGGCCGAGCATCGGGAGTTGCAGCTCGTGCCTTGGCCCAGCAAGGATGCCACCGACCCGGCACCGATCCTGTTCGGGTGGCCTCCCATCCATCTGCCCTCTCTCGATGATCGTTTGCGCCTTGAGGCCTTGCTGGCTGCCTTTGGGCAGGGCCCCCAGTCGATGCTCTATCGCCGGCTGGTCGACCGCCAGACGCAGGGAATCGATCTTGGAGCGACTGAGGTGGGCAGCATGTTCCTGCCCACCTATGATCCGGCATGGCCGGTCATTCTGTTGTGGATTGAAGGCATCCCGGGTGATCGCCTCACCATCGAACGACTCGAAGAGCTCCGCGGCCATGTACAGGCCAAGCTTCGGGAGATCGCCAGCTATCGCGACGGATCCAGCGAGCTGCTAGCACTCAATCGCCAAATCCTCGCGTATCTTACCGCCCGCCGACGGGCCCTGACCGTATGGCACACCACTCCACCAGGCTTTGGCCAGCGACGCCTCGAAGCTACGTGGCTCGAGCATCTGGAGTTGCTCGACCAAGAAGCGGCCGGGCGTCGGTCGCTCGACTGGCAAGCCTCCTGGGCGCGGTTGGAAACGGAGATCGAGTCCAGCACCAACATCTGGCGTGGGGTGATCGAACAGGCGGGACTCCTCGACCTGCCGTATGGAACGGCCGCAATTCCCTCCCCTGTCCTGCTGCAACAGCTGGATCAGGAGCGGCAAGCACGCCTGGCCACCGCACTCACCGCCATCCAGCAGCGCTATGGCGGTGTTGACGACCAGGAGGCGTTGCGGAGGTTTGAAGCCGATCGGTCCAATCAGCAGGTGCAGCACTCGGGAACCACTCAGCCGATGGCGTTACCTACCTTCACCATGCATCCGCCGCGCACTTTTGACGACACGCTGTCCTATGCTCAACTGACCATTGCTGGGGTGCCGACGGTGGCTAGTTATGTCGAAGGCGCGGCGCTGACGGAGATCGGCCTTGCGTTCGATCTTCGTGACGTGCCAAGTCATCTTTACCGGTATTTACCACTACTTCCGGCGCTGCTGCGCTCGACCGGGATAGACGAGGGGGAGGGAATGACGCCGAATCCTCCCTTTGAAGAGCATATCCAGCGCCATCTCTATCGCCTGGAGACTCGCTACAGCACCGCCCCTGAGGCCAAGCGCTACGAGCTGATGATCACGGCCTCCGGAGTGGGGCTGAAGGAATTCGGCGCCGCGCTCGACTCTGTCAGGAGCGTGACGCACGCCAATGCGCTAGGTCCGGACAACCTGTCGCGGCTCCGTGATCTCTTGCAACAACATCTCAGCCTCGAGCGCACCCTGACCCAGCGTCCGGAGGAAGAGTGGATTGAAACACTGGCGCAGGCCTTCCGCTATCAGGATGATCATCTGTATCTCAGCCTCATGGCGCCACCAACACGTGCTCACCACTTGCAGCGCCTTGCCTGGCAGCTTGCCGGGCCAGTCCCGACGGAAACGTTACAGGATTTAGAGGCATTCGCCAGCAGACTCCTGGCGTCATTGCAAACTGTCTCGGTCACGGAGATCGCGCTGGTGCTGGCGGACATACAGGAAACCGGCTTACGAGGACAGCTCGTTGACTACTGGCGAGGCCAGCTGCAGGCATGGCCACCAGCGTTCGTCCGAGAGGGCATACAGCGTTCGAGTGCCGAAGCACTCGCCGATCTCCAGGTGGGAGCAGCCCAAGCCATCCAGGAAATGCGTGAGCTCCAGGCGCTCATCCTCGACCGCTCGCGTTTGCGGCTGTGGCTCATGGGTGACCGACTTCTTCTCCAGCAGGCCCGCCCACACGTTGAAGCCCTGGTACGATCGTTTCCGCTCCGGGACGTGAGAGAACCTCCTCGCGACGCCCCGCCGGTCGTGTGGCCGAGACTTCAGCGCCGTTATCCAGAGCTGGCCATCGGCTATCCCACCTATGTGGGGTACGTCCATGAGCGTTCTTTGACAGGAAACGTGGTGGTAACGGCTAAAGGGCCAACCTATCGGGACCTCGACGACGCCTCGGTGATTACAGTTCTGGCGGGTAAATCGTTGGCTGGAACTGGCCCCCACACCTGGTATAAAAAGGTCTGGGAGGCGGGCCTGGCCTATGGTAACGGGCTGGATGTTCGCCCCCGCGAAGGTACGATCCTCTATTATGCAGATCGCTGTCCCAGTGTGCGGGCCACGCTGACTTTTATTCGCGCCATGACCAAAGCGGGTTCCCAACCTAACCAGTCGTCGGCCGTCGATTACGCGCTCGCCCAGAGCTTTGCCTTTTCGCGCACCGCCCTCTCACCATCGGCACGCGCGGAAGCCATAGCCATTGACTTCAGGGAGGGGCTGACGCCGGAGCGGATGCAGCGCTTCTCGCAAATACTCGGGCGGCTACGGAGGGACCCCCAACTCCTCCAGCGTGTCCGCGATACTGTGCCCCGCGTCATGGCCAGCGTCACAATGGGGTCAGAAGATCACGCTTTGCAGTCAGCGGTGCAAGTGGTGTTTTTCGCTATTGCCCCGGAATCCCAACTCGCAGAGCTCGAAGGCGATGTTCCCGGAAAACTCTTGCCGCGCGTTTGGCCTAGCGATTTCTGGCTGGAGTGAGTCTATGCCTAGGGTCCTCTAATGAAACATGAGGCTGATTAACCCGCTACAGCCTGACAGTCGTGACCTGCAGCCGGAACCCTATCGCCAATGTCGGTTTGGGGAGTGGTACTACCAGGAGACCCCGACGCTCCCCCCTGAGCATCCCGCCTTTGCTGTCATTGGCCGCGAGCATCAACATATCCATCACCTGGGGCAGCACTTGCTCCACCTCTCCGCTGCTGGAATACTCATGACCCCGGATGACCTGGACCGCTACTTCAAGGCCTTCGAGCGCTTTCGCCTGCAACTCACAATGCTGAAGCAGGAATGGCAAGAGTCTCTGGGCGACCTCGATCCATTGCCGTCGCCTTGTAGTGATCTAACCAGTGATGGTCAATGATAGACACACCTTGAAGCCTGCCGCTAATGCGAGCGTTTTAGCCCTTGCCCAGCGATAAAGGCGCCGCATCTGTGTAATGCTGCACGACTCGTTCAGGCCAAACGCTACCATGAATCTACGCCCCTTGCGCCAATAGAGCAGATGCGCATGCAGTATTCACGATGGCGTCACTCTTGCAATCGGGAGCGTAGAGTGGCCGGGAAGCGGCTCTAGTGTCAGTGCATCGCCAAGACCGCTCGCTGCAGGTGTGGTCGCCCGTCGACCAGTCAGCCGCATGAAACCGGTTGGGACAATCTCTACAGGAGGTCAAACCGCGTGACGTGGAAAACATTGTGTCAGTCTCCAGGAGCCTCTTCAGTCTTATAGGGTCCCATAGGTACCGGTTATGGGAAAACACCCGTAACATGTTGATCCAACATACCAGGAAAAGTGGCTACTCGATGTGAGCCACACCCACGGTCACTTTAGAGAAGGGGAACTGCATATGCCAGTACCACTCATTGCTGCAGCCCTCACGGCCATCGCTCCAGCACTTGCCAAGCGGGGGCTCGATCTGCTCAGCGGCGTGTTTCGCGGTGCCTTGGACAAGGGGACCGAGGAAGTCGCAGGCTTGATCGAGGAAAAAACCGGCATCGACATCAACGATGCCGCGGACGACAAACTCACCGAAGAACAATGGGCGAAACTCAAGGAATTCGAGTTCCAATACCAGACGAAACTCCTCGAATACCGGCAGCAGGCCGACGCTCATGTGCTCGAAGTTGAGAGGCTGCACCAGGCCGATCGTGTGAGCGCGCGCGCTCTGCAGCAGGCTGCGCTGGCAAGCGACGACGCATTCGCCAGGCGCTTCATATACTACTATGCCAGTGGCCTCTCCCTGCTGACCTTCATCTTCATTTTCTGGGCCGCGTTTCTCTATGACTATACGAAAGAGAACAATGCTCAGGCCTTGCGCGTGATTGACACCGTCCTCGGCTTCCTGCTCGGCGTGTCGCTGTCGGCCATCATCCAATTCTTTTTTGGATCGAGCGCGGGGAGCAAGAGCAAAGAAGAGAAACTCACTGTCCTCAATGACGCGATGCGCGCACAGCAAGAGGGTGCCCAAGGGGAGGGTCGGTGATGAGCCTGGTACGCGAACAAGCGGTGTTCCTGCTGCACGTTTCAGAGTTGGTCCGCAAGGCGCATGAGCTCGGATTCATCGCTTCCGGGGGCGAGCTCTACCGCACTCCGGAACAGCAAGCCCTGCACGTGAAGCATGGTCGCAGCAAGACGATGAAGAGCCTGCATCTCAAGCGGCTCGCCATCGACCTCAATTTTTTCCGGGAGGGGCCCGACGGCACACTCAACCTCACCTACAATCTTGAAGAGCTACGAGCCCTCGGGGAGTTCTGGGAAAGCCTCGACCCGGCTAACCGATGGGGCGGCAACTGGGCGTCCTTCAAGGACACGCCCCACTTCGAGCGGCGCGACAGTACTGCGACTCCAACGTCCTCGCCGGTGCCGAGCGCGGGCGTCAATTCACAAAGAGCCGCGCCCGCATTAACTTCCAGAGACGGTGCCGGCATCATACTGGCCGCGGTCGGCCCGCAATGTTCGAACCAACGCGACGATGTTGAAACCGTGCAGCGTCTACTCAACCTGTGTGCTGAGGCCGGGCGGATTGAGATCGACGAAGACGCGCTCAAACCCGATGGCGTCTTTGGCCAGAAGACGCTCAAGGCCATCATGGCTTTTCAGCGCAGTGTGTTGGGCGAGCAGGCCCCCAACGGCCGGGTGGAAGCAGGTGGGGAGGTCGTGACGAGCCTGTGTGAATTGTTGCCTACCTCCATCGATGCAGCCTTACTCTCCTTCGTGTACCTGCGGGCGGCCGACAGGGATGTGGCTGACCTCTCCAAGAGAATTGCGACTGTAGTGGCTAATCGCAAGATCGATACGCCGCTGCGCCAAGCCCACTTTCTCGCCCAAATCGGCCATGAATCTGGCGAGTTGCGCTTCCGTGCCGAAATCGCCAGCGGAGAGGCGTACGAGGGCCGCAGTGACCTGGGTAATACGCAGTCTGGCGATGGCCCCCGCTTCAAAGGGCGTGGCCTTATCCAGCTGACTGGGCGCGCCAATTATCGCGAGTACGGACGCGCCATTGGCCGAGAAGCTGAGCTCCTCGCTCATCCCGAGTTGCTCGAAACCGATCCTGACCTGTGCGTCGATGTGGCAGGCTGGTTCTGGGTCAGGCGCAATCTCAACCAGCTCGCCGATGCCGATGATTTGACCGGCATCACCACGCGCATCAACGGTGGCCTCAACGGGCTCGACAACCGCCGACGCCTTCTGAAGCGCGCCAAGGCATTAATGAGCCTATAGTGGGCGTAAGGGAGAGGCCCCAGTCAGATTGGATGTTACCAACATCCGCATCACCCGGACGACAAAAGCAGAGCTTTTTTGCCTACCGATTGGACAAACGGCAACTGGCCATTTGGATCATCCCAGTCCAGGAGGCGCATCTCATGCCGCGAGATCAGATCCTGGCCTGGGATGATGACCTCCTCGACGGAACGCCCATCTTCATCTTCAAGTGAATTGGTGTCTGCTCATCGTTTCGTACCACGCCGGGCGCCGGATAGAGGCTAAAGGCTACTCTCACGATGCGGTCCACTCGACGAGGAAGCCTGTCATCCGCTGCTTCGGCCTGCAATAGCTCGTGATGAGGCTGTTGGTCTCAGTGCCCTGGAGCCGGCGGGTGTGTCTGACTGACACCTTTAAGTGGGCTCTTGGGCACTTGTGGTGAAGATGCGAGAGCCCGGTATTGAGTCCGTTCACGCGCGGCAGGCCGACGGTTCCGTGACACGATTAGGCGATCGCCTCCCGCTACCGAGCCGCATCGACCTGCCACGCGCCCCGCGGCTGTGAGGCGTGGTGGCGGGCCATGCCCATCTCGACGCCGGCCGCGAGGCGGCCACTGTCCCTGATGGGGCCGGCTCCGGCGCACCGGCGGGCGCGCGCACGCAGCGTCGGCTCCAGAGATCGAGGCGCGCGCGGCCGAACCTCTGGCGCCGGAGCATTGTGAGGCGATGGATCTGTCCCTCCACGGGGCCCGTACTCCACGGGAGGGGCACACCGGCGTTGACGGCGTCGGCGTCCTCGTAGCGTCCTGTGACAAAGCGCCGCAGGGCCTCCAGCGTCCGGGTGGTCGCGCGCTTCAGCCCGGGATCGAGTGGCGTCGGTTGCCGTGGGCGCACCCGGGTGGCACAGTCCTGCGCGAGCGTGATCGCCTCGTCCACCTCAGCAGGTTGCGCACGCCGCTGGGCGAGCGGCTGGGGCTCACGGTCATGAACACGTACAACTATCTAGACCTCGTCCCAAAGGGGCGCGACGAAGCTGGCTTGTACTTTCCGATGGCTTGGGTCCGACACCACGACCACTATGAAGATGGCCGGCTGCTGGATGCGGGAAGACCGTGTTGGCCGGCGGAGGTGCCCGCGACAGTCAAGGACTCGACCGCCGTCTCTTCCTGCTGTTCTGCAGAGCACGTGTGAGTGTTGGACGATGCCGACGAGGCGCGGTGCATAATAGGGCGGGCCGGCAAGAACTGGCCCGCTTCCACTCAGGTTGTGGTCATCTGTGATCTCGACAGGAGGCAAGAGTCATTCGAGAGGCCGTTGAAACTGACAGGAGCTCAAGATGAGAACGGTTCAGACCATTGCAGTAGTTGGGTTGAAGCGGAATGGCATTCAGTTAGGCTCCAAATGCTTGCTGTATCAAGGCCCGGCGCAGCATACGTCGTGGTTTGCTCATAAAGGGGAAGGCCTTGGGCCGCCGCTTTTTGACTCGGGGCTCGATGCGGTGCGGACGCACGGGATTGATGAGCAAGATCTCCAACGGCACGCCGGTGTCCGGGGCCTCGAGCCACCGCAAAGCGTCCAGAAAGCTGATCCGTTCCACGTCGACCTGTTGCTGTCTGGCCGATTACAGAATGACTAGGCGCACGAGATTATAAAGGATGGCAAGGACGAGGAGTTCCTTGTGGACCCCCAGCACGGTTTTACAATGCAGTACATCCATCTTCTCCGTGGTCTTGAGTTGTGCGAGATGAGTTTCGGCGTCCCAGCGCTTCCGACAGAGTTCGGCCAGGTCAGCACGTGGGTAGCACTCAGCATCGAGTAAGGTGGTCACCAGAGTAATCTGACGCGAGCGAAACCCGCGATGAGTCACGTCATACCAAAGCTCGCGCACCACCAATGATGGCGACAGGCCATACTGCCATGGAGGATCTGTAACAGAAACAATTGTACCGTGATCACCGGATTGAGGAGGCGATCACGCCATGCGGTATAGCCTACGGCTTCGCAGGCGGTGTGGATCGCCTCGGGTTGCAGTTGGGCAGCCCAATCGGTTTTGAAGCGCTGGCGGACAGTCGTGACACTGGGTACCATGGGGGCTCTCCTCTCAAAAAGCGGGGTGGAGCCTCCATCTTGCCAGAGGAGATCCGCGGGTTGTAGGCGTCCTAACTCCTTTGTAGCAAAAGGGTTGCAGCCAAACTGAATGCCATTCGGGTTGAAGCGAACAAAGGTACCAAAGGTTTCACAGCCTTTCAGCTGATATATTTTACAATGAGTTACGAAGAAGGTAGTCTTCGCAAATGTCGATGGACATGAGACACACTCTACGGTGACCGATCGTATAACCTATTGATATGATTGATCACAGAGAAACCCTATGAAACTTTTGGTACTTTTGTTCGCTCCACCCCAACGTTTACCCCGACCGTTGGCGGAAGCCCAAGTCAGCGCCCTGCTTGACACCCTGCGGGGCCCGCGTGACCTGGCCTTGGTGCGCTTGATGCTCGTTGGCGGCTTGCGGCCCGGCGAAGTGCTCTCGTTACATCTGGAGGACGTGGCTTATGGTCGCCGGCGCGTGACGGTGCGCGGGCGTTGTGACCATCCCAGGGGGGTCTGCAGTAAAAGCCGTGTGGAACGCGTGGTCGACTCACATGAAGCAGTGACGCTGGAAACGGTCAGTACCTATGTCATGACGGAGCGGCCCAGCGATGGGCCGCTCCCGTTTCTCTTTCTCGTTGGGGGGGTGGACAGCGTCGACACGAGCCCTTGAGCTATGCCGCCTTGGCCAAGCTCTTTCGCCGGGCCTGCACACGCGCGGGACTCCAGGAGCCGTGGTTGACCCCGCACAGTCTCAGGCACACCCATGCCACGCGGATGTGGGAAGGGGGGATGTGCGAGCTCACCTTACAGAAACGGCTGGGGGACGCCTCGGTGGAGTCGACCCGCATCTATACCCGGATCTCCGACCCGGCGGTGGTGGACTCGGCCAGCTCTTCTCGGATGTGCCGCCGCGGCCCCTGCAATAGGCCTTCCCGGAGTAACGGCGCACACAGGGACGCCAAGGCGCCCAGTTTGCTGGACACCTGAATCATCAAGGGGTATCCTCAGCCCATGGATACCCGAGACGAACGCCGACAGCACTCCCGACGCGACCAGCAGATCAACAAGCGCCTATGCTTGGCAACGATGCGGTTGCACGAGGCCGAACACGAGCGGATCTGGGCCATCGTCGCAGCACGTGACGCCGGTCTCTCCATCAGACAGATGGCCGCCGCGACGGGCCTGAGTCGCAGCCGTCTCCATCAACTCCTCCAGGCTGCTGAAGCTCGCGAGATGCCCGCATGGCTGACACACCTGCGTGGGTGTTGACCACCCATCCGCAGGGGAAGCCGCCAGAGCTCACGCGGCATCCCCTGCGGTGATGCAAGCCAGGGTTGCCGATGAGGTGGAAGTGTTGCGATGGTGCCTCGATTAGCTGGCGCAGCTGGAGGGTGGCGAGATGGTGGTCGTCAACCTCCGCCCTGACACCGAGGATGCGACGGAATGTGCCACTTTGATTAGACGCGGGTATACCGGGTGCTCGCCCGGATGGCGGCGGATTTGGACACGTTGGCCCGTCATGGACCTGCCACTGACACGGAGAGGCCAGCAGAACCCATCGCTCCCCGTAGGCGGCGTCGGAGGCGCCTGGCCGAGTCGGATGAGAAGCCCCCAGGCCGCACGGCGAAAGCACCGCGCGACGCCTGACGCCACGCGTTCAGGGTGCCACCGTATCGCGGGGATGATGCCGAGTCCTTTAGGCAGACACGGGGGCCGAACACGTGAGTGAAGTGTCCAGCAAACTGGACGCCTTGGCCTCCCTGTGTGCGCCGTTGCTCCTGGAAGGCGATATGCCTGGGTAAGCCATAGAGGCGAGGACTGAGGGAAAGTATTTCGCGACTCAGTTCTCAGTTTTCGTTGGTGTCTTCCAGAAGGAGGGCTGCTCATGCTGCAGCAGAACGGTCATCTCCCACATGCCCATGGTCTAAGCCGTCGCGAGCTGCTGAACGCTGGCCTGGCCGCCGGCGCCACGCTGTGCGCCTGGCCCCGCTATGGCCCGTCCCCGCCCTGGGCTGGGGAAGCGGGAACACCCAAGCACGGCGGCATCCTGCGCGTGCGTGGCTATGACCCAGTGCACTTCGACCCCCATCTCACCATCAGCTTTAAGACGCATACCACCTTGAGCTTTGTCTACAGTAGGCTGGTGCGACATCAGGTCGGGCCTGGGGTACGACCGGGCACCTTCATCGTCGAACCCGATCTAGCAGAGCGCTGGGAGGAGCTGAACGATACAACGTATGTGTTCTACCTCCGCCAGGGGATTAAATGGCACAACAAGCCACCCGTCAACGGCCGCGAGCTGGTGGCCGAGGATGTCAAATTGACCTATGACCGCTTCCTGACTGAGCCGGGGAATGCGAACCGTTATATCCTGGACCTTGTCGACCGGGTCGAGGTGGTGGACCGCTATACGGTGAAGTTTTTGCTGAAGGAGCCCTACGTCTGGCTGGTCAATGCGCTGGCGTACCCCTGGAGCACTTGGATCATCGCCCCGGAGGTGGTACAGCAATTCGGCGACCTGAAGAAGCCCGAGACCGCCATCGGCACCGGCCCTTTCGTCTTGGAGCGTTACGAGCCGAACGTCAAAACGGTCTTCAGGCGCAACCCGGACTACTTCCGGCAAGGCCAACCGTTCGTCGACGGGGTGGAGTGGTTGGTGCTCGAGGACGACTCGACTGGGCTGGCCATGTATCGTACCGGCCAAATCGACTGTGGCCCCTGGCACTGGTGGAGCGTGCGCCAGCAAGACGTAGAAGCGCTGAAGAAGACCCATCCCCTCTTGCTGTATCAGGATTTCCTCTCCACGGTGAGCCAGGCGATCTCGATGCGGACCGATATGTCTCCCTTCGCCGATGTGCGCGTGCGACGCGCCATCTCCCATGCCATCGATCGCCAGGCGCTCATCGATGCCGTGTGGGCCAAGGGCGAACCGACCCCGGCGGTGACCCGCGGTCTGATCGGGTGGTCGCTCCCCATCGAACAGTTAGGCGAGGGGGCAAAATACTATCAATACGATCCCAAGGAGGCCCGGCGCCTGCTGGCGGAAGCCGGGTTCCCCAACGGCTTGAAAACCCAGCTCACGGTCACCGCTGGCTTCGGACGCGACCTCCTCGACGACGCGCAGTTAGTGCAACGCTTCCTCAAAGACGTCGGCATCGACGTTGAGCTGAAGATCCAAGAGTATGGCGCGTATGTGGCCACGACGGAGCAGGGCAAGTTCGAGGGCATGGTGCGAGGCCCCGTCGGCATCGCCTGGGAACCGGATAGCCCACTGTACCAGGCCTATGCGTCCGATTCATCGTGGAACACTGGCCGCGTCAATGACGCCAAGATCACGGCGATGCTGAAGGAGCAACGGCGCACCAAGGATCTGGAGGCGCGCAAGCAGCTCATCTTCGACATCCAGCGCTATGCCGCGGAACAGCAGTACTATGTGTACACCAATGTCAACACGATCACCGCCTCCTGGCAACCGTATGTCAAGAACTATGCCCCCAACCCCAGCTTCGACTATGGCGGCCGTGCGGCCGCGCTGTGGCTGGATCGGTAGGTTCGCGGGGGGGTGCCAGTTGTTGACCCTCCTTGCCACCTCATGTCATACTCACCTCGGTGATGCCCGATAGGTGACTGATGCCACCCCAGGAGAGGCAGCCAGACATGACCCCTCCCATCCACACCGAGGGCGACACACATCACCGTTTTCCCGGCGCAATCATCAGCCACGGGGCTTGGCGTTATGATGGCGTTCACCTGAGCGACCGCGACGCGCAAGCACTCTTGTGCGAACGCGGCATCGACGTGACCTATGAAGCCATCCATCCGTGGTCAGCATCGGCAGACCGCGACGAGATGACGCATCGATTCGAGCGTTGGGCCAAGATCACGGGCACGACACGGAGGCCGCCGCCATGGAGCTTTCAGCATACCGGCTCGAGACGCTTCGGAAGGATGGGGAGTTCATCCTGTATCGGGGCCAGCACCGCAGTCGCATAGACGCCGTTCTCCCCCCCGTGCTCGTGCTGGCACCCGTCTCGGAACGCCCCGCACCGGGAAGCCTCAGGCGGATGGAGCACGAATACGCCTTACGGGCCGAGCTTGACCCCGGGTGGGCCGTCCGGCCTCTCGCCCTCGCCCCGCACCAGGGGCGGACGGTGCTCGTCCTCGACCGACCCCGGCGGCGAGCCGCTCGACGCGGCTGCTGGGTAGCCCGCTGGAGTTGACCGCAGTTCTTGCGCGTCGCCATTGGCCTCGCGGTCGCGCTGGGCCAGCTCCACGGGCGGGGCCTGATCCACAAGGACATCAAGCCGGCCAATGTGCTCGTCAACTCTGCGACCGGCCAGGTCTGGCTCACTGGGCTTCGGCATCGCGTCGCGCCTGCCGCGCGAGCGCCAGGCGCCCGAACCGCCCGAGGTCATCGCGGGGACGCTCGCCTACATGGCGCCCGAACAGACCGGACGAATGAATCGGTCGATCGATTCCCGCAGCGACCTCTACTCCCTCGGCGTCACGCTCTACGAGATGCTGACCGGCAGTCTGCCCTTCACGGCGTCCGATCCGATGGAATGGGTGCACTGCCACATCGCGAGGCAGCCGGTGCCGCCCGCCGAGCGGCTGCAGGAGGTCCCCAGCGCCGTCTCGGCGATCATCATGAAGCTGCTCGCCAAGACGGCCGAGGAGCGCTATCAGACCGCGGCGGGCGTCGAGAGCGACCTCCGGCGCTGCCTGGCTGCAATGGGAGTCTCGGAGGCCGGATCGACGCGTTCCCGCTCGGCGCGCACGACACGCCGGACCGGCTCCTGATTCCCGAGAAACTGTACGGGCGGGAGCGCGAGATCGACACCCTGCTCGCCGCCTTCGATCGCGTCGTCGCCAGCGGCACGCCGGAGCTGGTGCTCGTCTCCGGCTATTCCGGCATCGGCAAGTCCGTCCGTCGTCAACGAGCTGCACAAGGTGCTCGTTCCGCCGCGCGGCCTGTTTGCCTCAGGCAAGTTCGACCAGTACAAGCGCGACATCCCGTATGCCACGCTTGGCGCAAGCCTTTCAGAGCCTGATCCGTCCGCTGCTGAGCAAGAGCGAAGCCGAGCTGGACAGCTGGCGTGACGCGCTTCGTGAGGCGCTGGGGCCGAACGGACGGCTCATCGTCGACCTCGTCCCCGAATTGAAGCTCATCATCGGAGAACAGCCACCGGTCCCTGAGCTTCCGCCACAGGACGCGCAAAGACGTTTCCAGCTGGTGTTTCGGCGGTTCATCGGCGTCTTCGCGCGGCCGGAGCATCCGCTGGCGCTGTTCCTCGACGATTTGCAATGGCTCGACGCGGCGACGCTCGATTTGCTCGAGGATCTGTTGACCCAGCCGGATGTGCAGCACTTGCTGCTGATCGGCGCCTACCGGGACAACGAGGTCAATGCCACCCATCCGCTGATGCGCAAGCTCGATGCGATCCGCCAGGCTGGAGCGAGCAGTGCAGGAGATCGTCCTTGCGCCGCTCGCCCGTCGACGATCTGGGCCAGCTGCTGGCGGATTCCCTTCACTGCGAACCGGAGCGCGCCGCCCCGCTGGCGCAACTGGTGCACGAGAAGACGGCGGGCAATCCGTTTTTCGCCATTCAGTTCATTTCTGCGCTGGCCGAAGAGGGGTTACTCACCTTCGATCATGGCGCAGGCGCGATGGTCCTGGGACCTGAATCGCATTCACGCCAAGGGCTACACCGACAACGTGGTGGACCTCATGGTCGGGAAGTTGAATCGCCTGCCCGTCGAAACCCAGAAGGCGCTTACAGCAGCTTGCCTGCATGGGCAACAGCGCAGAGTTCGCCATGCTGGCGATGGTTCACGAGGACTCGGACGAGGACATGCACGGCGACCTTTGGGAAGCGGTCCGGTCGGGACTCGATCGTTCCGCTCGGAAGGTTCCTACCGATTCCTCCACGACCGTGTCCAGGAAGCCGCCTATTCACTGATCCCGGAAGAGCTGCGCGCCGAGGCCCATCTGCGAATCGGCAGGCTGCTCGCGGCGCACACGCCGCCGGAGAAGCGGGAAGAGGCGATCTTCGAGATCGTCAATCAGCTCAACCGCGGCGCCGCCCTGATCACCTCGCGAGACGAACGTGAGCAGCTGGCTGAGCTCAACCTGATCGCGGGCAAGCGCGCCAAGAGCGTCGACCGCCTACGCCTCGGCGCTCACGTATCTCGTCGCCGGCGCGGCGCTGCTGGCGGAAGACTGCTGGGAGCGCCAGCACGAGCTCACCTTCGCGCTGGAGTTGCACCGGGCCGAATGCGAGTTCCTGACCGGTGAGCTGGCGGCGGCGGAGGAGCGCTTGACCGCGCTTTCAACTCGCGCCGCCACGACGGTCGAGCACGCGACCGTCTCGTGCTTACGCGTGGATCTGTACACGACTCTTGGATCAGAGCGACCGCGCGGTCGCCGTCGGTCTCGACTACCTCCGACGGGTAGGCATCGACTGGTCGCCGCATCCGACCGAAGAGGACGTGCGACGCGAATACGAGCGGATCTGGTCCCAGCTCGGGGGCCGCACGATCGAGGAGCTCATCGAGCTGCCCTTGATGAGCGACCCGGCATCCCTCGCGACGCTCGATGTGCTGACCAAGGTCGTGCCGCCTGCACATGTTTACGGATGAAAACCTATTGGCCCTGGTCATCTGCCGAGCGGTCAATCTCAGCCTCGAGCATGGCAACAGCGACGGGTCGTGCTTCGCCTATGCATGGCTTGGCATGGTCGCTGGCCCGCATTTCGGCAACTACCAGGCCGGATTTCGCTTCGGCCAGCTCGGCTATGAACTGGTCGAACAACGCGGATTGAAGCGCTTCCAGGCCAGTGACCTATATGGGCTTGGGAAATGCCATCCTGCCATGGACGAGACATGTCCGGGCTGGCCGCGAGCTGGTGCGCCGCGCGTTCGAGGCCGCGAACAAGATCGGCGACCTCACGTTTGCGGCCTATAGCTGCAACCAACTGAACGCGAACCTGCTCGCGGCGGGCGACCCGCTTGCCGAGATGCAACGCGAAGCCGAGAATGGTCTCGCGTTTGCGCAGAAGGTGCGGTTCGGGTTTGTCATTGACGTCATCGCCACGCAGCTCGGGCTGATCCGGACGCTCCGGGGACTGACGCGGAAGTTCGGCTCCCTGGATGATGAGCAGTTTGACGAGCTGCGGATCGAGCGCCATTTTGCAGACAATCCGGATTTGGCGCTGGCCGAGTGCTGGTATTGGATCCGCAAGCTGCAGGCGCGCTTCTTGGCCGGCGACTATGCCGCGGCCGTCGAGGCCTCATCGCAGGCGCAACGGCTGCTGTGGACATCGCCATCACCACTGGACGCGGCGGAATTTCACTTTTACGGCGCGCTGTCCCACGCCGCATGCTGCGACTCCGCCGCAGCCGACCAGCGGCAGCAGCATGTCGAGGCGCTGGCCGCCCACCACCGACAGCTCGAGGTCTGGGCGGAGAATTGCCCGGAGAATTTCGAGAACCGCGCCGCGCTGGTGGGCGCGGAGATCGCACGCATCGAAGGCCGCGAGCTCGATGCCGATGCGCCTCTACGAACAGGCCATCCGCTCCGCCCGCGCCAACGGCTTTGTCCACAATGAGGCGCTCGCCAACGAACTGGCCGGCGCGCTTCTATCTGCAGCGCGGGCTTCGAGAAGATCGGCGCTGCGCTACCTGCGCGATGCCCGGTACGTGCTATCGCCGTCTGGGGAGCCGATGGCAAGGTGCGGCAACTCGATGCAGCTCTATCCGCACCTCAGGAAGGAAGAGCCGGTGCCCGGTCCGACGAGCACGATCGGGGCACCGGTCGAGCACCTGGATCTCGCGACCGTGATCAAAGTCTCGCAAGCCGTGTCGGGCGAGATCGTGCTGGAGAAGCTGATCGACACGCTCATGCGCACGGCGATTGAGCACGCGGGCGCTGAGCGCGGTCTGTTGATTCTGCCGCGAGGTGATGAGCTGCGGATCGAGGCGGAAGCCACGACCAGCGGCGACACGGTCACGGTCCGTCTGCGAGAAGCGAGCGTGACCGCGGCCGACGCTGCCAGAGTCGGTCCTCCACTATGTCGTGCGCACCCAGGAGAGCGTGATTCTGGACGATGCCTCGGCCCAGAACCCGTTTTCCGCCGATGCGTACATCCGTCAGCATCACGCCCGTTCTGTTCTCTGCCTGCCGCTGCTGAAGCAGGCCAGACTGATCGGCGTGCTCTACCTGGAAAACAACCTGACCCCCCACGTCTTCACGCCGGCCCGGATCGCGGTCCTGAAACTGCTCGCCTCGCGAGGCGGCGATCTCGCTGGAAAACACCCGTCTGTATAGCGAGCTCGCAGAACGGGAAGCGCAGATCCGGCGCCTGGTGGACGCCAACATCATCGGGATCGTCATCTGGAATCTCGAAGGCCGGATTCTCGAGGCCAACGACGCCTTTCTCCGCATGGTGGGATACGGCCGCGAAGATCTCGTGTCCGGTCGCGTGCGTTGGACGGGAACTCACGCCCGACAAATGGCGCGCGGCGCGACGAGCAGGCGTTGGCAGAGCTGGCCGCCACCGGGGTCTGCGAGCCGTTCGAGAAGGAATACTTCCGCAAAGACGGCAGTCGCGTGCCGGTCCTGGTCGGCGCCGCCGTGTTCGAGGGAACGGCAGGACGAGGGTGTCGCGTTCGTGCTCGATTTGACCGAGCGCAAGCGGGCCGAGGAGGCCTTGCACCAGGCGCAGGCGGAGCTGGCGCACGTCACGCGGCTGACGACGTTGGGCGAGCTGACGGCCTCGATCGCCCATGAAATCAACCAGCCGCTGGCCGCCGTGGTCAACAACGCCAGTGCCTGCGTGCGCTGGCTCGCCGCGCAGGACCTGGAGGAAGCCCGGCAGTCCGCCTTGCGGGTGATCGCCGACGGCCATCGCGCGGGCGAAATCATCGGTCGGATTCGCGCCCTCGCCAAGAAAGCGCCGCCGCAGAAGGACTGGCTCGACCTCAACGACACGATCCGGGACGTCCTCGCCCTGGCGCGCAGCGAAGTGCAACGCCACGGGGTCGCTGGTCGAGACGCACCTCGCCGCGGACGTGCCGCTGGTCTTGGGCGACCGCATCCAAGTGCAGCAAGTGCTGCTGAATCTGCTGATGAACGCCATCGAAGCCATGAGTGGCGTCGGCGCGGGGCCGCGCGAGTTGTGGGTCAGTTCGGAGCTCGTGGCCGCGACAGAGGTGCGTGATTGCCGTGCGCGATTCGGGCCCGGGGCTGGATCCGCAGAGTCTGGACCGGCTGTTCGAGGCCTTCTATACGACCAAGCCGCACGGCCTGGGCCTGGGGCTGGCGATCAGCCGCTCGATTATCGAGGCGCACGGCGGCCGCCTGTGGGCGACCGCCAATGTGCCCCACGGCGCCGTCGTGCAGTTCACGCTGCCGATCGGGAGCGAGGGGGTGGGATGATGGATGCCGAGGCCCTGGTCTTCGTCGTCGATGATGATGCCTCGCTGCGTGCGTCCCTCCAGGACCTCCTGGAGTCCGTGGGGCTGCAGGTCGTCGCCTTCGCCTCGGCGCAGGAGTTCCTGCGCCGCCCGCGCCCGGAGGGGCCCAGCTGCCTGGTGCTCGATGTGCGGCTGCCAGGCCTCAGCGGGCTGGAGCTGCAGCGGCAGCTGGCGGCGGGCGACCTGGAATGCCGATTATTTTCATCACCGGGCACGGCGACATCCCGATGAGCGTGCAGGCCATGAAAGCCGGGGCCGTGGAATTTTTGCCCAAGCCCTTCCGCGACCAAGACCTGCTCGACGCCATTCACCAGGCGCTCGCCCGCGACCGCCAGGCGCGCGCAGCAGCGGGCGCAGCGCGAGGCCCTGCGCCGCCGGTTTGACTACGCTCACGCCGCGGCAGCGGGAGGTGATGGCACGTATGGTGGCCGGGCGGCTCAACAAGCAGATCGCGGGCGAGCTGGGCACGAGCGAGGCCACGGTGAAAACGCACCGCCAGCAGGTGATGGCCAAGATGCGCGCCGAGTCCCTCGCCGACCTCATCAGACTCGCTGATCAGCTCGGCCTCCTCCCCCCAAAGTCGTAGCCACCTGGCCCAAAGTAGCATAGACGTGCCCTCCCGCAGACGTTAGATTATTCTCTAGCAAACGATCATGTTCGAACGATCAGGGGTCCTCTGCGTCGGCTTTAGGCGCTCTGGAGCCGAGGGCGGTTTTCCGGCAGCGGAACCAACGAGAGGAGAGACTCGCTCGATGTCCAGCGTTCCACTCATGGCGATTGTCGACGATGACGACGCGCTGCGGACGTTCGCTCGACGATCTGCTCCAATCCGTCGGATTGCGCGTGCACGGTTTTGCGTCGGCGGAAGCGTTCTTGCAGGCGCCGCACGCGCCCGAGGCGGCCTGCCTGCTGCTCGATGTGCGCCTGCCTGGCATGAACGGCCTCGAGCTCCAGCGTCAGATGGTGGCGGCGAACTGGCAGATCCCGATCATCTTCATTACGTCACACGCAGACGACGAGGCGCGAGCGCGAGCCCTTGAAGCCGGCGCGGTGGCCTTTTTGTACAAACCGTGCCGCGAGGATGACCTACTCCATGCGATCGATGCGGCTCTCAAGCATTCGTGAGCCCAAGAGCTTGACTGGTTGGCACTGATACAAGGGTCGGAACTCGACCAGGAGGTTCAGCCATGCTAGAGAACCACCCATGCGTCTTTGTCGTTGACGACGACAGGTCCATGCGCGAGAGTCTGAGCGATCTTATCCGCTCGGCGGGGTTCAACGTTCAGTCCTTTGCCTCGGCGCAGGAGTTCTTGACCAGCCGGCGTCCGGACGTCCCCAGCTGCCTGGTGCTCGACGTCCAGCTACCAGGCTTAAGTGGCCTGGATCTGCAGCAGGAACTGGTCAAGGTCCGTTGTCAGATTCCCATTATCTTTATCACCGGGTACGGTGATATCCCGATGACGGTACGCGCCATGAAGGCCGGCGCCATCGAATTCCTCACCAAACCGTGCCGCGACGACGACCTGCTCCACGCCGTTGAGCAGGCGATTACCCGCAGCCGCCAGCTGGCGCCCGGCACGAACCCGCCTACCGATGGGCGCCCGGACGCGGCAGACGGGCGCCACCCCGATAGCAGTCTCTCGGAGATCGTGGGGGACAGTGCGGTGCTGCGCCACGTCCTCCAAACGGTTGAGACCGTGGCGCCCACCGATGCCACCGTGCTCCTCACTGGCGAGACGGGGACGGGCAAGGAAGTGATTGCCCGCGCCATTCATACGCGCAGCCGTCGCTGCCAGAACGCCTTCGTCAAGTTGAACTGTGCGGCGATCCCCACGGGCCTCCTCGAAAGCGAGCTCTTCGGCCACGAGAAAGGCGCCTTCACCGGTGCCATGGCGCCACGCATGGGCCGCTTCGAGCTGGCCCACCGCGGGACGCTGTTCCTCGACGAGATCGGCGACATGCCCCTCGAGCTGCAGCCCAAGCTGCTGCGGGTGCTCCAAGAGCGCGAGTTCGAGCGGCTGGGTAGCACCCGGACCCTGCAGACCGATGCGCGCCTGATCGCCGCCACGAACGCGAACCTGGCTGCAGATGGTCGCCGAGAAACACTTTCGCAGCGACCTCTACTACCGGCTGAATGTCTTTCCCATCGTGATCCCCCCGTTGCGCGAGCGGCGGGAAGACATTCCCCTCCTCGTGCGGTACTTTGTTCAAAAATATGCGCGCCGCCTGCACAAACAGATTGAGACGATCCCGCCCGCAGCGATGACCGCCATGACGGAATACCACTGGCCCGGCAATGTGCGCGAGCTCGAACACTTCATCGAGCGCGCCGTGATTCTCTCGCGGGCACCGGAGCTCCAACCGCCGCTCGCGGAACTGTGCCCCACATGCCACCGTCGTCGGGCGTCGCCGGCCGGCAAACCATGCCGTGACCCTCAGAGACGCGGAACGGGAGCCCATCTTGCGCGCGCTCGAGGAGACCCGTGGGGTGCTAGGCGGGCCCGCGGGCGCCGCCGCGCGACTCGGCCTGAAACGCACCACGGGGGAGCGCGTCACGGTCGCCGACCTGCCAGCGGAGGTCGCCGTTGCGAGCGCCGGGGGGCCGCCGCCCTCTGGAGCGCCGGGCTCCTCCCCGTGACGGGCCTCGACGCGGTCGAGCGCGACGCCATCCTGACGGCGATCCTAACGTACCACGGTAATCTCACCCAGGTCGCGCGCACCCTCCGCATCGCCAAGAGCACGCTGTACCTCAAAATCCAGAAATACGCGCTGGACCACGTCCTCCAAACGGTCCGACCGAGCGGCCGCTAGGCGGACGCGGCCGTGGGACCTAGCAGGGGATCCCCGTCCTCCGAAACGGGTCCCCAGCTAGGTTGATCGTCCTGGCCAAGGCCATGGACCTCCGACCAGCAGCCGTGGGGCCTGGACCGGTCTTGGCATGTTGCCCCACCCGCAGGGCAGCCAGGCCTGGCGCGCCCCGGGCTCACATGAGCCACAGACACGTCACAATGCCCAGGGTGAGCACTGCCGTCATGACCTCTCCCCAGGTGGTTCCCACCGATTCATCCCGCATGGCGCTCGTCCCTCCCAGGCCTCGGCGCGCCGCACACCGGCGTCGCCGGCCCCTTGATGGCTGGGCTCTGTGCGGTCCAGGCCTCGCCAGCCATACACCTCGAGTCGTGCTCCAGCTTCAGGCCGCCGTGTCCTCTGTGGCCGACACATCAATCGTGGCCCCCGCGGCATCGCCGCACAGCCGCACCCGGCCACTGTTGATGAGGTCGGCGACCGTCGCCAGGAGTTTCCTGATCGCTGGCGGCCACCTCGCTGACCGCTTGGATGACGTCCAGGAGCGTCGGAGATCGAGTGTCTGGCCATGGCAACGGTCTCCAGTCCACGATCGTCCAGCGTTGCAGGACGGCACATCACTGGCTCAGCACTGGAGAGAGCAAGCGGCATGCCAACGCTCGTAGCGGGCCAAGGCCAGGCGGCCACGGGTGGGGAGGGCGCCCCTGCCTGGACGCCCCGCAGCCTCGGCTCCGCCTGGGCCCCGCTGACCAGCCTCCACCCCTATGAGGCGCCCCGTCCGAATTTCAGCCGCTCGCCGGCCGAGCGTCCGAGAATCGGACGCCGTGTGACGGGGGCCGGCGGCGGTGTCTCACGGTGGGCTTCCCGGCAAAACCCCAGGCTTGGGGGCCATGGCCAGATCGTGGCATCCGTGGCACGCACGTTGCTCTGATACCTCGACACACAGCAAGGACCATGCCTGAAGACGACGCTCAAACACACGCTTGCTCCCTGCCGCGTCTCAACCCTAACTACCCGGCCAGACTGTAGGGGTTGATGGATCGACAGGCTTGCTCAGCCTCTATGATACTGCGCCCAACTATGCTGGAGCGCGGTATTGGACCAGTTCGCCAAGGCCGCCATGGACGGTTGATGCCCTGGTCGCAAGGCTCCAGGACGAAGGGGCCAAGTCGTTTGTTAATTCCTGGAACGAGCTGATGGGTGTCATTCGCTTCCAAGAGCGCCACCCTCGCAAAGGTCAGGTGGACACGGGGAGGTGTCATGATGAACGTGCTCGTTGTCGATGTAGGCGGAACCCACGTGAAAGATCCTCGCCACCCTGCAGAAAACGCGCCGCGGGAATTTCCATCCGGGCCCACGCTGACTGCCGAGCAGATGGTCGCCGGCGGCGCGAGCGCGACCTTCTGGTTGGGGGCGCCGGCCTGGCGCTGGATGTTCTGGATGGAGTCCGTGCCGGCAGCTGCCTTTCTGCTAGGCGCCTTGTGTATCCCGGAATCGCCGCGCTTCCTCATCGCCAGCGGCAGGCGGGAGCAGGCCCGCCGGGTCTTCGCCCGCATTGAGAGCGACGCCGACGCCCTGGTGCAGCAAGTGGAGCAGAGCCTGCGGGGCGAGCACCGGCCGCGCCTGTCGGACTTGATCGTCTCGGGCACGTCGCGGCTCGCCCCGGTGATCCTGGTGGGCATGGGGCTGGCGGCCTTCCAGCAGTTCGTCGGCATCAATATCATCTTCTATTACGGTGAGGTGCTGTGGAAGGCCGCAGGGGCGACTGAGCAGTGGGCCCTGCGCATTAACCTGCTCACCGGCTTCGTCAACATCCTGGCCACCATCCCGGCTATCATGCTTATCGATCGCGTGGGCCGTAAACCGTTGCTGCTCGCGGGCTCGGCGGGCATGGCGCTGACCCTGGGCGTCATGGCCCTCGTCTTCGCCACAGCCGGGGTAGGCGCTGACGGCAGGCCGGTGCTCACGTACGGGGCGGCGGTGACGGGCCTGACGGCGGCCAACCTGTACATCGTGGCCTTCGGGGTGTCGTGGGGGCCGGTGATGTGGGTGCTGCTCGGCGAGATGTTTCCCAACCGCATGCGTGGCGCGGCACTGGCTGTCTCCGGCGCCACCAACTGGGTAGCGAATTTCGCCGTGACCGTCACCTTCCTCCCCTTGTTGAATACCGTCGGTCTCGGCGGCGCATACGGACTCTATACGCTGGCCGCCGTGCTGTCCCTGCCCTTCGTGTGGGCTGCCGTACGTGAGACCAAAGGGAGGACACTGGAGGACATGTCGCAAGCGGGCTGAGAGCGCGTTCGCCGATTCCCATAGGAGAACCGACGTGATGAACAAGATTCGCATCGGCGTGTTAAGCACCGCCCACGATCGGGGTGCAGAAGGTCATCCCCGCGATGCAGCAGGGGAAGCACACGGAAGTTGTCGCCATTGCCTCGCGTTCGCTCGATAAAGCGCGTGACATGGCACGTCATCTAGGCATCCCGCGGTGGCACGGCTCTTACGAGGCGCTCCTGGCGGACGCGGATGTGGACGCCGTCTACAATCCCCTGCCCAACGACCAGCATGTTCCCTGGTCGATTCGCGCGCTGGAGGCGGGCAAGCACGTCCTGTGCGAGAAGCCGATCGGCCTGTCCGCAGCCCAGGGCCGCCAACTGGTCGAGGCCGCGCGCCGCCACCCGCGCTTCAAGGTCATGGAAGCGCTCATGTACCGCCACCACCCCCAGTGGCGTACGGCGAAGGAGTGGGTGCAGACCGGACAGATCGGCGCGCTCCGGGCCATCCAGGTGTTCTTCTCGTACTACAAGGATGACCCGGGCAATATCCGGTACGACCCCGCCAGGGGCGGCGGAGTCCTGATGGACATCGGTTGCTATGCGATCTCGTTGTCACGCTGGTTGTTCGAGGCCGAGCCGCAGCGCGTGTGCGGGCTGCTCGTGAACGATCCGCGTTTCGGGGTCGATTGTCTGGTTTCGGCAATGCTCGACTTCGGGGTCGGCCACGCCACGTTCACGTGCTCTATACAGGTCGCCCCCTTCCAGCAGGTGCATCTGGCGGGAGTGGAAGGTCACGTAGAGTTGTCCGAGGCGCCCTTCAACCCCCCGAACGACCGCCCCTGTGTCGTCCGCCTGCAGCGGGGCGGCGAGGTCCAACGGCTGGAGCTGGAAGCGTGCGACCAGTACGCGATTCAGGGGGATCGCTTCGCCGAAGCGATCCTGCATGAAACGCCGGTCCCCATCCCCCTGGAAGACGCCGTCCGCAACATGGAGGTGATCGAAGCCGTCGTCGCCTCCGGCTGCAGCGGCGGCTGGGTGCGGCCGGCCGGGCGGCTGATGCCGGTGTCGAATATTACCTCTGAGGTCAAGCCATGGCACAAAGCAGACGCGACAGCACGGCCGGCGTGAGGCTCTTAGACGCCGCCGACCTCTATTACTTCAATGAGGGCACACACTCTCGCCTCTATGAAAAGCTCGGGGCGCATCCGCTGCGCCTTGGTGAGACCCAGGGCACGTATTTTGCCGTCTGGGCTCCCAATGCGGCGTACGTGTATGTGATGGGCGATTTTAACGGCTGGCAGAAGGACAGCCATCCCTTGCAGCCCCGAGGACAATCGGGCATTTGGGAAGGCTTTTTAGCTGGGGTCGAAGTGGGGAGTACCTATAAGTACCATATCGTCTCCAAAGACGGGGGCTATCGCGTCGATAAGGCCGACCCGTATGGCTTCTGCCATGAAGTGCCGCCGAGGACCGCTTCCGTCGTGACTGAGTTATGGCACAACTGGGGTGATCAGACGTGGATGGCAGAGCGTGCGAAGCGCAATGCCCTTGCTGCACCCATGGCGATTTACGAGGTACATCTGGGCTCCTGGCGGCGTGTGCCGGAGGAGGGGGATCGTCCTCTCAGCTATCGGGAACTGGCCCCCAGGTTAGCCGAGTACGTGCAGCGTCTGGGCTTCACCCATGTCGAGTTCTTGCCCGTCATGGAGCATCCCTTCTACGGCTCCTGGGGCTACGAGATCACGGGCTTCTTTGCGCCAACCAGTCGCTACGGCACGCCGCAGGATTTTATGTACCTCATTGACACGCTGCACCAGCACGGCATTGGGGTGATTCTGGATTGGGTGCCGTCGCACTTTCCCAACGACGCGCACGGGTTGAGCTTCTTTGACGGGACGCACCTCTATGAGCACGCCGACCCGCGCCAGGGGATCCAACCCGATTGGAACACCTATGTGTTTAACTATGGACGGCATGAGGTGCAGAGCTTTCTGCTCAGCAGCGGGCTGTTCTGGCTGGACGTCTATCATGTCGATGGCCTGCGCGTCGATGCGGTCGCTTCCATGCTCTACCTCGACTACTCCCGTCAGCCGGGGATGTGGATCCCCAACGCCTACGGTGGGCGGGAGAATCTCGATGCCATCGCCTTTCTGCGCCGCTTCAACACCGAGGTGTTCGCACGGTACCCGGATGTCCAAACCATCGCTGAGGAATCCACGGCCTGGCCTATGGTGTCACGGCCGACGTATGTGGGCGGCCTCGGTTTCGGGCTCAAGTGGGATATGGGCTGGATGCATGATACCCTAGAGTATATGTCCAAGGATCCGATCTATCGCAAGTTCTATCACCATGCGCTGACCTTCCGACTCCTGTACGCCTTCAGCGAAAACTTTGTGTTGCCCCTGTCGCACGACGAGGTGGTCTACGGCAAAGGCTCGCTGCTGAGCAAAATGCCGGGGAGCGACGCGCAGAAGTATGCGAATCTGAGACTGCTATTGGGATACATGTATGCTCAGCCCGGCAAAAAACTGCTCTTCATGGGCGGAGAGTTTGGTCAGTGGCGGGAATGGAATCACGACACGAGTCTGGACTGGCATCTGCTCGCAGATGCCCCGCATACTGGCCTGCAGCGCTGGGTCGCAGACCTGAACCACCTCTACTGTCAGACCCCAGCGCTCCACGAAGGCGACTGTGACCCAGCGGGTTTTGCCTGGGTCGACTGCAACGACGCCGAGAACAGTGTGGTGAGCTTCCTGCGCCAGGGGATCTCTTCCCGGCAGAGGGTTCTTGTCGTCGGCAATTTCACGCCGGTGCCACGCTTCAACTACCGGATAGGAGTGCCATATGGTAATATGTGGCACGAGGTGCTCAACAGCGATTCCAGGGACTACGACGGGAACGGCTATGGCAACCTCGGGGGCGTTGAGGCATCTCCCGTGCCTTCCCATGGCCGACCCTACTCCCTGACGCTCACGCTGCCACCCTTGGCCATTGTCTTCTTCGTCAGCTCGGTCGCAGAGTAAGATGCAGGCATGATCGTTCAAATAATAATTTGTTCCGTCGGTACTGACAACTTCAGGAGGCATGATGAAAACTCTCGGCTTGAACGAACAACAACTGCAGAAAATGCAGACCCATCCCGGTTTCATTGCGGCGCTGGATCAAAGCGGTGGCAGCACGCCCAACGCGCTGCGTCTGTACGGCATCAAAGACGGGGCGTGGTCCAACGAGGAGGAGATGTTTGCGCTCGTGCATCAGATGCGCACGCGCATCATGACCAGCCCCAGCTTCACCGGCGAGCGGATTCTTGCCGCCATCCTGTTCGAGAACACCATGGACAGGGACATCGAGGGGCAGCCGACCGCGGACTATCTGTGGCACGTGAAACGGGTGGTACCGTTTCTGAAAGTGGACCAGGGCCTGGCCGCAGAGAAGGAGGGGGTCCAGTTGATGCGGCCCATGCCCGCGCTGGCGGCGCTGCTCGACAAAGCCAGAGCGAAGCGCATCTTCGGTACCAAGATGCGCTCGGTCATCAAGCACGCCAATGCCGTCGGCATCAAGGATGTCGTGAGCCAGCAGTTCGCAGTCGCGGGGCAGATCAGTGCCGCGGGCTTCGTGCCGATCATCGAGCCGGAAGTGGACATTCACTGCCCGGACAAGGCCAAGGCCGAAGAGGTGCTCAAAGCGGCCCTCCTCGAGGAGCTCAACGCACTGACAGTGGGTCAGTTGGTCATGCTCAAGCTCACGCTACCGGAGCAAGACAACTTCTACGCCGCGTGCGTCAGTCATCCCCAGGTCGTGCGGGTGGTGGCGCTGTCGGGCGGGTATACGCGGGACGAAGCCAACAACCGCCTGCGCCGGAATCACGGCATGGTGGCGAGCTTTTCACGGGCGCTGGTCGAGGGGCTGACGGCCCAGCAATCCGATGCGGAGTTCAACGCCCGGCTGGATGCCTACGTGCAGAGTATCTTTGAGGCGTCCAACACCTAGGCAGGCGATGAGCGGAGCATCGGGGAGTGGAATCAGATGAGGGGTCGGACCACGCGAACGGTCCGAGAATTATAACCAAGAGGGCTGATTGACTGACAAAACTCTAGAGGATCACGCGACAGCATCTTTGAATTCGACGGTGAAGAACAGCTGAGGCTGTTTCTGATTTTCAGGTAGCTTTGCCCACGGAACCAATGCGCATCGACTCAGTGCCGTGTGCCTTCGGTGACCACCGCGGTGCCCTGGGTGACCAGGCGGCGCCCTGCCATTTCTGGCCGCCTGGGACGTCGGGCGCGGGTACGTCATGGGGCGCTGCTAGCCCAGCACGGGCTTTGAATCGTTTGGCCGATTGGTGAGACAAGTGATGGCACAGGAGCCGTACCGGTCCGCCGATCGGGTGTTTTGGGTTGTCGATAACGGATCGTCGCATCGTGGCCAAGCGGCCGTCCGACGCCTGATGGAGGCGTATACCAACGCCATTTTGGTCCATACCCCCATGCATGCCAGCTGGCTCAACTAATCAGTGGCTCCTTGCGCTGGTACGGAAAAGCCAACACGCTGTCGGGCAGGTCGCTTTGGGCGGTCAGCCTGCCATGTTTGGTGTGCGGCACCCGGGCGGTTTTGATCGGCATCTTGCAACCCCCTTCCTCACAGTGAATCCTGCGTCAACTCGGGCGAAAGGCGGCGCTCCAACCACGCCAGAATCACCCGCAGGGTTTCGTCCCGATCTACGCCATCCAACAGTTCATGATGCCCTGTGATCCGCAATTATTACATCTCCACGCTAATAGCGGGCCAGCTGGCCTCGAGCCACACGGGCGCATTCGACATTCGAAACAGCACTGGACACCTGACCTCTGAATCGCGACAATAGCCGTGGGTGATCATCCATCTCTTTGAACTTCTCGAACGGATCGATACCGGCAGCGACGACATTATTTTCTTTGCGGACGAAGCGGGCTCCTGGCAGGTCGGGATCGATGACGAGCACCTCCTACCAATCTATTTCACCAGCTTGGCCGCCGTGGCAAAGCCGGAGGCGTATGCCGCTCGAGTTGAGGAGGTCATCGCCGCCCACGGTGCCTATAACGCGGCAACATTTCGCAAGGCGGCTGGCAAAGCGGCGAACGCAGCGCAAAACTCTTCGGGTTTGATCCTGGGCTTTGCCTCAAGAGTGTGCCGGGATGGCCACAACGGTTTGCCGTACAGTGGACCTGATCGGACAGAGGCTTGCGTGTCGCGAACGCCCAGCCATACAAGGGCTGAAAAGAGTGGGGACGTGTCCCTCCGGCGTGCGGATCATGCTGTCGCCTGAGCCACGGGTGATCGATCATCTCAGCTGCCAAGGATTTGATCTTTGGCTGGAATGCGCGTATGGTCTTGCTCCTCGATCTCGGCGATCACCCGTGCGAGAGCTTCCGTCGTGAGAAGCTCCCGGATCTTCAAGGCCCGCAGAATCTCTTCCAGGTCAAGATATGGAAGCCCGAGCGCGCTTGCCACTGTCTTGGCCTGTCGGTCATTGGTGAGGCAGAGCAGGCGATGCGTTTGGGCCAGGACAAAGCTTTCGATCTCACCACTGCCGAGCTGAGGATACAGGCGGGAGAGGCGCTCAGCGTGCTGACTTTCGCTGGCTGTGAGCGGAAGCACTTCCACAGCTTCCCTGGTGCTGGCAACCCAGCTGAATCCCAGACGCTCCGCCTGCAGCAATTCTCGATAGACGGCCGGGGCCACATACACGTGTGGGAAGAGCCGTTGTAGGAGATCCACACGCGCAATCTTTCCGAAGGTGCTGAGGATATCGGTATCCGAGATCACCGTGGTCATGGAAGCGTCTCATGCAATTTGGTATCCATCTCGGTACTGCTTTTCCCCTCCGTTTCCCGGAGAATCCCCCGGGTGGCGATGAGTTCTTTGAACTCCGGGACCGTGAGGCCTGCGATTTCCGCCGCTTTCGCCAACGACACCCGTTCTTTCCGCCAGAGGGCCACCGCGCCGTCCAGCTTGAGCGTGGGATGGGTATTCAAATACAGGCGCATGGCCTCTTCACGCACGCTTTTGGGATTGACTAACCCCTCTTCCGTCAGCGCACCAACCAGCTCATCGAGCAAACTATCCTGCATCGATACATCACCTCCTTTCGGTGACCTTCATTGTATGCCAGCGACTGCCAGCGGGCAACGAAGCAGAGGGCATCGTTATGACAACACCGTCTGCAAGCCCACCGGCCCAGGCTGCCAGCGCATCTCCAGAGTGGCCGGTCCGATCCGTGGTGGTTTGCACCACGGCTATAGGCTGGACGTGCAGGTGGCCTGACGGTGGCGGCGCTATTATTGCGGAGCACAGGCGTGCCTCTTCCCGGAGCAGACTGACTTGATAACATATCGAGAGGAAGTCTTCGAGAATGGGGGCGTCGGGCAGGCGAGCGGGAGCATGACCGTCGGCCATTTCTGCGCGCGCCGCCGGTCCACGAGGATTGTCCCACTGGGTGCGCAGTACCCGAGCGAGGTCCTCTGGGTAGGCATGCCTCACATGCACCTCCTACAACTATTCGACTACCCCTACAACATCGTTTGACTCGGCCCTCTGTCTGCCGCCGCTTTTTATGCGTCAGATACGCCTGATGCTTGCGCTGTTGGACCCAGGCTACCAAAGCTGGAGCTGCGGGGGCGAGGGCGTTAGGTCAAAAAACTCAACCTTCTTATTTTTCCAGAGGGACAGCTGCCCCATGAGGTGCTCTTGGCCTTGAATTCCATCATATAATGCTCCATATTGGCCGTCAATGTGAGCGGCTGTGGTAGAGGTGGAACGAGGCATGGGTTGGAAACCACGGTTAGCATATATCACGGGTTCGGTGGACCAAGAGCTCCTGCGACGTCACGAGTACTTGATCACAGAGAATCGCATCCTGCGCCAGCAGATCCCCGGTCGCATGCGGTTGGGCGACGAGGAGCGCAAGAGGCTGGCCGAGGCTTCGGCCCCCACCATCGAGCCGGACGCCCAATAACACGAGACCACACGTGCGTGGCCCAGGAATGGCGCACGGAAACGGTGATTCAACGCCGCCATTCACGCATTGAGAACATACCTGGGAGGGTGCCAGATGACACACCAGGAGATGCACGCATGCTTGGCTCAGCCCGCTCAGGCATGATCCTTACCGATCCGAGCGGGGTGATCCTCCACACCGAGGGTGATCCGGCCACGGTCGCCGCGGCGAGGCAGCGGCCAGCGGACGCCCCACCCCCCAGCCACCGCCCGGGCGTCTGGTGGCGAACTCGAAAGCCTGGGCCACCTCATCGGGCACAGCGCGCCGTTCCGGTAGGCGCTCGAGAAGGCCAGGGTGCTGGCCGAACGAGACGTGCCGGTGTTGTTGCAGGGGGAGACCGGCGTCGGCAAGGAGGTCTTTGCCCGCACGATCCACGCGGGCGGGCCGCGCCAGCAGGGGTCGTTCGTCGCGCTCAACTGCGGTGGCCTGCCGCGGGACCTGCTGGCGAGTGAACTCTTCGGCTATGTCGAGGGGGCGTTCAGCGGGGCGCGCCGCACCGGTCGGATCGGGCGAATCGAGGCGGCCCATGGGGGGACACTGTTCCTCGACGAGATCGGCGAGATGCCGCTCGAGCTGCAGCCCTCGCTCCTGCGCGTGCTCGAAGACGGGGAGGTGTCTCCCTGAGGCGAGAACCGGCCGCGCACGGTGGCGTTCAGGCTGGTTGCGGCGAGTCATCGCGACTTGCGCGCGGAGGTCGCTGCTGGGCGCTTCCGCCGCTCAGAGCAACAAGAGAAACGCGATGATGCCCATCACGGCTAGAGCTGCGACCGCTTCACTCCAGGTCATATCCACAGGCTCACGGCGCATCGTCCTTATCCTCCCATCGCTGTTATATAAACCATAGATTGTCTCCTCCACGTTTCCTCTCTGCAGAGGGTTGATCGGACTGGAGGAGTCAGTAGCCATCATCACCGGGGGCCTTCATCACCTGCCCAAGCCGGGAACGATGAGTTTATCTCCTACCGCCTTGTGGCAGGCCTCGCTTCACCCGCTTCTCCACCATCGTCCAGAAGGGCAGGCGGCCCATCACGGCTCAGCCCTGGAGAGAGCAAGTAGTATGCCAACGCCCGCCGAGGGCGAGCGCACGCCTGGGCTGCACCCCGTGCGCCTCTCCCGCCGCAGACATGGACCTAAACCTCTCACGGGTTGGGTGGGCTCCCCTCATCTGTGCGCCTCGTCAGCTTCGCAGCCGCCCATATGCCTGGCTTAGATGTTCCAAGGCCCAGTTCCCACTCCCCTGAGGCGCCACGTCCGAATGTCAGCCGCTATCCGGCCGAGCGTCCGAGAATCGGACGCCGTGGGAGGTGTTCCGCTGATTCGTGTACATGTCCCCTGTCCACGGTGCATCAGGTCGTCAGCCGACGGCTGGTGAAGCCGCAACGGAGGCGGTGGACGCCGCGCGGTGCGCCTCTCTGGCTCCAGGTACGGACGCCGGCTTTAAACGACGATCTGCGCAACGTTTGCTCGCTGGTACCCGGGCATGCAGAGGGGCATGCACCAGGAGCAGGAAGCCGCCTAGCCCCCACTTTGTGATGGTCTCATCATGTGCCTGCGGCAGGAGTTCCTTTCAGGGCGCCCATGGCGGTTGTGCCCCGGCATCAGGCCAGACACACGGGTCAAAGCCTGTAGCACTTGTAGCGCTTGCCCTCGTGACTGGAGACCGCGCTGGAAGAAATCGCCAGCCATTTCGAGTACAATAAAATGGCGCCCAGTTATCTACATAGTTGCGTGGGCAACATGCGCACACGATTCCAGGCCCACTGACGATGCGGGCGCTTCATGGTGGAGGCCGAGCCCGTTGTCTTCGTGGGGGCAGTGGAGTTTCTCACCCAGCCCTTCCGCGACCAGAACCTGCTGGATGTCATCGGGTAGGCGATTGACCGTGACCGTGTGGCGCATCCACGCCACCTGCGGCAGAGGGATGAAGCATGACCGATACCCTGTATGACGCCGATTTTTATCAGTGGACGCAGGCCCAAGCCGCGCACCTGCGGGCTAAGGAGTGGTCAGCGCTCGATGTCGACCATCTCGCTGAGGAGATCGAGAGCTTGGGTGCCAGCGATCGGCGTGCGCTTCGCAGCCACCTCATGCGGCTCAGCCAACACCTCCTGAAGTGGCACTACCAGCCACAACGACGCGGGGAGAGCTGGCAGCAGAGCATCGACAACGCCCGCCTCCAAATCGAGTTGATCCTGGAGGATAGCCCCAGCCTGCGAGAGTTCCTGCCCAAGGCCTTCGCCTGGGCCTATCCGCGTGGCCGGAAGCAGGCCGCGAAAGAGACCGGCCTCTCCCTGGAAACCTTCCCCGAGACTTGTCCTTGGTCGCTGGATCAGTTCCAAGATGACGACTTTCTGCCGGAGGCAGGGGAGCCATGAGCCGACGTGCGGCACTTGGATTACAGCTTGCCGTGGTGGCCCCTGACACCATAGCGGTCACAGGCGTCGTGCTCGTCGGCTTCGTCGTCGCGCACATGCTCGTCAATCTCAGATCTTTCTCGGCGCGGAGGCCATCGACACCTATGCGGCCTTTCCACGAGCATGCCAGGACCGAAGCGGATGGCCAGCGCGAGAGGAGGCCGCATCAGTTGCATGTCGACGACGCTTCAGGGGATGCTGGACGTGAGGAAAAGGAGTGGACGATGCCGAGCCTCAAGGGTGTGAATGCCGGGAGCCAGCGCTGGCGCGTCATCATCGTGGGCGGTGGGTTTGGCGGCCTGCGGGCCGCACAGGCCCTGAAATCCGCGCCCGTGGAGGTGACGCTGATTGATCGACGCAACTATCACCTCTTCCAACCGCTGCTGTACCAAGTCGCGACCGGCTCGCTGTCGCCGGGCGAAATTGCCGCCCCGCTGCGCAGCGTGTTGAGCCGCCAGAAAAATACGCGCGTCCTGCTGGGTGAGGTCGTCGATCTCGACCCGGTGGCCAAGCGTGTACAGCTCGCCGACGGCGCCAGCTTTGAATACGACTCGCTGATCGTCGCCGCCGGTTCGCAGACGTCTTACTACGGGCACGACGCCTGGCGAGAGTGGGCGCCCAGCCCGAAGAGCGTAGAAGAGGCGACCAACATCCGGCATAAAATTCTGTACGCCTTCGAAGTGGCCGAGCGGATGGGGGATCCGGTACAGCGGCGGGCCTGGCTCACGTTCGTCATCGTGGGCGCCGGCGCCACCGGGGTCGAGCTCGCCGGAGCGATCGGCGAGATCGCGCGGCAGACGCTCAAGCACGATTTTCGCTCGATACACCCCGAAGAAGCCGAAATCATTCTGCTCGACGGGGCACCTCGGGTACTGATGCCATTCCCGGAGGATTTGGCCCAGAAGGCGGCCCGCTCGCTGGCGAAGCTCGGCGTGCAGGTGAAGACCGGGGTCATGGTCAAGGACATCGATCAAGACGGGGTGACGATCGAGACGCCTAGCGGCACCGATCGCCTGAATGCCAGGACCGTCATTTGGGCTGGGGGCGTGACGGCGTCCGCGCTGGGGAGAACTTTGGCGAACCGCACCAACGCCGAGACGGACAGGGGCGGACGGATCAAGGTCAATCCCGACCTCACGCTTCCCCAGTATCCAGACATCTACGTGGTCGGCGACCTGGCCCTGGCCTTGGGTCTCAACGGCAAGCCGTTGCCGGGCGTGGCCCAGGTGGCCATGCAACAAGGCACCTACGCTGCGCAGGCGATCGTGCAGAAACTCCAAGGCGAAACGGCAATAACGCCTTTCAAGTATTTCGACAAAGGCGATATGGCCGTCATCGGCCGATGGGCGGCGGTGGCGAACCTCTTTGGCGTCCATGTGTCGGGGTTGCCGGCCTGGCTCATCTGGGCGTTCATCCATCTGATGTACCTTGTCCAATTCCAGAGTCGCCTTCTGGTGTTCGTCCAATGGGCGCTCCAGGACCTGACGTTCAATCGCGGGGCGCGACTGATTACCGGCCCCGCGGCGACGGATTTCGATTTCACTAAAGCGATGGCTTCTGAAGAAAGCGGACGCGCTGCGGGAGCGTCAAGTTAATCGCCCGCGCCGGGGGAATTGTGAGGTCTCTGTTCAGCGATGCACATCATCGTCGTCGGTTTGAGCCATAAAACCCCGGGGATTTGAAGCCCTGCACCCGCGAATCTTGAGAAACCCCTCATCCAGATGCCCCTTATCCCCTCGTTGAGGGTGACGGTGCCGGAGTTGATTGGCATAGGCTTGCCCGAACTTCAGGCATCATTGACGGATCGCCTCATACGTCACAATGACCCCGCGAGCGAACAGGAGCCCTTCGACGTCCCGGTCGCTCAGACTGAAGCGATAGTACCGTCAGACGCCATGGCTGATGATCTCGGCCGGGAACCAGTGCCACGAGCGGGTTGAGGCGCGCGGCACCGGGTCGGGCAGCGTGCCAGAGCTCGTTGAGCTACGCTGCTGACCGGGACTTACTAGCCTTTTGGCTTCCTAAGATTTGTCTTCGTGTGGTATGATCCATGTGGACGCCACCACTTTTGTATGCGGCGTGGAGTATCCGGCCCTAGCAATGGCTGTCATATAAGAGTTGTCCATGAGGAGAGATGGCATGGCCGCGGTGCTGAGCTTCAGACCGACGCCGCAGATGCAAGAACGCATCAGTGTCCTTTTGGAAAAGAATCGTGCAGCGCAGCTCACCTCAGCAGAGGCGGCGAAGTTAGACGAGTATGAGCGGATTAACCGCTTTGTGCGGAAGCTCAAGATCCGGGCCGTGAAAGAGCTCAAGGCCACCTCGTAATGTCCCGGGCCGATACCCATGCCTGGCGTCCCCCCCATACGTGCACGTGCCCAAGGACGCTGCGAGTATTGTCATCTCCCGGAAGAGGCCGACTTTTGCCAATTACGAGATCGATTATAGCATTGCCGAACAGTGTGCACCTAGCGGGAGCATCCGCGCCCGCACTGTATGCCGGCGTGTGGCAAAGGAGGCCGCCGTGATCGATCTTGCGGACTACACGCTCGAGGCGCTCCACCAGGATGGTGCGTGCATCCTCTATCGGGGCGTGCGCGCGAGCCCGACGGACGGTGGTCTCACCAGGGTTCTCGTCGTGGCACCTGTTGGCGAGCATGCCTCGCCGGCAAGCCTGCGGCGGCTCGAGCACGAATATGCGCTGCGGACCGCGCTCGAGCCCCGCTGGGCCGTGCGGCCGGTTGCGCTGGTGCAGCACCAGGGGCGGCCCGTGCTGGTGCTCGAGGACCCGGGCGGCGAGCCGCTCGAGCGGCCTGCTCGGCGCGCCCATGGAGGTGGGCAGCTTCCTGCGCCTCGCGATCGCGCATCGCCGCCGCCGCTGGGCCAGGTCCACCAGCGCGGTCTCATCCACAAGGACATCAAGCCGGCCAATATCCTGGTCAACGCACGCGACCGGAGAGGTCTGGCTCACCGGCTTCGGCATCGCCTCGCGCCTGCCGCGCGAGCGGCAGTCGCCCGAGCCGCCCGAGATCATCGCCGGCACGCTCGCCTACATGGCGCCCGAGCAGACCGGGCGCATGAACCGCTCGATCGATTCCCGCAGCGACCTCTATGCGCTCGGCGTCACGCTCTACGAGATGCTGACCGGCACGCTGCCCTTCACGGCCTCCGATCCGATGGAGTGGGTGCACTGCCACATCGCCCGACAGCCGGTGCCGCCCGCCGAGCGGCGTGACGGACGTTCCCGGCGCAGTCTCGGCGATCATCATGAAGCTGCTCGCCAAGACGGCCGAGGAGCGCTACCAGACCGCGGCCGGCGTGGAGCGCGATCTGCGGCGCTGCCTGGCCGAATGGGAAGCTCGCGGCCGCATCGACGCCTTCCCGCTGGGCGCACACGACACGCCCGACCGGCTGCTGATCCCCGAGAAACTCTACGGGCGAGAGCGCGAGATCGAGACGCTTGCTCGCCGCCTTCGATCGCGTCGTCGACGAGCGGCGCGCCGGAGCTGGTGCTGGTCTCCGGCTATTCCGGCATCGGCAAGTCGTCGGTGGTCAATGAGCTGCACAAGGCGCTGGTGCCGCCGCGCGGGCTGTTCGCGTCGGGCAAGTTCGACCAGTACAAGCGCGACATCCCGTATGCGACGCTCGCGCAGGCGTTTCAGAGCCTCGTCCGACCTCTGCTCGGCAAGAGCGACGCCGAGCTGGCGCGCTGGCGCGACGCCCTGCTGGAGGCGCTGGGCCCGAACGGACGGCTCATGGTCGACCTCGTCCCCGAACTGGAGCTCATCATCGGTGAGCAGCCGCCGGTCCCGAGCTGCCGCCGCAGGACGCGCAACGCCGCTTCCAGCTGGTGTTCCGGCGGTTCATCGGCGTGTTCGCCCGGCCGGAGCATCCGCTGGCGCTCTTCCTCGACGATCTGCAATGGCTCGACGCGGCGACGCTCGATCTGCTCGAGGATCTGTTGACCCGGTCGGATGTGCAGCACCTGCTGCTGATCGGTGCCTATCGCGACAACGAGGTCGACTGCCGCCCATCCGCTGATGCGCAAGCTCGACGCGATCAAGAGCGCCGGCGCGAAGGTCGCGGAGATCGCGCTTGCGCCGCTCGCCCGAGAGCATCTCGGGCAGTTGATTGCGGATGCGCTGCGCTGCGAGCCGGAGCGCGCCGCACCGCTCGCGCAGCTGGTGCACGAGAAGACCGGCGGCAATCCGTTCTTCGCTGATTCAGTTCCTTTACTGCGCTCGCCGAAGAAGGGTTGCTCACCTTCGATCATGACGCGGCGCGCTGGTGCTGGGATCTCGATCGCATTCACGCCAAGGGGTACACCGACAACGTCGTGGACCTCATGGTCGGGAAGCTCACCCGCCTGCCGGCCGAAACGCAGAAGGCGCTGCAGCAGCTCGCCTGTCTCGGCAACATCGCCGAGATCGACGACGCTCTCGATCGTGCTCGGGACCTCGGAGGAGCAGGTCCACGCGGCTCTGTGGCCGGCCGTCGCGTCAGGAATTGGTCGAGCGCCTGGCGGGCACCTACCGGTTCGTCCACGATCGCGTTCAGGAAGCCGCCTACTCGCTGATCCCCGAAGCGAGCGCGCGCCGAGGCGCACCTGCGGATCGGCAGACTGCTCGCGGCGCACACGCCGCCCGAGAAGCGGGAGGAGGCGATCTTCGAGATCGTCAATCAGCTCAACCGCGGCGCCGCCCTGATCACGTCGCGCGAGGAGCGCGAGCAGCTCGCCGAGCTCAACCTGATCGCGGGCAGGCGCGCCAAGGCGTCGACGGCCTACGCCTCGGCGCTGACCTATCTCGCCGCCGGTGCGGCGCTGCTGCCGGACGATGCGTGGGAGCGCCGGCACGAGCTCACCTTCGCGCTCGAGCTGCACCGGGCCGAATGCGAGTTCCTGACCGGCGCGCTGGCGGCGGCGGAGGAGCGCCTCGCCGAGCTCGCACGCCGCGCCGCGAACCTCCCCGACCTGGCCGCCGTCACCCGGCTTGCGGGTGGATCTCTTCATGACCCTCGGCCGGAGCGACCGCGCCGTCGAGGTCGGCCTCGACTACCTGCGGCGGGTCGGCATCGAGTGGTCGGCGCATCCGACGCGAGAGGAGGTCCGGCAGGAATACGAGCGGATCTGGCGGCAGCTCGGGGACCGCCCGATCGAGGCGCTGCTCGACCTGCCGCGGATGACCGATCCGGTCGCGTGCGCGACGATGGACGTCCTCACGGCGCTCGTGTCGCCGGCCTTGTTCACCGACGAGAACCTGCGCTCGCCTCGTCATCGGCCGCATGGTGAATCTCAGCCTGGAGCACGGCAACAGCGACGCATCGTGCCTCGCCTACGCCTGGCTCGGCACGGTGCTGGGGCCGTACTTCGGCGACTACGAGGCGGGGTATCCGCTTCGGCCAGCTCGGCCTCGATCTGGTGGAGAAGCGTGGGCTGGACCGCTTCAAGGCCCGCGTCTACCTGGTCTTCGGGAACCATCGTGAATCCCTGGACGCGGCATGTCCGGACGGGCCGTCCGCTGGTGCGGCGCGCCTTCGACGCGGCGCAGCAGGCCGGCGACCTCACCTATGCGGCCTACAGCTGCAACAACCTCGTCACGCACCTTCTCGCCAGCGGCGATCCGCTCGCCGAGGTGCAGCGAGAGGCCGAGGCCGGGCTCGACTTCGCGCGCCAGGCGCGGTTCGGTCTCGTCGTCGACATCATCACCGCGCAGCTCCAGCTGATCCGGACGCTGCGCGGTCTGACGCCGGAGTTCGGCTGCTTCGACGACGCCGAGTTCGACGAGGAGCGGTTCGAGCGGCATCTGGAGGCGGATCCGCGCCTGGCGACTGCCGCCTGCTGGTACTGGATCCGCAAGCTGCAGGCGCGCGTCCTCGCCGGCGACTACGCCGCCGCCATCGCGGCGGCGGCGAAGGCAGAACGCCTCCTCTGGACGTCGCCGGCCCTCTTCGAGCGGGCGGAGTACCATTTCTACGCCGCGCTGGCGCAGGCCGCGCTCTGCGATGCGGCCCCGCCGCCGGAGCGAGCCCAGCACCTCGAGGCCTTGGCCGCCCACCACCGCCAGCTCCAGGTGTGGGCCGAGAACTGCCCGGAGAACTTCGCGGACCGCGCCGCGCTGGTCGGCGCCGAGATCGCGCGCATCGAAGGCCGCGAGCTCGACGCCGAGCGCCTCTACGAGCAGGCCATCCGCTCGGCCCGCGACAACGGCTTCGTCCACAACGAGGCGCTCGCCTACGAGCTGCGCCGCCGCGCTTCTACGCGGCGCGCGGCTTCGAGCAGATTCGCCGAGACCTATCTGCGCGACGCCCGGCACTGCTACCTCCGCTGGGGCGCCGACGGCAAGGTGCGGCAACTCGATGCAGCTCTATCCGCAGCTCAGGACGCGAGGCGCTACGCCGGGCCCGACGAGCACGATCGGGGCGCCGGTCGAACACCTCGACCTCGCGACCGTGATCAAGGTGTCGCAGGCCGTCTCGGGCGAGATCGTGCTGGAGAAGCTGATCGACACGCTGATGCGCACCGCGATCGAGCAGGCCGGTGCCGAGCGCGGCCTGTTGATTCTGTCCGCGAGGGGACGAACCGCGGATCGCGGCGGAAGCCACGACCAGCGGCGATACGGTCACCGTGCAGCTGCGCGACGAGCCCGTGACCGCGGCCATGCTGCCGGAGTCGGTCCTCCACTACGTCCTGCGCACCCAGGAGAGCGTGCATTCTCGACGATGCCGCGGCGCAGAACCCGTTTTCGGCGGATCCGTACATTCGTCAGCGCCAGGCCCGTTCCATTCTCTGCCTGCCGCTGCTCAATCAGGCCAAGCTCATCGGCGTGCTCTACCTCGAAAACAACCTGGCCCCGCACGTCTTCACGCCGGCCCGGATCGCGGTGCTGAAGCTGCTCGCCTCGCAGGCGGCGATCTCCCTCGAGAATGCCCATCTCTATGCCGAGCGCCAGCGCGATGCAGCAGCGCTGCGGGAGCAGGCCAATCTCCTGAGCCTGACACACGACGCCATTTTCGTTCGCGCCCTGGACGGCGTCGTCACATACTGGAATCGTGGCGCCGAGGCCCTCTACGGGTGGACGACAGCGCAAGCGGTCGGCAAGGTGCCGCACGTCCTGCTGAAGACGGTCTTCCCGCTGCCGCTCGAGCAGATTGAGGCGGCAGTGCTCAGTGCCGGTCGCTGGGAAGGCGAGTTGGTGCACACCAAGCAGGACGGCACCCAGGTGGTGGTGGCGAGCCGGTGGTCGGTACAACGGGACGAGTGGGGGGCGCCAGTGGCCATCCTGGTGACCAACAACGACATTACCGAGCGCCAGCGGGCTGAGGAGGCATTGCATCTTGCCCAGGCAGAGCTGACGCACGTGACGCGGGTGGCGACGCTGGGCGAGCTGACGGCCTCGATCGCGCACGAACTCAATCAGCCGCTGGCGGCCGTGGTCAACAGCGCCAATGCCTGCATACGCTGGCTCGCCGCGCACCATCTGGAGCACGCCCGGGAGTCCGCCCTGCGCGTCGTGGCCGACGGCCATCGCGCCGCCGACATCATCCACCGCCTGCGCGCCCTGGCCCAGAAAGCGCCCCCCCAGAAGGACTGGCTCGACCTCAACGTCAGCATCCGTGAGGTCCTGGCGCTGCTCCAGAGCGACGTGCACCGCCACGGGGTGGCGCTCGCGACCCGGCTGGCGGGGGACGTGCCGCCGCTCTGGGGCGACCGCATCCAGGTGCAGCAAGTGCTGCTCAATCTGCTGATGAACGCCATCGAAGCCCTGAGTGAGGTCGCCGAGGGGCCGCGCGAGCTGGGGGTCAGCTCGCAGCGCGGGGCCGCGCCCGAGGTGGTGATCGCCGTGCGCGATTCGGGGCCGGGGCTGGATCCGCAGGGGCTCGACCGGCTGTTCGACGCCTTCTATACGACCAAGCCGCACGGCCTGGGCATGGGGCTGGCGATCAGCCGTTCGATCATCGAGGCGCACGGCGGCCGGCTGTGGGCCACCGCGCAGGTGCCTCGCGGCGCCGTCTTTCAATTCACGCTGCCGCTGGGGCGCGAGGGGGGGGCCTGATGGACGCCGAGGCCCTGGTCTGCGTCGTCGAGGATGATGCGCCGCTGCGCGCCTCGCTCCAGGATCTCCTGCAGTCGGTGGGGCTGCGGGTCATGGCCTTCGCCTCGGCGCACGCGTTCCTGGACCACCCGCCTCCGGAGGGGCCCGGCTGTCTTGTGCTCGATGTGCGGCTGCCGGGCCTCAGCGGGCTCGAGCTGCAGCAGCGGCTGGCGGCGGCCGGTCGGGACCTGCCCATTATTTTCCTCACCGGCCACGGGGACATCCCCATGACCGTGCAGGCGCTGCAAGCCGGGGCCGTGGCGTTTCTGACCAAGCCCGTCCGCGAGCAGGCGTTGCTCGACGCCGTCCAGCAGGCGCTCGCCCGCGACCGCCAGGCGCGCGCGCAGCGGGCCCAGCGCGAGGCCCTGCGCCGCCGGTATGACGCGTTGACGCCGCGCGAGCGGGAGGTGATGGCGGGCGTGGTGGCCGGGCGCCTCAACAAGCAGATCGCCGCCGAGCTGGGCACGAGTGAGGCCTCGGTGAAAGTGCACCGCCAGCACGTGATGGCCAAGATGGCCGCCGGTTCCCTCCCGGCCCTGGTCCGGATGGCGGATCGCCTCGGCCTCCCCATCCCCACCCTCGTAGCCGCCTTTACCAAAGTCTCATCGCCTTTACCAAAGTCTACTAGCCGGGCTCTCACCTGGACGTTACATTATCCTCTAGTGGACGATCATGTTCGCACGATCAGGGGTCACGTCGGTCGATTGATGGCGCTCCGGCGCCTCAGGCGTTTTCTCGGCAGCGGAACCCACGAGAGGAGAGACTCGCTCGATGCCTAGTATTCCGCTCATTGCGATTGTCGACGATGACGACGCGCTGCGGACGTCGTTCGAGGATCTGCTCCGATCCGTCGGGTTTCGAGTGCACGGGTTCGGATCGGCGGAAGCCTTCTTGCGGTCACCGCACATGCACGAGACGGCGTGCCTGCTGCTCGATGTGCGCCTGCCGGGCATGAGCGGACTGGCGCTCCAGCGGCAGATGGTGGCGGCCAACTATCAGATCCCCATCATCTTTATCACGTCACACCTAGACGACGAGGCGCGAGCGCGCGCCCTTGAAGCCGGGGCGGTGGCTTTTCTGTACAAACCGTGCCGTGAGGATGATCTACTCAATGCACTAGATATGGCTCTCAAGCGTCCGTGAGACCAAGAGTTTGCCGTGTTGACACTGATCAGGAGGTCGGATTCGGCCAGGAGGTGATGCCATGCATGCGGCCAACCGTGTGTCTTTGTCGTGGACGATGACAGGTCCATCCGCGAAAGTCTGAGCGATCTCATGCGCTCGGCGGGGCTCAACGTCCGGACCTTTGCCTCGGCGCAAGCGTTCTTGACCAGCCGGCGTCCGGAGACCTCCAGCTGCCTGGTGCTCGATGTGGAGCTCCCTGGCCTGAGTGGTCTCGATCTGCAGCAGGAATTGGCCAAGGTCCATTGTCAGATTCCCGTTATTTTCATCACCGGTCACGGCGACATCCCAATGACGGTGCGCGCCATGAAGGCCGGGGCCATCGAATTCCTCACGAAACCGTGCCGCGACGACGACCTGCTCAATGCCGTCGAGCAGGCGCTTCATCCAGCCCGCCAGCTGGCGCCGGGCACAAACCCGCCGGTTGACGACGGGCGCCCGGATGTGGCGGACGAGCTCCACCGCGACAGCAGCTTCTCGGAGATTATCGGGCACAGTGGGGGGCTGTGCCGCGTCCTCCAGGCGGTCGAGAGCGTGGCGTCGACCGATGCGACCGTGCTCCTCTGTGGCGAGACGGGGACGGGCAAGGAACTCATTGCGCGTGCGATTCACCACCTCAGCGCGCGCCAGCCGCACGCTTTCGTCACGCTGAACTGTGCGGCGATGCCCGCCGGCCTGCTCGAAAGCGAGCTCTTCGGGCACGAGAAAGGTGCCTTCACCGGCGCCATCGCGCCGCGGATGGGCCGCTTCGAGCTGGCGCATCGCGGGACGTTGTTCCTCGACGAGATCGGCGACCTGCCCCTCGAGCTGCAGCCCAAGCTGCTGCGGGTGCTCCAAGAGCGCGAATTCGAGCGACTGGGCAGCAGCCGGACCGTGCGTACTGATGCTCGCCTGATCGCCGCCACGAATGCGGACCTGGCGCAGATGGTCGCCGAGAAACACTTTCGCAGCGATCTGTATTACCGGCTGCACGTCTTTCCGATCGTGATCCCTCCGTTGCGTGAGCGGCGCGAAGACATTCCCCTCCTCGTGCAGTACTTTGTGCACAAATATGCGTGCCACCTGCACAAACGGATTGAGACGATCCCGCCCGCAACGATGACCGCGCTGACGGCCTATCACTGGCCCGGCAATGTGCGTGAGCTCGAACATTTCATCGAGCGCGCTGTGATTCTCTCGCGTGAACCGGAGCTCCAGCTGCCGCCCGCTGAATTGACGCCCCCCATGCCATCGGCGTCGGCCGAAGCCACGAGCGTAGCGGGGCCGCCGACTCCTGGGGCGCCGGGCGACTTCCCTGTGGCAGGCCTCGACGCGCTGGAGCGCGACGCCATCCGGGCGGCGATCCTGACGTACCACGGCAATCTCACCCAGGTGGCGCGCGCCCTCCGCATCGCCAAGAGCACGCTGTACCTCAAAATCGAGAAATACGCGTTGGACCACGTCCTCCGGACGGTCCGGCCGAGCGGCCGCTAGCCGGACGCGGCCGTGGGCCCTCATCGCCCCCCGGAGTCCGTGGCAGAACCCCGACGTCGAACGGCTGCTGGGGAGTATCCGCCGCGAATGGCTGGATCACGTGACCGCCCTGCACGAGCGACATCTGAGACGGCTCTTGACTGGGTACTTCCAATATGACCATGACTGGCGTACCCCCAGGGCACTGGACATGGATGGTCCGGTGCCGCGGCCGGTCCAATGGCCTGAGGTTGGACTCATCAGGGAAGTTCCAGAAGTGGGTGGGTTGCATCACCATGATGAGCGGCGAGCGGAATAATCACACAGGCACCAACCTGCCGGTTGATGGCTGCGACGGCTTTTCGGGACCCACAGGT
>CAVPRW010000024.1:0-244226 GCA_963707985.1 uncultured Nitrospinota bacterium | reverse complement strand
AAACCAGTAGCCGTAGCGAAACAGCACTGGCTGCCCTGGCTTTGCATAACCTTGCCGATGACGGGCGGGCAGCGATCCTGGTGCCATCGGGTCTCCTCTTCAGCAACAGCGCAGGTGAACGCGATTTGCGGGGCCGGTTGCTCGATGAATATACAGTGGAAGCGGTGGTGTCCTTACCCAAAGATGCCTGCCAACCCTTCAGCGCTCTGCAAACCCACCTGCTCCTGGTGTGCAGACGCACACCTGCGGCACAAGGTCAAGTCTGGTTCATCCAGGTCGAACACGATGGTTACCCGGCTGGGCGTGACCGCGACCTTACGGAACCTCCCAGTGAAGAGAGTGATCTGCCATTCATCGAGGGGATCTTTGCCAAGCGCGCTGCGAATTACGATGCCATGATTCCTGACGGAGAGGGAGCGGTCGTTGGGATCAAGAAAATTGCCTCCGGGAAAGACCAATTTCTCGGGGTGGTCATCGAGGCAATCGTCGCTGCGACGCTCGCATCCATAGAGATCTTTACCGGCAGTCGATGAACCCCCTAAAACCCCGATGTTCATCTTGGCAGTGGATTACCGATGTCCAGGAGCGGCGGCGATATATACAGATTCTACTGGACAGTGGAGAAGCGCGTGAGGGTGAGGAGCGGACAGCCTTGCTGCGCCAACTCTACAAATGGAGGGAGAGTGCTCCCTCCCCCGGAACGACTGTGTTCCATGGGAGTGCCCCTGCGCAGGCTGTCGCGATCACTGCCGATGGACGGCTACTCGGCGCGACGATGCCTCGTGAGCGACTTCGCCAGCGTTCGTACGACCTCCGCCCCGATCAATATGTGAAAAGCCTGGAAACAGCCCGGCAAGTGGAATCTCCGGCGATCCTTCTTGGGCATATGTGGCAGAATCAACGCCAACTGGGCAAGCACATCGACGGCTTGCTCGGTCGACTGGAACTGGCTCCCATCGCCACCGAAAAGCTGCCGTCACCCCTCCTGACAGAGCACGATAAGGCTATCGACCCATTTGGCGTCTTTTCCGATGCCCAAAGGGAAGTCTGGAAACGAGTGCTCAAACAGGTTGAACGAGTCAAGAATGGTAAGACTTCCTATGTCACAGCGGCACTCTTCACCCCTGCAGATGTGGAACCAAGTGGTGCACTGGAGGCGTCAGAGAACACGCTTGCGACCCTGGACCTTCTGGAACGCATGGGAGTGATCATCCCTGTCACCATCGCAGACCCGAATACCAGCGAGCTAATGGTGTTCTACCGGCGTGTGACGGAGCGTGACCGCTGGCTCTCTGATGCGCCATCAAGCGAGTCGGGCCAGGAAGACGCATGAGACTCCTACGGCTCTATCTCGGAAGTTACCGAGTTCTACGGGATCTTCGAAATCCGCTTCGGACATCCCACACTCAACGAGGCACTCCCTGCCCATGCCTCCTCGTATGGACTCGACTTCCTCGTCGGTGTGAACGGCACCGGGAAATCAACGATACTTCGTGCCATCGCAGACCTCATGCGGAAACTCGAACGGAATGAGCCGATTCCATTCCCTTTTGAGATGGAGTATGAGCTCGGAGTCAGCGATGCTCGGCGCACTGTTATGCTCTCGAATCGACTCCAGAACTCAGACAGCGAAGGACCCACGGATCTCGGCCCCTTGCAAACCTGGGTGAATGGTGAGTTGGGCGAGCTCAGCAGCGAGCTGCTTCCAACTCGAGTGATTGCATTTACCACAGGTAGCGAAATGGAGTGGACGGAGACACAAGAACGGGAGTGGGTGAGGCAGAACAATCCTGAGGCTGTGCGGAGTCTATCGCCAATTGAGCGAGCGATCCGCGAATTGCCGGGGAAGTCCACCGAGCCTGAAACTGGCGAGGAAACGGAAACCCAGGTTACGAGTCGATTTCTTTTGATCCGATCGCAGTGGCTCTCCTTGGTTACTCTATGCGGGCTCTTGAATGACATGGCGGAGGTGGATCGCGCTGAAGACCGTCGACTCTACAAAGTGCTGAACGAAGCCAAGATCGGAACTGTGCGGGGCTTCTCGCTTAAGTTCCGCATGAACCAGGGCGTGACAAGCAATGATGATCGCCTTCAGGTTAACCGGTTGGCAAAATATGCTAGCCGTGCTCTTCGGCTGGGGTCAGATTATTTGCTGGTGTTCGATCTGGCAGGATGGGACCATGACCCTATAGAGCACACCTTGCTTCGCCTCGCAGGATCCTCCGTTACCTAGACGTGATCACTTCGTCTCCCAGCGCATTCTCGAAGAGTTTTCCGACGGCTTGCAGCTTTTCGAAGCTTTGGCCCGCCTGGCTATAGCTGTTGACCATGAACAGCCTGTACTGCAGGAGGTCAACGTGTTCCTCGAAAGACCGGTCCCGCCCCGGCGGGCTGGGGCGAAGAGAGAACGCCCGCCGATGCATCTACTGACATGGCTGAGCGATGGCGAGCAAAGTTTCCTCGGGCGAATGTGTCTGTTTTCGTTGCTTGGTACGACTGAGGCACTCATTCTTCTGGATGAGCCCGAGGTACATTTCAACGATTACTGGAAGCGCCAGATCGTTTACTTGCTTGATGCGGTGCTCAAAGATCGCCACAGCCACGTGTTGATGGCTACCCATTCCAGTATTGTGCTCACCGATGTTTCCAGTGAGGATATCATCGTTCTCAATCGAGAGGGGCCATACACCACTCAGGCTTTCAACCCTTCTATCCATACCTTTGCGGCCGACCCGAGTGATATCCTCGTGCACGTGTTCGGCGCGCCACAGGCCTCAGGTGAGCAGAGCGTGACTCGAATTCAGACGGTATTGGAGGGCTTACCCGGCCTCAGCCCTGATGAACAGCGCAAGCAATTGCAGGAGCTGCTCGCCGTTGTCGGCCCAGGGTATTGGAGCTACCGTATTCGTCGCGCCTTACAGGATATCGAAGGGGGATGATCCACCAGGTCTTTTTGCCGGAGATCACGCGCAAGCGACTGACCGATGTCGTAGCTCTGCAAGTGCTGTTGCTAACCTATGCGGCTACCCGAGATACCCTAAACGAAGCAAGCTGCACCACATATCTCGATCGATGTGCGAGATTTCGCGGACGCGGCGCTCAAATCGCCGCATGGATTTGGCGTGCCCCCAGCCGATACGAGCCCCTGGAGAAATTTGCGCAAGGGCCTACTACGCAGAAGCTCGGGTGGAGTAGACGCATCACGCGTGAAGCCTTCGCATTCCTTCATCACCCGATCGGACATATCGATACCCATGTTCGGAGAACTGCTTCATTGTGGGCGAGAGCAGGAGCGGATTTCCTCCGACGGTTCTATGTCGATCTTTGCAGTCCCACTGGATTACCTGGCTATATTTTCTTCGAGCCTGGAGCTATCTCTTTTGGGAGACAGGATTTGCTGATAGCGTTCAAGGAAGCAAATCACCATCTACACATCTGTGCGGTATGCGATGAGACCGGCTACCATACCACGCTCGGTGGCCATATATTCGCTGAGATTGATCACTACCTTCCCGAAAGCATGTATCCACATCTGGCATGTCATCCTTTCAATCTCATCCCGATATGCCATTACTGTAACGCGATGATTAAGGGCAAGGCAAACCCGCTTCAGGGATGGTCTAGCGATCGACTCGGCGTGGAAGACATTTTTCTTCCCTATCGTGAAACCGGTTTAGGGTCACGCACCTACTTGCAGATTCGGCTTGGAAGAGCTCTTACTGAGGCGGAGTTCGGCGAGCTCAGGCCACGCGAGGAGAGCAATCTTCATAGTAGGCTCGAGGGGTTCCGCCGTGTATACAAAATCCCCGATCGTTGGTGTCAGCGGGTGGATCAAATTGGCCCACAGCTACTCAAGCGAATACGAGAGTTCCTCAGGGGTATCCCCGTCAATGCTCTCAACGCGCGTTCCTTGCTGAACGAGCTGGATGAGCTGCTGTATTCTATCCACCAAGATCAAGGGAGCGAGCCCTTTGCATGCGCGAAAATGTGGTGGCTTGCTGCCCTCATCAATGATGAAGTCGAACCAGCCACGCGTCGCCGTCAGCATGCGTCAGGCTTAACTTCGCCTCTCCTTGAAGAGATAGGCGCCATGCTTCAGCTTGATCGGAGAGCTGGTGGGGATCGTCCGAGGAAACCTGTGCATACGAGGCCTGCGCGCCTCGGGACTGCGCGTCATCTGCGCAGTCTCCTTCGAAGAGCAAGGTGACACCGGCTGCAGATGACCGATGCAGAAACGTCGCGATCGCGGCTTCACAAGGCAGTTCGCCGGGGTCCGATCACCGCCGACAGCCCCTGTGCTACCGCCCTTCCAGGTCCCCCAGGCGAAAAGCCTTTTCCTCACACACCTGCATCTGATAAGATCAGGCCATTCGTCGGGCTGAAATGCGACCGACGATCCGCTCGTCCCGTTAATGCTGATCATGCGAATGAAGGTGGAAGCATAGCTGGTGGGACAAGGTAAGCGGCGTCTGGCCCGCAAGCGCCGGTAACAATCATGGAAATTGGAGGTGTTTGATGCGCATCGGCTTTATCGGATTGGGCAATATGGGTGGGCCAATGGCCCTGAATGTCATGAAAGCCGGCCACACCATGGTGGTCAACGATATTCGACAAGATATGGCTGCGCCACACCTGCGGCAAGGCGCCACCTGGGCCGATACGCCTAAGGCCGTGGCCGAGCAGAGCGAGCTGATCTTCACCTCGCTGCCGGGCCCGCGGGAGGTCGAGGCCGTGGCTCTGGGGGAGAATGGAATTCTGGCGGGAGCGGCACCAGGAAGTATCTATGCCGATCTGTCAACGAGCTCGGCCACCTTGATCCGGCAGATCCATGGCAAATTCCGTGAGAAGGGTGTGCATGTCATCGATGCACCGGTCAGTGGCGGAGCCTCGGGCGCGCGTCGGGCATCGCTGGCAGTCATGGTCGGCGGCGACGAAGCGCTGTACCAGCAGATCAAACCGGTGCTGGACGCCATCGGCGATAAGGTGACCTACATCGGCGAGATCGGCTGCGGCACCATTGCCAAGATCGTGCATAACATGGTGTCGTTGTGCTCGCGCGTGGCCATCGCCGAGGGGTTGACGCTGGGTGTCAAAGCTGGAGTGTCGCCGCGGGCGTTGCTCGACGCCATCCAGCGCGGCTCGTTCGGGCAGGGACGAGTGCTCAAAGAATCGATCCCGGAGACCGTCTTTAAAGGGGATTTCGACAACGTGAGTTTTGCGTTGAAGCTGTCGCGCAAAGATCTCGGTTTGGCGACTGAGCTGGCGAAGGAATATCATGTCCCGATGATGGTGGCAGGGTTGGTCGAGCAACAAATGGAGGAAGCGCTGCAGCGCGGATTAGCCGATAAAGATTCGAGCGCGATTTTCTTACTGCAAGAGGAACGTGCAGGGGTCCAGGTGCGTGACCCGCAGGGACGCTGAAGAGGCGATCGTATCGCAGACGATCCAACCGAATAGGGAGAAGGCTGATGAAATTTGGCTTGTTCTACGAGATTCAAGTGCCGCGACCGGTATCCCCGGTGCCCGAAGCCGAACGCCTGCGCGAAGTGGTGGCGCAGGTGCGCTATGCGGAGGAGATGGGGTTTGACCGTGTCTGGTTTGTCGAGCATCACTTTTTAACGGAGTGGGCCCACTGCAGTGCATCGGAAGTGATGCTGGCGGTGATGAGCCAACATACCACCACCATGCGCCTGGGGTTCGGCGTGGTGCTATTGCCCGTCCATCATCCACTGCATGTGGCTGCCAAGGTCGCGACCCTGGACGTGATGAGCGGCGGCCGGGTGGATGTTGGGGTCGGACGCTCGGGCAATCCCTACCAACTCACACCCTTTGGCGTGAAGCTCGAAGAGACGCGTGATCGATGGGAGGAAGCCCTGTCCATTCTGCCGCGCATGTGGACGGAACAGGTCTTCTCCCACGACGGGAAACACTACCAGATTCCACCCCGTGAGGTCATCCCCAAGCCCGTGCAGCAACCGCATCCGCCGTTGTTTTCGGCCTGCAGCCAAGACGATACTTTCCAGCGCGCCGGCGAGCTGGGGCTCGGTTGTTTGTGCAACGTCCTGGGGAGCTATGAGACGGTCGAGAAGCGCCTGCAGATTTACAAAGACGCGCTGGCAAAAGCCCAACCGGTTGGCAAGTTCGTGAACAACCAGGTGGTCGTGTCCAGCATCGGCTTCTGCGATGAGAATAAACAGCATGCCCTGGAGCGCGGCGCCGAGATCGCCTCCTGGAACGTCAACATTCGGTTGAAAAACTATGAGCGTGGTTGGGAAGGCGTAGACCTGTCGTCCGTGCCGCAGGACTACAAGTACCACGTGCGCCGCTTCGAGTGGGATCCCCAGATGCGCAAGGGGGTGAGCCCGGACGAGGTGTTGAAAACCGCCCGGTTCTGTGTCGGCACGCCCGACGACTGTATCGCCACCATCGAGCGTTATGAACAGATGGGCGCCACGGAGATCATGCCGATCTTCCAGGCCGGACCGGCAACCAATGCCGAGGTGATGAACTCCCTGCGCCTCTTTGGGAAATACGTCATTCCGCACTTCCGCGCCAAGGACAAAGGGGAAAAGACCGCAGAGGCAGCCCTGACGTCATCTTCGGCTTCATGAAGCGTTGCCGCTCCTGTCCGAGCGTCGGCATAGGATAGCGGCGTCCGAGGCGTCGGTTCGGATGCATTGACCGACCGCCTCGACGCCGTGACTCTTGCCAGCTCTCGATCCTTGCTTATACCACCGGCCGTGCCAGCACATCGGGGGCAACCTTGCGCTTGAGCCAGCGCCCGTCCGCAGAGCTCCCCAGCAACCGGCCGTCCTCCACGATGACCTTGCCGCGCAGGATCGTCATCACCGGGTAGCCCTGACAGGCAAACCCATCCCAGATGCTATAGTCGGAGTCAGCATGCAGGTCGGCCAGGGAGATCGTCTTGCGCAGATGTGGATCGATGAGCACCAGGTCGGCATCGCTGCCAGGCGCGATCACCCCTTTCTGTGGGTATAATCCAAGGATCTTGGCGGCGTTGGTGGAGGTGATGGCGGCAAAGCGTTGCAGCGACATGCCTTGCTGCGACACGAACTTGGTGAAGGCCACCGGGATACGAGTCTCGATGCCGTTATGCCCGCCGCAGACGGTGTGGATCGTATCGCCGGAGAGCTTGACGTTCTTATAGGTCGTATATTCATCGGTCGCCGTGGTGCACAGGTCTCCGCCCATCAGTCCCGCCTGCAGCGCATCACGATCGTCAGCGAACTTGATCGCCGGATAGGTGTGGATGGCGGTGCCATCGGGCTTCTTATAGTCCTCACAGGTAAACTGCAGATAGTTGTGCAGCGCCTCGCCATACACCGGCTGGCGCTGGTCGCGGGCTTCGGCGATCGCCGCCACCCCTTCTTTGGCGGTGGTATGGACGAAATAGATCCCTGCCTCGGTGTGGCGCGCCAGACGGATGACCTTGCGGAAGGCGAGATCCTCGGAAAGATTATTGTGCACCAAGTGCAGGTTGTAGCCCTGGTCACGCCGCTCTCGTGTCAGCTTTTCCTCCATATAGGTGACGATGTCATCCTCCTCAGCATGCACGGCCATGATGCCGCCGTGTTTGGCGACCTCGGCGAAGACCGCCCAGAGATGACCATAGGGCACACGTAAGCCAGGAAAGGTGGCTGTTGTAAAGATTTTGAAGCTGGCGATCCCTTCTTGCACCGCCTCGCCGATTTGCCCAATGACCTCCGGCACCACCTGGCCGGCCAGGATGTAATGAAAGGCAAAGTCTGTATAGGCATGGCCACGAAAGACATTGCGCCGCTCCTCGATCACCTGCGGGATGGACTCTTGAAACGAGACAACCCCCATGGGTGGATTCAAGTTGCCGGCGAAATCGATGACCGTCGTCACCCCGCCGAACGCCGCGGCGCGGCTAGCTGCCTCCGGGGGCTGGGTCATGACCTCTGGACGCCCGGCCCAACGTTCGGGAACCGGAATAGCGATGTGCGCATGTGGCTCGATACCACCGGGAAGGACGATTTTGCCGCGGGCGTCGATGACGCGTCCAGCGTCGTCTGGTAGCATTCCAGGTGAGGTGACAGCGACGATCGTGCCATCCTGCACGCCAACATCCCGCTCTCCGACTTCCTCCGGGGTCACAACGATGCCGCCACGTATCAGTAAGTCCATGATGAGCTACCTCCATGTCCTCGTCCTCAGCGTCTGATCCTGTCATCGGATTGCGCGTTCGGACGAGAGGGGCTGTCGGGCCGGAGCCACTTCTTCGCGTGTGATGCCTTGGTTCAGGAGGCAAGCATCGCCCGCTGCAAGCTTGGGCTTCCGGAGACACCGGTTCATGCCGGCGATCCTCGCTTGGCCTTGGGCTAGGTACTTGATCTGTTGGGGGAAGGCGGCGCATCGCCGTTGCCGTACGGGTCGTTCCCGCCTACCGACGGCAGCCCATTACGAGCCCATTCGGCGTACGAGCGGTCATAGAGCCGGATGTCATACCCCGCCTGTTGTAAGGCCAGATACCCCAAGGCGGCGCGCATCCCCAGGCGGCAGTAGGCGACAATCTGGTCGCCAGGCTGGATGCCAGTGGCGCTGACCAATTGTTGAATGGTCTCGTGTGAGGCGAGTACTTCCTGCTGGGGGCCGTTGAGGGTGCGCCAGACGATATTGACCGCCCCGGGGATGTGCCCGGGTTGGCCATCGCGATCCTGCGCGCCGGTATACTCCTCTCGACTACGGAAGTCGATGAGCCTGAGGTCCGACGCGCTGCGGAGGTCATCGAGCGTCGCCCGAATCCGAGCATTGACCTGCGCCGTGAAGGCTTTGGCGACAGGGGAGACCGGTTTATAGAAGACTTCGTGGCCATCGGCCGCCCAACGCTCGTAAAAGATGTTCAGCAGGTGCACATCGGCACGACCGAAGTACTCCAACAGCCACGCGAGCATGGCCCCGTTCTGGCCATCAAAGGAATCGTAAATCACTGGGGTCGCCCGGTCATCCAGACCAGCAGTGCCGATCCAACGCTGCAGCTGCGCGTCAGGCAAGAGTTTGCCCTCGGCGTCGAAGGCTTTGTAGACGGGAAGGTTTACGGCCTGTTTGAGATGGCCCTGTAGATAGCGCATCGGCCGCCGTGGGTCGAGGAGCAACATGTCCGGAGCATCGATATGCTGTTCGACCCATTGCGCCGTGACCAAAGTCGCCATCGTCCTCCTCCACGCTACTGACGATGCATGTAACCCTCTCTTCCAGCGGGAGAGGGTTGGGGTGAGAGATGCAAACTGCACGCTCCGTGCTCTGCCACCCTCACCCTGACCCTCTCCCAGCGGGAGAGGGAATCCCGTCCAGGCATTCAACCTGGCGCCTGCATGGTCTGGAGGGGTTACAGGGCTTCAAATTCAGGGATGATCTCGGTTGGGCGCGCCACCGTTTGTGCGACCGGCGAGCCTTCGACGGCGGCTTTCCAGATCTCGCGTAAGGTCGCTTCATCGGCGTCGGCCTTCACAAAGACCTTGGCTTTGATCGAGGGGTAGCCAGGATTCCCCGTGTCGCTATGCCCGGCCCATTTCAGAATATTGCTGAAGTTCCCCTCCAAGGCGATCTCGAGGTCGTGCACTTTGACGCCGCGCTTGGTCGCATTGAGCACAAACCCCACCGTCATGCAGGTGCCGACAGCTGAGAGCAGTTGCTCATGGGCACTGGCTGCCGTATCGCCGGCGTCCAGTCCCTCTGGCTCGTCCATCTCCACAACGTGCTTGCGCATATAGGATTTGGTCTTAAAACCGCTTTGCCACACCACCCGAGTCTTCCATGGGCCGGTGACGGCTTTCAGGACCTCCGGGTCGTTCTTCATCGAATCCAAAATAGCCTGGATCTTTGCTGGACGCAGACCGTTGAGTTCCGCTTCTGCCATGGCTAGCTCCTCTCTATGCAAAGGCTAGATGTAACACAATCATAACACCCTCACCCTGGCCCTCTCCTGGAGGGAGAGGGGAAAGGCCTATTTTCTCCCACAAGGAGTGGAAAAAGGCAGGCTAACAAAGTCAACGGGAACACGCACAGGGCACTGCATTAGGCAAATTCTTGACGCAACAGCGCTGCTGCCTCGCTGATGGACTTCAGCTTGCGATAGGCCGTCTCCGACGTATTGACACAGCGTTCGGCGAACGTCCCGAAGCCGCAATCAGGGTTGAGGTAGATCTTCTCCGGGTCGAAGAATTTTAGGACTTCCTTGACCCGCTGGACAATCATCGCTGGCGACTCGATCTCGTCCGTCCGTGGGTTGACCACACCCAGGCCAAGCTCCTTCTCGTTGGCATACTCCTTAAACACGTCCAGTTCCCCAGCCCGCGGCGTCGCCATCTCCAGGACCAGTTGGTCGATGTGCATCTGCACGAGGTACGGCAGCAAGGGGCCGTAGTTGCCCTTGAGGAGCACTTCTTCTTTGCGGCTCCAGTTCCCACGGCAGACGTGCACGCCGAATTTAACGCCGTCAATGCCGTCCACGGTAGCGTTCATCAAGCGTACCGCGAACTCGAGTTCCTCTGTCGGATCCTTGCGTGAGCTCAGCGCCGCGCACATGAATGTCTCGCCGGCCTCGTCCCCATAGACCACCTGGGACAGCGACGGTTCATCGAACTGGATGAAATCCACGCCACGGTCCCGCAGGGCGACGATCTCCTGGCGCAGGAGCTGGACGATGTCCTCCGACAACTCCTCTGCGGTCGGATACGCCTTATCGGACAACCCTTCGAACCAACTGGAGCGTGTCAGCAGATAAGGACCGGGAAGGGGGATCTTGGTTTGCCGCGTGGTGTGTTGCTTGAGAAAGTCCAGTTCATCCAGCGCCAGCCCCTCGCGGCGTCCAATCTTGTCGATGGCGATGGGGCTCTTGATGGCAAAGGCCGGCACGTCCAAAGCCCGCAGGACCTCCTCGAAGCCGGCACGATCCTTCACATAATCCAGCAGCTCTGAGACCTTCATCAACTTCATACCGGACAGCTTCTCCACCACGAAGGAGTAGAAGTTGTCCCGGCGTACCTCACCGTCGCTGACGATGTCGACGCCGGCATCCTCCTGATACTTCACCGCCGCGAGCACCGCATCGTCGGCAATACGATCAAATTCCTCCTTGGTGATCTCGCCCGCTTGGCGCCGGCGTAGGGCCTGCACCAGCCAGGGCGGTCGAGACCAGCTCCCAACGACCGTGACCGGGAATAGCGTTGTTTGTGCCATACAGGGGTTCCTACCTCCCTCACACGATAAACCTGCAACCTGCAATCTGACGGCGCTTCATAACACCTTACACTGGCGAAGTCAAGAAAACCAGTGCTGAGGACCGAGGCTACATCTGACTCATGCCGTGAAATGCACCACTCGGTCCCACCTGTTCTCGTCACTCCATTACCGATACGGGATGGGCATAAGTTGCTCCCTGCCCTCGTGCATATCGGTTTCGATGAGCGCGAGCAGGGCTTTGGCGATCGGACCCGGCTTGCCATCGCCGACAGGTTGACCATCCCATTGCGTAATGGGGGCGACATGCACGGAACTGCCCACCAGCAGCATTTCCGCGGCCTGGCGTGCTTCCTCGGTCGACACGTCGGCGATGACGATATCCTTGAGCTGACCGTTGTCGACTAGCTGCTTGGCCAGTTCCAGGACGCGCGTCACGGTACACCCCGCCAGGATGGCGTCGAAGGTTGGATGCCGCAGCACACGGTCTTGCGTCACAAACGCCACGTTCATGTTCGAGCTTTCGCCGATCATGCCGTGGGCGTCGATGAAAATGCCATTGTCAGCCCCCTTGTCCTTGGCCTCCATGACCACCAGAGCGTTGGGGAGATAATTGGTCGATTTACAGCGGGCAAAATAGGGCGGTTTGATCGGAATCGAGCTCGTAATGAACTTCAAGCCCTCGGTATAGACCGACGCGGGAGTTTTCGAGGCTGCATAGATCATCACGTGAAACGAGCTACCGACGCACTCGCTCGGCGCCAGGCCAAAGCCGCCTGGGCCCACCGACGCCCAGTAGCGCACCGCAGCATCGCGTTGCCCGCTGGCCCCGGCAGTTTCCAAGATGATCTCGCGCAGCTGGTGGCGTGGAAATGGCAGGGGGATGCGCGCCATCGACGCCGAGCGCTCGAAACGGTTAAGGTGGGCTTCCAATTGATACATCATACCGTTCACGATCGCCGCTGTATCAAAGACCGCATGTCCGCGATGAACCATATGATCGTCAAAGGGGATGACCATCAGCGCCGGATCGGTGACGACCCCGCCCAGGATGCTGGAGTACAGTGCAAAATACTGTTGCGCTGCGGCGGGATGCACCGTTGAGCGCAGTTTTGTCAGGACATCATCTTGAGTGAGTACTGGAACGGCCTGCGTCTGTGTGGCCTGAGCCATAGCCTGATCCTCCATGACGTGCACATCTATCGAGAAGTCATTTTGCCGCCCGCAAGTCTGCGGTGTCAATGCCTGCGGCAAAAAGACCGTAGCTCTCCGCTCCTTCTCCCATACCGGCTCGGTCCTGTCAAGGGGAAACTGCCTCTGGGACCGGTTCGAGGCTTGGTGCAAATGCAGGGTTGTGATATGCTACGTGGTGAGAAACACGCTTCCAGGCCCGTGTATGCGGTCGAGACACCCATGATCGCTGCTCAGCATATCGGTTCAGCGCACAGGTGCCAGCATGAGCTACGCCGTCAAAGAGATATTTTACTCCCTCCAAGGCGAAGGTGCGAATACCGGACGTCCATCTGTCTTTTGCCGGTTTGCCGGATGCAATCTCTGGTCCGGACGCGAAGAGGATCGTGCCACAGCCATCTGCCGCTTCTGCGACACCGAGTTCGTTGGCACGGATGGTTCTGGAGGCGGACGATTTGACTCAGCGCCGGCTCTGGCGCAGGCCGTGGCGGCGCTGTGGCCTGGTCCAAGACTCGCCGCGCGTCCGGCCGCTGGTGATCTGCACGGGTGGCGAGCCGCTGCTGCAGCTCGACGAACCTCTGGTGACGGCGCTTCACGAGCGCGGGTTTGAGGTGGCGATCGAAACCAACGGGACGCGACTTCCCCCACCCGGCATCGACTGGATCTGCGTCAGCCCCAAGGCCAGAGCGAACCTGGTATTACGCACCGGAGACGAGCTCAAGCTGATTTTCCCACAGGCAGGGGCTGAGCCAGAGCGCTTCGAGGATCTCGATTTCCGCCATTTTTTCCTGCAACCCCTGGATGACCCAGCACGTGCCTGGAATACACAACTCGCCCTGCGCTACTGTCTTGAGCACCCGCAATGGCGCCTGAGCCTGCAGACCCACAAGTTCTTGGGCATTCCTTAGACTTCTTCCGGAGGCACAAGCGGTTCCAGGAGGGCTATTAAGGTTGGCAAATCCTGCTGAACAATGCGCCATACTTCCTGCAAGTCCACCCGTGCATAATCATGCACAACGACATCTCGGAACCCCGCGATCTGCCGCCACGGAATTCTCGTGTTGGTCTGGCACGAAATTCTGCAGACACGCGTTTCGCAGCTTCTCCAACAATGGTCAACTGGCGCAAAATAGCGTCTTGGTGCAGGCTACTCGCCTCAAACTGTTCCTCGCTCAGGCCGCGCGCATAATTGACGGCCTTTCGAGAGGCTTGTAGCATATCAAGAACCCAGGCGACGTCACGCCACATAAATGGTTTCCATATGGTTTAAGATATGGTTGCGACGGATGTAGTTTTCGCTGCTCTCGATGAGGCGCTTTTCGACCAGATCGACGGGGCGGCCGAACATGGCCTCTAGCTCTTCCTTCATGCTGATGAGGTCATAGAATCTCCAGGAGGCATCGGGGGCAAAGCTCACCAAGACATCAATGTCGCTGTCGGGTCGGAAATCGTCGCGGAGGACTGAGCCGAAAAAAGCGAACTCGGTGATCTTCCAACGGTGGCAGAAGTCGGCGATCCTATCGCGTCGAGATTTCCAAGCCATGGTAATTGATGACCTGACTCATTGCACTCCTCCAAGAGGCGATGAAGGAGACTGGCACGCCGGACTCGAATCTTTCCTGTTCAGAATTTCAATGCCCACCACGTGGTTGTGTTCGTCGAAGTCGAGTATGCTGCCAGGGCTGATCTCTTTAGATCAGAACTCGATGATCTTCGGAATCATGCAGCCTGAAATAAATCGCGTCAGGTTTCTCATCAAAGTGTAATGTCATAACCTCTTCTTCAGCCACTCACCTGCCTGTTCCGCTGCCTGATGCTTTGCGACATCATAGCCGACTATGCGTAAAAGTACTACCGCTGAGACAACCAGGTTGCGCTCATAAGCATCCCACCTTTCGCTGCTGACCGCGCCTATTGTCCATGGGAGGCGGCATCGTCGATCAGACGGTGCTTTGCCATGACCGGGCGTAGGGGACTCTGGCTGTCCATGACGCAGCGAGTAGCGTCGGTGCAACGCCGACAGTATATGAACAACCCACAAGAATGGAGAATTGCGCAAGATAATCAATGCTATTGCTAACTATGATAGCGTGTGGTATAAGAAGCTCCGAAAGGCTGCCTGGCGGATCGAGCGTACCTGAGTGTCGGCCAATAGCGCAAAGTGGTCTTGACAATCGACGGTTCGATGAATCGTGTCAGTCCCAAGCGAGACAGCCAAGCGATCACTGAAGAGGCATTAGATTGACTTTTTCGCTTCCCCTTCTGCGATATGTGCAGCCGGAGTCAGTCCATGGACCAACTAGCCCCCCCGTATCGTTCCATTCGTGATGGACTCCTTGATGGTCGAGTTATCCCCTTCCTCGGCTCAGGCGCGTCGCTGGGGGGTCGCGAGTCTGATGTCACCTGGGTGAAAGGCCTGGCGAACTACCTCCCGACTGCGGCCGAACTGGCAGGATATCTGGTCCAGATGACGAAGTTCCCCAACGATGAGCCACCAGACCTCACGAAAGTGGCTCAGTACTATGATGTGGTCGTTGGCCGCGACAAATTGCACGATGGAATTGCGCAGCATCTTTAACCGCGATTATCCTCTCACGCTCACTCCACACCTTCCTCGCCGACGTTGCCGCCCCGTTGTTAATTGTCACCACCAACTACGATGACCTCATCGAGCGTGCCTTCGATGCCAAAGGCCATGAATACGATCTGGTGATTCACACCACCCACCCAACTGTCGGCGACCAACTCTTGTGGTGGGAGCATGGCACTCCCGAGCCCCGTAGGGTCAACTGCGAACAAGCTCGACATCGACCTCCAGACGGTCACGGTCATCTACAAGATGCATGGCGCAGTGGATCGTCGTCAGTCAACTCGCGATCAATACGTGATCACCGAAGACGATTACATTGACTTTCTGGTGCGCATGACCAAGAACAAAGCCATTCCCGCCATCTTCGCCGAACCGTTTCCAGACTCGAGCCTTTTTGTTCCTGGGGTATGGCCTGTACGACTGGAACCTACGCGTCGTCTTGAACCGCATCGAGAAGGATTTACGCCCCGCAGGGATCGGCGCCAAGGGCATTAAGTCGTGGGCCATTCAGTACAAGCCGAAGCCACTGGAACGACGCTTCTGGCAGGAGCGCGGTGTTGAGGTGTACGATATGACGATCGAGGAGTTTGTGCAGGAACTCACGTCGCGTTAAGAATCCGACAGCAGGGTGCAATCATCGTGGAGTCAGCATCTCAACGCCGTTCGCCCTATCAAGGGTTGATCCCCTATGAAGCAGACGACGCGCCTGTTCTTCTTTGGACGTGAGAAGGAGACGCGACTGATCGCTGCCAATCTGTTTGCCTCGCCGCTGACGTTGTTATATGGCGCGAGCGGCGTCGGCAAGTCTTCCATCCTGCGCGCCGGCGTCATCAACCATTTGCGTGCACGTGACGACGTGCTCGTCGTGGAGTTCCATACCTGGCAGACTGAGCCGCTCGGCGATCTTCAGGCCGCTATTGCCGAGGCCGTGGCCAGCGCCAATGGCCAGGGTGTCCCACCCGCCGATGCCACATCTCTGGCTGAAAATCTGGCGGCGTGCGCTGCACGGCTCGATCGCCGCTTGATGGTCATCCTCGACCAGTTCGAGGAGTATTTTCTGTACCATCCCCAGGATGATGCGTTTGCCCAGGAGTTTCCGACAGCGGTCATGCAGGCCGATGCACCAGTCAGCTTCTTGATCGCGATTCGAGAAGATGCCCTCGCCAAATTAGACCGCTTTGAGGGTCGCATCCCCATCTTGTTCGATAATTATTTGCGCATCGAGCACCTTGACCGCAAGGCGGCACGCGCGGCGATAGACGGAGCCGATTAAGCAGTACAATCGTCTGCACGCACAAGATGCAGAGCAGATCGCTATAGAACCGAAGTTGGTTGAGGCAGTATTGGAGCAAGTCGAAACGGGACAGGTCATTCTGGGCGAAGCCGGACGCGGCGTGGTCAAGGGCCAGGCTATCGACGCCCACATTGAAACGCCTTATCTGCAACTCGTGATGACCCGCCTCTGGGATGAAGAGCTGCGCGCCGGCTCACACATCCTACGGCTGGAAACGATGGATCGCCTGGGCGGGGCGGAACGCATTGTTCGGACGCACCTGGATGCAGTCATGAGCACATTGTTGCCGAACGAACAGGAAATTGCGGCGAGCATCTTTCACTATCTTGTCACCCCGTCCGGCACCAAAATCGCCCACGCTGTCTCCTGACTTGGCTGAATACGCCCAACTGCCGCAAATGCAACTCAGTCCTGGTGTTGGAAAAACTTTGCCGCGGGGACGTCCGCATTCTGCGCCCTGTCGCGCCGCTGCCTGATCAGCCGACCATGCTGCGTTACGAGATTTTCCATGACGTCCTGGCCCCGGCGATCCTGGATTGGCGGGCTCGGTACCTGAAGCAACAAGAACTGGCCGAGGCGGAGAAGAGGGAGGCTGTCCGCCAGCGCGAACTGGAGCAGGCGCAAACCCTGGCAGAAGAGCAGCGGCGACGGGCTGAGGAACAGGCCAGAGTTGCTGGGCGTCTGCGCCGCAGATTACTACGTCTACTCTTGATTCTTCCATTTGTCCTTGCTGCTATCGTCTCCGCACCTTTAGCTCTGCTGAAGAAGAGCTCAGAGGCGGAGATCATTTTGAAAGTCAGCCAGGTCGCTTTTACATTAGGGGAGCAAGGGACTAACGGTCTGCTCAATGCTATCAACGTGGTGTCGTTAAGGCTCCAAAATTTTCGAACCATAGAGCTAGGGCCCAGCGCTCTTGAAATCGCGGCTGCTTCGGGCTGGCAGCGAATAAGGACAGGGGGACAAATGCTTATCACCTCCAAAGGGGCTTTCACCAGCGCGACCTTAGCAGATGTCACGTTGAACGAGCTAGGTGTAACGCCCGGGGTGCGTGTGACCCTCTCCTCTGTTGAGGGTGAGCCAAGGACGCTAACAGTCCGCATTGATGGGGGGACGACCACCGGAAAAATCGCGGTCAGCGAGAGACTTCACCTCTCGTGCGATTATTGTGAAGTGAACGACCTGCCTGCTCAGTACGACTTTGACTCCAAGGTCCTGCGCCTGACGCCTGAACGCCAGCACGAGATTGGCTTCTCGGGTCGAAACGAAACCATGACTCTAACCCTCGAATTGGCCCCCCAGGCTATGTTCGCCTTGAAGAATGTTCCCGTGACAGCGGTGGATCTCACGAAACAGGGAGAAGAGCGGAGCAGAACATCAGACAGTCATCGACAATGGTGGCAAGATCATTTTTAGGGAGTTTGATGAGGAAGGAGCCAAAATCGAGGAGGATGATTTCGTCATCCTGGATGGCTTGAAGAATTTTCGGATCAAATCGCTCCAATTCGACGGAGCGCTCAACCTTGTCCTTCTTGGGCAGGTCGGCAAGTTGGCAACAGGTCCTGCTGGCTTCATCAAGATCGTCTTCCTTCGTTATCTGGAGTGGCTACACGCCCGTAAACCGTGGGTACTTTACGTGCAGGCATTGATCTTAACGGCCGTGACGGTATTGGCGATTTTCCAGCGGCTGGAAATCCTTCGTGAGGAGAAGTAGCTAGCGTAGTGACTCAGTTTGCAGGTTAGCGTCTATTCCTGCACCAAGCCGGACCCTCGTAAAATCGATGCTTCGTAGGGGGTCGTGCTTGTGCAGGAATGACAAAAAGGAGTCGATAGCCACCGCTTATACCAGTGGGTTCAGGCGTTTCGTATCATTTTCAACTGCTGATGCTGGGGTGACGGTACTTGTAGTGGACCCCGCCTGCTGGCTCTCCCGCAGCTTTCGTGCTCAGGTGTCATCAAGCAGCGTGCAGCATCCGCTGGCGGAGCCAATCGAGCTTCGCGCGCCCATAGCCTTGTCGCTTCAGGAGTTTCAATGTCGTGATCTGGCCCTCGATCTGCCCGTTGCTGTAGGGCCGCGTGAGGGCTGCCTGCACAGCAGCGCGCTCGCGCTGTAAGCCGCGGGCGAAGTGGACCAGCTCTGGCATCCCACTCGCGAGGCAGTCTGTCAGCCACAGGTCAAGGGTTGAAGCGGCCCGCGCACGCCTCATCTGGCGAACACGCTGGGTTAACGTATAGGCGTTATCAGGTCCCTGTCCTGACGTAGCTCCTGGAGGACCTCTGCATCGGATGGTAACAAGGCCTCTTCGGGACGTAAGAGGACCCAGACCAGCTGCCAGGGGGCCGGCAGGGGATGGCCTACCGCCGCAGCCGGCGCTGGCAAGAGTCTTACGGCCGGCTCGTTGGGCAGCGCCGGACGGCGACCATACGCTGATGGGCGGCCGAGCTCAAGCTCGCGGCGCAGCACCACCCCGTTGGAGACCAGGCGGCGTGTACCGGGGAAGCCCAGCGCCTGCATTTCACGCCAGAGGTGCACCCCAGGATGACAGCCCGCATCCCAACGTTTGTGCATAAGTGGTTGCGAGTTTTGCGAATTGGCCTAACATCTTATAACGTTTGAAGATACCGTCTCCCAAAAACGATCTCAGCGATCTTCAAATGAGGCCAATTCATCATGCCCGCACTGCCAGAAAAAGCCCGCAACGACGCCGATTCCCGTCCAACTCTCCGCCATCCGAGTTCAAGCAATTTATCTTGCCGCACCTCTCCATGCCCAAGCGTGGACCCAAGTGCAAACTCGGCTATCATCGCGTCTTCAACCTCATCTTATGGGTGCTCTACACGGGCATGCAATGGAAGTGCTTGCCCGTGCCCAAAGACGCGACGGCAAGGCCGACAATCCACTATACGACCGTCTACAAAGTCTTCGCCAGGTGGTCAGACGACGGCTCACTTGAGCAGGCCTTTATCGCCAGTGTGGGGCATCTGTCGGACCACAACCAACTCGATCTCCGCGTCCTGCATGGTGATGGCACCAACACGGTGGCCAAAAAAGGCGGTGACGGCATTGGCTATTCCGGCCACAAACACCAGAAGGGGGAGAAAGTCATCGCGATCATCGACAACAACGGCTATGTGTTGGCTCCCCTGCCGGTGGCACCGGTCAACGAAGCGGATACGGTGTTGTTGCCCGAGGGGTTGAAGGCCTTGAAGCGGGTGGCCAAGCTGCACGGGTTTGGAGCTGGAAGGTGCGTATCTCAATCTTGATGGTGGGTTCGATTCCAAGGCGCAATCGCAAGGCGATCTTCAATGCGGGGATGATTCCGAACATCAAGGAGAACCCGCGCAACCGCAAGACCCCCAAGCGCGGGCGCAAGCGGTTGTTCAATGACGCGATCCATGCGTTACGGGAGCGCGTCGAGCGGACGTTTGCGTGGGAGGACAAATTCAAGCGGTTGCTGCTCCGTTTCGAGCACATCCAGCAGCGCCACTACGGGATGAAGTTGATGGCCTACACCTTGATCAATTTGAGGCGTTTCTGTCGTGCCTAAAACTTGCAACCACTTATGACACAACATCTGTGTAACCTTAGGATGAGCGCACCTCCCAACGCTGACACTTTTGGAGGGGGAACGAATGGCGGAGCGTGATATGCGGAAAGCGAACGGAGGGAAGCCCCATGCAGGCGAGCGGACGTCGCATTGTCCGGACCATGTGCCCGATGAGCTGTCATCCGACCTTGTGCGGCATGCTGGTGGAGGTCGACGATGGACGGCTCGTGAAGATCAGTGGCGATCACGACAACCCCGACAGCCAGGGCTTTCTCTGCGTGCGTGGGCAGGCCTCCCATGAGATCATCGGCAATCCCAAGCGGCTGCTGCGGCCACTGATTCGCACTCACCGCACCGACGATGCCTGGCGTGAGGCGAGCTGGGATGAGGCGCTGGACCTGATCGTTGAGCGTATGCAGGCGGTCGGACGAGAGGCGGTGGGCATCTGGTCCGGACATGGTAATTCCGCCACCAACTATGGCACACGTATCGGCGGCCAGCTCATGCGTCGCTTTGCCCATCTCTATGGCTGCCAGCAGTGGAATCCCACGATGATTTGCTGGGGACTGGGCGCCTTTGGACTTGGGCTCACCGGCATTCTCGAAACCAACACCAAGGAGGATATGGGCCAGCACGCCAATCTCATCATCCTCTGGGGAGCCAATCTCACCAGTCAGCCCAATACGGGCCGTTACCTGATCGCCGCTAAACGTCGCGGCGCTTACGTCGTGACCATCGACGTGCGTGACACGGAAGCCGCCGCGCAATCGGATGAGGTGCTGCGAATCCGCCCTGGTACGGATGCTGCCCTGGCCCTGGCGCTGATGCACGTGATCATCGGTGAAGAGCTCTACAGTCGGGATTTCGTGGCGCACCATACGGTGGGTTTTGCAGAGCTGGCGGCACATGTGAAACACTATTCACCCACATGGGCCGCTGACATCACTGGTATCCCGGCCGCGCAGATCGTGGCACTGGCCCGCCGCTATGCCGCTACGCGGCCGTCAATGATCCTCATGGGTGGCAGTTCCATGCACAAGGGCGCCAATGGTTGGCAAAACGGACGCGCGATCGCCTGCCTCCCGGCTCTCACCGGCAACCTGGGGTTGCCAGGCAGCGGTCTGGGGCCTCGGCATGGCAGCACCAGCCACGGCCAGGCGCTGGCGAGCATTGTCCCGACGAGCGCCCGTCCACCCGGCACCTACATCCCGAACCAGATGTCGCACATGATCGAATCGCTTCTCGACGGCCGCGTCCGCGCCATGCTGCTGTTTGGCACCGATATGCTGTCATCATTCGCGGATGCTGAGCGTCTGGAGGCCGGTTTCGCCCGCACGGACCTCATTGTCTGCCACGACCTGTTCATGAATGGCACGGCACGCCGCTTCGCCGATGTCGTTCTCCCCGGCACTGCCTGGCTGGAGCAGTTGGGCTGCAAGATGACCAACACGCATCTCTACCTCATGGAGCAGGCCCTCGAAGCGCCGGGGGAGACACGCCCTCTGACCTGGATTCTGAGAGCCCTGGCGGATCGTCTCGGCGTCACAGAGTTCTTCCCCTGGGAAACGGAGGAAGCGATGATCGACGCCCTCCTCGCCCATCCCTCGACGGGCTATGCGACCGTGGCCGATCTGCGCGCTGAGGGTGGGATCAGAGCCATGCACATCTCACACGTGGCCTATCCCGATCACCGCTATGATACGCCGTCGACGAAGGTAGAGTTTTTCTCGGACCGTGCACGAGCGCTTGGTCTGCCTCCACTGCCGGTGTATGAGCCGTTGCCGCCCTCGCCGTATCCGCTGACGTTGCGCCAGGGACGAACGTTGACGCACTTTCATAGTTTCTACGACCACGGACGCGCCCTGCCCTCATTGGCCAAGCTCGATCCCGCCCCGCGGCTGTGGATCTCGCCGCTGGATGCCGCCACCCGTGGCCTCCAGGACGGTGGACCGATTCGCATCTATAACGAGCGCGGCGAGTTTCAGGCGTATGCCCAGGTGACCGAACGCATCCCATCTGGGACGGTGTGGATGCGCGATGGTTGGGAGGGGCTGAACCGATTGACGTCAGGGGCGCCGGCGATTCCAGATGAGGCGGTCGACATCTTCCACTTCTCCGCGGGCCAGGCCGCTTTCGATGCCATGGTCGAAGTGGCACCAGCTTGAGAGGACGCAAAAGACCTTTATGGATACTGTGCGCATCATCCTGCGGTTTCACTCGCTTTTTTACACGCCCCACTTCGTCGCCATGCATCTGGGGGTTTTTGAACGGCAGAAACTGGCGGTCGAGGTCAGGACGGCCGATAGCGGCGGGGAGCTTACCAGCGCACTCGTGAAGGGCGAGGCCGAGCTTGGCCTGAGCGGACCCATCCGGGGCCTTGATCTTGCTGAAAAGGGCAGTCCCGACCGGATCATCAGTATCATACAGGTCAATAATCGGGATGGCTTTTTTGTGGTCGGTCACGGGCCACAACCACGGTTTCAGTGGGCGGACCTGATGGGTAGCCGGGTTATCCTGTTCGCCGAGGCGGAGACACCCTGGCTGTGTCTACAACAAGTGCTGCGTAATTATGGCATCGACATCGGTGCCATCACGCTGATCACCGAGGTGCCGACCGCGCAGGCGGTGCAGATGTTCCTGCGCGGCGAGGCCGACTACATCGAGCAAGGGCAGCCAGCGGTCGAGCGCCTGGTCCACAGCGGACGGGGCTCGGTGGTCGCCTCTGAGGGCGACGCGGTGGGCGCCATACCCTTCAGTGCCTATCTCACCACACCAGCATATGCGGCGAGCCATGCCGAGGTCCTGCAGCGCTTTACCGAGGCTTATTATCATGCTCAGCAGTGGATCTTCCAGCACGCTGCAGAGGAGATTTCTCAGCTCATATCGCCTTCTTTCCCCGATGTCGAGCCGGACATCCGGACGCGTGCCGTACGGCGCTATCTGACCCAAGAGACCTGGTCACGCGATCCTCTGTTACGGGAAGAGGGGTTCAATTATTTGCAAGATATCCTTATCGGCGGTGGGTTTATCAGCAAGCGCTATCCCTACGCTGAACATGTCAACGTCGAGTTCGCACAGGCGGCGATTAGGGGTTAAGGGTCGAGGTGAAAGTGTGCATACTTCCCTCTTTTGTCTGTTTTACATGCCCTCTCCCTCCGGGAGAGGGTTAGGGTGAGGGTGGCATGAAAGCCCCTTTGGACCCTGAATTTCTCGATTTCGCGCGAAGGCTGCGCAAAGATCAGACCGACGCAGAAAAACTTCTCTGGAGCATTCTCCGTAGCCGTCAGCTGCTGGGACTCAAATTCAGACGTCAGCACTCGATTGGGCCGTACATCCTCGATTTTTATTGTCATGACTACAGGCTCTGTATCGAGCTTGATGGTGGACAGCATTACACAAAGGAAGGTCAGAAGGGGGATGAAGCCAGGACTGCGTTTCTGCAAACACGAGGTATCTATATCATACGTTTCAGTAACCTGGATGTACTCAGGAATCTTGAAGGGGTGTTGTTAACAGTTGTGGAGAAAGTCACTTCCCTCACCCCGGCCCTCTCCCGGAGGGAGAGGGAGAAATAGCTAAGAGGAGAAACGCTTTGCCTTTTCGTCCGACGATCATGGGCACGCACGGCATGGTGGCGACGGAGCATTACCTGTCGGCATTGATTGGAGTCGACACCCTGAAGCGCGGAGGCAATGCCGTCGATGCCGCGGTAGCAGCCATTTTCGCCGAGGGGGTGCTGAATCCCCACATGCACACCATCGGTGGCGAGGTGCCCATGCTCGTCTACATGGCAGAGTCAGGCCAGGTGTCAGCCATCAACGGCAACACCACGGCTCCTCAGCGCGCCACCATCGAGTGGTTCACCAAGCAGGGCATCGCGCTGATTCCAGGCGAAGGCTTGCTGGCCGCAGGCGTTCCAGCTGCACCTGGAGCACTCATCACAGCGCTGGAACGTTTCGGCACCATGACGCTGGCCGACGTCCTGCACCCAGCGCTCGATTTGGCCCGTGACGGTTTCCCCGTGCATGCCGGGCTGGTGGGTCCCAGCGATTATCTGGCATTCTCCATCTGGCATTGCCGCGAGACGTTCCAGGAACACTGGCCGACCTCGGCCCAGCTCTATCTGCCTCAGATGCAACTACCTGAAGTCGGCACGCTCTTCCGCAACCCTGACCTCGCCCAGACGTTCGAACGCCTGCTGGAGGCCGAGCGCCAATCCGCTTCCCAGGGAAGAATGGCCGGTCTGAAGGCTGCTCGTGAGGCCTTTTATACGGGGGACATCGCCCACCAGATCGCCACCTTTGTGCAGCGCCATGGGGGACTGCTCGACGTTGATGATCTCGCCGCTTTCGAAACCAAGGTCGAGACCCCAGTTTCCGCCCACTACCGCGGCTATCAGGTCTTCAAGTGTGGTCCCTGGAGTCAAGGCCCGGTCTTCCTGCAGCAATTGCGGCTGTTGGAAGGGTATGATCTACAGGCCATGGGGCACAACACGGTCGACTACATGCATCTGGTCACCGAGGCGGCGAAGCTCGCCTTTGCGGACCGGGAAGCCTACTACGGTGATCCTGATTTCGTGCATGTTCCCATCCAGGAGTTGCTCTCGGAACCCTATACCAGCGCACGCCGTACGCTGATCGACCCCCAGCGCGCCTCCCTCGAATTGCGTCCAGGTGACCCCATCAACGGCAAGGCGCTATGGTCGAAACCTGGTCCCCTGGTCGGTCGTGAATGGCAGCGCGGCACGGTTCATGTGGCCGTCGTCGATGACCAGCGCAACCTGGTCGCAGCCACCCCAAGCGGCGCCTGGTTGTCCGGGTCGCCTATCGTGGAAGGACTGGGCTTCCCATTAACGACACGCATTCAGGTGTTCTATCTGGACTCTCAGCATCCCAATGCCTTGGAGCCGCGCAAGCGACCGCGCACGACCTTGACACCCTCTCTCGTCCTGCGCGACGGCAAGCCGTTCATGGCGTTTGGCACTATGGGACTGGATCAGCAGGATCAGTGGACGCTGCAATGCTTCCTCAATGTGGTCGAGTTCGGTATGCCGCTACAAGAGGCGATCGAAGCGCCAAAGTTCAGCAGCAAACATTTCCCCAGCTCGATTTACCCCCATGCCGCCGAACCCGGCGTGTTACGGGTCGAGGGCCGTGTGCCGTATGAGGTGCGTCGCGCGCTGCAAGCCAAGGGGCACCACATCGTGATTCAACCGGATTGGATCGAAGGCTATGTCGTGGGCGTGCAGGTGGACGGCGACCGTGGCGTGGTCCACGGCGGTGCTGATCCGCGCGGGGAGCTGTCGACCCTCCTACCGGCCTATGCCATCGGCTGGTAGCACGGCCACAGAAGGCTCATTGCAGGGCGGCGTAGGTCACCAACTGCACCCCGTGCTCCCGTACCATGTCAGCCACTTCAGGGGCGCACAGAGACTGGCGTTCGACATCGCGCTGTGGACCATAGCGGCTGTAGGCGATGGCGTCATCGAAATAGCCGGGATGGCACATCAACTCCGTGACACCTGGCAACAACGTCGGAATCGTTGATCGTAAGCGCGTTAGCGTCCAATAGGGTTCGTCTCCCGCATCTCCCAGAAAGTATGCGGGGCTGCCCAGCCCCCGTGCCATCACGGTGGCACGCATGGGCGCATCGATGCTGCGTACCGGCAGGTGCAGCGAGGCCGCGAGATCGAGCAGCACCTCTAGCACTACGGGGTGTTGGTGCACATGATGGTGCGTATCCAAATGCCGCGGCAGACGGCCGAAGACGCGCACAAAAGCGCCCACTTGGGCCTGGAACTCGGCCTGCACGGTAGCAGCCTGCATCTGCACTGGCAACGCCTGCGGCGATCCGCAGAACTGGCCATCCGCCCCGAGGATCCCTGCAACCACGCTTGGTGGTGCCAGCGGCTGCCCGCGCGTGATATTGAGGTGCAAGCCCACTGCCAACCGCGGGGCACCCACCAATAGCGCTGCCGCGTGCTGTAGGTCACCGAGATTGACCATCACCGACGTCTCGGTGACGATACCATGCTGATGCGCATCAAGAATGCCTCGGCTGACCCCTTCCGAAAGGTTAAAATCGTCGGCAGTGACGATCAACTGCGGTGTCACGTTTCCAGAAGGCATTGCCATCCACCCATGGCTTCAGTTATAGTTAGCTCTTTGCGGCGTGTTGCGACTCGCCTGTAGCGTTACGATACACAGGGACCACACTAGGGTAGAAAGTCGGCAAAGTCAAGGTGGGAGATCATGGGAGAATCGCTGGACGACCTCGATCATGTGGGCGGCAGCTTCGACCTCGATGACCTGAAAAAGAAGTATCGCCGCCAAGAAGCGACCTCAAAGCCCCGCAACACATTGGCGGCAGTGGAACGGGAGATTCTGGAAGAGATCGCCTCCCAATCAGGGCGTTACGGAGACCGCCTGGATGCGCTGCTGGGGGACATGGCAAGGCTGCGTCAAATCATCGAGCCGGCCATGGCTCGACTGCAGCAAGACGGCAGCGGCGACCCGGCGGCCTACCAGGCCCTCAATGCCGACATGGTGCGGTATGCCGAGCTGCGGGCCCAGGCCCAGCGGGTGCAGCATTACCTGATCATCCACCGTGAGGCCATGGGTTTCTGGAACCACGATGACGTGTTCCGCTACTATCCGATCCCAGGCGCGCTCACTCCGCCGCGGCCAACCCATGCCCTAGGGCCTCCAAAGCATTCCTGAGTTGCTCGCGCGCTTGTTGGACGATGGTGCGTGCCGCCTCCTCGCTGGCGCCCTCGCCGGTGATGTACACCACCAGCCGTACCTCTCGGCCAAAACCTTTGGGATCGGCTTTGAGATAACTCCCGGCTACCGACGCCATGACGCGTTCGAACAATGGGTTGAGCAGCGATTCATCTGCGACATCGGTCTGGACGGCAATTTCCAGCCGATGCCGCCCGACCCAGCGGGTTTGCGAGCAGCGGTGCCACGAAGGTCTTAAACATCGGGCGCATCTCGCTGGGGGGGCCTGGCATGGCAATGATCACGTATTGTCGCCAGCGTAGGAGCATGCCGGGAGCCGAGCCGCTGGGATTGGGGAGCATCTCGGCCCCCTGCGGCAACAGGGCCATCTTTTCCCGACTCGGCACCATATCCGAGTGGGTCACCGCCCCCTCAGCATGCAGGCGCCGATAGGTCTCGGCAACAAACGCATAAGCCGCCTCATGCCTAACCAGGGGGAGACCGACGGCTTGGGCGATCGATTCGAGCGTGCGATCGTCGAAAGTTGGCCCTAGACCACCCGTGGTACAGATGACCGGGGTGCCATGCTGCATGGCCGCGTGGAGCTCACGCACGATCTCCTGAGGCACGTCATCGACGACACAGAGGCGGCTGACCTCCCCGCCCAATTCAGTCAATTCCTTCGCCAGCCAATTGGAATTGGTGTCGAGCACACGACCGCGCAGAACCTCGCGCCCCACCGCGATGAGCTCTACCCGTCGCACCCGTGTATCGGAGAAACACACGCTCCTACCCCCTCTGGCTACGGCTTCGGCATTCTGTCTGCGAGAAAGGCCTCGACGACCTGCAGAAAGGCGTCGAGCTGATCGTGGTGCACCCAATGGGCCGCGTTGGCGATGGTGACAACACTGCCGATGGTGGAAGGCCGATGCTCGCCCATCACGCTCCGGATCGGAGGCACGGCTGTCAGCCCCACGAATCAGCAGGGTGGGGCAGGTGATGCGCTCCCAGAGGGCGCGTGCGTCTTCCATGTTAAAATCATACGGTGACGAGGCCCGCACATAGTTATCGAATTTCCATGTGTAGGTGCCATCCTCATACCGAGTGGTGCCGTGCAGGGTGAGATGCGCCGCCATCGTTTCGGTCAGCCGTGGGTTGGCCTCGCGCATACGTTGCACCGCATCGGCAAGCGTCGCATAGCGATGCGTCTGGCGGCCGGCAAAGGTTTGCATTTCGTTGATCCAGGCCTGCATGCGTTGATATGGCGGACGTGGGATGATGCCTGTCGGGGTCGGTCCCAACCCTTCGATGGCCACGACCTTGCCCACACGCTCCGGATAAACCCCACTGTACTGCAGCACAATGCCGCCTCCCAGCGAATGGCCGATCAGGAGCACCGGGAAGACCGCGAGCTGCTCCAGGAGTTGGGCTAGGTCGAGCACATACTCGACCATCGAATATTCGCTCCCGCGTGCCCACTGCGAATCCCCGTGGCCGCGCAAGTCGGGTGCGATGATATGAAACGTAGGACGCAGCTGTAACGCCACCTGGTCCCAATTGCGCGCGTGGTCGCGACCGCCATGGACAAGCACCATGAGCGGTTTCTCAGGGTTGCCCCAATCGACGTAGTGCAGCTTCAGCCGTTGCGAATAGAAATAGTGGGAGGTTGGGCCCACAATTGGCAGCTTGAACATGAATGCATTCCTCCTGCGGTCTCATCATACCTACCTGCCCCTGTTATACCAGAGACTCTGCATGTGAACAACCATCCCCGCCTTCTCCCTCGCCCTTTGGGAGAGGATTGGCGTATGATCCACGGCGGGATGATCACACGGACTTTCCGATGCCCCTCTGCCGACGAGCGGAGGACGGTGTTCGAAGCGGATATCTTGCGTTCCGCGAAATCCCGGAGTAAAGTTGATCAAAGGAGAAGGGAGGGACGAACGCATGGCTTCTGTGCCAATCGAAGACATCATCCCAAGCGCTCGCCACAATGGTTCATCAATTGCTGCGGGGGCTCCGCACACCCTACTCGTCGTCGATGACCACGAAGCGGTCATCGCCTCCGTTGAAGAGTTGTTCCGTGGGCGCTATCAGGTGCTCGGCACTCGCGACGTTGCGGACGCGCTGGCCATCATACGCCAGGGGCAAATAGCCGTCATCATGGCCGATCAGCGCATGCCAGGAATAAGCGGCTCCGAACTGCTCGCTCACGTCGCGTTTCTGGAGCCCGATGTGACACGCATCCTGATGACCGCGTATGCTGATCTCGATGCTGTGATGCAGGCCATCAATCAAGGGAAAATCTACTACTATGTCAGCAAGCCGTGGGAGGCCAACGAGCTCGAAGCCATCATCGATAAAGCGGTCGAACATCATAACCTATTACGTGAGCGGCGGTGTTTGATCGCAGAACTGCAGCAGGCCAATAACGCGTTGGAAGCCAAAGTGCGGGCCCGTACCTGGGAGCTCCAGGAAAAGAATCTCGCTCTCGAGGAGATGAATACCCTGAAAAATGAGCTGTTGGGGATGGCGGCGCATGACCTGCGGTCGCCGATCGGAAATATCCACAACCTGGCGGAGCTCATCCTCGACGACGATGGGGAGATGGGACAGAGGGAACGTGTTGAGATCGGCACCATGATTTGCAACCTGTCGCAGGGTATGATGAATTTGCTCAACGACCTGCTCGACATTACCACCATCGAGTCGGGGAAAATCGATCTGCAGCCCACGCCGGTGGCCATGCGACCCTATCTCCAGGAGACCGAACACTATCATCGGCTGCTGGCGGAACGCAAGAAAATCCATCTCATCTACCGAGGTAGCCGATAATCTTCCCATGGCGGTGTTCGATCAACAACGTATTCGCCAGGTGCTCAACAATCTGCTGAGCAATGCCATAAAGTTCTCTCCCACGCATACGGTGGTGCAGCTGCGGGTGTCCGCCATCCCGGCCGGTATTGAATTTTCAGTGATCGATCACGGCCAGGGTATTCGCGCTGAAGAATTGAGCCGGCTGTTCGGGGCGTTCCAGCGCACCAGCGTCAAACCGACTGCCGGCGAGCACAGCACCGGGCTGGGCTTGAGCATCTGCAAGAAAATCGTCGAGTTGCATGGCGGTCGCATCGGGGTCGAGAGCGAAGTCGGCCGCGGCAGCCGCTTTTTTTTCGTCCTGCCGTTGGAAGCGCAGGTCCGCGAAGCGAGCGTCGGGTGATCGCTCGCGTCTCTGAGGAGTATCTCTTGCTGGACAGCGTAGCTCGCCATGATGCCGGTGGGAAAGCTGTCGGCGAGCGCTCTGCAGGCTTGTGAGTGGTGGACCCCGAGGTCTCCCTGCGCGCCGTTCTCCAGGTTGACGAGCAGCCACGTCATGGAGCCGGTTTAATTGCGCAAGGAGCGCACGAACGACCGGAGGTACACCCCGAATCCCACGGCCCCGATCAACGCCCCAACACTGCGCAGCAATGCGCCCACTTCATTCAGGCGGGAATACTGGCGGAACTCCCACAAGGCATACCCGAAGAAGAACAGGACCGCAACCGAGATCAGAATTTTGTGGGCCGTGGTCACCGACACAATACACCTCCAGAACCCAGTAGGGCGAGCTTCAAACCTGCGGCGGTTGGGGTCTGGAAACCGACCGCTGAGCAGGGGCTCGACCGTGATATCGCCTGTGGCTGTTGTCGACCCCCATGGTAGGAGGTGGAACGGGTCATGCCAGCTTACCCCATCGTAATCGGTTTCGGCATGGGACGCAATGGCCGCGCACACGTGTAATGCCCCTTGGTAGAGCTTACACCCGGTGTTTAATCCCAAGGTGTGATGGTGTACGATATTGGGGCCACTCGATAACAAGAGTTCGCTTCTTGGAGGGCGATGGGAAACGAGAATCCTTGAACGTTGATCGGCGTTTGGAAATTATGTTGAACCAGGAGTGTCAAAGAGCATATGGTATCAAGGAAAAAGGCGGTGAATATCCTGATGATTATACTTGTTCATAATCAATTATGATCAAGATAGACAACGATCAGCTCCAGATCAGCAGCTATTATGCAACATCCTAGGCATAGAAGCCAGACGCATCCTTCCTCCATCGACTTGACAGCCATTGTAACATGGTCTGATAATAGCTCCGCATTGTAGGGGCATCTGGCGCTACCCTGTACCCTCTCCCGCCAGGGGAGGGAGAATTACCAGGGTGAAGGAGCCTTGCGATGTATGATCTGATCATCCGCAACGCCAAAGTTGTCGACGGCACTGGGAACCCGTGGTTCAGGGGGGACGTCGCCGTCTCAGGGTCGGCCATCGCTGGCGTAGGCCGTATGACGGGTGAAGCGGCGCGGGTGATCGAGGCCGATGGCCTGTGCGTCTGCCCTGGGTTCATCGATGTGCACGCCCACGGCGATTTCACACCGTTCGACAAAACCGTGGTGGACTACAAGCTACGCCAGGGGATTACCACCGAGGTCAACGGCAATTGCGGGTTCTCCGCTGCGCCGGTGCATCCGTCAACCGTCGGATTGGTCAGAAAGTACGTTGAGGGATTCATTGCCCCCGAACAAGGGGTGCCCTGGAACTGGCGAAGCTTAGGCGAATACCTCGACAGCATCGCGCAAGCCCGATTGGCCATCAACATTGCGCCACTAATCGGACATGGCGCCCTGCGGGCGGCGGCCATGGGTTACGAGCAACGGGCTCCCAGCGCGGCTGAGCTCGACACCATGAAGGCGCTGATGCGCGAGTCGATGGAACAGGGGGCGTTCGGCCTCTCCACCGGCCTGGTCTATGTGCCGGGGACTTATGCGCAGACCGATGAGATCATCGACATAGCCAAGGTGGCAGCTCGCCATGGTGGCCTCTACGCGACCCATATGCGCAACGAGGGGGAACGGCTGTGCGAGGCCTTCGGTGAGGCGATTCAGATCGGCCGGCATGCAGAAATCCCAGTGCAGATCTCGCATCACAAGGCGTCGGGAAAAGCTAATCACGGCAAAGTCCGTGAGACCTTGACACGACTTGATGCCGAACGAGCGCATGGTCTAGACATCACGGTCGATCAATATCCTTATACCGCCAGCAGCACGACGCTGGTGTCGCTCTTGCCACCATCGGCTCAAGTCGGCGGCGTGCCAAAGATCGTGGAGCGGCTACGTGATCCAGCGACGCGGCGGGACATCAGAGCCGCCATGGTCGCCGATCCTCAGCACGGCGAGAACATGATCCGCGGCTGCACTTGGGATGAGATTCTCATCGCTTCCGTGAAGTCGGCGGGGAACAAAGTCTGTGAGGGGAAATCCCTGCAGCAGATCGCCGAGATGCGCGGGGAGGAACCGCTGGAAAGCGTTTTTAACTTGCTCCTCGATGAGGAATGTGCAGTAGCGATGATTATGTTCACCATGGCAGAAGAAGATGTCCGCACCGTCATGTGCCATCCGGCGACCATGATCGGCACCGACGGCATCTGGAGCCATGGCAAGCCTCATCCCCGTATTTATGGGTCGTATCCTCGCATTCTCGGCAAGTATGTCCGTCAAGAGCGCTTGCTGTCGATCGAAGAGGCGGTCCGTAAGATGACCTCGTTCCCGGCTCAGAAATTTGGACTATGGAAAAAAGGGATCGTGCGTGAGGGTATGGATGCGGACCTCGTCATCTTCGATCCCGACACGATTGCTGAGCGTTCGACATTCCAGGAACCCCACCAGTACCCGGCCGGCCTGCCGTATGTTATTCTCAATGGCCAGGTGGTAGTCGATCAAGATCGCTATACCGGGAAGTTGGCGGGCCAAGTGGTGAAGAAGCAGGGGTGACTTCGAGCGTCGAAGACATCCTCAGCAGCAGTGCAGACGTCAAGCTCCATGGGGCGAGTGATTATTCCCCAGACAACAAAGGAGGAAGCATCGCATGAAAGCACTGGAGAAATACCCGCAAATGGAAACGCAGCTTGACCAGACGCTTCAAGCACTGGAGGGAGTCAGCCCGGAAGAGCTTGAATGGAAACCTGTGCAGCACGAGAAGGTCCGCACCATCGGTGATATGATGCGGCACATTGTGCAGGCGGAGGATACCTTCATCAATCGCTTCGTCATGGGACAAGAGGTGCAACCGCGCACACCGCAAACCAATCCCACCACGGAAAGCCTGGTGAATGATTTTAAGAGCCTACGCGGCCGCACGATCGAGCTCATGCGGCAATGGGAGGACGCTGACCTCCAGAAGACCTATGCCGGCCCGCGTGGGATGCAGATGAGTCTGGATCGCATCCTGCAGATCCTTGGCGGTCATGAGCTCGGACACCGCAGCCAGATCCTCCTGATGCGGCGCCTGAAAAATCCGGATCGTTAGCACAGGGCCCGCCCTGTGTCCAGGCAACCCCCGTATCCATAACGCGTTCGCGATAAGCGCCGGCATCTCAGGACTCTTCGGGGATTTCGGCGCTTCTCATAGTGCCAGGATATCTCCGATAACAGAGAAACCATGGTCCAAACCAGTCAACCCGTCGAGAAACCCGTCTCAGCCGTCTTGTCCGAGATTATCTGCGCGATGCCCGCCGAAGGCCTTACCTTACGGACACTCCTCGAGTGGTTGGGAGAGCGAGGCCTGCTCATTTTTTGCATGGTCTTGACGATTCCGTTTCTCCTCCCGGTGTCAATTCCTGGCACCAGCACCCCCTTTGGTTTACTCATCGCGCTCAATGCGGTGGGACTCGTGATGCACAAGCCGCCCTGGCTGCCCAATCGTCTCATGAATCGTCATATCACCAAGCACCAGTTGGTTCCCATGTTAGCCAAAGGCGTGCAGCTGTTTGCGCGTCTGGAGAGGCTGATTCGCCCGCGGCTCCTTCCTCTCACCCATGGGGCCACTATTGGCCGCTTGAATGTTATGCTCCTGGGGTTTTCAGGCCTCTTGCTGACGGCTCCCTTACCACTCCCATTCTCCAATACGTTGCCGGCCTATGGTGTGCTGTTGTTAGCCATGGGAAGTTTGGAGCGCGATGGTTACGCGGTGTTAGCTGGATACGTGATGGTCCTCCTGACGCTAGGGTATTTCGCAACAGTGGGTGTCTTGGGAGGGATGGGAGCGATCGCCTTGTCGTCCTTTATCTAACACCAGTGTGTACAAGGCATGACCGACCACTAAATCAGTGGCGAGACCATTCGCACAGCCTTGAAGCGGCTTAGGCTGAGTTGGAGGCGCAGCACAGGCATGTTGACGGTGGCGGAGGTGTTTGGGAGGTCAAAGCTATGACCGAGCAGATCATGCTGGACCCAGTCGACCGCGTCGAAATCATCACCCTCTACGAAAATCTCGTCGACCAGACGGCACCAGGGGGTGGCGTGGTGGAACGTCTCAGACCCAGGGCGGGCGACACGATCGTCTCGACACTGCTGGCTGAGGAGCGACGCAATCCTTTTGTCGGTGGCCATGGCCTTTCCATGCTCGTGCGGGTGACACGCCAGGGTATCACGCGAGCCATCCTCTTCGATGCTGGTGGCAGTCCGGATGGATTGGCCTATAACCTCGATTGTCTGGAGCTCAATCCCCGAGATTGGAACTGTATCGTGCTGTCACACGGGCACTGGGATCATACCCTGGGCCTGGTCGGTTTGCACCGTCGGTTGGGACGCCTCAGTTTTCCCCTGACACTGCACCCTGATGCCTACCTGAAGCGTGCCGTCATCGCTCCTGATGGCGAGGTCAACCGACTGGTACCACTGTCCCGCCAGGGGTTGCGCGATGCGGGTCTTGAGTTGATCGAGACCGAGCGCCCGTCCTTCGTGGTGGAGGGCATGGCCCTGGTGACCGGTCAGGTGGCGCGGACCAACGACTTTGAGATCGGTTGGCCCGCCCATCACGCCGAGCGTCATGGCGTCATGGAGCCTGACCCGCTGATCTGCGACGACCAGGGGATGGTGATCAACGTCAGAGGCAAGGGGTTGGTAGTGTTGTCGGGCTGTGGGCACGCCGGCATCGTCAACACCGTGCATCACGCCCAGACGATCACCGGCATCCAGCAGGTGCATGCGGTGATCGGCGGCTTCCATTTGGGGCCAACGTTCTTCCATGATCGCATTCGACGCGTGGTCGATGCTCTAGTGGCATTAGAACCCGCCGTCATCGCCCCGGCCCACTGCACCGGCTACCGAGCCGCTTATGCCGTCTATCAGCAGCGTCCTGAGGCCTTTGTCCAGAACACCGTCGGCACCAGTATCGTGCTCAGTGCCGAATAACTTGGGAGCCGCGGCGCACGTCTGTGGAATCGCCGCCCTATGGTTGTTGTGGCACCTCGCCTGCCGTCCTTACGATCCACGATATGCTCCGCGCACGTTTTTCCTTGTCCCCCGACTTATCTTGGAACTGTTCCCCTCCGGACGACGGACCCACCTCCAGCTAGCAACGCATAAGGAATGGCTGGTGATCGATACTGGTACGTCGCCAACCTGTCTTGACAAGTCCTGGTAATGCCTCTAAAGCGAGTGAATACTTACGAGATTAGTTGCATGATGAGATGCCATACAGCCATGCGGTCGCTCTCTGAGGGAAGCCCTCGATGCGGAGCAGGATAGTAGGGTACCTGGTAATTCTCCTCGCCATATTCATCACCACCGGCTGTGGAAGTGAGTATCCCGCCACGGGAGCACCACTCGGAACCGCGCATGAAGCCGTCACACCGCGGCTCATACCCGTTATACCGGCGGCCGTGGATCGGGTAGCACGCGGCACCGTCGTCACTGGGACATCGGCCGAGGATCAGGTGGTGCTGAGCTTCAAGGTTAATAGGCGGCATAGTGAGATCGCCGTCGTCGTTATCGGCGGGCAGACCCTGGCGTTACTCCTGATGCTGTTGGCAACCCCTGTGGTCCATTCGCTTCTCAATGAGCTCGGGTAAGGCACAGGGAGCCTGGCTGCCAACATAGGTGCCCGTCAGCACTCGACTACAGCCCTACACGGACAGCCCGTCCGTAATCAGGATGATTCGCACATCCATGACATTCGTCTGAGTGGGGCCGGTGATGAGTAGGTCGCCGAGGCGCTCGAAGAATGGATAGGCATCGTTATGCTCCAGCGCCTCACGCGGGGGGAGGCCATGCTGCTCGGCCCGTGCGCAGGTTGTCCAGTCCGCAAACGCGCCAGCCGCGTCTGTGGGGCCGTCGGTGCCATCGGTGCCAGCACTCAAGGCGGCAATGCCTGGCATGTGGTCGATGTCGAGCGCCAGTGCCAGCGCGAATTCCTGATTACGGCCACCTTTCCCCTGTCCGCGTAGGGTCACGGTCGTTTCGCCGCCGGAAAGGATGCAGGCAGGCGGCCTGATCGGGTGGCCCGAAGCCAGGACCTCCTTGGCAATGCCCGCATGGACCCTGGCGACCTCGCGCGTTTCCCCTTCAATGGCGGACGACAGGATTAGCGGCCGATACCCCAGGGCTGTGGCTTGGCGGCTCGCGGCTTCTAGCGCCTGTAGGTTGCGTCCGATGATCACGGTTTGGGTGCGGGAAAACACGGGATCACCAGGCTTCGGGGTTTCCGGAACAGCACCCGCTACGCCAGCTTCCAGGTGGCGACGAATGGCCACCGGTACGGTGTCGGACAAGCGATACTTGCGGAGAATCTCCAGGCAATCGGCAAAGGTGCTGGTGTCGGGAACGGTGGGCCCGGAGGCGATGACGTCGAGCGAGTCGCCCACGACATCGGACAGCACGAGCGTGATCAGCGTGGCCGGAGAGGCCAGGCGCGCCAGTTGACCTCCCTTAATTTGGGAGATATGCTTACGCACGGCGTTGATCTCATGGATGGTGGCACCGCAGGCCAGAAGCAGGCGTGTGACCTCTTGCTTCTCGGCCAAAGTGATACCCTCGACAGGCGCTGGGGACAGCGCCGAGCCACCACCTGAGATCAGACAGATCACCAGTTCCCGCTGCCCGAGGCCCATCCACGAAGTCGAGCAAGGTACGGGTGGCTCTCACACCAGCCTCGTCGGGAATGGGGTGATCCGCCTCATGCAGGGTCGCGTGCGCGAGTGGTCCTCCATGGCCGTATTTGACGATGACATGACCGCCGTGCAGACGATCGCCAAGCATCGTCTCGACAGCGATCGCCATCGCCGCCCCGGCTTTGCCCATGCCAATGAGATAGAGGGCGTCATACTGGTTGAGATCATAGGCGCAGTCGGCGACACGGAGCTGATTCCCCTCACGCTGCACGTGCGTGCGAATAGCTTTACCGGGGTCGACCGCTTGCAGGGCAGCCTGGAAAACCAGATGCAGATGCTGTCGCAGCTCTTCTCGGCGCTTCACGGTTTGCCCTCCTCTCTTTTGTGCCCCTCGCCGTGCCAACGCAGTATACCACGTCACATCTGATCACGAACCACGCTGCGGAGGAATTCTCCTCAATCGTAAGGTCCGGTCATGGATAGACGCATACGGCCGTGAACCGTTGATCAGAGTGCTAGACATCCCGCCTGGATTGCTTTGCCTATGGTGAAATAGCCAGAAAAGTGATAGTACTAATCTGCTTATCTGGCAGAGGAGGTCTGACTGCGCAACGTTCTTGGCACATTGTCCGGAATCGAGCCCTAGATCGAAGATCACATGGGGGAGGACTGTCATGACTGCACGCTCTTTGATTCTGCGCAGCCTCTTGATCACCGGAATCCTTGGGACCTCGCTTGTAGCGACGCTGGCGTTCGCTCAGCAGATGCCAGAGCAATCGTCGAGTCAACCTGCCTCACCTCCTGCCGCATCGCAACCGCCTGAAGCACCGCGTGGGGTTACCCCGGCACCTAGCATGCAGCCGCAACCCACCACGGTGCCCGGGCGTCCCGACATTCCCAATGCCGACGTGGCGAGCCAGCTACGCGTCGTCACGCCGCCGCCATTTCCGGCACCGCCGGACCAGCTGCCGATCCCCCAACTCAGGCTGCCCAAGGGCTTTAAAATCGAGGTCTACGCCAGTGGCATCGCCAATGCGCGCTCGCTGCGGCTCGGTGACAAGGGGACCGTGTTTGTCAGTAACCGTGTGCTCGACAAGGTCTATGCCATTACCGATCAGAACGGCAAACGCCAAGTGAAGGTCATCGCCTCTGGGCTGGACCGGCCGAACGGGCTCGCCTTCGACAACGGCACACTGTACATCGCCGAGGGTACCAAGATCTCGAAGCTCGAAAAGATCGAGGACAACCTCGACAACCCGCCACCGCTTGTCGTCATCTACGACGACCTGCCCAATCATCAATCGCACGGCTGGAAGTTCGTCGCCATCGGCCCGGACCGCAAGCTCTATATCAACGTCGGCTCGCCATGTAATATCTGCATCCCGCCTGAGGAAAACGGCCAGATCCGGCGCATCAACCTCGATGGCAGCGGCGCTGAAGTGGCCGCACGCGGCGTGCGCAACTCGGTCGGCTTCGACTGGCACCCGGTGACGAAGGAGCTCTACTTTACTGACAATGGGCGCGACTGGCTGTCGGAGGACCTGCCCGAGGACGAGCTCAACCGCGTCACCAAAGTCGGCCAGCATTTCGGCTTCCCCTACTGTCACCAGGGGAACTTCACGGACCGCGAGGTCGGCTGGGGCCGCTCGTGCGATGAGTTCGTCAAGCCGGTCGCCTTGCTGGGCCCGCATAGTGCAGCGCTCGGCATGCGCTTCTACACCGGCCGCATGTTCCCTGCTGAATACCGCAATGCCATCTTCATCGCACGGCACGGCTCCTGGAATAAGACGAAAAAGATCGGCGGCGACGTCGTGGTCGCAAAGCTCAACCCAAACGGCACCGTGAAGTCGGTCGAGCCATTCCTCACCGGCTTCCTCCAGAACAACGCCTATATTGGGCGACCAGTCGACGTGCAGGTCATGAAGGACGGCTCGCTCCTGGTCTCGGACGACTACGCGGGCGCGGTCTACCGCGTCACCTACAGCGCGGAGCGTGTTGCCAAGCGTTGATCTAGAATCAGGTCGAGGGCGTGCGTCCGCCCTCGACTGCTCATGCTCCCAAGCGATTCAATCAGAGGGGGGCGCTATGCGCAGCTTCGTAGCGGCTGTGCTGGTCTGGCTAATGGCGCTACCGGTTGCAGCGGCGACACTCGAGGAACGCCTGGTTCCCTGCCTCGCCTGTCATGGTGCGCGGGGGCAATCGGCAACCCCAGAGGTGCCGTCGCTCGGAGCTCAGCCGGCGTTCTATGTGACGATTCAACTGTACATGTTCCGCGAAAGGATGCGTGTCGTCGAGGTGATGAACGAAGCGACCAAGGGCCTCAGCGACGAGGAGGTGCGCCGCATGGCGGAGTTCATCTCACAGCTGCCGCCACCGCTGCCTGCGCCTGAACCGCTAGAACCCCCGCGGATCGAGCGAGCGCGGGTACTGATCCAGCAGCACAGGTGCAATTTCTGTCATAACCAGGACTTTTCTGGGGAACACAACGTGCCCCGTCTGGCCGGCCAACGTGAAGACTACCTCGTCAAGGCGCTGCGTGAGTATAAGAGCAATGCGCGACGCGGCTACGATGCGGCGATGGCGGATGTGCTGTATGGAGTAACCGACGCCGACATCCTCGATCTTGCCCACTTTCTCGCCCACGTACCGTGAGGATAGGGGGATGGCATGCGGCACCACTCGCTTCAAATTCGAGGTTGGAGACGTACGCCGGTGGAATTTCGGTGTGACATCAGATAATATGATCCTCAGCTTTTACACGGAGGACAGCAGGTGTCGCAGTCACTTTCGGTCACCGAGGTCGCTGGCCACTTCGCGGAGTACATCAACCGCGTTGCCCACCGTGGTGAGTGTTTCATGCTCACGTGTGGTAACAAGCTCATTGCCGAGCCCGGGCTCCTGCCTGTGGGGAAACGCCTGGCAGAACTGCCTGCCCTCCTGGCGCCACTGCCCTATCTCTCCGAGAGGGAAGCCACACAGGTCGTCGCCGACCTCACGGCTCCACAGGAAGCACTAGCACATATGGCTGGTGGCCACCTGTATTGGCCATGGCCTCACGATGGTCACCACCAATGTTCGCGAATTTACCCGCATCCTGGGGCTAGCGGTTGAGATCTGGGGTGAGCCTGGATAGTGTGGGATGAGATGTGTGGGAGGTGGTGGATGTCAGAGGGGCTCGCAGCGCATTATCTACATGATGCAATACGCCAGTTCCAGAGTCTGAAGGTTCTGGCTGACGGGGCTCTGGCGCAAACCGACGATCACGACCTGTTCACCATGCCCGACGGAGAAGCGAACAGCATCGCCGTGCTCCTGAAACACCTGGCGGGGAGCATGCGGACGCGGTGGGCGGGTTTTCCTCGTACGGCTGAGGACGCCCAAGACCGCGATCGAGACAGCGAGTTCATGGTAGCCGAGGCGGATAGCAAAGAGTTACTCATCGAACGCTGGGAGGCGGGGTGGCGGTATCTTTTCAGCGCGATCGAGCGCCTCGCCCCAGAAGATATGACCACGACCATGCATATTCGTGGAAAGCCGCTCTCGGTGCTCGAAGCGATCAATCGCCAGCTCACACATTACGCTTACCACGTCGGCCAGATCGTCTTCCTGGCGAAGCATTTCCGCTCGAGCGCCTGGCAATCACTCAGCATCCCGCGGGGTAAGTCCAACGAGTTCACCACGGCAGCAGACCCGAATCGTGGAGTGTAGCGTAAGGGTACGTCCCCTGCTCAAGGGGCTGAGGCATGGAAAGCACCGCATTGACGTTCGTGGATACAGGTGATTGACCAGATTTCTAACGCTCCGGTCGCGCCATGCTGGATGCTCAACCGACTCAGCTCTGTTGTGATGAAGTACGGCTTGCGAAGGAAGTCGTCCACTCGGATGTCGCATCAGCCCCGATTTACTTATGTTCTGTTAGCGTGCGACTGGGACGTACGGAGCAGGGAGTGCGACGAGGAGGCTAGGAAGTCAAACGAACGAAGCTTGTGAGGTTAGCTCGGGAGGAGAAGCTGACGGTGGCCATACCAGCCACCATCAGCCCATGTGTGGGTATTGTTAGCTCGTCGCCTGTTCGCTCCAACATTTGCCCTTGGGACATGGGGGAGGCGGGGCTGGTCTGTCCCCGCCTCCATCCGCAATCAAGACCTGGTGTAGGGAGGCGGATAAGGCGAGGTTGGTATTTGGCTGCAGCGTGAACACTCCTCCTACCGTCAGCACTGAGACTGCCATAAGACCGATCCCGCCCCATCGTTTCAAAATCTGTTTCATGTGTTCTCCTAGAGCTGTGTATATCATCACCCCTTGCCAGCTGTGGCCAAAGGGCATCGCCGTACTGAACACCCTGCGGTGAAGAAATGTCGGCATCATAAGTCAAATCTTGAGTCCGGTAGCAGACCGGGCAGAGGGATAGCGAGGCGAAGACGAGCAGTGTCGCCTCAACTTTCCGCCGCAAGCGATAATGCTATAGCAATTTGCTGATGTGAAAGGTGAGGATAACTGTCAATCACCTGTCCGAAGCTGCTGCCCTATTTCGATCGCGCGTTGGCGACCTATCTGCGTGACCGCACGATTGATGGACAACAACAGGTTCAGATGTCCAGGCATGGTGCGCCAACAGATCACGCCACTAGCTCTTGACGTACGCGTTGGATGATCTCGGTCTCGAACTGCTCAATCGTGGTCTCAATACAGTCATCGGGGGCAATCGGAGGATGGGTTCGAAGGAGCCGCACACTGGTGGTCAGCAGCAGCCAAGTACCTCAAGCATGGTGGACGAGCCACGCCGAGTGGTCGATGTCAAACCGCTTTGCAGGGCTCAGAATGATCGGACTGTCGGAGAACTCAGGGTCGGCTCTGACGAACCGTGCATACGCAGCGCTAAAACGTCTTGGAGGGCGATGTTGGAGCGGGATGGGGGACACCGCCATAGCGGTGTGTCAGACTACGGCGGTGCGACATGGTCATCGATCAAGAACGTGGGAAATAGACAGCTTAATTGGACCCTAGTCGTCCGAAGTCCCCACCCATCCGGTGCTGGAAATGTCAAAGATTACGCCGTCTGGTCCGCGATACTTTACCTCGTAATTGCGATGCCCAGCTTGCGTCGTCGACATATTTATTTGCGGGCGTTTGTCGGCCTGAGCCGCTTGCAGGCGTGCCTCGGTCGCTTCCAGATCTTCCACCTTGAACCCGAAATGGTGCAGCCCGACGAAGTTGACCCCTTCCGGCTTGTCGGCGGCTTGGTCGTTCTTGAATTTGAGAATAGCGACATTGATTGAGCCGTCGGTGAGATAATAGCCCTCAGCCAGAGGACTATCCACTTTCCCCACTTCTTCCAAGCCAAGGGTCTCTTTGTAGAAGGCTGCGGTCTTTTCGGGATCCTGGGTCGACAGGGCGATATGCTTGATCTTCGCCATGATGGTCTCCTTTTTGGGCTGCGGGATGTCTCTGCTCGGCCTCTTGCGCTCGGCACAAGGCTTGGGTGCGACACTACCAAAGCTGCCTGGCGCTGTCAATCACCTTTTAACCCGACGTCAAACGCGCTAGCGCCCGTACCATCCCCTTGGCCTGATCGAGTGGATAATGGGCCCGTATGGCGATCTTCTCCGCCTCCAGGGAACCTCCGCCGTGCAAGCTCTCGACCATCCACATGCCGCCGAGGTCTGAGGCCGTGAGGTCGCGGATGAACTTGAACAACTTGAGGCGATCCAGGGTTGGAATCCCCTTAGCACCTTTGAAATATTTCTCCAGATATGGTCGCGTGATCGGGCTTTGATAGTCGGCCTCCCCCGGCATGGTGACTATGAGCCCGCCAGCGATATCGTGTACCACCCGAAGGGCATCGTAAAATTTCACACCGGAAAAATTCTTACCAGCATTGGTTTTCACTGGATCGGGAACCGCGGTGCCTGGACCAGCTGTCGTGGATTCGAGCGCGGCGGCCACGCCTGCAGCAAAGATTAGCGCAGAGGCTTGCATCAGGTCAGCTAGCTTGTCTTGGATGTGGCGCGCCTCGGCTACACCATTATATTCGGCGGCGAGGGCCGCGGCACCGATGAGTAGATCGAGCATGGCAGCCTTGGCTCCGGCGTAGGTGTGGCGATGGTAGGTGGCGAATAACTCCACCAGTGGCCCCGCGTAGGCCCATTCGCCGCACATGAACACGCGCTCCCAGGGGATGAAGACATCCTCGAAAATGGTGAGCGTCTCTACGAGCGAAAACCGGCCACTCATCGGTGCGTCAAGACTCTCCTCCTGAGCCAATGAGCCGGTGCGGCAGATCATTTTCACACCTGGCGTCTCGGGAGAGACGGCGAAAGCTACAGCATAGTCCTGGTCGCTGGCGCGGAGTGCTCGGGTCGGGATGACGATCATCTCGTGGGCCACAGGTGCGCCGGTCGTATGGGCTTTGGCGCCCCGCACGACGATCCCAGCATCGGTGTGCTCGACCACGTGGACGTAGAGATCCGGATCTTCCTGCTCCGACGGCCGCAGGTGGCGATCACCTTTGACATCGGTCACGCCGACGGCGCTCCAGAGGTTGTGCGCCTGGTATTGGCGAAGATACTGCAGGAAACGGTCGTAGTATGGTGTACTGAGGTCGTGCTGCATCGTGTGGGTGACAATCGACAGGGCACTCAACAGATCGACACCCCAAGAGGCCAGGCCGCTGATCGGCGAGATCTCGGCCGCTTTGCGTGAGGCCTGGATTTTCTTGAGCAGATCATCGCTGTTCTGGGGCAGGTGGCAGTAGCGATGGATCCTGTCCCCCGTGACATGCGAGTGCGCATGCATGAGCGCGTCAAGTTCGGGCTCCTGCGCTAGGTCATAGAGCAGGGCGATGGCGTTGACGCCGGGGATGGTGAGCGGGTGTGTGGTGACCTCGCTGATCCGCTCACCTCCGGCATAGATTTCGAGGTTCCGACCGACAAGGCTTTGTCGATACTGGTCACCCGTCTCGATGAACATGTGCAACCCCTCACCACGTATTTCTACGGAGGCGACCCTCCGTGTGCGCTCTCCACATACCCCACTCACCCAAACCCGCTCCGCAGGGCGGGGGGGCTGAGTATCCGCCCTCGCCGCAACGCTATCTACCCTTATCGCCCCCGATAGTGGGGCTGCAATGCCTCGAATCCTGCCAGCGGTTTAGTTTTGATCTGACGAAAAGGCCCGCCGACGAGAGGCTGCTGGCAGTGTCGTAGGCAGGCTATAGCCTGACTCACGCCGGCCGCAACACTGGCGACACAGGTCACTCCGACGCGCGCCTCAATGTGGTGGATCTGATCCGAAATGCCGGCACAGCCGAACAGCAAACAATCGGCCCCATCCTTCACCGCTTGCTCAGCATGGAACACCAGGGTTTCCAGCACCGCCGGCTCATCAGACTCGAAGTCGGCTACCGACAGGGGCGTTGGGTATGTCCCCACAAACTGCTTGTCTAGGCCCATAGCCGCCGCCACGGCGGCATACCGCTCCTGCGTGCCAGCCACCGGGGTGACGATGGCAAAATGCTGACTGAGACAGGCCGCGTGCATGAATGACGCCGCCGCGATGCCGATCACTGGGACGCGCACCAGCATACGTAACGCCTCCACCCCCGGATCACCGAAGCAGGCCACCACTAAAGCATCGAAAGGGTCTTGGTAGGCAGCGACCACCTCCAATAGACCAGCCGTCGCCAACGCCGCATCCAATGCTCCTTCAATGGTATACGGCCCGTTGTGGCTGCGAGTCGTCACGACTCTCGCGCATGGCACCGCTGCGGCCTGTGCCATGCGGTCAATCGCCGCTGTCATCTCCTCAGAGGTGTTGGGATTGACCACAAGAATGATAGGTTTATCCATAATCGATCTCCCTGTTGCCAGCTGAGAACCATGCTTGATTAAGCGGAATCATGGTATCTCCCCTGTTCTGGGGGCCGAGTGATGATGACGACTCGCCCCATCAATCCTACTGGTGGGGAAAACTGCAACTCAGTCAATTCAATGCGCCGACCAACACCCTGGACTAGTCGCGGTCCGTCAGCGGTTCGCACAAAGCCCTTGCCGCGCAGCATGCCAAGGCTCCGCAGGCGTTCGATGAGCGTGTGGGGCTCAACGCCATCCTCTACAGGAAGCTCGTACGACAGGAAGGATTCATGCCGATGCAACGTTGACTCGGCGCCAGCAGTGCGGCGCTGGGTACGCAGATCCCGAAGGACGGGTGGAAAGAGGACAGAGGGATCGACCTGGCCATGGAGCGAGTGCACCACCGGCGTATCTGGAGCCATCCGGTGCAGGACAGCTTCAAGCGATTCGAGTGATTCCTGTGGGACCAGATCGACTTTATTGAGTAGTAAAAGGTCGGCCGAGGACACTTGGTCCTCGAAGGTGCCATCGAGATCCCGTTGCTCAAACAGCTGTTCGGCGTTGACGACGACCACAGCCATGTCGTCGTCCACCCAACGACAAACCGGTTCACGCCAGACCTGGAGCTGCGTATCGAACGGCAGAGCGACGCCTGAAGTCTCGACGATGATACCGTCAGGATTGACGCGTTCCCGCAACATCTGTAACGTATTGACCAGCTCATCGGACAGCTGGCAGCAGACGCAGCCCCCTTCCAACTCTACGTATGCCTCGCCACCCTGGCCGAGTAAGGCCCGATCGATGCCCAAGGCGCCGAACTCATTAGAGACGACGGCGATGCGAGCACCCTTCACCTGGGCCTCTTTCAGCAAGTAGGACACCAGCGTCGTCTTGCCAGAGCCCAGAAATCCGGAGATCACGAGGACGGGAATTCGTTTGTCTAATGGGCTGAAGGTCATGAAGGCTCACGCATGAACAGGACGAAATTTTGGACGCCAGCATTTCATCCCCTCCTGAATCCACCCACAGCCAGGGAAAGGGAGACATCGCTAGGCGCCTCGTGTCTTGGCTCCTAAGTCAGACTGCCAGTTCGAGAAGTTGAGCGTCGACGGTACCGCCGTGGATGATGACTCGGGCCACCGATATTGGCAACTTGAAACGCCGCGGCCCAGCGCTGCCAGGGTTTAGATATAGAATACCCTGCCGTTTGGCCATGGCTGGTTGGTGGGAATGGCCGCTGATGACCGCATGGAATCCTGCGGCCCCTGGGTCGAGGTCAAGGGTCTTGACATCGTGTAATACGTAGAGCGAGACCCCCCCCACCTGAACCACTTCAGTTTCGGACAGGGCGTGCACCCAATCCCCCTTGTCATTGTTCCCCCGGACAGCGATCACCGGGGCGATGGCCTGCAAGGTGTCGAGCACCTGTGGCGTCCCGATATCCCCCGCATGGATGATCATCTCGACGCCCTCAAGGGCTTTGATAGCTTCAGGACGTATCAGTCCATGCGTATCTGAGATGACACCGAGGACGTGAGCATCTTGCTGCGCCTTCATCAGTGTTTCTCCAACAGGCCTCGGTCGAGTCGCCAACTCCTGGTCAGGGGCTTGAAGGACCTACGCTGCCACCAACGGTCGCGTCTGCCAATGACCGGTGGCCTGCTCGAAGGCGTGGGCGAGCTGCAACACGCCGAAGTCATCTTGATGGCGTCCAACGATCTGGATACCGACCGGCAATCCCTCAGGTGTGAAGCCACCAGGCACGGAAATAGCCGGCAGCCCGGTGACGGTGATGTAGTAGCACGATTTCATCCAGTCGATATAGGTCTGCATCTTGATGCCATTGATTTCGGTGATGTAGGGTTGCTTAATGTCGAATGGCGGCACCTGACTGACCGGCAGGACCAGGAAGTCATACGTTTCCATGAATTGCCGCAGGCGGTGATACAACTCAGTCCGCTTGCGCTCCGCCTGGCTGAGTTGAAGACCGGTCAATTTCGTGCCAGCCTCCACGTTCCAGATCACTGTATCCTTCACCAGTTCGCGCCGGTTTCTCACGTGGTCGCCATAGACGAGCTCCATACGCCAGGCGCGCCAGACCTGAAAGATCTCGTCGGCATCGCTGAAATCCGGTGTGGCATCGTCGATCACACACCCCAGCGCCTCAAACTTCGGCCGTTGGCTGTCGAGCACCGCGGTGATACGCGTATCGACTGGGATGCCACCGAGATCGCGACTCCAGGCGATGCGCACCCCCTTGAAATCACGTCCTAGCGGCCGAGCGAATAGACTTCCTGGCTCGGCAATGGCGATCGGCGAGCGCGGGTCGGGACCGGCGATGGCACTCAACATCAGCGCCGTGTCCTGCACCGTGCGCGCCATCGGTCCTTGCACGGAAATCCCCCACCAGCCAAGCTGGGTTGGCCACACCGGTACTCGACCAGGAGCCGTGCGAAACCCTACGACATTGCAGAAATTTGCCGGGTTGCGCAGTGAGCCGCCGGTGTCACTACCATCAGCGATCGGCAGCATCCCACAGGCGAGCGCCACCGCCGCGCCACCGCTGCTACCGCCACAGGTTTTCGTCATATCATACGGGTTGAGAGTCGCCCCGAAGACTTCATTGAACGTTTGCGAGCCGGCCCCGAACTCGGGTGTATTGGTCTTGCCGATCGTAATCGCCCCCGCCTTCTTGAGACGTTCGACGATCAGTCCATCATGATCTGGCACATAATCTTTGAAGATGCGCGAGCCATAGGTCGTGCGGATGCCCTTCGTGGGTACCAGGTCTTTATGAGCAATAGGCAATCCGTGTAGGGGGCCGATCTCCGCGCCACGAGCTAATGCCTCGTCGGCGTGTTTGGCCTGTGCCATCGCCAGCTCGGGCAGCAGCGTGACAATGGCGTTTACCTTGGGATTGACGCGGTCGATCTGAGACAAATGGGCCTCCATCACTTCACGCGCCGACACGTCCTTCACACGGATGCGACGGGCCAACTCGGTGGCAGTCAAGAAACAAATCTCGGAATTGGGCATACACCACTCCTCAATGTGAGCTGGATGTCGGATTCCATCAACTCAATGCGATGGCCGTACCTGTTCTGCCGGATCAGGATGTGGCGCCAGCCGGGCCAAACGCCCTTGACCTGCTGCTTACCCATCAGTTGCCAGCGTAAAAGTAACCTTCTACATCTGTACAGATAAATCATTCTGCGACGCGACAAGCAAAGCCTGGCAGAACCTCACCGCCGTCCAGGGTGTCTGACTCGGTATGACTGCCCCATGCTCACTGCCAGCAGGTGGCATACGTCGGAGCTCTCCTCTGACCAGTTCATAGCGAACACCATCATCGGGCATCACAAACAACGCGTCAGCGGTTGCCAGGGTGTGTGTCGTGCGCATCATGACCTCCTTCGGTTTCTCTACCACACGGCGAATATTATAGCCAGAATTTGCGCCCGGCGAAGCAAAATTAGCCGTGATGTCCACTTTATACTCCGGCCACTCACTGTGATGACAAGGCTGAATGACCCAGCCGTACGAGTGCATCGCCTTCAGAAATCTGCGCCGATCGCTATTTTCTGCCTTGTGCCACAGTCCCGATCTTGGTAGAGTATCCTGCCTTAGAAAATTAAATCTGTTCACGTGATAAAGGCTCGTTGCCAGCAGGTCCGATTCCCGGCATTTTGTCACCGAAAACCCCTTGTACCCACGACCACAACGATGGGGGAGAGACGATGGCTCTGACCTTGGTAGAGATTGAACGCATGCTCCAAGCAGCGAAGAAGAAAGCGTTGGATATGGGCGTAATCGTTGGCATTTCGATCGTCGACGCGCGTGGCGATCTGCTGGCAGCGCTACGCCTGGATGGGGCGCTGTGGCGTACCATGCCGGTGTCCCGTGGTAAGGCTTATGCCTCCGTCGCGTTTGGCGTGCCGAGCGCTGAGCTCACCGATCGCGCCAACAACCCGGTGATGCGCGCCCTGATGCTCATGGAAGACGGGCAGATCATTCCACAGCAAGGTGCCATCCCTATCAAGCGAGGTAATGAGTTGCTTGGTGCCATTGGTGTGAGCGGGGCACGGAGCGAGGAGGACGAAGAGGTTGCTCGTGCCGGAGTTGCTTCCCTCTAGGCCGTGCGCTGCTGGCGACAAGGTGGACAGGGATGGTTGAAGTGATTGGTGCACAACTTGTCATCGAAGCGTTAAGGCATGAAGGGATGGATACGGTGTATGTGCTACCTGGCGATCCCGTGGGTTCGATCGTCAACAACATGGTCCTGGCCCAGCTCAACGAGGCCTGGAACGATAATCCAGTCAAACACGGCGAGACCGATTGGATCCGCAGCTTGCGCGAGTATGCCCTGAAAAATCAGACGACGGTTCAGCCGATGCTGGACTCCGATGCCATACCGAGGGGCTACTACCGAATGCATCGCGAGGTGCGGGATTACATTGCCGAGGATACGATCGTCGTGGCCGATGGTGCCAGTACGATGGATATCTCACGCCAGGTCGTATACTCGTACAAACCACGACACCTCAGGTTGTGGGTGGATCCACTCGGTACCGATCTGGTCGGCGAAGGAATAACCGCAGATACACAGTTCCGGGGTGATGATCCAAACCGCACCTAATCCGGCGGCAATCGTGATAGCTGTTTCGACAAGTCGTCGGTTATGCGTTAGGTCACCCGGAATCAGTCAGCGATGATAGGGACAGTACCAGGACGCGATACAGATCTTTGGGGGTTCAAAGAGTGTGAATCCGGGCATAAGCGCGGGCTCGTTGCCTGTGGGCCAACGAGCCCGCGCTTATTGGGGAGAGACTCCCTTCCCCCGTCCCTTCATAGAACCTCGATAGGGGAGAAGGAAGGGAGGCGTAGCAAACTATCGGCTCAATACAGGCGGCAACCGATCGACCCCACTGGGCCGGATTTCTGTGACTGACTGGAGGATGCGCTCTTCAAGGTCCTCAAAAACTTTGGCGAGTTCCCTAGCCTTGATCTCGATCTGTATCGCGCGCTTCCGCACCAGCCCCTCGTCGTTCAGGCGATGTTTATGCGCGCCATGGACGAGGTAGAGCTCCTTGCCGTCGCAGACAAGGTTACGGGTGCCGCCAAGCAATTCGACCGTAACAGTGACGGTGAAGAGGAAATTGTCCTGAGAGGGGGGGAGCCTATGATCATAGTTTGGATTGTCCTGGATATCACCTGCTAGAATCGGCTCGCACCCGGTCATTAACGAAAACTCTCTGCGGGAAAGGCTGGCCTGGGGGTTTCCCGCCATGACAACTCGGTGTGGGAATCCCTCATCTGGAAACCCATAGCGATCTTTCCGAATGATTTCGCGTGTTTTCTCAAACATAGCGGTCCCTCCCTCCCGAACCGTCATGACCCCGTGCCGTCCACTGCGGACAGTTTGTTCAAGGGAAGTGCGTCGAACTCGAAGAGCTTAATCAGCTCACGTTGAATCGTGCTAGGCTGCCGCTCGACCGTGAGCCCGAACGACAGTCCATGAAAAAACCGGCTTCGCTTCGAATGCCGATTATGGAGCATGATTTCAAACGCCTCCGCTTCGGTGGAAACGAGACGGTTGCTGTAGCATGAAACGAGCTTCATCTCGCGGTAGGTGGCTTTGGTAGTGAACCAGGTATAGATACAAGCGCCGATCTCGAAGATGATCCCTGGAATGATGCCGAATGGCAGGATCGTCCGCCGAATCTCACTATGGAAGGCCACCTCTGGGAGGTGATGATAATCCATGGTGAGGCTTAAAATCAACAAAATAGTCCCAATGCTAAAGAGCATAATGATCCCGACCAAGGAATCGTAATTGGGCTTGAACTGGTAACGGTGGTGATTGAGGAAAAAACCCTTGCCTTCGACGATGAGGCTATTCTTCTTGACGTGCAAAAGCTCACAGGGGATAGTCTCTTCATACTCAGCTTTTTTCAGCCGCGTATCGAGTGCGCTTTCGAGGTGGGCGATGAGCTTTTGAACTTTGGAGCGTTTCAGCGCTGGATCGTGATAAATCAGTTGGCGCTTGTTGTCCTGCGTATAGGTAATTAAGGCACGCTGCCCCTGCTGGGTATATTCGAAATCGTGCATCCCGAACAGTGCCGCAAAAGCGCGGTCATCGAACAAGCGATCATCGAGGCTCAGGCGCCTGTCCGTCACACTCCCGTCCTATGTCAACTGCTTGCTGAATGGCTTCGACCTGATGGAGCGGAATCACCCGCTCGGTCCCCTTCGGTTTGCCGCGCTGACGGAAGACCACCGCATACTTTGTACCCATGCCGGCACTGATGGCGGAGGGCTCGGTCTTATAGCTGATGTCGAGGGTCTTCAGCGTGGTTGGGATACTAGGTTGGACCTCGACAGACTGCCGTGGTGCGATATACTCTTCCCCCAAGGCATGGATCATGAGGTCTTCGACGAGCGGCACCTCACCCTCAAGGCGAATCAACTCATTGGTGCGATACGGGCTGTGATCGAAAAACCCCTCAGCCACGGCCTTAACGAGAATGTAGTCTCCCAGTGGACCATTCTTCAACAGGCCGCGCCGAAATTCGGGCTTGCTCAGAAGCCAACGCAGGAGCTCGCGGTAAGATGTATCCCCGTGAATCGGCACATCCCAACCACCAACAGTGATTTTATTGATCTTGCGGAGTGCGACGACGGTATTCCATTCCAGCGTCCAATTCCAGTATTCGACGTACTCCAGTACGGACAGGGCCAAGTTCAGCCAGGCCTGCCGATAATTTAGCACCAACCGGTGGTTGGATAGCGCCTGATACTCACGCCAAGCCTGCTCAACGACTTGATCGTCCCCGAAGACTTCAGAGAGGTCGAGTAAGTCTCCTTCGACGTCGGAGAGGACGTCCCGGTCTACCTCCACCGAGAGGTCGAGGCGATAAACGGTCAGAATCTCCTTGCGAAACTTTGTCCGGGTCGTGCGGACGTTGGGAACGCGGGACTTGGTGATTTGATCATAAGTGATGCGTTCGGAGACAAAGCCTCGCTCAATGACACCGACGGGCTGGTAGTTGCGATTGGGGTCGTGGCTGGCGCTGCTTTTACTGATATGGATATTGTTGGGAACGGCAAAAACCTCTTTGCCGGTGGCTTTCGAGAGCACTTCTGATGCTTTATAAAAGTCACTCTCGATAGTTGCCAGCAAACGGTTCAGGGTGAGGCTCAGCTTGGCGATAGGCAAATCGCGTAAGCTGTATAGGATGGGGAAGCTCGAGATCTCATAATCATCGCGGTCAAAATGTGCCGAGCCTCCCAGGTGGTGCATGCGTTCAAACCTGGGGCACATGCGGAGGTAGTCCTTGGCGAGAATTCGTTCCCCAAAGAGGGTTCGAAACTCGCACTCAACCTCCAGCCCAGCCACGAGAGAGTCTTTCTTGGTTGGCTTCATGGGGGTTGATGCCGCCTGAACAGCTCAAACCGAAAAACACAGATATCAAGTAAATGTACTTTCTATATAGCATGGCAAGCAAATCGACTGCAACCGCCTTTTTGCCCCATGGGCGTTGTGTCGCTCACTGGTCGCGGTTTTTTATGTCCGTGTCAAGTAGGGACCCCTTCACTGTCGACCGTAGGGCAGCGTTGGCAACGTGCTGTTTCCGTCACTGCTCCGTTGGGGGGCAGCGGTCTCCTTCTTCTGGACTTCGATGAGTAGGAGAGCTGGCCGAATCTCCGTAATCTCGATGCCTGCGGGCAAATCGATCTGATTTTTCGTGAGCAGAAAGTAGTTGATCCCCTCTCGCACCTGCGCCAAGCTCACACGAGCGCGCACCGGACGCGACCGCATGGCTTCCAGGGCCAGTTGAGAGCCACGTAAACGCACGTTCACCTCACGAGGCACTTCGCCACGCAGCTCGATGGCAGGCGCGATCTGTTGGTACTCGACGGGAATGGTCATGGCAATCTCAGAGCCCGGCTGACCAGCCAGCGCCACCCATAGCAACCCTGCCAACCCGACCGCCATCCCCTTCGCCCAGAGATTATTGGTGAGGAGTGCCCGCCAGGGGCGCTTCCCCGCATCACCCGAGAGTGTGTCCTCCAGTTCCTGTTCCAGCTCTTGCTGCAAACGCGCCGGTTCAAAGAATGGGATCAGGGTACCCTTGCGGGCCAGGGAAACGGTCCCACGCTCCTCTGACACCAAGAGGCACAAGGCGTCGCAACGTTCGGTGAGCCCAATGGCGGCTCGGTGGCGCGCTCCGTACTCAGAGGGGAGCCCACTCGCTGTGGTCATCGGTAAGAAACAGGCAGCGCGTTCGACCCGATTGGCTCGAATCACCGCCGCGCCATCGTGGGTGGGTGATGGCGGCTGAAAGATTGTCCGAATCAGTTCGCGGCTGACGATTGCTTCGAGGTGGACCCCCTCACGGAGATATTCGTCGATGGCCTCATGGCCGGGCAGCACGATCAGCGCTCCGATCTTCTCGCGCGCCATGTCGAAGACTGTTTCCGTCAGCTCAACCAGCGTCTCGCGTTGTAGCGTGATCGGCTGGCCACGCAGCAGGTCGAGGGGATTCATGCGTTCAAGGATACGCCGGATTTCCGGCTGAAACACGATGACGATAACCAAAAGAATGATCGACCACAGTGATTGAAACAGCCACCCCGTCATCACCATCCCCGTCCACCGGGCTAGCAAAGACAGGAGACCAATGACCGCAAGACCTGCTAAGGCTCGCAGTGCACGACTTTCCCGTACCCAGAGATACAGTTGGTAAAGGAGAAAGGACACCAAGAGGATATCGATGATACTATGTAATCGAAAATAACTAAAAAAATCCATCAGGTGTCGCCCTCCCGCTTCAGCTCTCGAGCCGTCCCGTCTGCCTCCTCTCGCAACCCATTTGACCTCTTCCCTGTGGGATTGGACACGCAGCAGGTTGAAACGTTACAATGCCGAGGCTTTTTTCTGCTGCGGGGGTCGCCGCCATAGCCTGCCATCATGGCTCACACGGGAGAACCAATAGATGCACTCGCTGCTGGTGCATAGACCTTCTTGGCCAACATGGGTCGCCTATAGTCTGCTTTTTCTCATTTTCCTTACCATCACGTATGACCACTCCAAGGCCTGGAATAATCTTAACCGAGGGGATCAAGATCTCGACCTCACCCTTGGCCTCCAGATCCGTCACTTTAAAGCCCTGAGCGATGGTTACCACCATCCTCTCCTGCCGGCCCTGGTGGCCCCTTTTGCTGAAAAAGAATCTAATCTACTTCGCCAAGGCCAAGCTGGTCAATGTTGCCATCGGAGCCGTGGCATTCTGGGTGATTGCCTGGGTCGGATCGCGCCTGGTCGGACCAGCCGCCACCTTTCTGGCTCTCGTCGCCATTGCCCCAGGACTGTCGAATAAAAGCGCCGAATTTACGGCCGAGCCCTTGTTGCTGCTGCTCATTGTGCTGACCTTCTATTGCTTGGTCCGAGGTTTCGAGCAGCCAAGGGTCTGGGCCTGCGCTGGAGGCTTTGCGGGATTGGCCTATCTGACCAAAGGCTCCGGTCTGCTCTTGCTGCTAGCCTATGGGCTGATGGTGTTCAGAAGTGCCCCAAAGCTCGTTTTCACTCCGCGATTTTGGCTCTTTCCTCTGGCGTTTGTAATCGTTTCTTCACCGCTACTGGCCTATAACTGGCAGGTCTATGGTTCACCGATCTTTAACTATAATACGGCTCATGTCATCTGGCTGGACTATACAGAAGAGCAGATGATCATGTTCGAAAAGGGCCTCCCGACGATGTTTTCCTATCTCATGACGCACAGCCTTGCCGATGTTCTGCACCGGTTTCTCAGAGGGCTCGTGCGCGTGCGAGGGGTCGAATGGGTCTGGCCCTTCCTCGCCATCTTCGTCTTCATACCCAAACGGTGGTTCACCGACTTTCTGGTTCCCCCTGCCAAGCAACCGATGGTCACGGTCGCCAGTTCATTGGTGTTGATCTTTTACCTCGCTTTCTCCTGGAGCGCCGTCGTCCAGCGTGGCATTCGTTTTCTCTTTCCCATCTTCCCCGTCATCTTTTTGACGTTGGCCGATTTCCTCGTCTTTTATGCTGTCCGACTCACAGGCCGGTGGTGGCCAGCCCCGAGGGCGGACATACCTGACCAGGCTGGCCATGGGTGGACTTCTCGTGGCGCTCGGCGTGGTCTGGCTGGTGCAAGTAGGCTGGCGGGATTTCCAGGCCCCCCTGACCGTCGACTTCGAGGATCAGGCAACCGCTGAGATGTATCGCCTGCTGGACACGCCAGTGTTTGATGGCAAGCGGCTGCTCTTTGGGCCAAGCCACGAGTTCACGGGGACCTGGATCTTCCGGCACAATGTGACGTTTCCCCTCATCCCTCCTGGACTATCGACAGCAGAATTTGTTACCTGGCTCAAACAGGCTGAAATCGACTATATCCTTGCCAATCGAGAGATGATCAGGCGTCGTCGACACAGCGTGGGCGAATATTTGGCGTATGTGCCGGGAGATGGTGTGCGAGTATTACGATTGGAACCAGAATGGGAGGTCGTCTACCAAGGACTACCACCGTCGAGGTTCGTCTTGATTCGTGTGCGTTAACAGGAAGGCCGGCCCGCAGGTCACCCACCTGCGTCCTCCCCGCTGACGAGGAAGGAGGCAGGTGGTGAAGGAGGGCGGTGATCAATCCCGTGCACCCTAGGCTTTTCCCCCTGCCGGTACGGTGACCCGGTGGAGGCGCTGCTCCAGAGCCTCGTGCTCCGCCTGAATCTCGCGTGGCAGGCGAGAGCCAAATTGCGAGAAGAACTGCCGTTGCGAGGCAACTTCCTGCTCCCAATCGGGGCGGTCAATGTGCAGTAATTCTTCGAGCGTGCTGCTTGGCAGATCGAGTCCCTCGCTCTCGATACCATCTGGGGTCGGCACCCAACCGATCGGGGTTTCAACAGCCTTCCCACCGCCGCGTACCCGCTCCAGTATCCATTTCAGCACCCGGACGTTTTGTCCAAATCCGGGCCAGAGGAACTTGCCCTGGGCATCGGTGCGGAACCAGTTGACTTGAAAAATCTTTGGCGGCTGCGCGGTACTTTGCCCCACCTTCAACCAATGGCTGAAGTAGTCCGCCATATTGTACCCGCAGAACGGCAGCATTGCCATCGGATCGTGACGCACCACACCGACGGCTCCGGTCGCTGCGGCAGTGGTTTCAGAGGCCATCGAGGCACCCATGAACACCCCATGTTGCCAGTTAAAGGATTGATACACCAGGGGCGCGACCCGCGCACGGCGGCCACCGAAAATGATGGCCGAGATGGGGACACCTTGGGAATTTTCCCAGTGTGAAGAGATACTCGGGCACTGATGGGCCGGCGTGGTGAAACGTGAATTCGGATGTGCGGCCTTCTCCTGACCCGGGGTCCAGGGGGCGCCACGCCAGTCTGTGAGCTGCAGTGGCACGGGACCATCCATCCCCTCCCACCAGGGTTCGCCATGCGGAGTAACTGCCACATTCGTGAAGATCGAATTCTGCCGAATGGCGCCCATGATATTCGGGTTTGTTTTCATGCTCGTACCGGGGGCGACGCCGAAGAAGCCAGCCTCGGGATTGATCGCCCACAATCGGCCGTCAGGCCCCTGTTGCATCCAGGTGATGTCTTCTCCGACCGTCCACACCTTATAGCCCAGGTGTTCCAGCGGGGACACTAGCATCGCGAGGTTGGTCTTGCCGCATGCACTCGGAAACGCCGCAGCCATGTAGGTCACTTCGCCACTGGGATCCTCGAGGCCCAAGATCAGCATATGCTCGGCTAACCAACCCTGATCTCGGCCCATGATGCTGGCGATCCTGAGGGCAAAACATTTTTTCCCGAGCAGCGCATTGCCACCATACCCCGAGCCAATGCTCCAGATCAGGCGTTCTTCGGGAAAATGTAGAATAAACCGCCGATCGGGGCTGAGGTCGCCGACCGAGTGCAGACCGGGCACAAAATCATCAGAAGCGCCCAGACGGTCGAGAGCGACTTTGCCCATCCGGGTCATGATGCGCATGCTGGCCGCGACGTAGGGACTATCGGTAATTTCCACACCCACCTTGCTATAGGGGGATTCGACGGGTCCCATGATGTAGGGCACGACATACATCGTGCGGCCCTGCATGCTGCCGTCGAACAGCTTCCCGACTTTGTCGCGGGCTTCTGTGGGTGGCATCCAGTTGTTGGTCGGTCCGGCGTCGTCACGCTCCGAACTACAGATAAAGGTGAGATGTTCAGTGCGGGCGACGTCACTGGGATGACTGCGATGCAAGTAGCATCCAGGATAGGCCTCCTGATTGAGGCGAATCAGGGTGCCATCCTCGAGCATGCCCTCGATTAGGCCCTCATACTCAGCCTCCGATCCATCGCACCAGACCACTTTCTGCGGGCGCGTCATCTTGGCGGTATCATTCACCCATTGCTCGACTGGCGTAGCCATCGCTATAGACCTCCCTCACTCCGAAGCCCCCAAATCAAGAGCGCGCTTGCCTGCTGGGTTCATGCGCTCAGGCAATCCTGCGCCGTTTCTTCGCGAGATAATCGACCACAAGGTACTCTCCGAGCTGCTCTGGGGTCGTATAGAACGCACGGCCACGATTGATCTTGGTCATCTGGTCCACGAAACGCTCCAGATAGTAGCTCTTCGCCAGCATAAAGGTATTGATCGCGATACCCTTGACTGTACAGCGTTTAACCTCTTGCAGCGTCGCTGTAATCGTCCGCTGGCTAGGGGGATACTGCAAGTACAGCCGATCACCTTCACAGTGGGCCGTTGGCTGACCGTCGGTGATCAAAATAATCTGTTTGTTCGGGCTCTGCCGTTTGGAGAGCATCTGCTCGGCCATGCGCAACCCCTGCTGCATATTTGTAAAGCCTTGTGGGACGTTGGTACGGCCACGCACAACATCCCGATAATCAAGCTGCACGTCAATATAACCCATGAGCATATCATAGTAATCGCTGTAGAGAGAAGCATTGTAACCAAACGACTTCGGTTTGACATAGGGGAGATCAGCCGGCTTCATCTCCTCCGCTGCCGTGTAAAAACCGACGATCTGTAACGTATCGCGTGGGAAGGTGCTCCGGACTAGGTTGTCGAGGGCCAAAGCGACCTTCTTGGCGGCGTAGAAGCAGTTATTCCACGCCATTGAGCCACTCATATCGATGAGAATGACCGTCGACGTGTGCGACAGAAACTCTTGTCGCCGCACCACGAAGTCGTCGATGTGCAAGGAGACCGGTGTGCCCGTACCTTCGCGACTCACCGCATTGAACACGGTGGCGCTCAAATCTAGGAGGAACGGATCGCCGAATTCGTAGGTCTTACTATCCTCGGTAGGGATGCCGGCGCCACCGCGCTGGCGCGTATCATGCTCCCCAAAGCGATCCCGCTTGATGAAGGAGAAGATATCACGCAACGCCTTCTGGCCAATCTTCCGCATGGCGAGGGGCGTCAACTGGAGGCCGTCTTTCGTTTTCATGATGTACCCGGCTGCTTCCAGTTCTTTGGCAATATCCTTCATGTTCTGGACGGATTGAAAAGCCTCGTCACCCAGCAGATCACGAAGATTCTCAGTGTCCACCTGTTGTGGATCACCGTCCCAGCGCACACCTTCCAGTTGTTTTTCGAGCGCTTCGAGCTGTTGCAATTGCTCCATCAGCTCTTGCGCCTGCTCGATGGAGATTTCCTCGCGTCCCTTGAAGCGATAGCGCTGTGGCGTCAGCTTCTTTTCTGCCAATTGATCGAGTAATTGTTGCAGCTCGGTGCGTTGTGCCTGCAGCTCAGCATCGAGGTTGGTGTCCATGAGCTGCTCCAAATCACGCCGCACCGACTCCGAGAGACTTTCCAGGAGGGAACGCCATTGCTGTAATTGTTGTTGGAGCTGCTGGATCAACTCCTCAAGGGTGTCGTCTTGGGCTGAGGGGAATTGCGGATGCTGGTCTTTAAACTGTTGAAAATCCGTCTGACGCCCTTGTAATTTGTCCTGCAGCTGCTGATTGAGATCGCGATACATGTCACTTTGGCTCTGCGCTGTGTCAGCGCCAGAGCTCTCAGACGGCGCCTGGGTCCCGTTCAGCTGTGATTGCCTGGCACGCTGCTGAAGCTCTTCAAACAGTTCCTGGAAGGCTTGCGCCGCCTGTGGATTGAGAAAATCGTAGTGGCGCAGCTCTTGAATCTGTTGGGGTACACTGTTTGGGAGATGATCCAGGAACTCACGGTGTTGCTCCGCCGTCGCCGTCTCCTGCGAAGAGGCTAGTGTGCCCCCATCTGCCGGAGTCGTCTGGGCCTCTTGCAGCTGTTCTTCGATAGTCTGGCGTTCTTGCTGCAATAGCTGGTCGAGCTGCTCTCGAATGTCATTCAGGAGTGAATTGAGGTCGTACTTATCGAGTTGCTGCTGTTTGCGCTTGCGCAGTTGCTCGAGCATATCGCGCAGGCCTTGCATCTTCTGCTCGCCAGATGACATGCCGCGCTGCATCAACATTTGCATGGCGCGTGAGACATCGCCGTCTTCGGTCAGATAATCAGAGAGAGCGTCCATCAGTTGGTCGCCGCTGAGCTGCCCACCCGATGCTGTCGCCCATTCAAAGTAGCGGTACGTCCTCATCCTGGTTCTCCAAGTCTCCTGGCATTACAACGCCTGGCATTCACGGGACGACAGAGGGTGGCGCATGGCCTCGAACAGCACCCGTCTGTGTGGATGATTGTGGATACGGACACAATGTGCGAAGGCAGCAATGTTGGCAATCGGGGAGGCGTGACCGACACACAGTCCGCCCATGCCGAATGAGATTCACATGCGCAGCATACACCTGAGCTCGGTGGAATGAGAGGTTCGAGCACGGCATGCGCGCGCTCCGCCGTACATCCGGCTGGGAGCAAGCCTAGCCGTGTCACTACCCGGTGAATGTGCGTATCGACTGGGAAGGCTGGATGTCCACAAGCGAAGAGCAGGACGCAGGCGATCGTCTTTGGTCCCACACCGGAAAATTCTGCCAGGAACGCCCGTGCCGCCGGCATCGGCATATCCATCAGTCCATCCAGACTCAGATCACCTTGGCGTGCTTTGAGGGTACGCAGAATTTCCTGAATGCGCTGGCCTTTCAGCTTGGCGAGTCCGCCTCGAGCGAATAACCGTGGCAAGATCATCGGGCTGGGCATCCGCGACCTCATCCCAGGTGGGAAAAGCGGTGCGCAGAGCGGCGTAGGCCCGATCGGAATTGACATCGCTGGTGTTCTGCGACAGGATCGTCGCAATCAGCTCCCCAAGTGGATCGTGACTGGGGGGTCCAGTGCGGTGAGCCATAGGCCCGTTCAAGCTTCCTGAGTATCGTGCGCAAGCGGGCGACGTCGGCTGTTGGCTCGTGATGGAGTGTTGAATGCATGCCGTTAGGGCTGCCCCAAAGTCTGTAAATGTCGTTCGACAGATCGTGCCAGGGCCTCGAGATTGTATCCTCCCTCGAGTAAGGAAACGAGTCGACCCTCACAGAAGCGCTCGGCGATATCACGCACGATCGTCGTCATCCGGGCGTACCCGTCTTCGGTCACATTCATGCTGGCCAAGGGGTCGTCGCGATGCGCATCGAATCCTGCGGAGACGAGGACCAGATGGGGCTCAAAGGCCTGTGCTGCCGGATAAAGAACCTTCTCGAAGACCTCCTGATATTCGCGATCGCCGCACCCGGCCGCCAGGGGAATATTCACCGTATAGCCCAGCCCAGCCCCTGTGCCGCGTTCGGACGTTCGACCGGTGCCGGGGTAGAAGGGGAATTGGTGCGTGCTGAAAAACAACACACTGGGATCGTCCTCGAAGGCGTGTTGCGTGCCATTGCCATGGTGCACATCCCAATCGACGATCAAAATACGCTTCAAACCATAGCGTTTTTGGGCGTAACGCGCGGCAATCGCGACATTGTTGAACAGACAGAACCCCATAGCGCGGTCCCGCTCGGCGTGATGCCCTGGTGGCCGTAATGCCACAAAAGCATTGGCGGCCGTGCCTGTCATGACGTGGTCGACTGCCAACAAGGCCCCTCCAACGGCCAGCAAGGCGGCACGATACGAGTCAGGAGCTGATATACGTGTCCGGGTCGAGGGCTCTGACCCCACGTGTGCAAGCGTCTGCGATGGTGCGAACGTAGTCCGGGGTGTGCGCCAGCGCGAGCCAATCCAGTGATGGTTCGGTAGGTTCGGCCTGGATGAGTTGCCCCAGCATGCCAGTCACCTCGAGATGACGCATGATGGCGGTGAGTCGGGCCGGTTCCTCGGGGTGACGTCGGCCGGTCTCGTGTCGCAAATATTCAGGATGGGAAATAAAGCTGATCGGGCGCACAGGGAATCCCCTTATCATGCGTCGGCAAAAGAACTTCCGGCGAGGTGATTCTGCGCGAGTATACCGTAGTTAAGAGTGGGCTGTCAAATCGACGTGCCTGTTTAGCACTGCCCTGCACGTTCACGTCTGAACTCTCTGACGGGGAGAACTGATGTCGTCCGAGGATAAAATCATCCTGCATAACATGGTGTTTCGGGGGCACCATGGGGTGCATCCTGCCGAGCGCGAGCTCGGGCAACGCTTTGAGATAGATGTCGAGCTAGGTCTTGACCTCAGCCGGGCCATGCTCTCCGATGCCCTGGCGGACACTGTGGACTATAGTCGTCTCCACGCCATTGTGCGGGAGGAGGTGGAGGATCACCAATATCAGCTCATCGAAGCGCTGGCCGGAGCGCTGGTACGACGCTTACTGGCTGAGCTCCCCGTCACAGTGGTGCTGGTTCGGGTGCGGAAGCCACAGGTGCCGCTCAATGGCATGCTCAGCTTCGCGGCGGTAGAGATCGAACGACGGCGGTAGGCATGTCCTCTCATTGATCCCTAACGCTCTAACGCTCTCCCCCGCCGTCTGAGAGAGGGTTAGGCGTTGCTCCCCACTCAGCGACGACAAACGGTCTCTCATCCTGCCCTCCGCTTTCGTTCAAGGGGAGGGCCGAGGTTTGGGTGATGACGCCCATGGCTTGCCCCCATCCCCCGATTTCCCCACGCGTTGCACTGGACAGATGAAACATCATCAGCGCTGTCGCTGACGGGCGTGATAGCGTGAGCCATGGTGCTCGAGGGAGCGATCACATCCCTGGAGGATAACACCGTACTTCAATGCGATTACCGTCCGGATCCGAAAAGTACACCGACATCCCGTATCCGCGTGCCCCCCAACGTCGCCCTGGTCCCTCGGCGATAGGTACGCCGTGCGCGGTGAGATGCTTCTGGAACGTCTCAAAATCTGCGACATCCACAACCATCGTAAAATGGTTGAGATTCAGCAGTCCCTCGCCACTCGCCAGGGTCTGGCCCGGCTTCATGGGGAACAGGTCGATGACGGTTTCCGGGCTCACTCGCACCGAAGGGAAGGGCACCTTCCCCTGGCGAAACTCCTCCCACCGTTCGGGTTCTAGGTCGAGAACCTGCGTGTAAAACGCCATCGACCGCTCGATATCGGGAACATTTAAAACAATGTGATCCATCGCGCTGATCTTAAACATTTTCTGCCTCCTCTCCATGATTGCCCCGGCGATGTCCAGTCAAGCGCAACTTGACTCCCGCAGATCGAGGGCAACACCGCTCGCGACAGGCGCTCCTCGCCTGCATCGCGTCACATAGTCGTGCTTATAGCCTACCGTTGATGCTGATGTCAAGGATGGACGAGCCACCGGTAGGCGGTCCTCGTTAGCGGCGACGTCACTATGCCGATCGAGAATGGCTCGTAGCTGGTGGTGGGTTCATTAGGAAACTTCAAAAAAAGCTTGACAAGGTTTAGGCCGTCTGTTAACGTGGCGCCCGTCTTCCAGGAGGCTGCGGCAAGTCAGTGAGGATAGATGACCGGAGAACTTGGAGAGGTGTGGTCGCGCAACCAGGCGCGAGGTACCCAAGCGACCGCTCGGGCGTGCTGTATTTGGCCCCAGCGGTTTTTTTGTTACCAGGTCTGTCGCGTGCCGCAGTCGAATTGTCACAACCCAGGTGAGTGTGAGCATCTGGGGCTGAAGAGGAGGAAGGGACGATGGCAAGCGGTCGGGTCAAATGGTTCAGCGACAGCAAGGGGTATGGCTTTATCGAACGCGATGATGGGGAGGATGTCTTTGTTCATTACACTGCCATTAAAGGTGAGGGCTTTCGGTCGTTAAGTGAAGGACAGGAGGTGGAATTCGATATCGTGCAAGGGCCGAAAGGCTTACAGGCGGCTAATGTGGTCAAGCGATGAAATTCGGTCGATTGGGCACATTGAGTTGACGTTCTTGATTGCCTGCAGTACAATACCCTCGCCTGACTGGCTTGTGGTGGATGCTCCCTTATGCGACGGGCCAGTCTATTGCTAACGTCGATGCCGGGTATGCGCGTGCTTGACGCCCATGTTCATATCGGCTGTCATCACCTTCCACCGATGAAGGTGCATCACCAGCTGACTCTGGCAGGGATCGAAGGGGCGACGCTTCTAGCCGACCCTGAGAATTTAGGCCTCCCATGTGTTGATATTCGCGCCTCGGAGGTCGCTGACCGTTGGAGGCTCCCTCGGTACTTGTCAAGGAGAGGAAACTTTCACAGCCAGAAGTCTTCCCATCCCTCGTTCCCCTTGATCCCTGCACCACCTCTGCAGCACAGATGTGACGGTAAGAGCCGCCGTTTCTCACCCTGCGATGATCTCAGCCCGCAGTATGATTTCTCGTTGGTGGCGGATGGCAACGAGCGTCTGACTCAGGGCCTTCGCAAGCGCACACGTCTTCACTCGCACCGAGAAGAGTCACTAGGGTTCATCTATGCGTCCTCGCGCGCTTGCTTTCGATCCCGACGCCTATGCGTAATGCATCCCGTAAGGTATCGACTCGGGAGAGGTCGGGAGTTTCGGGTCTCGGTAGTCGTCGTGTGATACCGACTGGTCGTCTGGCAATTCGGGGTGGAGTGCGATAAGTTTCACCCCGGATATGTTGGGGGTCCTCCAGCGGAGGACAATAAGCCAACTGCTATAACAGAGCGAGGTGACACAAAGACGATGATCGATCTGATCGAAAACATTGCCAAAGCGATTGTGGACAAACCAGATCAGGTGCGAGTGAACGGCGTTGAAGGAGAGAATTCCATCGTCATCGAACTACGGGTTGCGAAGGAAGATATCGGCAAGGTGATCGGTAAGAATGGCCGTACGATCACCGCCATGCGTACCATTTTGAACGCCACACGGGCACAGAAAGAAAAACGCCACGTCCTGGAGGTCTTAGAGTAGTTCATACAATGCATGGGTCGTTATCTGCATCAGCGATCCATGCTTGTCAATCATCCTGGCTGCGGAGGCCGGCGAGTCCCCCATGCTCTCAGGGTGTCGAGTCGCGTAACCACCAGGGGTGAAGCGATGGGGGTGTATAGGCTGCAGCGAGTAGGGTCTTTCACCTGCCTCCTACTGTGTTTGGGAGTGGCGACAGGCTGTGCTGCCCTAGGGGGAATGGGAAGCGGTCCCGGTCTCGCCCAAAGAACTTCCGGTCAAGGAGCGGCCCAAACTGCCTTCAGCGATGCGGAGAGGGCCTACCAACAGAAAGACTATCCCCGGGCTCGCCTCCTCTATCAGTCATTCCTTGCAAACCACCCCCAGTCACCTTTGGTAGAGGATGGATCATTCCGTCTCGGCGAAGTGCTCTACTATGAGGGGACATTCGCGGACGCACAACAAAACCTGCAAGAGTTTCTGGCGAAATTCCCGCGCTCAAAGCTCGCCCCCGATGCGGCCTACTTGCGGAGTCTCAGCCTGTTGCACCTTAAGCGCTATACGGAGGCACGCACGGTGCTAGAAGAGGCCCAAGGCGCATACCCCAATGCTCGCCTACAGGCAGCTTTCATCCTCACGCTTGCCAAAGTTTCCGTTGCGGAAGGGCAGTACATCCGGGCGCTCGATGAGCTGCATAGGCTCACGGCCGCGCGCCAGATTCCAGCGGAGGTGCAACAAGAGGCGCGGGCCCTGTCTATCGACATTGTTAGCTCAAAACTCACATTAGCGGAGCTTGAGACGCTGAAGAGACGTTGGCCCACGGAGTTTCCGAGCGATTATATCTTGCTGCGCATAGCCAAGGAGGCGTCGAATCGCCGTGCGGCCATTCAGGCTGAGGCCGCGGCAAAGGAATTCCTTACGAACTTTCCAAATCATCCTGAGGCACCACGGATGCAGGCTCTAGTGACGGACCTCGAACAGGCCCGAACCGTCAGCGTGGATCCACACAAGATTGGGGTCGTGTTGCCCTTGTCCAGCCCCCGGCGTCGAGAATGGGTCAGCGAGGTAGGACAAAGCGCGCTGCAAGGTATCCAGGTTGCGTTTGCGCGGGAGGGATTTAGCCCACTGAAAATGGAGGTCCGTGATTCCAAGGCCAACCTCTCGACCACAGCGTCCGTCATGGATGAACTGGCTATGGTCGAGCGGGTCATTGCGGTTGTTGGGCCGCTGTTCAACGAAACGACTGAGGTGGCGGCGAAAAAAGCCCAGGAATTTCACTTGCCCCTGATCACGCCGGGAGCCCCATCCCTCCAAATCGCTGCCGACAATTCCTATGTGTTTCGCACGGCCCTGACCAATCGCCTGGAGGCCCGCCAGCTAGCCCAGTATGCAATGGGCAGTCTCGGGTTGCGGCGCTTTGCGATCCTTTATCCTGATGATCCCTCAGGACGAGAACTGGCTGAAACCTTTCAAGCACGTATAGCTGAGTTGGGTGGAGAAATAGTCATTCGGCAGGCTTATGCCCCCGATCAAGTCGATTTCACCGCCGCCTTGCGCCAAGTTGGCGGGCAGACGGACCAAGAGCTGGCGCATGCCAGCTCTGCGGGGGAACGTGCCCCATCACCGGAAAGCACAACAGAGATACGAACGACCAGTGGCAAGTTAGCTTACGAGGCACTCTATCTGCCACGCTCCTTCGAGCGCCTGCAGTTTCTGGTGCCAGCCATGCAGTTGCTGAATATCACCGGCATGACGTTGCTGGGCGAAAGCGGCTGGAATCACCCAGCATTAGTCAAACGGGCTGGGGCGTTCGTCGATGGGGCGGTATTTATGGACGGCTTTTTTGCTGGTGCATCTGACCCACAAGTGCGTGAGTTCGTGCAGCAGTATCGGGCCATGTTCAACACCACTCCGGACCTCATGGCAGCCCAAAGCCATGATGCCATGCTTCTGCTGCTGCGTGTCCTCAAACAACGACCACGGACTCGGGAAGAGGTAAGAGAACAGCTAAAGGCTACCAAAGACTTCAGAGCGGCCACCGGATGGATGGGCGTGCTCCCCAACGGCGAAATTGAGCGGCGCCTGTTTGCGCTGACGGTGCGCCGCGGCCAGATTGTCCAGCTGAATTGAGGGTATCGTCACTCACTCCGGTGCCATGGACGTTTCGGATTCACGCGGTGGGCTGTACTCTCCCAAACCAAGATCACGCCAGCGCGGTGCAGTCCCACCAGCGCGCTCGCTACTTTGTGTGGTTCTCACCTGGGCCGTGCGTGGGGTGCTCTCCTCAGCTAGAGCGATCTGGATGGTCGATCCCGATCCTGGGTCGTTGCTCGCACCTGTGCGGGGATTGATGCGCACTAGCCGAATATGCGGCGGAGTGAGAAACTCCTGCAACGGCACCTGTTCAAGGGCCTGCTGCATGAACTCGATCCAAATCGGTAGTGCCGAACGCCCACCCGCTTCTTTGTATCCCAGGGACTCGCGGTCGTCAATGCCCACCCATACACCTGCCACCAAGCTGGGGCTATAGCCGACGAACCAGGCATCGATGAAATCATTGGTCGTGCCAGTCTTACCCGCGACAGGCCGATTGAGCACTTTGGCACGGGTCCCTGTGCCACGCTGCACGACTCCCTGCAGCATTGAGGTCATGACGAAGGCCTGTTGCTCGCTCATCACCCGTTCCCCAAGAGGAGTGTGTTTCTCCAGCACCTGTCCCTCAGCATCCTCCACCCATTTGATGGCCACAGGATCATGACGGACTCCCTGGCTGGCGAACACATTGTAGGCGGTCGTCAGTTCGAGGGGGGTCAAGCCAGAGGCGCCGAGGCCCAATGCCAGGGTGGGAGTCATGGGATTCCTGATCCCCAGACGTTTGGCATAGTCGACGACATTCTTCACCCCGACGGTCTCCAGCACCTTGATGGCGATGATATTTCTCGACTGCGCTAGGGCTTCGGCGAGGGTAATCGGTCCCCAGAAATTCCCGTCATAATTGGACGGCTTCCAGATTTTACCATCGGCCTGCTCGTGCACGATCGGAGCATCGACCATGACGCGGGCTGGCGACATCCCCCGTTGGATTGCGGTAGCATAGATAATCGGCTTGAAGGCCGAGCCGGGTTGACGGATCGCCTGAGTGGCGCGGTTAAATTGACTGCGGCTGAAATCATACCCACCCACCAGGGCACGGAGATACCCAGTATGCGGTTCAAGAGCGACCAATGCCCCCTGCACGATGGGCTCTTGAGCCAGCGCGAGCAGCGTTTTCTTACTCTGTCCCCCAGCAACCGTGAGGTCGGCCAAAATGACATCACCCACTTTCAGGGCGTCCCCTGGTCGGCGCAGACGCCGCTTCTCGTTGTCGGCGTCGGGGTTCGGGGCATAAGCCCATGACATCGCCTCCAGCGGGATCATCCCTTCCCCTCCTTCCCAACGCACCTGTACCCGCCTGTCGTCAACAGCCACGACCACGGCTTTGACTCTGTGGGCCAAAAGCGTTAACGGCGACTGTTCCTCCGGCCAGGGAATTTGTCGGACCTTTTCCCAGTCGATCCGGTCACCCTTGGAGATGTTGAGATGTCCGAGAGGACCGCGATAGCCGCGGCGTTGATCGTTTATGATCAGTCCGTGACGCAATGCCACCTCGGCAGCTTCCTGTAGCGAAAGATCGAGAGTGGTATAGACTTTCAGCCCACCGCGGTATAGGAGAGTGCTGCCATACTGCTCTTCGAGGTAGCGTCGCACATGCTCAACAAAGTACGGGGCTTTGACAGTGGTTTCCTGGCGTGGGCGAAGTTGGAGTGCTGCCGCTTGCGCCTGCATCTCCTCATCATCAGTGATATAACCGGCCTCGACCATCCGGCGCAGAACGTGGGCGCGCCGCTTCATGGACCGGTCAGGTGTGTTATAGGGCGAATAGGCGGTAGGCGCCTTGGGCAGACCGGCCAACAGTGCGGCCTCATCCAGGGCGAGGTCTCCAACACTCTTGCCAAAGTATACATTTGATGCAGCTTCAACACCGTAGGCCCCATGACCATAGTAGGTTTGATTGAGATAGATCTCCAAGATTTCATCTTTGCTGAGCAGATGTTCCATTCGCATGGCCAGGATCACCTCCCGGACCTTGCGCTCAACCGTTTTGCGGTGCGTTAAAAAGAGCATCTTGGCGACTTGCTGCGTAATCGTGCTTGCCCCCTCTACGACCTCGCCAGCCTGCATGTTTGACCAGGCAGCACGTGCAATCCCGATGACGTCGATGCCCTCATGCGAGTAGAATCGTGCATCCTCGACCGCCAAGGTAGCTTCTTTAAGAAGGGTAGGGATCCTTTCCAGCGGGATCAGCACGCGGCGTTCCATGAAAAACTGCGCCACTGGGGTTTCGTCATCCGCATAGACTGACGTGATGAGGCTGGGTTGATAGGATTTCAGTTGGCTGATGTCCGGTAGCGCTTCGACGAAATGTTGATACAGCAAATAGGCCCCGGTACCAGCGGCTGCCAACGAGAACACTCCGGTCAACCCTATGGCGACCAACAAACCTCTGAGCCAGCGACGGATGGGTGGTTTTTGCCCTTGGGTCAATTTAAATCCGTGTCGAGACGGCACGGTGGCATCTCCTTCGAATGCTCTCCATCAAAGCTCCATCAGTGTTATCTGACTATACTCTCCTGTTTCTAGGAGTTTGAAGTATAAGGAGCTTTTTCGCCAGATGTCAAGGAGCCTTTCATCCCTGTGCCCATGCACCACAGCCCCAATGACCCTGTCGGCGGCCTTCTGATTCTGCTAGAGTGGTGACGTGTCGCTGGAGATATTGAGTCATGCACACTGGGTCTAACAGGAGAGAGTTATGGAGCTTTTCGAGGAACCTTCGCGAGAGGTGTCGCCGGCATATGCTCCGCTAGCTGAACGGATGAGACCCGCCACGATACAGGAGTTTGTTGGACAATCGCACCTCTTCGGGGAGGGAAAACTGCTGCGACGGGCCATTGAACAGGATCACCTGACCTCGATGATTCTGTGGGGGCCTCCAGGCACAGGGAAGACTTCCCTGGCACAGGTAATCGCCAAGCAGACCCAGGCCCACTTTGTGGCGCTCAGCGCCGTCCTCGCGGGGGTAAAAGAGATTCGCGGCGTCATCGAGGAAGCCCGCTCACAGCGCCATCGGCTGGGCAAACGAACCCTCCTGTTTATCGATGAGATCCACCGCTTTAACAAAGCCCAGCAGGATGCTCTTCTCCCACATGTGGAACGGGGCGAGATCACCTTCATCGGAGCAACCACGGAGAATCCCTCCTTTGAGGTGATTGCACCACTCCTGTCGCGCGCGCGGGTCTTTACCCTGCAAGCATTGACGCCAGCGGAACTCGGCACCATCGTCGAGCGGGCGCTGCAAGATCCGGTTCATGGCTTGGGAATGGCGAAGGTCAGGCTTGAACCAGAGGCTCGCGCCTTTCTCGTCAATCTTGCCAACGGCGATGCCCGCGTTGCGTTGAACATCCTGGAGTTCGCCTACCTCACGAGCGAGCCGGCAGCGGATGGCAGCCGAGCCCTGTCGCTCGCCTCCATCGAGGAGGCGGCCCAGCGCCGGACGCTAAGCTATGATAAAACCGGCGAGGAACACTATAATCTGATCTCTGCCTTGCACAAAAGCATGCGCGGCAGTGATCCGGACGCCGCCCTGTATTGGTTGGGGCGTATGCTCGAAGCCGGTGAGGACCCGCTCTACATCGTCCGCCGAATGGTTCGCTTTGCTTCAGAAGACATCGGCAATGCCGACCCCCAAGCGCTCCTGGTCGCGGTCGCCGCCATGCAAGCCGTGCATTTCATCGGTATGCCGGAAGGGAATTTGGCCCTTGCTCAGGCAGCAGTCTATCTCGCCACCGCCCCCAAGAGCAATGCCCTATATACCGCCTATACCGGGGTCCAGCAGGATATTCAGAGCCTGTCTGCGCTGCCGGTGCCGTTGCATCTTCGCAACGCCCCGACCCGCCTCATGAATGAATTAGGGTATGGGCACGGGTATAAATATCCCCACCATTACCCTGGTCGCCATGTCGAGGAAGTCTATCTGCCCGAAAATCTCCTGGGGCGCGTCTATTACGACCCAGTGGACGACGGCTACGAACGAATCCTTCGCGAACGCCTGCAGCATTGGCGGCAGAGTAAGGAGGATCAGCCCCGCGAGCAAGACTGATAGACAGGGGCTCAGGTCGATGGTTGGCGCAATTCGCGCTGCACCATCTGCATATCTTCCCAGACTGCGCGTTTGCGTTCAGGATTGCGCAAGAGGAAGGCGGGATGGAAGGTGGGCATCAGCTTAACCCCTTGGTAGGTGTGAAAGCGGCCGCGCAATTGGGAAATGGGCAGTTTCGTCTTCAGCAATGTCTGCGCCGCGAAGGTCCCCAGTGCGACAATGAGCCGCGGTTGCACCAAGGCGATCTGACGGATGAGATAGGGTTCACAGTGGGCGATCTCGTCCGCTTCAGGGTTGCGATTATTGGGGGGACGACATTTGATGACGTTAGCGATGTAGACGTCCTGGCGTCTCATGCCGATCGCTTCGATAATCCGCGTCAGCAACTGTCCGGCGCGACCAACGAACGGCTCCCCTTGGAGATCCTCATCCCGTCCCGGTGCCTCCCCCGCAAACATCAGCTCGGCGTGCGGATTGCCAACTCCGAAGACGACATGCGTTCGGCCTTGATGGAGCCGGCAAGCTGTGCATTGCTTCGCCACTGTTTCAAGCTCTGTTAACGAGAGTCGCGAAAGGGGTGTCAACGGTAGTTCTAATGGTAGGGGCATGTCTTGAACATCTGGAGCGGACGTTGATGGAACCGTTGGGTCAGCAGCGTCTATGGGCTCCGGGGATGGCTCCGGCCGGTGCAGAGCTGTCATCACTTTGGGGGTTGGAAAGGGGGGTGCAGGAGGCTGATCAACGGGGATATGCTGCACTCCCCAAAGACCTAGCGCCTCTACATACGCTCGTAAATTGTTGGTGAGCAAGCGCAACTCATCGTGTGGTGAGGTGGAATAGGCCATGTACACTCCCCTTCTAGGAGGAAGGTCAATCCATGCCCTTTAGTCGCTCGACCACACGGGTAAGGATTTCGTGGGCCAGCTGTTGCTTGGACATCAGTGGTAGGTCCTCGATGCGTCCGTTATCGTGCAGGATCAGCACCTTGTTCGCATCGCTCTGAAACCCACTGCCGGCATGACCGACTTCATTGGCCACGATCATATCCAGATGCTTCGCTTGCACCTTCTTCTGGGCGTTGGCCAACAGCTCCTCAGTTTCAGCGGCAAACCCCACCAGTACGCGCTTGCCCTTGCGTTGGCCAAGCTCGGCGAGAATATCGGGATTGCGGACTAGTTCGACCGTTTGCACATCCTCGGTCTTTTTCACTTTGTACGGGATGAACTGTCTAGGGCGATAGTCAGACACCGCGGCGGCTTTGATGACGACATCCGCTTTTTCAAACACACGCATCACTGCTGCATGCATCTGGCAGGCGGTCTGAACGACATGTGATTGCACGCCTGCCGGCGGCGTCAGATTGGTCGGTCCCGACACCAAAATGACTTCTGCCCCCCGCTGACGTGCCGCCTCGGCAATGGCATAGCCCATCTTGCCCGACGAAGGATTGGAAATAAAACGTACCGTATCGATCGGCTCCTGGGTCGGCCCTGCCGTCACCAGTACTGTGCGTTTGACCAAGTCGTGCGGCATGGCTGGAGTGGTGAGGCGTTCGATGACCTTGGCCACGATGGGCTCGGGCTCGACCATGCGCCCCTGACCGACCTTCCCGCTGGCCAGGACGCCATGCTCAGCCTCCATGACCTCAACTCCCAAGGCTTTGAGGCGGGTCATGTTGCTCTGCACGATCGGATTCGTGTACATATTGGTCTCCATCGCTGGAACCAGAATGACCGGAGCGACCGTGGTGAGCAGGAAGGTTGACAGCAGATCATCGGCAATACCATTCGCATATTTGCCAATGATGTCCGCTGTTGTGGGCGCGACAAGGACGAGATCGCCTGTTTCCGCCATCCAGATATGCTTCATGCGCGGGTCAGTCGATCGAAATACATCCTCATCAAGCATGACCGGCTGGCGGGAAAAGGTCTGAAACGTCAGGGGGCCAACGAACTGGCAAGCCGTGCGGGTCATCATCGTCACCACATTCGCACCCGCTTTGGTCAAGCCTCGCAACACCTCAACTGCTTTGAATGCCGCGATACTGCCGCTGATACCGAGGACGATTGTCTTGCCTTCAAGTACTAGGGCCTCGCTCATGGATCCATCCATCCAATTCGGCGAAAATTGGGTAGCGACGGTTGAGCCGTGGGAGGCAACAGCGATCGGCGAGGAGAATAGCCTGGAGCTGTTGCGTTGCTGACTTCAGGTCATCGTTGACGATGACATAATCGTAGTCCCGATACTGGACCATTTCCACAGGGGCGATAGACAGTCGGGTCTGAATAGACGTTTCGTTGTCGGCGTTGCGTTGCCGCAATCGCTGCTCAAGGACTCTCAGGGAAGGGGGCAGCAGAAAAATGTACAGCGCATCCACGCTCTGTCGCCTGAGAGCGGTCGCGCCCTGGCAATCAATGATCAGGAGCACGTCAAATCCTTGCTGGCAAAGGCGCTCAACATCCAGGCTTGATGTACCATAGAGATAGCCATGCACCGTGGCTGATTCGAGCATTTCCCCCGCGGCCAAGCGCTGCAGAAATGCCTCATGAGAGATGAAATGATAGTCACATCCATCGACTTCGCCGGGTCTTGGCGGCCGAGTAGTGTAGGTCACCGCGCGTACAACCCCAGGTGTGGCAGCGATGACGGCTTGCGCCAACGTACTTTTACCGGCGCCCGAGGGGGCCGAGAGCACGAAGATACGGCCAGACGTGCAGTTGCCGGTCGGATCATTCGATGTTTTGGGCTTGCTCACGAATGCGCTCAAGCTCGCTCTTGATGTCGACCACCAGGACCGCGACGTCGCTATCGGCCACCTTAGAGCTGGTCGTATTGATCTCGCGATTCATCTCCTGCAGCAGGAAATCCAACTTCCGCCCCACCGACTCGTCCACATGCAGAAGGCGTTTGAACTCGGTGAGGTGGGTGTGCAAGCGTGTCATCTCCTCGGTGACGTCGCTGCGTTCGGTGAAGAACACCACTTCCTGCGCAAGCCGTGCTGGATCGATCTCCACATCTCCAAACAGGCGGCTGATGCGGGCCTCCAATTTTTGCCGATAGTCGATGAGGAGGGCGGGGAGTCGGCTTTTGATCTGCTCCAGCCAGGCTTCGATGAGGTGAATACGTTGCAGAATATCACGTCCTAGCGCCTCGCCCTCAGCCAACCGCATAGCCTCCAGGTTCGTCACAGCGCTGTCGAGGGCTTCTTGAACTGCTGGCCAAAGGTCTTCGACGTGATGCTCATTTTCCTCCACGCGCGCGATCTCACGGAGTTCCAGCAGCGACGAGAGATTCACCTGACCGTCAAGTCCCAGCTCACGCTTGAGGTCTGTGAGAGCGAGAAAGAGTTGACGCGCTAGGGCCTGATCGATGACAATGCGGCGAGATGAAACCGTGGCGTAATTGACGGTCACATGCACGTCAAAGCGGCCGCGGGTAAAGCGTGAGCGCACCGTCTCGCGGATGTGGTTCTCGATCGCAGCGAACCCCCGCGGTGTTTTCACAGCGATTTCACAATAACGATGATTCAGGGAGCGGACCTCGACCACACAGGCTCCGCCTGGTGCCTGGACTTCCCCTTGACCGTAACCTGTCATGCTGCGGACCATAGTGACGATGTCCCGTCTAGACCTCTCGGCCAGCGCGTATGACTGTCAGTCACACAGATATCACCAGCGAGGGCTATGTGCGCGCCTCGGTTGCCGTTTGGAAATTGGCTTGTATTGTGCGCAAACTTCCGCCAAAACGCAAGTTCAATTCATCCCTCATAGCTATCCAAGGAGCTGACAAGGGCCTAGGGCGCGTTGGAAGGGGGATACGACAGCCTTTCCTTCGCTATTGACGCCTCATGGAGGCTCTGTTATGGTGATCACAGGAGCCGCGGGGAAGTGACCACGCCCTGAGCGGATAACGCAGTGCGGCGGGGGCGTCACCATGGCATGGGACGATTTCAATTTTCGCAAAGGAGCTGGAGGGGGTTTCGGTTGGACGCCCTTTCATCTCCCGTCTTTGCGGCTCCAACAGCTCAGCCCACAGCTCCTATGGCTGGTCGTTGCGGTGATGGTAGCCGTGTGGCTCGCTAGCGGTGCCTACACCGTTGGACCGGACCAACGCGGGATTGTCCTCCGCTTTGGCAAGCATGTGGCCACCACGGACCCGGGTTCCATTGGCATTGGCCGTATCCTCTCGAAGCCATTCTACGGCCGAAGGTGACTGAGGTGCAGCGGGTTGAGATCGGCTTCCGCAGCATCGATCCTGGTCCTCCGGCACGCTATGCGGATGTCGCCTCCGAATCATTGATGTTGACCGGCGATGAAAATATCATCGATATCGATCTGGTAGTGCAGTATCGCATTGCCGATCCCGCCAAGTACCTCTTTAAAGTTCGCCATCTCGCAGACACCGTCAAGTCCGCCAGTGAAGCTGCCTTACGGGAAGTGATTGGCCGCCGTCACATTGATGAAGCTTTAACGGTCGGCAAGCTCGAAATCCAGGAAGAGACCAAGGCGTTGCTGCAAACCATTTTGAACAACTATGAAGCAGGGTTGCAGATCATTGCCGTACAACTACAGGAGGTGCAACCGCCGAAACAGGTCATCGATGCCTTTAAAGATGTAGCCAGCGCCCGTGAGGATAAGGCCCGTTTCATCAACGAGGCGGAAGGCTATCGGAGCGCCATCATCCCAGAGGTCCGAGGCCGAGTGGAAATGATTCTGCGCGAAGCAGAAGCCTATCGTGAGGAAAAAATCCGCCGCGCTCAGGGGGAGGCACAACGATTTTTACAGGTACTTGGAGAATACCACGCCGCCAAAGAGATTACCCGGAAGCGGTTGTTATTAGAAACGCTCGAAGAGGTCCTCCCACAAATGGACAAGATCATCCTGGAAGAGAGGGCTGGTACCAATGTACTCCCCATCCTGCCGCTCGGCAAAGGTGGGAATCAGTCTGGCCTCGATGGCGTCGGTGAGAAGCGCTAAGCGGTAGAGGGAGCCCATCCATGCCAGGAGCATCGGCGTTGTGGTGGATCATAGGTGTCGGTGCCCTAGTAATCATCGTATCGCGGACACTCTATGTCGTATCGGAGACCGAACAAGTCGTCGTCACCCAACTCGGTCGTCCAGTGCGTCTGGTGCAGACCCCAGGCCTGCACTTCAAGCTGCCATTTCTGCAGCAGCTCACCTTCTTTGAAGATCGCCTCCTCGATTATGACGCCGCGCCTGCACCGGTGATTACACGCGACAAGAAGAATTTGGTGGTTGATAACTATGCCAAATGGCAGATCAGGGACCCCCTCAAATTTCTGCAGACCGTCCAGAATGAGGCAGGCGCACAGGCACGCCTGGATGACATCATCTACTCCAAGGTTCGCGAGCAATTGGGCTTGCATGATTTGGTTGAAGTGATTGCCAGCAAGCGCGATCCGATCATGCGAGCGGTAACTCTTGCCAGTGATGAGGCCTCGAAAGCTTATGGGATCCATGTGATCGACGTTCGAATTAAGCGGGCCGATTTACCAGCTGAAAACGCCCAGGCCGTATATGGCCGCATGCGCACCGAGCGCGAGCGCGAAGCCAAACGATACCGTTCGGAAGGGCAAGAGGAAGCGTTGAAGATTCGCGCCGAATCCGACAAGCAGAAAACGATCATGCTGGCCGAGGCCTACGAACACGAACAAGCCATCCGTGGCGAGGGGGATGCAGCGGCGATGCGCGTGTATGCCGAAGCCTTCCAGCAAGATCCTGATTTTTTTACCTTTACCCGCACGCTTGAAGCCTACAGAAAATCGCTGAAGGGCAAAACGACCCTACTTTTGCCTCCTCAGATGGAGTTCCTTAGATACCTGCGCGAGTAATAGATCACCATGGCCCGGCGCTACGTCCAACCGACGTATTTTCAGCTCTCGCGCTCACCTCAGTATAGTCTACTATTTGCCATGCCGCTTCTGCTGGCCTACGAGGGCTTCGCGGTTTTCCTGAATCACTCGGACCTCTATGGCATTCGCAATAGCGCCGATGTATTCTTAAAGCTCTTCTTGGCTTATGTGGGTATTCACGGCTTCTTCGCCTTCGGCCTCGCGATGGTCGTGGCGCTCCTCCTGTTCCGGCTCTTGGGAGGGGGGCCACGCTTCGGGTCGATTCGTCTCGGAGTTCTGGGATGGATGTTGGCCGAGAGTCTGGTATATTCTGTGGTATTCGGGGCACTGGTCAGCGCGCTGACGCGCCTTCTGTTGGCGCAGCCGTTACCCTTAAGTCGATCGGCGCAGATTCTGGTCTCGCTGGGAGCTGGGATCTATGAAGAATTCGTGTTTCGCGTCCTGCTGCTGGGGGCTCTAATATTCTTCTTTCATCGTCTCTTACATTTCCAGCAGCTGGTGGCATATGGCGTGGCAGCAGCTCTCGGCGCCATCTTGTTCGCGGCTTTTCACTATATAGGACCTTTTGGTGATCCGTGGCAGCTTTCGTCGTTTGTGTTTCGAGTGATAGCTGGATTGGTTTTGACTGGGTTGTACTTTGCGCGTGGCTATGGAATCACGGCCTATACACATAGCCTTTATGATTTATGGATCACCCTTGAAGTGATATAAGGAGTATTGCACAATATGGATACACTACGATAACATCGAACATTATCTAATTCAGATGGAATACCCTTTTGAATCAGTTGAGTCTCACATGTGGGTTATTCATGATACGATTACCATTGTAGTCACCTATGAACCACCTTTAGTCGTGTTTAGAGTGAAGCTGATGGAAATCCCAAAAGAGAGGTGTGAAGAATTTTTTAAATTACTTCTCGAACTTAACGCTAGTAACATGATTCATGGAGCATATGGTATCGAGGGAGATAATGTGGTGCTCATAGACACGCTGCAGTCAGAGCACCTCGATTTTAATGAATTTCAAGCGTCATTAGAAGCGCTATTACTTGCGAGTACACAGGATTATCAGAGGCTCAACGCGTTTCGAAACTGATATGATTGTTCTTCCAAGTGCAGATAATGCAGGGAAAGATAAGGAGAACCACACATGGGCATTATGGATCGCGTGACTACGGTCATTAAATCGAACCTCAATCATTTGATCAACAAGGCTGAGGATCCCGAAAAGATGCTAGATCAGATCCTCATTCAGATGCGTCAGCAACTCGTAGAGGCGAAACGTGAAGTTGCTGTGGCGATTGCTGATGAAAAACGTTTGGCGGTCCAGTTGGAAGCCGAGCTCGAGCAAGTACGAGAATGGGAGCGACGCGCGACGATGGCGGTGCAAAAGGGTGAAGATGACCTAGCACGTGAGGCCCTGCGTCGCAAGGCTGAGCATGAGCAAATTGCCATCGGCTATAAAAAACAGTGGGATGCACAGCAGTCCAGCACCGAGAATTTGAAAAATTCGCTGCGGGCTCTCAGCCAAAAAATCGAGGAGGCGGGGCGCAAGAAAAACCTTCTTGTGGCGCGCCAGAAGCGTGCCCAAGCCCAGAAGCATATTCACGAGGTGATGGCAGGGCTTACTGATACCAGCGCCTTTGAGTCCTTTGATCGTATGTCGGCGAAGGTCGAGGAAATCGAGGCCCAAGCCGGAGCAGCAGTGGAACTCTCCCAAGAACTCAGTGGTGACACCATGGATCAAAGGTTTAGAGCTCTAGAAAGTTCCACCGATGTCGAACAAGCACTTCATGCGTTAAAAGCCAAGGTCCAGAAGGAGCTTCCACCTGCCCCCTGAGCTCTGGATGACACGCGGCGAAGGAAGGGTTGGTGGCACGACCTTCCCTCTCCAACCAACGGTGTTTGCCAACCCGGTCGGGAGACATAAGGGTTGGCCGTTCATGGGCGTATAATCACGGCACCGAGTATGCAGCCGAGGGCAACAAAGATCCCCGCGAGAAAAAGTGCGGTGGCCGTGCTGTTGTCCTCGGCGATCTTCTTTTCCACATCGAAGGGAGCGAAGGCATCCACCAGACGATAAACCACCATCAACAGTACCAATCCCACACCGCTATAGAGAACCATTAAGATAATCGTTGAGATAAAGCGGCCCATCCCTTCCTCCCGCCACGAGCACACTCAAGATTCTGATGAGGACCGTGCCTCCGAGTGCAACAACTCGGGGTTCGGTTCGTCTATCTCCAAGGGTGACAACGCACTCGTTCTCAACCTCTGTTCGACAAGTTGACGCACCCTAACATATTCGGAATCCTATTGCAACGGCGGCGTGCGGTCGGATGAGCCTTGACTTTTAAGCAGCCGTTGCATATCTTCGTGTCATGTTAGCGTGGACTTACCAAGCCCGTGGTCATCCCTAACCGAGATGGCAATCCACCCCCACTATGGCTACGCACCTAGGACGACTTCAGCAGCGTTCAAGCGGGCGGATATTCGGCGGCATCCTAGTGGTCAGCCTCGTTCTCGCCCTTGGGATCGCCGCTATCGGATTGTTTTCCTCTCGCTTTTTCACAAACCGAGAGGCTTCACAGGTGCAGCAAGACAACCTGCCCCAGGAAGCGCGAATCTTTGACTATACGGTTACCGCTGAGGTCGGGCACATCCGTGTAAATGGTACCACCAATTTACCAAATGGGATTATTCTGGTCGGGACACTTGACAGAGTGGGTAGCGGCTCAATAGAAGTTAAAGAGGCATTGGTCATGAATCGCCTCTTTACGCTGGAGCTTGGACCGGAGCTTTATATCAAGTATTATCTGCACGATCCACAGGACGCCCTCCAGCCCGGTGTGTACCGTCTCACTGTAGAGTTCGATCCGTCGCGGCAATCTCCCTTTGTTCAGCAATCTTTGCTCCGATTGCCGTTCATGAAGGCTTCCCCGCTACCTGGAAACAGCTCGCGCGAGATCGATGCAGCGATCATTCGCCTATCCAAGACGCTCACCATCGGCACCACTGCAGAGCAACAGGACAGCCAGGCACGGGAGCAGCTCGCCCGGGAAACCATCCGTCAACATTTACGCGATACCTTAGGGACACTCACAGGCTTCTGGTCGCGCCTGCAGGGACGATATCAGCAAGAGCGGGTGAAGGGGGGCTTTCCCAGGGTTGACCCGCGTGCCAGTGAATGGCAGACATGGACTGCCCAATGGATGGATGATCTCAAAGGCCATGGAGAGGAGACTCGGTTGCATGAAGCGGTGTCGCCGATCACACCGCATTTCGCGGCCCAGAATGCATTGATAGACATGCATAAACAGCTGGCCGCTATGCCCGATTTATACTTCGAGGTACTGATTAACGAAAGGTCCTTCACCGATCGAGACCTGCAGCGTGCCGAGCACGCGATCCAAGCCTTGCTGGGAAACGCCATTGCCGAACTGGGCCAGCCTGATAGCATGCCCTCTGCAGCCAAAGTTGATGACGCTAGGCCCACCGTGATCGTGACCGCACCGATTGTGAACGTCCGAAATGGACCTGGCATGAACCACGAGTCCATCAAACAGCTGAAGAAGGATGATGTGCTCGACTTCATAGCCGAGCACGGTGAGTGGTTTCAGGTCGAACTTGGCGGCGCGCGGAAGGGATGGGTGCATCGGAATGTGGCGAGTAGGCGCCATGAGGGCGAGGGTTCGGCCGATGAGATCAAGCGGGTTGACATGAAACCGCCGAGCCTGGAGAAAAGACCTGCGCTTCGACTGGAACCGATCAGTCTGTCGTCGACAGCTGTCGAGTTCATTCCACGCCCGACGTCGGATGAAGTACGAATTTATCTGGAGCTCGAACAACAGCTCCGAGATTTGCAGTCTGGTACTGCGGAAGAACGTAGGACGGTGGAGCAGCGCATCCTCCAACGCATGTCGGACAAACATGGTATTACCCCGGAACAGATCTGGAATGCCTATCTCAAGGTACAGGGATGGGAGATTAGACCCTGACCTTGCGGCTACCTGACACCTTGGCCTTGTCTGGACTGAGCTGTATGTAGTCCCGGAAGGTCGCTGTGCTCCTCTCAAGTGTCTCAATCCTGACACCGATATCTCTGCATAGTACATGCACCTGCTATTATTAGCGGCGCTGAGTCACCTGCTCGCCAACGGGTGGAGCGAGGTCCTCACGGGCTTCTATCCGCGCATAATCGACGCTCTTTTCTCAGATCAGTCTGCAGGTCGAAAGCACATCTAACAGACCATATAATTTTGGACCAGGAGGGATGGGACCAATGGCGAAAATCGATGCGTTCTTCAAATTGATGGGCGATCTCGGTGCCTCAGATCTGCATGTGGTGGCTGGTTCGCAGCCGATTTTGAGGATTCGAGGTGATATGGAGCGGATCAAATACAAGCTCTTTGACGATGATGAACTCACCTCCATGCTCTATGAAATCGCTTCAGAAGACAAGATCAAAATTTTTGAGGAAACCGGTGATGTCGATTTTGCCTACGAGATTCCTGGACTTGCGCGCTACCGTGCGAACTTTTTCCGACAGCTACATGGTATCGGGGCTGTCTTCCGGCTCATCCCCAGCACTGTTATGACAGCTGACCAGCTCGGCTTACCGCCTGTCACGACACAGCTCGCCATGCTGCATAAGGGGCTCGTCCTGGTCACTGGTCCGACGGGGAGTGGAAAGTCGACCACTCTTGCGGCGATCGTCGACTACGCCAACAAGCATCGCAAGGATCACATCATCACCGTTGAGGACCCCGTCGAATTTGTCCATCGCAGTCAGGGCTGTATCGTCAATCATCGCGAGGTTGGCCGGCATACACGCTCATTTGCCACAGCGTTACGAGCGGCATTGCGTGAGGACCCTGACATCATCTTGGTTGGGGAAATGCGCGACCTTGAGACGATCCAGTTAGCTATTGAAGCAGCGGCGACGGGCCATCTCGTGTTTGGTACATTGCATACCCAAAGTGCTTCTAAAACGGTGGATCGGATCATCGATGTGTTCCCCGCGAACCAGCAAGAGCAGATTCGTTCGACACTATCAGATAGCCTAAAAGCGGTGGTGGCCCAAACATTATTCAAGCGCATCGATGTCAAGGGCCGGTGTGCGGCATTAGAGATCCTGATCTGTACTCCCGCCTGTGCTAACCTTATCCGTGAAAATAAAACCTTCCAGATTCCTTCAGTGATTCAGACCGGTCGGAAATACGGTATGCAATCGCTGGACAATGCCATAGAAGATCTGTTGAAGAAAGGTTGGATCGGCGCCGAGGAGGCGTATAGTCGGTGTACCGATAAGGCTAAGTTTGCCGCATATCTGACCCACAAACCAGTTGACGGATGGGAATAAAGGGGGGCAACTATGCGAAAGGCGGATGTCGATTATCTTCTTAGGCGCATGTTAGAAAGCCATGACAATGTCTCCGACTATGAATTTCTCGGTGGCGAAACCACCGCAGGTAGAGGTGTCAGGCGAGTTGACCCCGGTTGGGATCGACCCACGCTTGGAGAGGCTCACGCCATTCCAGACTGAGACACTGGCCCTGCACCTGATGCAATGCGATCGGCGACTCTCACAGCTCTTAATCGCACAAGGATCATGTGATTGTTCCTATGCGCTGATCGGCAAGGCTCGCTTCCGCACCAATGTCTTTCAGCAACGAAATTCCTACTGCATCGTGCTCAGAAAATTGAGCACACAGATTCTCACGATTGATGACCTGCATCTTCCCCCAGTTTTCCATCAGATGCCCCAGGAGAAAAATGGCCTGATCTTGGTCACCGGCGCCACTGGAAGCGGGAAATCTACGACATTGGCGGCTCTCATCGATCGAATGAACCAGACTAAGGCCATGCACATTGTGACGCTCGAAGACCCCATGGAGTTTGTCCATCCTCACAAGAAGGCCACCATCAACCAGCGCGAACTCGGGAGCGACTTCGACACCTTTGCCAATGGTCTCCGCGCTGCGCTCCGCCAGGCGCCTAAGGTCATTCTTGTGGGTGAGATGCGCGATCGCGAGACGGTTGAGATCGCGCTGTCGGCTGCAGAAACCGGCCATTTGGTCTTGAGCACTATGCATACCATCGATGCGGGGCAAACGATTACGCGCATTCTTGGAATGTTCGACAAGGATGAAGAGAAACTCGTGCGCATCCGCTTGGCGAATACCCTCCGCTGGATTGTCTCCCAACGACTTCTGCCACGGATTGATGGAGGGCGCGTCGCCGCATTGGAAATCATGGGGACGAACCTTCGCGTCAAAGATTCTGTGTTGAACGGCGAGTCGGAGGGTAAGACGTTCTATGAGATCATTGAAGCTGCGGAGCCTTTTGGGATGCAAACGTTCGATCAAAGCATCATTAAACTTTTTCAGGAAGGGGTGGTTGACGAGGATACCGCTCTGGCCTATGCCTCGCGTAAGTCGGTGGCACGCCGTGGTATCGACGAGGCAAAGAAGGAGTGGGGCATGCTCACAAGCGATATCGAGGACCTAGCGCTCGACCAAGAATATGGCAAGATCACACTCATCAGGTAATGTTTAGAGGTGGAGAGGTTATGGAGATCATTTGTGAAGAATGCCGGGCGGTGATTCACATCCCCGACGAGCGGGTGCCCCAGAACATCACGTTTCGTCTCAACTGTCCTCGGTGTAAACGGAAAATACTAGTCAACACGAAGACCATGAATAGCCTGGATGAGCCTAGGACCGACGTAACCCTAGATGACGCGACAGCGGGAGTGACCTCTCTCGGACATGATGACAGTGGCGATGAGCTTCCGGATGCGATGGACTATTTAGCACCAGGTCAGTCGGCCGCACTTGTATGTATAAATCGGTCAGAATCTCGGGGCGAAGTCAAGTTAATGTTGGAAGGTCTGGGCTACCTGGTGGATATGCCTGCGGCTACCGCTCAAGCCCTCAAACGCCTGCGATTCAACCAATATCACCTGATACTACTGGATGATGACTTTGAAGGCAAATCCCCTAATCCCATTGCGGGCTACCTCGCTGGACTCAATATGAATATTCGACGTGAGATGTTTGTAGTCCTGATCGGGCAGCGTTTTAAGTCGGCTGATCACTTACAAGCCTTTATGGAGAGCGTGAACCTTCTCCTCCATCCCGATGATCTACCACAGTTGGTGACATTTCTTAGCCGCGGGTTGAGAGAGCATGAACGGTTTTATAAGGTGTTCACGGAATGTCTGATCGAGGCTGGAAAGAAAATCTAGCGCACTGAAGGACTCACCGCAATGCCGATTCACCGCCAAGGCTACAACTCGCAGGCAAGAAGCCTTGGCAGTCCTTAACCAGTCACTCACCAGGCAAGATACCTTGGCTGCTCTGCCACCATCCACCTCTACTGAGGTCCTAACCTCTCCATCCCCTCAAAGAGAATACGGCTTTCTGTGCCTATGCCACAGGCTGACACCTCATGTGCACCTCTGGCCCTCAACATAACCATTGGATTCAGTAATAGAGTATGAACCGCAGGCTAACTCTACCATATCCCCTGGTTGTGGCCCTTTTACCGTTTTTACGTTAACAGGCCGTCCTTACGATGGGAGGGAAGAGAATAGGCTTGACTTGAAATTATCGTATTTATAGTATATTTATATCAATAATATTTTATAATATTCAAATATCATATTATAATCTCTGACACGCTGTAGGATAAGCTTGCAGACTTCGTATGCCGTAATGCATCGCTTGAGGCGCTTGGATACCTCCAACCATGGAGACTTTCGCGCCACTAGCGTTGGGCGCTCCGCTTTACGCCGACTCTTGAGTATCTGGCTGCACGGCAGAGCCTAGGACCATGGACGGTCTTGTTGGGAGGGATGGTGTTCACCAGCGTATTAGGGGCTTTCCTCCTCATCGTCACCGGTCGTAGCATCCTGATTAAGCAAGTGGTTGCCGAGCGGACTGCCGAACTCTCCCAGACGAATGCCGCCCTGGAACGTGAAATCGCCGAGCGCGAACGAGCCGAGAGCCGCTTCTCTGCCATGGCGCAGTCGGCTGTCGAGGCGATCATCTCCGCCGATAGCGCCGGGCGCATCTTGACCTGGAACAACGGGGCGCACGGCATCTTCGGCTACACGGCGGATGAGGTTGTGGGGAAGCCGCTGACCAGGTTAATGCCAGAGCGCTATCACGCATTGCATCGGCAGGGCATAGAGCGCATGGGCGGTCTAGGCAAGTCGGCGCTGATGGGAACAGTGATTGAACTCAACGGATTGCGCAAAGACGGCCGGGAATTCCCGTTGGCGCTGACGCTGTCCACCTGGACGAGCGTTGAAGGACGCTTTTATGGCGGCATCATTCGCGACATCACTGAGCGCCAGCGGGCAGAGCAAGCGCTGCGCCAAACGGCGGCGGAATTGGCGCAGTCCAATGCGGATCTGGCCCAGTTCGCCTATGTCGCTTCGCACGATCTTCAGGAACCGCTGCGGGCGGTGGCGGGGTGTGTCCAAATGCTTCAGCAGCGCCACCGCGACCAGCTCGACGCCCGCGCCCATGAACTCATCGCCCACGCCGTCGCAGGTGTTACCCGTATGCACACGCTTATTCAGGACCTCTTGGCATATTCATGGGTGGGCGCTCGCAGCGAACCCCTGCAGCCGACCGATTGTGCAGCGGTGCTCAACGATGTGCTCGCGAGCCTAGAGGTCAGCATCCGGGAGAGTAGGGCCGCGGTCACGGCTGCGCCCCTTCCCACCGTGATGGCCAATCCCGCCCAACTGCGGCAGGTATTCCAACACCTCATCGGCAATGCCCTGAAGTTCAGGGGCGAGGCGCCTCCCCGCATCCGCATCGGGGTAAAGCACGCAGGCGGGGAGTGGGTGTTTGCGGTGTGCGACAACGGCATCGGCATCCACCCACAGTATTTCGAGCGCATCTTTCAGGTGTTTCAGCGCCTGCACACCCAACGGAAGTATGAAGGCAGCGGCATTGGGTTAGCGATTTGCAAGAAAATCATCGAGCGCCATGGCGGGCGCATCTGGGTCACCTCAAAACCCAGCAAAGGCTCCACATTCTCCTTCACTATTGGAGACCGACGCTGACTCATCGTCAACAACCCAACGATACCGATGTCGTCACGACCAGCATCACGGCAGGCATCGGTACCTAGGATGGTGCCGTGGACTTCTTGAAAACGCTCCTCACTCCAGCCAATCAATTGCCCCACGGCTTCTGTCTGCTCTGGGACAGCAATCTGGTCTGGCTGCATGTAGTATCAGATGCGATCATCACGCTGGCCTACTACGCCATTCCCTTAGGATTGGTGTATTTCGTGCGCAAGCGCCAAGACCTGGCGTTCCACCGGATCTTCCTATTGTTCGGGATCTTTATCTTCGCATGCGGCACGACCCATCTCATGAACATTTGGACGCTATGGCAACCATTATATGTGGTCGAGGGGAGTATAAAACTCCTGACCGCGGTCGCCTCCATCGCTACGGCGATCATCCTCGTGCCGTTGATCCCCAAAGCCCTGGCCCTCCCGAGTCCATCCCAATTGGCGGCGGCCAACCAGACACTACTCCAGCAAATCCGTGAGCGCGAACACGTCGAGGCTTTACTGCATCAATCGAATGCCGAGCTCGAACAACGGGTCCAGGAGCGCACCACCGACCTCGCCAACACCATTTCCACCTTACAACAAGAAATCGCCGAGCGCCTGCGGGCCGAGGACGAAGTGCAACAGCTGAACGCCGAGCTGGAACAGCGCATCTTCGAGCGCACGGTCCAGCTCCAGAGGAGCGAAACACTCTTCCGCGGCCTCCTGGAGTCGGCGCCGGATGCCATGGTCATTACCAGTAGCAATGGTCGCATAGTTCTCGTCAACCGCCAGGTCGAAGCGATGTTCGGCTATCAGCGCTACGAGTTGCTCGATCACCCCGTAGAGATGCTGATCCCCGAGCGGTTCCGCGACGCACATCCGGAGCATCGGGCGCATTATGCCCATGACTCCCAGACGCGGAGCATGGGGGGTGGCCTCGAGTTGTATGGTCTGCGTAAGGATGGCAGCGAGTTCGCAGTGGAAATCAGCCTCAGCCCGCTGGTGTCCGATGAGGGTATGCTCGTCTCCAGCGCCATTCGTGACGTCACCGAGCGCAAGCAGACGGATGATGCTCTGAAACGGTCAGCGGCGGACTTCGCCCGCTCCAATGCCGAATTAGAACAGTTTGCCTATGTTGCCTCCCATGACCTGCAGGAGCCGCTGCGGGCAGTGTCGGGTTGCATGCAGCTGCTGCAACAGCGCTGCCAGGGCCGGCTCGACGCCCGTGCCGACGAACTGATCGCGCATGCTGTCGATGGGTCGAGTCGGATGCAGACCCTCATCCGCGATCTATTGGCTTATGCGCGGGTGAGTACCCATGGGAGGGACTTGGAGCCCATTGACTCCGAGACCGTCCTCAAGGAGGCGCTGTCTAACCTCGCGACCGTCATCCAGGAGAGCGGGGGGGTGGTGACCCATGGGCCACTGCCAACCGTTGCGGCTGACCCCACGCAACTGCTGCAGGTGTTCCAAAATCTCATCGGCAATGCCATCAAATACCGCGGCGAACGTCCCCCGGAGGTCCACATCGATGTCGTACATCGTACTGCAGAGTGGCAGTTTACGATGCGTGACAATGGCATCGGCATCGAGCCGCAGTATTTCGAACGCATTTTCGGGATCTTTCAACGTTTGCATACACGTAGGGAATATCCTGGGACCGGTATCGGGTTGGCGCTTTGCAAGAAAATGATCGAACGCCACGGCGGCCGCATCTGGGTAGAGTCACAACCAGGAGAAGGCTCGACTTTCTGCTTCACTATTCCCGATGGGAGGTAGTACCCCATGCTCCTCGAAACCCCGCATAAGCCGATCGAGATACTACTGGAGGACAGCCCTACCGACTCAAAGGCGGAAGCGGACATGATTAAGGCCTATGCACTCCATGCCAATTGCTACATCACAAAGCCAATCGATTTTGGAGGCTTCGCAGAGTTCGTACGACCGGTCGAACACTTCTGGTTTAGCGTGGTGACTTTGCCACCGGAGTGAATACCATGGATGACGTCCGCATCCACGTGCTGTTGATCGAAGACAACCCCACGGATGCGCTGCTCTTGCGGCAGGCGTGCGCTGCAGTCCCCCTGATGTCCTGCTCCTTTACCCATGTCGAGCGCCTCAGCGAGGGGCTGAAGTGTCTTAGCGAGGCACGCTTCGACGTGGTTCTGCTGGACCTTGGGCTCCCAGACAGTCAGGGGCTGGAGACATTTGCCAAGGTCCAGGCTCTGTCCTCCGCTATGCCCATTGTTATCCTCTCTGGCCTCGACGATGAAAAACTCAGCTTACAAGCGGTGAGAGCAGGGGCGCAGGACTATCTCCCGAAGGCGCACATCGACGGTTACATTGTAACCCGGTCCATCCGCTATGCTATCGAGCGACATCAGATTCTGGAGGAACGCAAAAAACTTATTGAGGAGGCGCTGGCCACCGTCAAAACGTTAACGGGACTGCTTCCTATCTGCGCCGCCTGCAAGAAAATTCGCGACGACAACGGCTATTGGAATCAGCTCGAAGCCTATATCGAAGCCCATTCGGACGCCGAATTTACACATGGTCTTTGCCCTGACTGCCGGAGAAAAGTGTTCCCCGAGCCTTCTCACGATGCATGAAGCCTTGCCAGTCTCTTGGCTACGTTCTCGCGGTATGGCCTGGCGGACCCAGCTCGGAGCCGGGGAAGGGGGCAACGTTCTGCTTTAGCATGTCCGACAGGAGGTAATGGACCATGAACCAACAAGTAACCCAAAGACCCGCTCAGCTCCTTCTTGTCGAAGACAGTCCTACCGACGTACTGATGACCCAGGAAGCCCTCGGACAGATGAATTTGCTGAGCAATCTTCACGTGGTGGAGGACGGTGTAGAGGCGGTGGCCTTCTTGCGTAGGACCGGCTCCTATGGTGGCGTTCCTCGACCTGACCTCATCCTCCTTGATTATAACCTGCCGAGAAAAAATGGGTGGGAAGTCCTGGCGGAGGTCAAGGCCGATGCAGACTTGAAGGCTATTCCGATTGTCGTCCTGACCACCTCGCAGGCCGAGCGAGACACCCTCACCGCTTACAGCTTGCATGCCAACTGCTACGTCACTAAACCGGTCAACCTGAAAGACTTCATCCACGCTATCCATGCAATCGTCACCTTCTGGTTTACGGTCGTGACCTTGCCACCGGGGTATGTGCCTTGACCAATCAGGCCATCCACGCGCTGCTGGTCGAGGACAATACTACCCACACGTTACTGGTACGGGAGGCGTCAATTGTGAGCACGGTCGGACTGAGGTGAGAGGAAAGCTTGAGTGGAGCGCAAGGGGCCGGGGCTCGACCTACCCCCCTGCGCTATGATAGAAACAATTCCCCCATAGGAAAGGGGAACACTCGCGAGGGCGTTGGTCTTTAACTCTTCGATGGCAACGCCGCATGAATCCAGGGTGTGAGATCGTTCAGCACCTCCTGGGTGATCTCATGGCCCATGGGGTACTCACGATACAGCGGCTGATAGCTCTGAGCCTCGAGGAAATCGACGGCGTTCCGGCTCAACTCGACGGGAACCACGGCATCATGGGTCCCATGGGCAATGAAGATGCGTTGATCGCGCTGCGCCGGCAGGTGTGGCAGGAGGGCCTCGGGATTGCGCAACGCCCCACTGAGGATGACCAGGCCAGCAAACATCTCGGGCCGCAACATCCCATAGCGATAGGTCATCGCCCCGCCCTGCGAAAAGCCGAGGAGGAGCGCTTGACCTGCCGCCACGTGGTATTGGGCGAAAACGTCACGAACCACCCCATCCAGGGCCGTCAACGCTTGCTCCAGCGCTGCCGGGCTCGGAGTTCCCCCGGGCTCATACCAGGCCTGCCCGGTATATCCAGGACCAATAGAGATGGTCACTGGAGCGTTAGGACAGACGTAGAGGTAGCCGCTTTGATCGATCGCCGGTGCCAAGCCGGCGAGATCACGCATATCCGCTCCGCGTCCGTGGAGGCAGACGATCATCGGATACGGTTGCCCTGCGTCGTAGTTGTCCGGAAACACTGTCAAATACGCCAGGGTCGAACTCTGGCTCTCAACCGCTTTCATACCAGCCCTCTCGGCTTATTCGCAGTCAAAGCAGCGGACGTCGGAAAAAATCCGATCGCGGTCTGTCTCGGGATCCAACGCATAGGTAATCAGCACACGAAGTGCCTTGGAGGAATCCGGTAGGTCGTATTGCTTGACCATATCCTCCAAGAACGCCATCATATGCTTATCCAGCTCGACCGAAAACATTGCCTTATCCTTCATCGCCATGGCCTGACCTCCTTCGCACAGGTGTCTCAGCGAGCGCCACGAAGCCCATGTGTCTATGTCCGCCCACGATACTCATTTTTGCAAAGCAAGGCAAGGAGAAAGTGGACAGAGACCGGGAACAGGTGACGTCTGGCGTGAGGCTTGGTACAATAACGTGGTCGGGCGGTCGCTACTCAATGGAACCACTCGTTGGAAGAAGCAGGGGACCTGGCATGTCAGGTCGACTAGGCAGGGACACGACGCGGAGGGGAGCATGAGCCGCATCGAGCAGATCAAAGCACTAATTGCGGATGAGCCGCACGACGCTATGTTACACTTTGCCCTGGGCAATGAGCATTTTCAGCTCGCACAGTACCCCGAGGCAATTGAGGCGCTCACAGCGGCGATCGAGATCGATCCAGAGTATGCGTTCGTGTATATTCAATTAGCGGAAGCCTATGAAAAGAGCGGCCGGATCGTGCAAGCGCGGCAAACGGTTGATGCCGGGCGCGGTCCCGCAGCGCGCAATGGCGATCCTAACCTGATGCGTCAACTCGACGACATCGCCGCGCGACTGCCTACATGAAAAGAGAGGGTGAGATGAGCCAGGCATTAGAGATATGTGGTCAGGTGCGACAGCCAGAGAGTTTCGATTTCGAGGCGCTCAGCCATCTCCCAGGACAGATCGAGGATATTGCCACTCTTGTCCCTGGTCGCAGGGGCGGCGGTGTACGCCTGGCCTCACTGCTCGATGCTGTGCAGCCCCAACCGGAGGCAACCCACCTCACGGTCGAATCCCACGACGGCAGCTTCAGTGCCAGTGTGCCGCTGGCAGCGGTTGTCGATTCCGGAGTGGTGCTGTATCGTCTTGGCGGCGAGGCGCTTCCGGAACAGCAAGGCGGGCCATTCCGGTTTCTCATCACCGATGCGCAAACCTGTGCTACAGGTGGAGCCGATCTCTGTGCCAATGTGAAATTCGTCGGCCGGATCGCGCTCAGCGCTGCTCCAGGCCGAGATACGCGGCCGATGGAGCGGCGTAGCGAGTAGCCCCGCATGATCGCGGGTGGCTGCACGTTACGATACTTGACTGTTCTGCCAGATCTCAGAAAATAAGGCGATGGAGCCTGGTGAATGGCCGGCGTAATGATTGTTGTAAAAGCCATACACGGTGAGGTCACGAGCCAGCAGTTGCCGCACCACGGCTACCCAGGTCTTCGTGTCCTGCGTCCGATCGATCACGAGATGGTCCCACTTCTGCGTGATCGCCTCCATGGCCTGTCGGTCGCCGAGCCAGCGGATATAGGCGAAATCCGCGGTCACCACATCATGTTGGCGAAGAAGTTCCTGAATCGGTGGCATCCATGGATGATCGGTGAGCGCCAAGGCCACACCATGGGCCCGCAGCAAGTCGAGCAAGCGCTCAGTTATCCACCAGCGGTTGCGAAGTTCGACAGCGAATCGGAATCCGTCGGGCAGTTGTGCAAGGACTGGTTCCAGGCGCTCCAGAAATGCCTGCGCATTCGCGAAGTGACGCTTCGAGAAGTAGGGAAATTGGAACAAGAGTGGGCCCAACTTGTCGCCCAACAGAGCCATGACCTCGGTAAATTGCTGCAGCTCATGCTGACAATCGCGCAGGACCTTTTCATGCGTGATGACCTGTGGAATTTTTGCAGCAAAGCGAAAGCCATCGGGTGTCCGCTGATTCCAGGCATGAATCATCGCTGCAGTGGGAATGCGGTAAAACGTCATGTCGATTTCGACAGCCGAGAGCTGCTTAGCGTAATGGGTCAGGAAATCCGAGGATTTCGCATCGGCGGGATAGATCGTTCCCCGCCAATCCTCGGAGCTCCAACTCGAGGTGCCGAGATAAAGAGGCATCCCCTGCGTCAGTTCAAACGCGGCCCTCGACCGGGCTTCGGTGGTTGGGGGAGTAGCGTCGGTTGGATCGGTAAAGAGGTTAGGTTCCATGCCCATGACCTCATCACAAAGAAAGTCGCATGCCCCGTCAACGGCTCGATCTGAGTATCATCTATGAAGACGACGACCTGCTGGTCATTGACAAACCCGCGGGGCTCTTAGTTATCCCTGACCGCTGGGATGCCTCCAAGCCGACGGTAGTCAAGCTGGCACGGGCCTACCTGACCGGGCAGACGGCCTCCAAAGGCACGGTTTCAGCCGAGCCCTCACGTATCTGGGTAGTACATCGCCTGGATCGAGACACCAGCGGCGTACTCATCCTGGCCAAGTCCGATCGCGTCCATGCTGCGCTGTCACAGCAGTTCGAACGTGGCACAGTCATCAAAACCTACCTCGCCCTGATCAGCGGCCAGGGTATACGTGCCGAAGGGGTCATTCACCTACCCATCGGTTCACATCCACAGCGACCGGGTATGATGATCATCCAGCGCCGTCAGGGTAAGTCCGCCATCACCCGCTATGCCGTAGCCGACCGCTTTCGCGGCTATACGCTACTGGAGGTGCGGCCAAGAACCGGGCGCAGCCATCAAATTCGTGTGCACCTACAGGCAATCGGCCATCCGCTGGCCATCGATCCGCTCTATGGCTCTAGCGAACCGCTATTGCTGTCGGCCTTGAAGCCATCGTATCGGCCGAAAGCCGGCGCAGTCGAGCGTCCCTTAATGACACGCCTGACCCTGCATGCGCAAGCATTGGAGCTCATACATCCCACACGTGGTCAAGTGTGCACGTGGATGGCACCCCTCCCGAAGGACCTCGCCGCCGTGTTACGCAACCTGCAGCGCTACCGTCGATTACCAGGGAAACCACCGGCGCCACCAAGAGCGGCGAGAGGGGAAGAGGAGGGTCTGGAGTGCTGAAAGGGTGCGCTTCACCTGCTCGATACGCATCTGACGGCGCTGCAGCGTCTCACGGAGTCCGGTAAAGTGCTTGTCGAGGTCCTGGATGAGCGCCTGGGTCTGATGCAATTCTTCGGGATTCCACGCCGGAAGGTCAAGCTCCTCGTCTCCCTTCTCGGGCGCATGCGGGTCATTGCGACGGAAGCGCTGTCGGTCTCTCGATGTACCATTAGAGAAAGCCTTCATAGCGACTCTTACTCACTCCCTCCTGCCGGATCGCCTCACGAGCCCTATATCGGCACGGTACCTGAAACCTCCTGGCCGGCTCGATGACCCAACCGGGAGGCAAATACAGAGGACTGCAGGGGCAACTCGCTTAAATGATGGCAGCGGCGATGATGATGGCCATGCCTAGTATGAATGCTGCGACAACCAAGCCCACCGCGGGATTGCGGTGAGAAATCAATTCATCTTTCACCGAAAACGGGGTGATGAGCTCGTAGCTGTAGTAACCGATGAGCAGGAGAATCAACCCGACCAGCCCATAGACGACTGAGGTGAAGAGACTGCTCCAGGAGAGCATGGGGGGTACGATCCTGGGTTCGATGGGTGGCACGGGCACCTCGCCAGCGATTCCGAGCCACGCCATACTGGCTATGATCCAGAGACCCAAGCCCACTATGAGCCATGGCTTCATCGTGCCTCCTTTCTCCGTCCCTCATAATCCTGACAGCTCCGGATATTCGGCGATGAGCTCATCTTCCGTCAGTGAATCATCCGGATTTTCCGGCGACCACATCACCTCGAAGGCCAGGAGGTCGGAAGTGAGCAAGGTACTCAGGCGTTGCAAGGTGCCTTCGATATCTTTGGGCGATGGCGTCTGATAGGCCGTAAACCCCGCATAACCCGTGGCTACGATCAGCGTCACCACCAGATATTGTCCTACCTCGTTGGACGGAGTGCTTTCTGACCGCGGAGCTTGCCGCCGCACACCATCGACATTGACTGTTAGCTCTTCCGAGAGTTTCGCCCGCTCCTGACCCACCACCTGATTGAAGGCCCGCTCAGCATCGTCAAGTGTGGACGCGGCTTGGACCTGTACTACACCGTAGCGCCAGTAATCGCTGTGACGCATCAAGGCCATCACCACGTCCTGTAAGGCTGATGCAAGACCCGTCACCGTGTCGGTACTGGCAGTGTTCGCATAGGTTTGTAGCTCGCGTTGTAAGGACCGCGCGGTGGAGAGCAAGGCCAGCTGGCACTTCACCACGGCGTAGCGCTCCCCTCCCAACATACCGGATGGTGAACCATCGAGCCGATCACGACGGGCTGCGGCAAGATTTTTCAGTAGCACTCGACCGAGGACCACGACAATCCCAAGGATGATAAGAAATCCCAGGATACCGCCAAAGCCGAAGCCACCGCCGGATCCGACGCTGGCTCCACCGCCTCCGCCCCACCCGAGGAATGGCAGGAGAAAAGGCAAAAAGCCAAACCCGGGACTTGGCATCGTTGGCATAGAAGGGGTGTAGCCGGACGGGGGAGGGGCGCTGTAGGGTCGTGTAGGTGCAGAAGGTGAACTAGACCAATCACCGCCGCTTGATCCGCTGCGCGACTGTGAAAAGCCGGCACGGCCACCATAGCGTCCACCACTACTACGCGCCCAGACGTCGGCGGCCCATGCCAACATCAGGAATAGACTAAGAGCCGCCGCGACGAGAACACTTGTACGCTGACGTCGGGCCTGCATGTCTATGTAGTTGCTTGATCCTAGTTTCATGATTCTTAGGCTATCCCCTCTATTTCAAAAAATCAAGCCAAAATACCGCCCCTCGCGGCCCATCACAGACAGGCAGGCGCTTGACAAACCGACAGGCTGTAGACTATTGCCTACCATTCATGGTGCCGAGACGGACAGATTTTTTCGAGAAGGTCAGAGGAGGTCGAAGGTATGGATTTCCACTTATCCGAGGAGCAGGAAGGACTCCAGCGCCTGGCGCGTCAGATCGTTCAGGAGGAGCTGATGCCGCTGGAGCCACGCTTGTTAGAAGAGGGCCGTGACAATCTCTGGCCGGAGGACTATGAGCGGCTCAAGAAGCTATCGATGGAGACGGGCCTGTGGGGCGCGCATCTCCCTACTGAATTCGGTGGCAGCGGCATGGGTGTGCTCGGCAAAGTGTTGCTGCTCGAACAATTCTTCCAGACGGCGGTTCCCTTCCCGTGGTGCGCGGATTGGATGGACGCTTTCCTCGACGATTGCAATGAGGATCAAAAACAGCGCTTCGCCTGGCCCGTGGTGCGGGGTGAGAAGCACAGCTGCTTCGCCCAAACGGAGCCGAATGCCGGATCTGATCCGGGCGGCATGATGCAGACCACGGCAGTGCGCGACGGCGATCACTGGATTATCAACGGTACCAAATTTTTCGTGAGCTGGGCAGACAATGCCGACTTCGCTCTGGTTCAGGCCGTCACCGACCCCGAGAAGCGCCAACGTGGTGGCATCACCATGTTCATCGTTGAGAAAGGCACGCCCGGATTTTCGCTCAAGCGGCCAATCCCCGTGTGGGTGAGCAAGACGCCCGAGCAGTTCGAACTCGTCTTCGATAACTGTGTGGTGCCACAGGCCAACGTGCTCGGTGAGGTCGGCCGTGGGTTCTCTATGGGCCAGAAGATTCTCACCATTTGGGATCGCCTGGAGCGGGCGGCCTGGATGCTGGGCATGATGCAGCGGGCGCTCGACATGTGCATTGCCTGGTCCAAGCAGCGCGTCACGTTCGGTCGGCCGATCGCCGATCGCCAGGCGATTCAGTGGATGATCGTGGAGATCTGGACGGATATCCAATACTTGCGCACCAAACTCTACGAGGCCGCCTGGAAAGCCGATCAAGGTCAGGATGTGCGCATGGAGGCCTCGCTGCTGAAATATACCGGGGCGCAGTGGGCCACACGTTCGATCGATAAGGCGATCCAGATTCACGGTGGTATTGGCGAGACCGACTGGCTGCCGCTGACGCGCTTCTACCATATCGCCCGACATGCCCGCATTGGCGGTGGCACGGATGAAATTCATAAGATGGTGCTGGCAAGGTTTCTCTTGGGTCGCAGCGCAGGGTAGGAGTTACCGACACGCGGGCCAATTTGACTTGCTCGAGAAGCTCGCTCATACGCTCAGCACCTGGTTCGTCAGGGGAATGCTGCGCGGGCACGCTGAGGCCAAATTTTATGCCGAGTTCCTTTCGGACGTGAGCCAGCGAATACGCGGCAACTGCGCTGGATCAACGGTCAGCTCGCCATTACCCGCCTGACGCACACGGTCGAGCCAGGCGCGGGCTTCACCGCATAAGGCATCAACATCGATATTTTGGCACGTCGGCTGGTAGGCAGTGAGCTTATCCAGCCCCTTGCCAAGCAGGTTGAGTGCTCCCCGACGGTTGCCATTCGACAGATGGTACAGGGCCACCGCCAATTGAATCAACCCCTGATAGAAGAGCCGCAGCGGACCAGAAGTTCCTCGCCATAGGTCTTCTAACGTCTCATGCGCCTCGAAGAAGTAGGCGCGATTAAATTCCTCAACTCCCTGGCGAAGCTCCTGCGGAAGTGTATCCATGTGCACCCTTTCAATCCTATCCCCGACTGACCTCACTCCAGGTCGGCAACCATTGCGCCATTTCCTCACTGCACGCGCCGGGCGGGAAGAGGAGGTACCGACATCAATGCTCCATCACGGGCGCGACCGCCTTGTGGCCGACGAGCGCGGCCGCAACGGTCACTTCCCCTGGGGACGCAGGGGCGTGACGGCAGGCCTCTGGCTAGGGTGATGCGGCCGCACCCGTCATCCTGCAGGAGCGGCCGCCACCCTGGCGGTCACGATGGCGACCGCGGGATATCAGCTAATTGCAGGTGCCCCCGGCAGCGCCAACGGTGCAGGCGCGGCCATTCGCTTTGTTGCCGCCCTGATCCACGTTGCCGGCCCCGAGGCTGAACTCCACACCGACGTTGACGTTGGCGCTGTTATTCTTGAGCTGATTGCCGGTCCCGAAGACGTGCACGCCGTCGAAGGCATTGCTGTACATCTGGTTGCTCGTCACCTGATTGGTGTCCGCTCCCGCGATCACCTCGATCCCATGCCGGCCATTGCCCTTCCCGGTCTCAGAGCGGTTGCCCATGAGGGTATTGCGATCGCCCGTGACCAGGATGCCATTGAGGGTGTTCTGGTTCACGCGGCCGTTGTCGCGCACGGTATTATCGGAGCCCTCCACTTCGATGCCGTTGCCGCCGTTGCGCTGCACGGTCGCGGTCCGGAAGGTGTTGCCGCTGGCGCCAGCCGTGAGCTGCACACCGGCGCCGGTGTGGCCTTCGACGGTGCCGCCGCGGAGGTCGTTGAAGCGCCCTTCGACCCGAATGCCCACCGCGCTGCTGCGCACCGAATTGTAGCTCATACGATTGTGGTCGCCAAGCACCAGAATGCCGACCTAGCTGGCCCCGCTGGCCCGCACGCTCTTCAGGTCATGGCCATCCGTGTCTACGCGCCAGCCGATGGTGCCGCCCACGGTGTCGCGGCTGATGATGGTGATCGTCCCGGTGCCGGTGATGTGCACCACCGGTCCCGCGGCGGCGGCGGTGAGTTGAGCCACGGTACACTGGGTGATGGTCAGGCGGTTGGTGCCGGTGATGACCACGTTCTCCGTGCTGCGCCCGTAGACACCGATCACCTCGCCGTCCTGGGCCTGATTCACGGCCTCCTGGAGGGTGACGTGCGTGGGCAGACCGCCAATCAGCGTCGCATCGTCGCCTTCAGGGTCGACGGCACGGGAGAGGACCGCATCAGCGTCTTCCGGGCACTCCAGCGCACTGGGACGGAAGGTCAAGAACGTGGGGCCATCTAGCCCGCCGCTGCCGGCGGCCACGAAGGCGTTCAGAAAGGCGCCGGTCGTCCCGTCATAGCGCAGTACCTGATCGGAGCCGAAGCTGCTGACGTAGAGGGTGCCGTCGGGCCCGAAGGCCAGGCCCTGGGGAATCCAGCCCGCCGCTGCCGGCGGTCACGAAGGCACCCAGAAACGCGCCGGTCGTCCCGTCATAGCGCAGCACCTGGTCGGTGGCCTCGCTGCTCACCAGCAGCTCGGCCGCCGGCGCCGACGCGACCATCAGCAGGCTGACCACGGCCATGACCAGACCGGCGATGCGATGTTTCCATGTGCGATCGTTCCGCGTGTGCATCTCTCGCTCCTCTCGTGCTCCAGCACGCAGCCGCATGTTCCACCCCGTCATCGTCCTTCAGACGCGTCCCAGACCCGCACCAGACGTCCTGCAGCCCTATGGCCTCCACCCCATGGCCTCACCGCGGTCTGACTCCCGCCTGGCCCCGCTCAGCAGGGCGTTGCCAGTCCCGGAGCAGGCCATCCTTAGCCGTCGTGAATCGCTCGCATCTCCCTAAAACCGTGGCGCCCCGTGCGAAGCCGGCCACGATCATGGGGTCCGATGGCTGCTCGCACAGGATTGCGCTCATGCCATGAGCAAATATTACTATCGGTGGATGCTCATGGCGATCACCGGATCGTGTGAATGTAAATGCAACACTTGCTCTTCCTTTCCCACTGATGCCATCGCAGAGGGCTGTTGGCGCTGAAAATTGGTGCATGAACGCTGATTGGTTCCGCGCTATGGGCCAACTTTCGCCCAAATAGTGATGTGCATGCGCTCATTGACTTTGCGGCTGATTCCACAGCTAAGGTCAGCAGAGGAACGAGAGACCGAGCTATGGGATCGGCGTGAGGACCAACTCCCATGCCGGGCCGTGCCGCGTGATGCCATAGCAGGATGTTACCTGCCACCCCGCCTCACAAAGGCTATAGGGGTCTGCGCCCCTGAATGACTCGAATCAGCACCACGACGATCGCAATGACCAAGAGAATATGAATGAATCCCCCCAAGGTGTAGGACGTCACGAGTCCCAACAGCCACAAGATCAAGAGAATCACAAAGATCGTCCACAGCATGGTAGCCTCCTCCCGGTGTTGCCTCTCCTGTATGAACGTGCCTGCTTCCACCCCACATCAACTGTTTCATGAGCGTCAGTTCTTACCACGTGAAGTTGTCCCATTCCCGCGTGCATTTGGCACCATAACCACGGCATCGCCAGAACTGCCATGAGTGCGCGACGTTGAAAGGCAACCGTTGTATCAGGATTGTCGGCGTGGTGCACATGACCGTACTGTCCTCACGGGTCCCGCGTTTCCTTATACCGGTTATCTTACAGGTGAATCAAGTCGCCGCAGAGGACGTGCATGACTCGTGGGTGGAAAACGCCTATAATCCGGGAAATGCGTATTTTTGAGCCAATTTTTCAGGGCGAGGCGGAATTTAGTAAAGTCTGACGTTCATAACGACTCACAGATCGTACCATATTATCCCATGATCGCGGCGTCTCGGGTCATGAGTGCACCTAGTGCGGAAACAAGGGACTTTGTTGGCCATGGTCTCGCCTCTATTCTCCCCTTTGCAAAGGGGGGGCGCATGGCAGGCACTGCCTGCCCAAAGTGGAGCCCTATGCGCATTGTCTCAGCGATGAATGAACCGCCTGCATCACGATTGGCGGTCGACCAGTTCCTGGCATCTCCCCGTCTGTAACACCTTGCGGTCACCGAGCCTGATGGGACGCCCCTCGTCCATCCTGTGTGGTACACCTGGGAAGACGGCACATGGCTCGTGTATCTCGGAACGACGTCCCGCAAACGCCGAGCAATCGATCGCCAACCCATTGTCTATGGCACTATCGAAGCCCCCGACGGCACAGTCGGCGTGCGTGGCAAGGCAACTGCCCACCTGGACCCCGATCAGGATCGCCTGCGTGCCGCCGTGCAGGCGCAATGTATCCACTATGCTCGGCCGCCAGACTCGGAAACCTATCGCCTCCTTTTTGGGCTGCTCGAGATCGGAGGCTTAGTGCTCGCGATCCTCACGCCCCATTATCTCGCCGCGTGGGGATTGTAACTACGTATTCTCAGGTATTCATGCGTTTAGCCCCACCTCTGCCACTAGCCGTGCCTCCGAATCATTCTGATCAGCACTACGGCAACCGCAATGAGTTGGGTCGGCGGCGTATACAGCGCTGAGCAGGCCTGAAACCAGCACGATGGCAAGTACGCACACCACCCGGACTCCACCGGATAGAACCAATAAGTCACGTCCCCGAGCGGCATAACGCCACGCGGCACATGCGGAAACAGTTCAGGACTCTTGCAAGGCTTCAGCAAGGCATTAGCACCATCACCTCAAACAAGCTATCCGCAGGAAACCGGAGTCCCGTGAGGTCACTGACTGGACCTATTCCAGGCTTTGCGGATCAGCGGATGGATGATCGGAGCCGTGAGCAACCAGAGCGACACGATCACCAGCACGGCTGCAATCGGGCTGGAGAAGAAAATTATCGGCGAGCCTTGGGACATAATCAGGCTCTGTCGCAACGCCGACTCGGCCATATCGCCGAGCACCAGCGCCAGGACCATGGGGGCGATCGGATAATCCAGTTTCTTGAACAGATAACCGGCGACGCCAAAGATCAGCATATACCAGATGTCCGTGGTGCTGTTGTTCACGGCATAGGCCCCGATGGCGCAGACGTAGATGATGAGCGGGATCAAGATGGCAAAAGGCAGGCGCAGGATGGCCGCAAAAGCGGGGACGAACAACAGCACGATGAGCACCCCGATGACGTTCCCAGTGTACATGCTGGCGATCAACCCCCAGACGAACTCCGGCCGTTCCTGAAACAGCATCGGTCCAGGCTGCAGCCCCCAGATGAGCAATCCCCCCAGCATCACGGCCGCCGTCGGTGATCCCGGGATACCCAGTGTGATCATTGGCAACAAGGCCGACACCCCGGCGGCATGGGCGGCGGTCTCTGGGGCCAGGACGCCTTCCAACGTCCCGGTGCCGAATGTTTCAGGCGTCTTGGAGAACTTCTTGGCGATGCCATAGCTCATGAACGACGCTGGCGTGGCTCCGCCGGGCTTAATCCCCATCCAGGAGCCAATCAGGGCCGAGCGCACGAAGGTTTTCCAATATTGCGGCAACTCCCGCCAGGTGTCGACCATCAGTCGCCAGCCCACCTGCGGCTTCGCCCCCCGAAATTCCAGACCCTCCTCGATGGTGAGCAAAATCTCGCCGATGCCGAACAAGCCGATGACCACCACCACGAAGTTGAAGCCGCGCATCAGTTCGATGGTACCGAATGTCAGGCGGAGCTGGCCACTGATGATATCCATGCCGACCGTCGCCAGGATGAACCCCAGGAGGGTAGCGGCGATGGTTTTGACCGGTGAGCTGCCCCCCATGCCGACGAAGGCACTGAAGGTCAGCAGCTGAACACCCAAGAATTCCGCTGGCCCGAATTTGAGGGAGAACTCGGCGATGAGAGGCGCGAAAAACGTCACCAGAATAATCGCGAAGGCCGCACCAATGAATGACGAGGTAAAGGCCGCAGTCAGTGCCTGCCCACCCAGCCCCTGCTTGGCCATCGGGTGGCCGTCGAAGGTGGTGGCCACTGACCAGGGCTCACCGGGAATATTGAATAGGATCGAGGTGATGGCCCCACCGAACAATGCCCCCCAGTAGAGACACGACAGCAGGATGATGGCCGAGGTGGGGGGCATGACGAAGGTCACCGGTAATAGAATCGCCACGCCATTGGCGCCCCCAAGGCCAGGGAGAACGCCGATGATCGTCCCCAAAATGATGCCGAGGGTAGCAACCATCAGGTTATACGGCGTCAGGGCGATCTGGAAACCCATCAGCAGGTTGGCGAAGGCATCCACTGGTGACGCTCTCCTGGCCGCTAGAGACTGAGGTGTCCTCCCCACCATCCTTTGGGCATGGGGATCAGAAACCACTTGTCGAAAATCAGGTAGCTGCACAAAGGTACGCCCATGCTGACCGCGAAAACCAGAAGCCAGGAGTGTTTGCCGATCCACCGCATATAGAAGCCGATGTAGAGGGCAGCCGCCAGATAGAGCCCGATGATCTCAGTGAGGGCCACCATGGCGATGGCGGGACCTGCCACCTTAAGGAGCGGCACCCATCCCCCAGGTCTGACCAGTGGTTGGTTCGACGTCGGGGAGGTGTTCCGGAGGGCTTGCACCAGGATGACCAGACAACAGAGCGCCAACCCCACCGCCAGCCAAAATGGAAAGAAGCCGCCCTTTGGACCATTCATCCCCCAGCCGATGTCAAGCTGCAAGGAGCCCACAGCAACGAGTACGGCCAACACGAGCAACACCAGCGTAAATCCAATGTCCGTTTGACGCATATCCACGCCATCTACTCCTTGAGCAGCCCGCCTTCGCGCCATCAGATTTTTGTGCATCGTGTCGATGAGCTCAAGCCATGTAGTCAATTCCGCCCCAGCCAGAAAGTTGCGCTTCAAGCCCCCCTTGTCGGTGAACTCCACCCACTCTGGGGTCTCGCTGATTTTTTTCAGGAGCTCGATGTACCACTCCTGTGCCTCTTTAGGGATATCCGGCGCCCCAAAGATGCCACGCAGCATGAGGTATTCGATGTCATATCCCTGCTCCTTCATGGTAGGGATGTTCTGCCAATCCGGCAGCTCGAGGCGTTCCAGATCGAAGATCCCCAGTGGCCGGAGCCGTCCCGCTTTCCAGTGGCCCACCGCCTCGTTGGGATTATTGACCGTGGAGTCCACGTGCTTGCCCACCAGATTGGTGGCGACATCACCACCGCCTCTGAAAGGGACGTAGATGAACTTGGCGCCCGTCGCTTGCTCCAACTGCACGGTGATGATCTGGTCCTCTTGAGCCGTGCCTGTCCCACCCATCTTGAATTTTCCGGGATGGTCCTTGGCGGCCTGCAGATAAGCGGCAGCTGTCGTATAGGGGGACTCCGCATTGACCCATAAGACAAACTCATCCAGGGCTAAGCGTGCCAATGGCGTGAAATCCTTCCAACTGAACGGCGCGCCGGTTGCCAACGGTGTCGTGAACAAATTGGAGAGGGTGATGATGATGACGTGCGGATCTCCCTTTTTGCCCTTGACATAGAGGAACCCTTCGGCCCCAGCCCCGCCCGCTTTGTTGACCGTGACCAGGGGTTGCGGCGAGAGGTTGTACTTGCTCACCAGGGGAGCGATGAAACGGGCCATGACGTCGGCTCCTCCTCCTGGCCCGGCTGGGATCACGAACTCAATCGGCTTCTGTGGCTTCCATGTCGGACTAGCACCCCAGAGCGGCGTACACGTCAGAACCATACCGAGTATCCATATCAGCCATTGCCAGTGCATCATGCACATCTCCTCAGGTCGTTATACTTCCTCTCCCAGCGGGAGAGGGCAGGGGTGAGTGTCCTACGTCATAGCCCTGTCATCCCGCCGCCTTGAGCCACGCTCAGGGTGGGAGGGAACTCGAGGGTGAGACTCTTTGAGGAAAGGCTTGCGAAAACGTGCTGCAGAGGCAATTCGCATGAAAGGACTTTCGAGGACCAACTCGGCCGTAACAAGGCATCGCCTGACAGCCACGTCGGCTGTATCGATGGAAGACTCTGAATGTCAAGGGAAAAGTGGCCTGTGCGTGCAGCAGTCTTCTCGGCTGGCCAGAGAGACCGCTGCCGCATGGAGGAGGGGGCTGCGTTATCGGGCGCACTTAGCGGGGAATTGGTTCACGATGGCGCCGTCCAGTGGGTTGGCGGCCATCTCCATGTGATCGATGGCCTGGCGCAGCGCCACAAAAGCCTGCTCGGTATTGCCGGAATCTTGGACGTCGATCACTTTTTTTAACGTGGGCACATGGGTCTTGACCAGGTCCGCCACGACATCCTACGTGAGGTCTACTTCGAAGCCAATATGCTTGCGCCAGTGCGGTAGATACGCTTGTTCCGCGTCAGCTCCATACACAGAGCCAATGGCTGCGGCGAGATCGTTGGTGTGCCAGAACGTGTCGCGATGAAGGATACCGGGCATAAGACCCAGAGCGTTTTGGACCGCAACCACATCCTCGGCCCATTGGACCTGCAAGAGATGGCCCGCAAGCTGACGGGCATAATTGGGCAAACAGGCATTGACACCAACGGTGTAACGCTGGGCATGAGCCTCGTGCTTTAGCGCGTCAGCTCCATGCCTTTGTTAGGTGTCTTGCCAGGACTGATGAGGAGATCCGCTGGAATTCCCAAGTGCACTCGCAGTCGCTCAATTTGTGGGAGGGACAGACGGCGGGTCCCCTGTAAAAAGGCCCACATCGGGATTTCTCCCCCCCAGCCATTGGGCTAAGTCAGTATGCGATAGGCCTTTCTGCTCCAACATAAATGTCACGACGTCTTGTGGGGTCGTGAGTTGCTCCAGAGGGAAATGCGCCTCTTCATAGGCGTGCACCAACACCGAGAGGAATTCCAACCGCTCGTAGGCTTCTGAATGGGGGGGCGGGTCGAGGTCGAGGAGCTGGTCAATCTCCGCCACGGCCGCCGTATATTCGGCCGCGTTGCGTAAGACATGGGGTTTTGTAAAGTCGAGCAGCTCAGCCATGATATCTGCACCTTCTGCTGCGTCTTAGGACGTGGCCGTGCCCTACCAACTGCCGTCCTGTGTCCGACGAACATAGTCCTCATGGGTCAGCACATGGCGAATGTAGATACGGCCAAGATCATAGCGTATATCGACGACAAGTCGGTAGTTGTTGCCCCCAATATTAAATACCGCCCGCCATTTCCCGAGGAAACTGGCCGAGGCAAAATCCTCGCGGACTGTGGGAGGGCTGCGATAGCGCTTCAACCGGACAATCGCCAGCCAGGCTTTCAACGGGCGTTCCGCATCGGAATGGGTCTGCCAAAACTCTTGCAGCCGCTGCCGTGTAATAACGTGCATCTATCTCTATTCTGGAACGTATTGAGTTGACGGCTTGGCCCCAGCTGTACCATATGTCCTTTTTATATTTCTATCCCCTCTGTAGTGTCAACTCCACACCTGTTTAGTGTTCGCCTAGTGGGCAGGCATCTCTATTCCTATAACGAATCCATGGGAAATCCATTAGACGCGTGCAGGCTTGGTAATTACTGAAATCTCATATGTGGCCAATGTGTTAAGCGTTAAACTCTTTACACATAGTATGCGGAAAAAATTTGCTGGTAAGGTCTACAATAAGCTGGTACACGACTTATACAGGACATAACAAGCACTAGTGTATTCTCATATTATAGTCACTGTGCGGAATTTGAGATTTAGGCAGGAAGACATCGACCAAGTAGTGTTGGCCCTATAATGGCTGACGGTCTACTTATACCCAGTGTGTAGTGTAGAATATGAGTAGACCATCCAAACACCTCTGCCAAGGGTACCCATCCCAGGGGCTAGGTAGGCTGCTACACGGGGCATGTACGCTTGCACGCACAACTCTGGAAACATGTGTTACCCAGAGTCCTCCTGTCAGGCTGCCAAGGACTCCGGTTCTGGCTGGGAATAATTATGATTTAAGGGTCCCCTGGACTGGCTATAGGGGATCCCATGTCTAGCTGGGGAACATACTTCAGCTTAATCTGCCAGCTTGTGACCAGCCACTGGTTATTCCGCCTTAAAAATTGATTTAAATAGATTATATTTATGTTATTATACATAAAATTGACAGACAAAACCACCTGCTGGGATATTAGATGGACATTCCCCGGAAGGTCAAGGGGAGTGTTAGGCGGCAACACTTCCATATACTCAAGCGTTAGGCACGCGTGAGTATCAGATCGCAGCATTCGTGCCAAACACATCATACCGACATGGAACTTGCGGGTGCAAACCCGTTAGGAGGAGCCAATGAAAACCTACGCTGCAATAATCCGCGGTCTGGGCCTGATGATTGGCCTCCTTGCCCTCACGATCGAGGTCAGTCCGCACGCACGTGCAGCTGGGACACAACTGCTGGTTGGGAATGCTGCCGACAATAGCGTGGTGAGCTATGACGGGACGACAGGAGTGTTCCTGAAGATCTTCGTCCTATCCGGCAGCGGCGGACTGGATACCCCACAAAACTTGACCATCGGCCCGGATGGCAACCTCTACGTCAGCAGTTGGACTAGCCATAGCGTCAAGCGCTACGATGGACAGACTGGCGCTTTTATCGACGACTTCGTCCCTTCAGGCAGTGGCGGGCTGGCCAATCCCGACCAAGTGGTCTTCGGCCCGGATGGCAAGCTGTATGTCAGTAGCCGGTTCAACGCGACGATCTCCCGCTACGACGGACAGACCGGCGCCTTTGTCGACACCTTCGTTGCGGATAGCAGGCTATCTGGGTTCGTTGGTTTCACCTTCGGACCAGACGGCAATATTTATGCTGGCATGTTCAACTGCTGCGGCAACCAGCAAATCCTGCGCTTCAACGGCACCACGGGGGACTTCATGGACGTGTTCAACTCCGGCGGCCCGCCGCTTGATTCGGCGTTTGCGGGCCTAGTCTTTGGACCTGACGGCCATCTCTACGCCAGTCGGTTCCATGTAGATGCGATAGAGCGCTATAACGGGAGGACCGGGGCCTTCATCGACACGTTTGTGCCTGCGGGGAGCGGCGGGTTGAATACGCCCGATTACCTCACCTTCGGGCCAGACGGCAACCTCTATGTTGCCAGTCTGAACACTGGGAATATCTTGCGTTACCACGGGACAACCGGAACCTTCATTGATGTCTTTACGTCGGGTGGCGGGGTCCTTTTCCCTAAGGGTTTGCTCTTCTTTACTCTCGCCCCCACCCCTGTCGGCGGAGCGGTCAGTGGTATAAGACCCGAGAAAGGGATGGTGGTCTGCCGGAACCTGACCACACACGAAGCCGTGCGCATCCCACTGGACGCTGCTACGTCATGGAACTGTGAGGACGCCGGCTTAGTGGTGAGTTCGGGGGATCAAATTAAAATGCAGTTACAGATAAAAGGTACAGCCCAGTAAGGCATTGGCTACAGCATTGAGAAAGTGGGGACGGACAGTATTGTCTGGTCAGACAATGCTGTCGGCAAAGTAGGATGGGCAGAAACGAAGCGTTGCCTGTCAGTCGAAGGTACGACGCCTGACTATCGCGCTGCACCAAGCCGCGGTCGGGTGGCGGTTTCAGGCGAACCCGGACGGGCACACTGGCCGCGGCGGGTGGGCAGTCGAAAATCGGGGTCAGAGTCGATTTTCCGAGCAGGAGGGATGTACTTTAGCCAAACCTCAAGCAGAGAGGATCAAAAACCTGGGGGTAACTCATCCGTCCGGGGTAGAATGCGCCCCTCAATCGGTATGCCCTAGATGGGAGGACCTCTCATGAAGATCAAGGTGCCGCTTGTCGTGTGTGCAGAGGATGGTCGTGCAGAGCAGGTTCAAGAGATCGCGATGGTGGAGAAGCCGCACCAGCGGATCGAGCATCTGGGCTTCCCGTTGGCCGAAGCGAAGTCCGTCCTCAAGACGCTCCACCAACAGCTAGTGGAACAGCACGCGACGGCCTTTGTGGCGGCCCAACCTCAGTGTGACCACTGTAGGAAGTCTCTCGGGGTCAAAGGGTATCACACGCGTAGCTTCCGTACGCTCTTTAGCACGGTGACGCTCACCAGTCCGCGGCTGTAGCATTGTCGCAGCCAACGTCGCCAGACAACCACCTTCCGGCCGCTGAATGCTCTGCTGACCAACGCAGTCGCCCCCGAGCTGCTCTTCATGGAGACCACGTGCGCCTCGCTAGTGTCCTATGGCCTGACGGCGCAGGCGCTGAAGGACTTTCTCCCCGTGGACGCGACCCTGAACGCGACAACGGTGCAGAACCATACCCTCACGGTCACGCCACGCTGTGAAGACGAACTGGGCGAAGAGCAGTGGGTCTTTGTCCAGGGCTGTCCGGCCGGCTGGGGCTGTTTACGGATTCCCGATGGGCCGATGACGGTGGGCATCGATGGTGGATATGGGCGCGATTGGGACGAGAAGAAGGGGCACGTCGAAGTCATCGTCGGCAAGAGCATTCTGGCCTTTCGCCGAGCGGATGAGGCGGATATCCCCTCCAGCAAATGCTTTGGGCTTGTCCAGACCTTGGATACGAAGCCCAAGCGGCGCCTGTTCGAGGTGCTCCAATCACAAGGCCATCAATAGAAAGCTATGATAGCGCCACGGAACGCCTGATCATCAGCGTGGAATACAGTTACCAGTGGCAGCCAGGACCCGTCAGGTCTTTTGTGGAGAGGAGGGTGTGATAGGAGGTGTGTATCCAGAAACCCTAAAGCTATTCATAGACTTGACCTTTTTCGATTTCCTCCTCATGCTGGACCAGCGGACTTCTCCATCTTCCGACATGCCAGTGTAAGGAGGTTTCTGATCATGCTTCCCGTCATCTCGGCTCTGCTGGCCTTCGTTGCGGGCCTCTTTCGGTCCACTGTGCCTGGAACCACTGGCCCTGCGGCATCAATTGGCGGTCTATCAACAGACCATTGATCGCCCCCGCCTCCGGTCGACCGATCGTCTGTTCTAGGCGTGGCTGTCTCGTCTGTAGTCAGGCTGGCAACATGGCCTGGCGTTCGTTCAGCCTCGTACCGTTATTGTTTGGCAGCGCCAGCGCTTTCGCGACCACTAGCGACAACTGAGCCAGCCAGGCACGCCCGGCCGTCCAACGATTGCCAAAGAGGTCCGCGAGCTTATCCAGGCGATGTGGCAGGCCAATCCCACGTGGGGTTCACCTCGGATCGGTGGGCAACCTCGGAAACTGGGGATCGACGTGGCCCAATCGACGGTGGAGAAGTATCGGGTGCGGCCACACAGGCCGCCGTCACCGACGTGGAAGACTTTCCTCAAGAACAACGCGCCGGATCTGGTGTCCCTGGATTTCTTTGTCGTGCCGACGGTCACCCACAAAGTACTGTTTGTTCTGCTCATCCTGGCCCATGAGCGACGACGTCTCGTACATGTCAACGTCACTGAGCATCCCACCGTCGCATGGACGGCCCAGCAGGTCGTGGAAGCAGTCCCATGGGGCGAGGCCCCGTGGTATCTCCACCGCGACCGTGATCGGATCTACGGCGCTGCCTTTCGGCAGCGGATGCGGCACATGGGCATCGAAGAAGAGGTGACTGCCCCCCCGAAGTCCGTGGCAGCATCCGTATGTCGAGCCGCTGATCGGGAGTATCCGCCGTGAATGCCTGGACCATGTCATCGTCCTGCACGAGCGCCATCTGCGGCGACTGCTGACCGAGTACTTCCAGACACTGGTTATACGATATGCTACTCAGAGGGCTGGGTGGTAAGAGGGCCACCCGCGTGTATACGTCGTATTTCTGCAAACAGAAGGGCTATAATCACAAGAATAGGCGACGTAGTGCCCGGCAGCCCACTCACTCCCCTTTCTCCCCTCTTGGCTTGACCGGGGCCTGCTGTTCATGCTATCTGGCTGTGCCATGAACGGACAGGGGAGAGTATTCAAACGGGGTAATGTGTGGTGGGTGGCCTGGTATGATGGCGAGGGCCACGAGCAGCGGGCGAGTATCCGCTCACCTGATAAAGCCGTGGCCCTGCAGTTATTATGGCAACCTTTGGCCACGTCACCCCGGCCCATAGTCGAGCATCATTTTGAGCACATTGCTGCCCTGTATGTGCAAGACCACGCGCTCAAGGGCCGACGGTCCAGGGAGTGGGCCGAAGATCAGGTGAATAACCTGCCATAGTGTATGCTGATGTACGTATTGACTGCATTGTGAGCAGCGACTTGAGGGCTTACCCGCAGCAACGCCTGGCGATGGGCGCGTCAGCCGCTACCGTGAATAAAGACCTGGGGGCCTGGGGCCGCATGTTCACCCTGGCGATCCGTGAGGACTGGGTACAGGCCAAGCCCCACTTGCAGCGGCTAAGGGAAACGCCTTCAACAGTGGAGGCCCGTGTGGGAACAGGCCACCGAGGCGGTGGGTTGCCCTAACACCCTGTTTCATGATAAAGGACGGACAGTAGTCCGTAATTTTATCAGGGCTGGTGTACCAGAGGGCATGGTTATGGCCCGGGGCATAGGCCCCGGGCGGTGTTTGACCGCTACAACATCATCACAGAGCGGGATGTGGCCCAGGCAGCCGCCCAACGGGCCCGGTATATTGGAAGCCATGCCTCTGATACGGACCCAACACGGACAGCTCAGCCTGTAGCACACGATGGGCCGCTAGCTCATCAGGGAGAGCACCTGCCTTTTAAGCCTCCTCCCAAAATCAGACCCCCCGGTAAATCAACAATTTACCCAGAGGGTTTTCTTTTTCTACTTGACTGGCGGCGGGTGGTTTTGGGTCAGTTATAGCCCCTCGCGGGCACAGTTGGGCATAGGCTTTCAGGCTGCTAATCGTGGGCGCGAGCGTGCCAGAGAGATCGATCAGAGAAGAGGCCAATCTCCGCCTTCGGTGCTTACCAAGGAATAGCCCTGCTTAGCTCTACCATGCCATCGTGTAAATCTCCGCTCCATCTCCCCTGCAGTACAGGCCATGTTGCACCTTCTGCCTGCTACAGGCTTACGATGCTACCTTATCCCTTCTGCCCCCACTTCAACGAAGCAGGTGTGATCCGTGTGCCTACTGGGCTGGGCTGTCAAGATGGTCGATAAGGGAGTACTGAAGAATGCATCATTCACAGGTACAGTGGCTCACCTCTGCAGACAGACGACTGAGCCAACAATGGGCTGCCCAGGGCACCCCTCCCACGGCTGTAGGGGCTGTAGCATGGGGCATGTACACGTACACACAGCCCACCAGGAACCATGATTGCCAAGGGTCCCCAGGAGGGGGCCACTCGTTGACTCTCCTGTGCTCACGAACGAATAGAATCCCCAGACACATAGCTGGACGCGTCCCCTCCCCCGGCCTCCGAGGGCAGCGTCGCGGGGCATGTCCGGCCGCACACACAAGCTGCCGTTGGGCTGGGGCTCTGTGCAGGTCTCAGCCTCACAGCTCCCCTTGAGAGGAGGAGGTTGCCCAGGGTCCCCCTGGGCCAGAGGCGCGTGTCGCCCCCACGAGAACATTCCAACACTCCAGACCTCATGAGACCTCATCTAGGGGCATTCTGGCGGGAGGTATGGTACGCTGGGGATGTGCCCCCCTTCCGAACGGCGGTGGATGGAGATGCCTCGGGGTCGGAGCAGAGTCCTCGTGCGGTGGCTACTGGTGGTCTGTTGGCTGGGGGTCCTCTTCGCCCTCTCCGCGCCCCCCTCGTTCGCCTCGCCCTTCGCGCCGATCGATGACTTCATCGTGCGCAAACTGGGCCATGTGACCGTGTATGCGGTATGAATCCTCCTCGTGTATGGCGCCCTGCGGCGACCCAGTGCCCGCCGCACCCACGCCTGGCTGCTAGCCCTGCTCATCGCTGCGCGGTATGCCTGCTCGGATGCATGGCATCACACGTGTGTGCCGGGACGTGAGGGCACGGTCCGCGATTGGCCTCTATGGCGACTCCTGCAACCCACGTCAACACCGGGCATCGGCAGACGGGGTAGCAACGGTAGCATCCCAGGCCATCGGCTGCCGATGCCCCCTCTCCTCTCTCATGGCCATGCCGGGGAGATGAGGGGTATACTGTATACGTATGCGTGTATGCGAGGAGTCTCATAAGGGACGAACCCTGGGATGTCGGGAAGGTGAGGACGATGGGACCACAACAGAAGTGGATGCGGATGATCGTCATACTGGCGATGCTGCTCTGGGGCAGCGCGGGAGCAGGCTATGCCTGGCAGGGCGGGCATGGAGGCGGGTGGCATGGAGGTGGGTGGCATGGAGGTGGGTGGCATGGAGGCGGGTGGCATGGAGGTGGGTGGCATGGAGGCGGGTGGTGGGGAGGCCCACGGGTTGGGATCGGCATCGGCGTCGGGCCATACTGGGGGCCGTCTTGGGGGCCATACTGGGGGTCCTATGCCTACCCCTATGGCTACCCGCCCGTCGTCACCGTGCCATCCACCCAAGTCTATGTGCAACCCTCGGCACCGGCCCCTGCCCAGCCCCCGCCATTGGCCTCGTGGTATTACTGTGACAATCCGGGCGGGTATTACCCCTACGTGCAGCAATGTCCAGGAGGATGGCGACCGGTGGCCCCCACGCCGCCATAAGCCCGAGGCTATAGGTCCCCGCGCCCATCATGCTGCGCGGGTATCCTCCGTCCCGAGATGTGACAGCCGCGCAAGGATTTGGCCAGTGTATCCCCTACCATTGGGCGTTGATTGTGAGGCAGCCTGGGGAGGCTGATGGGGATGGGAGAGGCCGGGTGATGGGCAGGACTGAGCTCAGCACGTCGGCTTCATGCCGGGGCTAAGAGCGCCAGGCTATGAGGATGTCCCTGCTGAAGCCAGTTCGGCGTCGAGCTGTTCCATAAGTTTCTTTAGGAGCGCCTCTTCCCGCTTGAGGTTCTGCCGGAACTGCCACGAGTCCGTATGCGCAATCTCCATCCAGAGATCAGACACATAACTGCTGAGTGCCATTCGGAGGGCAGCCGCTTCCTCTTGGGTCAAGGTAATCTGGGCCATCAATTGGCCTCCTGTTCATCACTATTGAGTTTTGCACAACAAATCGAAGGCAACTCTCTGAAAAACTGACTGCGCTAAACGCCTCGCGACCATCTCCACAGTGGTCGGTTGTCCGTCTTCGGAGGCGAGTGCAAAGGCCTCTGGATGCTCCCGTGACGAGCGTAGACGTAATACCTGGTACGCCTCGGCATCAGTTGCCAACAGGGGGCGAAGCACCATGTCGACCTCAGCGGGCTTGCGGCCCCGTACAGATGTCTGACGAGGGGCGGCTGACCGGTCCCGTGTCCACCACATCGGCTAATAGGTGCGTGAGCGTGTCGGCGGCAAGGCCCAGTAAGACGGGCGCCCTCGCTCCTAGAGGGAGTATCTCAGAGCGGCCCGAACAGCCGTATCCGTCCGCCCGCTGGCTACTCCGTGAGGGCCTGCTGCACCGCTGACAGCACTTTCTTATCCTGCGGGAATCTGACCCAACCCTTCTGTGCCACCATCCGGTCTCCGACCCAGACCGTGAACTCCCCACGATCGCCTTCAACCAACTCCGGCTGTATCCCCAACTCTTGCTTGATTAACTCCGCCACACGGGCGGCTTTTGGCGGGTACGACGCTCAAACCTTGCAGAACCGGATGCGTATTGGCTTCATAGCTCGACTCCCCCATTCCGACTCATGGACAGATGGCTCTGGGCAGAAAAACTGATGACGATTATACAACGAAGCCGTCGAACGGGCCACGAGATGAGTGGCTCCGCGTTCGCTTCAACGAGGATGAGGCCATCACTGCGAATACATTGCAACCCCACTCTCGTTACGGCGACCGGGCACGCCGCCAGGTGCTACTGCGCAGGTTTCAGTCTTGGCGATGGGGGCTCAAGATGGACCGTAATCCAGCTTGTACCCTCCTTCAGCATGAGCGTTCCGACGACCTCCGGCTGACCCGCCACACCTCGCTCCTGCCACACGGCCAATCCGAGCCTATCCATGAGAGGATGCCACCGGCTCTGATCTCTGCCTGGAGGAACGTCGCTCGAAGCCGATCCACCTCCGGCTGTTGTGGTTGAATGAAAACGGACACCTGGATAAGGGTGATACGATCGCGAGAGGAGGTGTCCACGAGGGCAGAGCCACGACGCAACTATGGCGATGAATGCACGCGAGGAGCCGTTCGACTCGTGACCGAGCAGGGCGACGGGGTGTCTGAAACGGCCCGCCATGTGGGCATCAATGCGACTAGGCTGGGTGGCTGGCAGCGCGCCTAGGCCACGAAAGCGCCCGCCGCCTTTCCCGGCAACGGTCGCGTGTCGCCAGAGCCGGCAGCACGCCACCGGCGGCGCGACGAACAGAAGCGGCTACGGAGGGAACGTGAGATGTTAACAAAAGCCCTGGGCTCCTGTGCCAGCGGGTCGAACTGAGCGACGCCTGGATGGCCGAGCCTCAGGAGAGATGGCCGGTGGCGGGGCGGTGCGAGGGGCTCGACGTCAGTCGCCGTGGGTGTTATGAGGATCTGCCTCGACAGGCGACAGCGGACGTCGAGGCGGCGGCCCTGGCCGTATGGGCCCGCATCCAGGCGCTGGCGACGGAGACGCGCCACAGGTATGGCCGTCGTCGCATGGCCAACCAGCGACCGGATGAGGGGTTGTCTGTCGGCCGTGCCCAGGCGAGGCGGTTGCTGACAGCGGCTGGGGGGGCGGTCAAGCGTCCGAAACGGCGGGGTCCGCTCAGCCCCGACCGCCGCCCTGGCTCTGCCGTGGCTCCCCACCGGCTGGCGCGCCAGGGTGATGTGCAGCCGCCCACGGATGTGTGGGCAGGCGATATCACGTCTATGTGGACAGCGGAGGGCTGGTGGTCTGTCTCCGTGCGGCGAGACCTCTATGCGAGCAACGTGGTGGGGTGGGCCATGAGTCGTGCTCTCGAGACGACCGTGGTGCAGGATGCCTTCAAGATGGCGCGTTGGCGTCGCCAGCCATCGACGGGTCGCCTGCCTCATGCGGAGCGTGGCCGCCCATACGCGAGTCAGGCCTACCCAGATCTGCTGGCGCAGCAGGGGATGGTCTGGAGCATGCGCGCGACGGGCGAGGGTCTTGACCATGCGGTGGCCGAGAGAGGCTTCGGCAGTGTAACGCACGCACGGCCAGCGCCGCGTGATGACGCCACCCGGCAAGAAGCGCGGGACGATAGCATCGATGGCATCGAGATGTCCGACAACAGCCGGCGGACGCATTCGTATCTCGGATATGTCAGTCCCAATGCATACGCAGCATTGGCTCTGGTTGCTTCACTCAGTGTCCGTTTTTCCTTGACCACAACATTGGCAGCACAGATCGAACGGATGCGGGGGATAGAGCGCGAGACAGAGCAGATCATCCCGTACCTTTTCCCGCACTTGCGAGGACGCCACAAGGGTAAGCGCATCCAGGATCTTAAGAATGCGTGGAAGGCAGCTTGCGCGAAGGTCGGTATCTTGGTATGCTGCGCCATGACTTCCGACGGACGGCCGTGCGTAATATGGTGAACGTGGGTGTGTCCGAAAGGGTTGCAATGAAGGTCACGGGACATAAGACACGTTCCGTTTTCGACAGGTATGACATTGTCAGCCCTGCCGATCTGCAAGAAGTGGCCCGGAAGCTGGCGGGCACAATTTCGGGCACAACTGGGGAAAGAACACTTGACGTCAATCGTGTAAGTCTGTAATATGCCGCGAGTTGGGCCGCTAGCTCATCAGGCAGAGCACCTGCCTTTTAAGCAGGTGGTACCAGGTTCGAGTCCTGGGCGGCTCATTCCAATGCAGAGACAGCAGGCATTGAGGCCTTCACGTCTAAACGTCCCCATCGTCTAGCCTGGTCTAGGACATCGCCCTTTCACGGCGGCAACCGGGGTTCGAATCCCCGTGGGGACGTTCGGAGGCAAGTCGCGAAAGCGAAACTTCTTCACTTGGGTACAGCGGAATTCCTGGCACGACCACCGTCCGATGCGGTGACCACTGAGCGAACCGTCTCGGTTGTGCCAGGAATCCTCCCATCAGGGTCTACATACACTTACCTTCCTGGCACCACACCTGCTCAAACTTGCCAAAATTATAGACCGTTGTCCCCTGGAGCGAGGGCCAGTGCTTCACCCGGTTCCAATATGCCATAGCCGATTTCCAGTAAAATCCACGAGCATCCGGCACATCCTGCAAGAGAATGCGCTCCATCTGCTGGGTGATCTCTGCCCGCTTCTGGACATCAAACGTTCGGCTCTGCTCCACAAAGAGCTTATCAAACTCCGGGTTGCAATACTTTCCATCGTTCGATGGTGATTTGCAGGTCAGCCGCGCATAGTACTGGTCCGGATCGTCGAACTGGACCGCCGCTAGGACTGTATAGGCCTGAAATTCCCCCGCGACCTGCCGATCGCGAAAGCCCGCCGTATCCAGCAGAGTGATCTTGATATTGATGCCCACCTTTTTCAGATCATCCTGTCGGGACAGCGCCCCACGTTCGTACATGGGGCCGCGGCGCAACACCAACTCGACGTCCACCCCTCGGGCATACCCGGCCTCAGCGATGAGCCGTTTGGCCTCTGCCTGGCGTTTGGCCATATCGTCGCTGAACTGCGGATACTGCTTCAACTCGTCCAGGGACAGCCCATAGGGGGTGTGGGGACCAATATAGCCCCCGAGCACGCCCCACCCCTCGGCCGCGATGGCGATCATCTTCTCCCGGTCGGTGGCCAGCGCCACCGCTTTCCGCATGCGTGGATCATTGAACGGAGGCTTCGTGAGGTTCATCACAAACGCATCCCACCCCGCGCGTGGTCCGAGCGCCACGACCGCGTCGGGGAAGTCCTTTTTCAGGATGTCGGCCTCTGGCGGCTCGAGATGGCGTCCGATCCCCGTCATGGTGAGTTGTCGGGTGCGGAACGAGGCAAAGATCCTGGTCAGATCGGGCATGACCATCGCCTTGTACTCATCGATGTATGGCAGACCGGGCTTCCAGTAGTTTGGGTTTCGCTCGGCTCGAAACTCCACATCGGGTGTATACGATTTGAATTTGAACGGCCCGGTACCGACCAGGAATTTGGGGTTTTTGCGGTCCACCTGTTCGGCAATGCCAGCCTTCATCATCACCGCATGCGCACCTGCCAGCATGGTCAACAACGCCGCCGAGGGCTGCTTGAGGTTCACGACGAGCGTCGCATCATCCGTGCAGGTAGCGCTTTCGAAGACCACTTCCATGATCGCCACGAACGCACGGTCCGCACGCTTGGGATCGGCAAGCTTGTCGAGGCTATACTTGGCATCGGCGCAGGTGAAGTCCGTCCCATCGTGAAACTTTACGCCCCGGCGCAAATTAAACGTGATCTGCTTGCCATCGGGGGCGACCTCCCAGCGTTCCGCCAGGTCGCCGACGATCTGCTCGTTATTATAGACGTCGAATGTCAGCAGGCCGTTGTATATCGGGCCAACGGGTTGCGCGGCGATATAGGTCGTCCTGTAGTGGAGATCAAAGTCTGGCATGCCCTCGTGCACCGCCCAGATAATGGTCCCGCCCTTGTCGTGCGACTCAGCGGCCAGCACGGATGTATAATTGGCCGGAATAAGACCATATAGAATCAGCAGCACTATCGTGAGGCCCCAGCGTTCGACACGCTGGACGTGCCCCCCTAGCCTTCCGCGGTCAACAGGTTTATCCATCATCCACCTCCTTGTTAAATAAGCTATCCTTCGGAGTCGTGCTAGCCATCCGTATACTGCAGTCGCGAGCCAGTGTCAATCACATACATCAAAAGGTATCGTGGATACCCGATGCCTCCGGTCCTATGACCTCATGGGCTGTCCACTTGACGGTAGGTGGTAATCAATAGAGTTCATCCCGATTTATGGTATCCTAGGCCTCCACGGAAAGGAGGCCACCGCCATGGGGACCTTACGCTTCACCGATCTCCGGACGCGCCCGACAGAGGTGCTCGATTTGACCAGTCTCACCGTGAACGAGTTTGAGCTGCTAGCGTCCCCCTTTGAGGTGGCCTTTCAGGCCCATATGGCCCGTTGGCGTCTCGATGGCAAGCCACGCATCGCCCGACGGTACACGACCGACAAGAACTGTCCTTTGCCCACGCCCGAGGACCGTCTGCTGTGTATCCTGGTCTACCTGAAGACCTATCCCCTCCAGGTCGTACAAGGGCGGCTGTTCGGGATGGGCCAGAGCACAGCGCATCAGTGGATCCACGTGCTCCTGGTGGTGCTGCGAGCGTCGCTGCACACGCTGGGGGGATACTCCGACCCGGTCTGTGGCCGAGCTGGCTATGCGCCTGGGCGTGGCTGAGGCTGACGCGGCGGCCCTAGTAGAGGCCCCGGAGGCATCGCCACCGGGGGGCGATCAGCCCGCAGCGGCGGGATCGAGGGCGGCCTCCCCCCTGTTGGCCACGATGGCACCGAACGGCGCATCGAGCGCCCCCAGCATCCAACTGAGCAGACGCGCTGTGATCGCGGCAAGAACAAGTGCCAGACGGTCAAAAACCTCCTGCTGATCAATGCGGTGCTCACGATCCTCTTTCTCAGTAGCACCTACGGAGGTCGCCCCCACGATCAGCGGATGGCCGATGAGACCCCGTATCCCTTGCCGGCAGGGAGCCGGTTGCTTCAGGATCTGGGCTTTCTGGCCTTGACGCTCCCCCAGGTCGAAGTGATCATGCCGACCAAGAAGCCGCGGGGGCGAGCCCTCACGCGTGCGCAGAAAGCTGTCAATCGGCGCATTGCACGGCGCCGGGTGCGGATCGAGCCTGTGAACAGCAGCGTCAAGCGCTGCCGCATCGTCCACGACGTCTGCCGTCTCCGGAAGGCGGGGATACGAGAGGTGATCATGGAAGTTTGCTGTGGCCTGCATAATTTTCGGGTCCGGTTGACACCATGGCAACCGATGGGTTAATCGAGATGAACTCTAATCAAGCATAGCCAGGCGGCGGGAGGTGTCAATGGGGTGTACTAGACGGGTACATCGGTAACACTTTGTGATATTTAAACGTGAAGCTGATCGGGGGTAGGTAGCCCAGGGTCTGATGGGGCCTGTGGAAATTGTACTCCACTAGCCCCACTCAGTCAGGTGTTGGTTGAAGACTGCGGTATCAGTGGTCATATTTCCAAGGCTGATAAATTCATCCTGCAAGGTCCGGTTGAATCGCTTGTTGACCGCATTGTCCTTCGGTGTTTTCACTCGGGACCAACAGTGCTCAAGATTGAGCTGCTGGCACGCAGTCTCGAAGTGTCGGTGAAATTCAGATCCATTGTCAGTCTGAACATTCTCGATTTTGCCGTCAAGCAGGATATACAGGCGGTGGAGGAAATCACGGGCGGACGCTGAGCTATGCGTGGTGTACATCCGGGCAAAGGCTACCTTGGTGTGCCGGTCAATCGCGGTAAGGATATATCGCTTCTGGCCATGGGGGATTACTCCATGGAACGTCCAATATTGTACACCAAGGATCGAGGTTCCAGATATAATCGCCTGTCAGGTTTATAGGCTCTATCTACCATTTCGCCCAAAACTCGCGGAGGACTTCCTCCGCGGAGAGGTTCAAATAAATCTCGGTCGTCGTAAGGCGGTCGTGGCCAGGTTTAATACGCCACCTTAAACGTCGGTGAGTCTTCGGGCAGTCGTTTTTCGTCACGTCAAAATAATCCGGTCCACCTCATCAAGCGTGATTTCGTCTTTCCTTCGGTCATAGAGCCCCGTGGTGCGGGATGACTCATGCGCGGCCATGTGTTGCGCATGTTCGAGCTTGCCGCCGTTGAGACAAATACTGCGTGATCCCCGTGGCCCGAAACGTATGGCAGCCGATGGGGGAGAGGATGCCGGCCGCACGGGCTCGGCGCTTGACCATGCGGAACGCGTCAATGCGGTGCATGCGTTTCTCCGTCAGCCGTCCGGTTCGCCTCTTCGCCGAGCGAAAGAGCGGCGTGCCCTTCTCGTGGCCTATCCCGATCGCGTCCCGGTACGCGTCCAAATTACTCTCAAGCTCGTGGTGACAGGGGAGCGTATGCTCCTTGCCGCCTTTTTCATGCAGCCGCACCCAGAGGCGTTTGCCTTGAATGTACACGTCCTCAGCATTCATCTGCACCGCGGCCGACACGCGCGCAAAGGTATAGACCAGGAGGGCAATGAGGGCGCGATCCCGTAACCCCACGAGCGTGTTCGTCTTGATGCTGTCGAGCAACACGCGCGCTTCTTCGCCTAAGAGCACCGGCGTCTTGCCTTTGTTCACCACATACGTGGGCCCGCGTACGGCGCTGGCGGGATTGTGACGACACGATCTGTCCGATGACGAGCCAATCAAACAGCATCCGGATCGCGGCTAAGTGCTGCTTGACCGATGGGGGCGCATGGGTTTTGCCGAGCCGCTCCACGTAGCCGGCCACATGATGCGAGCGGATCTCCGACAACTCGCGAATCTTGCGCCGCTGGCACCACAGGAAAAACGCGCACACGTCCCGAAAGTAGGCGGCTCGGGTGTTCGGATTTCTGATGTGGGCCGCAAAAAATTCCAGGAAGCGGTACGTCCCTTGCTCGCCGGCCGCGAGGACTAGCGCCGGCATCGCGCCTAACCCCGGCGCGACCGGTAATTTTTCGTCATCAGGGCCCGTCAAAAGTTGGAGGTCGTGGCTCATACGGCTAGTGTAACATAAAGGACGTTATGTTACACTACTGCCCTTGTGCACAGTCGATGAAAACGTCCCCTGTGGGGGACGGCCTTCCGATCGATGAGAGCGTTGATCAATCGTAATTCTGTGAATAGAACGGCAACATCCGGTCGGTCTAAAGAGAGATGGATTTGGATGATCCAGGACCCCAGCGTAGGGGTCATGTCGCACGGCGCATAGATGAGCGAGGGCATCCGTGTCGCTCACTAAACTGGGAACTGTCCCGAAAACGACCGTTTGTGAGCCTTTCAATCGGGTTTGCGGTGTGTGATGGCAGCTTCTTGCCGTCACACAGCCGCAACAAATTTGTTGTTTGCCATGCCGTCCCAAAAACCTCCGTTTTGTGGACGTGCCAACAACATCCTAACGCTCAGTCGAGACAACACTACTTCCCTGAACAATGCTTCGGTCAACTCGACGTCGAAACGCCCGCCCAGCTAACCGCCTGTGTCCTCGCGTGGCACGCCGCCAATTGTCCAGCTTTTGAGTGCTCTCGATGTTCAATTCAATGTTTTTCAAGGAGGTCGCGACCTTTGGATCGGCCTTTACTGTCGCTAGTGGGGTTTGCCATCCCTGTTTGGACAATTCAGTTAGGAGTGAAGTTGTATTTTTCCCTAATGAAGCAAGCTGTTGCTCCGCATTGGCTGCGCGTTCTTGATACACCGCAGCCAGTCTTTGAGCTTCCTTTAGAGGTGGACGAGTAAAAAAGTAGGTGCCGCACGAGCCGATGACGACGCCAAAAAGGCCCAAGAAGGCCCCGACCATCTTCAATGCTTCGTCCGCGGTATTGTATTTTTGAATGGCGATGACGCTAGCCACTGACAGCATGGCCAGAATGCCTAGCGCCACTATTACGACTGCCAGCTGATGGCTTCCAGGGCTTGTACCTCACCGGCTATGGCGAGGTCAGTGCCTGTAGCCAGCATGATGGTGATAAGAGCCGTATATAGCCAGTTTCGCATGACTAGCCCCTCTCTCGTCCCGGAACAGTCGACATACGCCGCGCATAACTAGCAATATAAAGTCTGCCCGGCAGATACCCGATACTGGCGGCAGAGATCATGATAAATATTTTATCTTAGCATATTTTATACGACTCAATAAGCATACTTAATAATTGTAGTCATTCTCAATCATTGAGAAGCTTGAGGCTCAGGGAGATGGATTATCGAGCGGTAGTTCAAGGACGGCATTCCTACACAACGTCTTCCAGAGCCATAGCGCTCATGACCTGAGTAGTCTATGTACAGCCCTTATGTTTTTCTCGTCGACTCTCACTCCCCGAGTACCGGCTCCGTGCCCCTCCCGAACCGCTCACAAGAGGTAAAAGCGAGTGTATGCCTCGACCACGATTGCAGCCCTGCAACCTCTCTGGGAGCTGTCCCAAAAACCCTCGTTTTTGAAAATCAGCTATATACCCTTCAAAAATTGAGGTTTACAAGTAACTATCCGTCCCAAAATACCGATCCCAGAATCAACGTTCCGATTTCTTGCCTCTCGCGCTATAAAGTCTTTGAGGTCAATCTGGTAGGCGCGGCAGGTGCGGGTGTTGTCGATGTTGGCAAACCACTCCAGTTCCGGGGGACCTCCGCGAGCTCCTGAAATTCCTTCCTTGCTAGAAGCCCCCTGGAAATCGGTGTCGGTAGCGAGGTTTTTTCGGACGTGTCCATACGCCCCTATTACTCGTGATAACAGCTTTTATCAAGAGTAAAAACAGGCACACGAAAAAAGGGCCTTATCCGGACCGCGGTCGCTCGTGCCGCAGGGGTCTCTCGCAGGGTCCCTATGGTGGGTTGTGCCCTGCGCGGCGGCAGGATAGCAGGCAGCCCGGAGCGGATGAGTGACGTGATTCACCGGCATCACAAGCGTGGTGTGGTGTCCGTTGGCTCAACACTCCTCATGCCCCGCGCGCGGCCGACGGCCTGCCGAAAAAGATTTCAAGGACCCTGTCCCGTCCGATCACCCGGACCAGTTCATGCATGGTGCAGTACATCAGAATCAGCACCACCAGGAGCAGTTGGATGGCCCAGAAATGGGGCCACACGATCTCCGCGAACAGTTTCTGGTTGCCCGCGATGAAACCACCGGCCTCGCGCCAGAAGTCGATGAGGTGCTCCACGTAGTGGACCAGCATGGCGACCAGCACGTAGATCGTGGTCTTCCACGCGACGTTATAGACCAGCGGTTTGTCGGGATAGCGATTGATGAACGGGAGGAGGTCAGCGACCAACACCGCCTTGCCCAGAATCAGCGCCGCCACCGTGACTTGCCACGACGTGCTCAGCGGGATCCCCGTGCCCTTGAGCATCAAGACGCGGATCAGCGCAACCAGGTGGAGCGCGACGAAGAAAAAGAGCGTCGGCGGGAGCAGCGCTGTGAACTCCTCCTTCAGTTTCGTGAAGAGTGTGCTGCATGGTGAGGTCGCCCCTCTGGTCTAGATGTCGCTGACACACCCGCGTGTGCAGCAGGCTGCTGGAACGCGCTTCTTCGTCCCGCCTGAGGCTCGTGAACTCCGTCATCTTACCACTTCTTTCGACATTTGCGGAGCACTTCCTCGGGGGAGGGGTTCACATCTATGTCGGTGGTGGCGAGGCGGCCGTGCTGGTGCGTGCCAAGACTTGACGACACCTCTAGATCTTCTATACTGTTAGATGTAACGCAATGTAGGACACATCCTATGCTCTTCGTCCGCCGTCTCATCTGGGATGCCTGGAATATCGCGCATATCGCACGCCACGACGTCATCCCCGATGAAGTGGAGGACGTGTGCCATGGCACTCCGGTGACCAGCCAGACATACAGCGGCCGGCTCCGGGTGGTTGGGCCGACAAGCCACCAACGCATGCTGACCGTGATTCTAGCGCCGACGGATGAGCGGGGTGTCTACTATCCGGTGACCGCCCGCCCTGCTGACCGCAAAGAGCGGCGGCAGTATCGCGAGCAGCGAGGAATACACTAGCGATGGCCAAAAAGACCTCATCAAAACCTAAACGTATTCCAGAGTTTGCCAGCATTGAGGAAGAGGCGGCATTCTGGGACACCCACAGCACCGCCGACTACGAAGCCGAGTTCAAGCCGGTTCCGATTCGCTTTGCTAAGCGCCTGTCCAGCGACGTGACCATCCGACTGGATCCAGACACGCTTAAGCAATTGCGGTCGATGGCTCATGAGAAGGGCATCGGACCCACGACGCTCATTCGGATGTGGGTGCTGGAACGTCTGCGCGACACAGTCGCCCATCGGGGGTAGGAGACACTGGGGAACCATGAATAAGACAGTACGATAAAAAATGATCGCCCGTTTGGGGTCGGTTTTTCGCATACTTGCATATCGACGATTTGCCAAAATCAGACAGAACAGTTATGCAGTCTGATGCGCGGCCAGCTCAAAAACCTCTTTCACATATATCAACCTCAGTTCATTCTATAGAAAGTACATACTTTCTGAAGATAACAATCATTACAGTGAGGATTTGAAGCCAAACAAAATTGCCTTCCTAATGCGTACAACGGTTCATCAAGCAACCACGGGTTTTCTGGAAATAATTCCCGTGTCTTTTCTAACAATGGTTAGGACAAAATCAGGCGGCGATAGCACCGTAAGACCTGAGTTCGTCATAAGCGGGGTGCTTTTTCACCCAACTCGGCTCAAGAGCTAACTTCTCAATAAATACATCGAGCAATCGTTCCTTAAATTGGCGCTGTTTCCAGCTCGCCATCGAGAAGACCTGTCGGGACGCGCCGGTCTGTTCTACCAGTGGCGCGGTGCGTGCCAGGTTGAGCGTCGCCAACGCGGCGTTGAAATGGAAATCCAGTGCGGCTTCGGCACGCGCTTGGCAGTCACTCAGGCCAGTGAACTGTTGGCTGTCACGGAACAGAAACTCGATCTGGAAACGCGCCCCATACAACTCCACCAGCTTGCGGCCATCCAGGGTCAGATCAGTGGAGGCCAGCACGATAGAGCGCGGCTTGGCTGGGACTTTCCGGTTGACCACGACCACGAGCCGCAGCTTGGGTTTGAGCGTGACGTGCCAGACGACAGCTGTATACAGATGCAGATAGTCCGCTTCCGCCATGGTGCGAAGAGAGGCAAAGCGGCGGAGGTCTTGAAAATTGACTTTGCCGTCATACTTACGCCGCGCTCCGCGGCGCGTTGGGTGCGGGCCGAGGTAGAGAAACCGACAGTCGGCGTCGCACCGCAGCTTGGTAATCGGGTGCAGGTCGAGACGAACAGCTTCATCCAGGTATTTCTTCTTGGCAAAGTAACCGTCCACGCCATGCTAGGTCACCTGCGACGGCCAGCGGTGCCGCTGCTCGCGCAGTTGCTGCCGATAAAAATCAACTCTGGTCTCTTCCTTGGCCTGCGGTGAGACCGTCTCGTCATCGCCTGGGGGTGTCTGGGCCACCGCGAGTGTGAAGGCGCACCGGCGTGTCACATCCACGACGGCCAGCGTGGAGACTTCCAGGCCGCGTTCGGCACGGGAGGTACAGCCGTGGAAGAAGTGCCCCAGCCCGAACGTCTGTTGGCCACTCTTCGGGATGAAGGACGCATCCTGCGCCGAGATCACTTCCGAGCACGGGTCGAGGGCGATCGTGATGACCCGTTGATGGAAGTCCGGCCAGTCAAAGCAGCGCCGGAACTGCCGCGCAATCGTGCGCTCACAATAGTTGCAGTAGCGGCTCAGATGGCGAAAGTTGACGCGGCCGCGCCGTGCCAGGATGGCAGCGAACAGCGTTTCCACGAACTTCGCCTGGGGTTTACTCACCGTAGACATCTGCTGGAGGATCTCTTTGACCATGGTCATAGGCCATTCCCCGGTTGAAAATAGCGTTGCACACGTATATTCAACCAGGAATGGCCTGATTTGTTAACTCTCTCGCTCAAAAAATGCCCGAAGTATTGTTCTAAAACTATCGGAGCCTCACTGAGCGAGTAGGGATTCCCCCGCAAAACCCGTCCTAGCACTCGTCTCGCATGAGTATCTACTTTGACATCTCCATGACCTTGAATTTGGTCTGTATCACATAATGCCCCAACGATCATTCGAGAAATTTGTTCTCCAACTCTCATCTTATTGAGTCGATGAAGAACAATGTCGGGTGGCTGGCCCATCCAAATTTTTCTGGAGTCCCCGCCATAATAAGTGACAATGTCTTTGCCAATGCGCCAGACTCTCTCATGGGCTTTGGGAAAGCGATGTAGCCCATATTCTCTTCTTTTCGATTGCCACTTTGACAAGCTCACACTAGTAATACGATGCCAAAGGTCATTAGGGTTATTCAGAATATCCTCAGCAAATCTGCGTGCACTTTCCCAAGGTTGGTTTGGACGCTGTTGATAATCGATGATACAGGCAAGGAAGAACTTGTTGGCATTTTTGAGGGAGGCTGGCTTCCCTTTGATAAGTCCAGGCCAAAACCCATCTTCATACCAACGATTTTCTAGCCGGAGTTGTGCTATACGTCGATCTTTTGTAGCCATTTCTCGTTCCTTGTTCATAGGTCAAGACTGAGAGGATTCTTGTTCGGAAGGCGCGCGCACAATTCTCAGGAAAGTCTTACAATTTTTGGATGCTGTTCAAGGTCGCAAAATACTTGCTCGCGATAAGGGTTCGTGATTTGGGCGTAAACTTTGGTGTTCTGGATGTTCTTGTGGCCGAGATGGTCGGCGACATATTCAATCCCGCGTCCGGCTTCCAAGAGGTGAACGGCAATCGAGTGGCGAAGCGAATGAATGGATCTACCAGTGATGCCAGCCTTTTCGGCATAGTCTCTAAAAAGTTTCTGTACCATGCGTTTCTTGAGGGGCCCCTCGCGGCCGGTGAAGAGGTAGGCGCCGGCGTCTTTGCGAACCCTCATATACGCTCGCAGGGGTTTGGCCGTGTGGCGCCAGAGCGGTCTCTCGCCGCCAACACCGTTCTTGAGGCGGCGGATGCGGATGCGGTGGTTTTTGAGGTCGACATCTTGAATGGTGATTGCGGTGGATTCGTCCACACGGAGGCCGTAGTGGTAGATCAGGCCGAACAGTGCCCGGTCGCGCGGGGAGTCGATCGCCGCAAAGAAGCGTTTGAGTTCGTCTTGGGTCAAATATTTGGGGAGGGTGCGCATAGGATCGTGTGACATGAATAACCCATTCGTTCGAGCGCTTATGGAAAGCGGCGTGCTTCACATTTACCTCGAACAAGTTGTAATATACCCATTAAGGTTCATCCCGATTAAACCATTGGTTGCCAGGGTGTCAACCGCACGCGAAAGTTCTGCAGCGCACAGCAGACTTCCATGATCAGATCGCGGATGCCCGCCTTTCGGACGCGGCAGGTCTCGTGAACCATACGGCAGCGTTTGACGCGACTGTTGACATGCTCGATGCCCACGCGCCGACGGGCGATGCGCCGATTCGCAGCCTTTTGCGCGCGTGTGAGCTGCCGTCCTCGCGGCTTGCGGGTCGGCATGCTGATCTCGACCTGGTCGAGTGTGAACGCCAGGCAGCCCAGATCCTGGAGCCACCGACGGCCCGCCGGTCAGGGATAGGGGGTGGCCTCAGCCCTCCGCTTGTCGTGGGTACGCCCCGCATTGGTCTCACTCAGGAAGAGGATCGTCCGCACGGCGTTGATCGGCCGCCCGTTGTTGACCGTGTGGCACTTCTTCTTGCCGCTCTCATCGCGCGTCTGCTCAGTTGGATCCTGGGGGCGCCCGATGCGCCGTGCAGTGCCATCATGCCCACAAGGGGGGAGGCAGGGGCCTGGGCTGATGCCGGTGTGGGCGGAGCGGACGCATGCGGCGGCTTCGGCACCGGTACGACCCGCGCGCTCGCGTCCGTCTCAGTCACCCCGAGGCGCTTCGCGAGTGCTGTCACCGACCGGGTGGGCGCATCCCCCAGCGCGCGTCGCGTCGTCTGGAGGACACCTCGCAAGACATGAATCCACTGATGAGCCTTGCTCTGGCCTATGCCGAAGAGTCGTCCCTGCACGACTTGGAGCGGATAGGTCTTCAGGTAGACCAGGATACACAGCAGCCGATCCTCGGGGGTTGGCAGCGGACAGTTCTTGTAGGTCGTCTAGCGGCGAGCGGTACGCGGCTGCCCATCAAGGCGCCAGGAGGCCATGTAGGCCTGGAACGCGGCCTCAAAGGGGGGCACTAACAACCGAAACTCATCGCGCGTGAGACTCGTCAAATCGAGCACCTCGGTCGAGCGGGTCTGGAGATCGGCGAACCGTCACGTTCCCATGGCGGGGGCCTCCTTTCGTTGGAGGCCCAGGATACCATAAATCGAGATGAACTCTAATGGTTATTTCAACGCCAGCAGGTGCTCTGGCAGCATAAGCGTGATCCAGGGGATGGAAGCGATCAGGCGGAGTCCGACCAGGAGGGCCATAAGGTAAGGTCTGACGCCAGGCGCGCGACGAGAGGGGACGTCGAGCATTGCAGATGGACGCTGGGCGGTATGTCATGAGTCCTCCCGAACGCATCACCCGCCTCCAGACAGCGATAATTCGGAAGACTTTAGAAACTACTGGTCACGAGAGACTGTTCGGCCTATCATCGCCGTTGTTCACGAGAGGCGTTCGGCATCTGGGCGAGGACGGTGATGGTGGACCTACCTTCTCTCCTCGTCGCCCACAGGCAACACGCGATGACTGCTGGTCGGTACATAGTACATGGCTCATGAGGGCGCTGCTGAGGCCGTCCGCGTCACCGGGCTCGCATAACCTAGAGCTGCCGTGTCCCTCTCGGTTAGGCTCCGTGAGTTGTCACAGCAACGAGGGATTACGAGGTGGACAGTCGGCAGTGGGCCGGACTATGCCCTACGGACGAGGCTCAGCCCGCTCCTGGGATAAGGGGAACGGGTGTCCATAGAACGTGCCGAGACAGGTGAGTGTACCTGGCCTTTGTGCAGGTCGCCCCGAGAGGTCTGGAGACTAGAGGCCCTGCTCCTGGGGCTGATGGCCTTCCTAGTAGTACTCGTCCAGGCAAGTCATCCTTGGCTGCACCCGCTCGAATTCATGGACCCGAACGCGGAATCCGGGGCTGACCTGTCCTGTCAGCCACGTCGTCGGTGATCTGGTGAGCTTCCTCCCAACTCCCGTGCAAGCGTGGCTCATGCTGTGGGCTCTCGTGGCGTGCGGTGCACGATCCGAGGCCGAACGGCTGATGGTCGCCGCCGTGCAGGCACAACAGGCTGGCCAGCTGCACGTCGCGGCCGACTTGGTTCAGCAGGCGGCCGCGCTCAGGCCGCAAGATGCCGTGACACACTATCAGGCGGCTCTGCTCGCGTGGCAGATTGGTCATGTCGATGCAGCCGAGGTCTTATTGCGGAGAGCCATTGCTCTCAGGCCGGCGTTTGCGCCAGCCCATCTCCAGCTGGGGAGGGTATTCATCAGGCAGGGTCATCGCGAGGAGGGCCGGGAGGCCTTGATCGAGGCGATCCGCTTGAACCCTCGGCTGACCGGTGCCTCCTACGACCTTGGCATGCTGGATATCGAGGCGGGCCGTGCACCAGAGGCTGAGCAGGGGTTGCGGCAGGCCATCAACCTGGATCCCCGCCATCAACCGTCGTATGGACGGCTGGGCCATCTATACGTGACCCAACAGCAGTTCGCCGCGGCGTTGCCCGTTCTGCAACAGGCCATCCGGCTCAATCCGTACGATCCCCAGGCATTCTTCAACCTGGGGCTGGCGTACGAGGGGCTCGGGACGCCCGAGCCCGCACTCGCCGCCTTCAGACAAGCGATCGTGCTGAACCCCTCCTACACTAGCGCCCATTACAATCTCGGCACCCTGCTCCTCAAAATCGGGGACCTCCATGGGGCGCTCCAACCCTTGGGCGAAGCCATCCGGCTCGACCCGCGCGGGAGCGATGCCCTGTACAACATGGCCGCGACCTATGCCCGGTTAGGGGAGAAAGAGCAGGCCCTCTATACTGGTTACAGCGGGTAATCCGCTACAATCGTTCTCTGGCGTCGGAGGCGCAACAGGATGCAGATTTTGAGCGTCTGCAGGCCGATGCGGACTGCCTCACGGTGACTCACCCCTGACCATACCCCTACGCCGTGGGAAAGAAAGTGGGGAAAATGCTCTGTACAGCAATTCCCGGTGATGACCTGCGAGTCCTATATGACGACCACCGCAGACAGCTCCATCCGCGTTTCGCCGATCCGTCTCATCGACGAACGCTCTCATCTGCTCCCACCGCAGGCGTTGACTGCCCAGCTTAGGCCACACGGCTTGCCACAAGGCACATCCGCTTGGAGCCTCACCAGGCGTCTTTCATAGAAGTTGGTTGGATGTGGAGTCAGTATGCCACACCTGGCCCCGTGTCCAGGGAAAGGTGACGAGGGCGCAGGTCATCCCTAACCGGTCACACGCCACCGCATGGCTTGCTGGCGCCTGTCGGGACGGCGGTGTAGGCAGGGGAGGGTGCCCACATAGCCGTCCTCTGCTGCCAATGGTCTCAGCACGGTCTGCCGCCCGACGATGCATAGACCTGAGAGAACAAGCCTGCACCGTTCGGTCAGGAGTCGAGTGAATTTCAGCCGCGCCGTGGGTATCCTCACGAATAGTCGGCAGGAAACCTTGCACGACGATACGATAACAGGCATAATCCGGCTATGGAATCTTCGCGACGACGTGCGCTGCGCCGCAGACAACGGAGGGTCGGGTGTGATGAAGTTGATTAGTTTTGACATTGACGGGACGCTGGAAGTCGGGGATCCGCCTGGCCTGATCACGATGGATATGGTCAGACAGGCCAAACACCTGGGCTGCCTCATTGGCAGTTGTTCAGACCGCCCTCTGAGTGATCAACAGCGTATCTGGGAAATGCACCACATCATCGTCGACTTCACGGTCTTGAAGCACAGGCTTCCCGAGGTGAAAGCACGATTCCAGGCGGACATATATTACCACTTTGGCGATACCGACATGGACCTCTTTTATGCGAGGCAGGCTGGATTCCATTTCGTCAAGGCCGATGCCGACGTACGCCAGGCCTGGGACTCAGGAGGGATCTTCTAGGTGGTTGAAGCCTGGTTGGCTGGTCTGACTAGGTATCCCTCCTGTCTATCATGAATCCAGCTGAACGTTCATTGGGTCCGTTCCGATGTGACCTCATCAAAGATGGCCTCCACCGGCGTCTCGACCCTGTCATGGGTAATTTTGCTAGTCGCTAGCTGGCATGAGGGTCACCAGCGCCAACCGCCACGGGGCTGTAGCAGGTTGTCCGCGTGTCGGGAAAAGGCCGGCGACATCGTCATCAGGAACGAACGTGCCCAGCGCATCGCGCCTCATGAGGTACACGTTGCCAGGTGGAAAGGCGGTCCGGGCGACGCGTGCCGTCTCCTCGGGAACGAGCGGGATCGGTTGTGGATGTCGTGACATCCATAATCGGTGTTGATGGTCGCCACCGAAGTGCTGGCGCGCTTCAGCCTCATCGAAGTCATCCCGCCGGAAGTGCCGCTTACTCTGCTGATCTGGGGCCTCAAGCGGGTACTGCCGCCTGACCCAATTATCCATCACCGAAGAAGCCCTCGACCCAATGTTGAATCCTATCCGAGCCAAAGTCAGCCTGGACCTGCGCGTGCTCACCTACCAGGATTGGGGGCTGCTCAGTGTTGGCGGTGCGCTGTTTATGGCCCATCAGGTAGCCAAAGAGACGATGGCCACAATCAGCAGTTGGGGGGATCTAGGAAATCAGCCGGGTACGAAAAGGATTATCAGCAGCGTCAGGAATATACGCACCCTGCCAGGTACGATTGGATTATAAAACCATGTTCGAGCCAACCAGTCGCTATTACACCCTGCCGACAGCCACCCTAACCGTGATTGGACGGCATGGCCGGCGCGGGTGGTCAAGTTTTTCCGACTCCTGGCCACGACGCAGCATCTCAACCACGTGCAACTCATGTTGGACGGTGAAGTCTTTGGGACACCCATTGCTGCAACGCCCCATAACCTACGGCTCTCAAGGGGCAACTCCCAACGCGGTGGCGACTTCGAGATGTGGTGTTGGTTGGTCGCAGAACAACTACCCGTTACCCTTACCGCCGTGGATCTTAGCCCAGCTACGGCTACGGGTGATGCGCCCTCGGAGGGCACAGTGAGGCTGAGCGTCCCGGCTCCGGCTGGCGGCATCGTGGTCACCCTGTCCAGCTCCGCCTCGGGATTGACCCATGGACCGCCGACCATCACGGTGGCGGCCGAGCAGTCCAGCGCGACCTGGGGGTTCGAAGCCGGAAGTGTCGTCGGGGAAAGTTTTGTTGTGACAATCACCGCCACGCTTGGGGGCGTCATCCTACAGAGGCCACTGACAATAGTGGATCGGGATGACACGCGGTAGGGTTACTCGATCAACGGGAGGTTCTCAGGACTGCAGTGCAACGGTGTCTCGACGCTGATCTCCGGGGAGTTCTGCGAATTGGTGACCGAAAAACCGACAGAAGTGCAGTTATGAGAGGGTATCTTCGACCGTACGAGTGGCCACGCTCACCGGAGATCGGAAAAGCTGGCCCTGGGATTCCGACATGGCGCCGCCTCCTCGGGGTCCAAGACGCTCTGGTGTGCTGGCTGAATGATCCATGACCGATCTGTAAGAGATGCCCCTCAGATGTAAAATCGTGTCCAGTCATCCAGCCATCAATGGGCCAGCTGGAGGATTCCACCTGGCCAAATGCCTCACAAACCCTATAGCGGTGTTCAGATCAGCGTATGGCAATCGAGCGACAGCAAGTGTTCCCACTGGCTCTATTGTACCCTCGCCCTGCCCTCTCTCAGAGGGAGAGGGGGGATCGGAGCGGGCAATTTCCATGCTCTTGCGATTGTTGGTGTGACCCCTTGGCAAAGGTTGCTTGGTCGACAGGGGAGGGCAGCCAGGGGTACGTCGGTATCAAGACACCCGGACCCGCTTCTTGCGCAAATAGTCGACCAGCAGATATTTCCCCAGAGTCTCCGAGGTGACGTAGAAGGCCCGGCCACGGTTGATGCGGGTCATCTGATCGACGAACGAGACCAGGGTCGGGTCGTCATCCAACATGAACACACTGAGTTGGATGCCGGCCTCGGTGAGACGTTTCACCTCCTTTAACGTTTCACGCAAGGTAGCCCGAGTGGGGGGATAGTGAAAATGCCACTGTCCCCCCTCGTAGTGCACGGTCGGTTGGCCATCGGTGATGACGATGATATGTTTATTCGGACCACTCTGCCGTCCCAGCCATTTACGTGCCATCATAAAGCCGTGCTGCAGATTGGTGCCAGGGGTGATGCCATCGATGACCAGGAACGGCAGATCTTCCATGTGCAGTTCCTCGGCATAGCTGTAAAAGCCGATGACTCGTAAGCTATCGCGGGGGAACTGGCTCTTCATCAGGGTATGTAGAGCGATCGTCACCTTCTTGGCCGCCGGAAACCGCCCGTAATACTCCATGGACAGGCTCATATCCAGCAGAAGCACCGTGGCGGCGCGAGTGACAAACTCCGGTCGATAGACTTCGAAATCCTCGGGCTTGACCTGCACCGGGGTCCCGGGTCCCTGCCGCGACAGCGCGTTCAGGAACGTGCGACCAAGGTCAGGATGAAACCGGTCGCCGTATTCATAGGGCTTGGTGGCATCGGCATGGTGGAAATCGCCATGGCCATGGAAGCTGGTCTCGTGGGGGCCGAACTGCCCCTGTTCGAGGAAAGAGAAGATGTGGCGCAGAGCGCGTTCGCCGAGCTTGCGAATGCCTCGTGGGGTCAACTCGAAGCGGTCCCCGACGCGATCGACGTAGCCCGCCTTCTCTAACAAGCCGATGAGCTCTTTCAGGCGCTCCAGGCGCTCATGGGCTTCATCGCCCAGCAAATCGCGCACCTGCTCCATGTCGATCTCAGCCAAACGATCCTCGCGCGGCAGGCGCCGCAACGACTGTTCGAGCTGATCGATGAGGTCGAAGCGGTCCGCCATGCGTAAACCTTCCTCGATCGACAGAGGATCGGTGCCATGAAACCCTTGCTGCGCCAGCTCAAAGAAGCGTTCCCACTGCTGCGCCAGCTGCGCGAGTTGCTGCTGCAGCCGTGGATCGCTGAATTTTTGCTGGAGGAGCTGAGCCAGCGCCTCGCGCATGTCATCGGGCATGGACTCCAGCAGCTCCTGCATCTGGCGCATCTGCGCCTGTAGCTCTTGCATGAGGGCGTCGAGATCGGCCTGGTCGAGGTTGGGGAAATATTGGCCGAATTGCTGGAGAAACTCGTCGAGTGAGGGGTTGAGGCCGCGATCGCGCTGCTGGAGGAGGTCATTGAGCGCTTGCATCATGCGATTCATCTGGGCCAGATGTTCCTGGCTCAGGTGCTCGATCTGCTGCTTCGAGTGCCTCGAAGAGAGACTGGGCATCGAATTGCCCGATGGCATCCTGTTTCATGCGCTGTAACCGCTTGATCAGATCGCGGATGCCCTCCACCCGTCGATTGCCCCGCAAGGTCATGCCCTGTTCGAATAATCGCCGCAGCGCCCAGGTGAGATCGCCGTGCTGGAGGAGGTCATCCACCGCCTCATCGAGCACATCGTCGGCCTCGATATCCGCGAACACCTGTCTCCCATCCCATTCTGCGTAGCGATAACGTTTCATATGGGCTCCAAACCCCTTGGTACGTCAACGCATTTACCGCTCATCGGTCGGCTATGAGCGCGTTCGGCATGGCAAGCACGTCAGGCCGCCGGTCCGGATTCCTCCTCAGCGCATGGCTCCCTTGTACTCCGCCGATCCCGAGAATGCAAGGGGAAAGGTTCTGTGTCTTCGGTGGCACCGAGTCGAAGACCCGACTGCCGCAAAAACGCCGATGCCAGGTCTACCAGTAGATCATCCTGAAATGCCGGGGCGATCAGGGTGATGCCCATCGGTATCCCCGGTGACCGAAATCCACCTGGCACCGCAATGGCCGCCAGATCGAGCAGATTGACGAAGTTCGTGTACAGTCCCAGACAGGTGTTCAAACGTAGCGGTTCGGCTTCGACGGCATCGATGCGGTAGACCGAGGGAGCCGTCGGCACCATCAGGCAGTCGATGCGCTCCCACACCTGCCGGGTCTGCGCTCGTATGTGTTGCAGTCGATCGAAGGCGCGAAACGTATCCACCGCGGAATAGTTCGCGCCGCCAGCGATGATCTGGTGAGTAATCGGGTGCATAGCGTCGCCCGACGTGCGGACGAAGGTCTCGAGGGCTGCCAGTCGCTCCGCCACCCATGGGCCGTCGTAGAGCAGCTGCCCTGCCTCGGCGAAGGGGGCGAAATCGATGCCGACGGTCTTGCCGCCCATAGCTTCCAGCCGAGCGATAGAGTGATCGAAGAGGTGCGCCGCCTCGGTATCGCCCAGAAATTCCAAGCGGTTGGGGATGCCGAAACGGCAGTCCGACGTGGTTGGAAGCGTTGATCGACAGCGTGCAATTGGGCGTGAATAGGCATCCTGTGGGTCCGGCCCCGTTGCCACAGCACACACCGCCGCTGCATCTTCGACGGTTAAAGCGAAGATCGACACACAATCGAGCGAGCGACAGGCTGGGATGACCCCTCCGGTTGGGATGAGACCGCGCGTTGGTTTAAGGCCAACCACGTTACAGAAGGAGGCCGGGATACGGCCCGACCCCGCGGTATCGGTACCAAGCGCAAAGCTGACGAGACCCGTGGCGACGGCCACAGCCGACCCTGAGCTCGATCCCCCGGGGATATACGCCGGGTTAAACGGATTGCCGGGTACCCCATATGGCGACCGTACGCCTACCAGCCCGGTGGCAAACTGGTCGAGATTCGTCTTGCCGATGGGGATGGCTCCAGCACCGATGAGTCGTTCAACTCACCGTCGCCGAACGATCTGGGAGGTAGGCATAGGCAGGACAGGCAGCAGTGGTGGGAACCCCGGCGAGATCGATATTATCCTTAATGGCGAACGGCAGGCCCCATAGGGGTGGCAGCGTCTCGAACGAGGTCCGTACGGCCGATAGCCGAGCGGCATGCGCCATCGCCTCCTGTCGGGAAATGAGAGAAATCCACACGTGGTCGTCGCCGCGGGCTGCGATACGGCTGTAGATGGCATCGATGACCGTCTCGGGACGCAATGCCCCCGACTGGTATAAGCCATGGAGTGTCGCACGAGTGAGGCTGCCGGTCAACGGATCCCACATGCGGAGCGGTCGAATTGGGCGTTGCCTGGCCGGGGCATGGCTCCCACTTGCGCATTCCCTCCTGCACACTCACCATGTTCGTCTACTATCAGCGCATTACGACGGGAGGAACCGATGCATAGTTGCGATGAAGTGCTGGGATGTCGAGACCGCGCCGAAGACTCCTCCCTGCATCCGGACCATGTTGATCGCTGCCCGATGGTTGTCTTCATCCGTTGCTCCGGTGCAGTCCTCGAGCAGCAAGCACTCATAGCCGCGATCATTGGCCTCACGCATCGTCGTATGGACGCAGACATCGGTCGTAATGCCGGTGAGCACCAGATGGGTGATCCCGCGTGTTCTGAGAATGAGGTCCAGATCGGTAGCGTAAAAACTCCCCTTGCCCGGCTTGTCGATGATGATCTCATGGGGTGCAGCCTTCAGCTCAGCCACAATCTCCCATCCCGGTTCACTCCGCACCAGGATGCGACCGCAGGGACCCAGATCGCCGATTCCTGCGCCAATCTGCCGGCTACGCCAGAGCTTGTTCGCCGGCAAGTCGGTGAGATCTGGACGGTGCCCCTCACGGGTATAGATCACGGTAAACCCGGGGATACGCCTGACCGTGTCGAGAACCGCCTTGATCGGCACGATCGCCCGGGCGGTCAGGGCGATGTCGTAGCCCATACGATCGACATAGCCTCCCTGGCCGCAGAAGTCATGCTGCATGTCGATGACCAGCATCGCGGTTCTGGACGGAACGATAATCCCATCGTACGGCCAATCATAGGGCTCTGCCTTCACCGTGTCAACCATCGTGCTCTCCTCCCCTTGGCGTTATGCTGCCGGTTCAGGAAGACCCACTGGCGCATGCTCCGCTGTCTCAGCCGTGGCTCTGGCCGTCACCGTGGCGAATTTCGCACAGCTGACCAGGATGAGGCTAACGGCGAAGTAACTGACGGCAACGACCGGTGTCTGGCCGAGGCCGATTTTCTCGCCGTGCATGAAACCGAAGAAGGTCAGCGCCGCCCCGGCCAATGCGAAGCCGGCCGCCTTGAAAAACTGCCGGTCTATGATGAATGCAGCGATAGCTGCCAACACCAAACCACCGAGAATCGACCCTCCACCCATGATTTCGAGCCCGTGATACAGGACGCCGGTCTGGCTCAGCTTATCGAGACCAATCGCCCCTGCATTGGTGCCTGCGGCAGCGAGGGCGTTATCGATTTGCAGCTTGCCCCAGGCAGCCAGGTGTGGCGTGAGCGAGAGGACAATCGCCGGCGCATGGCTCTTGGGAGTTTCTTGGAAGGCTTGAGCGCCGATCAGCATGCCGATATAGAGCAGAATGGGCGAGATGGCGACGACCGGGATAAGCGCCACCATCACGGAAATAATGCCAAACCAGGCCAACAGGATCACCATCACGCCGGTCGCGGCGGAATAGCCGATCCGCCCCCCCATCGCTTTCCAGCCGGGATGACCAATGTACACGGCATTGATGAACGGGTTACCCATCAAGCAGCCAATCATGCTGACCACACCGTCGGCCGTGAGTACTTGCGTCGTGGGAAAACTATCGCCCGCCACTGCGGCGCTCTCAACGTTGTCCAATGCTTCAACCAGATCGTAAATCCCGAATGGGATCGCCGTGACCAGGATCACGCCAAGAAACTCAAAACCAGAAAACACATGGCCGACGGCCGGAAGTGGGATCGAGAAACCGAAGTTCGAGACCGAGTGTGTGAGGTTATCAAGACTCATACCACCGTAGTTCAAGCCCAGGGCGCTCGAACCCCAGGCAATGAGGCTGCCAAGGGCGATGGCGACCAAGCCAGCCGGCATGCCCCGATAATATTGAACGCCGCCAAACCAGCTCAGAAGAATAATGGCAAAGCAGACGATCCCAATCACCGGCGTCATGAACATTTCTAAGGCCGGTCGCATAGAGATGAACGAGATCGACACGCCGGCGAGCGTGCCGAGTAAGGCCGCGCGCGGCGTGATCTTGCGAATGATAGGCCCGATAAAGCCGCCTACCATCAGCACGCAACTTTGGATGAACACCCATGTCAAACCAGCTTCCCAGCCCTTGATGGGATCACCGGTCCTGGCGGCAATCGGCAACATGATCACGAAGGTCACGACAAACATGTGTGGCACGCTAATGCCGGAAGGCAACGCACAGACATCGCTGCGTCCCGTTTTCTTGGCCAGACGGTAGGCGAGCCAGGCGTAGTAAAATGTGCTCAGACACAACATCATGCCAGTAGCTGGCAGAATACGTCCGAAGACGAGGTCGTCCGGCATCTTCAAGACGAAACGCAGCAGCGCGGTCAGCGTCAGCAAATTGACGAGGATATTGGTCCCGAAGCCGAAAAAGGCATTCCAGTCTCCCGATGTCCACAACTGGGGTTTCGAAGTCGTCATGGTGTGCCTCGTGTTGTCGGTTGAGCGATGCTATGTTGCCGGAGACTTCATCCAAGGGCAGCAAGGACTTCTGGCGAAGACGACACCCAGCCGAAAATCCCTCCTTGAGCCTTGATCATGTTCAGGCCCATCTCCTGAAATTCCGGGAAATAGGATCCCACACAATCCCCGAGGACGAGGCAGTCGTAGCCTCGGTCATTGGCTTCGCGGACCGTGGTATTGACACACACCTCGGTGGTCACCCCGGTGACGATGAGTTGCTCGATGTCACGGTTTTGGAGAATGGCGTGCAGATCAGTGGCGAAGAAAGCGCCCTTGCCCGGTTTGTCAATGACTGGCTCGGTCGGCAGGGGGTACAGTTCTGGAATGATGTCGTGTCCGGGTTCGCCGCGCACCAGGATCCGACCCATTGGGCCCGGATCGCCAATGCAGGTCGTGCTCCGACCACGGACCTTCTTGGCTGGTGGTAAGTCGGTGAGATCAGGGCGATGGCCTTCGCGGGTATGGATCACCTGTAAGCCGTGGGCACGCCACGCGGCCAATAACTGACGATTCGGCTCGATCGTTCGGCGCAATTGTGAGACGTCATTGCCAAGCATTTCTCCGAACCCGCCGGGTTCTAAGAAATCGCGCTGCATGTCGATGATCAACAACGCGCACCGCGCCGGAACACATTCGAACGGATACGGTTCGGCCTTGATGATCATGGTTTGGTCCATCTCCATGACGTCTCCTCCTGCGTGTGGAACGAAGAGCCTATCCCAATGAGTCAGATTGTCGCAGGAAATCATGTCAACACGCGCCACCTACAAGAGCGTCAGGGAGTTGCGGACGCGGTGAGCCCGAGCTGATCGGGACGTCACAGACCCGCTTGATCGCCGCCCCCCTGACTCGTCTCATCAGAAGGCAAGCGTCACTCCACCAAGGCCTTGCCACTGATTTCGGTTCGTCGACCCGGGCGGCAGTGTGCCGTTGCCGTCGAGGATGCCGTCATTGACGATGTAGTAATAACGAACCCCTGCGTACAGGCTCCATGCGCCATAGCGCTTCGGAATGGAAGTGAGGGGAGCGGTCACTTTGAGTCCGGTGGTGAACAGACCGACCGTCGAATTCTCACTGTAGAAGCCGTCCCCTGGAAACGTCACATAGGTATGCATATCGAGCGTCAGCGGATAGCCATCAAACACGTACCTAGGCCCGAAGCCGACCTCGACGTTATAGCTTTCGTCGGTGGACGAGACCGTCGCTTTGTTGTCCAACTCGATGAAAAACTTGAAGTACGGGTTGAACGAAAATTTTCCCTTCATGGACTGCTCGAAGAAACGGCCGCCGTAGGAGACCGTCGTCTCGAGAAGGGACGCTGACTCGAAGGAATCGTTAGGGCTCACCCAATACTGGTAACTCAGACCAACCGTCCAGTCGCGGTCGATCGTGAAATCAACCCCACTCAGAAAATCCATTTCGTTCCAGTTACTCGTCGAGGAGTCCACCCCTTCCGGGACATGGCTGTGTATACTGTTCCACATACCCACATAAGCCGTCACCTTGCTCAGAGGACCATTGCTCTGGTAGAGATCGGCAAAGAGTAAAAAAAGCGGTTGGAAGACCAATCCTTCATTCTCAACGACGAGTCCGCGCGGAGTGATGTATGCGTTCGACAGACGTAAGTCCAGGTACCCATGGAAAATGCTGGATTCTTCCGCACTGGCCTGAGCCGCGAGCAGGCTGCAAAACAGGAATACCTTTGCCGCAACAAAGGCGATAGCTGTCCGGGCGTGGTGTACGGTGGTGCCGTCCTGGTCTGGTGCCCAATGCAAGCCGAATCCGGGATTCATGATGCACACTCCTTTCGCGGTGACACGTGGTTTTAGAACCCATCGCGTAAGTCAACAGGGGATTGAGGTCGCTCGTACAGAGGCATGGTCTCTTGGGCTGTGATGGTGGGGACGCCATGAATCGCCTTGATCATGTGGTCAGGGCACAGCGCTCCTGGCCGGTGCGTGCCGTTGGAGTCGTGCGGTTAGGGCTGCCTATCAGAGTCGCTCGCCCGATGGTCCTCCAAGCCATCGTTTCCTCCGGTAGATAAGCTCTCCGGAAAATGGCAGGCTGCTAGCTGCGCCTTCAAGCACGGGAGTCAGGTGCGGCATTTGGATGCGACAACGATCGGTCTGCCGCGGGCAGCGGCCGTAAAAGCGGCACATATGTGGGTCAGGATCGATGGGACTGACCGGCTCACCGTCGAGCCGGAGGCGTCCCTGGCGCGCCCGCGCCTCGATCGTTGGGATGGCTGATACCAGAGCCTGGGTGTACGGATGCTGCGGCTGCTCGAATACCTGCCTGGCGGGACCGGCCTCGATGATTTTCCCCAAATACATCACCAACACTCGGTCGCACATCAGCCGCACCACGTTGAGGTCATGGGAGATGAACAGAAAGCTCATGCCGAGTTGGCGCCGCAGATCGGCCAACAGTTTGAGAATGACCGCCTGCACGGAAACATCCAGGGCGGAGGTTGGCTCATCCAGGATCAGTAACCGTGGGTTTGCCGCCAGGGCGCGGGCGATGCCGACACGTGCTTTCTGTCCGCCGGAGAGTTGGTGTGGATAGCGCTCAAGCAATTCGCGCGGGAGATTCACCAGGTCCGCCAATTCACCCACCCGTGTCCACAGACCAGCTCCCCGCAGATCGGACGAGACGCTGTAAGGGGTCGGCTATGGAATGAGCGGCCGTAAACCGTGGATTGAGGCTTTCGGTGGCATCCTGGAACACCTGTTGGATGAGGCGGCGCTCAGGGGTACGAGAGAAGCGATGCGCCGGAAGCTCGACGAGGTCACGCCCCTGAAAATGAATCTTGCCGCTGGTGGGATCGATGAGACGAGCGATGAGACGGGCGAGGGTCGACTTGCCACACCCGGACTCTCCCACGAGCCCCACGCTCTCACCGGCCTCGACGCTGATGCTGACGTCGTCGACGGCGTGCAGCAATGCCGGCTCTGACATGCCATCGGCACCACCATGGCGCCGGCGCCTTGCCTGTACCATGCGGGCCAGCGTGCTATGGCCCACGAGCGGAAAAAATTTTGTCAGCCGTTCAACTTCCAGGAGTGCGGTCATAACGGATCTCGACAAGCGACGACATGACGCGGGTCGACTTGCACGCGTGGCAGCGGGGCCTGATCACAGAACGATGTGTAGCGTTCACAGCGGCCGCGATAGCGGCAGGGCAGCAGTTCCCCGCGCAAATCTGGGAGGCCGCCTGGAATAGGCGTGAGGGCGTCGAGTTGCCCAGCCCCGTGTGGTGTCGAGGCGATGAGCTTGGCGGTGTATGGATGGCGTGGCTTGGCGAAGAGCTCGCCGACGGGCGCACTTTCTACAACGTGTCCGGCATGCATGACGACGATGCGCTCGCAGTACTCTGCCGCAAGCCCCAGATCGTGGGTGATGAGGAGCGTGGCCATGCGGCGTTTCCGGGCCAATTCGACGATGAGATCCATAATCGCCGCCTGCGTCGTCACATCCAGCCCGGTGGTAGGCTCGTCAGCAATCAACAACGCCGGCTCACAGGCCAGCGCCATGGCGATGCCCACCCGCTGGCACATCCCTCCCGACAGCTCGAAAGGATACGCCGCATAACGCCGCTCGGCATCGGGGATGCGCACTTGCGTCAGAAGGTCGACGGCCCTGTCCTTGATCTCTGCGCGGGCGATGGGAGCATGGCGTCGTAGGATATCACCGATTTGACGCCCAACCTGGCGAATGGGATTGAGTGCCCCGCGTGGATTCTGAAAGATCATCGCCAGCTCGCGACCACGGATATTCGCCAGCTCTGCTTCCGGCACCTGTAAAAGGTCGAGACCTCCGAACGTGATGCGACCGGCGGTGAGGTGCGCGGCCGCATCGAGGATGCCCATGATGCTATAGGCCGTCACCGACTTACCGGAGCCACTCTCGCCGACGACGGCGATGATTTCCCCACGGTCGAGACTGAGAGCGACCTGCTCCAGCGCCTTCACGGTGCCCAGGCGCGTCCGAAACTCGACCGACAGCTCTGCCACATCCAGTAACGGCACGTCGTTCATGTGCGCTGCCGAGGGTCGATCAGGTCGCGTAACCCATCGCCCAGGAGATTAAAGCAAAAGACGGCTACCATGAGCGCCGCCCCAGGAAACAGGGCCACCCACCACTCGCCGGAGATGATATAGCTGGCGCCATCGGCCACCATGATCCCCCATTCCGGCGTCGGAGGCCTGACACCGAGACCGATGAAGGACAGGCTGGCGGCATTCAGAATCGACCAGCCCAGGTTGAGCGAGATCTGCACCATCATCGTGGGTAGCACGGTGGGGAACAGATGCACCGCGAGAATGCGGGCATCGCTGTTCCCCGACAGGCGTGCTGCCTCGACAAATCCAGCCTCACGGCGGAGATTGATCTCCGCGCGCGCCAAGCGCGCGTAAAATGGGAGATTGATGATGGCCGTGGCGTAGACAATGTTTTGCACCGTGTTCCCAAGGGCTGCCACAATGCCCATGGCCAACACGAACAGTGGGAAGGCCATGATCGTATCCATGAGACGGGATCCTATGCGATCCAACCAGCCGCCAAAAAAGCCAGCGCAGGCCCCGAGGCAGCTACCCAGTGCGAACGAGAGGCTGACCGCAGCGATGGAGATCACCATATCAAGGCGTGTGGCGACGATCAGACGACTGAAAATATCTCGACCCACCTGATCGGTGCCAAACCAGTGATCCCATGACGGAGGCTCCAGGGCGCGAGAGGTATTCGTCGCCAGCGGGTCGTAGGGCGCCAAGGACGGGCCCAGAACTGCGCCCAGCAGCAGCAGCAGCGCCAACACCGCGGCCGCCAGGGTGAGCGGATTCTCCAGCAACAGGTAGCGGAGATGGGCCAGGGTTTTCATCCTTCCATCCTCACACGTGGATCGATCAGGCCATAAGCGATGTCGATACACAGGTTGAGCATGACATACAGGACGGCGAGCGTCAGGACAAAACCCTGGACAGGTGCATAGTCGGAGGCGATCAAGGCCTCTAGTGCGTATGAGCCGATCCCCGGCCAGGAGAACACCCGCTCCACCACAACGTTGGCTCCAAGCAGGAAGGAGAACACCATACCCATGGTGGTAAGGACCGGGAGCATGGCGTTGTGGAAGGCATACACCAACAAAATGGTATGGCGCGATAACCCACTGGCACGTGCTGTGCGGATGAAATCGCTGGACAATACGCCCAACATCGAGGCGCGCGTCATGCGCGCCAGCGGCGCCAGGGCAAAGATGCCAAGCGTCATCGCAGGCAAGGCCAGATGCGCCAGGGTAGTGGCCAGCAGCTCGTAATCACCGCTGACGACACTATCGATGGTGAAAAAGCCCGTGACATGGGGCGGCGGAGTTGAGAAGGAGTCCAGACGCCCCAGGGGCGCCGGAGCCCAGCCCAGGAGATAGTAAAACACATACACCAGCAGTAGCCCAGTAAAGAAGACCGGCAGCGACACGCCGGCGGTGGATATCACCCGACAGGCATGATCGATGGCCGAATTGGGATGCGTTGCGGCAAGAACCCCCAGGGGCAACGCGATGGCCACCGAGAACACCAGGCCGAACAGCGTTAACTCCAACGAGGCGGGTAGACGTCGAACGATATCCTCGATGACCGGCTGTCCGGTGGTCAACGACTGACCGAAGCTGCCCTGGGCGAGCTCGCCGAGGAACGCGAAGAATTGCACCGGGAGACTCCGATTGAGCCCAAGCTTGAGGCGAACTTCCTCGATGGCTTGCTGGGTAGCTGCGGGACCGGCAAAATAGGCAGCGGGATCGGTCGGCAACGCCCGTGTCAAGGCAAAGGCAATGATAATAACGCCTAGCAGGCTCGGGAGAGCCGTCGCCGCGCGCCGTGCTACGAGATGCAGCAGGGCTGCTGAACGATTGGCACTCTTCATCATGGTCTCAAGCCTTCCCGACTTGCCGGAAATCGGGCTGTAAATGGAACCAGAACTGATAGCCGGTGATGTTCGTCTGCATGACGACGTCGAGGAACGGCTGCCACAGGGGCATGCGTGGCACCTCAGTCATGGCGATGCGGATGGCCTGGCGCATCTGCTGGTCGTAGAGTTGCGGGTCATTGGCGAACCGTGCCGCGTCGATCAGCTTGTCCAGCTCGGGGTTTTGATAGGACATCGTATTGAATACGGCATTTTGGCCATGATACGTCCAGTAGAAAAAATACTCGGGATAGTCCAGCCAGCCGCCAAAGCGGTTGATGAGCAAGGGCATCGTCTTTTTGGCCATTTCACTGCGCCATTGCGACCCCGGAATTTTGTTGATCGTGGTCTTGATCGACAGCTGCGCCAGCCCTTCCTGAATGAGCACTGCCATCGGTTCGCTGATCGTCCCTTCGCCAAGATCGAACGACAGTGTCGTCTCAAAGCCACTAGCCATGTCCGCCTCTGCCATGAGCTGGCGAGCGCGCTCCAAATTGGTCTGGTACGGGAAGGGCTGCGGCCAGGCACTGGTCACCGGCTGATCGGTGGAAGCCCCGAACAGGGGAATGGCCCGGTCGTAGATGGCCCCTTGCAGCAGTTGTTCGTAGGGTAGGGCATAGGCGACAGCCTGGCGTACCTTGACATCGCTGAATGGCGGATTTTTGACGTTCATGCCCACGTACCAGATGGCGTTGGGAATGGGCACCCCGACGATTTTGAGCTTTCCACGCGCTCGTTTCCCGGTGGCGATCTCCTTCGCATCCTTGGGCGGCACGCCATACGAAATATCGGCGTCACCGCGCTCCATGAGCGCCAGCCGACTGCCGGCCGAGGGCACATCGCGCCAGATGATGCGTCGCATCGGCGGCAGCGGCCCGCTTTTCCAGGCATCGAAGCGACTCAGAATGATCTCGGTCCCCGGTCGCCAACTCTCCACTTTGAAGGCTCCGCCCGCCGCGGTATTGGCCTTCAGATACTCCATGGCCCAGGGATCATCGGCAGTGGCGTGCTGCTTGGCGAGCTCGGAATTGATCACAATGGCCACGGGCACCGCCAGATCCGGTAAGGTCAGTTTGTCTTTACGTATCGAGTCGATGCGCAAGGTATGCTCATTGAGCACCACGAACTGGTCTGGTCGCTCTAGAGAGCCTGCTTTCATCTGGAAGGTGGGGAAGCCTCCGACCGTGACAGCGCGGTCGAAGGACCATTTGACATCCTGGGCTGTGACCGGCCTGCCATCGTGAAACTGGGCATCCTGCCGAAGGTGGAATGTAATCGACATGCCATCGGCGGCGACTTCCCAGTTCTCTGCTAGTTCGGGCGCGAGGACATCCTTATCGTAGGACACTGTGCCATCGGGTAGCGTCTTTTTCCCAAACACCAGCAAGCGGTCGTAACAGTTCCAGGCTATGGCATAGCTAGGACGATTGGCTCCCACCCCGTGGATATCCAGGGAGTTCGGTCCGGATTCGCCGATGGCGACCAGCGATTCCGCACGACTTTGCGCCGTGGCGGGGGCGGGTTTGCGCCACGTCAGCAGAGCAGCAGCCGCGACCATGCCCTGCAACATGGTGCGACGTGAAAGCTTTAGGTGCGCCATAGAGTTCTCCAAGGGCAGCGGGACGGATCGTGAGATCATGTTAGCAACGGGTAGGCAAAGCCGATGCCAGGCTACGGACGAAGTGGAGCTCACCCTTCAGGCCTCGTTCTTCAACTGTTCACGGCGCCAGGCGCTGTGCCCGTGCGGGTGCGTTCTTGCTCCATTGCTACGCATGGGCCAACCGAGGCGCCCAAAAAATAGGCGAGCTCCCTCCTTAGAAGTGCCCGCATGCTGCCCTGGGTGGAGATTTCGAAAATAGTCCGGCACGATGCCCGGTCTTTTACTTCGATGTTTTCTCCAGAGGCCTTCAAGCAGCTGCAACGAGATATCCACGGAGTGGTCGTATCAGAGTACAAAACAGTCGGAGGGATCAACCGGATCTTCGTGATTGATGTGCGCAATCAAAGTCGTCTCAGTGGAAGGCTGCAACCATTCAGACCGAGATGCCCAATTGCAGTATCTCAACAACCAGATCAACACGTTCCTAGCGCCGGGCTGGCCGGGGGTGTCGGTAAATGCCAACAAGAAGGGACGGGTCGGGGCGTTCAAGACCGAGAGGCGGGAATGTGGGCCGCAATATCGCCCGGAGGAGGTGCGTGAGGCCTAGATACGGGGAAGATGATTGTGCGTCATGACTGGAACAGGCGACTTGGTTTGGGGTTGGCCTGATCAAACGATTCGAGTTGCCGGTGGGTGTCGGCAACGGTCTCGGATTGGCGGGCCCATTCTTCCATCAGGCGCTCGAGATCCGTGTCCCATTGCTGGCGTTCGAGGTGGAGCGCGTGCCAGCGCTCATGATCCTGATAGAGCTCGGCGCTGGCCAGTTCCGCATCACGTATACGCATCTGCGATTCCAATGCGGCAACGGCGGCTTCAAGCTCCGCTACTCGACGTTCCACCCGGCTCAACGCCTTCACCAACTCCCGCCGGTCAGGTTCTTGAGGGCCTGGCTTACTATCCTTAGCGGGCGCCGACGGCTGGCCATTCCGCCTGTTCTCTTCGGAGGCCCCATCCGTCTCCTCTTCCAGCTCCCGCTCTTGCTTCCAGAGATAGTACCCGTAATCACCCGGATAGTCGAGCGCTCGACCGTCTTCGATCTCCACCACACGCGTCGCCATGCGTGTCAAGAAGACGGGATCGTGGGAGATGAAAACGATGGTCCCCGGGAAATCCAGCAGCGCATCAGTGAGCACGTCGACCGAGGCGGGGTCGAGATGATTCGTCGGCTCATCCAGGAGGAGCGTATTGGCCGGGTTGAGCAACATGCGCGCCAGGGCTACGCGACTGCGCTCACCGCCACTTAGGACACTGATCGACTTGAACTGATCGTCACCGTGGAAGAGAAAGGTGCCCGCCACGGCACGCAGCCACGGCAGGTCGGCGTGGGGTGCGACCTCCTGCAAGGCATCGAGCACCGTGTGGGCCGGGTTCAGAACGTCGGCCTGATGCTGGGCAAAATAATGCAGGCTCACACCATATCCCTCCTGGCGCTCACCGTGATCGATCGACAGCACGCCGGCCAAAATTTTCAGCAGGGTGCTCTTACCCGCGCCATTTTCGCCAAGCAACGCCACGCGTTGGCCGCGTTCGACGCGAAAGTCCAGGCTATGGTATACTGTGTTGACCCCGTAGCTCTTGCCCACCCCTTTGAGGTCGAAGATCAGACGTCCGCTCGGTGCCGGCTCGGGAAAATGGAACCGAATGCGTTTAGCGTCGCGCTCGCGCTCGATCTGCTGGAGACGATCGAGCTGCTTTAAGCGGGATTGAACCTGACGCGCTTTGGTCGCTTTGGCGCGGAAGCGATCGACAAAGCGTTGCACGCGGGCCATCTCCCGTTCCTGAGTTTGGGCTGCGGCCTCTAACTGCTCTTCACGTGCCCGCCGAGTCGCCAGGTAGCGATCGTAGTTGCCGGTATACGTCCGAATAGCATGGCGGTGAATTTCCCAGATGTGCGTCACGACGCGGTTCAGAAAGGCGGTATCGTGGCTGACCGCCAACACCGTCTGGCGCGACCGTAACAAGAATTGTTCAAACCAGGCCTGAGTCGCGGCGTCGAGGTGATTCGTCGGCTCGTCGAGCATCAACACATCCGGCGCTGTCAGCAACAGATGCGCCAGCGCCACGCGCATGCGGAAGCCGCCGGAGAGGCTCAGGAGAGCACGGTCGTGATCGCCTTCCGTAAAACCGAGCCCCGCCAATATCCGTTTCGCTTCGTGTTCTGGATAGCGGCCGCGGTGCGCTGCCTCCAGGACACTTAGATGCGGATCCTGTTCCAACTCTTGAGGCAAATATCCCACACGGAGCCCGCCCGGCGTGCGAATGGTGCCGCTGTCAGGAGTTTCCTCCGCATGGATCAGGCGCAAAAGCGTGGTCTTGCCCGAGCCGTTGGGACCCACCAGGCCGACGCGTGTCTTGGCCTGGAGGTACGCTGTTGCCTGGGCGAACACCACCTGGGGACCAAAGGCTTTTGAAATCGACTCGATCTGGATCATAGCTCCGCCATTATACGGGGTCTCCCGTATCCTTCGCAACCTGCCAACACCATCTGTATGGGGAGTGCTGGTCTTCCAGCCCTCCCTGGTAGGCGGTAGTATGTCTTTGAAATCACACGCGGCATTTGCCTCTGCCTGGAAAGGTGCGTATATTGGCAACCACGTGCTCGCGGGAGACTGGGCGCCACGAGCATGCCAAGCTTCAATGTGGCTGCCTCGCCGCCTGGGCTTAACTCAGATCAGACCGGTGCAAGGGAGGGCAGGTTGCAGTGGATCAGAGGACACTCGATCAGTTGTCCATCAATACCATCCGCATGCTGGCGGTGGATGCGGTGGAAAAGGCCCAATCTGGCCATCCCGGCATGCCGATGGGCACGGCCACATTGGCGTATGTGTTGTGGACACGCTTCCTAAAGCATAATCCGACCAACCCACAGTGGCCGGATCGGGATCGCTTTGTGCTGTCGGCCGGGCATGGTTCCATGCTGCTGTATAGTCTCCTGCATCTCACGGGATACGACCTGCCATTGGACCAGCTGAAGCAATTTCGCCAGTGGGGCAGTCGCACGCCGGGGCATCCTGAATATGGCATGACGCCGGGTGTAGAGACCACCACGGGCCCGTTAGGGCAAGGATTTGCCAATGGCGTGGGTATGGCTATCGCCGAAGCCTTCCTGGCCGAGCGCTTCAATCGACCGGGCCATACGATCGTCGATCACTATACCTATGCCATTGTTAGCGATGGCGACCTGATGGAGGGCGTAGCCTCGGAGGCGGCGTCACTTGCCGGACATTTACAGCTTGGCAAGCTGATCTATTTCTATGATGACAACGATATCTCCATTGATGGCTCCACTGATCTCACCTTCACCGAACAAGTAGACAGACGCTTCGACGCCTACGGCTGGCATGTGCAGAAGATCGCTGACGGCAATGATGTACCGGCCATCGACGCCGCCCTCAGAGCGGCCCAGGCTGAGCGCACGAAGCCATCGCTGATCATCGTACCGACCCACATTGCCTATGGGAGCCCTGGCAAGCAGGATACGGCGGAGGCCCATGGCGCGCCCCTCGGCTCGGAGGAGGTGAAGCGCACCAAGGAGTTTTTTAGCTGGCCTCAAAAGCCCACGTTTGACCTACCCCAAGAGGCATTGGCTCATTTCCGTACAGCCGTGGAACGGGGCCAAAATTGGGAAACGGAGTGGCAATCGCGCTTTGCGGCACACGCTGCCGCCCATCCTGATCTGGCGACTGACTGGCAGCGCGCGCTGCGACGTGAATTGCCACCGGGATGGGATACGAGCTTGCCGACCTTTAAGACTGAGGATGGGACGATGGCAACGCGCGTCGCTTCAGGACGTGCACTCAATGCTGTGGCCCCGGCGATTTCAAACCTCATGGGGGGCTCGGCCGACCTGGCGACCTCGAACAACACACTCTTGCGTGGGGCTGGCGAGTTTAGCGCGCAAAATCGCGCTGGTCGGAACATCTACTTCGGCGTGCGCGAACACGGTATGGGCGCCATCCTCAATGGCCTCGCCTACCACGGCGGCGTGATCCCTTACGGGGCAACGTTCTTGATCTTCTCCGACTATATGCGGCCGGCCATTCGTCTGGCGGCGCTATCGGAGTTGCCGGTGATCTATATCTTCACCCATGACAGCATCGCTCTTGGAGAAGACGGCCCGACGCATCAACCCATCGAGCATCTCGCCGCGTTACGCGCCATCCCTCAGCTCACCGTCATCCGTCCGGCCGATGCCAACGAAACCACGGTGGCTTGGCGCATAGCCCTTACCCAGCGACATGGTCCGGTTGCCTTGGTCCTCACGCGGCAAAATCTGCCGATCTTCGACCGCTCCCAGATGGCTGCCGCTGACGGCCTAGAGCGGGGGGCGTACATCCTGATCGAAGCCGAGGGGGAGACACCAGACATCATCCTGATCGCCAGCGGGTCAGAGGTATCCCTGGCCGTGGAAGCCCGTCAGCAGTTGGCCCAGCACGGCGTCAGGGCGCGTGTGGTGAGCATGCCAAGCTGGGAGCTCTTTGAGCAGCAACCAGTAACGTATCGAGACGCGGTGTTGCCACCAGCAGTGCGCAAACGCCTGGCGATCGAGGCTGGGGTGCCACAAGGATGGCGCGACTACGTTGGGCCCCACGGTGACATCATCGGCCTGACGCGGTTTGGTGCCTCGGCCCCTGCTGCGGTGGTGATGGACAAACTTGGATTCAACACCCCTCATATAGTGGCCCGAGCATTGAAGCTACTCGGCGGCACCTAAGACTCCTCAAGCCGAGATGGAGCCTATACTTCTCGCATGTGGAGCAGAGATTACCGAAGCTCTGGGCTCAAGGGTGCACATCGCTCTCAATGGGAAACACATCACAAGGAGTGCTCACGATGGACAAACCGGCGGAGACGACTTATCCGATCGAAGAGGTGTTGAAACGACGTTGGAGTCCGCGCGCCTTCGCTGATCGCACGGTCGAACCCGAGAAGCTCCTGAGTCTCTGGGAGGCAGCTCGGTGGGCGGCTTCGACGGCTAATCAACAGCCCTGGTACTTCGTTGTCGCGACCAAGGAACATGCAGCCGAGCACACACGCCTTCTGAGCTGCCTGCGTGAAAATAATCAGCAGTGGGCCTCTCACGCGCCGGTCCTCATGGTCTCGGTGGCCAAGCTCACGTTCGATGCCAACGGTCAACCCAATCGCCACGCCTTCCATGACGTCGGCCTGGCGGTTGCCAATCTGATCACCCAAGCGACTGCCCTCGGGCTCTATGTGCATCAGATGGCCGGGTTCTATCCGGACCGAGTGTGCGAGCTCTATGGCGTTCCCGATGGCTTTGAACCCGTGGCAGGGATCGTGCTCGGGTACCTCGGGGACCCCACCATCTTACCCGAGGAGCTCCAACAGCGTGAATTGGCCCCACGGGTCCGCAGACCGATTGAGAGCTTTGTGTTCCAGGGCGTGTGGGGGGAAACCTCGCCGTTGGTCATGCCGCAATAAAGCCGGACGTGTTATGATATAGTACGGTATCGTAAAAATATCGTCATACTAATGATATGCAGATAAGTCAGCATCGAGGTCCGCATGTTGGTCCACCTACCACGCAACCAGGAACATCATGGCTTCTGTCTAGCTCGTCCTCTCTGCCTCCTCGGCGGCGTCGTAGCGCTCCTGGTGCTTGGATTGAGCATTGCCGCGGCAGAGATCGATCACACCCAGGCGCTCATCCGAGAAAAGGTCGAGCAGCAGAGACTTTTCAAGAGCTTGAAGATCGGTGACGCGTCTGTCGCCTCGAACATCGTGCTGCCGGACTTCTATGAGCGACGGGAGTTCAAGCTCGCCTGGCTGAAGCAAACCTCGATCGAGGACTTGTTTCGTGCCATCAGAGAAAGTGAGGCGGATGGTCTCGACCCACGGGATTATCATCTCGCTGCACTTGAGTGGCTCCGGCGAGAGTTGGAGGCGAGTCCGACGCCTATGCCTGCCATGCTGGCCGACTTCGACATTCTACTCACCGATGCCCTGGTTCGCCTGAGTTATCATCTGATGTTTGGCAAGGTCGACCCCGAGCGGTTGGACCCAAGCTGGAATATGTCGAGAGAAATCACTGGCTCGGACCCTGCCGTCACCATCCAGCTGGCACTCGACTCCGAATCGCTCTATCAGGCCATCGATCGCGAGAAACCCAGACATGCGTTTTACACCCAACTGAAGGCGGCATTGGCAAGGTATCGCACCATTAAGGCGGCAGGGGGATGGCCACAGATTCCGTCGGGGCCATCCCTGAAGCCGGGGATGCATGACGAGCGTATCCCGCTGCTGCGTCGACGGTTACGCCTTACCGGCGACCTCGCGCCACGGTCCGGCGACCTCGCGCAGACGTTTGACGGCACCCTAGTCGAGGCCTTGAAAGCTTTCCAAGGGCGCCATGGGCTTGCCTCCGATGGCGGCCTTGGCCGTGAAACTGTGGCGGCCCTGAACGTGCCAGTCGAAGAGCGCATCCAACAATTACGCGTGAACCTGGAACGGGGACGCTGGATGCTGCACAATCTTGAAAGCACCTTTATCGTGGTGAACGTCGCTGGGTATCATTCCTACTATGTCAAGGAGGGTCAGATGGTGTGGCAAGGGCGCGCCCAGGTGGGACGACCCCTCCGCCAGACACCGAGCTTCAAGGCCGAGATGACCTACCTGGTGTTCAATCCTACCTGGACAGTACCTCCGACGATTCTGGCTCAGGACTATCTCCCATTTCTGAAACAGGACCCTGCCTATGTCCAGCGCAAAGGGCTGAAGGTCATCGATCGTGCCGGGAGAGCGGTCGAGCCCTGGCAGATCGATTGGTCGCGCTACTCCGCCAGCTATTCACCTTACTCGTTACGGCAGGATCCCGGGCCGCGAAATGCCCTCGGGCGGGTCAAATTCATTTTCCCCAATGACCACGCCGTTTATCTGCATGACACGCCCAATCAGAAACTGTTCGACCGCACCGAACGCGCCTTCAGCTCCGGCTGCATTCGGGTCGAGAACGCACTGGATCTTGCCCGCTTGCTGCTGGACGACGAAGCGCAATGGAACCGCAAGGCCATCGACAGGGTCGTCGAGTCGGGTAAGACCCGAACCGTCCTCCTGCACAACCCCGTCCCTATAGTACTGCTCTATTGGACTGCCTGGATTGGGCCTGACGGGCGGGTCAATTTCGGTCATGACCTCTACGATCGCGATAAGCTCGTGCAGAAGGCCCTGGCGGGCGACTTTCGGTTCCGGAAACGCCCGGTGTTTGAGGTACCACCCCCGAGCGCCGAATCCATAGCCATGGACGCACAAGAAGCCGAATGAGCCAGCACGCTTCAATAGACGGGCACCGATGATGGCCATGAGGGTGTTCTGATATGTCTGGGGTTACGATCATCGAAGCGGACCTGAACGATTACCACCATCAGACGGCCATCTTACAGCTCGTCAATGCCTATGCCCGTGATCCCATGGGCGACGGCCAAGATCTCCCCACGGCGGTTCGTGATCGGCTGATCCCAGGGCTTCGACAGCATCCGACAGCGTTGGTGCTGCTCGCGTTCGATGATGCGATACCTGTCGGCATCGCCGTCTGCTTTGTGGGTTTTTCAACCTTCGCGGCACGTCCCCTGATGAATATTCATGATCTCGCTGTCATCTCTGAGTATCGGGGCCAAGGCATCGGGCGCCTCCTCCTCGAAGGAGTCGAGGCCAAAGGCCGGGAGCTGGGGTGTTGCAAGCTGACGCTGGAGGTTCGAGAAGATAACCACGGCGCCCAACGACTCTACCAAAGGTTTGGCTTCGGGGACACGTCCAGTGAACTCGTCACGGTGCGGAACTGGTTCCTGCAGAAGCGGTTATAAGGCTATCAGGGGCTCTAGGCGTAAGCACCGTCATGCCGAGCTCCGCGTGACGACAATCCTCCCGAATCCCGGACCATGCCGAGTTCATCCCTCACACAGTCGAGTTAATACGTTCCCGTCCACCCTACTCGGCATGATCCAGACATGGGATCCTCCTCTTTTTCCAGTCAACTATTGCGGAAAAAGAGGAGCCCATGGTCGATCACGTCTATGGATAAACACGCGTGATTGCCCGGTTACGGTGTGGTCCACTGGGGTTGTATCTGGACGACCTCGCGGCCTTCTTCTCCCACCAAGGGTGTGTCCCAAGTAACATGCGGCTCTATCCGCGCGCCGGCGAGCAGTTTGGTCGGTGGTTATACAGGCACGGCTATGTCCTCAAGGGGAGGGATAAAGCCGTCATACACCGTTATGCTTCCGGCCTTAAACGGTACTGTTTTGGCCACCTCTTGTGGGAACGCAGGCGATCATTGTTCTATGACGACCGCCTGGATTCCGTGCGTGCATTGTTCGAAGCCCTCTGTTCCGGCGTGGAGAAGCCTCGCCCTCTTTTGACCTTGGATTCCTCGTAACCCCTGTTTGTCGCCCTGACATGTCGGTTGGCGAACCCGACGATCCCTCATCGTTGTGGTCTCCGTAGGCCCAGATCACGTGTTGACCGGCGTGAGACCACTATGGAAGATCAATCCGCTACTGATCGCTCTGTCGACATCACGCGCAGAGGCTGCAAAGCTATTAGCGGGAATTGCTGTGTCATCGACGCGTTCACTGCGATTGGTCAGGGTCGCAGTCATGGTGCACCTCCTTTACGACTGAAACCCTGCCACAATGTTTGAAACCGCTCAAAATTTGAGGGATCCATGAGTGATAATCTCTAGTATTTGTCAAAATGTACATGGGCGAGTTGCGTGTCGACGAGGTACTTGGATTTCCGCTCGCCATCTCTCCCGCAACTGCTTCACCCCCGCAGCATCATACCCGTAGCGGGACTTTCTCCTTGCACCGGTTGCCGTTCCTATGGTAGCCTACTTTATAAGTTTCAATTGCTACGCTGAGCGCTAGCTTGAGAGAGGAGCGAGCTCATGACGATGGGAAACGAGGTATGGATGGATGGCATCCCCGGCACGCGTATTTGGATGGACGGAACCATGGTTGACTGGGGAGAGGCTCGCGTCCACATCCTAACCCATACCTTGCACTATGGCCTGGGGCTTTTTGAGGGGATTCGCTGCTATAAAACCCCTCGAGGACCAGCGATCTTTCGCCTAGCGGAACATGTGAGCCGCCTCTTGGATGGGGTACAAATCATCGGCATGCAGCTCCCCTTCACCGAAGAGCAAATCATCTCGGCTATCAAACAGACGGTGCACGAAAACGCTCTGGAGGAGTGTTACATCCGGCCTCTGGTCTATGTCGGCTATGGCAAGTTGGGGCTTAATCCGCTAGGGATCCCCATTCGCGTCGCCATCGCTGCCTGGCCCTGGGGGGCATACCTGGGCGAAGAAGGTCTGGCCTCGGGGATTCGAGTGCGGATCTCTTCATTCACGCGTCACCATCCCAACATTATGATGACCAAGGCCAAGGTCGTGGGCAATTACGCCAACTCACAGTTAGCCAAGGTCGAAGCCGTGCAGACCGGTTACGACGAGGCCTTGTTGCTTGACCCCACGGGCTATGTGGCTGAAGGCTCTGGGGAAAACGTCTTCATGGTTCGTCACGGCATGCTGAAGACCCCGCCCTCGATGTCAATCCTGGAGGGCATCACGCGCGCCTCGGTCATTGAGCTCGCGCGTCTCGAAGGGATCCCCCTACGCGAGGAACCCCTCTCTCGGGACGAGCTCTATATTGCGGACGAGATGTTTTTCACGGGCACGGCCGCCGAGATCACCCCGGTCCGTGAAGTCGATAAGCGTGCCATCGGCACTGGCAAACCGGGGCCTCTGACGAAGCGGCTGCAGCGCCAATTTTTCGACATCGTCCATGGCAAGGATGAACGTTTCAAGGAGTGGTTGACCTATTTGTAGAGTTCGTCAAGTGGTCATGAGTAGCCTGATATAGGCTGCCCATTCAACGATCGCAAGTGGACATGAGTCGATCCTAGAGAATCCTCCGAATACTTGTCCGGAGACACGGGAGGTTGAGCGAGGGATATGCCAATCTACGAGTATCAGTGTGAAAATTGCAATCGTCGGTTCGAAGTGATGCAGCGCATGACAGAACCTCTCCTGGCAACCTGCGAAAAATGCGGGGGACATGTACGCCGACTCATTTCCCAGACGTCGTTTGTGCTCAAGGGAGACGGCTGGTACGTGACTGATTATCCTTCGGAGTCACGTAAAAAGGCGATGTCGCAAGAAAAAAGTAGCAGTGAGAGCAAATCCACCGGGGAGAGCAAATCCACCGGTGAGAGCAAATCCACCGGTGAGAGCAAATCCACCGGTGAGAGCAAATCCACCGCGACCAGCACCGCAAGTACAACCACTGAAAAGGTCTCATCTACAGAATCCAAAACTTAACGGCATCCCGATCCTTGCAACTCGCCATGACTTGCCGGTCGACGCCCAGCATGGTTGGACTTGCGTTCCTTCTAGGTAGACCGTAGCATGGGGCAAGGGAAACAATAGGAAGGCGATGTATACGTAGGGTCGAGGGGCTTTTCCTATCGGCAATGCTGGAGATCTTGACAGCGGCGGTGACACGCTGCCTGCCGCCTTGGCGCGTGCCACGGTTGGTCAAAGCGGTCGGTATCACACTTCGGCATTGGCTAGTCAGGTTCGGTTGCTGGGGCGCTGTATGGGTGACTTCGGTGTCCCTCGATTTGCCGTGTAGGCGTTCACCTGCCGGGAGGATTCGTCTCCAATCGTTGGGATGCAGGCGTATGCTCCTCAGGGACCATAACAGGTTCTGTCTCAACCGCACAGCACCACGAGTAGTAGCGATCCCATCATGACAGCACTCCTAGCGTATCTGGCGCTTGGGGGTATCGGTCAGGCGCTGGTACACCACTTGACCAAGGCAGAAGTCAACAGTGATCTGGACGGGTGGAGTTGGCTGCGCTATGCACGACGTAATCTCCCCAAAACTTCTCTCCCCTCTGCTCGTCATGAGGACATTGGAAGACCGGACGCGGAGCGGATGATGTGAGGACCTATGGCTGCTGACACACATCAGAGCTATTTTTCGCACCTCGAATGTCCTGTCTGCGGGCAGCGCTACTCAGGGCGGCAGCCAACGAACGTTTGTGCCTGCGGCCGGCCGTTGCTGGCGCGTTATGATCTGGCATCGATCAAGCGCTATGTGCGCCGTAGCGACTGCACCCGACGGCCGCCTGGCCTGTGGCGCTACCGCGAACTCTTGCCGGTGCTGGATGCGGCCAACATCATTACCCTTGGAGAAGGGGGCACACCGCTGTTACCTCTCCGCCGGCTCGGATCGGAGCTTGGTCTTCGACATCTCTACTTGAAGGAAGAAGGCTACAATCCCACTGGGACGTTCAAGGCGCGCGGCCTGGCCATGGCAGTCTCCAAGGCTAAAGAGCTTGGCTTGCGCAAACTGGCCATCCCAACGGCCGGCAATGCCGGCAGTGCCATGGCCGCATACGCGGCGGCGGCGGGACTCGATTCATATGTCTTCGCACCTGATGACACCCCACCGATGATCCTGCAGGAGTGCATAATCCTTGGGGCTCATGTCTATGTCATCAAAGGCTTGATCAATGATGCTGGCCGCATCGTGCAGGAAGGCCAAGCCGAACATGGTTGGTTTGATATGTCGACCTTGAAAGAGCCATATCGTCTGGAAGGCAAAAAGACCATGGGGCTTGAGCTGGCCGAAGCGTTTGATTGGCATCTTCCTGATGTCATTCTCTATCCAACCGGGGGTGGCACCGGGCTGATCGGCATGTGGAAGGCCTTTGCCGAGCTGCACGCATTAGGCTGGATCGATGATCACCGGCCGCGCATGGTGGTCGTGCAGGCGGAGGGCTGTGCTCCCATCGTCAAGGCCTTCGCTGAAGGTGCCAGTGAGGCGCCGCTATGGCCGAACGCCCAGACCTTGGCGTCTGGCTTACGTGTGCCGAAGGCGTTCGCTGACTTTTTGATTCTGCAGGCGGTACGGGACAGTGAAGGAACGGCGGTGGCGGTTTCGGACGAGCAGATGGCGCAGGCACAGCGCCAGTTAGCTGCCAGCGAGGGCGTCTTTGCCTGCCCCGAGGGGGCGGCCACGGTTGCCGCATTGCAGAGCCTCTGCCAACAAGGATGGATTCAGGCCCATGAACGGGTGGTGTTGTTCAATACCGGCAGCGGCCTGAAGTATGCTGACCTCCTGCACGCCACCCCCCCATACTGGGATGGGGCAGGCCGGTGATCGGCTTGACGAAAGGGAGTACTATGATACAGACGGTTCGTGTGCGGTTTCCGCCTAGTCCTACCGGGCACCTCCATATCGGGGGAGTACGGACCGCACTCTTCAACTGGTTGTATGCCCGCCATTGCGGCGGGGTTTTTGTGTTGCGCATAGAGGACACCGATCGCACACGCTCGACTGAAGAGTCGATCCAAGTTATCATCGAGAGCTTGACGTGGTTGGGGATAGATTGGGACGAAGGGCCCTATCGGCAGACGGAGCGTCTGGAGATTTATCAAGCCCATGCCCATCGCTTGGTCGAAGCGGCTAAAGCCTATTATTGCTACTGTTCGCCGCAGGAATTACGGGAGCGACGCGACGAGGCGCTGCGGCGGGGGGAATCGCCGCGATATGACCGTCGCTGCCGAGAGTTGCAACACCCTCCGGCTGATCGTAAAGCGGCGATCCGCCTGAAGGCGCCGTTGGAGGGGCAGACGCGTTTCGTCGACCTCATTCATGGTGAATTGACCTTTGAGAATAGTGAGTTGGATGACTTGATCATCCTGCGCTCGGATGAGACGCCGACCTACAATTTCGCAGTGGTCGTCGACGACGTCACCATGCGCATCACGCATGTCATCCGTGGCGACGATCACATTCCCAATACACCCCGTCAGATCCTCATCTACCAGGCCCTGGATTATCCGTTGCCAGAGTTTGGCCATGTCTCCATGATCCTGGGCGCAGATAAGGGGCGCCTCAGTAAGCGCCACGGGGCGACCTCGGTCCTGGCCTATCGAGACATGGGATACCTGCCAGAGGCATTGCTCAATTATCTGGCGCGCCTGGGCTGGGCGCATGGTGATCAGGAGATTTTCACTAAGGAGGAACTGATTGCGCAATTCTCCTTGGCCGAGCTCAATAAGGCGGCGGCGATTTTTAACCCTGACAAATTGCTCTGGCTAAACGCACATTATCTCCGCACGCTGCCGTCTGAACGTCTTATGGACGAGTTACTCCCGCATATGATACGAGAGGGGATCGTGAAATCGTTGGATGACGTCGACCGCGCGTATCTTGCCAGAGCGCTGGACTCGGTGCGCGAACGCAGCAAAACTTTGGTCGAGATGACCCAATGGCTGCGGTTCTACTTCACCGATGACATCGTCTACGACGGTAAAGCCGCGGCGAAATTTTTCACGGCTGAGAGCGCAGCGCTGCTCGCGCGGTTGGTCAAGGCTCTGGAAGATCTGCCCACCTTCGATGAAGCTTCGATCGAGCGGGTCTTTCAGCAATTGCTGGCGGAGTCTGGATTGAAGCTCGGCGATATTGCTCAGCCAGCGCGAGTTGCCCTCACCGGGGGCACAGTAAGCCCCGGCATTCACGAAGTGATGGCGATTTTAGGACGGGAACGGGTCCTCAGCCGTCTCCGCCATGCCCTAGAATGGATCGCCAGCTCTGCCGATCGGGTCTCGTCAGGCGGGTAATGTCACGGAGTGTACGCATGCATTTTTTTCTTGACAGATATTGTACACTCTGATATTCGTGTAGTGTTTCATTAGGGCTATATATTCGTCAACATCAGCATCCGTCCCATGCTATACAGTCGCGTGGCAAATAGCATGTTCACAGCAAGATGAGGCAGGATAGAGCTCTGACGATGGGGACCCTCCTATACTACTATTACCAGAGGGCCTACTGCTGCTATTATTGGTACTATTTTAGTACCATACGGCAGCCCATCGTCTTGGCGTAACTCGCCTATCACCGGGTTTTATCAGAGTTTCGTACGAGCCGTGGGCTGAAATTACAGCCAGCGGCTTTTTTTTTGTTGTGTCAGCGGGCTTATCATTGAAAGCCATCAACGGGGAGAAGGCAGATGATCGTCATCATGAAAGCAGGAGCAACAGAGGACGAAGTCGGGGCGGTGATCGGGCGCATTAAAGACATGGGGTTCACGGCGCATGTGAGCCAGGGAGTCGAGCGTTGCGTCATCGGCTGCATTGGGGATGAGCGTACGAAACCCCGGCTACAGTCCTTGGAGGCCATGGCTGGCGTGGAGAGCATCGTGCCCATCTTGAAGCCGTACAAATTAGCTAGTCGACAGGTCAAGATGGGGCGCACGGTGCTCAACATCGATGGGGTACAGATCGGCGGGGATCGCGTCGTCGTCGCCGCCGGACCGTGCTCCGTGGAAACCCGGGAGCAAGTCATGGAGACCGCTGTCGCCGTGCAGTCGGCCGGCGCCAGGCTGCTGCGTGGCGGCGCGTTCAAACCACGCACCTCCCCCTACTCGTTCCAAGGCATGGGTGAGGATGGATTGAAGCTGCTGGTGGAGGCCAGGGCGATTACTGGCCTGCCCATCGTCACCGAGGTGATGGCACCGGAGGACGTCGATCTCGTGTCGCAATACGCCGACGTGCTGCAGATTGGTACACGCAATGCCCAGAATTTCCCGCTCTTGAAACGCGTTGGAAAAACGAACAAACCAGTGTTCTTGAAGCGTGGGATGTCGTCGACGATCCAGGAATTTTTGATGTCCGCGGAGTATATTTTAAGTGAAGGCAACCCGAATGTGATCCTGTGCGAGCGTGGCATCCGCACGTTCGAGACGATGACTCGCTTCACGTTGGATCTGAGCGCCGTCCCAGTACTCAAGGAGGAAAGCCATCTGCCCGTTTTCGTCGACCCGAGCCACAGTAGCGGCCACTGGCGGTACGTCGCACCGATGGCCCTGGCAGCCATCGCTGCTGGAGCCGACGGCTTATTGGTGGAGGTCCATCCGCGTCCGGCGGAAGCCTTATGCGACGGACCACAGGCCCTCAAACCCGACAACTTCCAGGTCATGATGGACACTCTGGTGAAAGTCGCTGAGGCGACTGGGCGCAAAGCCTCATAGGTGATATGACTGCTCGCTTTGACATGCAGCAGATTTTTGGCCCGTGCGGCATGCTGGCACAGGCGCTCTCCCACTACGAGGAGCGCCCCCAGCAAGGGGAGATGAGTGCGCGCGTCTGGGATGCGTTACAGGCGCGACAGACGCTGCTGGTCGAGGCTGGTACCGGCACTGGTAAAACCCTGGCCTACCTCATTCCTGCGATTCTGAGCGGGCTCAAAGTGGTGGTGTCGACCGGCACAAAAAATCTGCAAGAGCAGATCTTCTCCAAGGACATCCCCTTCCTGCAGCAGGTGCTGCCGCGTCCTTTCAGCGCCGCCTGCATGAAGGGGCGCCAAAACTATCTCTGCCTTTGGCATTTGCAGAGGCTCCGGCAACAGCCAGTGCTGCCGGGGTTGGTGGATCGCGTCTGGCTGCAGCGTCTTGAGCAGTGGGCTGAGGAGACAGCCACCGGCGACCGCGCGGAATTAGCCGACCTGCCTGACGATGCGTTTGTCTGGAATGAACTCTGCACCACCAGTGAGTCCTGCCTGGGTCAACGTTGTGAGTGGTACAACCGCTGTTTCATCACGCGTATGCGCCAGGAGGCGGCGGCAGCCGACATCATCATCGTCAACCACCACCTCTTCTTCGCTGACCTTGCCCTGAAAGAATCCTCCTACGGCGAAGTGATCCCACGTTATGATGCTGTCATTTTCGATGAGGCACACCACCTGGAAGAGGTGGCCACCCAACACTTTGGGATGGGTGTCAGCAACTATCGCGTTGAAGAGTTGACGCGTGATACGGAGCGAGAGTTGCGAGCCCTCAAGCAGGATGTAACGCCCGCTGATCAGACCCTCCATCATTTGCTGCAACGGAGCGGTGCGCTGTTTCGCCTCATGGATGGTCGAGGTGAGCGCCAGAGGCTTGCACCCTCCCGCGTCCCGAAGGGCTTTGCCAAAGCCGCCAGTGATCTCATCGATAGCTTGGCACTGCTAGGCGCTCAGCTCAGCAACGTGCAGGAGCCTACGGAAGGCCTCATCTCTTGCGCCCAACGGGCAACCGTGCTGGCAGCCGAGGTCGAATTTGTCAGTGCTCTGCAGAATCCCGGCTATGTCTATTGGGTTGAGCAGCGTGGGCGCGGCATCTTTCTCCAGGCGTCCCCCATCGACGTTGCAGAGGAATTACAGGAACGCTTATTCCGTCACCATCAGCCGATGATTTTGACCTCCGCGACGCTGTCGACTGGGCGGACATTTACGTTTATCAAGGGTCGCTTGGGTATTCCCGAGGCCGACGAGGTGTTGTTGGATTCACCCTTTGAATATGCCAGTCAGACCATTCTCTATCTTCCGACCACTCTGCCTGATCCCCGTGCGCCTGACTTCATCGGTGCCGCGGCCGAATCCATCCGCCAGCTACTGGAGCTTACCGAGGGTCGAGCCTTAGTGCTCTTCACCAGCTTTCGCATGATGCATGCAATTTATGAACGTCTTATCGATGACCTCCCCTATACCTGCTTGCGCCAGGGTGATGCTCCCAAGAGTGTCCTACTCGATGCGTTCAAAGCGGATCTGCATTCGGTATTGTTCGCGACTAGCAGCTTTTGGCAAGGGATCGATGTCCAGGGTGAGGCCCTGAGCTGCGTCATTATCGACAAACTCCCCTTTGCAGTTCCCAGTGAGCCGCTCGTTGAGGCGCGCATCGACGCGATCCGCGAGGCCGGCGGCAATCCCTTTCTGGACTACCAGGTCCCCACCGCAATCATCACCCTGAAACAGGGCCTCGGCCGCTTGATCCGTACCAAGCAGGACCGGGGGGTGTTGGCCATCCTCGATAGCCGCTTACGCCAGAAGCCGTATGGCCGACTCTTCCTCGCCAGTCTCCCACCGTGCCCGACGACGCATGAGCTTCGAGCCGTAGCTGCCTTTATGGCACCGAATCGGGACAGTATTTGATGACTCCGAGCACAACGTGCAAGCGCCGCAGGCTCCGAGATGCTTAGGGTGCGACGTGCCGGCCCCGTAGCGAGAGCACGCCACACCGGCGATCGGCTGGCCAGGTGTTGGTAGTGTCGTCAACCGCGCTGACGCGGGGGGCCGCGGCCGGGATCAACTCTGCGGCGTGGCGACTAATGCAGGCCCACGCACGCCAGCACGGGTGCTAGAGCGGTAGTGCTCATGACCACGGTTAAGTGTGGAGCTACCTGCTACTCGTATGCCAGGAGTGTGCTGCAGCATTGATTTCTAGACGCCATACATGAGGGTCTTATTCCGTGAGGTCAGGCCGCAAACGCTGGCGCCACCTCGTCCAGAAAACGCTGCAGCTGGCCCTGCTGGTCCCATGAGGTCAAGCGCAAGGATAGGTGCTGCACACCAGCGTCGACGTAGGCCTGCAATTCCTCGATGCATTGCTTTGGGCTTCCAGCTGCCGTCCACCCCTCGACGAATGCTGGACTGAAATTGGCCGCATAATACTTGTCCAGGAAGGTCTTGCTCTCAACCAGTGCGGCTTGTCGGTCCTCATTGATATTGAGGTTGTGATAGAGAGCGTTGCCGAGTTTTGCGACATCGCGTCCCTCCTCACGCGCCATTGCGGTGATGCGTCTCCACTGTTGGCGGAATTGCTCTGGTGTGACCTTATTGGTCATCCAGCCATCCGCATAACGGGCCACACGCCGGAAGCTGCGCTCAATCACTGCTTCGGAGGCACTGGCGCCGCCTTGCCAGGTCAATCCGGTCGGGTTACTGGCGATCCAGATCGGACAAGGAGCCTGCACCGGCGATGGTTGCAACGTTACACCGGCAAATTGGTAATAGCGACCCTGATGCGACGCCTGCGTGTCATGAAAAAGTTTGCGGAGTATCGTGATGCCTTCTTCGAGGCGGCCGATCCGTTCACGGGCTTGAATGCCCATGGCGGCGTGTTCGAGTGCTTGAGCCGCTCCCGCCTCATTTGGTCCCCCAAGGCAGACCACCAGCCATGACCGGCCATTCGACAACACATCGAGGCTGGCCCACTGCTGGGCCAACAGCACCGGGTGGCGGTGCGCGAAGGTCGCCATGCAGCCCACCCCAAGGCGAACCCGCGTCGTGATGGCTGCCAGGGCCGACAACAGCGTCACAGACTCCAAACGGGGCTTGGCCAGGAGGCTATCCCCAACCCAGATGGTGTCAAAAGCGCCTGAGACCTCGCATTGTGTGGTTAAATCCAGGAGATCCCGTACCGTGACGGCGCCCAGGATGACAGCACGATTCGGTAAAATGAGCCCAAAGGAGTGAGCCACGACTTCCCTCCATTCCTTAACACCATGACCCTCTATAAGAGGAAGTGACGTCAGGTCAGCATATCCCCTCCCTGGATCACCTAAGACCACGTCAGCGCATGAGGCTGGCGAGTGATGCCCTCACGGCTGAGAGCCATTTTACCATACTGTCGAGGACGACAAGAATCAGTCGATCGCTGACAGGTCATCGCGGGAAATGCAGGGATCACAAGTCAAGTTCTGCCGCAGGTGCGACGGCAGCACACGGGGGAACGTTGCAGAAAAAGAGGATGTGGGGAAGTCCGGGGAAAATACGCCAAACGGGACGCGAACGTGGTTAACTCTGTGGGGAGAGTGCAAAGGTCATCTCTGGCTCGTAGCTAGCAACACCGTTTTTGCCATGCCGCTTAGCGGCATAGAGGGCTTCATCGGCATCACGGATCAACGCCTCAGAGGAGGCAGGACAGTCCTCAGGCAGACTCGCAATCCCAAAGCTGGCAGTGATGTGCCGGGAGTGGCTGAAGGAGAAATCGGCCAATGCTTGGCGGATGCGCTCGGCGTAACAAGATGCCCCAGACTGCGGCGTTTCCACCAGTAAGATAGCGAATTCGTCGCCGCCATAGCGTGCCATAATATTGTCCGAACGCGACCGTTTCTGCATGAGCTGGGCGACCTCTCGCAAGGTTTCATCCCCGGCTGTGTGGCCCAGCTCATCATTCACCGCTTTGAAGTCGTCGAGGTCGAGGAAAACAATCGAGAGGGGGTGCCCGAACCGATGAAAGCGGCTGATTTCCTCTTCATGAATTTAGGAAAACCCAATGCCTCTAACCGACATTGAGCAGGTGCTTAGAGAGACAAAATCGTTGATCCTCCGCTGCAGGCTTGACGGCATCAAGAAGCTTCAGGGGAGGGTTGTCACATGGAACAGGTTCGCGTCGAGCGTCTCGATCACATAGGCGTGATGGCTGCTCCTATCCACGACTGAGGGCTGATGAACATGCTGAACAGACGGCTCGTGCCAGATGATCAAGCAGTGATGACGCCGGGCGAAGCCGTGGCCGGAATGATCCTCACTGGCGTGGGCTTTGCCCATCGGCCCTGATCGTGAACGCCGCAGTTTTTTGCCAACAACCCCCTCGATCTCTTGTGTTCGTGAAGGCATCGATGCCGAGATGTTCAACCGTTTCAAGCGTGGCCGCACACGCGATGAAGTCTATGCCTATGGCTGCGACGTGTGGTGTGAGGAGCTAGCACGTGCGATCGGTGCTCACGAAGGCATGGATCGGCGCTTCAATCATCTCGACACGACCAGCTTTGCCCTCACCGGCGAGTCTGTGCCTGATCGCGACGAGCACGCCATGCGCCGACCCCACGGCGACTCGAAAGACCACCGGCCGGACCTGCAGCAGGCGGTGTGGGAACGGATCGTGGCTCAAGACGGGGGCGTCCCCTGTGTGCGCACGAGTGGGGACGGCAACACCGCCGACACCCGGGTGTTCCAGGCGCGGGCGCAGGCGTTGGGGAGCGCCGTCAAGGACCCGCCCCGCCCACGCGATCTGGTCGCCGATGCCACACTCGACGGTGAGGACCATGCCGCCCATCTGGCCCAGCTGGGCTTGATCACCCGTCTGCCAGCGACCCTCACGTTGGTGTCGCAGGTCATTCGCCAAGCGCTCCAGCAGGACACCTGGCAGCCTGTTGACGACGACACCCGCTCTCAGTCTCTTGAGTGGTGTCACGATGGCATGGCCCAGCGGGGGCTGGTGGTGTCTTCACGGGCCGCTCTTGAACGTGCCGACGCCACGCTCCACCACGCCACACAGCGCGCATACGAGGCCATCACCCAGCCGCTCTTTCACCTGCAAGCCCCACGCTTTTGCGCCCCCGAAGCCGCTCAAGAGGCCCTCGCGGGGTTGGCCAAGCGCTGGCGGTCTCACCGCGTTGAGTCCTCTCAGCTGACGCACTACACACGCGACGCTGGCCAAGGCCGTCCCACACCGCGCACGGCCCTCAAGGCCGTCGAGTGGCACATCCAGGCTCAAGGCCATGCGGATGACGACACGATTGGCCAGGACAAGCCAGCCAAGGCCTGCGATGTCCTTGGCACCACTATCGCCGCCAGCGAGGTACGCCATGCCGAGGTCATCGTTGCCGACAAAGGTCAAGCGCACGGTGCAGGGGGCTTTCGGTGGCTCAACGACCCGCGGTTGTTCGTCTCGTCGTTGTTTGTCAAACAACCCAACCGGAGTGAAGGGTTGCTCATGGTGATGACCCTGGCGTTACTGGTCTACTCCGTGACGCCACGTCGACTTCGACAGCCATGAGCCCAGCACCAGGAGACCGTGCCGAACCACATCAATCAACCCACACCGTCGCCCACCTGACGTTGGATCTTCCAGCTGTTCGAAGGCATTCACCGGGTCCGCATGATGGTGCCAGGGCAGAGGCATGATCTCATGGAAGGTCTTCATGATGTGCAGATTAACATCCTCCGTTTGTTTGGTCATGAGGTCTGCCGTCTTGTATCAAATTTCTCCCGGAGAGGGTTGCTCAATGTCGGTTAGCTACATTCCGCAAAAGATTGCCTGTCATAGACTTTGCCGAGTGGAGAGAAATGATCGAGTATAAGATTGGCGGGATTCTTGTTGACCCCTCCGGCAGGGGTCGTCACAAACGTGCCAATTTAACCATAGCTTACAAAGTCGGCAAGGTCGCGGTCATTCCTTTTTCTAACGGAGCCGAATGAAAAAGAAGCGTCGGTTATAGAGGTCCGTCACTTCATCCTTGAACGACAAATCTTTCAGACGACTGTTCGTCGCTTCAAGGTCTTTGTAGGCTGAGTCAAGCTCAGCCGCGAAGGTGTTTATTTGGGTAGCCTGGTCCTCAATGGTTGTCAGCATGCGTGAGAAGGAGGTCATTAACACGCCGATTTCGTCCGAGCGTCCTTCCGCACCCATGGCTTGCGAGGCGTTGGCGACCAGCTGTGCGGTACGCACCACAGCGGCTGCGACATCCCAGATGACATACGCACCTCCGGCCATCAGTAGTCCAGTGCAGATGAGCAGCCCTTGCCAGGATCCGATCAGTATCCCGTTCGTACTCGCATCCAAGAGCGGGATGACATAGACGTGCAAGATATAGGTCAGGATGAGGAGTGGAATGACAGAGGTAAGCGACAATGCCAAGAACATCTTTGATTTGATATGGTGCCCTTCAAAGGCCGCTTTGTGATGATTGGGTTACATCATGATTGCTCCTTGGATCCGTCAGGTCTTCCAGGGTTGTTGGCGTTCGTCCCGGACACATCTGGTCGTCGATGGTTGGAAAACTGGGATAAGGGTATGATCGATGTATAGGCTGTGGGGGGTAATTCTTGATTGGCTCGCGGAGGGCCGCCAATGCTGGCGATTCGCTCAGTGTTTAGAGCTTCCGCCAGGGACTCCAGGGCTCACCCCATAGGTCTGTGCGGATTTTTTGCCACAGGCAATGGGCTACATGGGTCATAGCCTCATCATCATCGGCCAGGATGCGGGCGACAAAGCCCGGTGCTGTCAGCTGACTCAGGCCGATGAGGCCACGCTTGGTGGTCAGCTCAGCCTGAACGGCTTGGAGCCAGCTTGCCGGCGGATGGGCCCTTTGTAATAGGCACACCGTCATCAGGTGTGGGCGAGCCGCCCATAGGCCAAGCTGCTGGTAAGGATAGCTGGCGGGGAGGACGTGCATCCGATCGAAGACTGAGAGACGATCAGCGGTATACACTTCAACCGAGGTGTCCAGGGTGGAGAACGCGAAAACCTCCTGTCGAGCCACGCGTCCAGCGCTCCAACCCTCGTTGAACAACAGGCGGCTATCGGTATCCCGATGCACGACCGTACGCTGTCGCCACCGTGCCGCTCGAAAGAGAATCGTCGGCTCAGGGAGATATTCCAGGGAGCTTCCGGCACTGAGATCGATGCGCAGGGACTGCTCTGCCGGAAGATCAGCAGAAGGATGCACCTTCGTCGCCGACGCAGTGGTCAAGCAGACTTTTGCGTCTGGCTCTAGCACAATGTGGATATCCAGTCGATCACCCCCCAGCATCCCACCTGTCGGAGTCAGCAGAAAGACATAGGCACGCTCATCGTCTGGGGTATAGAACGGGCGGATGATCTGAGCGGGGACAGCAGCATATTGATGGTAGAGGATGGTCCGCTGACCATGTCGAGCGAAGTACAGCTCAGCGCGTCCATGGCGTCCTGCAGCGCTCATCAGGTGATCACGGTGTGATGAACAACATGTCGCGTGTGGTCCAGGCAATGATCTCACCGACGCCTTCGTCGGTCTTCAGGTTGGTGAAGTCAAACGGGCGGTCGCGGCGCATTTTCTTTGCATCGCGGCGCATTTTCTTTGCATCGCGGTGCATCACCGCGAGATCGGCACCCATGGCCGGGGCGAGGTCGATCTTATTGATCACCAGGAGGTCGGAACGGGTCACGCCCGGCCCTCCCTTGCGCGGGATTTTATCGCCGCCGGCGACGTCGATGACGCAGATCGAGACATCGACCAACTCGGGGCTGAACGAGGCGGCCAGGTTGTCGCCACTGCTCTCGACGAACACGAGATCGAGATCGGGAAAACGTGCTAACATGCGCTCGACGGCATCGATATTGATCGATGCATCCTCGCGAATGGCCGTATGTGGGCAGCCACCGGTCTCCACCCCCATAATGCGCTCAGTGGGGAGCGCACCGCTACGGATGAGAAACTCGGCATCCTCACGGGTATAAATATCGTTGGTGATAACAGCCATGGCGTAGCGTTGGCGTAAGCGTTTGCAGAGGGTATCGAGCAAGGCGGTTTTCCCCGAGCCTACCGGCCCGCCGACACCGATTTTAACGCAGGTGTTTGGCATGGATGAGACTCCCGCTCGCGCTGTTTTCCTCCTCTCCTACTGGGAGGCTCGGCTGCCGCTGCCCCGTTCTTACACGTGGCTCGTGCAATTCGCGAGTGTGCTTCATAGCCGTCAGTTGCTGATCGAGGTGTTCGGGCCGTGTCCTCTCCGCTGCTCCTGCAAGCGGAGTAGATGCTGAAAGCTAGGCTACAGCAGTCTTCACTGGTCCGGGTTCTGGAATGGGATCGCCACGCTCTAACAGAACGCCGATCAGGCATTGCCTTGCCTCTCGTAAGTCTGCCAGCGCCTCTTCGGGGGAACTACCGGTGCCCACGGGTCCAGAGATATCCCCAAACTCCGGATGACGCGCGATATAGTATACCGCGCCATCCTGCCGGAGGTCCCGCTCAATGCGGATTTCCCAGGGAAGGGAGTCATAATATTGGGCGTCCTTCATGGCTTATCTCACTCCTTCGAGCCCCGCTCGGCTGTGCGTCGGAGCAGTTCTTCAATGAGTCGCACAGCCGTTCGTGCATAGGCAGGGGCTAACTCCTGATGCCTTGCGACGGTCGTGTTGAGATCCGGATAGGTTGGATGCCGCACAACGATATGCCGTCCCCCTTCGATAACCTCAAATCCATATGCACGATACAAGCGCCGAAAGTCGTCCTGCCCCCAACCAAAGGGCGTCTGCTGCATGCGTGTGAGTAGGTCCTGACCCCTAGCCATAGAGCAAGCTTAGCACATATCTGCAAGGAGATACCACCCAGTGGCCTCGGATGCGGATCAAATTTCACGACGCTACTCTAAGTAGCGTCGTGGCCTGTTCCATCTCTGCTGTGTGGAACCCCTCAGTGAACCAGCCGTAGATCTCAGCCAGCAATTCTTGGAGCGTTCGTCGAACCAGCCGTAGATCTCAGCCAGCAAGTCTTGGAGCGTTCGTCTGCGCCTTCCGGATAAAGCTCCGTTTCTGGCTGACTCACAGAGATATTTAGGCGGGATATTCCGTCACAAGGCCTGCGCGAACCCGGCTTCCCTATGCAGGACGAAATGTTTTCTCCCCCCACGTTACCTCAACTTAGTATGCGTCTTAGTATGCGTCGTGCGCAACCTTGAAAGCGTGTATGGCACCTCGCCTATCTTCGACCAGGATGGGTGCAGCAAGTGTTATGGTGAAGTGGGCTACCAAACGCTTCATGGGTCATTATTGCCTTATGATTTGCAGGGACTATTGGCAAGGGAACCTAACGGGCCGCGAGATGAGCGGAACCCCCCGATCATCAGGAATGGTGTCCATTTAAGAGAAGAGTCACGCCCACGAGTGTGGCGCGTCCGCTGGACAGCCTGCATCGTACCTTGCACCGCACACCAGCCGCCACAATACCACCATGGTGGGGGCGACCGCCAGCAAAGCGCCCGACGGCCTCCAGTGCGAGGGAGTGCTGGTCTGAGGTGTGTGCCCGATTCGCCAAGACCACGCGCTAAAGAATGGGGAGTAAAGCTAACCCGTTTGGGACAGATGCACCTTGGTCTGTATGCGTCACTCGGCCGAATCGTCCCTTTGACGAAAAGGGACGATTCGGCGGGCTCTATGCTTCATATCCAGTCACCATTGGTGATGACAGCTATGTCGTAGCGCTCACGCAGGCATTTGCAGAGGGTATCGAGCAAGGCGGTTTTCCACGAGCGCACCGGCCCGCCGACACCGATTTTGACGTAGGTGTTTGGCATATGGAGCCTCCCCGCTTGCCCTCGGCTTCTTCCTCTCCCATAGGTAAAGGGGGTAAATCCACGGGCTCTGTGGTCCCATTCCGTACCCTCACTCTCGTCCAGTGAAAGGAAACGTTAGCTTTGAAACAGCCGACTGTACAATGTTTCGTGCTGCATGGCGCGAATGTCGAACTCCGGAGCTGCACTGGACAGGTCATCCCAGCTCTGTTGGCGAATGTCTTCGGCGATGGCGGGGAGATGTGGGAGGAGCGTTGTGAGCAATTGTTGCCCGGCCAACTGTCCGATGGGTAGCAGGCGTAAGGCGGCTGATATCACACTGCTGAGCCACTGATACCCGGCCCCCTCGACGATGATCTTTTCTTCGTATCCCAGTTGACACCCGATCACTCCCAACACCAGGGCCATGTGACCTGCCACCTTATGCTGCTGGGAAAGCCGGTACAGACGTTCAACATCGGGCCCCGGCCAGACTTGAACCGCCAGCCGGAGTAACCCCCGTCCTGTCTTCACGCTCGCCTCACGTAGCTCTCGTGCGTGCTTCATCGCCGTCAGGTGCTGATCGAGGCGTTCAAGCTGTGCCCAATCCCGACCAGTCGTGGCTCGGTAGGCAAGGGCTACCGGCAGCAGGTGGCTGCCGTGTATCGTGTGATGCAAGACCGCTTCCATCCACGCTTGCAGTGTCGCAACCGCAGGCATGAGCCCCTGCTGGGTATAGGTCTCGAGTCCACTTGAAAACGCATACGCCCCCGTTGGCAATCCGGTATCGCACAACTGCAGCAGCGCCAAGAATTGCAGAGGAGGGGAGGAGATTTCCGCCATATATGCCGATGCCCTGACGTTACACCGAGCGGTGTGAAAGGCATTCGTGTGGGCTCGAGTGACCCTGCTGCCGTCGTTCCCATATCAGCGCCAGCCCGTCAATGATGATACAGGTCTGCTCAGCAGTGGTCTGGTCAGCACGGCAGACGCTATTGCACGCACCTAAAACAAAAAGTACCGCTGCGCCAATGGCAGGCGCTGCGCCGCCTCGCAGCTCACCCGTTCGCCGTCGATGGATACCTCATAAGTCTCAGGGTTGACCTGAAGCCGAGGCAGATAGTTATTACCACGCATATCCGTTTTGGTCAATTGACGGCAACTCTGTACTGGGAGCAGCGGTTTAGTTAAGCCATGCCGCCCTACATGGCCTTCTGTCAATGACAGCGCTGAGACGAAGTGACAGGAGATACGGCTAATTACCTGACCAAACCCTCCAAACATCGGACGATAGAACACCGGTTGCGGGGTCGGAATGGAGGCATTCGGATCGCCCATAGCGGCAGCGGCGATGAACCCGCCTTTGATAATGAGCTCGGGCTTCACTCCGAAGAATGGCGGCTTCCACAGCACCAAGTCGGCAACTTTTCCGACCTCGACAGACCCAACATAGGCGCTGATGCCATGGGTGATGGCGGGATTGATCGTATACTTGGCCAAATAGCGTTTGACGCGGCTATTGTCATGGCGTGTCGAGTCCTGCGGTAGCGGCCCGCGTTGTTCCTTCATTTTGCTCGCGGTTTGCCAGGTGCGACAAATTACCTCACCTACCCGACCCATGGCCTGGGAGTCCGACGACATCATGCTGATGGCTCCCAGGTCATGTAGGACATCCTCCGCGGCGATGGTCTCGGCCCGGATGCGCGATTCCGCGAAGGCCACGTCTTCGGGAATGTCCGAATCCAAATGATGGCACACCATCAACATATCCAGATGCTCATCCATGGTGTTGACGGTGAAGGGCATAGTGGGATTCGTGGAGGATGGGAGCACATTGGGATAGGAGCACACCTTGAGGATGTCGGGGGCATGTCCACCCCCGGCGCCCTCGGAGTGATAGGTATGAATGGTGCGTCCTTTGAATGCTGCTACCGTGCGCTCAACGAACCCGGACTCGTTCAGCGTGTCGGTATGGATCGCCACCTGGACATCGTACTGATCTGCGACGGCTAGGCAGCAGTCGATGGCTGCCGGCGTCGTGCCCCAATCTTCGTGAAGCTTGAGCCCCATAGCTCCAGCGCGAATCTGCTCTACGAGCGGCTCGGGGCGCCCGGCGTTACCTTTCCCCAAAAAGCCGAAATTCAGCGGGAAGGCCTCAACCGCTTCGTACATGCGCGCAATGTTCCAAGGCCCAGGGGTACACGTGGTGGCATTGGTGCCGGTCGCTGGCCCGGTGCCACCACCGATCATAGTAGTGATGCCGCTATACAGGGCTTCATGAATTTGTTGCGGGGCGATGAAATGAATGTGCGCATCGATACCGCCAGCGGTGAGAATGTGCCCCTCGCCAGCCAGGATCTCGGTACTGGCGCCGATCTCCATACCCGGCGTGACCCCGTCCATCAGATTGCGATTGCCCGCTTTGCCGATGCCGACGATCTTCCCTTCCTTAATAGCCACATCGGCTTTGACAATCCCCCAGTAATCGATGATGAGCGCGTTCGTGATCACCAGATCAGGCACACCCTGGGCACTGGTAGCTTCGGGGGACTGCCCCATGCCGTCGCGGATCACCTTACCGCCACCGAATTTGACTTCATCACCATAGACCGTGCAATCACGCTCCACTTCGATAATCAGCTCGGTGTCGGCCAGACGCACCCGGTCGCCAACAGTCGGGCCGTAATGATCGACATAGATGTGACGCGGTATGCGCAGGCTCATGTTGAACCCTCTGGGGTATGGCGGGCTATCGAGGAGTCATCGAGGAAGCGCGCAAGCCGTGCCTGCGCTGCATGCAATACCAGCGGATCGTCCAGATTGCCTTCCACTAACTGATTGAGACCGAACACCCGACGACGGCCGGCAAGTGCTACCAGCGTCACCGTCTTGTGCATCCCTGGCTCGAAGCGCACCGCCGTACCGGCGGGGATATCCAGCCGCATACCATAGGCTTGCCGTCGGTCGAAATCTAGTGCCGGGTTCACTTCAAAGAAATGAAAGTGGGAGCCCACCTGGATGGGGCGATCGCCCCGGTTGGTCACCTGTAGCGTGAGCGTTGGACGACCGACGTTTGCGGTGATGGGTTCGTCATGGTAGAAAATCTCTCCAGGGACCACATGCGACTCCTGCCTCCACTCCCTCCTCCAGCGGAGTGGGATCAAGACGTTAGCGAATTGGATCATGTACGGTGATCAGCTTCGTACCATCGGGGAACGTGCCCTCCACCTGCATCTCACGAATCATCTCAGGTACCCCATCCATCACATCGTCGCGTGTTAAGATGGTGGCACCATACTGCATCAGATCGGCCACCGATCGGCCGTCGCGCACTCCCTCAAGGATTTCTGCAGTGATCAGAGCCATCGCCTCGGGGTAGTTGAGCTTGAGACCGCGCTGCTGCCGTCGGCGCGCCACATCGGCTGCGGTGAAGATCAGGAGCTTTTCGATCTCTCGCGGAGTCAGGTGCATGATAACTTCCCCAGGACGCTCAGGAACCGCAAGGCTGCCCCCTTAGACAGTCAGATACTGTTTCACGACGTCCCCGCTGAGGTCGGCGATGTCGCCGTGGGCGACGATCGATCCCTTCTGCATCATATAATACGCATCCGCCAGTCGCCAAGCGAATTCCAGATATTGCTCGACTAGTAATATCGTGACCTGGCCTTGCGCCTTAATCCGCACGATGACCTCTTCGATCTCCTGAATGATCGACGGTTGAATCCCCTCAGTCGGCTCGTCCAGGAGCAAGAGCTTCGGCTCAGTCACCAACGCCCGAGCGATCGCCAGTTGCTGTTGCTGCCCGCCGCTGAGGAACCCGCCTTTGCGATTGAGTAGGCCCGACAGCGCCGGAAAGAGTTCAAACACAGTGTCCGGGACCCTGCTCTGGCGGCCCTTTTGGGCCAATAACCCAAGGCTGAGATTTTCCAGCACGGTTAATTGCGGGAAGATCTCTCGCCCTTGCGGTACGTAGCCCATACCGCGCCGCGCTCGCTGTTCGGGGCGGATACGGGTGATCTCCTGCCCATCGAACATGATGCCGCCCGTCTGTGTGGGCAGCAGACCCATCAGACTTTTCAAGAGCGTGGTTTTGCCCACGCCATTTCGTCCCATCAAGCAGACAACTCGGCCTTTGGGGATGTGCAAGTGAACGTCCCAGAGGATCTGACTATCACCATAGCCGACACTAAGCCCCTGCACCGTGAGCATCTGCGTGATATCCCCTTCCCAAATAGACCTCGATCACTCGAGGATCGTGTTGCACTCGGTCGACGGAGCCCTCGCACAAAACGGCCCCCTCGTGCAAGACCGTGACCTTCTGGGCGGTCTGCCGCACAAATTCCATATCATGCTCGACGACCAGAACGGCGTGGTCTTGCGCCATGCGTTGCAGGAGTTGGGCGGTTTTCTCACGTTCTGTCCCGGTCATACCCGCGACCGGTTCATCGAGCAGGAGTAAGGCTGGATCTTGTGTCATCACCATACCGATCTCCAGCCATTGTACCTCCCCATGGGACAACGATCCCGCCTTGTGATGGGCCTTCTCAAGCAGGCCAAGGGTCTCCAGAATTGACGCCATCTTATCGAGTTCTGCCGTTGTCGGCGCGCCAAACAACGTGGACCAGAGAGACCAGCGTTGGGGGAGAGACAGTGTCAGATTTTCAAGCAAGGTGAGATGTTTGAACACCGAGGGCGTCTGAAATTTGCGGCCGATGCCCAGGGCCGCGATTTGATACGACTCGAGCCCGCTCAAATCGGTCGCGTCGCCGAAAATCACGCGCCCGGTGTCGGGCTTTACCTGGCCGCAGATGACATCGAGTAAGGTCGTTTTGCCGGCGCCGTTCGGGCCGATGAGGGCTCGGAGCTCTCCATGATCGAGGTACAGATTCACCCCACGCAGGGCCATGAAGCCATCGAAGGTGACCGAGACACCCTCCAGGTAGACGATGGACCCATGTTGTGTCATGCGATGCCTCCACTCCTCGGGGTGATTGTAAATCCATGTTACTGCTGACTCGTCAAACCTGGGCTGACCGTGGATGGTGGGATAGGCGCAGGCGTGAGGCGTCGCCATCGCAACCGACGCCCCCAGCGTTGGAACTGGCCGGGGAGGCCAGCCAGACCGTCGGGGAACAACATGACGACGCCGACGAATAATCCTCCCAGGATGATCGGCCACCACTCTGGGTAATGGGCGGTCAACAGACTACGCGCGGCGTTAATACCAATGGCGCCGAGAATGGCCCCGACGAGCGTCCCCCGACCACCAGTCGCCACCCAGACAACGATCTCCAGCGAGGGCAGCACACCGATCTGGCTTGGCGTGATAATACCCACTTGCGTGACATAAAGGGCACCAGCCAGTCCTGAGAGCATCCCTGCCAGCGCAAAAATGAAAATCTTATAGTGGGCGACGGGATAGCCTAAAAACTGCAGGCGCCGCTCCTGATCGCGAATTGCCGTCAGCACGAGCCCCATCTTTGAGCCCACCAGCCAGCGACAGAGTATAAAGCTGCCGACCAGACCGACGGCTGTCACCATATAGAGTCCGCGCAACGTCCCAGGGTCGCTCAACGAAAACCCCAGGAGACGTTTAAAATCGGTGAGCCCGTTCGTCCCACCCAGATTGAGCTCATTGCGATTGAACAGTAACCATGCCGCATAGGCCATGGCCTGAGTCAGGATGGCGAAATACGTCCCGCTGACGCGGCGGCGAAAGGTCAACAATCCGATGACAGTGGCGACGAGGGCAGGCAACAACAGGGCCGTAAGCACGGCGAAGGGGAAATATTGAAAGGGCTTCCAAAACAGCGGAAGCTCCAGAACACGGTTCCAGACCATAAAGTCGGGGATGGGTTCACCGTACACTCCCCGCCCGCTCGACCCCAGCATCAAATACATGCCCATGGCATAGGCGCCGAGACCGAAGAATACAGCCTGTCCCAGACTCAAAATGCCGCTATAGCCCCAGATCAAGTCCATACCCAGGGCCAAGATCGCCAGTGCGAGGTATTTCCCGCACAGATTCAGGTAATAGTCGGACAGGAACCCCATCCCATTGATGAGCGGCAGGACAACAATCAGCAGAATCACCAACATCGCTTCGGCCAGCCACGTACGTTTCCCCGCTCTTCCTGCTGTCAACTCCTTTCCCCTCATCGTTAGCGTGTCATGGCTTCGGAGGCTCGCTCTCTGGGCGGGAAAAGACCAGTGGGCCGCAGCTGTAAGAAGACAATGACGAGCAGCAAAATTCCCACCTTCGCATATACCGCGCCTGCTGTTCCGCTGATGGCAGGCTCCAGGAGCTTATTCGACATGCCGAGACCGAGAGAAGCCAACACCGTTCCCAGGATCTTCCCGACGCCGCCCAGAACGACCACCATAAACGAGTCCACGATATAGGTTTTGCCGACCTCAGGATCGACCGTACCGATCAGACTCAGAGCACAACCCGCCAGACCCGCTAGCGCCGCTCCCATGGCAAACGTAAGCGCGTCGATACGGCGGGCCGCAATACCCATGCAGCAGGCAATATCTCGGTTTTGCATCACAGCTCTGACCTTCAGTCCGGCAGTGGAGCGGTAGAGCAACCAGTACACGCCGGTGACACTGAACAAAGATAGCATGACAATAAACAGGCGGCTGTATGGCAAGACGAGGCCAGGTAATACCTCCCAACCGCCGCGAAACCAGGTGGGGGAGTTGACGCTGGTCTGGTCACCCAGGGAGAGGCGGACACCCTGCTGGAGGATCAAGCCGATGCCCCAGGTCACCAGAAGGCTCTCCAAGGGACGACCGTAGAGGAAGCGCAGCAGACCTTGTTCCAAACACAATCCCACGACCCCTACCACCAAGAGCGATAGCGGCAACGCCGCAAAGAAAAAATAATCGAGGTAGGCAGGAGCGTATACGGCGAAAGATTCCTGGACAAGATAGGCGGTATATGAGCCCAGCATGAGCATCTCACCATGAGCCATATTGATGACCCCCATCAAGCCGAAGGTAATTGCCAACCCCAGGCTCATCATCAGCAGGATCGAGGCAAGGCTGATGCCATTGAACATATAACCGATGAGATTTCGTAGGCGTAGATAGCCTTCGATCGAGGTGATGGTTTGTTGCATGGCCTGGTGCACGGCGATATCCTGTTCCTGCTCGACGAGGCTTTTGAGCAGAGCAAGAGCTGACTCGGCACGGGTCGCCGCAATATGCTCTACCGTCTGGCGGCGTATCTGGGGGTCTGGGTGGAAGAGCTTCAGTTTATTGAGGGCCTCGATCAGTCACCGGGCGGACGCTCGGATCACCTTCAAGGGTATGAGTGCTTCTCGATCAGCCCCACACCGGCTGGGTCGCGCACATTGCCAAATTTCAGTGCCGCGGCTCTGCGCACTTTGGGGTCCGCGTCGGTCAGGCTAATCACATCCAGCACCCGCTGCAACAGAGGAAGCGTTGCCCTCTTCCAAGGGCACCTGCGACGGCATCATCCGGTAGGAATGGCTGGCCCGAGGCGTCAAGCATGAGCTGTCCCTGCGAGATCTTGAAACGCACCCGAGTCGTTCAGGATCAGGAGGTGCCCCTGCCAGGTGTATAATGCCCCTTCCTTCAGAGCCATAAGAACAGCCTTGAAGGTGGGATCAGCCAGCTCATGCATCTGCTCCAACGCCTGACGTTGCTGATCGGCCCTGGCAATTGCTGTGGCATAGGCGTCGACAGAGGCGGCATGGGCTCCGCCGACACCCCCACTGAGGATGATCAACGCCAGCAGAGTCCACACCCGTCCGTAGATTTGGCCAAACATCCGCCTTCTGAACTCCTCTCCTCACTTCCGCTCCGAGACTTCCTCGCCGGGTGAAAAGGAGATACATCTTAGCAGCCAGCAGGGCAAGATGTCTAGCGACTTTCAGAGACCCAGGCGCGCTTCCCCTCTACCAGGTCAAACGTGCCCTTGCCGTCTCCACTCCAGTCACAGGCACGTCCAGGATAGGTCAGCGCACTCCAAGGCTCCGGTGCCACCCATTCCTTGGTTCGCCAGACGATATCAAATTGGCCATCCTCGCGAATTTTCCCGATATAGACGGGTTTCCAGGTATGGTGGTTCTTCTCATCAACCTTGTATTTGCCTACGGGGCTGTCGATCTCCAGCCCCTCCAGGGCTTTGAGCACGGGCTCGACATCTGTCGAGCCCGCCTGCTCCACTGCTTTGGCCCACAGTTTGACATGGATATATGCATGCATCATGGGATCATCGGTAACGCACTGTTTGTCGGCGATTCCCTGCTTCTTACACCACTCTTGATAGGCCTTGACCCACTTGACGTTCTGAGGCGTCTTCATGGACATGAAGTAGTTCCACGAAGCCAGATGCCCAACCAATGGTTTGACGTCGAGGGTTTGCAACTCCACCTCAGCGAAGCTGAAAGAAATCGTCGGGCACTTGTCTGCCGTAACCCCCTGATTGGCCAGTTCTTTGAAGAATGGCACGTTGCTGTCGCCATTGATGGTGTTGATGACCGCCGCATCGCCGCCAGCGCAGAAGCTCTTGATCTTGCCCACGATGGTTTGATAATCCTGGTGGTGGAAGGGTGTGTACTCCTCCATGATGTCCGCTTCCTTGACATCTTTGGCCTTGGTTAAGTATAGAGCGAAGAATCTTGTTGGTGGTGCGAGGGTAGACATAGTCGGTGCCGACCAGATAGAAGCGTTTCTTGCCGCCGCCATCCGGGCTCATGAGATAATCCACTGCCGGCGTCGCCTGCTGGTTAATCGTGGCCCCGGTGTAGATGACATTCTTGGAGCATTCCTCACCCTCATACTGGACCGGGTAGAACAAGAGGCCATTATATTGCTCGAACACCGGAAGAACCGATTTACGGCTTACCGACGTCCAGCAACCAAAAACCGTTGCTACCTTATCTTGCTGAAGCAACTTCTTGGATTTTTCCGCGAAGAGATCCCAGTTCGAAGCGGGGTCTTCAATGACAGCCTCTACAGGTCGGCCGAGGACACCACCGGATTTGTTAATTTCATCGATGGCCATCAGCACGACCTCTTTGATAGGTGTCTCGCTGATCGCCATGGTGCCGCTCAATGAGTGCAAGATCCCGACCTTAATGGGCTCAGCTGCCCAGGCATGGCCCAATGGTTGGCTGACAAAGCCTAATAACATGCCCAGCACGACGGCAATACTCCCTGCGAGTAGGCTTCTCAACCTTAGTACGTGTATCATACGTGGTCAGCCTCCGTGACGTGTGTAGGAGCGATCGATATGTGCGCAATTCTTGCGCCTTGGCCAGAGCAAGGTTTTTTGTTACCCAAGAAACGTGCCAGCCTCGATACAATGCAGCCAACACCTTGTCACACGGGATTTTTGGGGCGCAATCTTGCTCCGCACTTGATCGATATTTGCTGCCAAAGTGAGCAGTAGGGGTCAGGTCGCTGTTTCTTTGATCAAATAATAGGCAAATCTGATCGCTGCATAGCCTCATGGTCATACCCACAGAAGCGTTCGATGACCGCTCCACCATTTGGGTGCTTCGTCGAGATGACCCTGTACTGCCCCACCTGCCGGACGGACACGTCGCCCTGGCACTGACTCGACAACTGTGCCTCACTCGTGGCGGAGCTACCAGGTGTGTTGTCCTAAACGGGTCGACTTTAATTCGTTGCCCCCGAGTTCATCCTGCGTTCGCCAATTCTTGCAGGATTAGCCCTGCCTTTAACCCAAAGCCTGAGAGCACCAAGACCACCTGCTCATCGGCATGTATCATCCCAGCATCTTCAAGGTGCTCCAGCGCCTTTACTACCACAGCTGATGTCGGTTCGACACAGATACCGCAGCGCCCGAGTATGGCAAGACCTTCTCGAATCTCTTTCTCTGACACCGCTGCGACTCCGCCCTTGGTCTCCCGCAAAGCCTGTAGCAGTTGAACGCCGCGCACCGGACACGGCAGGGCAATCCCCTCAGCCAGCGTTGGGCCTGAGGCTGCCATGGCAGGCACATCGGTGTCTTGGCGTTCGTATGCCTGATAGACTGGACAAATGTTCGCTGCCTGTGCGGCGAAAAGACGGGGCAGACGCTCGATGACACCAGCTCGTTGCAACTCGGTAAACCCCTTATACAGCCCCAGTAGGATGCTCCCGGCTCCCACCGGGCAGATGATCACATCAGGTGCCCGCCAACCATTTTGCTCGGTGATCTCATAGGCCATGGTTTTGACCCCTGCAAGAAAATACGGATGCCACAGGTGGGAGGCATAGAAATCTCCGGTCGCTGCGACATGCTGTTCGAGTGCCTCTGTTGTCCGCTGTCGAGGTCCCTCGATCAAACGAAGTTGCGCCCCATAAAGTTTGATCTGCGCCAATTTCCCCGGAGAAGCAGAGGCAGGGCAAAACACCTCGATGTCAATCCCGGCCCGAGCTGCATATGCTGCCAGCGAAGCCGCCGCATTTCCCGATGAGTCCTCTACCACATGCCGGACATCCATGGACTGTAGCTGACTCATAAGTATTGCCGCACCACGGTCCTTATAAGAGCCGGTTGGCAATAGATAATCACATTTGAGCCAGATATCTCGGCCACGATGATCGATAGAGATCAAGGGTGTCATACTCTCACCAAGGGAGACTTGGGTGGTAAGCGGTGGTAGTGCCTCGCGGTAGCGCCAGAAGTTCGGGGGGCGATGCTGTACGAGGTTCGGCGAGAAACGCAACCATGGTAGCAGTAGATCCAAGGTGCCTCCACAGTTACACTTCCAACACCGTTCCTCCACTTCATAGGGTTTGCTGCAACGAGTGCAGCGCATTATCGGCTGCTCGGATGGATGTTCCACTTCGCTTCCTCCTCTTGCGTTAGAACCTCGTGGTAATGAACTAACCCTCATCCGAAAACCGAAATCAGGTTGTCGCCTCGTGTCAGCGCACCATGAGGCCAATTGGCTCTTCACCTAAGAAACGACTAGTAATCACGCCCAAACTACTGTACAGTGACACATAGTTGATTGCTAGTGTCTCCAGGCGGTGTATGCAAGCTCCCTTCTCTCAACTCTCCTCTGCGACGATCCCTGCGGAACGGCGGAGATTATACCGCCAGCTATGAACACGCCTAGCGACAAGAAAGCACTCGCGCGTCGATACCCGTTAATTCCCTCTGCTCAAGTAACCGATATATGGAAGCAATAGACATACAACTATGGGGAGCCATAATTCATGCTTGGGAGAGCCTAGGGGATGACTGCGCAATGCGCCACGTCATGGCCAGGCTTGATACAGGAAAACCACTGTCCGACAGGATATCAGCCGAGTCGCAAGAGTTAACACTCGTCCAGCAATGATCCTGTTCTCCATACGCAGAGTTTATTCGAGAGGAAGCTGTTCTTCTGCTTAAGCGCCAGCAGGTACTCATTCAGGTTGTCTTATTCTTCGACCGCCCTCGAATCGAAACACGTGGGTAAGCCTAGATCCGCGATGCTGAGTGGATTGCCCCGACTTGCACAACCCTCGAAGCCGAGTAGGGACGTTTGACCCTCAAGGTGCGTGCCCTGGCCAAGGAGGTTGTACCGTGAAAGTGTTGATCGCTGAGGACGATGTCGTCTCTTGCCGTCTCCTCGAAGCCATGTTAACCCGGTGGGGCTACGAGGTGGCTGTCACGCGTGATGGCGTCGAAGCCTGGGAACTGTTGCAGAGGACCGACGCCGCCCCGATCGCCATTTTAGATTGGATGATGCCCGGGATGGATGGCTTGGAGGTCTGCCGAAAAGTACGGCAACGTGGGCAGGAACCATACATTTATCTGCTTTTACTGACCACAAAAGGACGTAAAGAAAACATTATCGAGGGATTAGACGCCGGAGCTGACGACTACTTAACTAAGCCATTCGATCCACACGAACTACAAGTGCGCTTGCGCACTGGGAAGCGCATCGTGACACTGCAGGCTGAGCTGATTGAAGCTCGCGAAGCGCTCCGCGTTCAGGCTATGCATGATCCGTTGACGGGGATGTGGAATCGACGCGCTATCCTCGAAGTGCTCGAAAATGAGCTGGCGCGATCAAGACGCGAAGAGCTTCCCGTGGCGGTCGCAATAGCCGACCTCGATCATTTCAAGCGCATCAACGATACCTATGGGCATATGGTTGGTGACATAGCGCTATGTGAGTCCGCCCGTCGGATGCGTGACCTGTTGCGCGCTTATGACGCCATCGGCCGCTACGGCGGGGAAGAGTTTCTCATGGTTCTGCCCGGCTGCACCTCTCAAGATGCCTTCAAACTCGCCGATCGGCTCCGCGTCAGCATGAGTCAGGAACCGGTCAAGATCCCCGGAGGCACGATCGATATCATGTGTAGCCTCGGGGTTGCCGCCAGTGACACAATCGCTATTCTGGAGCCGACCGTCCTGATCCAGGCAGCAGATAGCGCGCTGTACCGTGCGAAGTCCGGGGGTCGAAATCGTGTTGAGCTTGCAACCGTCACAGACATTACACCACACATCACATCAACTTATGACGTGCCGTCTCCATAACTACTGGCCATGCTCTTCTAGATGAAGGCATGGGATAGCTCGTCCCCGTGTTGATCGCCCTGACCAAAGAGGTTGAGCCGTGAAGCTCCTAATCGCTGAAGACGATATGATCTCCCGCCGTCTCCTCGAAACTACGCTTATTCGATGGGGCTACGAAGTGGTGGTCACCTCCGATGGCACCGCAGCCTGGGAGGTTCTCCACAGTGCAAACGCCCCTTCGTTAGCGATTCTCGACTGGATGATGCCTGGTATGGACGGTGTCGAGGTATGCCGTCGAGTTCGACGCGCCGCCACGTCTACGCCACCCTACCTAATTTTACTCACGGCAAGAGGACGCCGGGAAGATATCGTCGCGGGTCTACGTTCGGGTGCCAACGACTATGTCACTAAACCTTTTAATCGCGAGGAGTTACGTGCACGTGTGCAAGTGGGCCTGCGCATCGTGGAGTTACAACACAGCTTAGCGGACCGCGTTAAGGCCCTCGAAGAGGCCCTGGCACGGGTCAAGCAACTCCAAGGCCTCCTGCCGATATGCTCATACTGCAAAAAAATCCGTGATGACCGAAATTATTGGCAACAAGTCGAAAGCTATATCTCCGAACATTCAGAAGCCCAATTCAGCCACAGCATCTGCCCAGAGTGTTACGAAGGGCGTGTAAAGCCAGAACTGGAACAACTCCGCCGGCTGACCGGGCCTGCCTGAGCACCGTGCAGGCCAGCCCTGCTCCCCTTAGGCTGGTAAGGGTGCCTTGAGCGGTTTGACCGCTTTGAGCACACGGGCCAATACAGCAATTCCCTCCCGAATCTTCTCTGGACTCAGATACGCAAACGACAGACGCAGATAGTTGGTACCTTTCCCCTCCGTCGAGAAGTTCGTTCCCGGCAGATAGGTGACACCTGCCTTAAGGGCTGCTTCAAGGAGTTTCGTTGTATCAACCTCCTCAGGTAGACGCACCCAGATGAACAACCCCCCTCTTGGCTGGCTCCATACTGCTACTCCATCGAGGTGCTCTTCTAAAGCCTCGAGCATCGCATCACGTTTGGCACGGTAGACGCCGAGCAGTGTTTCCATACGGTTATCGAGGTGATCCTGCAGGTATTCCGCCACCGCTCGACTCGTAAATGCACTGGTCCCGCCATCGATTTTCGATACCGCCATCCTCGCCAACACTGGCTCAGGAGCGATAATCCAGCCCAAGCGTACTCCCGCGGCCACGATCTTCGAAAAGGTTCCCAGACGGACGACGTTCTGTGTCTGGCTCAAGGCATACAGTGAGGTCACCGGCTTCCCTTCGTAGATCAGATCACCGTAGGCATCATCCTCGATCACCAGAAGATGCCGTTCCTCCGCTACCTGCATCAGCGCTTGTCGTCGTGCCAGGCTCATCACCGAGCCGGTTGGATTTTGAAAATTCGCGATCGTATAGATAAATTTCGGGGTGACTCCCTGGTCCGCCAGCCGATCTAAGACATGCGTCAACTCTGTGACGATAATACCCTCATGATCAGTTGGCACGGTCCCCCAGTGCGGCTCGCAATAGCTGAAGGCGCGCAAGGTACCCGGATAGCAATACTCCTCAATGATCACCGTGTCGCCCGGATTGAGAAAGGCCTCAGCGACCATCAGCAAGCCCTGGGTGGAACCATTCGTGATCATCACGCGGCTGGGAGGGATATCAATGCCCTCGTGGAGCTTCAATTTGTCACTGACGAGCTGGCGCGCCGCATCGTGACTCATATCCCCGGGATAGAGCGCCAGCTCTGGTCCTTCGCGTAACAGCATGCGGCTCGTTGCCTCGCCGAGCGCCTGGCTAGGAAAGGTGCTGGCATCCGGATGACCGACGGCAAAGTCGTACGGCACAACAACGCGCGGTGACCGGGGGATGCCAACGCGCACTTTACGTGAGTACACTGTATCATAATCGAAGGTGTGAGAAGTTGACATACCTAGATCTCCATGATCGCCATCCATCCAAAACTTATCCCACAACAGAGCCCGTCCGTTCCAGCACAGATGACCAGGACAATTAAGGCCCTAGCCCCGCAATATAGCCTGTAAGCCAGAGGAAGACAACCCAGGAAGCAGAACCCAGAGCACTAGAGCGGTGCATAGATCGATGGGGTAGTGATCTCGATCACTTGCGAGCCACGCACCCAGCACAGGAGCGTCTCGTCACACGGTCTACCAAACTAGAAATTTTTGGTTGACAGAACTTTTATCATTCAGTAGTGTAGGGAACGGTTTCAACGAATCTCGATTGTCCTTCGTCTTTGGGACGGTCTTCCGCCTTGTTCGCTGTGCCGTTCCTATCCCAAGCATGTGTTGAGTTCGGGACAGGCATCAGGAGGGATGTGATGAGGCCGCAATCGTGTCGACGTTATCCGCGTATCATGCTGGCTGTGCTCGTGGGGCTTTTGCTGTGCCAGTCCGGGACGTCTCTGCAGGCCGCCGGATCCGCCGGGGAGGTTGTCGTTTACTCAGCCCGTATCGAAGCGTTAAGCAAGCCGATGTTCGATGCCTTCACGGAGAAAACCGGTATCCAGGTGAAGTCCTTCACTGCCGGTGAGAAGGAATTATTCGAGCGCCTGCAAAGTGAAGGCGTGAATACACCCGCGGATGTCTTCATGACGGTGGATGTGGGCAATCTCTGGATCGCCCAAAATGTTGGTCTCCTCCAGGGGATCAATTCCGAGATCATCGACCAGAACATCCCTAGCCATCTACGGGCGAAGGATAATGAATGGGTTGGGTTGTCGGTACGTGCACGCCCCATCATGTATAGTACCGAGCGTGTCAAACCCAGCGACCTCTCGACTTACGAGGCGCTCGGCGATCCCAAATGGAACGGTAAACTCTGCTTCCGTACCTCCAAGAAAGTCTATACCCAGTCGCTGGTCGCAACCATGATCAAGACGCTGGGTGAAGAACGCACCGAAGGTATCGTGCGGGGTTGGATGGCGAATCAGCCACGCATTTTCGAGAGCGATAGCAAACTTTTGGAAGCCATAGCCGCTGGCCAGTGTGACGTGGGCATCACCAATACCTATTACCTGGCTCAATTAGTGGCGAAGGATGCCAAATTTCCTGTCGCCGTCTTCTGGCCCAATCAGGGTGATCGTGGCGTGCACATTAACATTTCCGGCGCTGGGGTCACGAAGCATGCGAAGCATCGCGACAATGCCATCAAGCTCATCGAGTTCCTGAGCTCGCCCGAAGCGCAGAACCTGGTCGCTGACGCCAACTATGAGTACCCTGCCAATCCCACGGTGAAAGCGAGTAGCATCATTGTCGCCTGGGGCGATTTCAAGGCGGACACGGTAGATGTGGCGGCCGCCGGCGAGTTGCAAACTACAGCTGTTAAGCTCATGGACCGTGTCGGATATAAATAGTGCCGCCATAGACCCCCGTATGCATACGAGTCTGGCATCAACTACTCCTGATCGCTCGCTACGCCTGAGGTTATGGCCGAAGGAGTGCCTGTGGCCACTCGGCGCAGGGGCAATTGCACTCTTGGTGGCAACGCCGATTCTGGTCGTGGTGTCTTCACTGGCCACTCCCAGCCGGGAGATCTGGCTCCATCTGTGGCGCACGTATTTGCTAGAGTTGGTCTGGAATACGCTGGTGCTGATTGCTGGAGTGGGGACGGGAGTGCTCATCCTCGGCGTTGGTCTCGCTTGGCTCGTCACCATGTATCGTTTTCCGGGTCGATGGCTCTTTGAGTGGCTGCTCATTCTCCCCATGGCAATGCCGTCTTATGTCATGGGTTTCGTGTTTCTGGCCATTTTCGATTACCCCGGACCGGTGCAGAGCACATGGCGATGGATGTTTGGAGCAAAAACCTGGTTTCCTGACATCGCCTCCCCTGGTGGGGTCGTCGTGGTAATGACGTTGGTGCTCTACCCCTATGTCTATCTCCTCACCAAAACAGCGTTTTTTGAACAGTCAGCGGGTACTGTAGAAGCCGCTCGCTCGCTGGGATTCGGCGCGTTAGGGGTGTTCTGGAAAGTCATGTTACCGCTAGCCCGTCCGTCCATAGCCGCCGGCATGGCCTTGGCGTTAATGGAGGCACTGGCCGATTTCGGCACAGTGGGGATCTACGGCTATTCAACCTTCACGGTCGCCATCTACCGCGTGTGGTTCGGTCTCTTCAACCGCGAAGCAGCTACTGAGTTAGCAAGCGTTTTGCTGTGCTTTACTTTTGGGCTGCTGTTTCTTGAGCGCTTTATGCGGCGCCGAGGGCGCTTCTCCCAGACAGAGGGAGGCGTTCGCCCCATCCCACCCCGCCCACTCGTAGGTTGGCGTGCCTGGACAGCCGCCAGTATGTGTGGGGGGGTTGTCACAACTGCGTTTCTGCTTCCCGTCGCCCAGTTGCTCTATTGGACTCTCTCCACCCTGGGTGGACCGTCGTTTGATACACGGTACCCGATGTTCTTGGTCAACACGCTGGTGCTTGCCACCGTCACAGCGGCCATCGCTGTCGTCGCCGCTGTGGTCCTGGCCTATGGACTCCGCCTCAGCCGGAGCCCTGTCGTTGCCTGTTGCACCCGTTTTGCTAGTATGGGATATGCACTTCCCGGATCGGTGATCGCGGTTGGTGTGCTCCTCCCGCTGGCCTTCGTCGATCATCGTCTCGACGACTTCCTACGATGGGCCTTCGGCATCTCCAGTGGTTTGCTGCTCACAGGCTCGATGGCAGGGCTTGTGTTCGCCTACTTGGTGCGGTTCCTAGCCGTCAGTATCCAGACGTTGGAGGCTGGCCTTGCGAAAATCACGCCGAGCATGGACATGGCGGCGCGCTCACTAGGGTCCAGTCCTGGTGGTGTGCTCCGACGAATTCACGTGCCGCTGCTCCGCGGGAGTCTTGGGTGTGCAGCCATCCTGGTTTTCGTTGACGTCATGAAGGAGATGCCGGCCACACTCTTATTGCGCCCGTTTGGATACGACACGTTAGCGGTACGGATCTGGCAGCTCACCTCGGAGTCGTTTTGGGAAGCAGCGGCTTTGCCAGCGTTAACGATCGTCGCCGGTGGTGTTCTCCCTGTGCTCTTGCTTATCCGACGGTTCCCACCGGCAGTCATGAGAAGCCGAGTAATGCCAGAAGGGTACGATGAGTCTCCTCTCTCTTGATGACGTCACAAAGTCTTACCCGGCCCAAGCGCTGCCGGCGGTTGATCACCTGAGTTTGGAGCTGGAAAAGGGGGAGATTCTGGCGTTGCTGGGGCCGAGCGGTTGTGGCAAGACGACGACCCTGCGTCTGATTGCCGGTTTCGAGCGGCCGGATGCTGGGGTGGTCGAAATCGGCGGCAAGATCATGGCCAATGAGCATTTCTGTGTGCCGCCTGAACAACGTGGCGTGGGGGTGATCTTTCAAGAGAACACGCTCTTTCCACATCTGACGGTCGACGAAAACGTCATATTCGGTCTACGCCATCTCAGTGCCAAGGAACGGCTACAGCGCCTACGAGAGATGTTGGATCTGGTGGGATTAAGCCCATTGGCCAGGCGCTATCCTCACGAGCTCTCTGGAGGACAACAGCAGCGTGTGGCACTTGCCAGGGCCCTCGCACCACGTCCAGCAGTGCTCCTGCTCGACGAACCGTTCAGTCATCTGGATGCCGGCCTGCGTACCCACCTGCTGAACGAGGTCCAGGTCATTCTCCGTCACCTGGAAACGACCGCCGTGTTTGTCACCCACGACCATGAGGAAGCCTTCCTAGTCGCCGATCGAGTGGGAGTGCTGAACGGCGGTCACCTAGAACAGCTCAGCTGTCCCGAGGAGATCTACTACCGCCCAGGGACACGCTTCGTAGCTGGTTTCGTGGGGCAGGCAAACTTCCTACCAGGCCTGATCGTTAAGGCGGGTATCGAGACTGATATCGGAACATTTCCCAAGCCCCTCGGTCTCACCGAAGGGTCGAGCGTGGAGGTGATGATTCGGCCACATCAACTGCAACTGCGACCCGACGCGACAGGCAATGGCGTGGTGATCTCGCGCCGCTTTCGCGGTGTCGATGCGGTCGTTGTCATACGGTTGCCATCTGGTGTGACCCTCGACAGCTACCAACCATCGACTCTTGCAATCCAGACGGGGGAACAGGTAACAGTTTGGGCAAAGCCTTGTCATAGTGTTGTGTTTTCGGTGGGTGAGTCAGGGCAAGAGGGAGTCAATAGCGATCATGCCGACCGAGATACCACCCCAACCTAGTTCGGCGGAATCTCATCCCCCGTGGTCCCGACGGCGACGGATCAGCACTGCTGATCTGATGCAGGGGGCCCGCGAGGTGATCATCGTCCATGAGGGAGAGGAGTACGTCCTGCACATCACGAAGACGGGAAAGCTCATTCTGACGAAGTGACCACCTCCACCCAGCCAGCCACCGACCCCCAACCTTACGGCAGCCAGCCAGGGACAAAGACTCATCCATAAGTGCCTCCACCGCTTGCGGGGAGGTCCAATGCGGGAAATTATAGTGGCATGCACGTTGTGCCAACAAAGCGCAGCGTGTACAGCGCAGACGACCATGAGTAATGATGGGGTTCGTCGGAGCCGGCTGGCCCGCTCTCAGCCAGACCCCGTGCCCTTCCAGAAAGGAGGACCGTGGTGCAACGGATGCAGGTGAAAGGGTTTTCAACCGGGTCCCAGCATGGACAGGTGGTCCTGGAAGATCCGGATGGCATGGTGCAGTTAAGCATCCGCATGCGTCCAATGATGGCGCACTGGCTGGCGCATGAGCTTAAGGAGTGCCAATGCCCAGCCGTGTCGATGTATCGACTGATCCAAGAGCTTCTCACCAAATTTGGTGGCAACTTACGCATCACCCTGATCGACGCGTCAGCGGACAATACTCCCCTAGGGTTGTTGATCATCTCCTGCTCGAATGGCATGGAAATCCAGCAAGCCTGCCATCCAGCAGACGCGATCGCTATGGCTGCACGCACACACGTTCCCCTCTATGCAACCTCGAGAGCGCTCAAGATGGGCTCCTGGAGGAGTATCCAGCCTTGGCTTGAAACAGTTAAACCGCAGGATTTTGAGTAATACCACAGCACGATGTCGCATTTCACTGCGTTTCACAAGAGGAGACGGGCCGATGGCCAAGTGATCCGCGCCGAATATGACCAACAGGCCAAAGGCCATCCAGATCAATGGGAATACTTCACTCCTGGCAGCAAGGAACCCTACAAGGTGGAGCGTGATAGCAACGGAGACGGCAAGGTCGACACGGTGTGGGAGAAAGGTGCGTCAACCTCGGCGAAACCACGATGAACGCTGGAGACGCTATCTCCGCGCAGCGATTGCCCCAGATGGTCGACACCAAGGGATATACCTTTTGAGGTGCGAGGCTCATGATCAGATTGCTCGAATCGAAGCTTGGCCTATCAAGCCTGTTAGCATTGGCTGCTCTACTCTGGAGCATGAACCTGGTAATGGCTCAGACCCCTCCGGAGCCCGCGCATATGATCGTTCATCTGCTTGACTACCTCGCCGTAGATTACCCAGAGACCGTCCAGGACGGTGCCGTGGTCGATCAGTCGGAATATGACGAACAGGTCGAGTTCGCCCAGCAAGTGCAGACGTTGCTATCCCAGCTTGCCGCGCATCCCGACAAGGTGAACCTACTGCGCCTGGCAGACGAGTTGAACAACGCTATTCAAGGCCGACGACCTGGGTCCGAGGTAACCCCTCTCGCCCAGCGGCTGCGTTGGGCGATCATTGGCGCCTATAATGTCGAGGTGGCACCCAAGCATCCACCCGATTGGCGCCTCGCCGCAACCTTGTATCAAGCCCAGTGCTCTGCCTGCCATGGTCCGGAAGGGCACGGTGATGGCCCGGCAGCCGCCTCGCTGGAGCCGTCGCCGAGCGATTTCCATGATCGCCATCGCATGGATCAACGTAGCCTCTACGGCCTGTACAGCACGATCACCCTGGGGGTACAAGGCACTGGGATGTCAGGGTTCCAAGGGCTCAGCGAAGGCGAGCGCTGGTCGCTGGCCTTCTATGTCGGTAACCTCGATAGCTCGGAACCTGATGTGCAGCGTGGTGCCGAGTTGTGGCGGTCTGGTATGGGCCGGAGCTGGTTCCCTGATCTCGCCAGCCTAGTGACGCAAACTGCCGATGACGTGCGAACCACGCATGGCGATGATGCCGTGCTCATACTTTCCCACCTGCGCCAGTCTCCCGAAGCGGTCGTGTCATCGCAGGAACCGCCACTGATGCATAGTGCACGCCTTATACGTGAGAGCCTCACGGCCTACCGCCAAGGGCAGCTGCAGGCTGCACAGGATATGGCAGTCGCGGCCTATCTCGACGGATTCGAACTGATCGAAGCGGCGCTTGACACCGTCGACAAACGTCTCCGCATGACCATCGAGGCGGAGATGCTGGGGTATCGATCTTTGCTCAAGCAGCAAGATGCTGTTGCAACGGTCGGAACGGCGGCAGAGCGTATTCAGGCACTTTTATCCGAGGCTCAACAGAAACTCGCGGTAACTCGACTTCCGCCCAGTGCCACCTTCCTCAGCGCCTTCGTGATCCTCCTCCGTGAAGGCTTGGAGGCTATTCTCGTCCTAGCGGCGATCTTCGCCCTGCTCATCAAAGGTGAACGGCGGGATGCCTTGCCTTATGTACACGCGGGGTGGATCGCGGCGTTGGTTCTGGGGGGGATCACCTGGCTGGTCGCTTCATATGTCGTTGCCATGAGTGGCTCGACGCGCGAAGTAACGGAGGGTGTGACAGCCTTGGTGGCGGCGGCGATCCTGCTCTACGTTGGCTTCTGGATGCATGAGAAGGCCTATGCCGATCGCTGGCGCACTTTTCTCCACGCTCAACTGCAGGAAGCCTTGTCGGCACGCACGATGTGGGCATTAGCGCTGGTATCGTTTCTGGCCGTCTATCGTGAGGCATTCGAAATCGTGCTTTTCTATCAAGCCTTATGGGTGCAAGTGGCACCAGACTATACTCCGGTGCTTGGAGGATTGATCAGCGCTGCCGTGGCTCTCGCCCTTCTCGGATGGCTGATCTTCCGAGGCAGCCTCCGCCTGCCACTTGGCCTCTTTTTCGGCGCAACCTCACTCCTCCTGGCTTTGTTGGCCGTGGTGTTCGTTGGCCAAGGTATTGCTGCACTCCAGGAGGCCGGGAAGTTGCCCGTTAACCCAATAAATCTCCCCAGCATTCCTGCGCTTGGGCTCTATCCCAATCTCCAAGGGCTCGTGCTGCAGATACTGGTCGTTGTGGTGATTGCCAGTCTGTTCGCCTATGCCCGGTATCGTGCCCACGATACGCGTTGAGAGCCACGAGGGGCGCAACAGACCAGGGCAAAAGCAACGGTGACGTGAAACGCATCCGTGTGGATGATAGGCGTAGGTCGGGAAACCAAGGGGCCATATGCCGGGGCCCTCCTAACGTACATGACATGCATAATATAGCGATGACTGTTGATACAGCAGTTGCCGCAGAAAGGAGAGCGATGTGTCGGACCTATTACCAATGCTAACTCAAGCCTCCACGACACTCGTATCGATTGTGATTCGAGGGGGACTTGTGATGATCCCTCTCCTCACAGCCTCTGTCATCGCCATGACAGTTATCCTCGAGCGCCTGTTTTTCTGGCGTCGGCTGCGCGTCCGGAGCAAGGAGCCGGGTATTCTGGCATTGGTCGCCGAGGGTGATCTGCCACAGGCCATGCAAGTGGCCAGCACGTCCCGACATCCAGTCGCACATGTGTTAGGAGCCGGCATCGCTGCCAAGCATCTCTCCCCCAGCAGTGCCATGCAAGCAGCCGCGCAGGTAGAGGTGAGCCAGGCCCGTCGTTATCTGCCCGTCCTGGACACTGTCATCACGTTAGCCCCCCTACTCGGATTGTTAGGCACGATCACGGGCATGATCAGCGCTTTCGGCATCGTCTCCGAAGCTGGGCTGGGACAGCCCCATGCCATCACCGGTGGCATTGCTGAGGCCCTTATCGCCACCGCCACCGGTCTACTGATCGCCATCATGACCCTGATTCCTTACAACTATTTTCGGTCCAAGGTGGAACGGCTGACCGATGTGCTGGAGGAGCAGTCAACGCGCCTGGAGCTGCTCCTGGGCAAGCGGGAGGACTAACCATGCGAGTACCCAGGCAGCAGATGGAGAAGGCGCGGATCGAGATCATCCCGATGATCGACATCATCTTCTTTCTGCTGGTGTTCTTTATGGTTTCGACCTTAGCCATGACGATCAACCGCGGGCTCCCGGTCAACCTTCCCAAGGCGGCCTCATCCCAGAAGGATTTGCGGGAGAGCTTCAATGTCACTGTGATGCAGGATGGAACCCTTTTCCTCAACAAGGAGCCGACCACGCTGGAGCAGCTCGGCCAGCAGGTGAAGGCCAGTGTGGAGAAGGAACCGGAGTTGGTGGTGATCATCAACGCTGACGATCACGCGTTGCACGGGGCCATTGTCTCAGTGATGGATGAAGTGAGACTGGCCGGAGTCTCCCGTCTGGCGATCGCGGTGAGGCCTGATCGGAGGGCGCAACCGTGAGACACGCTGTGCTCGCTCCTGCGTTCTTGACTTCCTTGTTGGTGCATGCAACCGGTCTGTTGGGGGTGTCGCTGCTCTGGGGATCGTTGCATCTGCACACGACACGCACAGAGCTGATCCCGGCTGAAGTCGTGATTGTTCCGCCGCCGGCGCCGGAACCGGTGCCCGTGCCGGACGCTGAACCGCTCACCCCGCCAACGGTTCTGACACAAGCTGATGTGGTGCTGGCACAGCCACCGCCGCGTGTGCCAACGGTCCCTCTGACTCCGGCAAAAATCGAGCCCATAACCCCGCCAAAAGCTATCGAAAAGGTCCTCCCGAAACCCTCTGAGCCTCGGCAGAAACCCCTACCCGCATCGAAACGTCCGCTACCAGGCCCGCCGCCGGGACCAGAAACGAAAACCTTTGAAAAGCCCAAGCCCGGTCTCTTGACGCCGATGCCCGATGAGGGGCCTGCATCGGCCGGAGCCAATACCCTGGGGCCATCCACACCGAACCAGTCGACGGATCAGCCAGCGAAATCCATTGAGGGTGGGGAGGCCGGCGCCGGCGAATTGTCTGAACGGGGAGATCTGCCTGTGGTCCCTGGGACTGGCGTTGGCGGGGGCAGTGGCGGGCCTGGGCGTGCCGGGCTCGGCTCGGGTGCTGAGGGCAGCGGTATCCGAGTCGGAGGCCTACGACCTGGTGCCGGTGGAGAAGGACCGGGGGGCGGTGTAAGTAGTTTGGCACGCCCGCTAGGCGGATATCAGCTCTTACCAAGATATCCCGATTCCGCACGGCGGCAGGGTATCACCGGCACTACGACCCTGCTCTTTGAAGTCTTGGAAAATGGCCGGGTGGGAGAGGTGCAGATCGAGACCTCCGCCGGTCATCCAGACCTCGATCTGGCCGCCGCGGAAGCGATCAGGAAGTGGCGTTTTGAACCGGCACGCCGCGGTCAGCAACCTGTGGCGGTGTGGCTCAGAATGCCGGTGAAGTTTGTGCTCAGATGAACGTATGCAGGGGCAACGCAGGCTACCCATGGTTGGCACAGCCCTAGCAAATATGTGATGATCGGTCGAACAACCTCAACAGCGAGCCATGGCGAGAATGAATCGGACGCGGACGTCCAAGCCTGGCTCGCACGAGTCAAGCCAACTGATTTTCGCGCTTAATTATAACCCGACAAATCAGTCATGAGGGGGGAGGATTCCATGTCTGGCACCATACCTATTAGCAGTCCACTCAGGCCCGACCTACTCACATCCACACCTGCCGATCTACTGCATCTGCTCGAGACTCGACGATCGGTGAAGCCCGTCGAGCTATGCGAACCCGGGCCTACTCCAGATGAGCTGCGCCGCATCCTCACCGTGGCCTGTCGCGTCCCGGATCACGGCGCGCTCGTGCCCTGGCGGTTCATCCTCTTCCAGGGCGAGGCCCGTCAGGCAGCGAGCACACAACTCACGGCTGTGTATGCAGCACAGCACCCTGAGCTCTCAGAGCCGAACGTGGGGACCCTTGCCAAGCTTTCACGCCTGTTCACCCAGGCACCCTTGGTGGTTGCTGTCATTAGTCGAGCCGACCCGAAAGCCCGAAAACCAGAATGGGAGCAAGTGCTGACCGTAGGTGCCGTGTGCATGAACCTGATCGCCGCGACGACTGCCCTCGACTATGCTGCGGTGTGGCTGACAGGCTGGGCGGCATACGACGCCGATGCATTGCAGGCTCTGAACGTGCAGGTGACAGAGAAAGTGGCGGGCTTCATCCACATTGGCACTGCCAAAGGACGACCGCCCGATCGATCCCGACCAGACCTCGACGACCTCGTCACTGAATGGGCTTAAGAAGACGGTGCCCCGGATGGCCACCTCGGCATGAGGTGAGCTGAGACATCGGGCGGTCATAGCCTCGGCCATTTGCAACAACGACAACCTCCATGTATACTCTAGAGAGTGCATGTATCGACAGCCACCATCGCGGAACGGAGGATAGCATGGAGCCACTACGAGTTATCGATGCCCTGAATAAAGCGGTTGCGTTGGAAAATGCGGCTATGCTTCAGTACAAGCAACATGCGCTGCTCGTGCGTGGCCTTTGGCGCAGAGTGTTTTCCGAATTCTTCTCTGCTGAGAGCCATAGCGCTTTGGACCATGCACGCAAATTTGGGCAGAAGATTGTGGCGCTTGGCGGCGTTCCAACGGTCGAGGTGGGCGCGACGGTGCGACAATCACTGAACGTGGAAGAAATGCTGCGGCTAGATCTCGACTTAGAGCGTCAGGCAATGCGGGCGTATCTGGCGGCACTCGCACTAGCTCAGGATGATGTCGCGTTGCGCAACATGCTCGAGGATCAGATTGAGCAAGAGCAGAATGATATTGAGGAGTTAGAGCTTTACCTCAATATGGTGCAGACAGGAGCAATGGCAGCCGAAGTAAACTTGCGTGTCGTGTAAGGCCATCTCGTTCGTTCACCATTGCCGCCGCTAGGGCCGTGGACGGTCCACGGTCCGCTGGGAAAAGTCAGTACACAGCGGGTAAGGAAAGCGAGGCCACCCGCTGTATTCTTTCCTAGAGAAAGACCAGATCTAGCAAAGCATTGGCTGTCATTCTCGCTCTAGGCCGTCGTTGCAGGGTTTCTGAGGGACGCGTGGATGTGGGAAAGGGAGAACTTTACAGCCAAGGCTTTCGTCGAGTTGTTCTTCCGCACGGCGCTGCACGATGCCCAGCGCGCGGATGAGGTCTCGCGCTGCACTGCCATTAAGTCTTAGTGTATGCTGGCGATACCATCCTACACCCCTTCCCCACACCAGATAACGCAGTTCAACGCTGACATCATTGCGGGAGTTGTGCGTCATCGCGACTTCCAAAGCGGTATCGCCATCTTCCTGGGGAATCATCGCCAGGATCTCATCCTGCTCGCCTTTGTCTGCGTTCCACGTATGAATTTGCTGGCTATGCATCTCTTGGATCATAACTCCCTCAATGCGATGACACCCGCCTCGGGTTTGCCGCCTTTCCATTCGAAAGCCATATTTTTGATGCGGCGAAGAGATCTTGGCTCTCGCTCAGAGAAGCCGCCTTCCGACCATCACTCCTGCACCCGAGGGCCCTGCGAGACCTCGCCCCCGCTTGAGTGCCAGTGTTCTGCACAATAGCGAATCTCTAAAATTCTGTCAATAGAATTATTGGTCTTTGAATAGTCAAATGATCTTGGTTGACTGACCCTAGTGAGCGGCATCGGAACAGCCTCCTGATGATTGCCAAGACACTACTGCAGCGGGATGATCATCTAAAAATCGCCCTCAACGACCCTGGTGACATCCGACTGCTCGAAACAGGATTGCCGCTGCGCGACAACGACCATCAGGGAGGGAAAACGCGAACAGTGTACAGCGTTCTCTCGGGACTTCTTCGGCCATCATCCCCCCATTCATAACTTTCGCCTCCGATGCGGACGTCTCGCATGCATCGTATGGGTGAATCGAGTGGATCGCTGATCGTGAATGACGGAATGATTTCACCCGCTCTGCGCTCTATACTAGTGTATGAATATATGTATAGCAGTATACTAATAGGCATCCCGCCATCGTACGCGTCAACGTTGGCCGCTTCCCAAGAGAGCAGGCGTACCAGGCGGAATGGAGAAATAGTATCTTGGTAATACGAAAGGAGGAACGAATGGACGTACAAGCGTGTCGGGTCTGTCTATGGATGCTCATTGGCTGCCTGGCGCTCACGGGAATGGGGTGTACGCATGTCATTTCAGACACCTTGCGCCAACAAGCCCAGCCACCGGTAGCCTTCGCCGAGCTACGAACGAATCCGGAAGCCCTCAAGGGCCGCACCGTCATCGTAGGCGGAGAGATCCTGCAAACCACCAACCTCCGCGACGGCACGCGCATCGAGGTCCTCCAGAGGCCGTTGAGCAACTCAGAAGCGCCAAGGCTGTCCGAGACCACAGGTGGCCGCTTCATGGCCCTGTGCAAGGAATATCTTGATCCAGCCGTCTATGCTCAACAGCGACGCATCACCGTAGCTGGGCAGGTCCTGGGGACCTATGACGGCAAGGTGGGCGAGGCGGACTATACCTATCCGTTGATTTCTTGTGAGGAAACCCATGTGTTTCCTTCAGCTGCCGCTGAGCTCCTCTGGTATGCCGCAAATCCGTGGTGGTATGGCGGGGCCTACTATAATCCGTGGATCGTCGGAGCATACCCCTATGCATATTGGGGGCCGTACTGGCGCTATTGGTAAAGGGGCACTTGCGATTCCACAGTGGAATAGCGATATTTTGTTTTGACAAACTTCACAGATTCGGGTATACGAATGTTTATAGGATGACAGCCGGAATCTGCTAGCATCCCTGTCGGCGAGCGGCCGTCACCTTAGACATCGCCACGACTCGAGCAGCCAAGCCAGCCACCGCGAAGCCCATCCCTGCTTCAGGCAGCCAGCCATTGTCGATTCCCTTGTTTCGTCACCTAGGCCTAATGATGTCAGAATCATGCAGACCAACGCGTCTTTTGCGTATGCGCGGCTCGGTGAGTCAGCTGCGACGGCGCGTGGGTCATCAGATGCCTATAACTCGCAAAATTACAGCTATGTGGTTCAATCAAGCTTCCGGTCGCGTGCCAAACGCTAACGCTCACCCGTCTGGCGGCCGACCCTCTACTATTCACCATTGTCTACCACGCGTGGTAGCGATTTAGTCCTTCGGGGACGAGCCTGCTGCTCGGCGCGCTGAGAGGAGGCAGCGCACAACGTGGTTTATTGGCCTTGAGCAGTCCTCGCCAGGCTCTCCCCGAATCAATCGGGGTTGGGATCAGGAGTTCTCGCCAAGATGACGACTGACATGATAGGTGCCTCCCAGACATCCTCATAGTGAGGACTGGGGACATAGCCGCGACGATGGCCCGCACGGTTGTCGCACCGAGAGCGCTACCAGGTGAGCGCCCCCAAGCAGCTGTGAGGTAGCGCGTCGCCTAGCCAACCTCATATAGTGCCCATGTAGCCCTGCGGGGCCCACGGTTCAGGGGCTCATGGCCCTGGGTCGATGGCACAGGGGAAGGGTTCGGGGAGACACAGAGAGGTGAGAGAGGGCCACGCATGAAACTCCGCAAGATTATCTTCTGGCTGCACCTGACGGCAGGGGTCGTGGCTGGTATGGTCATCTTGGTGATGTCTGTAACGGGTGTGCTGCTGGCATTCGAACGACAGATCGTCACCTTTGCCGAAGGCGACATTCGTACGGTGATACCTCCCGCATCCGATGCACCGCGCCTGAGTCTCGACACCCTGGTCGCTAAAGCCCGCGAGACGGTTCCTGCAGGGACGGCCTCGGGCATCACCTTGTCGGCCGACCCTATGACGGCCACAATAGTGAATTTTGGCCGCGAGCAGATTGTCTTCGTCGACCCTTATACCGGCGCGGTACGAGGCAACGGGGTCACGGCTACGCGAGATTTTTTCCGCGTGGTGACGGACTGGCATCGCTGGCTCGGGACCGATATCGACAATCGTGAGATTGGACGTGCGGTCACGGGAGCGTGTAATGCCGCGTTTATGGTGCTGGTCATGAGCGGTTTCTATCTCTGGTGGCCACGCCGGTGGACGCCTCTGGTGCTAAAAGCCGTCACCATCCCCAGTCTGACCCTGCGTGGGAAACCACGCGATTGGAACTGGCACAATGCCACCGGTTTTTGGTCGGCACCAGTACTCCTGTTCATCACGGTTACCGGTCTAGTAATGTCGTATCAGTGGGCGGGCAATCTGATCTACACCCTTACCGGTAGCGAACCACCGCCGCCGCAACGTCCCTTTGCCGGTGCAGCGACTGAGGGAGGTGCTGGACGCGGCAGCGCCAGGCCAGGGGCTGCCGGCGGTACATCCGATGGTCGGGCCGGATCGTTTCCCCGCGCCGATGCAGCCAGAGGCACGGAACGACGGGGTGATGCGATTAATGGTGCTGAAGCGGCCGCTGCACCGCCCCGCGCCAGCTTGGACGCGCTGTTCGCCATGGCCGCACGGCAAGCGCCCCACTGGCGACTCATGACGATGCGCCTGCCACAACGCAATGCGACTCAGGTGACTATCATGGTCGAGGAAGCGGATTCGCTGCATCCATATCCGCGGTCGACCCTGACGCTTGATGCCACTACCGCTGGAGCGCTGAAGTGGGAACCATTCGCAGGCTATAACCTTGGTCGTACCATTCGATTTTGGGTGCGACCGGTGCATACTGGAGAAGCCGGCGGGATCCTCGGTCAGTTCCTCGCGGCTCTGGCATCGGCCGGCGGTGCAGTGCTGGTGTACAGCGGTTTGGCCTTGGCATGTCGGCGTTTTTGGCAATTCGTCAAACGCCATCGGCGGGCCAGTAGCACCGCACCCGATGAACACCGCGATATTGCACCGAGTCAGGCCTCCTGACACCGTGCATCATGATCACGTATGGCATGCGTTCCCAGTTGACATATCAAGCGAGCGCCTGAGGGGACTCAGCCCATCCAGCGCACGTTGAATTCCAGCTCCTTTGGAGGAATTGCATGAGCCGACATCGAACCCGCCAGGATAATCGGTCCACGTCCCAAGACACCCGCTCCAAGAGATGGACCAAGAAGGACACGCAACAACGACACGTACAGCCTCAGAAGTTGGTGGCTCCTACCATCGCCTTGACGGTGGCCTTGACGGGTCCTGCCACCCTGGCCGGGGAAAAAGAGGTGCTGACCGCCCCCGAGGTGGAGGTGCAAGAGCAGCGCTCCGGGTATATCGTGCCCTACCTGGGGTTGTCGAGGTTTCCCGATCCAGTCAGAGATATTCCGCAGACGATCAACGTTATCCCTCAGGAGTTGATGCAACAACAGGCCGACTTCAGCCTGCAGGACGCGCTACGGAATGTGACGGGGATCAGTTTTCAGGCGGGGGAAGGGGGCGGCGCTCAGGGCAACAATCTCTCGATCCGGGGATTTAACGCTCGTAACGATATCTTTCTCGACGGCGTGCGGGACCAGGGATCGTATTTTCGGGACACGTTCAATCTTGAAGCTATCGAGGTCCTGAAGGGACCGTCAGCTCTCTATTTCGGACGTGGGACCACCGGAGGCATCATCAATCAGGTCTCGAAATTGCCGCGTCTGGAGAATTTTTACGACGGCGCGCTCAGTCTTGGCAACGGCTTTCTCGCCCGGGGCACAGGCGACATCAATCGGCGCGTCGGAGAGACGACCGCGTTCCGGATAAATTTCATGGGGTTTTTGGACCAGGTCGTCGACCGTGACGAAGTCGAACAAAAACGCTTTGGCTTCGCGCCTTCGGTGACGTTTGGCCTGGGCACGTCGACACAGCTGAATATCAGTTACTTCTTGCAACACGAAGACAACTTGCCCGACTATGGCTTGCCGTTTCTCTTTGGAAAGCCTCCTGATGTCGATCGAGCGAACTTCTACGGTCTGGCCAATCAGGATGTCGAGTATACCTGGATCAATGTGGCTACGCTTCGTCTTGACCATCGTTTCAACGACCAACTCAGCCTGCGAAATCTGCTGCGCTACAGCAACGTTGACCGTCAAGCGTTCGTGTCTCCACCGCGGATCAGTGGCACTCCGGCACCCGGCACGCCGCTATCGCAAATCATTGTCGCCCCGGCCCATCCGGGGCGTGACACGACCGAGAGCATCCTCGAAAATCAATTAGACCTACTGGCTCGCTTCCAGACCTTTGGCTTTGGCCACACCCTGCTGACCGGGATGGAAATCGCCACCGAGGACTTTGATGCCACACGCTATGCGTTCACCAACATCCCCACCACCCCCCTGCTGAACCCAAATCCCTTCCGAGACTCCTCCCGCATGACGAAGTCGGTCTCGGCTGCGACCGACACTTCCGCCTTCTCATTGGCCTTTTATTTTTCGGATACGATCAAACTGCTGCCTCAACTAGACCTGGTGGGGGGCGTACGCTGGGACCTCTTCGACGCCGATTTCAAAAACCATGTCACCAACGATAAATTCTCCAGCAACGATAGCATGTGGAGTTACCGTGCCGGCCTGGTGTTTCATCCCTGGCCGACGCACAGCTATTACTTCGCTTATAGCAATTCCTATAACCCGTCCGCCGAAGCCCTGCAGCTGGCTGCTACTACTGTCAACACCCCGCCCGAGGAGAACCAAACCTACGAGATTGGAGGCAAGGTCGACCTGCTCGGCGGTGGGTTGAGCCTGCAAGGTGCCTTATTTTGGACCGAGAAAACTAACGGTCGTACACCCGATCCGATTACCGGATTCCAGGTCTTAGAGGGCAAACAACGCGTCAAGGGGTTTGAACTTGGGATCGTCGGTCGCCCGCTGCCACCCCTGAACGTCTTTCTTGGCTACACTTACCTCGACTCCGAGATCGTCGAGTCGAAGGAAGTGGTCAACGGGGTATCCGTCGTAGGTAACAGCTTACCGAACGCCCCAAACAATAGCTTCAGTCTGTGGACCACCTATGATTTCCTCGAACGCTGGCAGGTGGGCACCGGCGTGTTCTACGTGGATGAGCGCTTCGCCAACAACGCCAACTCCAACGTCGTGCCCAGCTACGTGCGCTGGGATATGACGGTAGGATATCGAATCAACAAGAATATCCAATTGCGTCTGAACGCCCTGAACTTGACGAACGAGCTCTACTTTGACGGCGTCCACCCACAGCATGTTATCCCAGGTGCGGGGACCACGGTCATCGGCTCAGCGCTCTTCAACTTTTAAAGGAGGCTCACACATGATTCTGCACGTGCCGAACGTGCTCACGGGCGAGCAAGTCGCCCGATGTCGCGAAACAATTATGCAGGCCAAATGGGTCGATGGTCGCGTCACTGCCGGCCACCAGTCCGCTCTCGTCAAAAACAATCTCCAGCTTCCTGAGGACAGCTCAGAGGCCCGTGAGTTGGGGGACATGATCCTCGCCGCGCTCGAGCGGCACCCCTTGTTTATCTCAGCGGCACTGCCCAGCCGAGTGTTCCCACCGATCTTCAATCGCTACGAGGTCGGCATGTCCCTGGGCACGCATGTCGACAACTCCATTCGGCCGGTCATGGGAACGCCGTTTCGCGTTCGCACCGACATGGCGGCCACCCTCTTCCTAAGCCAACCGGACGAGTATGATGGCGGGGAGTTGGTGGTCGACGATGTCTATGGAGCGCACGCCGTCAAGCTCCCAGCCGGTGAGATGGTCCTTTATCCGGCGACTAGTTTGCATCACGTCACGCCGGTGAAGCGGGGCACTAGGCTGGCGTCGATCTTCTGGATACAAAGTATGGTCCGAGATGATAGCCACCGCCGGCTGCTCTTCGAACTCGACATGGCTATCAATCAAGTCAACCAGAGCCTCCCGAATCATGCCGCAGTAGTTGCCCTGACGAACTGCTATCACAACCTATTACGTCGAGATGCGGAGGTATGACTGGTGGCAAGCTGGCGAGCCTGTGGAGCAAAATCTTTGGCAAGAAAAACTCCAGCGTGCCGCCTGTAATTGCCTGCGCTCCCTGGCCACCGATAGCGGGGCCATCCCCCTCACCGCGGCTCACAGGTGATGCGCCGACGCATATTTGCCCCGCAAAGCTCAACCTGTTCAGAGCACTCCACCCTGCCTGCAGCGATTTCGACACGACTTTGGCCGATGCCCCGGAGTGGTTTACGACACTGCAGGGGCATGTCACCGCTGTTCAAGCCAATGACGCCGCAGTGCACTTGTTCAGAGCAGGGCGACTGGAGGCTGCTATTGCGGAGCTCCGACGCGGTTTGGAGGCCAATCCACACTATGCCACAGGGCATAGTAATCTGGGATTTTTGTACTTGCGCCAGGCCAAGCTTGAGCAGGCCGTTGAATGCCTCCTTCGAGCCCTGGAGGTAGACCCGGATCATCGGGATGCGCCAGACCATCTCTGCGATGTTCTACTCGCCTTTATCGATGAGTTGGTACACATCGGCTTGACGGATGGATTTCTTGCGACGCAGCCTACAGAAAAATTCGATGTGTATAATCGGCATATTCGCACCCGGGACATCGGAGTACTCATCGCCAGGATCGGCAGGAGAGGAGTTTTCAAAGCAGATGGGCGGGCGCTCGAAGCCGACTTGGTGATGGCGATGGTTTTTAACGCGGTGCAGAAGAAGATGGGTGCGTGTTGCCCCGCAAGCAATCTGTCATTTGCCTGGCAGGGAATCGATGGGTGGAACACGCCAGTGGCCACACCGCTGCTGCCGTCTGCGCATGACACTTGCCGGGCGGGAGGGTCGTGGGCCATGATAACAGAGAGACCGCATTCACGGCCAGTGAGAGGTGATCGTGAAGAATCAGGCTGGACCTGAGACGAGACCACAAAACATTAGGGTTGCGGAGGTGTTTGCAGGGGACGAACGTGGATTTTGGTGGCAACCTGCAGACCAATGGGGAATTCGTCATCCTCGCGTCGCAGCATAATCGTACCCAGCCACGGGGCAACTTGCGTTACCACCACCCAGATGCCGGGTCTGACGCCATGGGTGTCTAGATAACCCAGTAACTGAATATCCCGCTCAGCTTCTTCACTGATACGGGCCACTTCGACAGTGGTACCTTCAGTGACGGTAGAGAGTGGCACACTCTCTTCAACTAACTGGACACGCACTCCCGGGATCGGGTTACCGTGCGGACAGGTTTGTGGATATTTGAGCAGCTCAGCCAACCGTTCTTCGATGAGCGGGGTGATCACATGCTCGAAACGATGCGCTTCGCGATGTGCCTGCGCCCAGTCCAGTCCCAACACATCAGTCATCAAGCGCTCCGCTAGGGTGTGGCGCCGGTAGACGCTCTCAGCCATCTGCTGCCCTTCGGGGGTCAAGCGCAACTGTTTTTTGCGATCGATGCTCACGTAGCCGCTCTGGGTGAGCCGCCGAACCATCTCATGCATGGTCACTGGGGACACCCCGACATGCTCCGCCACCCTGGCGCTAATGACCGACAGGCCCTCCCGCTCGAGCACATAGATCGCTACCAGATAGTCCTCTATGGCCTGCGGGATTTTCGACTGTGATGTGGCCATGGCCTCTCTCCCATAAAAAAAATTTTCGGTGGCCCAAATTCTAGTATTTCAATTGGACACTATTATACAGATATCAATACCACAATACAAGTAGGAGTATCCACCGGCATTGAAGGCACTCATGAGACGGACGTCTGGGCGATTGACGTGCACTTATTCAACCTCCGATCCGGCCCATGGCACGTGCCTCCATCGCCCGCCTTTTCCCTTGACAACCCCCCTTGACCTTTCTATGATACCGAGGCGTACAAATCCTGTATTCAAAGGAGGCTATATCAATCCTAATGCGACGTTGCGGATGGACCATACACACATGTCAGTCCATGCAGTCCGGCAAAGTTCGCCCGCTCCTCATAGGCGCAGAGGTGTGGAACTTTGTCTGCTTCCTGGCGATTGTGGTCCTCGTGGGCGGGTGCGCAAGTTCCGCAGGCCCACGTCGCAGCTCGGACGAATGGTATGAGCTCGGACAACGGGAGATGGCTCGCCGTAAGTACGCCAAGGCTGAGCAGGCCTTTAGTAAGTTTCTTGAGCAACACCCACAGGATAAACGGCGTCCAGACGCTTTGCTGGCCTTGGCCGACGCCTTATACGGGGACAAACGCTATGAAGAGGCCAAGTTCCAATACCGTCGTTTCCTGGAGCTGTTTCCGACAAGTCCCGAAGCTCCGAAAGCACAATTCAACAGCGCCATGTGTTCCTTCCTGCGCGTGAAGACCATCGATCGCGATCAAAGCACGACGCAAGAAGCAGTGCAGGAATTCCAGCGCTTGATCCAGTCTTACCCGCGCAGCGCGTATGTCGATGAAGCGACGGAGAAGCTGGCGGCGAGCCGTGAGCGGCTAGCTGCGTACGAACTCTATGTCGGTCGCTTCTACTACGGACAGGGGGCGTATCCAGCGGCCATCGGACGTTTCGAGGGTTTGCTCAAAACTTACCCTGAGGTGAGCTTCGCAGATGAAGCGCTCTTTCTCTTAGGCAGCGCTTACGTGCGGAGCGACAATCCCCAAGGAGCCACCAGTGTCTTCGACGAGTTAGTCCAGCGCTACCCGCAAAGCCGCTATGCCAATCAAGCCAAAGCGCGGCTAGCATCGTTGCGATGAGCTAGGCTGCGTGTCATAACCGGGAAGGAATCAACCTGTGGCAAAGAATGGCAGCGACCGCTACTCGGTGACCGGGGATTCCCTGCAAGCCTATCTCAAGAAAATCGAAAAGATCCCTTTGCTCACGCGCGAAGAAGAGGTGGAGTTGGCTACACGCGCGCAGGCTGGGGACCAAGAAGGGCTCGATAAGCTCATCCGCAGTAATCTACGCTACGTCGTCAGCGTAGCGCGCAAGTATATCGGCTGCGGCCTCTCCCTCGCCGACCTCATCAACGAGGGCAACATCGGTTTAATCCAGGCCGCTAAACGTTTCGATCCTACTCGGGGCGTCAAGTTTATCACCTATGCGGTATGGTGGATCCGGCAAGCGATTATGCATGCCCTGGCAGAACAAGGTGGGACGGTACGCCTCCCGCTCAAGCAAATGGGTACCCTGCATAAGATCGCTGAGAGCTATCGCCAATACATCCATCGCACCGGAGCCGAACCCTCCAGCACCGAGATCGGCAAAGAGCTGGACTTGCCTCCCGAAGAGGTCGAGACCATCCTCCGGGTTTACCGCAGCTACCTCTCTCTCGATGCTCCAATCAGCAACGATGGAGAGGTCAGTCATCTCGATCTTTTGCAATCGAAAACACTGCCCTCCGTTGAAGAAACGTACATCAAGTCGACCCTCACTGAGGAGATTAACGAACTTCTGAGCCAGATTCCCGCGCGTGAGCAACAAATCCTCCGTTTGCGCTTTGGCTTCGATGACGAACCCAAAACCCTGGAAGAGATCGGCAAGATGCTGGGGCTGAGTCGCGAGCGTGTACGGCAGATCGAGAAACGTGCCAAAGACCTCCTGCGGGCCAAGGCAAAAACTAAAGCCCTCAAGGATTACTTGAATTGAGTGTATGTCCTGGCTGGAGATATGTCCGTCTGGGCCTGGTGGGAATTATTATGCATGGAATCGGGATGTTCCCCTCCCCTGAGGCGTGGGCGAAGATCGTCCGATACATCGACGCTGAGGGGGTGATCTGGTTCACCAACATTCCCCCCACCCCCGATCCTCGTGGCGCACCTCCAGGCGCACCCGAACTAAAGCCATCGAGTCGGCAATTACGTGTCCAGGCTCATCCATACCGCACCGAGGTGGAACAACTGGCCCGCCGTCACGGGCTCAGCCCCAACCTGGTGAGTGCCCTTATGGCAGTCGAGTCCGATTTCGATCCTACAGCTATTTCCCCCAAAGGTGCCCGAGGTCTCATGCAACTGATGCCGCTCATTGCCCAGTACTACCGGGTGTACAATCCGCTCAACCCCGAGCAGAACATCGAGGGAGGGATTCGTTACCTGAGCGATCTTCTCCAGCTCTTCGACAATCAACTCCCCCTGGCTATCGCCGCCTATAATGGTGGGGAAGGCCTGGTGCGCAAGCATGGCGGGGTTCCCCCTATGCTTGAGTCGTACGTCAACAAGGTGCTCATGTTGTATGAACAGACCCGAGGCACGCAGATCCACCGCTACATCACGCCCTCGGGGCTCGTTCTGTTCAGCAACGTACCTCTGTCACAGGAACAATTGAGCCAATGGGACGTGAAAAGGTAGAAAATGCACCTCCCGAAGCCTATAAAATCAACCTGCCAACCAAGATCACGCTGCTACGTATGCTGTTGGTGCCGTTTCTGCTGGCGTTCTTGATTGCCCCGTCACGGGTCAATGCGCTGATGGCCGCACTGATCTTCGCCGGTGCGGCGCTGACCGACTGGCTGGATGGCCATCTGGCACGCTCCACCAAGCAGGTGACGACACTGGGGAAGCTGCTCGATCCGATCGCCGATAAAATCCTGCTGGCGGCGGGATTGATTCCACTCGTCGGGTTGGGTCGGGTGCCGGCCTGGATGGCAGCAGTCATGCTGATCCGGGAGTTTGCAGTGTCAGGCTTGCGTGAAATCGCCGCGGCAGAACAGGTCATCATCCATGCCAGCCCCATGGCGAAAATGAAGACCGTCCTGCAGATTGTGGCAATCTTGCTGCTAATCCTCGACTACCAGATATGGCCGCTGAGCTTCCCCACAGTGGGTATGGGGCTGTTAACGCTCAGTCTCGTCCTGAGCCTGGTTTCAGGCGTTGAGTATTACCTGAAGTGCCGCCAAGGGTTGCAGTATCGATGGTAACCGTCCTGCTCGTCGCCGTCGGCTACGGTTTGGGATCGATCCCGACGGGATTGCTGATCGCCCGCTGGCAAATGGGCATTGATATACGTCAGCACGGCAGTGGGAATATCGGCATGACAAACGTCCTCCGCGCCGTCGGCAAGGGGGCCGCGGTGCTGACGCTGGTGGGAGATCTGGCAAAGGGGTTACTCCCTGTCCTCTTGGCACGGGTGTGGTTGACCTCCCCCTGGGCTATCGGCCTGGTTGCATTGGCTGCAGTGGTGGGCCACTTGTATCCACTGTTCGCCGGTTTCCACGGCGGCAAAGGCGTGGCCACCACCCTTGGCGTCTTTATTCCCTTGCTGCTTGGCCCGCTGCTCCTCGCTTGCGTCGTGTGGGCCGCGTGTCTGGCCTTCCGGCGCCAGGTCTCGGTCGGCTCTCTGGTTGCTGCAGCATTCTTACCCATAGCGGCACTGCTGTGGGGTTCCCCTGCCCCCTACACGCTCTCTGCTCTATTGGCGGCGACGCTGATCTGGTATCGCCATCGTGAGAATATCGAGCGTATACTAGCCGGCATCGAACCCACCATTGGCCAGCGGGTCAAGCTGTTGTAGTATCGTTCGCTGCCAGTTCATCCCCCGTACTTTTCTCCCGTGACGGCGACCCCAACCAATCAGGGTCAGTAGCTGACACGGGTCCACGGCCCGCGATCACCCGCCATTTCCTTTATATTTTCCGCCTACCCTAACCGTGATGGAGCTTGACGAGAAGAAGGGGGTGGGTTACCATCGGTTTCGGAGTAGATAGGGCCACGCCCACATCAAAGGGGACGAAAGGTGGACTCACTGGAGAGACACCCCATGGATCAAAAAATCATCGATCTGTACGACGAATACACCCATGCACCGCTCGATCGTCGCGTGTTTCTGGCACGGTTGGCCCAACTCACCGGTAGTATCGCAGCTGCCATCGCCCTCGTGCCGCTGCTTGAGGCCAACCAGGCGCGGGCAGGACAGGTATCGCCCGAAGATCCGCGGCTCGAGACCGGCCATACCACCTATGCCGGAGCTACAGGCGATGTCAAGGCCTATATGGCGCGTCCCAAAGGCGCCGGGAAACTACCGGCCGTGATCGTCATCCACGAAAACCGTGGTCTCAACCCACATATCGAAGATGTCACGCGACGTATCGCCCTCGAGGGCTTTCTCGTGTTGGCGCCAGACCTTTTGTCGTCGGCGGGTGGGACCCCTGACAACGAAGACACCGCACGCGACATGATTGGCAAGCTGGATGGCCAGCAAACAGTGCAGACTCTGGTTTCTGCCGTCACCTTTCTTGAAAAGCATGCCAATAGCAACGGCAGGGTCGGAGCCGTGGGCTTTTGCTGGGGCGGCGGGATGGTGGGCGCTCTCGCCGTCAACGCACCCGACCTCGATGCCGGCGTGGTCTATTATGGCCAACAACCCAAGGGCACCGACGTAGAAAAGATCAAGGCGCCGTTGTTGCTACAGTACGCTGGGCAGGACACGCGTATCAACGAAGGCATCCCGGCGTTCGAAGAGGCGCTCAAGAAAGCCAACAAATCATACACCATATATATTTACGAAGGCGCCCAACATGCCTTCAATAACGATACGTCCGAGGCACGCTACAATAAGTCAGCGGCCGAACAGGCGTGGGCGCGCACGGTCGCCTTCTTCAAGGAACACCTGAAGGTCTGAAGCGGGGGTGATGGACATCCGCCGTCGGCCATCGCCATAATCCTCTGGGCGCAATGCTCGGGCTGTACCGATCAGGCCCAGCGCATCGCAGAGCTGGACGACGATCTCACCGGGCACAAACGCTGTGGCGCCGATGGCCTCCACGCGCCGCGCTGCAAGCATTCCGGAGCTACAGCGACGATTCCCGGTATATACCCCACCATGAGCAGTCCACCGTCGGCGACTTCGCCCGCCAATTCGACGGCCTTTGGCCCTGAGGTGGCCACCGCCAATACAGCCCATAATATTTGCCAGCAATCATCGAGTTGTGTAGTATCCTGTGGCTACATATAGCGGCCCAGGATATCGCAGGTAACCGAAAAGGCCGATCTCCTCTGTACGCAGCAAGGGACGCGGGCTCGCCTTATAGTCGAGTGCGGATCGCGGGTGTCGGCACGGCCGTATCACCTCGTCTCCGGGCTTAATCTTCCGCCCTCCGGGAGAGAGTCACGGTGAGGGCAGTAACTCTTTGAATGATTGGAAGAGCGATGGACCACACACAATCCACAGAAGCAATGAACGCTGGACCGCAGCGCACCCAGTTGCACTTCGAGGTCAATGGGCAAGTGCACCCCATCGATCTTGAGCCCCGCACGACCCTATTGGATGTGTTACGAGACCACCTCGATCTCACTGGCGCAAAGCGAGCCTGCGACCGTGGGGAGTGCGGCGCCTGTACAGTGCTTGTGGATGGCCAACCGATGTACGCCTGCCATCTCCTGGCCATCCAAGCGCGGGGGCGGAAGATTGTGACCATCGAAGGGTTAGCCGAACGAGAGGATTTTCGCCCGTTACTCGAGGCGTTCGTCATCAACGATGCCGGACAATGTGGCTTCTGTACCCCGGGATTCGCCGTCGCGGCCTATGCGGCGTTACAGCGGTTTCCGGACGCCGATGCACAACAGCTGCGCTGGGAGTTGGTGGGCCACATCTGCCGCTGCAATGCCTACGACAATATCGTGGCCGCGGTATGCGATGCCGGCCGGCGGCGTTCGTGACGGCATGAGGAGGAGAGACCAATGGAGCATGATCTAGCCGTGGTGGGAGTGGCCGTGCCACGCCTGGGATTGGCAGAGAAAGTGCGGGGGGAAGCGCGCTATACCGCCGACCTTAAACGGCCAGGTATGTTATATGGTCGAGTGCTGCGCAGCCCACATCCACATGCCCGAATTGTCCACATTGATACTTCTGAGGCAGAGCGCATTCCTGGTGTGCACGCGGTCCTAACCTATCAGGATGTACCACAGCGGCGCCTTGATGCGGATTTGTTGCCCCTCGAACCGGTCCTGCGTTTTGTGGGTGATGAGGTGGCCCTGGTGGCGGCAGACAGTGAGGCCGTCGCTGAAGATGCATTGCGCCTGATCCGCGTCGAATATGAGGTCCTCGCCGCGGTATTCGACGCTGAGGAGGCGCTGCAACCGGGAGCGCCGTTGGTGCATTCACAAGGCAATCTGGTGGGTGACAAAACTCTGGTAGTCGAGCGGGGCAGCGTGGCGCAGGGATTTGCAGCGGCGGCACGGGTGTTCGAGGACACCTTTCATACCCAGATGCACGCGCCTGTGGGCATGGAAACCCGTGCCGCACTGGCCGAGTGGGATGGCGATCGGCTGACGGTGTGGAAGACCAGTCGGGCCGTGCATGCCTCCGACCGGCGGACCCTTGCCAGTGTGCTGGACCTGCCGCTGGAGCAGGTGCGCGTCATCTGCCCCAACATGGGCGGTGGCTTTGGCAATAAGGATGAAGGGCGCCTAGCGGTGCTGGTGGCGTTACTGGCACGCAAGGCGGGTCGGCCGGTACGCGTCGAGTATAGTCGGACGGAGGAATTCGTTGCGGGCCGCAACCGACAAGAAGCCCATATGCGTCTGAAAATCGGCATTCAAGACGACGGCACGCCCCTGGCGATCGACCTGCATGCTACGATGAACGCCGGGGCGTTTGTGGCATCGGGGATGAATGTCACCCGCCGTGTCGGCCAGGGCGCACTGTACCTCTACACCTGTCCAAACGCTCGTTTCGAGGGCACGACTGTCTATACTAATCGCCCGGCCGGGGGTTCGTTCCGAGGTCTGGGGGCACCTCTGGGACACTTTGCACTGGAGGTCTTAATAGACCAGATCGCCTCGGCGCTGGGTGTCGATCCGCTCGACTATCGCCTGCAGCACCATGTCACCAGCGCCGGACAGCCGGGCCAACGCCGTACCCCCCAAGATCAAATATTGCCGGATGAGCCCGTCGAAGGCGGGGTGCCGTTCTCCAGCAACGACTTGCGGGAGTGCCTGTTGGCTGGGGCGGAGCGCATCGGCTGGCGCCAGCGGCGACAGCCCAACGGCAGCGCTAGCGGCATGGTGCGGCGTGGAATGGGCCTGGCCATGGGTATTTATAAGGGTGGCACAGGCCGCGAAGGCGAAGCAGAGGTGCGCATTACACCCGACGGTCGAGTCCAGCTCGCCGTTGGGGGGGTCGACGTCGGGCAGGGCTCAACGACTATCCTGGCGCAAATCGCCGCCGAAGCCCTGGGAGTGCCTGTCGATCGTATCGACGTGGTGATGGCCGACACTGACCTCACGCCACCAGCCCATGTAACCGCCGGTTCGAGCACCACCATCACCACTGGCGCGGCGGTCAAGCTCGCCGCCGAGGAGGCCAAACGCCAACTGCTGGCGCTTTTCGATGGCATCCCCCAGGCGTTCGACCCAGGGGTGTCCCCCATCAGGCGTGACGACGTTGTCGGCATTGCGCGCGTCACTTCAGGTAGCAATGCCTATCTCACCAACGCCTTTGCCGCTCATTTCGCTGAAGTTGAGGTCGATATCCGCAATGGCCGCATCCGGGTGCTACGCTACGTGGCCGCACACGACTCTGGACGCATCGTGCATCCGCGCCTGGCCGAAAATCAGGTTTCGGGTGGTGTGTTACAGTTTCTCGGCATCGCCTTGCGAGAGGAGTTGTATCTGGACAAGCACCTTGGGGTGACGTTGAACGCCAATTTTCTCGAGCACAAAAGTACCAGCATCGTCGATTTTCCGCCGATCGAGGTGCTGTTCCCCGCCGGTCCCGACCCCGTCGGCCCCTATGGCGCTAAAGCTCTCGGCGAACCACCGGTAGTGCCGGTGTTGGCCGCGGTGGCCAACGCCGTTGCCAATGCCACAGGGGTATGGCTGCGCGATGTGCCGTTTACCCCACAGCGAGTCCTGCAGGCGATCTCTGCGCAAGGAAAGGGCGTGCGGTGAGACCATTTGCGTTTATTGAGCCGACCAGCCTGGACGACGTCATCCGCCTGCTCACCGCTGGGCCAGACCAGTCCCGCCTGATCGCAGGTGGCAGCGACTTACTCGGGGAGCTCAAAGATGATGTGGTCCAATACGAACGTCTGATAAGTCTGGCAGGCGTTGATGAGCTACGCCACATAGAAGAGTGGGGCGGGGGGATCCGATTGGGCGCGCTGGTCACCGTGGCGCAACTCGAATACGACCCGCACCTGGACGGCCCTTATCGGCTTCTCGCGGAAGCAGCGCGCAGCGTGGCCACGCCCGAGATTCGCGCCCAGGGAACCTTAGGTGGCAATCTCTGCCAGCGCCCGCGCTGCCTCTATTACCGCCATGCACTGACAGCATGCCTGAAAAAAGGGGGGACGGATTGTCCCGCAGTCGACAGTCCGTATCAAGCCTACCTGTCCATTCTGGGTGGTCAGGGCTGCTACAGTGTGCACGCCTCGGACCTTGCACCACCCCTGATGGCGCTTGGTGCACAAGTGTCCATCGCTGGTATGGCTGGGGTGCGTACGTTGCCTCTTGAGCAATTCTTCGCCGGACCAGAACAGGACGTCCGGCGCGAGAACGTGTTGGCGGCCGATGAAGTGCTGACGGCGGTGATCCTACCGGCCGGGCGGCAGGGATGGGTGGGGACGTACATGAAGGCGCGCGAGCGCACCGCCGGGGATTTCCCGGTGGTCAGTGTAGCCGTCGGCTATGCCCTCGAGACAGGCGTCATACGCCAGGCCCGTCTCGTGCTGGGAGGCGTCGCTCCGGTCCCCTGGCGCAGCTCCGCGGCCGAGGCGGTGCTCGAAGCTCAGCACCCGTCGCCAGAACTGGCGGCTCACGCCGCGACCGCCGCGCTGGCACACGCTCAACCCCTAGCGCACAACGCCTTCAAAGTAGAAATTGGACGTGCCCTAGTAGAGCGCGCCATCATGACCGTCGCAGCGTTGCAGCGGTGAGGACCATCTGGGCCGAGCCGCTGCGAGGGGAAGACTGGGGGGCGGTCGCCGTGGCCACCTCCTGCAGCAGGAACTCTTGATGGGCGACCGCCACCAGCACATTTATCTCGGCCAACTGATCAGTCAGCACGCATGTCTTCAGAGCAATCGCAGCTAACCGTTCAAGTGTGACTGGGTAAATATTGAGGCTACAAGGAATTATGCGCCTCACCGTCCGATCCACCCTTTCACGGCGGCATCAGAGGTGGGTATCCCTCTGGGGAGGCTTGGGCGCCCCGTCCACGACACCATTAATATATGCAGTTTTTACTCAATAATAATATTCTTTTGTCAAACAAGAACATACAGGTGGAGGTGTCTCAATTATGAGAAAAGTGCTTGACACCCCCTCGGTGGCAACCCTATAGTGCATTTTCGTCCCCCCATTGGGACGCGTGGACACAGGTAAAGCGCGCGTCCCAATGGGATCTATACTGTCGCTGGGATGGCCGTGAGCTTGATCGATACGGATATGGGCATGGGCATGCATCAAAGACCTTACCAAAGGGGGCGGAGCCTTGCAACAGAACGCGGAGACTGACTTCGACCGCGCCGCTGGGGGTGGCGAATTAGACGTGACACTCGCGCACCAGATGCGTCCCCAGTGGTATGCCCTCTACACGCGCAGTCATTGCGAGCAGTTAGTTCACGAGCAACTGGCTGCCAGAGGATTTTCCGTCTTTCTTCCCAAACTCGACGTCTGGTCCCGCCGTGGCGGTGTCCGACATCGCATTTCAATGCCGATGTTTCCCAGCTACCTCTTTCTACACCACGTCATGGATAAGCTCGGCTATATCGACGTGTCAAAAGCACGCGGCTTAGTCCGCATCTTGGGAGAGCGCTGGGATCGGCTCAGCCCGGTGCCCGAGGGTGAAATCAACGCCATTCAACGGGTGCTACAGGCCGAGGTACCCGTGGCTCCTCACCCATACTTGCGCGAGGGCCAGCGGGTGCGGATTACACATGGACCCCTCAACGGGGTCGAGGGCATCCTGGTCCAAAGTAAGCTCAACAAAGGGTTATTGGTACTTTCGATTGAACTTCTACGCCGCAGCGTCGCAGTGGAAGTGGATGCCACTGCCGTGGCCATTGCCTAAACGGAAGATCCATCTAGGATTGGCCGTTGAGCACCTGCTGTCCCCAGACTGTGGCTTGGCTTGATGAGGCCACAGCACACGCTACATTACATTGGTGAATCGGGAGCAAACGGCTGCGAACGAATTCATCAATCCGTCTCCGCTGTTCCGCCGTTCCACCCACGTATCGGCCTTCCGGCCTCCCCACCCGTCTCACCCTTCCTCACTCCTCGCTCAGCAGCACACGCTAAGTGATCATATCCTCCTCCCCTGTGAGATGCGCTGTACGACTGGATGAACCCCCAAACCGACCATGCGGGGACACACCGCACGTAGGGCTGAGGCCTGTGGCCGCCTCTGCAGTCATCGATGACGCAACACTCCTACGGCATGTCGACCCTGGACCAATCGCCTGCACGCGTGGGTTCGCAGCCCGGTGCAGGGCATGAGGTGGCGCGCGCACCATACAGCGACGGTGTCGCCAGGACAGTTCTATGGAGGGAGCATGACCAAAGCACTGATCACAGGAGGGGCAGGGTTCATCGGCTCGCATCTGGCCGAGGTGCTCCTGCAGCGCGGCTGGCCGGTCGTCGTGCTGGATGACCTATCGACCGGAAGTATCAAGAATGTCGCCCACCTGAAAGCACATCCAGGCTTTTCCTATGTGCTGGAGAGTGTGATGAACCGGTCGCTGGTCCTGGAGCTCATCGATCAAGCCGACGTGGTGTTCCATCTAGCGGCCGCGGTCGGTGTCCGCCTGATCGTTGAAGAGCCTGTGCGCACGATCGAGACCAACATCAAGGCTACCGAACTGCTCCTGGATCTGTGTGCACGCAAGCAGAAGCCAGTCTTGCTGACCTCCACCTCGGAGGTCTATGGCAAGCTCGATAAACCCAAATTCAGCGAAGACGACGACGTCGTGCTGGGCCCGACTTCACGGGCTCGCTGGTGCTATGCAGCGTCCAAAATTATCGATGAGTTCTTGGCCCGAGCGTACTTCAAAGAGAAAGACCTGCCCTGCGTGGTCGTGCGTCTGTTCAACACGATCGGGCCGCGGCAAACCGGGCAGTACGGCATGGTGGCACCACGATTCGTCAAGCAGGCGTTACTGGGCGAACCGATCACGGTTTATGGCGATGGGACACAACAGCGGTCGTTCACCTGGGTAGGCGATGTCGTCAACGCCATGATCAAGCTCATCCAGCACCCCGAAGCGTATGGCGAAGTGTTCAACATCGGCCACACCGATGAAATCTCCATCTATGCGCTGGCAGAACTGGTGAAGACGATGACGGAGAGCGCCTCTGAGATCATCTTCATTCCCTACGAACAGGCCTACGAATCGGGTTTCGAGGACATGGCCCGGCGACTCCCGGACTTAACCAAAATTGAGCAGATCATCGGCTATCGGCCCACGCTGGACCTGCCGCGCATGCTGGAATGGTTGATCGCCTACTATCGGATGGAGTTGGATCAACCGACGGTGGGAGAAAGACCAGCGCAGACACTGGTAGGGTAGTCAGTCATCGGTTTGCTCTATAATTGGGGCCATGCATAGAGCCCATGGCTGAAGAGGCTTGATTGTCTGAGGCAGCTCGATGACGTGTCTTTGGACGAGGCATGCAGTTGACTTTGCCAGGGGAGATCAGCGTCACCATCCAAGCTGGGAAATCTTAGTGATCTGGCGACTGGAGACGCGGTGCCTATCTGGTCGCCCCGCGTAAGCCCTGAGACAATTCCCTTGCACATGCGAGTGGGTGGTATTTCTGCTCTGCTGCCATGGGGCACGCTCTGGCTCGCCCTCTTGTAGGCTCCCGTTTAGGCCCAAGCATCTGGCGCTAAGAAACTCCTCTATGACGGCTGGGGCATGCGCGACACGCAGTATATCCGCGAGCACTGGCACGAGATGGAGAAGATGCCCTTCGACGGCACGGGAATTATCGTCGCCATCGATCGCCACGACTGGTAGATGATGTGCCATTTTAAAGTTGGACGGCAAGGTAGAGGCGGCGCATGCGTCAGGAGCTAGAAAGTCGACGGCAAGAGGCCTTGGCGATCGTGGCCACTTGTGCCCAAGTGTTGAAAAGTCGATACGGCGCCAGGCGTGTGATTCCGTTTGGCTCCGTGCTGGAGGAAGGGGTCTGGCACGAACGATCGGACTTAGACTTGGCAGTGGAGGGAGTATCGTCCGAGGCTTTGTGGCAGGCAGAGAAAGACCTAGAGGCCATGGTGCCACCGTGGCTCAAGGTGGATCTAATGCCTTTGGAGCATGCCTTTCCAGAGGTGCGAAGCCATATCTTAGGAGAACGGACCATGCCCGAGTCTCCATATCTCGCGCTGAAGATCAGGTTGGATGATGAACTGATTGGTCTGGAGAGGATCGCCGAGGGATTGGAGATAGCCCTGGAGCGGGCTGGAGAGGCACTAGATGAGTTCGCCGTGCGAGCGCTAGCCAGCTACGTTGATGATTTCTACAAAGGGTGTGAGCGTCTCTGCGAGCGGGTGGCAGTAGCACTCGATGGCGGGTTGCCACCGGGAGAGCGCTGGCACCAGGTGTTACTAGGGCAGATGGGGGAGCCCGGCGGTCATGGGCGGCCGCCAGTATTCAGTGGGTCACTGTTGTTGGATTTGGACGAGTACCGGCGGTTCCGTCATCGAATCCGGCACATATATGGTTACGAGCTAGAGGCTGAACGGGTCCTGACCCTCGGACGAGGGGTCAAAGCGCTGTTAGAGCGTGTCAAGACCTCCGTAGCGGCCTTTAACAGATGGTTAGAGGGGCAGGCGGAGAGAACCGTGAGGAAGACGGAGCCTAATAATCCTAAGACATCGCCACCTTACGCCATCCAGCTCTGCTATCATGGTGTGTGCTGTGCCTTGCCCTCGTGTGCCTCCCTGCGTGGGCACAAACGTCTGGCGCCAAGAAACTCATCTATTACGGCTGGGGGAATCGGGACACACAGTATATTCGCGAGCACTGGCACGAAATGGAGAAAATGCCCTTTAACGGGATCGGTATTGTAGTAGCTTTGGACCGTGAAGCTTGGGTCCAAGGCAAACAGGTCCCCGAAAACCTCCTAGGATGGCATGTCATGGGCCCCCAAGTGTTCCAGCTCGAAGATTTTCGTCCAGCGATGGAAGACCTCGAAGCGCCCAAGTGGAGCACCTTTACCGAGAATTTCCTCGCTGTTAGTCTCTCCAGCCCTATATCAGCGCCAGGGTTTACTTGGTTCGATGACGAGCGGTGGCACATTATTGCTAACAACTTTGCGGTGATGGCAGCGATTGCTGCAAAGGCAAGGTGTAAGGGATTAATCCTGGATCCCGAACACTACAGCTATCAACTCTTCAGCTTTGAAGACCAGCGAAAAATCGTTGATAAACCGTTTGAGGAGTATGCACAAATAGCGCGTCAACGAGGACGAGACGTTATGTCAGCGGTCTCCAATCATTTGCCAGACGCCATAATCTTCTCCCTTTCCGCGTATAGCGTGCTTCTGCATCACTTAGGGGAAAATAGGAGCCTCCACGCACTTAGCTATGCTCTGTTACCAGCCTTTTACGATGGCCTTCTACAGGGTATGTCGGCAGCATCCTACCTCGTTGACGGCTACGAGTCGGCGTACGGGTATAAACAGCGAAGGCAATTTACGGAAGCTTATCAACGAATTCGGCAGGAGGCCATCAAGCTCTCAGCTTTTCCGGAGCGCTACCGAGAAAAGGTAAAAGTAGGTTTTGGTTTGTGGCTAGATAATAAACGTCAAGCGAACTACTTTCAACCGCAAGAATTCAGGCAGGCCTTAGGTGATGCTCTTGACATCACCGACAGATATGTATGGCTTTATAGCCAAGGACCGAGGTTCTTTCCCGTTTCTGCTCTCGAACCTACCTATATCGACGCCATTTCCGGTGCCCTTCGTGGTTTAAAGCGATGAAAGGCACTGTGGGTTAGTAGCTCATCTGCGGGCTACGATAAAAGAGTGCAAAGAACCAGAATACCTACAATATCCCGAGTCTTCCCTTCCTAACTCCAAGAGACCTGGCGAGATTGCAGATTTCCAAGTTCATTCTATCCCTCAATACTTCGGTCAGAAATCAGGCAGCCGTCGAGGAGCAGTAGGAATTCTACACGGGTTCTTTGGTTGAAGAGCGACATGCTTCCATGCTGAGGCGGTGTTTGTCGTCGCGAGAGCCGTCTTCCTAGCGAAAGCGCGCGGCCAACGCCTCCACCACCAGAGCCGATGAGAGTTCCAATGCCGTAATGCCGTAGGGACCAGGAACTAGGCCTCGCGGTACTGCAGCATCTCGACGAGGAAAGCATGCACTGGAATGTGTGGTCCACTGACCGACCACCGGCACGGTTGTTGTTTGTACCGGAACCTACGGATCCGGCCGTACTCCCTGCCCTGCCGATGCACCAAGAGGGGACAGGTCCACCTGGTGTTGTGGGACCGCGAGGCACTTACCACCCTTCGGCCAATGACTTTGGCGGCATCCTTGTTTGGTCTCTTTGGTCTCTCCTTCTCAAATATGATGCCACAGGAAGTCCCGTGGCAAGCCACAAAGCTATAAACTACGGCCTAGGACTATGTTGAAAATTCAGCATGATGCAGCCGGTACTGGTTCGAGGCTCACGTGGTACCCTAGGTGCTGCAACCGCCGGGTGAGACGATCGACCACATGCTCCCGTCGATGTTCGTTAAAATACGTGGCTCCTCATTCATGATAGGGCTCGTTGCCCGAGAGCCTCTAAATCGATCCACACGACATTGGTACACATGACTCGCAACGCCCCCAGTCAGACCCGGCTCTGGTAAATTCTGAGTGTATGAACCTTATCTGGACCGATTTAGGAGGCACTGACGAAGATCGCGTGGGCCACCCCGCCATGATGGCGCGTTTCTTCCAGCGCCGCGCGGCCAGGCGGTGATGCAAGGCCGAGAGGTCAACCGGGTGCCAGGCGTCCTGGAGCGGGCCAACATCACTTTGGCGTCGGCTATCATGGGGGTGTCGGGGCGGGCCATCCTGGCCGCGTTGATCGAGTGGCGAGCCGCGCCAGCGGCGCTGGTGGAGTTGGCCAAGGGGCGCGGAGTCAGCTGCCGGTCTTGGAACAGGCTCTGAGCGAGTTGGTGCGGGACCATCACCGACGATTGGTCGGGATGCGGCTGGCTCATATCGATGTCCTGGAGGAACAGCTCGACACCCTGAGTACCGCCATTACCCATCTGATGACCGACCCGAGTGCGGCACCCACCCCCCGCCCTCGCTCGCGGTGCCGAGGGGAGCCAACGCCGCGGGGAGCGCCGCGGAGTTGACAGAACCTGACAGTCCCCTGCGCGAGCGGTCACGGTGCTGGACACCATTCCTGACGTCAATCAACGGGGTGGAGAGCTGTTGGTCGCCGAGTGGGGGGTCGATATGGCACGCTTTGGGACCGCCGCCCGCCTGGCCGCCTGGAGCGGGGTCGCGCCGGGGAATGACAAACGCGCGGGCACACAACGCTCCGGCAAGACCCGCAAAGGCAATCGGGCGCTGAGGACCGGTCTGACGCAACTGGCGCATGCGGCGGCGCTGACCAAGGGGGCCTACTTGTCAGCCCTGCATCATCGGCTGGCGGTGCGCCGAGGCAAGAAACGCGCCATCATGACCGTGGCGCACTCGAGCGTGGACAGTGCTTTCCCCATGCTCTCCTGCAACGAACCGCGTAACGAGTTAGGCGCCGCCTACGTTGATGAACATCAACGGAAGCATCTTGTCGATCGTCTTACAGGGCGTCTGGAACACCTAGGCTATCGCGTCAGCCTCGAACCTATACCCGCTGCATCATGCTGAATCTTCACCATAGTACTAGGTAGTTCAAATAGGAGACAAGAGTATGGCAAATAGTAACCTCGTCACTCTCAAGGCAAAGACTTCAGTCTTGCCAGACGCCGTTTCTTACATACTTTCCGAAAGTTCCGGCAAAACAGTACTCGACGTTGGGGCAGCTGGCAATGCTGAAGATTATCTCCCAACTAAGAAACACCAGTGGTTACACTATCGTCTGAGTGAAGTTGCCAAGGAACTCATTGGATTGGATATCGACCAAAAAAGCATAGACTATGCGGGTAAGTATGGAATACACATAATTCAAGGTGACTGTGAAACTATTCAACTTGGACGCCGCTTTGAAATTATAATCATGTCAGAGGTCATTGAACATCTCAACGCTCCCGCAATTGCGATTCAAACATTGATCAGACATTTGGAGCCAAAAGGGAAAATTTTAATTACGACCCCTAATCCGACTCATTATGGACTTATTGCTCGTTCTTGTTTAGGATATAATTTGCGTATCTATTATGATCATATCTGTTGTTTTCTGCCTGAACATTTTCAAGTTATATGTAATAGATTTGGTTATCACCTGAGTGAGATTTATTTCTTTTCAAATGTTGATAATCGAACCTTATCTACTTACGCTAAGTCATCTTTTAATAGATTTATTGGGTACATTCATCCAAGATGGTGTAGTTCATTGATGGTCGTCATAGAACCGCGAGAAAGGTGATAGCTTCCGCTACCACTATCACTTGAATCAATCATATAATTATGGTTTCGGTCTAGTCGTTATCTGAGAAACTTGTTTCTTCCATAAATCATTGTTGCCCATTAACACTTCCTTCAGTATCTATACTATATAGTCGAATCGCCCTACTCCTTCGAAATGTACTTCATTTACTAAATATTTCATCAAGTTCCTCACCCATTGCCTCCACCGCGAGAGCCTTAAATACCATACTCTCACCTGTAAAATTCAATGTAGAGACATATTAGTTAGTAAATGAATCAGATCTTTCACAAGTAGTATTGCAAAGTCTACGTATATTACCTTTCACAAAGTATGTTTTTAGACATATAATTATCATCGATACAACTGAGCTACCATTTTTTAGTATTGTAGATGCCTTGAAGACTGGAGAATTGCATAGGTGGTAATAATATGTCTCATAATTTAATAAAATTATTGGGATCTAGTCGAGGATATACCGGAGACATTACAACAGGGTATATCTTAATGGCAGTAAATATATGTGCCCAAATCATCTTAGTTCCTATTTATATAAATTTTATGGGAAAATACGAGTTTGGAATATTAGTAATATTACTTTCCTTTGTAAATTATGCGGGTGTAGGAGTAGGTGGAATGACAGGAGGTATATCGCGAGTAATGGGAGAATATGTCGCATGGGGAGATAATCGAGGATTTGAAGAAGCTTACGCGTTATCAAAAATAATATATGTAGGATATGCTGGATTACTTTCGATAATTGTAATCGTGGTTATTTTTTCATTAGATAGTATCATTTTACAAAATGTGATAGAAAGTGAGAGGAAAGTAATTCAATGGAGTATAGTAGCAGCGGCATTTTATTTTGTAGTCCACTATGATTTGTCAGTAGAGCGGCTTGCTATTGCTGCAAAGGGACACCAATTGGCGGGAAACATATTCCAGACACTTAGCCTCGTCTTATTTGTGATAACAGTTGTACCTTGGTTATTATTAGGTGGAAATTTATATGGGGTGCTAGTGTGCCTGATAGGAGGGGTAATCGCAGCACGGGCAGCATTTTGGATATATTGGAAGAAGTTAGGTGTCAAAATTGGATGGAGTAAACCGAATTCAGACATGTTTATACTAGTTAAAAGACTGGCAGGTCGCATGGGAATGAGATATACCTTATACGGTGCAATATTAATAACAATGCAGGCAGACACTATAGTTATAAGCTTATTAGGAGGCGCCAGATCGGCTGCAGAATTTGTTCTAGTTTGGAAGATTGCAGACGTGTTGATCCAGATAATATGGCGGTTGCCAGAATATTATCAACCTTATCTAATTCAAATGGATGCCCGCGGAGAAACAGAGAAAGCAGTAGAAGGATGTAAAGACGCATTGAGATGGATGGTAATTATCTCTTTAATTGTAGGAGCGTTGTATGCATTTTTTGGTCCGTGGATTGTCAGAACCTGGGTAGGGAGTCAGAACGCAATCGAAAGCCCATTTGCCTTTCTTCTGGCAGGAGGCGCTATTTTCTGGTTAGGGGCGGCACGCCTACCAGCGGTCTTTGCATATTCAACTATCCGACTTGAAAGTCTAATCAAAGTAGCAAGTGTAGAAGTTGTTGGAAAAATGATATTAACAGTTTTGTTCTTTCCAATGATAGGTTTGATGGCACCATTGGCAGCAATTAATGCCATGCATATAGGAGGAATCTTTCTTATGTATCGACGTGTGATTAAATAAGCGGCACCTAGGCCACCTAGGGCACCTAGAGGAGGAGACGCATGGTTACCTTACTACGATATCCGTGGCAATTTAGACTAATTACTCGCGGTTCGCTCATTTTTTGAATGGGTGCTCAACCCCCTCAGAAAATCTCTTGACCTCGTCTTTATGAGAATCTGATAATGGGGCCATGGACAAGCTCCCCGAACTGGAACGCCTATCAGAGTCGGAAAAGGATGCGCCTCATTGTGGCGCTGTGGGCGGAGGTGCAGCGCCTGAAAGCCCGGCTTTCGGTACTCGAAGCCAAACCGCACGAGCCGCGCAAGGATGCCCACCATTCCAGTGTGCCGCCCTCGCACACCCCGAAGGCGAACCTCCCCGCGGCCCCACGGACAGGGAACGCGCCGCGAGGCCAGTGTCGGCCGTGCGGGGGGTGGCAGGCCGCTGCACCCGGACCCCGACCAAGTGATCATCGCCCAGGCGAAGACCTGTCCGCATTGGTGGCGGCGCGGTGCAGGCGCATGAGCAACACGCCGCATGCGGTGTATGACAAGATCGAGTGTGCCGCCCGTCAAGCCCATCGTGACCCGGGTGGAGCAGTATGCCGGGCAGTGTCCCCACTGTGGGCAGTCCGTATGTGGCCCCAGTCCCGGTGGGGATGGAGCCCGGCACGCCCTTTGGGGCCTCGATCCAGAGTCTGGCGATCGACCTGCGATACACGCATGCGATCAGTGACGAGCGGCTGTCCGCGCTCTTCACGCAGATGTGTGGGGTGCCCATCAGTGAAGGGGCGCTGGCCAACCTCTTCCAGCGGGTGAACACCCGTCTGGACGACCGGGTGGCGGAGATCCTGACGCCGTCTGCGCAGCAGCCGCCTGATCTGCAGTGATGAAACCAGCGCCCGGGTGAACGGACAGCACCCAGTGGGAATGGGTGTTTCAGAATACCGAGGTCTGTGTCCATGTGATTCGACCCAGCCGGGGCCATGGGGTCATCCACGAAGTGCTGGGTGACCATCGGCCGACCATCTGGGTCTCCGATCTCTACAGTGCGCAACAGCACCACCCCGCCGAGGACTGGCAGGTCTGTTTGGCCCACCAACTCCGGGATTGTCAGTTTGCCCTCGACGCGGGAGATACGGTGTTTGCCCCACGCATGAAGGCGGTGCTGCTGCGCGCGTTTGCCATTCACAAACGCCGGGACACCCTGGCGACCTCCACACTGTATCAGTACCGCGGTGATCTCCAGCGGCGTCTCGACCGCTGTCTGCGCCAGCCAGCCCACCAACCCCCATGGGAGACGCCTGCAGAAACGCTATACCAAGATTCGGGACCACCTGTTCGTGTTTCTGGAGGATGCCTCCATTCCGCCGACGAATAACTCCAGCGAGCAAGCCATCCGCATGAGTACCATCTTTCGGAAGGTCACCAACGGGTTTCGCTCCGACTGGGGGCGAGACCTGTTTGCGGCCGTGCGCTCGGTCGTGAATACCGGCAAACGTCAGGGCTTGTCCGCGTCTTCAGGCGATCCAGAAAGCACTTTCTCCCGTAGGTTCCCTCTTCGAGCCGGGTTGTGGACATTTCGGTCGACATTTCAGTACCAAATACAGGATGCTCTAAACCCTTCAGTGGGTCCAGTCATAACTCAATACCCATGCGAAGGCTTACTAAAACAAAATAACAACTTTGAAAACAAGGAAAATGCTAACGCTCTTAATCTTAATCTTAGGAATAACCATATACCCATTATATTTCACTAACTATGGTATGGCAGTTGTGGATCGAGCTAGTATTGACTATGTTTTTTTATTTCTCGGAATATTGATATTTGCCATAAATATCATAAAAAATAAATCATCTTTTTATATTTTGTTTCCTATTGTTGCGATCATTTATATTGAATATATTTTCAATCCATTTTTAATCCATAACTTTGCTCCTGAATCTACCGTTGCATTAATATCTGATATTTCAGGTAATTATGGTCTAGTCTTTTTTTCGCTTTCAGCTTTAATGGGCTTGATTGGAATACAATTTTCGAATATCTCTAAAAAGTTAATTTACTGGATAAAAATATTTTTAATAATCCTATATTTTTCATATCTGTTTTGCATCTTTTCTATAATGGATATAATTTCCACTCTTGAACTACTAGATAGATCTTATGGTGTTAATATTCATACTTATTACCTAATGGGGCTGGCACTTTTTGTATTTACTTTCTCGATCTTTGATGAATCGACTTCTTCACCCATATTGACTGTATTTTTCCTTGTGAATTTGCTACTAAATATTTTTATATTTAAGACAAGGGGGACATTATACCTAAACATACTGTTGTGTTTTTTCTCTTTTTCTAAGAATATACGCATTTTTAGATATTTTTTTGAAAACGTGTTTATATCGAAGGTTTTTTTAATTTTTAGCATATTTATTGTTTATATTTATCTATTTTTGCTGCATGGACAAGTGGATACTAATCAACATAATGAGGAGAGAGTAGAAGATTTTGGCGGAATACTAGGGAAAGAATTATCTGGTAAGAGAGATATAATCTTGCAGCAATGGATTTCCTATACTAGCGATATATATTCTGGAGTTAACCCCGTTATACCAACTTTTACTCCACATAATAGTTTTTCGGGTAATCTGGCTGTATTTGGGATAGTATATACTGTTATTTCAACGGTCGCACTGTTATATGTTTTTTTAAATCTCCTACTTAATAAGTCAAGTTCAATTATTGTCTTTATAATTGGTGGGATGCTATTATTATTTTCGACCGCACAAATATCGCCGCAGACGGATTTTTATTTGTTAATATCGTTTGGAATCTTATTCAAAATGAATTCATATCTTAAATCCGAGAATTGGGAGAATATTAGAAAATAATAATCCTCGGTTCGCCCATATTTTCTGCAAGCAATTGAAAATATTGAGGAGCAATTTGGGAGCCCTCCTTATTTGTTAGGAGCATGCCCTCCTGACGACTTCTGTATCCTTTGTCGATACCGAGCAAAGGCCCGATCAAATGTGCCGTTGTACTTCGCAGCGCGCAATGCGGGCATTTGGTTGGGGTGGGTCACATACCATCAGGCACCTCAACGCTTGAACCGCACATGACCAATAAACTTATGGGCCGATGCGATTCCTCCGCTCCCACTGGGATAGCCCCCCTTGGGGGCACACGACCGTCCGTTGTTCCAACGTCGCCCGATCGGCCTGCTCTACCATGCCCTCCGTGGCCCACTGGGTCGACTCCTGGTGCAGAGCGAAGCCGCTGACGTCAGCTCTTCCAGCGTCGGCTGTGCTTCCTTCACGCGCGTCTCCAGGTTATCCAACTAGTGATCGAAGCGGTTGTGCAGGCACGGCCGAATCTCGACGCGCCGCTATGTGTCAGGCAATTCTTCGCGCGCAAGGCACCCTGCATAGGCCATGGGCCGGTCTTCCCCACGTCAAACGTGTTGGGGCTATTCCTCCCTCTCATACCTAACATAGAAGGACGGTATCGGTCTCCTAAAAAACAGGGAATGCTTCCGTTCGAAAGCTTTCTTGGGATGATCGATCGATAGACGGCCAAGATCACGAATTACTTCCAGGGTCGGCAGACGAGTGGGTTGGTTCGGGGTTTCAACAACCGCGTGAAAGTGCTCAAGAGGCGGTGCCACGGAATCTTCAACGTCGGCAGGCTCTTCCAATGGCTCACGCTCGACTGGCATGGCTACCAACTCCTCGGTCATACCTGACCTCACGACAGCTTGTGGTCAACCACGGGAGTTCTGGGAGAGTCCGATTTTCCCCAGCGGCTTTGCTGCGGTCTTCGGTTTCCACTGGAGCTCCTCCTCGATGGCCTGGGGCAGTCCCAGCTCTTCGAGCGCTTGTTCCAGGGCTTGCAGGTGTCGCTGTGTGCGAGTCTATTCGCGTTGAAGTTGTTCGCGTTCCCTTCGGACACGACGCTGCTTGGCTCGTTGCTCTCGTTTCTGCCGGGCCCCCTGCAGGCGCTTGTCGTATCGGGGGGCGTGGATCATGGGCGGTTTCTCCATGTGGTCGCTGCACTTCGCGTGACCTGCACAGGAACCAATGACCAATTTTCCTCATGATTTCAAGACCTTTCATGGACGCTTGACCATCCCGCCGAATGGATGGCCGGTGATGACAGGGAGCGGAATAGCCAGGTATGCTAAAAGTACTGCTTACCCATCCGCCCACAACTCATACATATTATGCCGAAATGATTGCTGCTCAGCCTCCTGGCGTTGCATTTGTTTGGAACCAGAAGCCCCTTTTAGCGTCTATACAGGAAAGTTCCTTCAAGAAAATCGCTGTCCTGATCCTCCGTTCGCTGGGGCTGCCGAATCTTCGGTTTGTGCGGAGGAATGCCGTTAACGATGTTGACGTGATCCACTCCTGTCAAAACCTCCTGCTTGCTAACCGACCTTGGGTTGTAGATATCGAGCATGGCTGTCCGTTCGTAGGTATCCATTTTAGTCGCCTACAAAAAGTGATGACTCGCAAGATAATCAAGCTGATATTAGCATCGCAATTCTGTCAAGCCATCCTTCCTTGGACCAACACAGCGGCAGAGGGCCTCTTAAAGACTTTGGACCGAGACGAGGTCATAGCAAAAAAAATCCAGACCGTCTACCCGGCGGTGCAGACTGCGGAGCGTATTGACTACAAGGAAAGATCAGACGAGTTGAAGCTGTTGTTCGTAGTGAATTACCCTGAGTGGAATTTCTTTCTTAAAGGTGGACGAGAACTTATCGAGGCATATCGTATTCTGAGACCAAAGACGGGTAATCTGAGCCTTATAGTTGTTGGTCCAGTTCCATCAAGCATAGTGTCAGAATGCAGCAGAGTACCTGGGATTTTACTTCCCGGCAAGGTGAGCCGATCTCAGCTTTACCAGCTCTATCGCAAATCAGCTATTTATGTGATGCCAAGTTACTCCGATACCTTTGGGATGGTCTTCCTAGAAGCAATGGCCTTTGGTCTTCCAATTGTGGCTTTAAATAGACCTTATACGGCGGAGATCGTGAAAGACGGCGAGACGGGTCTTTTAGTGGAACTTCCAGCATCGTCGCTCCACTGGTTTGATGCCAGTGGACGCCCTAGGGTTAATAGCGATACCTTCATCAAACAAGTGTTGCACTCTGACGTGGATATTAGGGTAGTGGAAGGTTTGGTGGAGAAAATTGGGTGTTTGATAGAGGACCACAGACTGAGGAAGCGTATGGGAACTAACGGATATGAGGAGATAGTAAGTGGGCGTTTTTCAGTCGCCCGTAGGAACCAGATGCTACGGCAAGTCTATATGGAAGCAGCAACCAGAAGCATTACTGGGCATGCCGTATAACTTGGCAAGTGTAATTCCCCCAAGATGTTTGGTCGTTTTAAGGTGTTGCGAGCTTTACAGAGGACGCCTCGGTTTGCTGCTCCTGAGACTGCATTTCGACCGAAATCAGACCATACAATGTTGGCACACTGGCAGCGTGTGCGAGTACGCAGTACCGGTGTATTCGATTCTTCAAGAGTACGAATCTCATGTGGACTGATTTTGTACTCCAAAGGTATCAAGATGATGATGCTATCACGGCCTCGACGCGCGCCTGACGACAATTATCGCGGTCATACTGGGCGACGGCCTGGTGCCAGCGACGCCCCTGTGACCAAGCCAGGAGGTGAGGGACGGGCTGCACACGGCCAAGACTATCCGACACGCTGCCACACCTCGGGGATGCTCAGGGGAAAGGAGGCCCTGCCGCGCTTTGCACCCTGCTAGAGTACTCCGCTTCTGGGCTGGCAGCAGGTTTTTTGTCCCGCCACGGTGATGAGTCCCGCCCGCATCACAACGAAGAACACGTAGGCCCACAGGGCGACAGTGTTATGACGATACCAGCCCGTCCAGTTCGGCACGTTGTCCGCACTGTGCCGTGTCCACTCCTTCGTGGGGAAGTGGGCCAGGAGCGATTTCACCTGGTGGGACTGTACACCCCACCACACATGGTTCCTGCCCGAGACCGCCAGCACAGAGGCCCGCGGTCGGGCTTCCTGCCATCGCCGTAGCGCGCCATGATCCCCATACACGCTGTCGCCGGCACGCCGGCCACGAAGGCGCGGGCCAACATCTGCCGGGCCAACCGGGGCTTGGCCGCAAAGCGCCAGTTGTCCAGAATGCTGGCCTATCGGCAGCGCTCCCGCTGTCCATCCACGCCTTGGGGCGATACCGTTCCCAGTCCAGTAGGACCTGGCCCAGCGAGCTGACATCGCCCACCAACACACCGATTTGGCAGTGCTCTACGTCTGGCTTCACTGAGTATGCCGCGCAGATCCACCATGATCCGGTGGTGGGACTGGGAACGGGTGGAATAGGGAGCCGGCTGTCGCGTCAGGCGGGGCCCAAAGTGAGCTCTCTCGCGTCATCGATCTGTGGCATGGTTCCATCCGCCCGCTGTGAGAAACCCAACGACAGTGGTCGGACCAGGCCAGCGCCCGCACGACCGCTGTACTGTTGACGCTGTTTTCGATTGTCACGCTGCTGGCTTGGGAGCTGAGCCATGGGGGGCCGATGCCGGTGGAGACGACGGCCTGGTACTATACACCCGAGCCAACCTGTGCGGACTGTTTCGCCTCGGTGCGTCGGCATCTGGGGCGCGCCCAGTATTTGGCGAACTCTGCTGCTGCTCCAGAGTTCGTGCGATGTCGCAGGAAGACCTTCGAACTCTTGCTCACTGGCCTTTCGTTAGCAGCCTGATTGGCCAAAGCCGTGTGACTATGTCAGCTTCGGGAGACGAGGTCATGGAAATCCCACGTTCGCTCGTTGAGCGCTTTACTGATAACCTGCTATGCCGCGTCAATGGACAAAGTCGAACTCCGTACAACCTGCTGCAAAGGTTGCCCTATAGGCAGCCGAAATGGACACACACCATGTGCGTCTTAGAGTAGACCAAGAGCAGAGGGGGCATCAATGATGACGGTCCGGAGCGCAAGGAAACGTTTGGGGGGGAGGGCTTTGATCACGATTGGAGTTACCTTCTTGCTAGGCATCGCCTGGACAGTCTCTTCCGGGAAGGTGGTCACCTCGCTCCTGGTAGTACGTGATTCGTCGCAGTATCTTCCTGGAGACGATGTGAAGCCCCAGGGCACAATACAGTTGCATGATGGCGCCAAAGGAGGCGTAATTGAATTAGGATACTATCGCTACGGCTCAGGACTCTATAGTTCGGACCTTTTCGAGTTCTACACATCAGGGGTATCGGTACGTAACCAGCAGGGTTCAGGTAGGCCATTCCTGGCAGTACGTGACGACCAGGATACCATGGATATCCGCCTACTCCATGACGGCATGGATGGTGTTATTGCCACCACAGGTACCAATGGAACATTCATGGAGGGCGGTAATATCCGCGTGCAGACTGTCCCCTTTGCGAAATTCCCTAAATCGAGTGAGGGCCTGTTCGTCGATGATCGCGGCGCGCTGTACTACCGTGGTCCCAATGGGACGGTGACGAAGATCGCAGAACCCTAAGGCTACAATGCAGAGGGGCTGAGCCATGTGCACGTGGTGGTCTCTTACATTGGACCTAGGCAATAACTCCTGATAATGGGTGTGGTGATGCCGTTAACGACCTCAAAAATTTTCCACTTGATTACCGATCTAGATACTGGCGGCGCCGAAATGATGTTGTATAAACTTCTAGTTGGCATGAATCGCCAGCGCTTCAGCCATGTTGTGGTATCCCTGACGGATGCAGGAGTCCTGTCTCAGCGGATCGAAGACCTCGGGGTTCCAGTACATGCCCTGAACATGCATCGTGGGAGGCTGAATCTCGCGGGCCTGTGGAGACTTTTGCAGCTTTTGAGGTGTGAACGCCCCGATGTACTTCAGACCTGGCTCTATCACGCTAACTTGCTCGGTCTCATCGCGGGTGAACTGATGCGCGTCCCGGCAATCGCATGGAACATTCGCTGCTCAAATATGGACATGCGCTATTATTCTAGCCTATCTGCCCTGATCGTGCGTATCCTGGCTTGGGTATCATCGCTTCCAGATGTGGTACTGATTAATAGCGAAACCGGTCGAAAATTTCATGAATCACTACATTATCGTCCCCATCGATGGCAAGTCATCCCGAATGGATTCGATGTTTCTCTTTTCCGACCTGATCCTGCTGCTCGCTTCTATTGCCAAAGGCTGTTCGGACTTCCACGGAACCCATTGCTTATAGGCATGATCGCTCGTTACGATCCTATGAAGGATCATCATACCTTCCTGCAAGCCGCGAGCTACCTTTTGAAGGATCGCTCTGATCTCCATTTTGTCCTGGTCGGTCGAAATGTCACTGAAAGCAATAGTGACTTGATTAGGATTATCCGAGACTTGGCCATCTCTGATCACGTTCATTTGCTCGGAGAACGATCGGATGTCCCTAAGATCATGCCGGCACTGGATATCATGGCCCTTACTTCGGCCTTCGGAGAGGGGTTCCCCAACGTCATCGGTGAGGCAATGGCTAGCGGAGTCCCTTGTGTGGTGACAGATGTTGGCGATGCACCATTGATCGTGAGCAATACAGGCCGTGTGGTTCCGGCACGGAATCCTCACGCCCTGGCGCATGCCTGGGCTGAACTGATCGACCTACCGGCAGAAGAGAGGCAGTGCTTGGGACTTGCGGCGCGCCAGAGGATCACGCAACACTTCAGTTTGCCCGCAGTCGTCGCCCAGTATACGGCATTGTACGAGGAGCTTGTCACTGTCGGGCAGACGCGAGGGAAAAGGCGGCCATGCACGGTGTCAGTGCCTTCATAGACCTTCAGAAATTCTTCGTGAAGCGAAAGCAATTCTGCCAGAGGAATCCCACATAGCATATGAGACTTCCAGGATATTCATCCCGCCTCTGACCAGTCGCCTCTTTCTCGTTATTCCCCACTCCTTGTCGCCCCGCCCCTTGTACCGTAACCGTTCACGTGGTCGTAACTCATTGATTTATTAGGGCCTGAAATAGTCAAAATTCCTAAATTTTTGGGCTTTTGCCAGTGCATTGCAGGCTAACATATTGATATATCTCTATTTATTTTGGACACCCACGTGAACGGTTACCCTTGTACCTTGTACTATGAGTACCCCGTATTATTGGCAACGCTTCTGCAGCTGTCTCAATACTTGCAAATATGGCTCGTTGACGGTGTCATCTTGCAACATACTCATACGCTCTGAATAGATCCAAACAAACCTCGAAGCCAAAAGCTTGGCATAAAAGGCTGCCATCCCAAATTGCGCTGGGGTGAAGTACGCGGTATTCCCTCGGTAATCAACCCATAACCCAAAGCCCACACTGACCAGTGTGGCGTAAGAATTGGGATTACTGCTGATCTGTGCTGCGCCATGGATATCCTCCGCAGCCTTGACGAATTGATCGAGCTTCTTGTACCCATACGCATATTCGTAGCCATCGGTGAAGGTTGAACCAGGCTGAAGCGCAAGCACATCCAGTATCCCATCAAAGAAGGCAGGCAAGAGGTCATATGCTTTATCCTGTGCTGCCACGGTATACGCGAAGAGCGAGAGGAGATTGAACGGCCCAACGCGCTGCTGAATAGTGTAGGCGACTAGCTGACCAATGCCGCGCACTCGCCAATAATAATCTTCCCAGGAAGCCGGATAGGCAACGCTTTGGGCCGCATAGCTGAACATGAGGTATGCCGGAGCACCATACTGCTCTGGGTCCATCAGGATATTCTTGATACCTGTGGCTGCCATGATTTGTGCCATCACATCAAGATTCGCTAGCGCGGTATTCCATCGATTGTCGTCAAACCACCCGAGCCCCTCGTTATATATTGAAGCGAGGACCATCGGCAATAAGTTGTCGGTGACTTTCGCGAATGACGTTGCTTGCAAATCGGCTATTTGACCTGAAAACTGATCAATCCGGAACTTTTCCGTACTGAAGAGCATCCATCCAAGCTGGTTGGAAATGGAATGATTACCGGAAGCCCACGTGACCGGGTTGATCGCCACGATAATGCCCATGCCGTCGAATGGCGACGTGGCATCTACCTCCTGCCAGTGTGATCGCCAATAGGATGTGTCTTTGATATCCCAGCCGTAATGCACTAGACTGGGGCGGCACCACGGCACCTTGGCGTACGGCGTGGAGCAGGACACTAGCATGAGCACGCAGGTATAAAATGCTATCCTCGATTGCATACATATACTCCTCGTGAAGGTTAACGGTATGGGCGTAGACTTTAGAACTATCCATAGGTGCTCTTTTGGCTGAGAGAATCTGGGAATGACGTGGACCTGTAAGCAGCCTCACACAATGCACGTGAGCGTTTCTGTTCTTTGTCTCTTTGGGTCGATGCAGCTTGTTTCACACGCCTTTTAGGGTGGGAATGACCCTCATAGAGCTTGTCTGATAATCAGTGCGTTGACATAGTCCCTGATTAATCTGACAAAATGGGAGTTGTGCTGGAAATACTGTAGAATAAAGGACAAACGCTTACATCGGAGGAAGCGACCATTTTTGCTGGAGGATTGTGCCATCTGATGAGGCGTAAGATGGGAGCAAGCGCCCTTGTAGTGGGGATGTTTGTGCTAAATGGTAAGGAGCTTGTTTAGACCACTGCAGCAATGGTCGCGATCACTAGGGCCAGCGTCTTCTGCGGCGAGCGCCGAAAGGGACTGACCGCAGTCCGTAACATGGGTTGTCATACGCTTGGGGCACATCGGGAGCATCTCCGTCTGGAATGGGTAGGGGCAACCATCCAGGCGTCTGCGACTAACGCGCCCTTTGGCTATCTCCCGAAAAGTGCTCAGCGGGCAGTATCCGGCGCTGTTGACATCCTCGGCTATCTTACGCACGCTTTCCTTGGGAGGTGTGCACGATGGCGGACGTGGGGTTCGTCATATGTGCCAGAGTGACGCTACGCGTCGGTCAAGCCGTGTGGTAATCCCTGATGGGCGGGCATTGATGCGATCACTGGACGACAATGGATGAAGACAACGCCTTACTTCTCCGCGAGTGTGATGTCCCGCCGCCCGTATCTCAGAAGGGAATGGATCGCCTTGGTGCTCACGAATCCTCTCCGTACAGAGGTGCAAGCGAATGGGCGAATTCGTCGCTGGGCACTGATCCCCGATGTGGGTAAGTATCTACGGGTCGTGACTGAACCAGATGGGGAAACCGTGCATAATGCGTTCTTTGATCGTCGCTTCACGCCCTGAAATGCAGGAAGGCATAGGACAATGGTTGTTCAATATCATCCAGACACAGATATGCTCTACATCAAACTTGCCGACGGGGTGAGTACGGAGTCAGAGGAAGTGGCCCCGGGTATCGTCCTCGACTTCGACGCAGGACATCGGGTCATCGGTATTGAGATTGAAGAGGCCAGTACCTTTATCGACCTATCCCGGCTTGAAGTGGTGGCCTTGCCGATCGCAAATCTGATCCTCAGCGGACGAATCCCTGCAAAGGTATAGCGCGGCCACTCTTGCCCATTAGGCAGTGGCCTACGTTATTGCGGAGCGAAGTCACGAGTTGGACTGCTGGACGTGGTCAGGCAACCATGATTCAGGTTGGGTATCGTGCGATCTGTCTCTGCACCAAGGGGACTTCACTCGTAACGGTGGGGTCTCAAGGACTCGGTTGGCGCTGAGAACCCGAGCCGCATGGGAGAGCAGAAGAAAGCTCACGCGGCAGCGCCTCTCGGCTAATGGATTGGCCGATGCCCTTGGGGGCGTTCAGGTGTCGCGGTGATGGCTGGCATTAGCCGGCGCTTCTGCTTGGAGCGCTCGTGTCCGAGGTCCCACGTCGCTGGAGGCCGTTGCACCCGCTCACGGCCCATGGGCAGCCCACGCGCCATAAGCACCTGATAGAGCTGGAAGAAATTTCCAGGGCATTACCGACACTCGCTCCGTCGCTGACGTCACACCTCTTGACTCATTCTCCCTAAGGGGTTATGGTCTTGCGTGCAAAGCGTTGGAGAACCAACGATCTTTGTCGCAAAAATACTCGCAACTGAGGTGTGTCCATTTGAGAGAGCTGAAGAGGGTACACTGGAGGGGATGGTTACCGTGGCCACAATAGCGGAACGGGTGGAGCAACTCCTTAGCCTGATGCGAGAGGTAGATCTGTCTACCCTTCTTGCACTAGACCGCGAGCTGCATCTCCTCTTGGAACAAAAGGGGGGAAAAAAACTGTGGGTAAGGCAAGGTACGACTGTCCAAGCGGAATTTTGCCAGCGATATCCCTATATAGCGGTTGATCCTGATCTTTTTGCCCTGGTCGGGATCCATCCAGAACATCCCGTGGAGGAAGACAAAACCCTGATCGGTGAGCAAATTTCCCGGAGATTGGCCGGGTGAAGATCCTGGTTGACGTCAATGTCTTCATCGACGTGATGACGAAACGGGCCAATTGGGAGGGAAGCCTGCGCATCCTGAATCTTGTACGTAGATCTCCAGAGGTCGAAGGGTGGATTTCTGCACTGACCGTCCCACTCCTTTACTTCTTTCGACTGCGAGTTGCCGATGAAAGGCAAGCCCGTGCTGATGCTCAAGCCTCCGCAGCGGGATTTCGTCTGGTTCCTCTCAACGAGGAACTTATCTCCAAAGCGCTCGCCTCTGCATTGCCCGACTTTGAGGACAACATTCAGCTCGCAAGTGCCGAGGCAATTTCTGCTGATCATGTAATAACCCGGAACAAAAAACACTTTCAGCCCGTGCAGATCTCCATCCTGACCCCGGAGGAATGGCTTGCTGTTGGGACTGTTGCCAGAATCGAAGCCGATCTTCAGTGGTCCTAAATCGATCCATCTGAGATCATGTGGATTGATTTAGATCGGTGGCGCATCAGCCTCGCACGGCTTTGTTGGGCGCTGGCTACGTGCACTGATGAGGTGCGAGACTTGAATGTATAGTGGATCTGCGCTCGATCGATTTTTTTCAAAAATGTCATTAGTTTGCGAAAGTGGTGCTCGCTCATTTATCAAACCTCCTATCGGTTCATAACGTGCGAACGACCTTAAAGCCGGATCTGTTCGCACGTGCCCGTGCTTCAACTTGCGCCCACGTCATCTGCATGAATGTGGCCCAATCTGGCGACCCTGGGGGTCAACGCGCCTGCCTGATGCTCGCTTTCTTGCGCTTGATGATATCGGCTACCTTCTGACCCGCAAGATCTTGTTCGATGTTGCCCTCCTCTTTCGGGCATCTAACTGCCTTTTTGAGGGCCTGTGTCCTGATGCTGACAAACCGCCACATGTCAAAGCGTCCACAGTATATCGGCTGTTGGTGCCCCAGACTGGCATGCTTGAATCAAGGCCAGAAAGCATCCGAGTGACCGAGATAAAATCCCAGCGGTGGGGGGCAGCGGTAAGATTGCGCAGCAGGTGTTCACTGAGGTCAACCGCGATTAGCCAAGCGTTAGGGAGCCTCTGACTATGTGCGGCATCTGCGGCATGCTCAATCTGCACGGACAGGCAGTGGACGTGGCCATGGGCCAGCGCATGATGGACTTGCTCTGGCATCGGGGCCCAGATGACAGCGGCAACCTGGTCCTACAAGCGCCGGCGTCGCAGACGTCGGCATCGATCTTCTTGGGCCATTGTCGCTTGAAGATCATTGATCTCTCAGAAGCGGCCCGACAGCCATTGGCCAATGAGGATGAGACGATCTGGGTCATCTTCAACGGGGAGATTTATAACTTCCTCGACTTAAGGCATGAGCTGGAGCAACGGGGACATGTCTTCCGCTCACGGTCCGACACCGAAACCATCGTGCATGCGTATGAATCATTCGGGGACGACTTTCTGACCCATCTCGATGGCATGTTTGCCTTTGCGCTGTGGGATGGACGGCGCCAGCGGCTGATCCTGGCCCGCGATCGGTCTGGGAAAAAGCCGCTATTCTACACCTTCGATGGCACTCGGTTGACCTTCGCGTCAGAGATCAAAGCGATCCTCGTCTGCCCCTGGGTGGAACGCCACATCGCGGTGGATCACTTACCTGAGTTGTTCACATTCGGCTATGTCCCTGCGCCGAGGACGTTGTTTCGGGGGATTTTTCAGGTACCTCCGGCGTCATACGTGGTGGTCGACCACAGTGGACTCAAAGGCCCCATCCGCTACTGGCAGCTCCCTTTTTCCCCAGCATCAAACGGTCATAGCTTTTCTGCTCCGCAGGCGGCCAAACGCGTGCGGGAGCTGCTGACAGAGGCAGTACAGCGCCGACTGATCAGCGATGTGCCTTTGGGAGCCCTATTGAGCGGAGGTCTCGATTCGTCGATCATTGTGGGACTCATGTCGCAACTGATGCGCGAGCCCGTGCGTACTTTTACGATCGGGATGGCAGATGACCCTTCCTTCGATGAACGCCCATACGCCGAGATGGCTGCACGGCATTTCAAAACCGACCACACGGAGTTCGTCGTCAAGACCGATGCCGTAGCCCTCATGGAGCGGCTCGTCTGGCACCATGACCAACCGTTTGGTGATTCGTCCGCTATTCCCACCTATCTGGTCAGTAAGCTCGCAAGTCAGCAGGTCACGGTGGTGCTCAACGGCGATGGCGGCGATGAGGTCTTTGCCGGCTATGACCGCTTTCTGGGGGCGCTTGTAGCGCAGCGGGTCCCCCGCTGGATGACCCCGGTGGGACGGGCTATCACACGCTGCTTACCCCACCAGCAGGGCTATTACAGCATTCGGCGTCGTCTGGAACGTTTCTTCGAAAATGCCGCTGCGTCTCCGGAAGAACGTTTTCTCGGCTGGATTACGTACTTTCATTGGTCCACCCTCCAGGGTGTGTTGCGGCCAGAACTGACAGCGTCGGTTGCGCCAGAAGCGTTGCAGACGAGTTTCATGCACTGCTATGCAGCAGCCAAAGGATTGCCGCTGTTGCATCAATTGCTGCAGGTCAACTTCATGACCTATCTGCCAGACGACTTGCATGTGAAGATGGATCGCCTCAGCATGGCGAATGCCCTGGAAACCCGCTCGCCCATGCTCGATACCGCGTTGATGGAGTATGTCGCCACCTTGCCGCCGCACCTGAAGATCCATCACACTCGGATGAAATATGTGTTGAGGCTGGCCTGTGGCGATGTCTTGCCACCCGCATTGCGCAACCGCAAAAAGCATGGATTTGGTGTCCCCCTCGGGCATTGGTTCCGCCATCAACTCCGGAGCTATGTCGAGGATACGCTGTTAAGCCCGCAAGCCCGTCTACGCGCCTACTGCAACCAGGAACTCATCCACACCTTGTTCCGGGAACATGTCGACGAGGTGCGACAACATTGGGATCGACTCTGGCTCCTCTTGACCTTCGAGGTGTGGCTGCGGATGTTTGAGAGGGACGCTCTGTGGACACCACGGCGACCAGACACGGATGACAGCATCGATGTCACCGAGGTGACGACGCACAGTTACGCCTGAGGGGGGAGCCGCATGAAAATCGCCCTCGTCGCACATTGGGACTGGACCCTGTACAATTTTCGGATGCCTCTCGCACAGGCCTTGCGGGAAAGAGGCCATGACGTCATCTTCGTATGTCCCTTTGGAGAGTATGTCTCATCCATCCAGAAGGACGGGTTTCCAGTCGCAGACTGGCATCTGCAGCGGCGGAGCTTTAACCCTCTGTCCGAAGGCATGGCGATCGCGCACCTGTGCCAGATCTACCGCCGGCAAGCGCTCGACGCCGTACATCATTTCACCATTAAGCCGAATATCTACGGATCACTGGCGGCACAAATGGCCAGGATTCCGAAGATCATCAATACCTTCGCTTTCTGGCGGAGGCTCCCTGGCGGGAGGAGGAGGTCAATCGCCGCCGGGTCCGGTTTATGCTTCAGCAGACTAACGCCCATCGTCGTCGACGACACGAATCGCTTGTGGCCATCGTTGCGTCCCCTATGCGAGCATGTGGGGAGCCTCTTTGACGATGTGGATCGGCACGACCACCACAGCGACGGCACCTATCCCTTGGCCCATCATCCGGTCACCAGTTTCTCTGGCAGTGGGCCCGCACGCTTCCCCCTGGGCTTGCGCCTGTATCGCCGCGATGAGGCATTGACCCAGTGGGAAGCCGCAGTAGCCAAGCAGGTTCCTGACCGCACGATCCCGCGCGAGCAAAAGGCGCGGAATCGCCTGCATAACCAGGTCGACCCGGTGTGACTCCAGGATGCCGAGTTGCGGGCGCGGCATGAGCCGTTTCGGACCAAAATTGCGCTGGCCATTGAGCTGATCGAAGCGGCCATCCGTCACAAAGTGCCCTTTAGCGTTGTGGTGTTTGACGCCTGGTACTTGGCCGAAGATTTGGTCCGGGTCTTAGCCCGACGGCGGAAAGATTGGATCAGTGTGCTCAAAACCAACCGCCTGCTGGAAACCGCTAGCGTTCAGCTGGGGGATGTCAACGGCTGGCCCCTGAAGCTGCCAGCCCCCCACGTCGCGGTCGACGAACTGGTGCCCCTGATTCCCCCGTGTGCCTATCGCCCCGTCAACGTCAGAGAGCAGACCTACTGGTGCTTCACGCTGGCTGTCAGCATCCCTGGCCTGAGCAAGGTTCGCATCGTGGTGAGCTTTGAGCACGAGTCTTTGACAGGACGTGCGGTCGTGCTGGTGACGAACCGGGTTGATGGGACTGCCGCCAAGATCATTGGCCTGTACTGGCAACGGTGGCCGACGGAAACGTTCTATCAGGCCAGCAAGGGGCCGTTGGGCTTCCACGAGTATCGCATGTGGAGTGCCGAAGCCATTGGGGCACATGGGTGTCTGGTCCGCGTCGCCTCTTCGCTGTGGCACCTGACGTGTCTGCCTGCGGTACCGGACCGAACGAAGGGCCTCATGCACACCATGAGGGACGCTTGTCGGCAACAGGGACGTGCGCTGATCCAGAAGCTCTTGCTGTTTGTACATGCCCAGTTGTCCCAGGGCGCCACGGCTGACCACGTCTTTGCCCAGTTATTTGCCAAGTGGCGGGGCATGGTCCACGTCTGACCAGATGTGACCACCCCAAATCACAACTGTCGAGTTACGTAAAAAAGCCGCACGCACGCGTGATGTACTGGACCAGGCCATTACAGAGGCATTCGCCATGATTACGCCGCAAGATGCCAGAGGCTGGTTTGCCCATTGTGGATGCGTGTAGCATATGCAACTGAGAAACGCTATAGGGCATGGCTGCCGGCTCTTCAGGGCTGATTTTTCCATTGTGTTGCGCCTGGTAGTATTTATGCCTCCTCCTGGGAGTGCCCCCACCAAAACAACGGTTTATGGTGTTCACGCCTTCATTCGGTGAGGTATACGACCTAAAGGTCCCAAATGGTGTCGCGAAAGGCTGAGTGGTTTGTTGACGGATGACCATCGTAAGGCTGCATGGGGATTCCGCATCGACGAGGTATCCTATGAGTGCAAAAATCATCGATCGAGGATGTGTCCTAGGAATGGAAGAAACTCCTATCACCGTCTATGATGTTATGGACTATGCCCAACAATGGTGGCATCGGGATGGCATGGCGGCGTTGTTTCGCCTATCATCACGTGACATTCAAGCCGCATTGGACTAAATCGCTGCCCATCGGGACGAAGTCACCTCGACCTACCAAAGCATCCGCGCTCGGCCCATGCGTTATCAGTAGGCCCCTCAAATCGAAGCGAAAATTACCGCGAGTCGTCAGCGCAATCAGGCCCGTTTGTTCGAGCTCCAAGGCTTACACATGGGAGAGTAAGAAGAGACGCACAATGGCCGGTATCGTGGCTGGCCACAACGTTGAGGGCCACTTTGAGGAGTTGCTCCCAGGAAAACGCGGTGGTTATACATTGCTTCAGAGAGTTCTAACGAAATTCATGCAATTGAGCTTCATCTGACGCCTCGGCATTGCCTGATTCTTTAGTGGTTGAGACGTCATGCCCTCTCCTTCGAAGGCACTCTGCTATACCCACGTCGACATCGTGATCGATGTACAGCCTCAGATGTACAGCCTCACAAGAAGTCTCTATCCTATCGAGAAGGGTTCAATACATTAGGAACATGCCGCAGATTTTGCTCGGCAGCGCCCTGTTGGTGGATGTAGTCTTCGATCTCTGCAGGGTGCTCCGCGTAATAGACCAGTGCCGCATCAAGGTCCCCGGGTGCGAGATCGGGAAAAGCTTGAAGCAAAGGCTCTTTTGCATGGTAGAGCCGGACTGACTCGACAATTGTGCGCACGGTAATCCTTGTGCCGCGGATGCGGGGTTCTCCGCCACAAATCTTCTCGTCACGTACGATGTGGTCCGTCACTGTACCCACGGGGCTTCCCTCTCTGGCCGGCACCTTTGTGTACTACTCTGACTTCCGAGAGGAATATAACACTAGAGGTTTAAGAGATCAATTTGTTCAGCAAGCGAGCGGTTTTTGTCTCGACCCTGACGTGCACGAAACTACAGGCTCCGCAGTGACTCGAGTCCCTATACGACCGATCATCGCTTACTCAAGATGAAGAACCCGTATAGTGAAAAATCCGAACACATCTTTTTACCAGCGATTATATGTCCGTTTATATCCTGTCCTTTGGCTTGCCTTCCGCTCCATGATCCGCCATACTTCCTCCCAGTCCGAGCAAATATGGCAGGTGTGGAAAGGGCAATGGCTGCGAAAGGCCGTTGGGGTACATCACGTGATCAGTGGACCAAGAACTCCTGCGGGGCCTCCAGTCCCTTGTGACAGAGAGTCGCCGCCTGCGCCATCACATCAAAGGGCGCGACTGCCTGAGCGATGGCGAGCGGAGGACCCTCGCTGAGAGTGTCGCGTGCTAGTCCCATGCAGTACTGTGAACGACTTCAGAGATCTTCTCAGATACTACTATTGTGACGGCGCACGACGCCTTTGGCAGGGGGAAGAGAGGATGGCGACCGGTATACGAACCCCAGCTCTAAAATTGGTTTGGGAGGCTGACGGGCTGGAAATCGATCTGTTGCCATTACAAGGCCTTTGGACTGAAGAGCAGTACCTCCGACTCACGGATCAGACGAATCATTTCATTGAATTCACTGAGGGCTCCGTGGAGGTCCTGCCGATGCCGACACGCAAACACCAGGCGATCTCACGCTTCCTCTTCCTTGCCTTCTTGGCCTCTGTTCAGCGTCTCGGCGGCACGGTGTTCTATGCGCCGTTACGGGTGCGCGTCGCGCCTGGCCGCTTTCGCGAGCCGGACCTGGTATTGCTCCTCGATGTCAACGACCCGCGTAATCAAAACGCCTTCTGGCTCGGTGCGGACCTCGTGGTGGAGATCGTGAGCCCCGACGATGTCGAGCGCGACACAGTGATCAAACGCGGTGACTATGCGGAAGCGCATATCCCCGAGTACTGGATCGTCAACCCCCAAGAGGAAACCATCACGGTGCTGACGCTCGAGAATGGCGTGTACATTGCGCACGGAGTATTCCGCCGCGGTAAGACAGCTACATCTGCGCTGCTGACAGACTTTACCGTGAGTGTCGATGCAGTCTGTGACGCGGAGTGAGGGAATAGTCAGATATCATAGATGATGGGGTAGTGGTCTGATTGACTGACAAAACTCTGGACGATCGTGCGACGGCATCGTTATTTACCTTCTTTTCCATTGTTCTCCCTGCTCCGCCTCATGAATTTCATAGAGGACATTACTGCAACTCTGATCCAAGGTGCACTCAAAGTCCACAAAGCATTAGAGGTCGCCTTCGACAAACTCCTCTGCGAGTGCGATCATTTGAATTGCTGTAGGAAAACGATGCGGTTATGCATTTCCTCAGCAGTTAAGGCATCCAGCAATCGCAACACCCGCCGTAGCAACTCCCCAAAGCGACGCTGGCTCATCTGTTCGGAGATCATGATGCCAGCATGCTCGCGACCGCCCCGATACCACCGTTGGCCTAACGGAATGAAATCCCGTGCGTTGTATGTCAAGAGAGCCATTTTTCGTTCGGTCGCGAAGGTTAACTGATTTTCATCAGGGATACGGAAGTTACCAGCCTCCGCTGTACTTTGAGCCGTATAGCCCCGCCGGCGCAGAGCGGGAGCAAGATCTGCAGTGACATCCTCATCCGTGTAGAGGGCAACAAAAAGGCGTGGGGCTTCCGCAACCATCATTGCGCCGGAGCAGTGCCGGTGAAATGGATGAAGCCTCGTTCATCCATTCTGATGCCATCTTTTTTCATCAATGCTTCGAGACGATTTTCTGCGATTTCCTGCTCGATTTCCTCCTGATGGTCTAGATAGTAACTTATGGCATCGTAGACCGCTGCCGCCTGTAGGTGAGGGTGCGCCTGCAAGATCTCATCCACGGTGTCCCCACCCTTGTAAAGTTGCGCGACATGCGAGACGGCAATACGACTGTCCTTGATAGTTGGCCGACCACCACAGATACCCGCCACGTGCAGGATATGGGGATGTTCAGTTAGTTGAATGAAGGCTGCTTCCTGGGGTTCACTCGTCATAGGTCCTCCTTTATGAGTGGTAGCGCCCTTCTGTCCCAGGTCGCCATATGTTTCAGCTTGCTCAGTGTACAGGATAATGGTGTGTCAGGCTAGTCATCTTCAAGGACGATGAATCCCAACCGCTGTGAGAGCCGCTCTGGCTGCCTGAAACATGGCATAGTAAGCTCGTTTCACGGCCGAGTTGTACCATCCTTCTTCCAAGCGTCGTTGCGCAACTTTCAGAAATTCCTCTGCTTTTTCGAGGCTCATGCCGTCGCTATAGCGATCGTTCTGCGAGGCTGCAAGCCAAAGGACTGAGCGAGGACATCTCTGGGCTTACCAAAGGTATCGAGTAACCTCTGACCATGTGTGGCATCTGCGGCGTACTCAACCTGCACGGACAACCGATGGATGCAGCTGTGGGCCAGCGCATGATGGACTTGCTCTGGCATCGTGGCCCGGATGACAGCGGCAGCCTGACCCTGCAGGCGCCGGCGTCGCAGACGTCGCCGTCGATCTTCCTGGGCCATTGTCGCTTGAAGATCATTGACCTCTCGAAGGCGGCACGACAGCCCCTGGCCAACGAAGATGAGACCATCTGGGTCATTTTCAACGGGGAAATTTATAACTTCCTCGACCTGCGGCATGAGCTGGAGCAACGGGGACATGTCTTTCGCTCGCGGTCGGACACCGAGACCATCGTGCACGCTTATGAAGCGTTCGGCGATGGTTTTCTGACTCATCTCGATGGCATGTTCGCCTTTGCCCTCTGGGATGGACGGCGCCAGCGGCTAATCCTAGCCCGCGATCGGTCAGGGAAAAAGCCGTTGTTCTATACGTTCGATGGCATCCGAATGGCCTTTGCTTCGGAGATTAAAGCGCTGCTGGCCTGCCCCTGGGTTGCGCCACGTCTCGTCGTCGAGAATCTGCCGGAATGGCTGACGTTTGGGTATGTGCCGACGCCGCGCACCTTGTTCCATGGGATCTTCCAGGTTCCCCCTGCGTCTTATGTGGTCGTCGACCGTACAGGCCTGGCCGGTCCGTTGAGGTATTGGGACCTGACCTACGGGGGATATTCCAGCCACGTCTCTCTTCCCGCCACGCAAGCCGCTGGGCGCTTACGAGAACTCCTGATACAGGCCGTTTCCCGACGTCTTATTAGCGATGTGCCCTTGGGCGCACTGCTGAGTGGTGGGCTGGATTCCTCGATCATCGTCGGCATTATGTCGCAACTCCTGCAGGAGCCGGTTCATACCTTCACCATCGGCTTCGGCGATGATCTGTCATTCGACGAGCGCCCGTACGCTGCATTGGCAGCCCGCCATTTCAAGACCGAGCATACCGCTTTTGTCGTCAATCCTGACACCATCGCGCTGATCGAACGGTTGCTGTGGCATCACGATCAGCCCTATGGCGACTCTTCCGCTATTCCCACCTTTCTGGTCTCAAAACTGGCGCGCCAGTACGTCACAGTGGCGATGAATGGCGATGGCGGCGATGAAGCCTTCGCTGGGTACGATCGCTTCTTCGGCGCGCTGGTGGCAGAACGTCTGCCAAAATCTCTGACGCCCGTGGGCAGAGCCCTGGCCCGCTGGCTGCCGGACCACAATGGTTATCATCCGCTGCGGGAGCGCCTCGACCGCTTCCTGGAGCAGGCCCATGCCTCGGTCCAGAGCGCTTTATCGGCTGGGTGTCGTTGTTCGGTGTGCCAGACCTGCTGCGGCTCTTGCGTCCGGAGTTCGCCGCGCTGCTGGAGGACGGGCGGCTGCATCGCAGCGTCAATGATGGCGATCTGGCACAGGACGACGTTCCCCTACTGCATCGCTTGCTCCGTGTGAATTTTATGACCTATCTGCCGGACGACCTGCATGTGAAGATGGATCGCATGAGCATGGCCAACGCCCTGGAAACTCGCTCCCCAATGCTCGATACCGCCTTCATGGAGTTCGTCGTCGCCCTGCCGCCCGATTTGAAAATCCGCTGGGGAAAATCGAAATACCTGCTGAAACAAGCCTTTCGGGACATGTTGCCCCCGGAGCTGCTGCGTCGGAAGAAACATTGGTTCGTCGTGCCCTT
>CAVPRW010000023.1:0-236775 GCA_963707985.1 uncultured Nitrospinota bacterium | reverse complement strand
GCCGACTGCGGCCCCGGCTCGGGCGGCTCCGCCAACGGATCGCGCACTTGGAGGCGCAGTGCCAAGAGCTTGCCGAGGAGGCCAGCCTGGAGGCCGAAGTGCGCTTGATCGTCGGGCGCCTGGAAGACTTCGCCAGCAAGGTCCGCAACGGGTTGGCGGCGGCCGACGGGCTGAGCAAACGCGAGATGATCCGCACGTTGGTCAAGCGGGTGGAAGTTGCGCATGATCAAGTCCGAGTGGTGTTCCGAGTCGAGCCACGCCCGGGTGATCTGAGCCCTGAAAAAAAAGTTTGCAACTTTGTAGGGGGAGTACACACGCCGCCCTGCGGAGTGCCCTTCTCGGGGTAGGTGACGCTTTCCCCCTCCAGCACGCCCGCATGCAGCCATTTCCCGATGAGACGCAATAGGCTCCCGTCATTGACCCGTTTCCGAATGACGTCCCGTAACAGGCCGTGGTCCAGACTATCGAAGAATCCACTCACATCGGCATCCACGATCCAGCCGATGTTCACCTCCATGCACTGCTCCCGCAACTCCTGCAGTGCCTGGTGCGGGCTGTGGCCTTCCCGAAAGCCGTGGGAGAAGTCCTGAAAGTCCTGCTCATAGACCGCACCCAACAGCATCGTCACCGCCCGCTGGACGATTTTGTCCTCGAACGTCGGCATCCCGATCGGCCGCTGGCTGCCATCCGCCTTGTCGAGCCACGTCCGCTTCACCGGCGGCGCCGTATAGCGCCCGCTTTGCAGCCGCTCGTACAGGTCGGTGAGGTTCGCCTCGAGGTGTTCCGCATACGCCGCCGCCGTCACCCCATCGATCCCCGGCGCCGCATCTTTGCGGGTCCGGTGATAGGCTTCCCTCAACCAGTCCACGTCTATCAGGTGTGCCAGCGTCGTGAACACCATCGCCGGATACTGGATCGCCTGCTGCGCTATCCGCTGGAGTGTCGTTGAGATGGTTGGTGGCCTCGAAGTGTCTCCCATCGTTCCTCCCAGCAGAACGTTCTGCCCGGCGTCGCCTTCCCTGCAGTGGGTCCCTTGGGCCTCGGTTCCCCACCTTCCCGGCCTGCAGGCCCTGGCCCGCAGCCCCTCGGTACTATGCTCCGCTACGACTGCCACAACCCCGTCTCGGCGTCCTTCGGTTGTCCCTCGTTCGCCGATACCTTGGTGTGATCCTCTTCTTCACTCCCAGCCAGGTCCCAGGACCACGCCACCCCGCTGGGCTCGGAGGTTTTCTACCCCGGCTCCCCGATCCGGCACATTCCCAAGGAGCGTCGTGGCTCTCCCAAGTTCCCGAGTGACCCCTCTGAATGCATGCCCCGCTCTCAGACCCCGGTGGTGTCCTCAACACTCGCCCTATCGTGTCCAGGACTGCTGCCTTCCGCGCGCTTGCAACGCGTCGGCTTTCCCCTCTCGTTGGCACGCGAGGGCTATCCTCCTGACCACCACTATACACATTTCGGGGCTCAATGACGCGGCCTGCATCCTCGCTACACCCGGCTCCATACCCCCCATTACTGGGGCGCATGCGGGTTCGTTACTGACCGGCTGGCTAGGCGTTAGTCAGGTGGGACTTGAGCCACATAGCCTCTCACCCACTGGGTCACAACAGCGAGTTTCCTGGGCTTTCCCCTGATCCCCTCGCTTCGGGCTTATCTTGGCGCGAGCAAGCGCTGGTTAGGCGGCCTTCGGATTGAGATATCGATTGGGCACGTTGTCGAGCGGTGGAACCGTCCGACCGGCGGCCTCGACCAACAGCTTGATGTTGTCGTAGATCTCCCGTTCTCCCCGATGCACCTGCGGAAGGAGGCCGAACTGAGCATAAGAGATGGGCGTCACATCGAACAGCGTTGTCTCCCACTCGAATCCCTTGCCCCACGTAATCCCTCGAACCGCGATGTCGGTCCTCGCTCCGGCTTGTAGGAGCATCTTCAAGATTGGTGCGGAGCGATTGTGGCTTGAGTTGACGGTGTGAAAGAGGGGCGTATGGCCATTGAGGCCATACGAGTCGATCGACGCTGTGGCGTCCACGTCCGCTCCCAGATCGATGAGCACTTGGGCGACGTCCGCATGCCCATACTCGGCCGCCACGTGAAGCAATGAGGCGCCCACCAATGGAGTGAACGCCGAGACCATCGTTGTTCGGTGATTGAGCACTGACGGATCAGCTCGAATCGCCGCCGCAACCGCCTCGGCGTCATTCAAGAGAACCGGCGCGACGATGGGGTCGTCCAGGACGGCGCCTCGATCGAGCAGCAGACGCAGGCACTTGGAAAAGTTATCGCCCCTGCTGTACATCTCGGTGAGCCAAGTGACGAGGGGCTTGCCTCGAACCGGACTCCGCGGATTCAGCCCCGCGTCGAGCGCCGCTCGAATCTGATCAACCGAGTGCAACTCGATCGCGACCACGATGTCGTTGCTGTCGCGCCTGCCAAGCAGCTTGTTGAGGAACGTCATGAATCCGCCTCGACAATGGTTCTGTCCGCCTAATCGGGATAGGGAGGGGCCTCACGGCCTCCCCCCTCCCACACCACCGGACATACGGGTCACGTATCCGGCGGTTCGGCAGATTCAGTCAGGGTGAGCCATCACCCCAACCGGAGCATCGGTTTCCGGAGTGCCAGCCGCCAGTTCATCCCAGATGCCGGGCACGAAGCCCAACACCTCGCCGGATACCATCTCGCCGCTCCACCCCAGGCCACGACTCCTCTCCACCGTTCAGGCCTTCGGCCCACCCGCGTTGCGGCTTGGCCTATCCGTTGCCCCGCCTTTCGGCCTTGGGGTGCCTCACGAGCTTCGCCTGCGCCGGGCCTGTAGGGTCGGAAGAGGTGGGGCGTGAAAGCCCTGCCTCTGTCCGCTCGATCAAACGGCTCGTGCAGTTTTCCCGCAAGCCGCTTTGAGCGTACACGAAATGAGTTCAGAGTCAACGTAGCGCGAGGCAAGCGTTTCTGGGTGCGAGGGACCCTCCGTCCATGGGAGAACCGTGGGAACATCTGCGCAGAGTTCCTATGGTCTACCAGGCGAGGAGGATCCCCATGGAGGCCCTCGACGTCGAGATGAGGATCGCAGCAGGCGAGCAGGCGCTCCAGGCGTTGATCACGTGTGCCAGGGAGCGTGCCGGCACGCGTGAGGCGCACGAAGCGGAGCAAGGTATCTGCACGCGGCGGCGGCCCAGTGGGCTGGCGGCGATGCAGCGCTCCGTCGCCGAGCGCGGGACCGGCGCTGTGGGACCGGCCCTCACGCGGGCCGACGGGGCGATGCGGCCACGGCAGACGCCGCTGCGAGGGCGGGACTCCTGTTCGCTCTTCGGCACGTTCCAGGTGGCCCGCACCGGCGATCGCACACCCGGGGAGCCCGGGAGCGTCCCGCTGGACGCGCAGGTCAACCTGCCCGAGCGGTGCGACTCGTAGGTCCGGCAGGAGTGGATGACGTGGTGCGCGGTCGAGCCCCCCTTCCAGGAAAGTGCCGGCTGGTTCGCGCCGCTCTTGGACCTCGAGGTGGCCGAGAGCGTGCTGATGGAGGGCGCGCAGGAGGCGTCGGAAGACTACGAGCGCTTCTCGGCGCAACGGCCCGTGCCCCCGGCGGCAAGCGCCGGAGCGCTCCTCGTCGTGCGTGTTGACGGCCAGGGCGTCCCCATGCTGAAAGAGGAGGCGGTCACGCTCAAAGCCACGTGGGGCACCGGTGAGCAGCGGCAGCGGAAGACGGCAGCGCTGGTGGGGGGCAGCGCTACCGTCGATCCCAAGCCGCGCTCGCCCGAGGTCCGTGCAGCACTCCTGATCGAGCCGGCAGCGGCACGCGCGCGCCGGCAGCAGCAAGGGGGCAAGGACGAGTCGCCACGGGCGCCGCAGGTCCGCCGGCGCGCCAGCCTGGTGCGGACGAAGCCGGCGGTGATGGAGTGCATCAAAGCCGACGCCAAGCGCCGGGATCCCCAGCACCACCAACCTTTGGTCGTCTGGCTCGATGGCGCCCTCGGCCTGTGGAACTTGGCGCCCAAGCGCTGCAAGCCGTGGAAGCGCGTGACGTCTGTCCTCGACCTCATACCCGTGGTGAGCTCCCTGTGGACCGCGGCCAATGCCTTGTGCCCCGAAGGCTCCAGGGGCGGAAAGCCTTGGGTGCAGGCGAAGCTGACCGCCAGGCTGCGCGGCCGAGTGGGTGACGTCATCGGCGGTCTGCGCCCGCTCCTCACGAAGGGAAGGCTGCGGACGTCGGTACGGGAGACGCTCGCGCACGTCATCACCTGCTTCCAGAACCACCGGCGCTGGAGGCACGACGACGCATATCTGGCGATGGGCTTGCCCGTCGGGACCGGCGTCGTGGAGTCGGCGGGCGGTGCCGTCGTGAAGCACCGGATGGAGGGCGAAGGCAAGCGCTGGAGTCTGGTAGGGGCAGAGACTATTCTGACCTTGCGCTCGCTCACAAAGAGCCACGATCATGATCGCCGTGACTACTGGCGGTTCCGTGCCCGCCAGATGCGAGGTCGCCTGTACGGTCACAAACCCCAATATAGGCCCGCGCCTCGATTGAGGCGTGTCGCGTCACCCAACTCAAAAAGGTTACGCTCGGTCAACTTGGCGTTCGGGCGGACACGCTATGCGCATCCGCCCGAATGCGGCGCTCACTTCGTTCGCAGCCTGGTTTCGGCAACGCGCTTCGCGCCGCCGAACCAGGCTGCTTCACCTGCCGCGGCGGCCGTCAAGCCTGCGGCTCGCCGTCCCCCGCGCAGGTGAGCGCCGCATTAGGCCTACACAGTGGGTTAAGAGCAAGGAAAGGCATGAGCGAGAAACCTATCCCAGAGAAGACACAAGAGATGGTGTTTGCACGATACTTCCTGCAATCATGCGGTATGCGTAAGGTCTGGCTCTACGCCCCATCGACGGTTGAAGAGGCCATTGAGGGTTACGATTCGAAAATGATCGGCGCGAACTCCTTCTGGGAACTCCGCCTCCAGTTCAAAGCGCCAACCTACAAAATGCGGGAACGACTCTTCCGGATCGAAATCGACGCCGAGCAACACAAGACTCTTCAGCGGCATTGCAAACCTGATAGTGCGTATTATGTCGTGCACCTCTTCCGCTCTCTGGCGGAACTCCGCGAAGCCGAGCAACAGGTACGAAACTCTGCGGAACTCCTCCTGAACTTTGTGGCTATCGAGATCTCGCACCTGCCAAATGACGTGAGATTCTTTACCTATGGCAAACCCCAGAGTAACAGAGCGTCACCTGACATCCATTTTGGACGCAGTACAGACCGCAACCTCCATAAGGGCCCGACAGCTCTTCTGCCGGACCAGTGGCTCAGGTGTTCGCAACTTGTTCGCAACTTTCAAGAGAAGACGGCTGGTACTCTAGTGCATCTGCCTCCGCTAAGAAGGGTGTATGAAGATGAGGTGGGGACTCTGGCACCAAGCGATGGCGCTGAGCAGCGTCATCTACCTCCACTAGGAAGAGTGCATGTCGATGCTCCCTCCAGGAATGTGTGGTACGTTGACCCTCACACAGCACGAGAGATAGCTGAAGCCGTAGGAAAGGGCGATAGTGGAACGAGCGCGATGGTTCGGACTCTCGAATGAGTTGGCTATCCTCTGAAAAAACTGGATGAAACCCGATTTAAGGCGCTAAACGGAGTAGGGACTCCCGTGCCGTGGGAAGGAAGGGAAGTCCGGCAACCCTGGCCTAACATGGGCCTGGAACCGACTGCCTACAGCCTACGCTGCGCTCCGGCTTCCGGCAGCGGCTCAGGCCCGGCGTTCTGGCGGACACGCTTCGCGCGTCCGCCAGAATGCGGCGCTCACTTCGTTCGCAGCCTGGTTCGGCCACGCGCTTCGCGCCGCCGAACCAGGCTGCTTCACCTGCCGCGGCGGCCGTCAAGCCTGCGGCTCGCCGTCCCCCGCGCAGGTGAGCGCCGCATTAGACCGCTAAACGTCGAACCGGAGGTGCCAATTGACGATTGTCATGAAGGCTGCTTCGCTCGCATTTCTTCTGCTCATCGCACTGCCGGGTCCCACGCCAGGGTACTCTCAGCGGAGCCAGGTCACCGCGCAGGGAGCTCCTCCGGCAAGCCCTGCATTCAAGGTTGCCGGTAGGGACTCAACCGCACTGACTGTTCTGGTTCCGCCGCCGACGACCCAAGTTCAGCTCGCAGCTCTCCTTAACAAGTTTCGCACTGCACGCATGAACGGTACGTTGGCAACGCTAATCCCCGCAACCACCCCAAGAGGGTCAAAGGGCCCATATGGGATCGTCATGGTGTTCGTTCTTAGCGATCCCACTCTGGCCACAAGCCAACGCCTGCATGCCTTCATCAATAATCCACGGACGAATGGAATATCTGCGTCAGATCAGGCTTTTGCGAAGAGCATCAGAGCCTACTACTATTACTCGGCGTTGGGACCGCATGAGGAAGGTTCAATCGGACACGAGGAGTACACGACCACGTACAAGAAGCTATTCTGAAATGTCAATGCGCAGTCGGTCAACGGTCAGGCAGCCTGCGCCCTGAGCAAGTGGCCGGAACGCAGCTCTAGAAGAGCCGGCGGTCTAACCGGCGAATGGAGCCGACGTGGCTGTTGAGCGGATAAACCACGCGGCTCATTCGCAGTCGTTAGGCACTCAGTACAGGAGAGATAGGATGACGCGTTCGAAGCCGCGAGATGACGCTCACGTGCGACCGACTCTTACCGTGTCTCGTCAGGAAGCGCGGTCGCGTATCCAGGTGCAGCTTGAGCGCGGCGAGAAGGTCCTGTGATGGTCAAGTAAAAACGGACACTGAGTTAAGACACCCTGGCCAACATCTCGAAGTCATTGGGACTGACATACCCCAAATATGAATGTAACCGCTTGCTGTTATAGAACATCTCGATGTAGTCAATGACATCATCCCGTGCTTCCCGGCGGGTGGCATCGTGACGGAGCGAGGTGCGCTCACCCTTGAGGCTGCCAAAGAATCGCTCGGCGACCGCATGGTCCAGGCACTCGCCCTGCTCACTCATGCGACAGACGATCCCCTGGTTGGCCAACTGAGCTTGATAGGCGTGGCTGGCGTATTGACTGCCGCGGTCTGCATGATGCCTGAACCCCGCAGCAGGAGCGCGACGTCCGAGCGCCATCTGCAAGGCATCCTGCACCAAGGTGGTCTCCATATGAGGGTCTATCGCCCAGCCTACGACTTTGCGCGAAGACAAGTCCACCAGCACCGCCAGATATAGCCAGCCCTCAGCCGTCCCTATGTAGGTGATATCGCCGGCCCACACGTGATCGGGAGCCGTCACGTCAAACTGACGCGCCAGCAGATTCGGTGCGACCGCATCGTGATGTCGGCTGTCTGTGGTCATGGGACCTCGTCGCCTGGGACGTGGCACCGCCACCCCCGCCTTGTGCATCACCCGCCGCGCCTTCGCGCGGCCCACGTGAAAGCCGTCATCCTGGAGTTGTTGGGCCAGGCGACGACGCCCAGAACGGTGACGCGTTTCCGCGGCCATCGCGTTGACACGGGTGCATAAGGCGACTGCCTCAGCATGGACTGACGCCTGGGCGTGTCGCTGCAGGTACGCATACAAGCCACTGCGACTCACGTCGAGCACTGCGCACAGGACCGAAACCGGCCAGATGGCCTGGGGCTCGGCCATCAAGGCATACCTCAATTCGACCCGCTGGCAACGTCACCCAAGGCTTTTTTTAACATGTCACGCTCCATCCGAAACCGCTTATGGTCCTCGCGTCACCGCTGGAATGCTTCTTGGTCGGGCGACACGCGACCGTTCCCAGGAAAGGCTGCGCTTGGTCGCGCTTCAACCTCACGTGTCCAACGACCCCGCATATGGGCATTGATCCCCAGATTGCGGGCCGTTTCGGACACCCCGTAGCCAGGCTCGGTCACCAGCCGGACCGCCTCTCGCTTGCATTCCTCGCTATAGTTGCGTCGTTTCGCTGTCATGGTGGGACACCTCCTGAGTCTATCGTATCACCCTTATCAAGGTGTCCGTTTTCATTAAACCACAACACCGCCTGATGGTACATCGTCTGGCGCACATGACAGGTTTTTAAACACCCTCTAAGACGCCGGAGGTGCAGGGACACTTCCCGTTCCCGTTCTGGGAGGAGACCATTGGTCCCCTCGAGACCCTGGGTGTCCTTGAACTCCTGGCGGGCGAACAGGCGCTGACCAGTGAGATCACCGCCATCCCGATGCCAGGCCATACCCCAGGCTCCATGGGACTGGCCATTGTGTCCGGGGGCCAGCGGGCCTTGATCATTGGGGATGTCACGACCAATCCGGCGCAGGTGACTGAGCCGGACTGGGTGTTTGCCTTCGATATGGATCCGGCTCGGGCGGTGCAGACAAGAAAACAGATGATTGAGCGGGCTGAGGCCGAGAATGCGCTGTTGATCGCGTGCCACTTTCCCCACCCTGGGCATGGACGACTCATACGCCTGGAGGGTCGTCGCTACTGGCAGGGAGGGATGTAGGCGGGCCATGAGCGCGTTCCGGGTACCCATTTGCTTGAAAAGGACGAAACATCATGGCGTCACCATCCATGAATCCCAGCGCATTCAGAGCCTTTGAACATGCAGGATGGGAGAACATTCCCACACGATACCATAATGCCTTTGGCGACCTCACCACGCAAGCCATCGAGCCACTGCTCGAAGGGGGTGGACGTGCGTCGCGGTGTGCGCGTGCTCGATGTGGCAACAGGGCCGGGGTATGTCGCAGCTGCGGCAGCACAACGCGGTGCCAGCGTCGTGGGCGTTGACTTCTCAGCGGCGATGGTCGACGAAGCACGCCGACAGTATCCCGCGGTGACATTTCAGGAGGGCGACGCCGAGGAACTGCCCTTTCCAGATAACAGCTTCGATGCCGTCGTCATAAACTTTGGATTGTTGCATCTGGGAAGACCTGAGCAGGCATTGGCGGAGGCGCACCGCGTCCTCCGTGCCGGTGAAAGCTCGGCTTCACGGTGTGGGCACAGCCGGAGCAAGCCGTGGGATTCGGGATGGTGCTGCACGCGATTCAGAACCACGGCAACATGCATGTACCGCTGCCGCCCGGTCCTCCTATCTTCCGATTCAGTGACCCAGCGGAGTGCCGTCGGACGTTGCTTGAGGCAGGCTACTTGGCGCCGCAGGTCATGCTCGTGCCACAGACATGGCGACTCCGCTCACCGGACGTCCTATTTGAGATCATGCAAGAGAGCACGGTACGCACAGCGGGATTACTGCGTGTGCAAACACCCGAGGCGTTGCAGACCATTCGCGCCGCCCTCCGCGATGGCGTTAGAAGCTATCACTCGATGTTCAAGTTTTTTTGACTTGACAGGTCTTACAGAACAAGGACGCAAATAAACTCAGTGAGTTATGCGTTATTGGTTGGGCGCTATTCTGTAACTGCTAAGTGATTTGAGCGTGATCTTTTTGAGTCGAGTTATGCGACACGTCTCAATCGCCGCATGGGCCTGTATGTTGGCTTGTGACCGTACAGGCGACGTCGCACCTGGCGGGCACGGAACTTCCAGTAGTCCCGGAGATCATGATCGTGGCTCTTCTTAAGCGAGCGCAGCGTGAGAATGGCCGCTGCCCCTTCCAGGCTCCAGCGCTTGCCGTCGCCCTCCATCCGGTGCTTGACCACGGACCCGCAGGCCGACTCCACGACGCCGGTCCCGACGGGCAAGCCCGCGGCCAGGTACGCATCGTCGTGCATCCAGCGCCGGTGGTTGTGGAAGAAGGTGATGACTTTTGCGAGCGTCTCCCGGACCGACTGCCGCAGCTGCTGCTTGGTGAGGATGTGTCGCAGACCGCCGATGACGTCGCCCACCCGGCCGCGGAGAATCGCCGTCAGCTTCTGCTGCACCCAGTGCTTTCCTGCCTTGGAGGCTTCCCCACACAGCGCGTTGGCCGCGCTCCAGAGGTAGCCGACGACGTGCATGATGTCCAGCACGCACGTCACGCGCTTCCACGCCTTGAACAGTTTCGTCGCCAGGTACCACAGGCCGAGGGCGCCATCGAGCAGGACGACCAAGGGTTGGCGATGCTGGGGATCCCGGCGTTCGGCGTCGGCCTTGATCAGTGCCATCACTGCCTGCTTGGTCCGCACCAGGCTGGCGAGACGCCGGACCTGCTGGGCTCTCGGCGCATCGTCCGTGGCGCCTTCCCGCTGCTGGCGCGTGCGCGCCGCTTCCGGCTCGACCAGGAGTTCCGCCAGCGCTTCCGGCGACCGCGGCTTGGCATCAACCGTGTAGCTGACCCCCACCAGCGCTTCCTTTTTCTTCTGCCGCTTCTCGCCCGTGCCCAGCTTAGCCTTGAGCTTGATCGCCTCCGCCTTAATCATGGGGACACCCTTGCCGTCAACACTCACGACCAGCAACTCCCCCTCGGATACCTCCTGCGGCATGGGCCGCTGCGCATAGAAGTCCTCGTAGTCCGCAGGTGCCTCCTTCGCCACCGCCATCAAGACACTCTCGGCGACCTCGAGGTCAAAGAGCGGCTCAAACCAGCTCGAACGCTCCTTGAAGGGGTGCTCGACCTCGAACACGGTCATCCACTCCTGCAGGACGTACGAAGAACACCGCTCGGGGAGGTTGACCTGCGCGTCCAGCGGGAAGATCCCGGGCTCCCCGGGCGTGCGATCGCAGGTACGGGCCACCTGGAACGTGCCGAAGAGCGAACAGGAGTCCCGCCCTCGCAGCGGCGTCTCCCGTGGCAGCATCTCACCGTCGGCCCGCGTGATGGCCGGTCCCACATCGCCGGTCCCGCGCTGGGCGAAGTAGCGTTTCATCGCCGCCAGCCCAATCGGCAGCAGCCGCTTGAAGATACCTTTCTCTGCGTCGTGCGCCTCGAGCTTGTCAGCGCTCTCATGGACAAATTTCAGCAGCGCCTGGAGCGCCTGCTCGCCTTCCGCGATACTCATCTCGACATCGAGGGCTTCCATGGGGATCCTCCTCGCCTGGTACACCATAGGAACTCTGAGCAGATGTTCCCAGGTTTCTACCATGGACGGAGGGTCCCTTGCACCCAGAAACCGTTGTCTCGCGCCACTTTGACCCTGAACTCATTTCGTGTACGCTCGAGTCTGTTGGCGTCTCCGTTAGAGAAAGGATCACGACCCAATCTCTAAGGGCATCCAGAGCGCGCGCCAACTGCCTCCCTTTCGGGCTCGAATCTTCAATCGGAAAACTCAGTTCCAACGGATCATTGAAATCCTTCGGGCACCGAAATCCGAGCCGCTGAGATTTAAGCGCCGCTATGCCGGCTTCGTACCCGTAGTACTTATACAGAGGCATGTGATGCGACTCCGTTCGGATACTGACGCATAACGCGGCGCTCACCTGCGCGGGGGACGGCGAGCCGAAGGCTTGACGGCCGCCGCGGCAGGTGCAGCAGCCTGGTTCGGCGGCGCGAAGCGCGTTGCCGAACCAGGCTGCGAACGAAGTGAGCGCCGCGTTCGGGCGGACGCGCGAAGCGTGTCCGCCCGAACGACTCAAGCATCAGCCGCGCGCGGCTTGTTGCGCGTCAGCTGCATGCGCTGGTTAGACCTGGACGGGATATGGAGCTTACCCACTGCCACCGCCCTGACAGTCTCAATGTCCGTGGGACCGCTTTTTTCGGCACGGGTCCAAAGGCTACCGAGCGAGGGTACTGTTTTCACCTACCGATCGCGCAGTAAGGGAATGAAACCTGCCTGTTGGAAATGGTCGTCGTGTGCCAATGCTTCCACAATGCCCCGCTCATGCATAATGAGGAAAGATGCGCAGTCGGTTATTCCCCATTCTTTGTCCGGACGCTGGGCATACAAGGTGAGAGCCGCTGCAAACTGTCCATCTGTCTGCGGGACGATTTCAACATCGACGTTGCTCTGGAAGCTACGTACGACCTGTACCGCACGCTGGCGGAACGGTTGGCCAAGCGCGGCATAATGATTGAGGAACTCCGTCAAAACCATCTGGCTGGTAACAATCTGCCGGCCTTGGCGTACTTGGCTTGCTGTGACGGCTTTGGCATGCAACTGATCACGTGGGTTGAACAAGGCAATCCAGTAGCCGGTATCAGCGAACACTCCGTTCATGCTGGCTTCTTGGGCACGCCATACAGATAATGCTTGTAGTTAATAGACGCATCATCTGGTACTGTGGCCCACATCTCATCAGGAATTTCTGCGCCAATCTCCACAACGATTTCCCAAATAGGGCGTTGCGGCACAGTGTGCCCCTCAGGGACGCTAGCGGTCGGCTCGGCCGCCTCTCGTACGGAATTGTTCTGTGATGTGTGTGCGTTTTGCCGTCTTGTTGCCATATCGCTACCCCTAACTGTTTCACCCGCTGTTGTTTTTTTAACTTGGCAACATTGTAACACGATGTAATACCATATGCAGAGGTCTAATGCGCGAGTTGAGCAGTGCCCCGCAGGGGCATCTGTTCGAACTCCTGGTTCTCCCCGGAGCGGAGCGGAGGGGAAACCAGGAGTTCGCTGCTCAACTCGCGCATTCCCCCCGGAGCGAAGCGGAGGGGGGAACGTTGCCGCTCAGCGGCCGGCGAAGCTGGTCCGCTGAAGCGGGTGGTTGGGCGGCTGCGACGCCGCGACCAGTCGATGATTCTGGCGTCCCCGACAAACGCAGACATCCGGTCATTTCTCTTTGCGGAGTTCGAACGTGCCGACGGTGCTCCCTCTGGATTGCCACACGCCTGTCATCACGGACCCCAACACGAGCGCCACGTATTCGCCGTCAAGGTCCGGAGGTTGACTCCCACGTTTGACAATACGCGTCTCTCGGAATGACAGAGCGGAATCAACTGGCCCGACGCGAGCCTTGATCTCGCGGAGTGCCTCATGCACGAAGGCTTCTGGAACACTGATGAACGCGCCTTCGGTATCCGTCACACTGCGGTCGTCCAGGTATTGCAGTTGACCGCGAAACTGCTGCCCTGTCCTCTCCACGATTAGTAGCCGTAGACGGCGCTTCGGGTGGTACACGCCAACCCAGGCCTCCCCTTCCTCGATCGGCTGTGCGGCTTCCTCGGCTCCGACGGTGAGTGGTACCTGGGCCGCCTGGATAACAGGTGGAGTATCTCGTACAATCCTGGCCTGAGCGCGAGCAAGATCAATCTCTTCCCGCGCCACCGCCGCCGGAAGTTGTTCGAGCCGACTCCCGATCTCGTATACGAACCCAGCGAGATCTCGATCGACCTCAGCCTCAGTGCCGAGCGATAGTGGCCGTCCATCCATCGGACGCGCCTGCAGCAGGGCCAGTTCGGGGGCGATGCGCCAAGCGCATGGCCTGACAATCAGCGGCAGGAGTGTCATCCCTTGCTTCTCGTGCTCCAGAATCCGGGGAATCTCCTCGTGCCAGATGAAGTCCGAAGCCAGAAAGTCCGGGCTAAGCACGAGCACAGCGGCACGAGATTCGGTCAGCGCAGCCTCGATTTCCTCCCGCCATTTTGCCCCAACCGCGATTCCCGTGTCTGACCAGACGTGGACGATACCTCGCCGTTCCAAGATAGCGAGATGGACCTTCAGCCGTTCGAGCCATGGTCGGTCGCGATGACTGTAGCTAACGAAAAGCTTGGTTCGCCCCATGTTCTGACCTCCTGCAATCACAGAAGAGCCCTGATACGTGATCCGCGCCAGACTGCCCCCGTCAGGTTCAACGCGTTGTTCGATGGCTCTCTGCTCTCTGCTGCTCATTAATGGATGTTCTTTCCTGGGTCATCTGTGAGGCCCAAAAGGAAGAAGAGGGTGAGTATTATTCTTGCGCTCTGTTCTTGGCTTGGTCACGCTCTTCTTGGGAAGGGTTACGGCAGACCGCTTGATTGAATCTTCATCTCTTCTTGACAAGTATGATGTCGGTAGGCCGTCGTATGTGACGCCATCCAAATCTCGTCCTGCTCGTTTCTTATTTATGCCACCCCATTGTTTAAAGAAAAAAGGAATATTCCAAGCGACACATTGATCGCGGATATCCTTAACCCATTTTGGGGACATCGGACGGGCAGCGGGACCAGACTCGCCACCCACGATGACCCAGTCTATTCCAGCCAAATTGAGATTCGGCATCGGGCCGAGAAGGGGTTCCAAGGATAGAAACTTGATCTTCGCGGGAGTCGTTCTCAGCTGATCGATGCGTGCGTAGTAATCTACGTGTTCTACGCTGACTCCCATCCAAACATTTCGCGGCCAGGGAAGTCCGGGCCCGATTTCGGCCAGTCGATCGGCTCGCTTTGTCAGGACTTGGAAATCGTGCCATGAAGCCCGCACCATCGTATCGAAGACTCGACGGATGAACTCCTCAGGGACCTCGCGGTGGAACAGATCGCTCATCGAGTTGACAAACACCATCTGCGAGCGAGACCATTGCATGGGTAACTCTAAGGCCTGCTTGTGCAAGGTCAGATCAAAGCCATGGCGGTAATTCGGTTGTCCCATCGCCTGTAGGCGCATCGCCAGCCTTTCGGCATAGCAGTTCTTACATCCTGGACTTATCTTGGTGCAACCGGTGAGTGGATTCCATGTGGCCTCGGTCCATTCAATGGTGGACTTAGACATGGCTATCTCTCCTTTCGCGAAGGGAAGATCGCAGTCGTCTTGTCCGCGAAGGTGTTTCTTCTTCGAGGCGGACACGGAGGGTCGGCGGTGATCTTTGCCGCTGCTTCGAGGGCAATCAGAGCGTCCTTGTAATTGCTCTTGCTGTATGGCGTGCCTACGTTGTGTCGCTCAAAGACTTCTTGCATGCTGAGACGTTGACCGGCGAAGCCTGCAAGTAGGGAATCCTGCAGATCGTCGAGTGGTCGCGTGAGTTCGAACAAAAATGGTTGCCGGAGAGTTGCTGGTAAGTATTCGAACGAAGCCACTCCCTGATCCTGAGAAGTACTCTCCTTGGCCATTATCTCTTTCATGATGTTGTATCCAAGCGGGTGCTTGCTGACGAAGATGAGGTAATGGCTTGTACGGCTACCGGTCGCATTTTTGAAACGGAATGGCAGGACATACTTTCCGCCCATCTGAACCAGTGCCTTTGCGAGAGATTCCAATATCTCGGCCTCTCTCTCCATCGGGGATAGCCCTTGCAGCCTATTACGGAGGTCAGCAACTCTGTCCGCCCCAAACAGCGCTTCCATATGATCTTGGACATATTGGTTGGGGAGGCCCATACTAATCCGGTTGTAATTGAAGAAGAATATGCACTCACAACCCCAATCCTTCAGCACTGAATTTACTAGGCGCAGCGACAAGCCCTTGTATCCCCATGGGTCGATGAACATAAGGGTGGGGGACAACTTCATTTCTTCAAACTTCTGAACAATTTCGATGCCGACCTCAGCGTTCCTGACCTGCGGCGTGTGCGTGAGTTGATCAATGCCTGGGAGTTCAGCTATGGCACTCTCAAGTGAGCGAGAATTATCTTCATCCTTATCACTGAAAATCGCGAGGAATCGAGTTCTCAGGTCTGGATTCTCTATTGCCTTCTGAAGCACCAAGAGCGGAGTTGATGTTGTCCCATCCTTGTATCGACCAGGCCCGGCAAATAGGTCAATGTAGGCGATACTTGAACCGAATTTCTTGGCCGTGCCAATAATGATCTTAGATCAGGCATCAAAGTACTTCTGGACAATAGCCGTTTTCACCTGAGACTGTTCTCTTGCTTCTTCGAAGAAGTATTCGTTCACCATGAGTAAGTTCCCGAGGTGATTTTGTCCGATCCCGTGGCGGACCATCAACCTGAGCCGAGACCCGATGCCCCGACCGGGTCAAGCACTTCAGGATGTACAATCGTATCATACCAGAAGAATCCTGCCAACCGACGGCTTTCTCTCGTCCTGACGAGCCATCGAACGCCAGGCATCAGGCGTGGCGGGAAGCGGGAGCGCAGCGGCCGCTGGCAGCCGTCGCCTGCAGGCCTTGGTTGGGCACTCATCCATCGCTCGGGGCGGGCGAGAAAAGAAAATTCTTGAACCGTAGGGCACCAAACCCGAAGCCGCCAACTAGCGCAATCCCGACGATCGCTAAAAAGAAAGTTTTGCCGTCAAGCTCAAACCCGAAAGCACTGCGTGCCCATGAGGCAATCACCAATAGCGGCAGAAATAGCCCAGCCGAAATGAGTCCGGAGTAGATCCCAAAATCCGTCTTTCTGGGCCGAGCCAGTCTTTCGACGTTGCTAATTCGTGATAGAAGATCATCACATGATCTGACAACCGGCACGGCTTGTGGCCCGGCCCTCGATGCATTTTCAATGGCGCGACGCGTCATCATTCGCAGATCGGCGAATCCCCGAGCGTCTGGCTTGAAGGTGGCCTTGAAGCAGAGATGTATGTGGGCGGCGATTCCCTTTGTGACTTCCAGGAGGTCCACGAGCGCTTTCGCGAGATGATGGGCCACTTGGATCTGTATGTTCGTCAGATCGGCCTGAGCCAGCAATCGCTCAGCCTCTCTGGCACTTGCCGCGAGATCTTCTGATTCGAGCTTGTCCAGTTCTAGTTTCGTTAGATCTGCTTGAGCCTGAAAATATGAGTAGATGGCCCGATAAAAGTACGCTAGGCCAAGAAACGTGAAGTGCAGCGGATCATTCGTTTCGTAGTACGTTTTGACAACCTTTTCTGACGCGGCGAACGCCTGGCTGGTTAGCGCTCTCGCCGAGTCAATGTCTCCAGCCAAGAGAGCTGGTATAACGCCAATGAATAGCGCCTCTGGTTTCATATGGTCAATGGTCGGCTGGAACTTGCGACCGAACCGCCCCGCCTTTCTGAGATAATCCTCAGTTGCGGCAAAGAGTTCCAGACTCCGATTGATGTTGAGGCGCTGGACTTCGATGACGGCGTTGGCGTATGCCGACATAGAACGAGACATTGACTCCAACTCGTAAATGCCCAACTGTTGAAAGCCGGCTGCAGCAGACTCTTCAAGCTTGCCCGCGAGATCAAACTTACCCTCTTCCTTGACTACCCTTATGCCTTCCAGATGTTCCCAAATTGACCGCAAGAATAGTTCGAGCTCAGACCCTCCTTGCTCTGGTGTAAGCGCGTCGAGATGACGTGCAACTAGTGGTTGAGCATCTTCGAACGTCGCCTCAAGGACCTGCTCAATGATGTTAGCCTCAACATTGTCCTGGTGCGGGACGGCTGGAAGTTCTTTTTCGTTATCGCCGCTCATTTGATGTCCTCCGACCCGTAATCGATTCGCCTTGCCTTGCTCACCACGACTTCGTCCAAGGTGCCCAACGCGGCGCTCACCTGCGCGGGGGACGGCGAGCCGAAGGCTTGACGGCCGCCGCGGCAGGTGCAGCAGCCTGGTTCGGCGGCGCGAAGCGTGTCCGCCCGAACAAGCTATTCTACCGTTTTCTGTATAACACTCCGATTCATGGTTCCGTCATTTTTTGCGACAGTTTCCCACATGTGAGCAAAGGTTTCAAAGTACAGTGCTTTTAAAGTTTGACGGCCGCCGGAATTTTGCTTGGCCGGTGCCGTTGACTTATTCCTCTGCCGTGGCGTTGCGGTTAGGCTGAACAAGAGTTTGTAAAATCAGGCAGTTATAAGGAAAGTTTGAAACTGGGTAATGATTGGATAAATGCGAGCTCAAATGTTATACCATAGGTTAAAATCTTGGGCGTTCACATTTTTGGGATGTCCCTGTTCGCTGTAAGGCATCACAATCAGGTCGTTACAATCGCGTCTTAGTGGGCAAGGAATTGATTTCATAAGTTTTCGAAAACACTTCTCTATACGAAAGCGCAAAATACCAAAATATGCAATAATAGATCAAAAAAAGACGATTAATCGATCAACTACAGATTACTGCTGTTTAACATGAGTGATGTAAGAATATCTAGATGCTGGATAATGATAGCAGAGGAGTAACATATGAGCGCTTTTCTGGACGCTCATCCGAGATACGCTAAGGTCCTCGCGGCCAAGCGGGTTTCACTTCGCTTGCAGGGCCGCGGGACAATGGATGTAGTCGCAGAGGCGCAGGAATGGAAGAAACCCCCGGAGGTTGCCACCATATGTAACCTGCCCGAGGACACCTCCCATCAGCATACACGTATCCTGTCGGGCGGAATAGCGCTCCCAGTCTACCCAATGCATGTCACTGCTGATGGTCGCGATACGCTGTGCCTCGGCAATCAGGGCGCGAAAATCCAGGCTCTCCTCGGTGCCGGCATGAAAATAGCTAAGATTGGAAACCCGCCGCAGCAGCGTGCGGATCACGACATGAAAATCCAGGGCTGAGGAAGACGATGCGTGCCGGGGTCAGACAGGTCAAGATGGCGTGGTCAACTGCATCCTCGGGGATCGCAAGATCCCGCACCGTGACGGGGTGAAAGCCGCTGTGCAGGACTTTGTCATCGCCCCGGTAGATGGGCACCTCACGGCCCTCCGGGCCGAGCCACAGGGCACTCTCGACAGCAAACCGACCTCGTCCCCGGCCGATTCCACGCCGAGCCCCTAACTGTTCGAAGGTATACAGGAAGTAGGGGAGGAAATCGCTGCCACGCCCGATCAGCGTCAGGTCGAATACCAGGGAGTCGACTGGGTTCATAGCGTGTCTTCGTCTCCAACGGTGGCAGGAGCACGAAGGGATGGAGGGCCTTCGGGTATTTCCGCATGCGTGTGGCCCCTTCCGGCACGGGCGTGTCGAAAATGTAGGGATAGGCCCAGCGCGTCCGCAGGAGGCAACGGGCACAGTCGCGATGCTCGACGACGCACACGGTTTCCTTGAAGGCATGGCCGAAGGCGCCGCGGAAGGTAGACCCTTTAAAAGGTGGCAGATCAAGCGGCGTAGTCGCTTTGAGGACAAGGCGGAGCGGCAGGAATGAGACCGCTTGCAGCGTTTGTTGCAAGGATGCCATCACCGTGTATCCTCTACCATCCGGGGGCATGGTGGTAGGCGAAAGCTAGCCCAATGCAAGCGATTATCGCCGATCCGGTACGAGAGGCAAGATTAGAACGTCTGCACTGGGCCGCGAAGAAATCCGGCAACGTTTTTCTTGACAATGATGTGTACTAAGGTATAAGAGGGGTTAATCTGGTCGTGCTTGGCTGAATGTGTCGGAACTGGCTATCGCGCATGTGGATGGTGGGGTCGAGGACGGGTGATACCTGCCCTCGGCCCTCCATGAGATCAACACAGCTCGAGGCCGGCATCCGATATGCCTAGACGCAGGTGTCTACGCCCTCACAGCGGTCGACCAAACCACCAATGGGCCACAGGGTCCACTGGTGGTTACTGGCATTTCGTCTTATCCCCGTCGATGTGATGCGACCTTTGTAGCTCCAGCCTGCGATCGCATGACGTCGGTAGCTCAGGCGGATTCACCGTGTTGGCGCTGTGGCTCGTCCGGAAAGCCTGTGATGTACCAGTCATTTTTCAGCCTTCACGAGGACCCTTTTAGCATCACTCCCAACCCCCGCTTCCTGTTCCGCAGTCAATCCCATCAAGAAGCTCTCGGATACCTGCTACATGGGATTGAAGAACGCCAGGGCTTCATCGCCATCACCGGTGAGGTGGGGACTGGAAAGACCTTGCTGTGTCGAACGCTGCTCGACCATGTGGGCGGAAACGTGCGGACGGCCCTCATTTTCAATTCATTCCTGTCTGAGCTTGACCTACTACGGTCGATCAACGAGGACTTCGGCATCGCGGCGTCGGGAGCCACGCGAAAAGAGTTGATCGATACGCTGCAGGGATATTTGATCCGGGAATTTAGTGCTGGTCGCAATGCGGTGCTGATCATCGATGAGGCGCAAAATCTGGCGCCCCCCGTGTTGGAGCAGATTCGGATGCTGTCGAATCTCGAAACCGAGCGGGGAAAACTCTTACAAATCGTATTCGTTGGTCAGCCTGAGTTTCGGCAGCAGCTAGCCAGACCGGATCTGCGCCAGCTCAACCAACGCATTGCCCTGCGCTATCATCTCCGGCCCTTGAACCGTCAGGAAACCGGGGACTATATCCATCACCGGCTGGTAGTGGCAGGGTCACGCGGGAGGGTGCAGTTTTCCCGAGGCGCCTTTACCGTCATCTTTCGGCTTTCCAGAGGAATTCCACGCAAAATCAACCTACTCTGCGATCGTGCCATGCTTGCCGCCTATGTCCACGGCAGCCACCGCATCAATCACCAAGCACATCCGCCAGGCGTGGGTGGAGGTGCAAGGGCAGGAAGGCGGACGGGGGTTCCATCTGACGTGGAATTCACCATGGCGAAAGTTCCTGACTGCGCAGGGCGTTGCTCTGGCTCTCGCCCTGACCCTGGGCGGTGGAGCCTGGCTGGCCTTGTATCGATCCCAGCCTCTCGAACGCCTAACGCTGGCCTCCAATGCTGGCTCAGAAACGCCATGGGACGGTTCTGACGTCGCCTCTGGCCAGACGCCCCCCTTATCTGGAGCGACCCATCTGGTCGATGGGCCGTCAGCTGCTCCCGACCAAGCGTTGTGGAGGCATTCGAATGAGGCAGGTCCAGAACCGTCGGATGGGAAAGGACCACCCCGCAGTCTCCAGTGGAATCATCTCCAGGTCTCATACCATGCCGAAGCCGGAGTGCCGTTTGTGTTCCCCTTGCCAACATTGGCATACCCACCTGAGGAGAGGCCCGTCCAAGTCACGCTTGAGGCACCCGGCGACGCGCCCCACTGGCTGTTATTAGATCATGAACAACTCCACATCAGCGGAACCGCACCGCTCACAGCCGCAGACCAGACCTATCAGCTTAGGATTCGTGCGCACGCTGAGCCGGGAGTCGACAGTCGATTGCTCATCCTGTTAACGATCACAGGTCCACCCAATCGGACGACATCTACACCGCAGCTCCCCAGTCATTGGAGTTGGTGACGATCACACCATCGGCTCCAGACTCTGCTGCGTTTCCGCCTCAGCACTGATCTGTGTCCAGTCGTAGAGCATCGGATAGAGCTGGACGGCCGCCCAGGTAGCGGCCTGATCGGTGTAATGCGGACTGCCGGGATGGCCGGAGGCCCCGAGCGGTACCACCCAGGCGCTATGCTGCCAATCGTTCAGATCGAAGACGAAACGCGTCACCGCAGTGCCACCCACGGTGTACCCGCCCGTGGCGCTGATCGATGCCGCCTGCACGGTGTCCCCATCGCCGCCGGTCGCAACTGCGGGCGGGTTCAGCCCTTCGGCAAACTCCGCGAACTCGGCTGCAAGAGGGTGCCGGGGCGTGGTGCGATGTAGTCGTGCCCATTGCCAGTGCTGCGGGTCGTCTCCTAATGTTTGTCGTAACCACGCCACCGTCCGCGCCAGGGCCTGCGCCAACAATGACACCCACGTCTCGCCAGCCGGCAACAGCGTGCGATCATCCGCCTGCATCATGATCAATAATCGCTCCCGCAGTTGCCCCAACGGCATGAGGGTACCATAGAGACCGCCCCCGAGTGCCTCACGTGCCAACGGCCCCAACACCGGCTCCATGACCAGTCGCATCAATTCATCCCGGCACACGGCATAGATCGTCGCGGCCACACTGTCCGGTGCCATGGTGCCGTCCCATTGCTGCAGGAATGACCTGGCCTGGGCGGAGAGCGTATCGACCACTTCCACATGCCCCAGCATGCCAACAAAGGCTTGGGCGGGAATCGAGACACGATCGGCCTGGATGGTCGCCATATCCGCCCCGCTGGCCGCAGTCAAGGGGCGGAGACGGTCGCGGATGCGTCGAGCCCGGAAACCCGGTTCATAATGCAGCGCCAGGTAATGCGGATACGTCTCATCGACGATGCGGTTATTCGCCGTGGCCATAAAGCCGGCCTCAGGGTTGCGCAGGTGTGGCATGTCCTCGAAGGGAATTATCCCTTGCCAGTCATGTGCAGCCGTCCAGCCGGGCACCGGCAACCAGGCGTTGGCCCTGGAACGAATCGGCACCTGGCCCCGCGTTCTGTAGCCGATCTGACCGTGCACGTCGGCGAACAGGATGTTATTGCAGGGATCGACCCAGGGGCGCAGTGCCTCCTCGAACGCGTCGGCACCAGGCGCACGCAGCATCGGAAGGAGCGCATCGAAGCTGGCATTGGGCTCGGCCAGCGCCGTATAGCGCAAGGCGAGGGCATATCCCTGGGCCGGATCGCCAATGATGATCGGGCCATGATGGGTGACGCTGACGTCGATCTCCACTGGCTGGCCGTGGCGCACCCGAATCACCTCGCGCTGGTGCTGCACCGGACGCCATTGTCCCTCGACTCTCATAGAGCTGCGGGTTGCCGGGGTGGAAGCGTTCGAGGTAGAGGTCCTGGTAGTCTGCCATGGCGGTGGTGACACACCAGGCGACGGCGCGGTTATGGCCGAAGTGGGGCAGCCCTGGCACGCCTGGGAACGACAACCCCACAGCATCGAACTCGGGGCACGCGAGGTGATTTTGATAGAACACATTGGGAGTATCGAGCGCCCGGTGGGGGTCGCCGGCGAGCAGCGGAGCACCACTGGCGCTGCGCTGGCCAATGAGAACCCAGTTATTGCTACCACCCTCGAGCTCTTGCAGCACGCTCACCACGGCTGCGCCAGCGCGCAGCGCCTCCAGACCGTTCAGCGCAGGACCACAATAATCCAGGCCAGGGGGGATGATCAACGGTTGACCGGAGGACTCGTCAGCGTACAGTTTGGCGGTCAGCTCCGGTCCGATCTGACGAAGGAGTCGCGCGCGCCAGAGTTTTCCCTGCCACACGCCCCCGGTGAACACATGCCGGACTTTGAACACGGCGCAGGCGTCCCAAGGCTGCCAGGGCTCTGGAGAGGTGGCCAGGAGTTGATACTCGATCGGCAACCGGTCTGTCGCCTGCACAAACGCATTCACGCCTGCCGCGTAGGCGTCCAGCATGGTGCGGGTCTCGACGTTGACCGCCTGATAGTCAGCCCGAGCGCTGGCCTCTAGGCGGAGGCGGCGTAGCAACACATCCTGTGGAATGGCCCTGGGGCCGAGATATTCAGCAGCTCTCCCATAGGCGCGGTGGCGATCGAAATCCATTTGCCAGAGGCGGTCCTGGGCGTGCACAAACCCCTGCGCGAAAAAGGCATCAGGCACCGAGTGCGCCCGCAGGTGCGGAATGCCCAGCTGGTCGCGGTAGATCTGCACAGGGTGCGCCAACCCTCGCAGAGATAATGTGCCCGTATACTTGGGGACAGCGGCTTGCAGGTCCTCCAGCAGGCTACGATTCATCGCCTCCTCCTCGCAGACAAGCGCTTACCCCTCGGCGTGCCGCGAAGCCGGCGGCACCAGGGACGCTGGGAGCATCGTGCTCAAAATCAACAGTGCCATCAGGAAAAAATAGATGTGATAGCCAGCCAATAGCGAGGTCGCCTGGACCTCGCGAGGCAGCGAGTCTCCTGCCAGGCTAATACCGCTCCAGCGCTCGGCGATTGTCACCAGGGGGCCGACAGCTCCCACGCCAAACGTGCCGCCGCTGATCCGCACCAGGCTCAGCAGGCCACTGCCCATGCCGATCTGCTCATGGCGCAAGGTCCGCAGACCGGCATAGATCATCGGGGAGTTACTGAGCGCCATACCGAGATTGCCGACAATCAATAGCCCCCCAATCAGCGTGCTACCGGACTGTTGACCTATCCGTCCCAGAGCAGCACATGAGACGGCAAAGATCAGCAGTCCGGCTAGACTCAGCCCACGAGCCCCGAAGCGGTCGGCAAGATGGCCAGCCGCCAGCTCGCCACCCACACGCCCTATCGTCGCTGGAAGGAGCAAGAACCCGACTTGCAGCGGACTGTAGCCGAGCGCATGTTGCAGATAGACGATGATGGCAAAATTCACTCCCATTCCCGTAAACGTGTTCAGGAAGTAGACGCTGCAAGCGGCACTCAAGGCACGCTCACGAAGCAGCCCAAAGTCGATGACCGGGGCCTTCTGCCCACGCTCCATCAGTGCGAAGACGACCAGGCCGATGAGCCCGGCGGCGATCAACAGGAGAAGAGCCTGGCGGCTCCAGCCCGGCCGTTGGCTCTGACTCAGGGCGAAGAGTAGCAGGGTGAGCGCCGGCGTGAGCGTTGCCAATCCCCACCAGTCCAGGGCATGGTGGGTAGCGTCCCGCATCTTGGGGATCCCCCACAGGGCTAGCGCGATGCTGATCAGGCCGATGGGGATGGGATAGAAAAACAGCACCCGCCAGCCATGCAGCTGTAGAAGATGGCCGCCCAGGGTCATGCCCACAGCCGGAGCGACCCACTGCGCTCCCTGCTGGAGCCCCATTGCCAGCCCCCGCTGATGGGGTGGGAAGGCTTGATACATGACGGTGATCACCGTCGGAATGTGCAGGCTTCCCCCGATGCCCTGGAGCAGGCGGTAGAAGATTACTCCCCTAGCCGTGTCCGCCAGCCCGCAGGGCAGCGAGGTCGCAATCCAGATGGCGATGGCCCACAAGTATACCTGACGGGTGCCGATGAGGGTCGTGAGCCAGTTCACCACGGGGACGAGTGCGATGTTTACCAGCATCGGCCCGGTGATGATCCACTGGATGGTGTCGATGTCCGTGTGCAGATCGGAGATCATCAAGGGGACGGCGAGGTTCATCATGCTCATGGTGACGCCGATGCAGAGGGTACCACACACGACGGTCGCCGTCACCAGCCATTTGTTCGGTCCGTCATGGTCTTTCACCTCGTCTACCCCCTGATCCTGTGCGGACGATACGGCGCTTCGGGCTTTCCCTACCCAGCTCGGTTTCTTCGGCGCTGACGTGGCAGGCGTCCTGACAGGGTATAGGTATGAAGCTACGACGGCCACCATGTTACCAGACTTTTTGCTGTGAACGACAACGGAACACCATACCCCAGGGGATGGAGACCGAGAGATTCCGGGGGGCTCGGGGTTGAGTCGAGGCGTCACTTCCGGGGAGCTTCTCCCCTGTCTACTTAACGCTTCCAATAGACTGTAGCTCGCCAAATCCTTGACATTTTTTTCTCTCACAGGCATCCTTGCCCCATACGTCCGGGGTTTTCCTGATGCGCAACCGCGAGGAGGCCTGCGACGTTGCCCCCTATCCTCCACGCGCCACTGGCTTTTATCGTGGCGCTGTACCATGACATAGACGGTAAGAAACGTGAGCGCATGCGGAGGAGGTCGATCAATGCCAATACGGGTCGAGCCGGCCGAACACCTGGGGCCGCGCCACTATTGCTTTCATCCCACCCAAAACATCCTCTACTTTTCCAACGAGCAGGGTTGCAGTGTCACCGGCTATCGTCTCGACACGTCTGCGGGCACGTTGTCGGCGTTTCAAACGATCACGACGCTCCCCGCCGGTTACACCGAAAGGAACACCTGCTCGCAGATTCAAATCACGCCCGTCGGGGACATTCTTGTATGCGCCGAACCGCGGCCACAACAGTATCGCGGGCTTCTCCGTCGATGCCTCCTCCGGGCGGTTGACGGCCATCGGGCACGTATCGACCGAAGCGGTCCCAAGCGCCTTCAGCCTCGACCCCGAGGGCAAATTCGTCTTCGCCGCCGGTTCGACGTCGAACCGTCTGGCCTCGTATCGGGTCAATCGTGAGACGGGTGCGCTCACGCCCCTAGAGACGTATGCCGTGGGCAAGAGACCCATGTGGGTGCTGATCACACGTCTTGGAGGCTAGCCCTGGTGGTGAGGTCTGTTGCGACTCGGCTCAGATCTGCCGATTCGGGGCCGTGATGACGGTTGTGAGATCCACGTCATGCTCACCGGCCATAGCGGCGTTAGAACCCGTTGCATATCAACAATGGTCGTAGCGGGTGTTCGAGAAAAAGCATGCCATGGAGTGCACTACCAATTTTTTCTGCCCAAAGATGCTGTGCGACCACGTCAGAGAGAGACGTGTCACAGCGAGAGGAGTGCTGGCCATGGGTGTGCAGCAGTCGATTCCAGCGGTCTATGAAGATGGGGTCTTTAAACCCCTCGAGCCAGTGTCCGGTGTGACGGAACATGCGCAGGTCCATCTGATCATCCAGACCGAGGACGCTCTCGCGCAACAGATTGCCGAATCGGAGCGGTTCTGTCGCAAGTTTTCATTGGAGTCGTTTTAGGGTATGATCCCTCGCTGTGACTTCGGGTGCTATGAGAGGGAGCGAGACAATGGCGGTGAGTTTCAAGGGAGCCCATTTCCCACAAGAGATTATCCTGACCTGCGTGCGCTGGTATCTGGCGTATCCCCTGAGTTACCAGCATGTCGAAGAACTGATGGAGGAGCGCGGGGTGCCGATTGACCACGCGACCATCCAGCGCTGGGTCGTGAAATACAGTCTCCACCTGGAAGCCGCGTTCTACCGCCGCAAGCGCCCGGTCGGGCGCAGCTGGCGCATGGACGAGACCTACATCCGCGTCAAGGGGGCGTGGCGGTATCTGTATCGGGCGGTAGACAAGTCTGGGCAGACCATTGACTTTCTCCTCACGGAGCACCAGGATACCGAGGCCGCGTTGCGCTTTCTGACGCAAGCGATCCGCCGTCACGGGGTCCCCGAGACGATCACCATTGATGGCAGTGAGGCCAATGAAGCGGCGATTAAACGCTACAATGAGGTGCACGGCACCCACATCATCATCCGTCAGGTGAAGTATTTGAATAACATTATCGAACAGGACCATCGAGCGATCAAGCGGATGACGCGTCCGATGTTGGGGTTCAAATTGTTTGACACGGCGCAGTCAACTCTTGTTGGGATCGAACTGATGCACATGCTCAAGAAACGGCAGCTGGTGGCTGAGGAGGGAAACGAGAATCTCACGGTGGCTGAACTGTTCTACTCCCTCGCGGCATAATCCCTCCACAGACAGGGCCAACTGCCCCTTCATTACCTCTTGAGCAAAATTTGCGACACAACCAGTCACAGCGAGGGATCATACCCTAAAACGACTCCAATGAAAACTTGCGACAGAACCGCCTTGCGCCAGACGGGGTTGAGTGGGACCAAGGGGCTTGGGCGTGGGAGCGGGTATCGGGCTTGATACCGACGGAAGACGAGCCGCTAATCAATGACTTAAAAACCATGCCCTTCCTAATTGAATTGCACCTTTCAGTCAAAATTGAGAGCTCCCCCACCCTTGATTTTTTGCATACTTCCGTGGCTGTGATATACTTCAGTTGCACCTTAGGGTTATAAGATGCAATTCGCATGGGGCCGTTCAACACCCCTCTAGCCCAAGACATGATGGCTTTCACGTGCGCCCAAGGAGGGCGACTAATGGGACTGTCAGCGCCCTTCGGATGGTGACGGCAAACCACCCACGCGTGTGCGATGCACTTCTCTTGCCCGTGATTCTCAAAAACCACCGTTTGTGAGCCTTGCAATCGGGTTTGTGGTGTGTGATGGCAGCTTCTTGCCGTCACACAGCCGCAACATATTTTGTTGTTTGCCATGCCGTCCCAAAAACCTCCGTTTTTGGTAGACTCTCCGGCGGAACGATACGGGCTAGCGGTGACGATCGCTGAATCTGCGCTATGCGGGCAACGGTCGCATTGGCCTCAATACCTATGGCCAGGCGGAGGAGGCATAAGCGATGACGAATGAGGAACATCTCGCACGGCTGAGGGAAGGGGTAGCAGCCTGGAATGCTTGGCGCAATCGAAACCTGACACATGTCATTGATGCAGGCCTCAGCGAGGCGGACCTCGTCAAGGTGGACCTCCGCCAGGCGGACCTCCGTGGAATGGGCCTCATCGAGGCGAACCTCACCGGGGCGGACCTCAGCGAAGCAAACCTTATGGAGGCGAACCTCACCGGGGCGGACCTCAGCGAAGCAAACCTTATGGAGGCGAACCTCACCGGGGCGAACCTCACCGGGGCGAACCTTATAGGGGCGCTCCTCACCGGGGCGAACCTCAGCGAAGCAAACCTTATGGAGGCGAACCTCACCGAGGCGGAATCTCTCCGAGGCGAAGCTCCATCAGACAAGCTTAGAGGCAGCCATCTTGGTGGAGACTAACTTCGAGAGAGCAGACCTAATAGGGTGTTCTGTGTATGGGATTGCTGCTTGGAATGTAAAAATTAAAGGAACAAAGCAGTTGAATTTGGTGATCACACCCATCGGTGAAGATGAACCGGAAATCACAGTGGACAATCTGGAAGTGGCGCAGTTCATCTATTTACTGCTCCACAACGAGAAGATTCGTGAGGTCATCGAGACCATCACCTCCAAAGCGGTGCTGATCCTGGGCCGCTTTACCCCGGCACGGAAAGCCGTGCTTGATGCCATGCGAGAAGAGCTACGTCGCCGGAACTACCTGCCCATCTTGTTTGATTTTGAAGCGCCTGGGAGTCGCGATTTCACAGAGACCATCTCGACCTTGGCGCATATGGCGCGGTTCATCATTGCTGACCTTACAGAGCCCAGTAGTCTTCCTAAAGAGTTGGAAGCCATTGTGCCAACTCTGGCAGTCCCGGTGCAGCCGCTGATGGAAGGTGCAACCCGCCCCTACGCTATGTTTCGAGACTACTGGAAATATTCCTGGGTGCTGAAAGTCCACCGCTACGAAAACCTGGAGGGATTAATCACCTCACTAGGGGATAAGGTCATTGCGCCTGCAGAAGTCGAGGTCCAGAAATTGGAAGCGACTCGCAAGGCTATCGCGGAAGAATTACTCAGACAACGCACCAGCTGAACTGTCGAATGCAAGGGCCTCTAGGTTGTATCTGTCACTTAGGCCCAAACCCAACAAGCTTGTCACCAGAGGCAATAAGCAGAAATGACCCCATCGGATGAAAGGGAATGAGCAATACCCTCCCCACTGGCGGAAAGGGAATTATGATGAGGTTTGGGCCACCGCCTATCAATTGACACCGGCACCTCACCCCGGTACACTCGCGCCGATGCCGGCCCGCACAGGTGCGTCGCCAGCAGGCCTCGCGTCTCACCCCTTCGCTCCTATCCCTGTTGCCAAGGAGGACTGTCCATGGACCACATTGAAAGCGTATTTGAGGCAGCAAATGACTACTGGTTCTATCTTTATAAACCCAGTGATGGTGATATAATTGTAGATGTTGGAGCTGGAGTCGGGTTTGATACCTTAGTGTTTTCTCGATCCGTTGGGGTATCTGGAAAGGTGATTTCTATCGAAGCTCATCCAAAAACTTTCCGCCGCCTGGAAAAATTCTGCGAGTTAAATCATCTTACTAATACTATCTGTATCAAAGTTGCTGCTATTGATAAAGAAGGCGATGTTTATATTGAAGACCTCGCCAATCATGAGCTTAACAGTACGGAGTTTCAACCCACCGCAACGGCCGTTATTAAGATCCAAGGCTTGCCATTAGATGAGATCTGCAAGCGTGCCCAGATTGAGTACATCGACCTGCTCAAGATGAATATTGAAGGGGGAGAACGGCTTGCGATAAAGGGAATGAAAGAAATGATAAACCGAACGAGATATGCCTGTATTGCTTGTCATGACTTCCGTTCCAACAAATCAGAAAAATTTTCGACACGTGAAATAGTAGTCGATTTTTTGCGGCGCAATCATTTTGACGTTCTGATACGTACAAACGATGCTCGTCCTTATGTAAGAGATCATGTACATGCAGTGAATACACTGATACAGTAAATTTGGTTCATGTGTAGCTACCGCGCTGGTTGTGGTATCCTAGACCCATGGTAGACTTTCCGATCGATCTATCTGAAAATCAACAAATCTACGCGTTAGGGTAGGAATTGAGTTCCTACCCTTTACATCAGCAAGGAACTAACTGGACCGCCGGTAGCAGACGGACGAAAATGAGCGGTACTGCCATTATCGTTTCCAATACGATCTGACGATCGCCATGTAATTCAATACGATACAAACCGCGTCAGCATTTGCGATACACTGGTGGGGAGTTAAGACGACCTTGCCGAAGCCGCATAAGCCCTGGGATATCAATGCTTCCCATCACAAGATTGGGGGAATTTTTCCGCTCTATGTGGCTTTGTTACTCATCGAACAATCGAACATCCATATGCCAAACAAGATCCGGTTAACTCCCCGCATATGTATCGGAATCGATGGCGAGGTTTGTGGGAAGCACCTCCTGTAGTACATGAAAGCCAGGGGAGCCGTCCGCCTAACTACAATTGTTTGGCTGAAAGAGAATAACGCATTCTCTTTCAGGATTGCGCACTACCGCCTTATGCAGAGGCTACAAAGAGTTTCTCCCGGTGCCTCTGGAAGTCCAGGGGATGAAAGGTATGGTCGGAGAACTCTTTCAATTCTCAGGCTTTAGAGCTCATCACTTCCTTATTGCCTCTGGTGACATGCTTGTTGGGTTTGGGCCTTTTTGGGACAATCTCACCCATCCCGAAAACAACCCTTTTTTGTGACAACGCCCTTCTCTCACAACACAGCACGTTCGGACTTCATTGAGGGTTGGGGTTGTTGACTGCGGCTCGCGTTAGGCATATAAGGTTTCCGTTGTCATGGCGCCCTGAGAGCGTTGATACTGGGCATTGGCAAAACTGCCCGAAAACCACGCCAGTATCGCCTTATTAGGGCAAAATGACTTGTTAATCAATGGTTCGGCGTCAACACAAGGAGGGCGATACCATGCGTTCACCGGCCAAGACGCCATGGCGCATCATAGGGGAGCATAGCGCAAGCGACCATGGCGCAGAGGGCTGTGCACAACGGTTGGTGAGGGTGACCTCGATCCACCACCTGCGCCATGACATCCGACAGCGTGGGAGGAGGGCGTGTGACATGATACCCGTGAAGGTTGTGGGACGAAGGGGCTGGCGCCGCCGTGTGACGGCCCTGGTGGGGCTGGCTGCCCTGGTGGCATTCGTCGTAGGCGGGGCTGATGCCCTCTGGGCCCAATCGGGAGGACGCGTGATCTACATGGCGGCGGTGGAGATGAAAGGCGGAGCGCAACAGGACAAAGAAGCGTATCCGGAGGCACCGCTCCCGCCAGGCAGTGGGTACAGCAAGACCCCGCCAAACCCCAGCGGCCGCTGGGAGGTATCGGCCTATCAGTGGTCGCCGGGCACCCTCGTGGTCAAAGAGGGCGAGGCCGTGACGCTGGAGGTCGTGGGGATCAACGGTGATGAACACCCCGCGACTATTCAAGACCATGTGGCATCGTTCACCGTGAAACGCGGGCAAATTACGCGCGTGAGTTTCACAGCGGGCAAGCCGGGTCTCTACGCCGTGATGTGCACCAAGCACCTGCCCAACATGCAGGGCACGCTGCTGGTCCTCCCCAAGTAGCGCGTCCTGGACATGGCCCTAGGCCGCAGTGCGCTTTGGTGGGAAGCAGAGGCATGGCTCAGTCCCGAAAACCCTCCGTTTTTGGGACAATCTCACCCATCCCGAAAACAACCCTTTTTTGCGACAGCGGCCTTCCCTCACAGCACGTTTGGACTTCATTGCAGGGGTTGGAGTGGTTGACTGCGGCTCGTATCAGGGATACAAGGTTGATGTTGTCATGGTGCCCTATGAGCGTTGCTAACAAGCATCGGGCAAAACTGCCCGAAAACCCCGCCAATATCGCCTTATCAGGGCAAAATGGCCTGTTAATCAATGGTTAGGCCCCGACCGATGCACATTGCGATATAATCGCAGGGAATGAGCAATACGACGTGCTAAGAAAAACGCAATCTCATGGCAAAATCGGCGAAGCGGCAGCGACCGCCAAATGCTGGATGCATGGCATCCCTGCATATAACACTGCGGGACTGAGAGCCAACTTCGCCGGAAGCGACCTGATCATCGACACCGACGACCCAACACGAAAACTGCTCGTTCAGGTGAAAACCGGCTACAGCCCCGCGCGAGATCAGGTTTACCTGACTCAGTGCGCGGGGGAATGTGACCTGACAGCAGAGAAGTTCGTCGCCGACTTTGTCGTGTTCGTCAACCTTGACCGACAGGCTGCTAGCACGCACCAGCATGATGGTTCCCTTGGGTTCGAGCATCTCACGTTCTATGTCGTGCCACGTGAAGTAGCCAACCGCGTTTATATCGACGCCGTGCAACGCGAAGACAACCGGCCGCTCAGAACGGGTGGGCAGCGGAAGCTGGGCAACATGGCAGTCAATGTGCCACTCGATGAGCTCGCGCCATACAAGGACGCTTGGGCACTCATGCGCGTGAGGGTGAACAGCTTGGCCTCACATGTCGTTCCAGTGGGGTGCCGCGCATGCGCAGCGCCCTGAACTCGGGCACGTTAGCCCCTAAAGGTTGAGTCATGAGCAAGCACGAGACCCCGATGACCCGCTGGTATTGGCAACAGGTCGGTGGCACCCTGATCGAGGAGTTTGTTGCCGTTGACGGGACATCACAGTGCGGGCGGCGTGTGTTAGATGGTCTTATTGTCCTCGATGGTGAATTCAGGATTGCGCCGCGATCAGAGGTATCCCTTGCGGGTAAGGACGTCATCGTGATCCAGACGAAGGCGAGCCGTCTGGGCATGTACCTCATGGGGCAAGCCTTCTTTTCAGCCCAGTTAGTCCAGCGATTCAATCCCCATTCAGTTGTGTCTGTGGCCTTATGCAGCCAAGATGATGCCGTGCTTCGACCGCTGTTTGAGCAGTATCCCAATATGAAGGTGGTCGTTTGTCCACGGGCCAAGATGGGCCAGCAGGAGGGAACGTGAGATAGGACGCAACAAGCGAACCAGGCATTCCTCACGTATTGATTCTCAACGATCTGAATCCCCGATGTGTGCCCTGCCCCATAGGAAATCGACTGTTGCAGGGCGTTCTCGAAGATTTATATTTTCAATAGGTTACGATCTTTATTGCCTCGCATCGCACCGTCCCTTCTGTGACCCCAAGATGAATGAAGGAATGGCTCCTGACCATAGAATAGGGAGTAAAATCATGAAGGGAAACAATGGAATTGAGTATCGCGCTCAGCCGGTATCCGTTTTAAACGAGGAGAGAGGGAACCATAATGCTCTGACGGACAACGAGAAGCTTGTGGGCCGAACCCTGAAAAAGAATGTCCGCTTGACCGCAGAGGAGATTGCGTCAGTCAACACAAAGAAAGGGCTGATGACGTTGCTGAGCACAAAAAACATGAACGTCAGCAAAACCCTTGTGAAGCTTAAATACGAACAGGAGTTGGAGAAACTCCAGATTGAGCTGGTTAAGCTCCAGCGAACGGTTCAGCTGACCGGAAGGCGTATTGTCGTCCTCTTTGAAGGCCGAGATGCCGCGGGGAAAGGTGGCAGCATCCGACGATTCATCGAGCACCTTAACCCACGAACTGCACGAGTCGTGGCCTTGCCCAAGCCGACCGAAGTGGAGAAGGGGCAATGGTACTTCCAGCGCTATGCCGCACAGTTGGCCAACCCCGGCGAGATTACCTGTTTCGATCGCAGTTGGTATAATCGGGCGGTCGTCGAACCGGTGATGGGATTTTGTAACAATACCCAGTACAAAGTCTTCATGCAACAAGTGCCTGAGTTCGAACACATGCTCTATGAAGACGGGGTCGAATTAATCAAATTCTGGTTCTCCATCTCGAAAGAGGTGCAGAAAGAGCGTTTCAAGTCACGACAGAAGGACCCCCTCAAGCAGTGGAAGATCAGTCCGGTCGACGATCGGGCACAGGAAAACTGGGACGCATATACGAAATACAAAGAGGAGATGTTCAGCAAGACCCACACCGCCTACGCGCCCTGGATCATCGTGAAAGCAAACGATAAGAAGAAGGCACGTCTGGAGAGCATGCGCTATCTCCTCTCCATCCTCCCTTACGATGGTAAGGACAATGCGGTCACCGCATTGTCACCCGACCCCGATATTGTTCTGCGGTATCATCGGTCGAATCACAGTCTCGACTGATGCTTTTTCGAGCCTATGGGAACGGTCTGTGGAGGCGATTTGCCAAAGCCTGGGAACTGCGTGCCACCATGAGCCTCGCCCGCCTGTGGCAGTCCCAGGGCAAGCGCCAGGACGCCTACGACCTACGTGGGTTCCAGGCCGCAACCGTGCGAAAACCTACGGTAAGGGTACGACAGTGCTATGATGCACCAAAGAAGTGACGTTCCCGAAAACCCTCGTTTGTGGACAAGCAGCGCACCCGACACCCTTCGCCGGTATGATGGATAGTTGAGTGTCTACAAAGTCCATCTCCAAATCAAAATCCCGATATTTAAGTGTTGATTGAGTTTTGAGACATACTATCTGAGGAAAATTGTCGCTTTCCATCTAAAAGTACGACATCCTGCCAGCGGTCCTGAGCTGAATCCGCTTAAAAACAGTGCCGACGATTTGGGGGATTGCGCCAACCCGTCGGCCCGGGTGAGGAACTTGTTGATGGCCCTCGTTACTCTTGATAAAAGCATGTTATCGGTACTAGACCAGGCTAAAAAAAGGGGTCCTTTTTGGCGCATTCGGTTTACACACCGCCAAAACCCTCGTTTTCGGCGCATTCTGGCAGACCCCGCCAAAACTCCTGACCCCCACTGTTACTCAAGCGTTTTTGGCGTGCCTTTCATACAATTTGTGTTGACCTCACCAATAGGCCTGCTAGAAAGAACGAAGCGCCGGGGCATTGGTCGTGCCGCCGACGCTTCTCATCACAACGTTAAGATGACCTTCTTGCTCAAAGGTTACTTTCTCAGGAGAAAGTAACCTTCTCGAACGAACGTCGTCCACGTAGAGGACCTACTATACGTATACTTTCCTGGAGTTCCTCCTCAATCTAAGAGGGTAATGATCCCTTATGAAGGTCTTCATTGTCCCGAACAACAGTGTCTCTAATGGTGCTCATTCCAGCTTGTGGCTGAACTCGCCGCGGCATTAAATCAGGCAAGTTGTAGAGAATTGCTTGGCTATACTGGGTCCACAGCTGCCGCTCTTGATCCTTAGTCAGGGGAGGCAAGAATTGTAGTTTAGTGCAAAGGTCAGGCAGAAAAAGATCGACTGCTGCTTTTACTGTTACACCCCATCCATGGGCAGAAGTTTTTGCAGTCGATAATGCGATCAGTCCCACCACAATAGGCAATATAGGAAACCAATATAGCTCAAATTGTCGGGTGTATATGACTATCCCAATATATTCAAATAATAGTAGGATGCTAATAAAACCTAAATTCACCCAAAAATTGGTTTCTGCTTGAACAGTATTGACCACTTCCATATAACTTTTCGGAATCACTGCAGTTAATCTCTCCCAACCTTCAATTGCCTCAAACCCATACATCACACGAGAATATACCTCGAAGGATCGGACAATATTCCCAAATGAGGTCGGAAGAACAAGATCTTCCCTGTCAGGAAACCGCTTCGCGGCTTTTTCCAGCAGTTTATCATAGGCATTTAAAAGCTCTTCTGGAGGTTCTTGATCGACATATGCTTTTACTTTTTTTTCAATTCTGATATAGCGTTATGAAGTTTTCTATACCGTCGCTTTTCAATCCCCTTAAAAATACCTAACGGATTGAGTTTCCCATATCCTTCCATAAGCCGTATTATGCGCCAGTTTGCTGCAAGGAGGAATATGCCACCAAGCCACGATATCAACCCAGCAATAGTAGTACCCACCAGAATATCAGTCTGACTTAGTAAGAGCAGTTGAATGAGCTTAAATTTTGTCAATAGATAGCCACTCACTGCGAGGAATGTTACCGCTGGTAAAAAATACCCGATAGCAAAGTTTCGATCCAAAAGCTTGGGGAGTTCTGAAAACATTTCTTTCCATCCTCACTCTTCAGGGGCCTAGGTGGCGGTAAAACCCGTACGAGGAGGTTGAGGAGGCCGTGGTGCATGGGTGCTGCTATCACCAGCTAAACCAAGGCGACAAAAGGTATCAGTGCCACCACTAACAGGAATATTTATGTGTAGTTCACCACCGTGTGATGCGTAGGAACACATTGTGATGATAGCATTAAGATCACCGACACTGAATTGTGATAAAGCATCTTGAACAATGCCACGTTTATTAATTATCGCACTGGTGAAATCCAAATTGGGGGGTACCACACCTTGCATATTCACTCTGATTAGAATGCTATCAGGATTTTCACTTAAATTTAACTCTATTACACGGGTCGGTGAACCACGGCTTCCGCCTTGGTCGCGGTGGTGGACTTCAAACAGTTGGTTTATTGCATCCTCGAATATCTGGGCAGCACTGATATCTCGATCTTTTGAGTCCATCGCATATCTCCCATCCAGTCCCCACCCCGGCTACGACTGCCTGACAAGTAACTATTCTACTCAGAGGTCTGACGAGGCCTCAGACGCGCGATAGTCGTAGTGTTAATACAAATTTTCACCGATCAACTGAGTCACGTTAAGTCCGCACCATGTATACCAGCTTCTGCCATGGGTTGCACCATAATAGTAACTGAAACAGCAGGGGGCGTTCGCAGAGCTCTTTCTTTGTGAACCCGCTCCAGCAGAGGAGAGTCTGCCGGTGTCGGTATATGAAGCAAGAGACAATCGCCCGCTGCTCCGAAGGCGACGTACTCTTTCGAAGGTCTCCTTCACGTGGTCGCCTTGAACGCTTTGCAGAATAATCCGTTCAAATCCGTATAGGCGGCTTGCGGATACACCAGACCCGGAATATGCCCGCTTCCAAGAGCGGGCACGGCAGGAAATGGCCGCAAAGCGAAAGAAGAAGCGAAATGGTTGATGCCCACTACCGATATTACGACTGCCTGCATAAATGGAGGCAGCCGATATACGACCCGGTGAAAAAGATCAACCCCATGAAGGGCTGCCCGAGATGCGGATGTCTTTATGCCACGTGGCTCAACTACGAAACAGATTTTCCGAGGAAGAGTTAGCCCTTGAACGACTTTCCTTGAATGCACATTTTCCGTTTTTTCTTAAAGCCGCCCCCCGCGCGCCAAAAACGGCCCATTTCTTTCCAGAAGCACCGCCATACTTGGCAATCAGCGATGCCGTCACGAAGAAGCCCTCTTTTACTCCATCGAAAATCAAAGGCCCGCAATCCTCCCCTCTTCATGAGTTTTGACAATCAATCTAGACCTATTACCCACCATGACTCATTCTGGGTAGCGTACAATCTAGAGGCTCTTGCCCACTCGCTTCGCGTCAATGTTCCCGCGTTTGCTCCTGCAGGGCCTCTATCGGGTGCGCGGCAAAAATGTTTGTGCCTCTGCATACGGTCGGGTTAGGCAGCCATATACGTAATGGGAACTCACGGTTCGCTCATTTTTTGACCAGTTCCAAACATTGCCGTATAACTCGTTGATTTTCGGAACCCTCGTACAACCTGACCGTCACGCCACAGGATACGGATGGGTCTACGGGACCGAACAAGCAAAGAGCAGACAGACCGTCAACTTTGAAAAAACTCTGTGATTTCACATCTTTGCCAAATGTTGAAAACCGTCAAAAAAATGAGCGAACCGTGACGGGAATCTTGGCGAGGTGGTCATTTTCAGGCCCTGTGGACAAGAAACTAGTGTAACATAACGTCCTTTATGTTACACTAACGGTATGACCAACGACCTCCAATTTTTTACTGGCAATGATGAGGAAACATTACCGGTCGCACCGGGGTTAGGCGCCATGCCGGCGCTGGTCCTGTCGTCCGGCGAGCACGGGACCTACCGGTTCCTCGAATTTTTCGCGGCCCACATCAGAAACCCGAACACCCGAGCCGCCTACTTTCAGGACGTGTGCGCGTTTTTCCTGTGGTGCCAGCGGCGCAAGATTCACGCGTTGTCGGAGATCCGCTCGCATCATGTGGCCGGCTACGTGGAGCGGCTCGGCAACACCCATGCGCCCCCATCGGTCAAGCAGCACCTGGCCGCGATCCGGATGCTATTTGATTGGCTCGTCATCGGGCAGATCGTGTCGTCCAATCCGGCCAGTGCCGTGCGCGGGCCCACATATGTCGTGAAGAAAGGCAAAACGCCCGTGCTCTTGGGCGAAGAAGCGCGCGTGCTAATTGACAGTATCAAGACGGATACGCTTGTGGGCTTACGCGATCGCGCCCTCATTTCCCTCCTGGTCTATACCTTTGCGCGCGTGTCGGCCGCGGTGCAGATGAATGGTGAAGACGTGTATGAGCAAGGCAAGCGCCTGTGGGTGCGACTCCATGAAAAAGGCGGCAAGGAGCATACCCTCCCCTGTCATCACGAGCTTGAGGATAATTTGGATGCATACCGGGACGCGATGGGGATGGGCCACGAGAAAGGCACGCCGCTGTTTCGCTCGGCGATGAGGCGGACAGGACGCTTGACGGATAAACGCATGCACCGCATTGATGCGTTTCGCATGGTCAAACGCCGAGCTCGTGCGGCCGGCATCCTCTCCCCCATCGGCTGCCACACGTTTCGGGCCACGGGAATCACGCAGTATCTGTTACATGGCGGCAAGCTCGAACACGCACAGCACATGGCAGCACATGAGTCATCTCGAACCACGGGGCTCTATGACCGAAGGAAAGACGAGATCACGCTTGATGAGGTGGAACGGATTATTTTGACATGAAGCAAGCACCGTCCGGAGCATGGCCCGACGTGTAAGGTGTCATATTAAGCTCCTAGCAAACAATATTACCTTTCCATGGCTCGAGCAGCATTCGAAGATTGTGAGATTCGGCTAACGTGCTTGTGACCCATCATGTTATGAAGGTTTTGTGAGGTTTTCGGTTCTGATGCACCTGCGCGCCGATTATTAGACGAATGGAGGGAGCTATGAATTTTGTTTTGATTGCCGGCCGCTGGCGCATCGATGGAACAAATGCCACGTTCCTTGGCGCAGAAGAGCGTGAGGAGCCTATAGGCATTTGCCTGGTGCCAACACGATTTCGCTCGGGCCTCCTCGTTGTCGAGGCAACCATCAAGGACCCCAAAGGGGTTGCGCGGGTCGTGGTCGGATACAATGCGGCGACGGGAAGTTACTACTCCATAGGTCTTGGGGGCTCTGGCAATGCATACATGATCAATGAGTTCGTTCCCGGCCTCGGTTGGCGCACGATTCGCGCCATAGGGGCGGTGTCGCTACTGAGGACCGGTGTGCCATATCACCTGGAGGTCGAGGTCGCCGGGCAGCACGTTTCACTGTCTGTCGATGGTGTCCGGGTCTTGGAGGCCGCACTTCCGTCCCCGCTTCGAGGGGATCAGGTGGGGCTCTTCGCTGGGGGGCCCGCAGAGGTGGCATTTGAGAAGTTTCACATCTCAGGCACTGAATCGCGGATCTTTGTCGTCATGCAATTCGGGGAACCTTACGACAGCTTGTACACGGAAGTCATTCAGCCCGTAGCAGACAAGCTGGGCTTTGCCGCCCTCCGTGCTGATGACGTGTTTCGTCCGGGTGTGATTCTTCAGGATATCATACGCGGAATTGTCGAATCAGATGTGATTGTAGCCGAGATCACACCATCAAATCCGAATGTATTCTATGAGCTTGGGTACGCTCATGCGCTGCAAAAACCCACCATCCTTCTGGCGAATCGACAAATCGAGAAGCTGCCGTTCGACATCAGTGGATATCGCGTCATCTTCTACGATGATACCATTGGCGGAAAGCGAGGCATTGAAGCTCTCCTCGGGAGGTACCTCGAAGATATTCGGCGTGGGACCGGAAGTCTGACGGCACCACCCCCTTAAGCCGCTGGGCGTCATCTCTCATTTCCCAATCAGACAAAATAACTGTTCTGTCTGATTTTGTCGATGTGTACCCACGCGAGTATGCAGAAAACCGGCCCTGCCAGAGGACCGGTTCCTGACTATCATGTCTAATTTGGAGTACCTGTCACCCTCCCTCTTGGATGAGGTCTATGAAGAGGGCTTTCGTCTGAAGCAATGACCTTACGCCGCGTGCTGATCGAGCTCGGCCAGTAATTGTTGAGCCAGGTCTGCCACCGCTTCGGTCATCTGGTCAAGCCCCGTCGCCTCAAAACCATGTACGAGCGCACTGCGAACAGCGAACGCGCGCTGAGCCACCTCAAGATTGTCTCGGGAAAGGATGCCTAGCGAAAACAGTTCTTTCAGGAGAGCGGACGAGGGCATGCGTTCGAGAGGAAGACCTTCGTGAGTCGCAATCTGTCTGAGGAGGGCCTCAATCGAAACCCACAGCAAGAGGAATGCCGCGTCTTTGCTGCCTGCCCTGCGGAGCTCGCGTGCCGTCTCAAGACGGTTCGCTCGCAGCTGCCGGAGACGCGCGACAGGCGCGAGCAGGCCATCGATTTGCGCCTCGCGCTGCGCTCGGCGCTCCTGCCATCTGGCGACCTTGAGCGAATCCTGGCCTACCTGCGCGAGGCCGAAACCCTTGCGGCGGCCCTCAATGACCCGCGTCGGCTGGGACAAATCTTGGGCTTTCTCTCCGTCTATTTCCACAACAGGGGTGTGCATGACCAGGCCATAGGCTCGGCCCAGCGCGTCCTGGCACTCGCCATAGCCAGCGGGGATGCCGTCCTGCACGCGCTGGCGAACCGCAACCTCGGCCTTGCCTACCAGGCCCAGGGCGACTATCGTCGGGCGATCGACTGCTGCGGGAAGGCCGCGGCAGTCTTCGACGGGGTGCGACCCCACGAGCGCTTCGGTCAAGCCACTATACCCGCCGTGGGCGCCCGTGCCCAGCTCGCCCGGTGCCATGCTGAACTCGGCACGTTCGCCGAGGGCAGGGCCCTTGGGGACGTAGGGCTACGGATCGCCGAGGCGGCCGATCACCCTGTGAGCCTTGTGGTTGCCTCGTGGGGGCTGGGTCTGCTGGCCCTACGCCACGGCGACCTGCCCAGGGCGCTCCTCCGGCTCGAACGGGCCAGGAGCATCTGTCAAGACGCGGACTTGCCGGTCTATTTCCTCGGGGTTGCTGTAGCTTTGGGTGCGGCATACACCATGGGTGGGCGCGTCGCCGATGCCATGCCACTGCTCACACAGGCGATGGAACAAACCATTGCCATGGAAACGGTAGTCTATCAGTCGCTCTGTCATCTTTCTTTAGGGGAAGTGCACCTGCTGGCTGGCAGCCTGGGGGAGGCGCACACCCTTGCCGAGCGCACGCTGGCACTCACCCGTCAGCGCCAGGAACGGGGCTACCAGGCCTATGCCCTGCGCCTCCTCGGCGAGAGTGCCGCACGTCGCAAACCCCCGCATGTCGAAGAAGCCGAAACCCACTTCCGTCAGGCCCTCGCCCTGGCCGAGGAACTGGGCATGCGCCCGCTCCAGGCCCATTGCCACCTTAGCCTCGGCAGGCTTTATGCCATGGTCGGACGCCGCGCCGAGGCTCGCGCCGACCTGTCCACCGCCGTCGAGCAGTATCGGACGATGGCGATGACCTTTTGGCTCCCCGACGCCGCGGCGGCGCTGGCCGAGCTGGACGGGTGCTAAGCGCCTGTGGCAAGCCGACTGATCTCGTGATGTAGGCATAGCTTTCCCACCATGCTGGGGGATGGTCTGGTTCAATGGCACGCGGTCGCATAGGGAATCGATGGAGCAATGACGAGGGCATTGTCAACTGAATTGGTGAGCGGTAAAACCTCTCCCACTTCGAGGGTATGTAGGGCGCTTATAAAGCGCAGACATTCCACTTCGGGTCATACAATGGCCCCGAAATGTGCTCAGCGTCCCACTCGACAACCCCGTCTTGCAGATGGAATCGTTAAGTTGACAACGCCGTTGTTTGTTCGTCCGGCCGTCACCTCTTGCCATCGATCCACTACCGTGGGTGTGGCTCCCAGGTGATCAGGAGTTCACGCGTGTCTATCTGCCAGAGAGGACGGAACCCCTCGGAAGTTCGCTCAAAAAGCTCCTGGAAGTGTGCTTCCATGACCTCTCGGGCGCGCTCACGGTCTCCGGGGGCAAGCCACTGTCCCATCAGGGTATACGCCATCGCCTCTTCGTACGTCTGGGGATACCTGACATGTGGAGGCAAGCCCGCCGGTGTGGGCGGCCTCGGGAGCACACGGACATCGGGCAAAATGCCCATCTCCCACAAGACCGGCAGCAGCGCCCGATGTCCAGGTAATGGCGCCAGTTCTTCTCCGTAGACCAGGCGAAAGGGCCTGCTCCGCAAGTTGGGTGGCGGCTCACTCCAGACCAGGATGATCACCCGCCTGCGGGAGGCGGCCTCCAGTTTCCGCACGAAGGGTACGATATCTCGCACGAAGTAGGTCACGCTGGACACCAGGGTAACATCCCCCTGGATGCCCTCTGCTGCCAGCCAGTCGCTCTTCACCGCACGCGCATTCTGAATGCCTGCCCCGGCAGCTAATGCCTCAAACGCTGCCAGCATGCCTGCAGAGGCATCCACGTTGACCACCTCTCGGCAGCGCAGGGCCAGGGGGAGCGAGACGCGACCGGCCCCTCCACCCACATCGACCAACACGTCCTCCGGTCGCACGTAAGACGCAATGACCTCCAGGTTGGCATCGAGGCGGCGATGAGGGTCATAGCGGTAGCGTTGCGCCGTCTCACTCCCCCAGCGGTCGTCCGGGAGCTGCTCTCCATGGAGGCGGGCGCGTTGCGCATTTACGGCGTCCACATTCGCTGCATACTGCTCGGCTGCGGTCATCGCTGCACACCTCACGTCTGAGCCAAGGGGTTCTGGGGGCGTTGGGTGGTCACCCTCGTGTGTCGGCGGCCTGCTCGAGCGTGACCAGGGCCGGGAGGCCCAATTCCTGGGTGATATGCCCAAACCACTGTATCACCTCTGCGTGGAGGGGGATCCCATGCGCCCGTCGCTCTTCGGCTTCTTCGTATTCCAGGAGTCCCGGGTACAGGACGCGTGGCTGCCCTGGAACGGGCCTGGTCTCCCGGAACCAGGTCAGCGTCTCGTCCATATTCGCCTTGAAGACGTCGACATCCGTGAACGCCGCGATGTTGTAGGCCGCAAAGAAGTGCTTATAGCCCGTGCTCCGATCGAGCCCAAACGGCAAGGTCCCTGACAAGAGGGTGGCGAGGGTTTCGACCATGAGCGCCAGGCCATAGCCCTTATGCGATCCCAGTTCTCGGGTGGCCCCCAACGGCAACAACAGATAGTCGCCGCGTACCGCGCCTGGTGGGGTCTCGGTCATAATCGGATGGCCCTCTTTGTCCGTCACCCAGCCCGGTAACAGATTCGAGCCCACGCGGGCGGCCAGCTGCACCTTGTTGGCGGCAATCGAACTGGTCGCGGCGTCAAACAAGAACGGTGGCTGCGTGTTCGCTGGCGCGGCGATGGCGATCGGATTGGTGCCAAAGCGCGCTTCGGCGCCGAAGGTCGGGACCACGCTGGGCTGCGTGGCGGTCATACACATCCCCACCATATCTGCCTGCGCCGCGAGCATGGCGTGGTAGCCTGCGGCTCCCAGGTGACGCCCGTTGAACATGGTGACGATGCCCACGCCAGCTGTCCTGGCTTTATCGATCGCGATCTGCATGGCCTTCGGACCGAGGATGATGCCGAGGCCACCATCGCCATCGATCGTCGCGGTGCTGGGCGACTCCCGCACGATACGCCACTGCGGCCGGGGATTGATGGCGTCTCTCTGATAGCTCTGCACATAGGACCGCAACATGTTAGATACGCCGTGGCTCTCCACCCCCCGCAGGTCTGTCGTGACCAGGACGTCCGCGCCAAGCGCCGCGTCTTCAGGTGTGAGGTGCATCTGCTCAAAAATGTCGGCAACTGTCCGACGTAACGCCGCTTCTGAGACGCGGACCTGGTCTGCTGGTGGCACTTTGAAACGGTCGAGCATGCTCGTTACCCTCCAACGAGGTGGCGCTGGGATCAGTTCGTTTACCCTTGGAGTCCTGCGGCTCCGTATGGGATGGCGTATCATAGCGCGAGCAAGCGGCTGAAACAATAGTGGAGATCGAGCGGCACACGACCACGCCCAGGCCTATGGGTAGACACCGAGGCAGACCTGCTTTAGAATTCCTCTCCACGGATCCTGCCATGCTGCCCTAGAGGAGAGGGAGGGGCGCAACACATTTCTCGAAAGGGGTCACCATGAATGCTCAGAGCGGTATCTCACGCCGACACGTGTTGGGCATGGCTGTTGCCATAGGAGGGCTTGCGCTGTCTGGTGGTGTCTGACGCGTATTCTCCCAATCGTCAAAGCGGATCGAGCCATGGGCTCCGGAGCTGGACAAGATCATCTCCCCGTCAGCGTCTATCCAGGAGTTGGCCGAGGGATTCGGCGGGCCCCTGGGACCAGCCGAAGGACCGGTCTGGAGGTACACCGGCGTAGTTCAGCCATGAGCCGGACATCCTTCACATACACCGGGTCATCAAACCAGGTGTATGTGGTAGGGTTCTGTTCGCCGAGCCAACGCTCTGGCATGTCGAGCTGCGCAACTTGTGTTGCTTCAATCTCACACATCTGCGTGCCGAACTCCGGGATGTGGTGGCACGAGTCTGTCGAAAACCGCGCCTGCTCAAAGCCTTTTTTCGAGGCGCACCACTTGAGTGATGTATGTTGGGGGTGAGCAAGTGATGTGAATAGAGTACAGACGCTCTCCAGGAAGGACTGTAGACGACCAAAGGTGTTGACATGGATCGGATAGCCCATTAGATTGCAGGCATCCTGCTGCCTGAAGGGTGGAGACACCCCGTGATGACGCAGTGTTGAGAGAGTGCGCCTGAGCGCCTCGGTGCCCATTTCGATCCGCTTGCCATCCCATTCGTGACCACCGAGGTGCTTCCCGGTCTGGAGACGCCGGTTTGCCGTCGATATGAGGCCCCGGTGCTGGGAGAGGAGATTCTGATATGAACGAAGCATATGCGATCAATCCCGGTGCGAGCGCGCTCTTGACGGACCTCTATCAGCTGACGATGCTGCAAACCTATTTCGATCAAGGCATGGAGGACACCGCGGTCTTCGAATTATTCTCCCGCAGGCTGCCACCCATGCGGAGCTTTCTCATGGCGGCGGGCCTTGAGCAAGTGTTGGATTGTCTGGAGCATCTGCACTTCACCTCCCGGGAGCTGGAATGGCTAGCCCAGAGTGGGCGCTTCAGTCGGGATTTCATCGATTACTTGGAGCGCCTCCGGTTCACCGGAGATGTCCATGCCATGCCGGAGGGGACGATTTTCTTTGCGGCAGAACCCATCATCCGCGTGACCGCCCCCATCCCACAAGCGCAGCTCGTAGAAACGCGCCTAATCAATCTGCTGCATTTCCAGACGTTGATCGCCTCGAAAGCGGCACGCGCAGTCCTGGTCGCCCGCGGCAAGGGCTTGATTGATTTTGGACTACGCCGCGCGCATGGTGCCGAAGCAGGGCTACTGGCCGCCCGTGCCAGCTACCTGGCGGGGTTTGCCGGCTCGGCAACAGTGCTCGCGGGATTCCTCTATGGCGTACCGTTATATGGCACCATGGCGCATTCGTTGGTCCAGGCGCATGATGCTGAAGCAGAAGCGTTCGAGCATTTTGCGTATGCCCAGCCGGAAAATGTCGTCCTCCTGATCGATACCTATGATACGGAAGCCGCTGCTGAGAAAGTCGTTGCCCTCGCCCCTCGCCTGCGCCAGAAGGGCATTCGCATCAAGGGGGTACGCCTCGACAGCGGGGATTTGGCGGATCTCTCCTACAAAGTCCGCGGCATTCTCGATGCCGGAGGGCTTGAGGAGGTGCGTATCCTGGTTAGCAGTAACCTCGATGAGGAGGCGGTACGAACCCTGGTGGAGGCGGGGGCTCCCATCGATGATTTCGCCATTGGGACACGTTTGGACACCTCGGTTGACGTGCCATACCTCGACTGTGTCTACAAACTGCAAGAGTATGCCGGGCGGGCGCGCCGCAAACTCTCAACGGGGAAAGCCACCTGGCCCGGTCGTAAGCAGGTGTTCCGCCAACTGGGTCCTGACCGACGCATGGCTGGCGATATCCTGACTATCGAAGATGATCCGCAGCCGGGCGAGCCTTTGCTCCAGGTCGTCATGCGCGCTGGCCAACGCCTGCATCCGTCGCCCCCGTTGTCCGAGGTCCGACAATACGCCGCATCCCAACTGGCTTGTCTACCGGACCATCTACGGCAGCTTCAGGTAGAAAGTCCCTACGTGGTCTCCATTGCCCTGGCTCTGCACGAGTTGACCGACGCTGTGGACCGCCGCACGGTCGTCAGGCCCACGTTGTAGAATCCCCTACCTTTCCTTGGTGAACCTCGTCTGTCACCCGGCAGTGGGCGAGGACTTGAGCCTCATTGACACTTCTGGTGGAGGTTGATCCTGCCTCTCGACGCCAACATGGATGCGAGACACAATGACCTGCTTTGTGACAGAATGTCCCAACTCTGAATCCTACAACTGCATGAAGCAACTCGGCGGTGGCTCCCCTGCAGGCCATCCATGGATGCCTGCCACGGCCTTTCAGGCACGGCCCTTGCTCTGTTCCTGCAAGATCGTGTGTGGGGTCGAACAACCATGATCGACGATCGACGAAGAAAGAGAGGACGCCGGTGTTCCAGAAGATCCTTGTGCCAGTAGATTTGTCGGATACCCACCAGCAAGCCATCGAAATCGCTGCGAATCTGGCGAGTGAAAACGATGGCCAAGTCATCCTGTTGCATGTGGTGGAGGTCATCCCAGGTTTGTGGGTCGAGGAGGAGCGGGACTTTTATGAGCGTATCGAGACTGCCGCGCGGGATCATCTCACCCGGTTTGGACGCCGACTGGAAGAAAGGCATGTGCCGAAACGTGAAGAGATTATCTTTGGCAATCGCGCCGAGGAGATCGTCCGCTATGCCACGGAAATGGGAGTTGATCTGATCGTGCTCAGCTCGCATCGTATCGATCTCAAAAATCCCGGGGCAGGATGGGGGACATTGAGCTACAAAATCGGTATTCTCTCACAATGCCCCGTGTTACTCGTCAAATGACCGCGGATACGCATGCGCGGAAGGATTAGGAGAAGCCTGAACATTGCAGTTGCGACGGAATGCCGTGCCGCTGCATGGCAGGTAGCGTTGACCTCGGACCAGGAGCCGGGAGAGAGCAGGAATACCGCTATTATCGCTTGTAATGCTGAGTGATGGAGGTTCGATGGAAAAGCTTTCTCTAACCATTGGAGACCACGCCGTCATCGCAGTCCCACATCTTCAGGAACTGCTTGCAGCCCTGCACAAGCGGGGCTATCAGGTGGTTGGACCCACGATAGGCGACGGCGCCATTGTCTATGACGAGCTGGACACGACCGCTGATCTGCCCGTAGGCTGGACGGACGAGCAGGATGGTGGCACCTATCGGCTGAAGAAGCGCCCTGATCAGGCGCTGTTTGGCTATGCCGTCGGCCCACATTCGTGGAAAAAGTACCTGCTGCCGCCGACCGTCCGGCTCTGGCAAGCGCAGCGCCAGGGGAGCAGTGTGCAGATCGTGCCGGAGCGGGAGACACCACCGAAACTCGCCTTCATCGGCGTGCGCTCGTGCGAGCTGCACGCCATCGCCGTGCAGGATAAAGTCTTCGTGCAGGGATCGTACGTCGATCCCACCTACCAGGGGAGACGTGAGGCGGTGTTTATCGTCGCGGTCAACTGCGGACAGGCCGGCGGAACCTGTTTTTGCGTGTCCATGAAGACCGGGCCACAGGCGACGTTCGGGTTTGACCTGGCGGTGACGGAGGTACTGAACGCCGAACAGCATTATTTCGTCGTCGAAGTGGGTACCCCATTAGGTGCAGAGATACTCCAGGAAATCCCTCACCAGCCAGCGACGGCTGAGGCGCGACAGGCCGCTGGAGCTATTGTGGCGCAGACTGCCACCCAGATGGGGCGTACCCTCGATACCACCGACATCAAACCCTTGCTGTACCGCAACTACGAGCATCCGCGCTGGGAGGAGGTGGCGGCGCGCTGCCTGACCTGTGCCAACTGTACGATGGTGTGTCCAACCTGTTTTTGTACGACTACCGAAGATGTCACCGACCTGACGGGTGAGCATGCTGAGCGCTGGCGGACGTGGGACTCATGCTTCAACGTCGACTTCTCCTACATCCACGGCGGCAGCGTCCGCTCCTCGCCGAAAGGACGCTATCGACAATGGCTGACGCACAAGTTGGCCACCTGGATTGACCAGTTCGGCACCTCGGGCTGCGTCGGATGCGGGCGTTGCATCACCTGGTGCCCGGTGGCAATCGATATCACCGAAGAGGTTCGTGCCATCCGAGACAGCGATGGAGCAACGACCCCCAGCGCAAAGGGGACACCCCATGCAAACCCAAACGCTTGAGCCTATCCTGGCACAGCATCCTTTCCTGAAGGACCTCGATCCCCGTCATCTGGGCATCATCGTCGGCTGTGCGTCCAACGTACGCTTCGACGCTGGGGCGTACATCTTCCGTGAAGGCCAGGAGGCCAACCAGTTTTACATTATCCGCCAGGGTAAGGTAGCATTAGAATTATTCGCCCCCGAGCGCGGGGTGCTCACCATTCAAACCCTGGGAGCGGGTGAGGTCCTCGGCTGGTCGTGGCTCTTTCCGCCCTACCGGTGGCTCTTTGATGCCCGTGCCCTTGAGCTGACGCGCGCCATCGCGTTAGATGGGAAATGCCTACGCACCAAATGCGATGAGGACCATAGCTTGGGTTATGTGATGGTCAAGCGGTTCGCTCAGGTGATTATCGATCGCCTACAAGCCTCACGGTTACAGCTCCTGGACGTCTATGGCATACGTTCCTGAGGTTATGTGATGGCTACGCATCCTCTAGACCCCATGTGCCCTCAACCCTATCGTCTCAGTCGCATGCGGCGGGAAACCCGTGATACGTTCACCATCACCCTCGAACCGATGTCCGGTAATAGCGGTGTTTCCTTTGCTCCCGGCCAATTCACGATGATGTACGTCTTCGGCGTGGGAGAGGTCCCGATTTCCATCAGTGGAGATCCGACACGCACTGGCGATGGGGTGGCCCCACCCCTCCTGGTGTACACCATCCGTGCGGTTGGGACGGTGACCAGGGCCATACGTGCTTTGAAACGCGGCGACTTCGTGGGGGTGCGTGGCCCGTTTGGCAGCCGCTGGCCGGTCGAGGAAGCGTCAGGGAACGACGTCATCATCGTCGCCGGCGGGATCGGCTTGGCGCCGTTGCGGCCGGTGGTATATTTTCTGCTGGCGAATCGCCAGCGGTATGGCAAAATCGTTCTGCTCTATGGGACACGGACCCCTCAGGACCTGCTCTATCGCCGTGAGCTCGAACGCTGGCGTGGACGCTTTGACCTCGATGTGCAGGTCACCGTGGATAGCTCGATAGGCGAGTGGTCCGGCCATGTGGGGGTAGTGACTAGGCTCATCCCCAGAATCGAGTTCGAGCCATTGAGCACCACCGTGATGATGTGTGGCCCTGAAATCATGATGCGTTTCACAGTGCATGAGCTCCTGAAACGCGGCGTTGGGCCGGAGCATATCTGGCTGTCGATGGAGCGCAACATGCAATGCGCCGTCGGGTTTTGCGGGCACTGCCAGTTTGGACCCACCTTTATGTGCAAGGATGGCCCCGTGTTACGCTATGACCGAATTCAGCCCTGGTTCGGCAAGCGTGAGGTGTAAGATGGCTAAACGGCGCAAACCGAAGCTGGCTGTCTGGAAATTTGCCTCTTGCGATGGCTGCCAGTTGAGTCTGCTGGACTGCGAAGATGAACTATTGATGGTGGCGGACCAGGTGGAGATCGCCTACTTCGTCGAGGCTTCGCGTGCGACACTCAGGGGCCCATACGACCTCTCCCTGGTCGAGGGCTCGATTACCACGCCTCATGATGCGGAGCGCATCCAACAGCGTGCGCCGAGCCTCGAAGTTCCTGGTGACTATCGGGGCGTGTGCCACCTCCGGGGGCATCCAGGCGTTGCGCAATTTCAAGGATGTGCAAGAGTTCGTCGCCATCGTGTACGCGACGCCGGCATATATCGACACGCTGGCGACGTCAACGCCGATCGCCGCGCATGTGCGCGTCGATTTTGAATTGCACGGCTGCCCTATCAACAAACATCAATTGCTGGAGGTCATCAGCGCGTTTTTGCACGGACGCAAACCGCATACACCGCCACACAGCGTCTGTATCGAATGCAAGCGACGCGGCGTGGTCTGCGTCATGGTCGCCCATGGCACACCATGTCTGGGGCCGGTGACGCACGCCGGTTGTGGTGCACTCTGCCCGGCATACAATCGGGGCTGCTATGGCTGCTTTGGTCCTAAGGAAACACCCAATACCCAATCCTTGAGCCAGTGGTGGGGCAGTCTCGGGGTCCCGAAGCCTGATCTCATGCGTGCCTTTCGTAGCTTCAATGCCAACGCCGAGGCGTTTCGGCAAGCGAGTGAAGACCATGGCAAGTAAGACCATCAAAGTGGACTATTTGGCGCGCGTCGAGGGTGAAGGTGCCCTGTATGTGAAAATCAAAGACGATGCCGTGGTGGATGTGCAATTGAAGATCTTCGAGCCGCCGCGGTTCTTCGAGGCCTTCCTGCGTGGACGCTCGTTCGCCGAAGCCCCCGACATCACGGCGCGCATTTGCGGCATCTGCCCCATCGCCTATCAGATGAGCGCCGTGCATGCCATGGAAGATGCCTTCGGTGTCACCGTCGATGGCCCGCTCCGCGCCCTCCGCCGGCTGATCTACTGCGGCGAATGGATCGAAAGCCATACGCTGCACGTCTACATGCTGCACGCCCCCGACTTTCTGGGCTATCCTGATGCCATCCAGATGGCGAAGGACCACCCCGACATCGTGCAACGCGGTTTGCAGCTGAAAAAGGCGGGAAACGAAATTGTCGCCCTCCTGGGTGGCCGGGAGATCCATCCCATCAACGTCCGCGTCGGTGGATTTTATAAGGTCCCGACCAAGCGCCAACTGCTGACCCTGGCCGAGCGGCTGAAATGGGCTCGGGAGGCCGCCTTGGAAACCGTGCGCTGGACAGCGACGCTGCCCTACCCAGCGTTCGATCGCGACTATGCGTTCGTAGCCCTACGACACCCCGCGGAATACCCCTTCAATGAAGGGCGGCTGGTCTCGAACCAAGGGTTGGATATCGCCATCCGCGACTATGATAACTATGTTGCCGAGGAGCATGTGCCGTATTCGAACGCCTTGCATGCCGTGCTCATCGGGCGTGGCGCTTATGTCGTTGGCCCGCTGGCGCGATACAATCTGAATTTCGACCGGCTCTCGCCAGTGGCGCAGGAGGCAGCGCGTGCGGCGGGTTTGGCAGCCGTTTGCCAGAACCCTTTTCAGAGCATCATTGTGCGCAGTGTGGAGATCCTCTACGCCTGCGATGAAGCGATACGGATCCTCGAGGCCTATGAGATGCCGGACCACCCGTCCGTAGAGGTGCAGCCACGCGCGGCCACGGGGTATGCTTGCACGGAGGCACCCCGCGGCATCTTGTACCATCGGTACCAGGTGGATGACAACGGCTTGATTGTTGACGCGAAAATCGTGCCACCGACCTCGCAAAACCAGAAAAGCATCGAAGCGGATCTCCGGCGCTTCGTGCCAGATCGTCTACATCTCCCACATGATGTGTTGACCGGGCAATGTGAACAGGTGATCCGTAACTACGACCCATGTATCTCATGCGCCACACATTTCTTAAAGATCGAGTGGCAGCGCGAATGACCGCCACCATCGTCGTCATTGGCATCGGTAATCTCTTTCGCGGCGATGACGGGGTGGGGCCGATGGTGGCGCGGCTCCTCAAAGATCAGGCGCCGGCGCAAGTACGAGTTGTGGAACAGTCGCGGGAGACGTTCGCATTGATAGAATTGTGGGACAAAACCGACACGGTGATCGTCATCGATGCCGTTGTTTCCGGGGCCCAGCCGGGGACGATCCACCGCTTTGATGCGCAGGCGGGTCCGATCCCGACGACATGGTTTCATGGTTCGACACATGCCTTTGGTGTGGCTGAGGCCATCGAGCTGGCGAGGGTCTTAAGGCAATTGCCCCCACGTGTGCTCGTATATGGCATCGAAGCCGGGAGTTGGGACGCCGGGGTCGGGCTGTCGCCGGAGCTAGAACGGGTCGTTCCGGCAGTCGTCGAACGCATCCTCCAGGAGGTCCGATGCACGAATTGTCCCTGATGGCAGATCTCATGCGCAAACTGGACGCCATCGCACGCGAACAATATCCCGCTCAGATCATCGACGTGACGATCAAGGTGGGTGCGCTTGCCCATGTGTCGGCGCAGCACCTGCGTGAACATTTTGCGCAGGCTTGCCGAGGGACAGCCCTCGATGGCGCTCGGGTCCTGATCGAAATCGGCACAGACGTGTCCGACCCGCATGCTCAAGACATTCTGCTGGATCGTGTGGAGGTGGAGGGCTGACGGATGTTGGGTGCGGTTCCACCTCAGGCTCTCGGGGATGAGGCAACGTTGCAACGGCTGCGCCTGACGATTCGCGGCACGGTGCAGGGGGTCGGCTTTCGTCCCTTTACGTATCGCCTGGCGCAAGCGCTGGGGCTTAAGGGGTGGGTCAGTAATGGAGTGCAGGGTGTGATCATCGAGGCGGAGGGGAGTCAGGTAACTCTCCAACAGTTCCTGGTCCGCCTGCCACGCGAGCTACCGCCGCAGTCACAGATCCAGCACTGCGACACGAAGTGGCTCGCGCCCGTCGGGTATACCACCTTCGCCATACGTGACAGCGAGACCGAAGGCCACAAGACCGCCATGGTCCTGCCGGATATCGCGACCTGCGACCGGTGTCGGCGTGAGATCTTCGACCCACGCGATCGGCGTTATCGCTATCCCTTTACCAACTGCACCGATTGCGGCCCTCGCTTCAGCATCATTCAAGCGCTGCCCTACGATCGCGTCCACACCACGATGCAGCCGTTTGTCATGTGCGAACACTGTCGAGCCGAGTACGACGAGCCCCTGGACCGACGCTTCCATGCGCAACCCAATGCCTGCCCTGCGTGCGGCCCCCACCTGGAGCTGTGGGATCCGCACGGTACGGTGCTCGCGACGCACGACGAGGCCTTCTGGGCCACCGTCGAGGCGATCCGCCGCGGCGTGGTCGTGGCGGTGAAGGGTCTCGGGGGGGTTCATTTAATCGTCGATGCCCATCAGCAGGACGCGATCCTGCGGCTGCGTCAGAGCAAACATCGCCCGGATAAGCCGTTCGCCCTGATGTATCCGACGTTGGCGTCCGTGCAGGCCGCCTGCGTCGTGTCAGCGCAGGAGGCCCGCCTGCTGTGTTCTCCAGCAGCCCCGATCGTCCTCCTACGACGCCGGTCTGGTCAGCCAGCAGACGCGATTGCTCCTGTCGTCGCGCCGCATAACCCATATCTGGGCATCATGCTACCCTACACGCCGCTCCATCATCTCCTCATGGCCGCATTAGGCTCCCCGGTGGTAGCCACCAGTGGCAATATCTCGGATGAACCTATGTGCATCGATGAGGCTGAGGCCCTCGCTCGCTTGCATGGCATTGCTGGAGTCTTTCTCGTCCACAATCGCCCCATCGCCCAGTCGGTAGATGACAGTGTGGTGCGCGTCATCTTCGGTCGCGAGATGGTGCTACGCGGGGGGCGTGGGTATGCACCGCTTGCTATCCATCTGACCGCGACGTCGGCCTCGACCCTGGCGCTGGGGGCACACCTGAAGACCACTATCGCCGTGCCCATAGGCAGCGATGTGTTGGTCAGCCAGCATGTCGGTGACCTGGACACGCCCCAAGCATTGGAGGCGTGGTGCGAAACGATCGCCAACTTTGAGCGGCTCTATGATTTTCAGCCAACGGCCGTCGCCTGTGACGCCCATCCGGATTTTGTGTCCACGCGATGGGCGCAACGATCTGGCCTGCCGATCGTGCGCGTGCAGCACCACTACGCCCATGTGTTATCCTGCATGGCCGAGAACGCGCTTGAGGGTCCCGTGTTGGGTGTCGCCTGGGATGGCACGGGCTACGGGCTCGATGGGACCATTTGGGGCGGAGAATTCTTGCGCGTCAGCGCCGATTCCTGGCAGCGAGTCGCCCATCTGCGGACATTCCCTATGCCTGGAGGGGAAAAGGCGATTCGAGAGCCCAGACGGATGGCAGTTGGGCTCTTACACGAAATCTTTGGCGAGGCGACATTTGCGCTGAGTGCGCTTCCAGTGCTGCAGGCATTCTCGCCCGTGGAACAGACGAATGTGCAAATCATGTTGAAACGCCACCTCAATACTCCTGTGACGTCCAGCGTCGGCCGCCTGTTCGACGCCATCGCTGGCATCCTCGGGCTACGTTTGCGGAGCAGTTTCGAGGCCCAAGCGGCGATGGATCTCGAGTTTGCGCTCGATGGGTTCGACACGGATGAAGCCTACCCGTTGCCGCTTGTGGAAGGGGGGACAACCGATGCGCTTAGCACGCTCGACTGGGGACCCATGGTGCGGGCGATCGTCGAGGAGATGCAACAGCAGGCCGCGGTAGGGCTTATGGCAGCAAAATTTCATAACGCCCTTGTCGAGGCCATCGTCAGCGTGGCGGCGCGGGTCGGCGACGAGCGCGTCCTCCTGACAGGGGGCTGTTTTCAGAACAGATATTTGCTCGAGCGTGCCATCCAACGACTCAGAAAGGCACACTTTTCGCCCTACTGGCATCAACGCATCCCACCAAACGATGGCGGCATCGCCCTAGGACAGATCGCGGCGGCAACCCGTGAACGGCGCAGTAGCCAGGATGATGTGAGGCAACCGGACTAAGGGAGAACACTATGTGTCTGGCGGTTCCCGGCAAGATCATTAGCATCAGCGATGCAGAGCCACTCATGCGAACTGGCAGAGTGGGGTTTGGCGGGATCGTCAAAGAAGTCAATCTCGCTTATGTTCCCGAGGCGCACATCGGCGACTACGTTCTTGTGCATGTCGGCTTCGCCATCAGCACGTTGGACGAAACGGCAGCACAAGAGGTATTTGAATACCTCCGCCAGATGAATGAATTGAGCGACCTGGAGGCGAGTTGACCGAGAGTCGGAAGGCCGACTTGCATCCCGCTGCCGGAGGGTGAGGGAACATCGTCTGGAAGCATCACCTGCCGCCGATGGGCAGCGTGGGAGGAGGGCCACATGCGTTTCATCGACGAATATCGGGATGCCGAAGCGGCACGGCGGTTTGCTGAGGCCCTTGCTCAGCGGACGACGCAGAGCTGGACCATCATGGAGGTCTGCGGTGGACAGACCCATGCGATCGTGAGATTTGGGATCGATGAGTTGCTACCGCAGAACATCGCACTCGTCCATGGTCCAGGTTGTCCGGTCTGCGTTACACCTATAGAAATGATCGACAAAGCCATCGAGATCGCGGCCCGCCCAGAGGTCATTTTCTGCTCCTTCGGGGATATGTTGCGGGTGCCTGGAACGGGCCGCGACCTGCTAGCGGTGAAAGCCCGGGGGGGTGATGTGCGCATCGTCTACTCACCCATGGACGCTTTGCGTACGGCCGAAGAGCATCCGCACAAGGAAGTGGTCTTCTTTGCCGTCGGGTTCGAGACCACTGCACCTGCCAACGCCATGGCCGTCTATCAAGCTGAGCAGCAGGGACTCGATAATTTCTCACTTCTGGTGTCGCATGTCCTCGTGCCTCCGGCGATGGAGGCCATACTCACCTCGCCACAGAACCGCGTCCACGGATTCCTCGCCGCTGGGCATGTCTGCACCGTCATGGGATACACCGAATACGAGCCGCTCGCCCGCACGTATGGCGTGCCGATTGTGGTCACCGGCTTTGAGCCGTTGGATATTTTGCAGGGCATCTATATGTGCGTCAGGCAGCTGGAGGAGGGGCGGGCTCAGGTGGAGAACCAATATCGTCGTGCCGTGCGCCGGCAAGGCAACCAGCTAGCGCAGCAATTAATTCAGCAGATCTTTCGAGTAATACCGCGACAGTGGCGGGGGATTGGCGAGATCGCGCACAGCGGTTTGGGGCTCCGGGAACCATACGTCAAGTTTGACGCCGAACAGCGCTTTGGTGTCGCCGATCATCTCCGGCCGGAATCCTCACTATGTATGAGCGGGCTTATCCTGCAAGGCATCAAAAAGCCTCACGACTGCCCGGCCTTCGCGACGAGCTGTACCCCAGAGCGCCCGCTCGGCGCTACCATGGTCTCCTCGGAGGGAGCATGTGCAGCGTATTATCGTTACCGTAGATTTTGACCTGCGTGGGAGCTCTCGTTCCCTTGCTAAAGGATGGCGTGCCGTGAAACGTGCCTCAAATATTGCCCTCAGTTGCCCCATCCCCATCGCGGACTATCCACACGTGCTGCTTGCACACGGGGGAGGCGGCAGATTAACACATCAGCTCATCGAAAGGATGTTCTTGCCGGCCCTTGGCAACGCGCTCCTCGAGACGCGGCACGATGGGGCCCTGATCGACATGACCGATGAGACGAATCAATGCCGGTCTCGACTGGCATTCACGACCGACTCCTATGTGGTACAGCCGCTTTTCTTCCCCGGCGGGGATATCGGCACCTTAGCCGTCAACGGTACGGTCAACGATCTCGCTATGTGTGGGGCACGTCCTTTATATCTCAGCGTGGGGCTCATCATCGAGGAAGGATTACCCATGGAAACCCTCTGGCGCGTGGTGCAATCCATGCACCGTGCCGCGGAGGTGGCGCAGGTGCAGTTCGTCACCGGGGACACCAAAGTCGTGGATAAAGGCAAGGGGGACGGCATCTTCATCAATACCACCGGGATTGGGGTCGTCTCCCATCGCCACATCATCGCTCCTCACAGCATTCGGCCGGGCGACGCCATTCTCTTGAGCGGCGATGTTGGCCGTCATGGCATGGCAATCATGGCTGTCCGCGAAGGCTTGGCCTTCGAGAGTACCATCGAGAGCGATTGTGCTCCCGTGGCTGAGTTAGTATTGCATCTCCTGGATGCCGGTCTTGACATTCACTGTCTGCGAGACCTAACGCGTGGGGGCCTGGCGACCGCGTTGGTCGAGCTTGCAGAAGCCGCTCAACTGCAAATCAGCATCGACGAACGGCAGATCCCTGTCCATGAGGATGTCCAGGGGGCGTGCGAAATCCTTGGCCTCGATCCGTCCTATGTCGCCAACGAGGGGCAATTCCTCGCCTTCGTCCCTGCGTCAGAGGCCGCGCGTGCCCTAGCCATCATGCAAGCTCAGCCCCTTGGTCGCGAAGCGAGTATCATCGGGCAGGTCGCCACGAGGAGCGAACGGGTTGCTGCAGACGTAGGCGGCGTGACGATGCAGACCGCCATTGGCGCCACACGTATCGTCGATATGCTGAGCGGGGAGCAATTGCCCCGCATCTGTTGAGGGGTAAGCCCCCTCTCCCAGGGGAGAGGGACACCAGCGAGGTGCGTATCCTGGCGCCTATGTATTAAGAGGCTGCGTTTACTGGCTCAATTGGGATGCAATTTTTTCGAGGAGGGATAGGCAGTGGCTCAGGTACATCCGATCTATTTGCCGGCACCCTATCAGGATTCGGCGGCATCCGGAAGGCTTATCTTACGAGACGGCTCGACTGCCACCATCCGTATCGTCCAGCCCGATGATCGCGAAGCCCTCCTCGCCTTTTTCGATCAGCTCTCTCCCGAGTCGAGGCAAAAGCGCTTTTTCTCACTGGCCACGCCGCGAGGCGATTGGGTGAATGCGCTCTGTGATCCCACCAATCCACGTCAACAACTCAGCCTCTTGGTCAGCCGTACCAGCGGCGGGAGTCCACACATCATTGCCACGGGCTCGTATCTCACCGAGAAGGAGCGAGATCATCTCGCCGAGGTCGCGTTTGCCGTGGATGACGCGTTTCACGGCAAGGGGTTGGCCTCGCTGCTGCTGGAACGTCTGGCGCAGCTGGCAGTCAATCACGGCATCACGCACTTCTGGGCGGTAACTCACGTGGACAACCGGCCAATGCTGGAAGTGTTTCGCAGGTCTGGGTTCAAGCTCCAGGAGAAATTCGATCACGGCTACGTCCACCTGTCTTTTTCAGTGTTGCCCACCGAGGCAAGCGTGGCGCGCTCGGAATTGCTCGACCGCCTCTTCACCACCGCCTCACTCCGTCCGCTCTTTCGCCCAGTCTCGGTGGCCGTCGTCGGTGCTTCGCGCGACCCGACCAGCATCGGCTATAGACTCCTTGAAGCGCTCATCATGAACCGTTTTCAAGGTCCAGTGTATCCGGTCAATCCGAAGGCAACGGTGGTGGGCTCGATACGTGCCTACCCCTCGGTGCGTGAGATCCCGGAACCAATTGATCTGGCAGTGATCGCGGTGCCGCGTGATGCCGTGCTACCGGTGGTGGATGACTGTGCCGAGCGCGGGGTCAAAGCCCTCGTGGTGATCACGGCGGGCTTCGCCGAGGTCAGCGCTGAGGGGCGCGAGATACAGCAGCGCCTGGTAGAAAAGGTCCGTGGGTACGGCATGCGCATGGTAGGTCCGAACTGCCTGGGGCTACTGAATACCGATCCGGCAGTGCACCTGAACGCTTCCTTTTCGCCGGTGTTTCCACCGCCGGGCCGCATCGCCATGTCGTCTCAGAGCGGTGCCCTCGGGCTGGCTATCCTGGCGCTGGCGCGGCGGCTACAGTTAGGGCTGTCGACCTTTGTCAGCGTCGGGAATAAGGCCGACGTCTCCGGCAACGACCTGCTGCAATTTTGGGAGGAAGACGAGCAGACCGATGTCATCCTCCTCTACCTGGAGTCCTTCGGCAACCCGCGGCGCTTTGCGCGCATCGCCCGCCGCGTCAGCCGGCGCAAGCCGATTATCGCGGTGAAAAGTGGTCGAACCGGGGCGGGACGACGTGCGGCGGGCTCCCACACAGCCGCCCTGGCGGCCAATGACGTCGCCGTTGATGCCTTATTCCGGCAGACCGGCGTCATTCGGGCGGACACGCTGGCCGAGATGTTCGATGTCGCTGCCGCGCTGGCGAGCCAGCCCCTGCCACAGGGGCGGCGCGTCGCCATTATCACCAATGCCGGTGGCCCGGGGATTCTCTGCGCCGATACCTGCGAGGCCGGTGGACTGTTGGTTCCGGAATTGTCCTCGGCAACCAAAGCCCGCCTGTCAGCCTTTCTTCCACCACAGGCGAGCCTGAGCAATCCGGTCGATATGATCGCCTCGGCGGGTCCGGACCATTATCGTCAGACCATTGAGACGCTGTTGTCCTGCGATGAAATCGACGTGCTTGGTGGTGATCTACATCCCGGTGGACACCTCCCAGCGGCCGGCGATCCTCGACGCTATCCACGCCGGCATCGAGGCTGGGCGGCAGGCGGGAGGCATAGGCAAACCGGTCCTGGCCTCGTTGATGGTAGAAGAGGGCACCACCCTGCCATTACAGCTCGCGCATGAGTGCGTTCCGACGTATGCCTTTCCGGAGACGACAGCTCGTGTCCTGAGCAAGGTGGCTGATTACGCGGAGTGGTGCGCGCAACCGGTGGGCATGTTCTTGGAGTTCGATGATATCGATGCTGAAGGCGCTCGTCAGACGTGTCGTCAAGCTCTCGCACAGCGCGGCAGCGGTTGGCTCAACACAGAGGAAACCCGACAAGTCTTGACCGCCATGGGCTTGCCGGTGGCACCAGGTGGGGTGGCGCGGACAGCCGACGAAGCGGCGGAACTGGCGCGGCGTATCGGCTTTCCCGTGGCTGTGAAGCTGGCTTCGCATGTGATCGTCCACAAGACCGAGATGGGCGGCATCTTCCTCAATCTCACGGACGAGGCCGCGGTGCGACAGGCCTTCGCGACCATCCGCCAGCGCCTTGCCGAGCACGACAACGTGCAGGCCATGGAAGGCGTGCTGGTCCAACCCATGCTGACCGGCGGTGTGGAGGTGATGGTCGGGGTCACCACTGACCCCTCGTTTGGCCCGCTGATCGCCTTCGGTCTGGGGGGCATCCATGTGGAAATTCTGGGGGACGTGCGCTTCCGCATCACGCCGCTGACCGACCGCGATGCGAGCGAGATGGTGCGCGAGATTCGTGGCTTCCGCTTGCTCGAGGGCTACCGAGGGCATCCACCGGCAGACGTGAAAGCCCTGGAGGAGGTTCTCCTGCGCATCTCGCTGATGGTTGAAGAAATCCCCGAGATCACCGAGCTTGACCTCAACCCCATCTTTGCTCTTCCCCCTGGCCAGGGGTGTCAGATCGTCGATGCGCGCATTGGCGTCGAGTCCCCGCAGTCATGAATCTCGGCGCCACGGCGGATCACGAGTCACCTCGAGCGTCGGCTGCACCTGAGACCGCTCGTCCCTGGCACCAGATGTCAGTAGAGGCCGTAGTGGAGGCGCTGCGGAGCACCCCGCAGGGGTTGGCTGCACAAGAGGTGCAGCGACGACTCGCGGCTGTCGGTCCGAACGAGATCACCGAGGGGAAGCGCCGCACTCCCTTGCGCATGTTTGTTGATCAGTTCACCGACGTCATGATCCTCGTGCTCCTGGCTGCGGCCGTCATCTCCGGCCTGATCGGTGAAGCCAAAGATACCATCGCCATCATCGTCATCGTCGTCCTGAACGCGGTGATCGGCTTTATTCAGGAGTACCGAGCTGACCGCGCCATGGAAGCGCTGAAGGCTATGGCTGCCCCGACGGCGACAGTCCTGCGCGATGGCGGCATGGCGTCGCTCCCAGCGTCGGCCTTGGTGCCAGGTGATATCGTCTGGCTCGAGGCGGGGAACATCGTCCCCGCCGACCTCCGACTCCTCGACTCCGCACACCTGCGGGTGGATGAATCGGCCCTCACCGGCGAGTCGATGCCAGTCGAAAAGTCGATCGATCCAATCTCCGATGCCACACCTCCCCTCGGCGACCGTAGCAATATGGCGTATAAGGGTACAATAGTCACCTACGGCCACGCTCGCGGGGTGGTAGTCGCCACCGGCATGGCGACCGAATTCGGTAAAATCGCCACGCTCCTGCAACAAGCCGATGATGTCAAGACTCCCCTGCAGCGACGGCTCAGCCATTTCGGCCGACGCATGGCGATGGCAGCGTTGGTGATCTGCGCCGTCGTGTTCGTCATGGGTCTCTGGCGTGGTGAGGCCGCGCTGTTGATGTTCCTTACGGCCGTCAGCCTGGCGGTGGCGGCCATTCCCGAAGCTCTCCCCGCGGTCGTGACCATCGCGCTGGCCCTCGGCGCCCGGGCGATGGTGCGAACCAATGCGCTCGTCCGGCGCCTTCCGGCGGTCGAAACCCTGGGCTCGGTCACCTACATCTGCACCGATAAGACCGGCACTCTGACCATGAATCGCATGCAGGTCGAGGCCCTGTACTGCGACGGAGTGCTTGAGCAGCATCCGGGCCGTGGCCCACTTTGGAATGATCTGCTCCGCGCCATGGCACTGTGCAGCGACGCTCGTACCGATGAGACGGGGACCTTGATCGGCGATCCCACAGAGGTGGCGCTCACGGTTGCCGCCCGCCAGGCCGGTCTGGAGAAATTAGCCCTGGAAAGGGACTATCCGCGCATTGCCGAGATCCCCTTCGATGCGGACCGCAAATGTATGACCACGGTTCACCAGGACCCCGAAGGCGGGTTTCTGGCGGTGACGAAGGGGGCGGTGGAAGTCATTCTCGCGCGTGCCACGCAGATGTCCTCCTCATCCGGGCCGATCGACTTCGATTCTGCCCAATTGCTGGGCGTCAATGACCGTCTGGCCGCCGATGGTCTGCGCGTTCTCGCCATCGCCATGCGGCGCTGGTCGCTTCTGCCGGAGGCCATCACGCCAGAGGTCATGGAGCGTGACCTGATCCTCCTCGGTTTTGTCGGGTTGATGGACCCGCCCCGCGAGGAGGCACGGCAGGCAGTGTCCCAATGCAAGGACGCCGGGATTGTCCCGGTGATGATCACCGGCGATCATCCGCTGACCGCCAAAGCGATCGCCCAGCGCTTGGGTATCCAGGATCAAGGTGACAGTGTGCTGACCGGCGAAGAACTGGCACAGCTCTCAACCGAGGAGTTGAGAGCACGTGTGGAGCAGATTCGGGTCTACGCCCGGGTCGCGCCTGAGCAAAAATTGAAAATCGTCACAGCCCTGCAGGAGCGCGGGGAGTTGGTGGCGATGACCGGCGATGGAGTGAACGATGCCCCGGCGCTAAAACGGGCCGATATTGGCGTAGCCATGGGGATTGCAGGCACGGATGTCGCGAAAGAAGCCAGTGCCATGATCCTCCTGGATGACAATTTTGCCACCATCGTGCGAGCCGTCCGTGAGGGGCGCCGGATCTATGACAATATCCGCCGCTTTGTGCGCTATGCCGTGACCACGAACTCGGGCGAGATCTGGACGATGTTCCTGGCCCCTCTCTGCGGCTTACCCATCCCACTGCTGCCGATCCAAATCCTCTGGATCAACCTGGTCACCGATGGCTTGCCCGGTCTGGCGCTCACGGCGGAGCCGGAAGAATCGCATATCATGCGCCGCCCGCCACGCCCACCACAGGAGAGCATCTTCGCCCGCGGGCTCGGAGCCCATGTGCTGTGGGTCGGTCCCTTGATGGCAGCCCTGGTGCTTGGCACTCAAGCCTGGTCTCTCGCCAGTGGGTCATCGCACTGGCAGACCATGGTATTTACCGTTCTCTGTCTGTCGCAACTCGCGCACGTCCTGGCCATCCGCTCCGAGCACGAATCACTCTTCAGTCAGGGATTGTTTTCGAATCTACCCCTCCTCAGCGCCGTTGCCTTGACATTCGTCCTACAAATGGCCACCATTTATGTACCAGCTCTCAATCACATCTTCAAAACCGCGCCATTAAGCCTCGGAGAGTTGGCGGCAACCCTGGCCATCGCGGCACTCGTGTTCGTGGCTGTGGAGATTGAGAAATGGGTGAAGCGCAGGCGGTGATACGGCCATAAGCTGATCTGAAAACCGCTATAGGTGGTGGATGTGAGGTTCGAGACGATAGTAGTCATCATGATTGGGATGGCCGTGGGCCTGGTGATTGGCCTCGGCAGTTATACCTTTCTGTATGCCCGAGGGGCGTCATACCTGACGGACAATCCTGCTGCGTGCGCGAACTGTCACATTATGCAGGAGCAGTATGACGGCTGGATCAAGGCGAGTCATCGCATGGTTGCGGTCTGTAATGATTGTCACACACCAGCCGGCTTTATGGCCAAATACGTGGCCAAGGCTTCGAATGGCTTCTGGCACTCTTTCGCTTTCACCACCGGGAGATTTCCTGAGCCCTTGAGCATTGGGGGGCGCAATCGAGCGATCACTGAGCAGGCCTGTCGCAGCTGTCATCGTGCCATCGTAGAGGCAATTGAAGGCCCGCATCAGGAAGGAGTTCAGCTGTCATGTATACGCTGCCATGGCGGGGTTGGGCACCTTTGATCATGGCTGAATTTTGCGATCAACCATTACCTAGGAGAAGATATGGCCAGAGCGCCTCGACGGCCACCCCCACGACGGGAGAGTGCACCACCTCGCCGCCGCTACGTTCCGGTCCTACTTATCGCCTTTGTTGCCGCGGTTCTGGCGGCCGGAGGCGCGGCGCTGCTGATCAATATCTTCGAGCGCAAGCAGGAAGCCAGAAATCCTTTCTATCGGGTAGTCGAGCTCGACGATGAGACCACCGATCCAAGCCTCTGGGGTAAAAACTTTCCCCTGCAATATGATGCCTATCTGCGCACGGTTGACCAGCAGCGCACACGCTTTGGCGGCAGCGAGGCCGTACCACGCACCCCCGCACAGGCCGATCCGCGCTCCATTGTGGCTCAGTCCCGTCTCGAAGAGGACCCCCGGTTGAAGACGATGTGGGCTGGGTATGCCTTTGCCAGGGATTTTCGTGAGGATCGAGGTCATGCCTATATGCTCGCGGACCAAACCTTCACCGAGCGCCAGCAGGTCGTGCAACAACCTGGCACATGCCTGCACTGCCATGCGTCGGTTTATGTGACGTATAAACAGCTGGGCCAGGGTGACCTGATCAAGGGTTTTGAGCGCCTGAATCAGATGCCGTTTGCCGAGGCTCGGCAGCTGGTGACCCATCCGGTGGCCTGTATCGACTGCCATGACGCAGCGACCATGCAGCTACGAGTGACACGCCCGGGGTTCATCGAAGGCATGCGCACACTCAAAGCAGCTCAGGGGATCCCCGAGTATGATGTCAACAAGATGGCGACGCGCCAGGAGATGCGCTCCTATGTGTGCGGCCAATGTCATGTCGAGTACTATTTCCAGGGCCCGGAAAAGCGCCTGGTATACCCCTGGGCCAGAGGGCTGAAAGTCGAGGACATACTGGGCTACTATGATGCGATCGGCTTCAAAGACTGGACGCACGCGGAGAGCGGCGCGCCGGTGCTGAAGGCGCAGCACCCCGAGTTCGAGCTCTGGAACCAGGGCATTCATGCGCGTTCAGGGGTCGCCTGCGCCGACTGTCATATGCCCTATAAACGCGAGGGAGCATTGAAGATCAGCGACCATCACGTGCGCAGTCCGATGTTGAACATCAACCTCGCCTGCCAGACCTGTCACCGCTGGCCTGAAACGGAGCTCAAGGCGCGCGTCGAGACCATTCAAGAGCGTACTTTTGCCCTGCGCAATCTGGCGATGGACGCGCTCGTGGAGTTGATCAATGATCTCAAGTCCGCCCGTGCCGCCGGTATGAGTGAGGCTGAGCTAGCGAAGGCGCGGGACTTTCAGCGCCGGGCCCAGTTTTTCCTCGACTTCGTCGAAGCCGAGAACTCGATGGGCTTTCATGCACCGCAGGAGGCCGCCCGCATCCTCGGCGAGTCGATCAATTTCTCGCGGCAGGGGCAGGTTGCCGTGCGCGATCACACGAAGCAGTAAATCCCATGGCGACAGTGCTCGGCTGGGTGGCGCATTACGGTTACGTAGGGATTTTTGGGTTGCTCATGCTGGGGATCGTGGGGCTCCCCATCCCTGATGAGACGTTGCTCATGTTTGCCGGATATTTGATTTTCAAGCACGAGTTGGAGCCGTTGCCCACGTTTGCCGCAGGGTTTTTGGGCAGCATCTGTGGTATCACCGTCAGCTATGCACTAGGTCGAATGCTCGGGCCGTATCTCGTCACTCGTCTAGGTCGCTTTTTGCATATCGAACCTGCGCAACTCGACCAGGTTCGCACCTGGTACGAGCGCAAGGGCAAGTATGGGCTTGTCATCAGCTATTTTATCCCTGGTATACGCCATCTGGCAGCCTATGTGGCCGGGTCGTCGCGGTTGCCCCTGCCAGTGTTCGCGACCTATGCCTACCTTGGAGGACTGCTCTGGTCCGGCAGCTTCATCAGCATCGGTTTTGTTCTCGGCGATGAATGGGAACAGATGTCTGCATCTATTCATCGCTATCTGTTGCTCGGGGTTGCGATCGCCGCCGTTGTAATCGCCCTCGGCTTCCTTCTGATGCGCCGCAGACAGGGTAAGCATTATCTGCGGGTGCTATCGACAGACGCCAAGTGCCATATTGACCAAGGCCGGAGCCGATAGTACCCCAGCATTACGCCGCAATTCTCGCTGGTGTGACCGCGGAGATTCTCGTACGCACGGTTGACCGGGCTGGCCATACACACCTGCCTCGCGACGTGCCGTGATCCGCTCTCCACAATCCTCCTCAGTGGAGTCGAAGGCGACGTTACCTCGAGAGGTCATCGCGCTGCACAAGGTGGATGAGAACGCCATTGAGGGTCTTTGGATGAATGAATCCAATCAAGGCGCGGCGAGATCCCGGCCGGCCGGATGTATCGATCAGCGCATGGCCCGCGCCCTTCAAGCTTGCGAGCGCGCCATTGATGTCCGTGACTTTGAGCGCGATGTGGTGCAGCCCGGGCCCGCGGGCAGCGATAAAGCGGCCGATGGCGCCCTGATCTTGCTTGGTGCTGCCGGGACCGCGATGTGCCACTTGGCCGCCTTGAGGGACATAGAGATCCTGGAGAAATTCGAGCTCGCAATCGCCGACAGTGACAAATGCCACGCGCAGTCCGCCGACTGGCTCAGCCGCTCTGGTGTGGTATACGACGCCGTACCTATCTGAGGTGAAGCTTTCTAGCGCGATTTGGACCTCCATGTCCGTCTGGGTGCTCTCGAGCGGACAGCCCAGCCGCCGGCAAAATACGTCCATAGCGGCGTCATTATCAGCGCTGGCGACGCCAAGGTGGTCGATGCGCTCAACCCAGCTGGCGCGCGACGGCGCGACCGATAGGGGCTCTGAAAGGTACGTCTTGACCCCGACCGTTGCCTGAGGAGAGAGCATCAGGCGACGAGCCCCGCCGAGACCCCGGCTGGGCTCATGCTCCGCTGCAGGGACTCCTGCAGCGCCTGCCGTGCTCGCGGCTTCGTCCAGATCCTCGACTTCAAAGGCGATGTGGTGAACCCCGGTCTTCGATTCGTTGCTAACAAAGGGGTGACCCGGTGGGAAGAGCGCCACAACAGTGGTGCCGATGCGGAACACGGGCACCGTGCGATGGGTGTCCCCAACGGCACAGTTGGTACGCCCCAACCCGAAGTCACGGACGAAGGTGGCAGCTGTCGCCTCCACGTCTGAGACGATGAGTGCTAGGTATGCGAGACTTCTTCCGATCACTGCGCGCCCCCTTGCATAGATGTTCACGCCTCCCAAAATCATTCTGCGCCGTCTAACGCCCCCACTATGAGCTTGAGTAGGTAGATTCTCCTCCTGCGGGCACCGATTGGAAAAAATTCCCGCTGAGGACTGCGCACCATGCGTGACAGTCCTGGACAGTGATCGCCTGATGCGCTACGTCAGCCACGGGTGGCAGATCAAACACTGTGCGTAGCGGTATACGCAAAAATCGACATACCGCTTGAGGGGCGCGGCGCTGTGTGCGCGTCCCGCTCGAAGCGGTTGGTAGGCCCCGTCAAGTCAAGCAATGATCCCTAATCTGTCACGCCGGATCACACTCGGGGCCAGCCCGAATCCTGGTGGGTTGTTGGAGTGCCCTCCCAGGGGGAACATCCTTTGGTGAGGCACTGGTGGATCGTCGGAAATGATCTCGCGCCCGGTCCATTGTGCAGACAGAGATCCTCTTTTGATCCTGAATAGCAGACTTTCACATGCAGCGCGCTTGCGAGTTGGCTGGAGAGGGCCTGCATGGCCTTCGGACTCATTTCGATCACCTCAGCTGCAATAGATCCCGAGCAAGCGCTTGCACGTGTGTTCTCCCCAAACATGCTGTTGGGGATCGTGTCCGAGCAAAGGACCTCGACCTCATTTCCTCCGAAAGAGATGGTAGCGATCTCCCGCTCGTGTTGAACTGTGCACGAGGCTGCTCCACTCAGACCAAGCTGCGTACGGGCGTAGTCTTCAACCGAGAGCGGCCAGCTATTGCAACAGTCGAATGATCTCCATTTCTTGCCCTCACCCTGTTCGGCTACCCCTTGAAAAAAGCCCCACTTCGAGCAGGTCGTGTCCTGGCCCCAGCGCTGAGCGCAGCCTGTATGGCACTTTGGGGGCTTGGGCGCGGCCTTCGGCACATCCTTCGTACTGTCCTTCTCTGCGTCCGCTGGTTTGTGGGCTACTGCTCGTGGAGCGTGTCCCACAGATTGCTGGACGACATGAGTCAATTCGTGCGCGAGCAGCCGGCGGCCCTCCGCGGCAGTGGAATCGAAGCGCCCAAGGCCGAAAACGATGTTGTTTCCAACTGTGTAGGCATGAGCGTTGAGCGTCCGAGCCGACATCTCTGCGTTCTCATCCGTATGCACGCGCACACGGCTGAAGTCGTATCCGAAGCGCGGCTCCATAAAGGCGCGAGTCGCCAAGTCGAGGGGTTGACCAGGAGAGCGAAGTACTTCGTGGACGATCGTCGGCACTTCGGCCTGTCCCCAGTCGCCTGAGCCAACGCGCTTCGTCTGCAAACGCTCATGTTCGGGCCATGCGTTGCTCCGTCTGACACTTGGGGCACGCTCCGCCGCAGGCGCAAGCGCGCTGGAGTCGCGGCTCAGGCATCCGCATCACCTGTTCGGAGATGCGGTCTGCTTCCTGCTCATATTCGTCTCCCGGCTGGTTGATCGCTAATTTCGTTTGTATCGCTCCTGTTGCAGGAGGATGTATGGGAATCCGGCTAAAATCGTGCCCCAAGTGAGGGGATGACGTACCGGTCAATCCGGCTTTGAGTTCTTCAGCATGAGTCTGCAACATCCGTTGCACGGCTTGATTCCCCATCGTGCGTTGCCAGTGCAGAATCAGATCTGCGCGATGATGCAGCCCTGGTGTTGCCGTGTGAGACCGAGCATGGATGGACGATCCTGGCTTTTGAGGTTGATTCTGCTTTTGTGCAAAGGTTCGCATGCTCCATCTCCTATCTTGTTGCAGCGGCGCTGCCCAACGGGCCGCGAGTTGAGCGGCGGGGGAGGATCTACCCTTAACCTCTGACGGGGCCACCGGGCCGCAACGTGCTGCTGGCCCCCATCCGCTGCAGTGGGTGGTTAAGGCTCAACGGATCCAAGGTACTCCGATGTCGCGGCATATCTTTCGTGCGAGATCTCCGTCAATGTCGTTTTGGCGACGCACAGCGGCATGCTTGTTCATACTGGGATTATACTACCAAAAGTGTCGGGATCCCTCCCCCAACAGCTCACATCCATGAGTTCAGAGATGCCGAAGCAACTCCCGGCGCTTCATAGAGCGATTTCTTGCTCCTCATAACTCTCCCCCACAGTGTCGAGTGCCTCTCGGCGGTTGAATTCGAGGGCTTCGCGCAGGGTGATACGGAGCGTTTCGATGAGATGCTCTTTCGACCGCTCCTGACAATTCATCCCCGGCACCTCTTCGATCCAGCCGATCCACCAGTCGCCTTTCTGCTTCAGTACTGCGCCGTGTAATGCCCCTTCACCTGCGAACCTCCTGCACTGTTAGTTGAGCCTTAACGCCGTGCCTCAAGTGCCGCCGATAGCCGGAGCGACCCAGGAGCGGAGCAACTGTCTTGTGTGTCCAGGGGACCTGGTATGCTATGCCCTCGGCACCTCCTAAGGTTGCCAGGAGGTGTGGTGTTTTCCGATGGCGTTCAGAATCGTCCACAGCTTCCGCATACAGGCCGTCAGGGCGACCTTCGCAGCCTTCCCCGCAGCCCGCAAACGCTCGTAGAAGGCTTTGAGCACCGGATGATAGCGCACCGCCCTCCCCTGGCCCGCCTGGGTGAGGCCCCCACCGGTCACCAGACCATGGAAGTGCGGGTGCAGCACTAGCGTCTGGCTCCAGGTGTGCTGCGTGGCGATGATGCCAGGCTTCGCTCCCAGATATTTCCCATCACCCAGAGCTCCAGTCACGTGTCGTGCACACTCGCAAAGAGCCGTTGGCTCACCCCCTCGACATTCGCCAGCCAGAGCTCGTTGAGCTCGTGAGGCATGCTGAAGATGACGTGGTCGTGCGCACAGGCCAACAGACGGGCCTTCTGCTTGGCAAGCCCACATTCAACCTGCCCCTACGCACATGGCGGGCACATGCGGTGCCGACACGCATTGGCCCAGAGGCGTTCCACATGCCCCTCCGGACACCTGTGGACGTGCGCACCAAGCCACGTGGTGCGACAGCCAGCAGTGCCCAGAGGGCCCGACGTCCGTGGTCCGGCAACGGATGGCTCCGCCCGTATGCCACATAGCCCAGCAGCAGACTCGCGTGGCGCGTCTGCTGGTCTGTTCGCAAGGCACGTCATCACCCCTGACGCCTGCACGACCTCCCCCGCGCATGCGGGTCAGGCCAACACCTATGCTCACCTGCCGCCGGAAGCTGGAGCGAAGCGAAGGCTGTAGGCAGTCAGGTTCCGGGTAGACCCAGCGGTTACCCGCCAGGCACGACGTCCCTGACGGGCCGCGGCCTGAGCTCAACCGTTCGGGGAGCAGCCGACAAGGCTGCGCATCTGATGGGGTGAAAGTCCTCTACCGTCAATTGCCCGATTCGGACGGTTAGCATATCCGGGGCGTGGGGAGGTAACGAACCACGAGAGGCTCGGATGGAAAAGTCACGGCTGCCCTACGGCGTAGGCCGTAGCGGTAGGAGCGACCTGGGTGGCGAGCAAACCTGCGGGCCTGAACATGAGGGAATGACTGCAGCCTCGAAATACAGCTCCGTACTGAAGTCGCTGTACGGAACGTTGTTGAGCGCCGACCTGGTCCTAACGGGGGAAGGCCGATGTCTTGCGGGAAGAAACGGGTACGTGCACCGCAAGGGCGGCCGGGGTAGGGGTCCAAGCACGCAGGGAAAGATGCGCAGAGATAACGTCGGGAAGGTCCTGCTGACCAGCCGTGGGTGGTCCAAGCGGCAAAGACCCAGTCACGAGCCGCCATGCCCAGTGGCTGGGAGGCAACAGGACTGGCACATCAGGCCGTAGTAGCGAACATGAGAAGGTCGTGCGTCTCTAGCGAAGGGCCTGTGGGCCCACAACGCGACGGGCAAGGACGCAGGGTCCAGGTGACACTGGGAGAAAACCGCTGCCGAACACCGTGGCTAGGCTGTGCGCAAACTTTCGCTCCCAGGGTGTATGCCGACCATTGGCTTCAGCCTGTCGAGCGAGAGGAAGGCGCACCGCGGAGATGTGGTGGCCTCGAACCGGACTCGGGAAATCCGACCGTCCGGGATCATCGGGAGGCTCTGGGAAACGTAGACTATGGAGGGATTAGGACCCGCTCCGTAACCGAAAGGGCGGATGTCGGTCACTCCCCTCCTACAGTGCTGCGCGCCCAGTTTCTATCCCGATCGCCTATCTACATCCCTACTTGAGGGCGATCCAAATTCTGGCTATAGTATGGCCAGACTGCGCTTCGAGATCATCCTTGCACCCGCAGCCATCGAAGACTTGCGCCGCTTGAGGGCGAACCTCCGCTCTGCGGTGCGCGACGCCCTCGAAACGCACTTGCGTTATACCCCGACCAAGACCAGCAAGAGCCGCATCAAGCCCCTTCGGGGCCTGTCTCAGCCACAATTTCGCTTGCGCGTCGGTGAACTGCGAGTCTTTTATGACGTGACCGAAGCCGCGGTTGAGATTTTGGCGATTGTGCCCAAATCCCAGGCTGCCGCCTGGCTTGACCAGGCAGGAGAAGCCAATGAAGGAAATAGCCCTCTCTGAAGTCAAAGACGATTTGTCGCGATACCTCCGTCAGGCCGAAGAGGAACCTATCGTGATCACGCGCCACGGCAAGCCGGCGGGGATCCTGATTGGGTTTAAATCAGAGGAAGATTGGTTTGAGTACCGCTTAGAGCATGATCCTCGGTTTCTCCGGCGGATCGAAGCCGCCCGGCAAAGCCTGCAGTCCGGGCGCGGGGTCAAAATGGAAGACGTGGAGCGCTAAAAGAGGCAAGTGTGAGGTGAGCCGACGCGCCGAACGAATTAAGAATTCGTGGGGTGCGAAGCCACCACACCATGCTGGGTTGAACAAGCCTTTGGACTGCAGGCGAGCTTCTGCGTGGGGAATGTAAGCCGGGCGGCAGCAGGGGAAGCGAAGCCTCGTATCTGACTTCAAGGGGACGATTGGCAGCAAAGGCCGGGGAATACCGGCAGTTTTGGGGGGTCAAGAAGGTCTCCTGTCCGGTGCGATCCCGTGCTCAAGACTCTGAGAAACGCGTCTTCAGGGCATCAGGCCAGGCGACTCCCTGGACGCTGTAGAAATTTGAAGCGTCGGCATCAACGAACATGCGCTCGGCCAATTTCAGGGGCCAGGCTTGAGGGGGAACCAACCGTTGGGGCGCAACGTGTCGAGGAGTGGCCTCACGCTTGCGCACTTGGGGCAGCGAAGGGCCGTCTCTGGCGGTGGGGAAGCGGGGGCATGCCCGGCTGCGTGTCCGTCGCGACGCTCACCCCCCAAGAGCGGCCTGGTGTTTTTCCGTGCGGCGCGGTTGCCAGGGCCAAACAGGCCGTCAGAGCGGACCGTGACGAAGTGGGCAGGAAGGACGTGTGGCAGGAACCGGCGGATGCATGCCTCGGCCGTGACCGTGCAGACCTGGATGGCCCCGGTCTGGGAGTCTTGATATTGGCAGGTGACCTGGCCATCTGCGCGCGTGAGGAGACGATGAGTGCGGATCGCCACCCGAAAGCTGTACGGAGCCCGATCGTGCCAGGCGTGCGATCCACGGCCGACCGGTGCACCATGCACCACCCAGTCCTGTGCCCAGAGAGCGTTGGGGCCAAGGTCAAACACGGGGGTCTTGCGCCACGCATCGCGCCCTTGGGCACGCCACAGGAGGGCAAGCGCCTTAACCGGCACCAGGAAAGTTGCCCGGGACGGGAGCCACTGAGCGCCATCGGAAGCAAGCCCGCCTGCGGGCACCAGGGAGTGCACAGGGGGATGATCGTGCAGGGCACGCGTCCAGGGGTGCAAGCCCCCGACCCTCCCGATCTTGCCCCCGACAACGCGTGGATCCAAGGGGAGGTTTTGGAGGGCCTGGGCGGAGGCGCGGCAACGGATGTTGGAGAAGAGCTGCTGGTGGCTGCGGGCCAGTTCCCGAAGCGCATCGGGCCCGGTGCAGGTGACCAGAAAAGGCGGGACGGGCCGGAGGAGATCCTGTTGCCGCGGGAGCCACGCATGGGCGGAACCGTTCTGGCAGTTGGGACAGTGGCGGTTCTGACAGGCATGGGAGCTCTACGGGTAGCCGTTGACAGGCCCGTGCCTGCCCGGCCTGGAGCTGGGAAGATCCACACCGGGTGAGGAGATGGGGGTGAGACACACGCGATGGCGAGGCCGTGTGAGGTGCGCCAGCATGGTGCGGACCTCTTCGAGACTGAGGAGGACCGGGAGTGTCGTTGCGCGTGGGGGCTGACGAAGGTCAGCGTGGTCCATGCGTGCTGCAACGTGTGCTCAGAGAAAAACTTGCGGCCGCACAGGGCGATGGTACTCGCGCTGCGCGCGTCGTGCGTGACGTGCTTGAGAGAGAGGAACGAGCCACGGAGTGTTTCTTCCGTGAGGCGGTCGGGGGACTTGTGGTCATGGTCCGCCAGTTGCCGGACGGCCCTGACCTACCTCTCCTGGGTCCGTTCGGACAGGCCTCTCAGTTGCCGGTCTTCAATCATCCGTTGGCGCAGTGGCGTCATGGCTCGACCTCCTGTGTGTGAGGGTGGATGGATGGAGACGTACAGGAGGTCGAGTCTGCCTGAATCTAACGGATGGAGCCCCCTTCATGGCTGGCTTGGATGGAGGCGAGACGAAAACCTGCGCGGAGCGCTTAGTTCAACCACTCGATGGAGCTGACATCCTCGCTGCGCGCGGGGTGCAGCTCATCTCGCGCCCCGTTAGGGGCCTGACCAAGGTCAGCGGGCAGAGACCAAATGGAGGCGTGTAGGAATATCATATTCGCTTGGGGTGGTATATACTTACGGCCACTTGCACAGATGGTCTACCATCACTCACGGTATTTTTGTGCCTATCTAAAGACGCTGTGTGCCATAGAGCTAGAGGTGTAATATGGCTATCCTCACGGTCGAAGGCATTGTCGAAAACGGCCAGATCCGGCTCCCCGATAACGTGACGCTACCCGAACACACCAAAGTCTATGTGGTCATTCCTGATATTAAGACCACGCCGCAGGCACACGTCTACAGTCCACGCCTCGTGCATCCGGAACAAGCCGCCGACTTCGCCAAGCAGATCATCGAGGTCTCCGCTGATGCCGAACTATGACGCGTCGCACTTCGATCCGCCAGTACCGGTTGCCTCTGTGACGCTCCGCAACCCGCACAGTGGAGCAACGGTCTCCGACGTGCAGTTGCTCTTGGACACCGGGGCAGACGTCACTTTACTCCCACGCATGGCGGTCGAGCGGCTCGGTGTCCCGCTGCTGGTTAACGAGCAGTATGAACTGATGGGCTTTGACGGGAGTAGGAGTTTTGCCCGCGTCGTAATGCTAGACGTGCTTTTTCTGCGGCGGGCCTTCCGGGGCCGGTATCTGTTGACCGAGGTAGAGCCCGGCATTTTGGGTCGAGACATTCTCAACCATGTGATGGTGCTGTTGGATGGTCCGCGGCAGCAATGGTCGGAACATATGCCGTAGCCTACGGGAGCGGAACGGCCCCTAACCAGGGCCTGGAGCCGACGCGGTAACCCGCGTGGCTCAGGCCTGGCGTGTGTGCCGTGCATGCTGTCATGCTCGGGGGTGCAAGTCCCCTGTCCAGGTGTGCGTGGAGCCGAAGGACAAGGGAAGCGCCAGGGCGTCACCGCGAGGTGGGGTCTGAAGGCAGCGTGAAACGAACGTGAGGGGGCGAGGGACACGAACCGGATACGAGGTGTGGTACCGTCGGGGCGAGCTGGCACGCGACAGCAAAGCCCTCCATCCAGACTGGCTGTGCTTTATAAATCGGGCGCTTATGCACAGATGGTATGACGGCTTACCGCGGGAGATCTGCGGGGCGTCCTCGTGGAGGACTGAGGGGGGAGGAATCCCATAGGCGCGTACTTTAGGCTTTTTCTCCATGGCGCCTCCCTTATGCTGCCTCCTGCTCGTTGGAGGGGCAGACGAGGACGCGACCGAGGAGCCAGGCCCGCACCCGCGTTTCCTGATGCTCCCGGCGGCGGGGGTTGAGCACCATAAAGCGGCGCAAGCGGGGGAGGCAGGCGTGTAACCGGGCCTGTGACCACGTGCCATGGACTTGCTGCCGCAAGGTATCGAGTCCCAGCCCCGTCAGGAACCAACTGCTGAGCGGCGTAGGAGCAGTCAGCGCACCGGTAGGCAGGTGGGCGCGGATGGTCGCCATGGCCCTTTCTGGCCAGGCCCAGGCGATGAGCCACGCCCGCACGGTGGCTTCGACACTCGCGAGGTGCGTGCTCCGGATCTGATTGAGCCGGAGCCGTTGTTTCATCCGTTTGCACACGAGGCTGTGCGCCCCCGTACCGGTCCGTCACCCGTACCGGCCCGAGCCGGCCAGCGGTGAAGTCATCGGCCAGATGTCGCCGCCAGTCATCCCCGGTGCCGCCGGGCTGCCGGAGCCTGCTGGCATCCACCAGGAGCACACGCCCCAGGGCCTGAGGGGGCGGCGGGTCCACAACCCGCGGGGTCGCCACCAGTTCACTGAGGAGCCAGCGTCACCAGGGACGACAGGCCCGCAGCCGTTTGCGCCAGGCGGCCTCGGAGCGATCCGCGAGCCCGATCAGCACCGCCCACGCCCCCAGGCGGCGCAGAGACCAGGGGCCCAGGACAGACGCGAGCACGGCCCGGAGCCGCTCGTACGGCGTGGCCAGACGACGGACGCGCTGGAAGGCTTTCAGGGTGCGAGCCGGCGCGGCGAGGTCCACGGGCACGCGCGGCACCACCTCGGTCGTCCACGTGTCCTCCACACGCGCCAATCGTGCTTCGACGGCACGGTCGGGATGATGCGGCAAGAGCAGCAGAGACACCTCCGGAAGAGGGTGATGGTGTGGCCACCATCATCTGACAGACATGGCTATGCTGGTCCTCGTTGCATTATTGAAGCGCTTAAGTGCGCGCCTATGGTGAACTCCCCCCGCCTGCGAAAGTCCACCATCGTCGGATTTCGTCCATCCGGATCCGTCTGGAACACGCCATGGGTGGGGTGACACGCTTCCGTAGCGTCACAGACCAGATCCGCCTGTTGAGGGAGGGGATTCGCGATACGGTCATGGAACCATGTGGTGGCTGGCATCACTTTCGCCTACTGTATCGACCCGGGCATTATGCTAACTAATAAATATTGAAACTGTCTCTTATATAACAAGACGCGGAAGAACATTTCCTCGCGTGTGTCCGGCAAATCGTTCCTAGAGATCACGTGACGAATGAGGAACTGACTGACGCGGTCGGATGCTCGATAGGCATTCGTAAATTTGTAGGTACACAGGACTGTATCAGCGGTCCAGGGCGGCAACTCGCCCTCGATTCGACGGAACCGACGAGTCCTACCGCGAGAGTCAAACGATACTGGAACGCATCCTGGGGCTCTCGCTCAGCGTGCAAGCCCTCGAGACCTGTGCCACCGAGGCGGGAGCGGATGTGACGCCCTTCTACGAACAGCCGGCCGACCCCACGGCCGCCGTCCCTGCTGGCACGATCCTGGTCGTGCCAGCTGATGGCAAAGGGGTGCCGATGGTGCAGCCTCCCACCCCCACGCCACCCGTGCGCTTGGGCAAGGGGCAGAAGCGCGGCAAGAAGAAGGAGGCCGTCGTCACCGGCCTGTACACAATTGCCCCGTATCCTCGCACACCGCAGGAGGTGGTGGGGGCCCTGTTGCAGGAGCCCGGGGGCCCGGCGCCCGCGGCTCGCCCGCGGCCCGAGGGCAAAGAACTGCGGGCCACCCTGGCGGGGAAAGCGGTGGCCATGCGCCAGCTGGCCCAGCGGGTGGCCCAGCGCGAGGGGCCCCACCTCCAGCAGCGCGTGGCGCTCACGGATGGCGCCGAGGCGCTGCAACAGCAGTTGCTGAGCCACGTTCCGGAGCACACCCTGGTGCTCGACATCATCCACGCCACCGAGTATCTGTGGGACACCGCCAACGCCCTGCTGGGGGAGACCCATCCGCAGCGTGTGGTCTGGGTCCGCGCGTACCTGGAGGCGCTGCTGGCAGGCGAGACCGACGCGGTCATCACGGCGTTGGAGGCCGAAGGGAAGGACCCCATCTGGACGGGGACGCAACGGCAGGCGGTGCGGCGGACGGTAGGCTACTACCAACGCAACCGGCCGTACATGCACGACGACGAATATCTGGCGTGTGGTTGGCCGATCGGGACAGGCGTGGTGGAAGGCGCCTGTGGGCATCTGGTGAAGGATCGCATGGAGCAGTCCGGGATGCGTTGGAGGAAAGCTGGGGCGCAGGCGGTGCTCGACCTGCGGGCCGTGCGGCTCAACGGGCACTGGGATCGCTATTGGCCGTTTCATCGGCAACAGCAACATCAACGCCTCTATGGCACCTCTGCGCCGGTGCCGGAGCGGGCGGAAGGCCAGGCACTGGACTTAGCGGCGTGACCAACCTGCCGAAAAGATTTCCTGGCGCTCCGCTGCAAATCGCCAGTAAGTGTCGTACACGGGAGTCGGCTTCAGTGGCGCAATCCGAGGCAAGGGGACATCAGCTGTAGCGTTGGCCGCTTGGGTTATGAGTAACTCGGCATGCGGGGACGTCTGCAAGGAATTGGCTCGTTTGTGCACGTCCGCCCTCCTTAACCTCCGCAACTTCCGCGTCGAAAACACAGGCCTAGAATATGCCTCGCCGCCGGAGGCCATCATGCCATTTTCTAATGATGAATTCCAACTGATTACCGTGGCAACGAGCCGCTCAGCTTTATCGTGGTCCAGTCGCCTGTAATGACGCTTACACCACCCGTCAATACAGCTCCTGAAAAAGATCGGTTGACGCCAGCTCACAGATAGACTAATGTCGCTTTATCTGGCGGATTGGTAGAGAGGTTATGGGGGTATCCACGCGCGAGGAGGGACACACCAATGGCAACTGCAACTGCACAACCGCAACAAGGGATGTCGATTGGGGTCGGTGGGCTTCGCTTCAACGTGCGGTATAGCAAGACGGCCAACGATCGCGGCCCGTCACTGCGGATCTATGGCGATGTCGACGACAAGCCGGTGCAGCTCTTGCGCTTCGACTGCTTCGACCAAACGCCACATTTCCACTATGATCCCGATGGCAAGAATAACCAACTTGTGATGGACAAGACGAAGGTGTCGGATCCGATCAGTTGGTCTATGGACTATATGCGCGGCAACATCGCGTCGCTGGTGCGTGTTGCCGGGTATGGTGCACTGGCCGATCAATTGGATGAAGGGGTCCTGTGCGCGGCTCTGCCGACGGTGGAAAAGGCACTCCGCGACAGCATCCCGACGGAGATGGCGGGACTGGAGGCAAGTGGACTGCGCTTCGCGGTAGATTACCGCACTACGGCGCACGATCGTGGGCCATCGCTGCGAGTCCTCGGCGACGTGGACGGCAAGGAGGTGCAGCTCCTGCGCTTCGATTGCTTCGACGAAGAGCCACACTTCCACTACGACCCCCAGGGTAAGAACAATCGCATCTTCCTGAACAAAGCGCGGGTAACGGACTCGATCGCCTGGACGATCGAGTATCTGGAGGGGAACTTCGCCTCCCTGGTGCGCATCGCCGGATATAGCCGCCTAGCAGATACCCTGAATGAAGGGGCGCTAAACGCGGCCCTGCCGGGTGTTGAGAAGGCTTTGCGAGACAGCGTACCGCGTGGCTGAGGCAGGGAGGTAGGCGTGATCATCCCTTCGTCCCCAAGCCACATAGGCGTTGGGATAAGGGGTGTTCACTCGACTCTGTGGTGTAATACTCCTGGGTCCAACTCCCAGTTGGACCCAGGAGATGCTAGCTTACCTCCCCGTAGCTGATCCTCTCCTCCCAGGTTACCCCCTATGTGTGGCAGGGCCTATAGGGCTCCGTGCCATGCACTCGTGCTGGCTCAGGGCGCCCCGAAAGCCTTCACGGCGTTGTCCCAGAGAATCTTGCGCATGAGGTCAGGACTCAGCTCCTTCCAGCTCAACGTCAGATCGACAGACTCAGGAAAGCGGGTCTCGGGGTGCGGGTAGTCCGTGCTGAACATCAGCAGCTGATCGCCGAGGTAGTCCGATACCAGCTTCACCATCTGGCCACCTTCATGCAGCACGATCGAGGCGAAGAAACGGCCGCTGGTGGTGTATTCCAGCATAGTGTGCTGCAGGCCCTCGGCCACGAAACCCATGTAGTGTGCCTGATCTTCCATGCGGGCAACCCAGAACGGGATCCAGCCAAAGCCTGATTCCAGCACAGCAAAGCGCAGATTTGCATAGCGATCGAAGAGCCCTGCCCCAAAGAAGGCCCCCATGGCGCGCATGGCGCCCCAGGGATGAGAGGCGGTGCGGCCGAGGAAAGGGTTGTTCCACAGGTCACGGTAGCCTGGGTAGCCCTGTGAGAAGCTGTGGTGGATGAAACACAGCCCGGCCTCGTCGATAGCTTGCCAGATCGGATGCAGGTCGGGATGGTCCAGCGGGTAGTCGATCGGCAAGTTGATGTAGACACCGACGGCCCAGGGCGCGCGGCTCCACCGTCTGATCTCCGCCACCGACGCCTCGATGTAGTTGGCGCTGACGCCGATCATCGACTTGAGGCGGTGCGGGTTATGGCCGCAGAAGTCGTCCAGATAGCGATGTTGCGCCCGCATGAACTCGATGTTGACGTCAGGGTGCTCATGTCCGCTGGGTCCGCCGGGATTGACCAGGAGCTGGACGTCGACGCCCTCCACATCCATATCGCTGAGGCGTCCGTCGGCATCCCAGTCATCGGTATGCAATTGCGGATACTTCGTGCCCATGAACCGGCCGGAGGCACCGCCTGCCGTGGCACGTGGCGCTGCCTCGCCGAGCACGCGTGGCACATCGGCTCCCCAACCGCCGACGGCCCCGCCGCGGCTGAGGCGAAAGCGCGTCGGGTATGGTGGATCGTACTCCAGGCCTGTCGAGTGCCGCTTTTGGGGCACTTTACGGCGCTCCAGGTCGGGCACCAGCTCGCGCACGCGGGACGAGAGGTACTTGTCGAGGGTGTCGGCCGATGGCCCGATATGTGTATCGCTGTCATAGACGCGGTAGCCGTTTCGCATGGCACACCTCCTGCGTTGGCTGCTCTGGCTAGGGAACGCTATGCGCCGGCCGAGAGGAGGCCGTCCGCATGGCTGGCACCGGACGGCCTCGCTGGCCAGGCGTCTAGTGGCCGACTCCAGCGTCTCGGACCCAGCCTGCATAGACCGGATGCTGTGAGCAGATAAACTCCAGATAGGCCGGCTGGCTCTTGGCATTGGCTTCAAACGCGCGCCGCAACGCGGGAATGATCTCCGACGGCTCCGTCACATCCTCGGCATGAAAGCCCTGCGCTCTGGCCATGGTGGCCATGCAGGCCTTTTCGTGATCGGAGACCGCATGGGTATAGGGGTCATGTCCACCGCCCCAGAATCCTGGACCATATCCGGCGAAGCCACCGTTGTTGATATGAATGGTGGTGACACCAATGCCATAGCGGGTGAGAGCCTCGAAATTGCCCATCATATAGGACACGCCCGCATCACCGGTGATATTGATGCACTGTCGATCCGGATAGGCCAATTTCGCCCCCACCGCTGCCGCCAGGCTGAAGCCCAGCGTCGAGACGTTACCCCAGCCCAGGAAGCCATGCGGAATCTGGGCTTCGTAGACCGTGCTGATCTGGTCGCGGGTGTTGCCGGAGTCGCCGGTCACGAATGAGCTCTTGGGGTCGAGGATCTTCATCAAGTCACCATAGACCCGGTAGGGGTTCATCGGCTTCTCATGGGACTCCAGGAGCGGGCGATATTTGGCCAGAAACTCCTCCTTACCCGCCTTGATCTCATCGAGCAGCACCTGATTCTTGCGTACACCCCCGCCCGTCTGCGCCGAGAACTCCTGGATCAGCGCCTGCAGGGTGAATTTGGCATCGCCGATCACGGCATATTTGGTCTCGTAGCTGCGGTTGATGTCCAGCGTATCAACCGTGCACTGCACGATGGTCTTGTGCTTGGCGTCAGGGACAGCATGGCTGAACCGATTGGGGAAAAGGCTGGAACCGATGGAGAACAGCAGGTCGCACTTGTTCAGAAAATGTTCGGCCAACGAACCACGGACGCCCACGGCGAGAGGGTGGTTCTCCGGGAAAGCGCTCTTGGCCTTCAGGGTGGTCAGCACGGGCACTTGAGCCAGTTCGGCGAACTGCAGCAGCTCGTCGGTTGCCTGGCCGTAGAAGACCCCCTCACCCACGTGGAGCAGAGGGTTCTCAGCCTGTAATAACGCCTTGACAGCTGCCTTCACGTCGTCCGGATCGGGGGCTGATTTCCAGCCTTTCACCGGCGTATAGGGGTATTCGTCTTCGTCATACTCGCCAAGGTTTGGGGGGACGACGAGCAGCACTGGGCCTGGACGACCCGAGCGCAACTGGGTGAAGGCTCGCCGTGCGAAATCGGGGATCAATTCGGCTTTGTCCACACTACCGACCCATTTGGTCACGGATTGGAACGCGTGTGGGATATCATAGTGGGTATGATTGCTACCTCCCTGACCCACCCCGGCGGTAATGACCAGGATCGGCGAGGAGTCCTCAAAGGCCTGGGCCACAGCACCGTACGCCATCTGGATGCCGGCGGCGTTCAGCCCGCCCATGAGGGTACAGACGCCAATCTGCTTGCCCCCTGTGACACGCGAGAAGGCATCGGCCACAGCGACCGCATAGCGCTCTTCACGCATCATCAGGATCGGCACCTCCTCCGCCCCAAGCGCATTGTTCACATGATTCGTCGGGTAGCAGGCGACCCAGGGGACGCCTTCAGCTTTGAGTATCCGGGCCAGACCTTGTGCCGCTTTAACTTTCATGGTTTGCCTCCTGTTTCCCATATCTATGCCACAATCGTACCCATCAACACCGATAACGGGCTGAAGAAACGCTGCTCGTCTGGATGGCCTTTAGACGTATGGCGAGAGGATAGAGGAAATACTGCAGCAGGTCAATCATGGAGTGGGAGAGGCGCCAATGGGTGTCCAGCTGGGTAAAATCGGATTGACACCGACCATGGGCAGCAGTAGTGTGCTACTGGTCTGCCGTGACGTGGGCTTGAAAATCTAGGCAAGGGGTCATGCGATGACCGAAAAGATCAAGCGGCTTGATGTCTCACCTGTGACCAACGAAATTCAGCGCCTCACGACAGCCCTCGAAGCTGACTCACAGAACACCCAACTCTACATCAAACGGGGCATGGCGTTGTTTCAGTTGGGGAACATTGCCGCATCGATCGACGACTTCGATCGAGCCGAACGCTTGAACCCTGCCTTGACCCCGTATCTGTGGCAGCGCGGCATTGCGTATTACTATGCCGAGCGCTTTGAGGACGGTGCCCAACAGTTTGAGACGGACCTGACAGTCAACGGGCACGATGTTGAGGAAACGGTCTGGCGCTATCTCTGTCAGGCACAGGCACAAGGCGCAGACGCTGCACGTCTGGCCCTGTTACCGGTGCGGGACGATTCCCGTCCAGTGATGAGCTGGGTGTATCAACTGTTTGCCGGAACCTGCCAGCCCGAGGCCGTGATCACTCAATACGGCGACGCCGGACGACGTCAGCGCTTTTACAGCGCTCTCTACGTGGGACTCTATTTCGAGGCGGAGCACGATCCGCAACACGCCCGCCATTACATCAGCCAGGCGGCCGACATGCAAGTCACGGAGGACTATATGGGCTGGGTGGCCATCGTGCACCAGCGCCTCCGCGGCTGGGCACAAGACTGAGCTGAGGCGCCCTGAGGCCGAATCTGGCTTTGACAGGGCGCGGTTCTTTAATCACTACTGCGGCGGACCAACTCGGGCCGGCAGGCTTGCAGCACGGCCTGCACTGACGCAACGCCTGGTCGGGCGGCAACCACCCTGACGATGGCCATATCCAGCCCCTCTGCCAGGCGTCGAAACGCTCCAGCCGCCTCTTCCGGTGTGCCGTAGTAGCCCACGCGCTTGAGGAGCTCTGGAGGGAAGGCATCGGCAACCTCGTCAGCCGATGCGCCCCGCTGCCGCATCCGATCCAGCTCGGCCAGTGCCTCGGTGAAGCCCATGCGCTCAAAATGGGCGCGATAGCTCTGCCGCCGCTCACGTTCCGTCGGGACTCGCTGGCCCAGGGCATAGCCCATGGTCGAGCGGGCAAAGGCGCGCCGCGCCACATCGATGTCCTGGTCGACACAGACCCGGATATACTCTGCCACTTGCACGCCGCTGGGGTCACGGCCGACCCGCGCCGCGCCTTCGGCGATGCGTTCTCGGCTCCAGGCAATCTGCTCCGGAGAACACCAGTTCAGGCAGATGCCATCAGCCAGCTCACCACCCAGGCGCAGCATCTCCGGCCCCAGAGCCCCCAAGTAGACCGGCGTGCGGGGCGGAGGCGTGATGGCCAATTTGACCCCACGTAGGGTCACCACTTCACCCTGATAGGTGACTTCTTCGCCTGCGACCAGCGCGCGCACGGTCACAAGATAGTCCCGCATCAGGGCCAGCGTCGAAAATCGTGACAGCCCAAGGGACTGGCGCGTGCCAGGCCGGTAGGCGCCTCCGGCACCAATCCCCATGATGAAGCGACCCCCCGTCAGCTGGCTGACGGTGCCTCCACTCATGGCAAAGGCGACGGGAGTCCGATACAACACGGGCGACACTCCAATGCCCGTGGTCAATCCCTCCGCCGTCACCTGACGGCTCGCGGCCCAGCGGTGGCTGCAGAGCTGGAAGGAGTCCTGCCCTGTACCCTCTGGTGTCCAGATGTTGGTGTAGCCTAACCGGGCAGCTTCCTGGACGAGGTTTGCCTGGTCGGCAAAGGAAAGGTTTAGAGTCGCATCCAAGCCAATACCAATGTCCATCATCACTCCTTTCACCAATGCCCTACTTGACGACTTGCACCGTTTCGCGCCTGATCAACTCCCAATCGATCTCATACCCCAATCCCGGTTTCTCCGGAGCGTAGATCAGACCCTGGTCGTCCACTTCGACATCCTTGACCAGGCCAAATTTGTTGGCGCCACTGGCTGGAAACACCTCGTAGTAATCGCAGTTGGTGATGGCCATGATGACGTGCAGGTTGGCGACGTTATTCAGCGAGTTGCCGCCATGGTGGATTTCGCACTTCAGGCAGAAGGCCTCGGCGAGATGGGCGATTTTGATCAATGGGCTGATACCGCCGGTCACCGCCACATCGCCCCGCAAAATATCGGTCGCCATCTGTTGCACCCATTGGGCCATGCCGTAGAATCGGCCGGGCGCATATTCGGTAGACATGATGGGGATGTCCAGCTTCTGTCGGAGCTTGATGTAATTGTACAGGTCTTCTTCCACGAGCGGGTCTTCATACCAAAAATAATTCGAGGGCTTCGATGGCGCGGCCCACCCGCACAGCGTCTGCATAGCCATACGACCACATGGAGTCCAGCATCAGGATCATGTCGTCGCCGACGGCCTTGCGCACCGCCTGGCAAATCTTGATGTCATCACGGGGGATCGCGTGTGGGTGGATCTTGTAGGCGGTCCATCCCATGGATTGAAAGCGTTGCGCTTCTTCACCGTAGGCTTCAGGGGTTGGGAGATACGCTGAGCTGGCGTAGGCAGGCACCCGATCGCGACAGGTGCCCAAGAGGCGGTGAATGGGCAGACCGGCCACTTTACCGGCGATATCCCACAGAGCCACATCCACGGCGCCGATGGCGTTGGTCGAGACGGAGCGATTCATCTTCCACATCCGCTGCCAGATGGCGCCGATATCGAGGGGATTGGCGCCGACGATAGCCGGTTTGACGAACTCTAGCAGCGGCCCGGCGTAGGCATCGGCACCCTGCCTGGAGGAGCCGAGGAAGGCATGGCCCTCGACCCCTTCGTCGGTGTGCACGGTGACCACTCCCAGGAGTCTGGGGCCGCCAAAACCCCCTGTCCCTGTCCGCCAGGGTGCGCTTTTCCAGTTAAACATCGTGACGCTCACGTCGGTGATTTTCACAGTTCTCCTCCTTCATCTATCGAAAGGGTGCTTAGAGTTTTAGGAAGGGGGATCTTAGCCGATGTGGCCATAGCCGACAAGAGGCAACAATCCCCCAGATGGCTGCAGCGCTTGGAGCCCCGGTATTCCCCTTGGTGCTCCCGTTCACTGCGCCAGCGGATCGGGGCGTAGCTGGAACTTCACGACTTTGGGACGGTTCTCCTTGCCGCCTTCGAGGTGGAACACGGTTCTGGTGGAGTAGGTCGTCCACAGCGCTCTGCCCTTCCAGCCGGCATTTGCATCGTCGATACGCCCTTCCATCCATTTGGTGAAAAAGCCAATCGGATAGGGCACGCGCAGCGTGACGAACTGCCCATTCACCAGGGCGAGCAGGGCGTCGTTCATGTTGCCCGTGGCGATCGGCACGTTTTTCCCAAGCCCAGACGTATCGAACCAATCCACCCAGGTGTAATAGCTCGCCTCGGCGCTGCCGTCGTCCGGCACGTCCCTGAACTGCGGTCCGGGCAACCGATAGTAGGTCCAGCCTTCGGGGCAGTGCTTACCGGTCGCACTCGGTCCGTTGAGTGGCCCTTTGCACTTCGTCCGGTCGAAGCTCGCCAGATGGCCGCTGGCCAGCGACGCCCAATAGACGCCGTTGCGATCGATGTCGCCGCCGCGCGGCCCGTAGCCTGGAAACGCCGGCTCATAGATTTCGGTGATGGCGGTGTGTGCCGGGTCTGCTCCTGGGGCGACGCGCACGACGTAACCGGGGACTCCCAGCGACGTGCCCCAGACCGAGCCATCGACCGGGTTCACATTCACGCTGTACAAGCCCGCCACGACCCGTTTATCCTTGTTGGGATCGACTGGTTGATCGGGCTCGACATACTCGTCCCTTTTGCCGTTACCATTGGTATCGAGGATGAACGGTGTCCAACCTTGTGACCTCACCTCGTCGCCGGTCTCCTCATACATCTTGCGGTTCAGCCAGCCGACCACGCCGCTGTTGGGTCCGCCGGCGCTGGTCCACAGCGTGTTGTTGGGGTCCTCGGCAAAGATCAGGTGATGGGTGGGGAAGCAGGTGCTAATGAGCGTAAACTTGCCCGTGGCCGGATCGTACATGGAGAGATGCCGGTTCGCCTGCTCGATCGGGAATACCTTTGCCGATGGATGGTCCGACCCCTTTTTGCAGAAATCAGGATTGGCCGGTGGGCGCACTCGCACAGTGAACCAGACCCGTCCCTTTTCGTCCATCATCGGGTTGTGATTGCTGGTCTGGCTATCCCAGATGGGGTCCGCCCCCCAGTATGGAGAGGGCATCATCGGGGCACTCCTTGAGGACGGTGTCTGCGGGTCGCGGACCGGATGTTTGACCTCGGCCGCCGTATGCATCACCGGATCGAGGATCGGCACATAATCCGTGCTCTCCTCCGACGACCCGTAGAACTTGCCATTCGGGTAGAGCGTGGGATTGCGCCGATCGGTCCCGATCAAATCGTGTAAGTAGGCCGTGGGGCGACTCCAGTCCCACAGTGTGAGGACGATGTTGCGCTCGATCCCTTGCGGCCGCTCCGGCATAGCGAACGGCAACTCACCGGCAGCGATGCGATCGGTCCAATCGGCCCATAACGTGAGGGAGCGCTGCGGCCCGAGTCGGCCGACGACATTATTCATTTGGGCCATCGCTTGTCCGGACTGGATGCGTCGCTGCCATGCCTCGGTGGAGCTCTTGAATTCACCCAGTTCCTTCGGAATCGTGCGCGTCCCAATCGTGCCCAGCGCGTGACACGACATGCAGCCGAGGCTCTTGACGCTGGCCAGCCAATCGGCCTGGCTCTTCATGTCCGCTGCCATGCCGTTACCGTCAGGCCCCGTGCCGGGGAACTCGCTCTTGGCCGGGATCTTGAGCATCGAGTACCAATAGATCGCCGGGTAGTAATTCCGCCGCGGCGGCCGCATTCGTCGCCGCTACCGCCTGCAGGTTGAGGAGCTTCCCCGGCATGGTCTGGACCTTGGGCGAATCGACGAGGCCGTAACCGCGCACCCACACGCGGTAATTCGCGCTCGGCAAATCGGGCATGACATAACGTCCACGATCGTCGGTGACCACGATCTTGGCGAATTTCGTGGGAAGGTCGGTCGTTTCTGCTATCACCCAGACGCCGGCTTCCGGCCCATGCGGGCCAGTGACCATGCCGCCGAGATCAGTGTTGCCGATACGGATCGCCGGGTCGGTGCTCTGCTGGGCGCCCAGTCGGGCCGACGAGGCGATCAGCAGCACGGCGCAGCCAACCGCTACCATGCCTTTGTATAATCCTCGTGTCGTCCTCATGTCCCCACTCCTCTCGTGTCTTCCCAGGACCGCTGATGGCGATTGGCACCAGCAGCGCTGGCAGACAATCGCCTCACCCACGAGTTATGACTACCCTATCATATCAAATCCGCAGCAATAGGGATCTTTGTTATGATGCCAACCCCTACCAGGACCTTTCTAATCCCACTCGGACAGAGATCCGCACCGAACCCAGCAACTGACCCGCCGGTCCCGATGGCGCCTCCGGGAACATCACGCTGTGCTCACGGTGCATCGCATGGCGAGCGGGTGCCCCATGCAGAAGAAGGGCTGTGCAGATCAGAATCCCCGCGACGAAAATGACTTCGGCCCTTACCTTCCGGGCAAATCGACGGACGCGCCGAACCGCTCGCGGCCGACCTTGACCGGTGGTGCGGAGTTGCATGGCCACCAAGATGCGTGGTCGCGCGCGCCTTGGACCAGGGCGTACTGAGCACCGTCGCAGGAGTGGAACGCTTGTGTAATGATTAGAGGCCCCGAAGGCGACCAGCGGGACCACTAGGAGCAGCTTGACGAGCAGCATGCGACCATATGACACCTCCCACAGTGCCCTGATAGTCCCCAATTGCACCCACGCATTGTAGAGGCCGGTCAGCAATACCCCTGCCAGCGTGACGCCCGCCAGGTTGGAAAACCGTTGAGCGATCGTGGCGATGCATTGTCGTCGCCGGGTTGGGAGTCTGAAGGCGGCCGGCAGAATCGCGATCGATAGGGCGAACAGTCCGCCGCCCCAGAAAGAGCTCGCCATCAGGTGCACCCAGTCGATGAGCTCGGGAAACGTCGGGTCTCCCCAGTCGGCCGCGTGTCCGGAAGCGCTGCGTGTCATTGCTATCAGGGCCCCGGCGCCCAACATCACAGCGGGGATGAGCCGCGCGCGAACGTTCCTTCTTCCCATCCACCATCCCAGCCAGAGCCCAGTGAGGGCTATAGGACGCATGAGCCATACCCAGCCATAGTGAGTTTGAGAGAGAACTGTCGGCAGCACAGGCGGGATGGCCGACAGCGGTAGGCCGCTCATCTCAGCGGTGCGACCCACGAGATCCATGAGGCTGCTAAGGGTCAAGGCGGCGATGCCCATGACCAGCAACCGCCACAGAGAGACGAGGACGGCCTCGACACCGATCGCGCCCGGCACCGCCGTCAGCCCGGGAAGAACCCAGAGGCGACAACCCAGAGTCCCCAGGCAGATGACCAGGGCCAGCAGATCGAAGGTGGTGGGAATCGCATGCAAAACATCGTCCCACATGCCTAATCTCCCTGCTGAATGGTAAACATGAAATCACCTTCGGTCCGATGTCCGTCCCGCGCGACTACGCTCCAGATCACGCGGTAGCGACCGGGAGCCAGGGGCGTCAAGTCTACCTCGAGAAGCGTCGCGTCAGCCGGGTCGACGTGCCCATCCCCCTTGTCCACCCTCTGGCCGTGGGCATCCTCCACGCGCAGGCTACTAAACGCAGGTTCAAGGGCGCCATCGAACCAAATCCGGATGCGACTGGGGGCGACGCTCACAGTCGCCCCCACCTTCGGTTCGCTATGATGGGGGAACGCATGGCCCCAGGCCGCACACGGCGGCCAGCCAAACAGTATCAGGCTGTACAGGGCGATGATCCCACGGAGCATGTGCATGCTATGACCCCCACTAGCGAAAGATCGGCCGCCCCAAGCTCTCCGGGAAAAGATCATCGATGAAGAAATGCACAATTCCACGGACCCCGACGTTTTTCCCTGAACGGTCATTGATCGGGATGGCGGCTTCGAGGCCGAGCTGCAGGTACTTGCCGAACCAGATGAGGCCGGGGTTGACCGTGCCGGTCGTCCGCCCTCCGCAGCCACGATTCAGGCAAGTTTCGAGTGGTAGCTCCACCAGCGGGATCATGCGGTCAAATGGCGCACCCAGTCCGACATCTTTGACGAACGCCTGCAGATATTGCAGGCTGTACTGCACAGTGAAGCCCCAACTCAGGATAAGCGGGTTGTACTCGACCTCACGCTCGATTTCCGAGATATTCTCAGTAACTTGCTCGCCGTTGACCTCATCGGTAGTCGCGCCATTGGTTTCAAGCACAGAGGTGGTGACGTTCTTGCTGCGTGTGGGGATATCGAGCCCAAGTCTCCCGGTGACGGCCAGCGGCTTCAGGAAATTCAGCGTCTCGGGGAGGTCGCCGAAGCCCTTGCCGAAGAGCAGCACTGGTGCGAAGGTCGAGAACGACTCAGCACCCACAGAGCGACTGCCAGTCCCGCCGAGATCCACATCCAACCCGAGCGATAGCAAGGCCTCATGCGGCGCGCTGGTGAAGAGCTGGTATTTGGCCCCGAGCTCGAGGTTTCCGAAGCCGTTTTCGGTTTTTCCCTCGTCGGGGTCCAAATGCCGGAATTCCCCTCCGATCGACAGCCCCAGGGACGGCGTGATCCGTTTGGAGTAATCACCAGAGATCGCCATGACCTTGGTCGGTGAGTCCACGACCTCGCCAGGTTCTTTAATGTAATCAACCAAGAAAGAGAGTTCGTCGGAGACGAACGGGTCCTCGATGGTGAGTGTCGTGGGAAAAAATCGCTTGCCCGCGGTGCCATGGGCCCACACGAGGATGGGCGCTGAGAGCGTCATGAGCGTTGCGAATATCAGCACATCCAATACACGCACCTGTCGCATCGGCCTTTCCTCCAAGCCTGACGTTGTCGGAGAGCGCACCTCTCCCGCGAAGCGCAATACAGCCCTGTCGCTCCGAACAAGAGAGAATGATGTTGTGCTTGAAGAATCAGACGTGGCTGGATGGAGGGGCACGTGGTGAATAAGGCGCGATGAGATGCACCGGTGGATAGGAGAGTGCATCGACAAGGAGCGCTGGATGCGGTATCCGAGGCAGTATAAGGCCAGCTTGTGCGACCATGAGACATGGGGAACCAGCTGGCCTGCTCGAACATCAGGCAGGCTTGCCCATGGTCTTCATCGAAGAGGTGGTGCACGAGGTGGGGGCTGATCGCCCCCACCCAAAAGAGTATCGCCAGACCTAAAGCGCTCGCGATCACCCTCGAGCACCAGCGACTTGGGAGCACGGCTGGTGTGATAATCCTCGTTCTCCCCTACATGGCGAGCGCAGCCCGCGAGATGCGTAGCGGATCACCCTCACGTTGCAGCCACTCAGCCTGTTGGAAGGCGTCTGTGATGCGTTCAAGCGGGAACGTATGGGACACGATGCGATCGAAGGGAAGACGTTGGATATTGCGGCGGATAAACGCCAGCGCCTGGGGGATAGCCCACGGCGAATAATTGGACGTGGCCACCAGCCGGGTATTGCCTCGGACCAGTGCCGTCGCGTCATACGTAAACATGTTTCCTGGGGCGATATTGCCGATCTCCAGGTAACAGCCACCGCTCCGTAGCATGCGTAGCCCTTCCGGGATGACGTGTGGGTATCCCACCACGTCTGCGACCACATCGGCCCCGAAGCCGTCCGTCAGGTCCATCACCGCTTGAATACGGTCCTCTGGCCGCGGCAGCTCGGTTAGACTTAAGGCGTGATCGGCCCCAAAGGCGCGTGCCAGTTCAAGACGGCCAGGGATCTGGTCGATGACGATGACTTTGTCCGCACCCATATCCTTGGCGACGGCGACGGCATTGAGCCCCAGGCCACCGGCCCCCTGAATGACCGCCGTCTGACCGAAACGTAGACCGGCGCGCTGCAACCCATACAAGACTTGTGACAGGGCACAGTTCACCGGTGTGGCGATATCGTCCGAGATTTCATCCGGGAGTTTATAGACATAGTGGTTGGGACGCAGGTAGTAATAATCGCCGTAGGCGTTATTGAAATAGGGTGGTGTGCCGGCGACCCGATTGGCGCGTGCTTTGCGTGGGCAGCTCCCAAGCTCATCCTGCAGGCAGACAGGGCAACGGCCACAGGGGAAAAAATAGGCAAAGGTAATGCGATCCCCTTCCTGCAATGGTTGCCCATTCGAGTCAGTGGTGACGCCGGCACCGAGGCGCTCGACGTGTCCGCACATCTCGTGGCCGAAGGTCAGGTCTTTCGGGGCGGTACCATAGACATCCTTCATCTCGCCCCGCCAGATATGGAGATCAGAGCCACACACGCCAGCGCGTGTGAGCTTTACCAGGATGGCACCGGGTTCAACCTCGGGCACCGGGTACTCTCGCAGCTCAAACTCCCCGCCATATTCCCGCAACACTGCAACTCGACCTTGCATCGACATTCCTCCCTGGCGCATGATGCCAGACGTAAGCGTGTAGCCGATTCTGCGATATGTGGTCCTGCTATTCTACACGGGTTCCCCTGAAGGTCTAGTATAATCGGTCTATTGCCTATCGTTGCAGGCCCTGATGCACCGTGCCAGGCCATGCCTGCGAGACGAATAGCAGCCACACCCTTTTTGTTGACACCCGTTTCCACGGCGGGTATTCTCCACTCGCCGAACCGCTGACACATACCGCTGTAGGCAAAGGAGGTCTTCATGGCGGCTGGAAGCCACACTGTTCGCATCGATCGTAATAAACCCCTGTGCGACGAGCCTCAAACCGGGCATAACCGTTGGCATCCCGATATTCCGCCCGCCCTCAGAGTCGATCCAGGTGATACGGTTGTCCTGGAAACCCGTGATGCCTTCGATGGGGCCATTACACCAGACACGACGGCGGCCGATCTCCATCGTGCCGATTTGAATGTCGTCCATCCCCTCACCGGTCCGGTGTTTATCAATGGCGCGGAACCGGGGGATCTGCTCGAAGTACACATCGTGGAGATCACGCCTCAACCCTTTGCCTTCACCACCATTGTGCCAGGGTTCGGCTTTTTACGGGAGTTTTTTCCGACGCCCTTTCTGATCAAGTGGGCGATCGCCGGTGGGGTTGCCGTGTCGCCCGATCTGCCTGACGTGCGTATCCCCGGCGGCCCGTTCATGGGGGTGATGGGGGTCTCCCCCTCGCACCAGCTATTGGCCCAACTCACCGCCCGTGAAGACGACTTGTTACGCCGTGGTGGGGCAGTTTTGCCACCCGACGCGCAGGGCGCCGTACCCACCATGGAGCCGATCGCCAGCACGGCCTTGCGCACCATTCCGCCGCGAGAGACCGGTGGCAATTTCGACATCAAACAACTCACCGCCGGCACCACGTTATTGCTGCCGGTCTACACGCCGGGGGCACTCTTTTCGTCTGGTGACGCCCACTTCGCTCAGGGGGATGGAGAAAGCTGTGGTACGGCGGTGGAGATGGGGGCGACGCTGACGGTGCGCTTTGGGCTACGCAAAGGGGTGGCGGCGCAGCGGCAGATTCAACGTCCGCAGTATGAGCGTCAGGAGTACTATGCGGACCCGCGCTTTGCCGTACCACGCCGATTCTTCGCCACGACCGGCATGCCGATCACGCGCGACGGTCGCAACGAATCGGAAAATGTCACACTGGCCGCGCAGGACGCGCTGCTGAACATGATCGATCATCTGGTGGCCGAGCGGGGCTACAGTCGCGAGCAAGCGTACGTAGTGACGAGCGTTGCCGTCGACCTGCGCATCAGTGAGCTGGTCGATGTACCAAATGTGGTGGTGTCGGCGTTCTTGCCGTTGGATATTTTTACCGATAGCGCTGCGTGATGTGTGCCGAGGACTGAGGCTTTTTTCGACGTCTGCCTCAGCCCTTGGGGTGCAATTCGGTACAGTCCATAGCACAGGCAGCGGTCTCTTACCATAAGGTACAATAGAGGTTGAATCTATGTCTTCAGCTATCTCGTCCGCTCCGCAGACGTCCTCCAGCGCTTTGGCGCCGGGCATAGACCCGGTACGCTTCGAGGTGATGCGCCATGCGCTTTTGGCGATCACCGAGGAAATGGGCGCGACCCTGCGGCGCGCCGCCTATTCCACCAATATCAAAACCCGCGGCGACTTCTCCTGCGCCTTTTTCGATCGTCAGCTGCGCACCATTGCCCAGGCCTTCGCCCAGCCGTCGCATCTGGGCTCGCTGGCGCATATCGTGCCGCGAGCGATCGCCGCTTATGGTCCGGAACACCTTAAGCCCGGCGATGGCATTCTGATCAATGATCCCTTCTTGGGTGGCGTGCACCTGAACGATATCACCCTCATCAGCCCGGTCTTTCATGAGGGGGAGATTTTCGGCTATCTCGCCAATATCGCGCATCATGTCGATGTCGGCGGGGGCGCACCCGGCAGCATCGGGGTATCGAATGAGATCTACCAGGAAGGAGTCGTCATCCCGCCCATCCGCTTCGTCAAAGAGGGACAAATCGACCGCGACATCTTTGCCCTGATTCGCGCCAATTTCCGCGGCACCAAGGAGATCTCGGGCGACTTCCGCGCCCAGACGGCGGCCAATCGGCTCGGCTGGCAGCGGCTGCAAGCCTTGCTGGAGAAGTATGGCGGCATGGAATTCGAGCGCTACCTCGGCGCCATGCTGGATTATACCGAGCGCCGTACCGCCGACGCCTTTGCCCAGTTTCCCGATGGCGTCTTCCGTGCCGAGTCGTACATGGATGGTGACGGCATTCGTGACGAGCCGATTCGCCTCGTCGCGGCGGTCTGCATCGATCAGGGTCGCGTCAGCGTTGATTTAACCGAGTGCGCCCCACAGCGACCCTCCCCCACCAACGCCACCTTGGCCCAGACCTACTCCGGCGTGGTCTATGTCTTGAAATGTCTGATCGACCCGGATATTTCCGTCAACGATGGCTTTTATCGACTGGTCGATATCCGCACCACGCCAGGCACCGTCGTGCATGCCCAGCATCCGGCGGCCGTCGCGGCCGGGTGGGAAGTGGCCATGCAGCTCTGCGACCTGCTCTTCAAGGCGTTGTCGAGCGCCCTACCCGAGCGCGTGCTGGCTGGCACCAAAGGCTGCATCTGCAATATCGCCTTTGGCGGCATCAATCCGACGACCGGGGACTACTTTACCTTCTACGAGACCATTGCCGGCGGCTACGGTGCCACCCGCCGTAACGATGGCATGGATGCCGTGCAGGCGCATTTCCAGAACACCGAAAACGCCCCCGTGGAAGAGACCGAGGCCAATTATCCGGTGCGTATCCTGCGCTACGAGCTCATCCCCGACTCAGAAGGCGCGGGCTCTTATCGCGGCGGACTGGGCGTGCGGCGGGACTACACGTTCCCAGGCCACACGCCGAGCTTCTCCATCCTCTCCGACAAAGCCAAATATCCGCCCTGGGGTCTGTTCGACGGCGGACCGGCACGCTCGGCCAGGTACATCCTCAACCCCGACACCTCAGAGGCGCGCGAGCTCCCGTCAAAGATTACGTTGCTGCTCAAGCCAGGGGACGTCGTCAGCGTGCAGACGCCTGGAGGAGGTGGATGTGAGGCAGCGTGGAAGCGGCCCGCAGAGCAGGTGGTCACCGATGTGGCCCTGGGTAAAGTCTCGGCCGAACGAGCCCGGCAGGCCTATGGAGTCGTCCTCGATCCGACCAACTTGACGCTGGATGAGGACGCGACCGCCGAGGCCCGAACGCTTCTGGCGCGGCCGCCGCTGGAGAAGACCGACGCATGAGCCCTTCCCGCTTAGGCATCGATATCGGCGGTACCTTCACCGATGGCGCGCTCGTCGATGAGACCACGGGCGAGATCGTCATCGTCAAAGTCCCGACCACTCCCGTTGACCCGGCCCTCGGTTTCATGGCCGCGGTCGAGCGTGCGCTGCAACGCTCGCAGTGCACGAGTGAGGCGGTACGCCTGATGGTGCACGCGACCACGGTGGCCACGAACGCCCTGATCGAAGGCAAGACCGCCCGCGTCGGGCTGATCACCACGCAGGGCTTTCGTGATGTGTTGGAGATCGGCCGGCAGATCCGCTCGCGGCTGTACGATGTGCACCTGACCAAACCACGGCCGTTGGTGTCGAGGCGCTGGAGCTTTGAGGTGCGCGAGCGCCTCGATGCTGAAGGCAAGGTCCTCGAACCTCTGGACACCGACGCCGTGCGCCAGGCGGTGCGGCAGCTCAGAGCCGAGGACGTTGAGGCTATCGTCTGCTGTTTTCTCCACTCCTATGTCAATCCGGCGCACGAACGTTTGGCGGCTGACATCATCCGGATGGAGTATCCCGAGGCTTTCTTGTCGGTCTCTTCCGACGTCTGCCCAGAGTTCCGCGAGTACCTGCGCGCCAGTACCACCACGGTCAATGCGGCGATCATGCCCCTGGTGTCGCGTTATCTCGATGCCCTGGAATCTCGCCTGCAGACTCGGGGGATTACCGCCCCGTTCTATGTCATGCAGTCCAGCGGCGGCGTCATGAGCGTGCAATCGGCCAGGCAGCGGCCCGTCTACATGGTGGAATCCGGTCCGGCGGCCGGCGTCATTGCCGCGGGCGCCTTTGCGCTACCGCATGGCTATGGCAACGTCATCTCCTTCGATATGGGGGGCACGACCGCCAAGGTCGGGCTCATCCGTGACGGACGGCCGCAACTGTCGACCGAGTTCGAAGTGGGTGGGCAGGCCATCACGCCAATGGGAGAAGGACGCGGCAGCGGCTATCCGGTACGCACGCCAGTCATCGACCTGGTGGAGGTGGGCGCGGGCGGCGGCAGCGAAGCCTGGATCGATGCCGGGGGCGCATTGCGCGTCGGCCCTCGCAGCGCCGGGGCGGTGCCTGGACCGGCGTGTTACGGGCAGGGAGGTACGACCCCGACCATCACCGATGCCAATTTGCTGCTCGGCCGTCTCAATGCGGAATTCTTTCTCGGGGGTGAAATCGGCCTCGACCTGCAGGCCAGTCGCAACGCCATGATGGTCCGCTGCGGCCAGCCGCTGAAACTCGACCCCGTGCAGGCGGCGAGCGGCATTGTCGAGATCGCCAATGCCCACATGATGGGGGCCATCCGCCTGATCTCCGTGCAGCGGGGCTACGACCCGCGTGACTTCGTCTTGGTGGCGTTCGGCGGGGCCGGGCCGCTCCATGCGAATGCCCTAGCCCGTGAATTGGATATTCCGACGATCTTGATTCCGCCCAGTCCGGGGATCGCTTCGGCGTTGGGCCTGCTGATGACCGACCTGACCCATGAATTTGTCGCCACGCGTCGGCAGTTGCTGGGTCAGCTCGATGCCGCCGCGCTCATGGGCCTGTTCAGCGACTATGAGACGCAGGGGGATAGCCTGTTAGCGCGCGAAGGGGTGGCACCAGACCAACGACGCTTGATCCGCACGCTGGACTTGCGCTATCGCGGGCAATCGCACGAGCTGACGGTGACGGTACCCGCTGGCGCTCTGACCGCACCGGATGTCGAGCGCATCCTGGAGCAATTTCACGAGGCCCATGCGCGCGCCTATGGCTATGCCGCACGTGAGGATGCCGTGGAGTTGGTCAACGTGCGGCTCACGGCCATCGGCGTCAGCCCAAAACCTCAGCTCAAGGCTCTGCCGCATGGGACAGGGAACTTTCAAGCGGCCGTGAAGGGCCACCGGCCAGTCTGGTTTGGCGAGATTGAAGAGTTCACCTCCTGCCCGATCGTCGATCGTTACCGTCTGTGTTGGGGTGATGTGGTGCCTGGCCCGGCAGTGGTCGAGGAACTGGATTCCACCACGGTCATCCATCCTGGTTACGAAGCCTCCGTCGATCAATACGGCAATCTCCTGTTGCGTCGAACGTAGAGGGGGCGACGAGGGGCCAGGACTGGATGGGGTGTGTCCAACAAGCAGGCTGCCAGCTGTTTGGGCAGCAGGCTGTGGGTAAGCGAGATAGCGCTGAGTATGTTCCGAGCAGAGCATGAGTGGTATCACACGACGGTAGTGGGTCGGTTCGGAGTCAACATGGCTGAGGGAAGGCTTGGTGCTTGACAGCCCATGGATTCACGACTTATATTGAAGCCGCTGAAGTATGAACCAACGAGTTGCGGTAGCCTTGACCATAGGTGAAGGAGGCAAGTAGGTGGCGAATACTGCGGGATCATACGCCATTCAATCACAGTCCACACTCTTTACGGAGGATGAACCCGCCCCTTCGAGTACGCAGTATCGTCTGCTCCCCTCAGTATGGCAAGGTGAAGATGCTGAACTCTTAGAGTCAATGCTCGGTTTTTATCCTCACACACCACCTCAGCGCATCTTAGATGCGACGGTTAACGCTGGACGCTTCTGGCGAGGGAGTCAGCGGTCGGTGATTGGCTTGGATATCAATCCCCGCTATCGTCCATCCGTTGTGGGTAACAACCTGGACATGCCATTTCGCGACGGTAGTTTTGATGTCGTGGTGTACGATCCGCCGCATATTCCCAATCAAGGGAAAGATCGCTCCAAAGACTTCAATGTCCGATTTGGCCTCGTGCTTAAATCATCCGCTGCCCAAGGCTATAATTTTTCGCATCTCTATCTTCCGTTTGTCCACGAGGCGTATCGGCTATTGAAGTCAGAGGGGGTTTTACTGTGTAAAATCGCGGATTACGTCCACAACCATCGCATGCAATGGGCACATGTCGATCTCATCCAAGCTGCTACGACTGCTGGCTTCTGTCCATGTGACTGCATTGTGAAGATCCGGAAGGGACCCATTGTTGATCCGAAATGGCAAGTGGCCCATCATGCAAGACGGCATCACTGCTATTGGCTAGTCTTCCGAAAATCCGAGAAGTGCGAATAGCGCTGTGGCGAGTCAAGTCAGTAAGGAATCGGTTTCTGAGATGCTCGTTTCAAAACACCACTCGGCATGAACGATACAGTAGGCTTTGTTCATCCCTTTCATCTGTAATTTTCGTTTACCGCCTGCATTAAAATAGAGCTGGAATTGGCTAGCGCCACTGGAATCAGTGACATCATAATAAGCTGGCCTTGGGAATTGTCTACTCTGATGCATGATTCTTAGTACACCATTTCTTGCTTCGAGCAAAAGATTTTTCGGAATTTCTACCAGTTCATAATGCCATGTATAGGTTCTCGTCCGACGAAGCCGCCGCAGCGAAAGAATACGATCATACGACTCCAGATGTCGAAAGAATTGCTCACGCAATCCTCTAAAGTCCTCCTCTCGATCAGTCCATGCTCCGGATGGAGCTGTGGTAGAGCCCTTCATCCAGGAGGGTGGCCTATACCTCCGGCGGGTAATTATCCACGCAACGCACAGCGTGCCAGAGCGCCAAAACCACCTGCGGTTCCTCGCACCTCAAGGCGAGCGGCCGATGCCAGCTGCTCGCCCTGGCGACGCGCTCGCTCCAGGCGTGACTGGTCACGATCGTCACGGGCGCGCGGCACGCCCAGCGCCTCACACGCCGCCCTGGCGCCAACGTCCTGCGCTAAGCTCCTCGTCGCTACCAGGAGAGGTTCCCTCCCGGCGGGCTCCCCTCTCGTGGCATCCCCAACAGCTCGGAGACTTTCTTTGCACCTCCATACTCGTGTCCGCCTGTGTGAGCTGCTGGCTCAGGCGCGCATGGTCGCGTTCGAGCGGCGCCACCCGCTGGGCTAGAGGGTCCAGGCCCCGGGCTTGGCGCCCCCGTTTTTTCGGCGTCTGGGCCTCCAACATCCCGTGCTCGCGTGGCCGTCGCCAGGTGGTCAGATGGGCAGAGTCCATGCCTTCCCGGCGCCACAGGGCATCCACCTGCCCTGGTGCTGGGCAGGCATCTGCTACCGCCAACACACGGCCCTTGTCTGCCGCGGTCCAACGACGCCGCTGCGACACCGATGAGACCTCCACATCACGGCACTCACGGCCAGGTCCAGCCTCTTGGGCAGAGGACTCAGCCATGGCACCTATCCGTGTACCCTGGTTCATTGATCCTTACCTCCCCGCCCTTCACAAATTTATCCTAAGGGAGGTATCTCATTGATATTGGCACAGAGGGTGCTCGGGAGCTGACGCAGACTGAGGCGTACGGCGACGGATCTCACCAGGCATAAATGGAGCCTCGGCGGCACTGCTGAACACGCCGCTGGACCTGACTCGCGCTACGCGTTCGCATATCATCGGCAGACCGTTCGGCCCCAGAAAACAGATACGTCGGAGGCTACGAGTTGGTATAATGCAAAGGTATGAGTGAGGCTGAATACCTCGAGGTCGATCCGAGAACCTTGCATCTGCCGCCGTCCCGAGCCTCTGGCGCAGATCCCGTCAAATTACAGCGCCAGATTGCCGCCTATGGGGCCTCCGTTGAGGGGCTGTCGACGTTATGGGTCTATCGCGGGTCCGATGGCGCGCTCATGATCTATGATGGGGTAACTAGAGCTACGCGGGTAGCTACCCTGTTACCGGGAACGCCTGTGCGCGTCGAAGTGATAGGTGACCTTACGGCCCCATGCGGTCATTTGCCCACTGTTGGAGAACAATTACCATGATGTATCCAGTCCGACAAGAGATTCTGCGCGTGTTAGCGGACCTGAGTGCCTCCTGTCCTGAGGTTCGCTTCGGCCAATTGCTCGCAAATCTCTCCTATCTAGCGAAAGGGCCAACTAACGAGGCCATTTGGGAGATGGAGGATGAAGAGTTGCTCGTGGCTGCCAAGCAGCATCTGGAGACCCTCAGCAAACGGCATTCATCGGTGAGGTAATCCCTAGAGCGCTGATCAATGACTTTGGTACCTGCTGTGGATAATCAGAAAAATTAGTAAATTGCAGACTTCTATAGCAAGGCGGCCTTTTCCTGCCGAGAGACTGACTGTGTGTTACTTGCGTTTTTTCCGAAGAGTAGCGCTGACGCGACGTATGAATTGATCAGCGCTCTAGCGTGTCCCTCGCTGCCTCCGCTACAGAATGTCGTGAACCAGGTACCGGGTCGTACACGCCCGGGGGTTTTGCTCGTCGGTAGCCTTCCGGGGCATCATGGCCGAACAAAAGCGTGCAGGCGACGGCTGGCGCTGGGCGGACGAGGCGCTGTGCCACGATCTACATACGTAACCGGCATTGGGGCGACGCCGGATTGGGCCAACCAAACGTTTTTCTGTTAAGGACGTCGACATGAACGTGCAGCTCCTCACACCCAACGAGCGCGGAGCCTTCCTCGAGCGCGTTCACCGCGACATCGCGAGCGCGGAGCCTTCCTCGAGCGCGTTCACCGCGACATCGCGAGCGCGGAGCACTTCGTGCTCGTCACCGCGTTCGCCACCTCGGACGGCATCGCCCTGCTTGAGCCGGCAATGCGGACGTGTCTTGATGCGGGCGGCCAGGGGACGCTCGTCCGCGCGCTCGACCGGCAGCACTTCAACGCCTCGGACGTCTTCGAGAAGCTCGCGAGCTTGGTGAAGGCGTTCCCAAATAAGCTTGAGGTTCGCGTCGTCCCTGAGCATGCGGGGCTGCTGCACGCGAAAGCGGTGTTCGCTAAGCTCCCAGACGGGACCGCCACCCTTTTGGTCGGCTCCGCAAACCTGACCGAGAAGGCTTTCGCGCAAAACCACGAGCTTGGCCTCTGGGTGAACCTCCTCGGCGAGCCGGAAGTGAGCCTAGCGTTCCAGCGCTTCGCGTCGAACCTCGGCGGTACGCGCCGCGACGCCGCCGAACTGCTGGTATTGGCAGAAAACCTCAAGGACACCCGTCCCCCCGTTTTGCCCCCGGATGGAACAACTAAACCCAAACTACTGCTACTGCCCTGGACGTTCCCCGACCCGCCGCCACTGGACGTCCCGATCGACACGTTCGTTGGCGATTGGCTCCGGGCCGGTAGCATCGTCGGACGCGGCCGTCGCGGGCTCGATGTGCTGGTGATCCGGACGCCCGGGGAGCAGCTCGAGCACCTCGGTCTGATCGATCGCAAGGCGAAGAAGAAGATTGGGCGCGCGACCGAGAAGACCGTCTCTGCGGGGTATGGCGTGCGGCTCCTCCCGGACGAGGAGGATGAGCGGCTGCGTAAGGACGCCCGCAGGACGCGGAGCATCCTCGGCAAGCTCACGCTGAACCTCCCGTGCTTCGGGCTATGGATGCCGACGGCCTACTGGGATCTTTTTCAACAGGCGGCGGCCAAGGTCCAAGACGCTGGGATCTCGATGGAGGCCATCCGCGCGGCCGCCGCGCGGCGTCACCGCGAGCTCGACGGTGCTGGCATCGAGCGCGAAGTCGACGCGATCGTCGCCGACCTCAAGAGCGACGGCCTTGCCAAGCCAGGGCGCGAGGGCGATCTCCGAGCCGAGTTGCTTGTTTATTTTGGCGCCCAGCTTGCCGACCGGACACCGGAGCTCGTCGCGCGCGCCGTCGGGTTCCGCACCCAACGCCAGGCGCTGGCGTCGGACCTCGACCTCCGCGTCGTCGCACGCTCATTCTTCGTCGACCTGGTGCAATCGACGTTCGCCGCGACGTACCGCACGGGCGTCTGGCCCCGACGCTTCCGTTCCTTCGTGGGGCGCGAGCTCGCTGCACGGATCGCCAAACGCCGCTTGGAGGAGGGTGAGGAGCCGAGCGGTGCCCTCGCCCTCCACCTCCTCGACGTCACCGCCCGGTGGGAGGACGAGCGCGTCGGCTTCGAGAAGGTGACGGCCGAAGTGAACGAGCTCGTCGGCAAAGCGGACGACTTCGCCATCGTGACGATGGAAGAGTTACTCCACGTGGATGAGGACGGAGGCACCGATGGAGAAGACGATTGATTGGAACGAGGCGGCAGTGGGCCTGAAGCGCGACGTGGGCGAGCATGGCGGCTTCCTCACGATGCAGAGGGATACGCTCCGCGAGCGGTTCGGCATCGGCCGCCTGACGGAGGGGATCGCACGGGATCTGCTTAGCACGCTCGACCAGCACGGGATGATCGTCGTTCCGCATCCCTACTCCATGCAGGGGACGTCGCTCCGCGTCTACGATGTCGAAAGCGAGATCGGGAAGATCGCACTGGCCGTCGTCAACCCTCAGGGCGTGTCGGAAAGGGCGCTCGTCGACGCCGTGAACCTCCACGCGCGCGCGAATGCCGGGAAGGATCGGCGATCCGACGATGTGCCGTGGCTGTTGGCGCTTGACGTGTTTCTACAGCTCGTCATCGGGAGACCGCCCGAGGGCTGGGAAGATCTCAAGGACGATCGCGAGCCTTACCAGCTGAGGGCCGACCTCGCCGCGAGCCTCGAGCTTCCGGCCGACATCGTCGATGCGAAGGAGACCGTCCGCATCGCCGGCGCCGTATACGCGTGTCACCCGCGCGGCCCTTGGTGGGAGGGCGCGCCTCCGGGTCTCGGCGCCGCGCTCGCGGAGGCCGCGCGAAAGCAGAAAGACATCTTCGACGGGGTGCTCCGTGAGGCGGCCAAGCACCTGCTCGGAGGGGCGGAGATCCCGTCGCGACACGTGGAACTTGGCCGCCTCGGGCTCCGCTATCGCCGCGAGGCACAAGGAGGCATCGGATGGCTGCGTTGAAGGCAGGAGATCGGGTCGAGCACGTGAGCGATGCGTCGCTCGGGGTCGGTGTCGTCGATTTCGTCAAGGAGGTTGCGGACGTCCGAATGGCATCCGTCGTCTGGAGCGGCGACCGCGGTCCTCGTGTATTACACCGAGGCGCAACTTCGCATCGTCGAGGATTTGGCCAGCCAGCTCGCGAGCGCAGGGCCAGGCGCCACGGTGCCGTTCCAGCTACGGGTTCTCGGCCGCTGGTTCGAGGCCCGCCACGAGCAGACCGGCGAAATCACGAACCAGCCGTTCGACATGCTGCCGCACCAGGTCGTCGTCACGAACCGTGTGCTCACGAGCCCGCCCGCCGAGGACGGCGGCCGCCATTGGCTCATCGCCGATGACGTTGGCCTCGGCAAGACCATCGAGGCCGGCATGATCCTCGAGGTCATGCGCCACCGCGCCGGCGGCGCGCTCCGCTGCTTGGTCGTCGCTCCGGCGGGGCTCGTGCGTCAGTGGCAGGTCGAGCTCAATGCGCGGTTCGGGCGCGTATTCAACATCTTCCACCGCGACAACGTGAACGAACTGGAGACGTTCGACCAGGTGGTCGCGTCGATCGACACGTTGAAGCTCTCGCGGTCCTAAGAAGGCGGCGCTGGACGCTCACCCTTGGGATCTCGTCATCTTCGACGAAGCGCATCACCTTACGCGCCCAAGTGTTCTGACGTACGAGCTCGCCAAGGACCTGCGTGAGAAGAAGAAGTCCAAGAACACGATCTTCCTGACCGCGACGCCATATTCGGGCAACCACGATCACTTCTGCAACATGCTCCATCTCCTGCGACCGGATCTCGTCGACAGGCCGACCAAGCGCTTGACGGGTCTCCCGGACTTGCCGCTCGCGAAGATGATCATCCGGAACCGGAAGCACCTGGTGACGGACGCGAAGGGCAACAAGATCTTCCACGGCATCGCGTCGACGATCCTCGAGTTTCGGCCCACGGAGGCCGAGGTCGCGTTCGCTGAGGAGGTGAAGAGCTACCTGAAGCACGGGTACGACGAGGCCGGCAAGCTCGACAAAAAGGACCGGCCGGCGGTGGGCTTCTTGATGGTTACCTTCGGTAAGCTCGCCTCGTCATCACGTGAGGCGCTGAAGTCGGCGATGGAGCGACGGATCAACGTGTTGCGGGGAACCCAGAGTGAACCCGAAGGCGGGGACGGCGAGATGCCGGACGAGAACGCAGCGGCCGCCGTGGAGGGCGCGAAGAAGGGGAAACAGAGCCTGATCCGCGGCGAGGAGAAGCTCGTTGCCGGGCTCCTCGCTCGCCTCGAGGCATTGCCTGGCCCCGATTCGAAGCTCGACGGGTTCTCGCGCGGGCTCCGGAATCTCGTCAAGAGTACGCCCGACGTGAAGGTGCTCATCTTCACCGAATACCGTGCGACGCAGGACGTGCTGACGAATTCCCTCACGCGGTTGTTCGGCAAGGAAAGCGTGGAGACCATCCACGGCTCGAAGAAGTTCGACGAGCGGAAAGAGGTCGTGCGGAGGTTCAACGAGGAGGACCAGCCGCGCTTCATCGTCTCCACGGCGGCGGGCGGCGAGGGGCTCAACTTGCAGCGGCGGTGCCACACGATCGTGAACTACGATCTCCCGTGGAACCCGAACGTGCTCCAGCAGCGGATCGGGCGCGTCTACCGCTACGGGCAGACCAAACCCGTCGTCGTGTACAACCTCAAGGTCGATACCGACAGCGACGCGTACGCCGACAACAAGGTCTACGAATACCTCGAGAGGAAGCTCGTTGACGTGGTGGACGCGCTCGCCCAGGCGACGGGCGAAGGCAGGGAAGACCTCCTCGGCGACGTGCTGGGGCAAGCCGCGGTGGAAGGGCTCTCGCTGGAAGATCTCCACGAGATTGCCATCAAAGAGGGCGAAGAGAGAGTCAAGAACACCATCGACGAGAAGGCGAAGCACCTCGAGGAGATCATGGGGAACCCCGAGATGACCGGGATGTTCAAGGGCCTCCCTCTTTTCAACCTGGACGACTACAACAAGGTCCAATCCCGAGTCACGAGCGATCACCTCGAGTTCTTCGTCAAGCAATACTGCGAGAACGCACGGCTCGGCTACCGCGACGAGGGGGAAAAGCGCTTCTCTTTCAAGCCTTCGCAGAAGCTTGCCGAGCTGGCTGCCGAGCGGCAGAAGCGGGATCCATAGGCCGTTGCGGGGAGCGTATCGACCGAGAAGGTGGGGAATGCGACGGTCGACAAGGAGGTCGCGCAGAAGGGCGCGCGCCTGCTCCGTTTTGGAGACCCCGTGTTCGAGGCGATGGTGCAACACGTGCAATACCGCGATTTTTCGGCCGTCGCGTCGCTCGATGTGCCGGCGAAGCACCTCGGATGGGCGCGCCCGGGGCAGGGAACGTGGCAGCTGTTCGAGCTTCAGGTCGCGCGCACCGAGGGCACGCAGTCACTCGTGCTTCGGCGGGAGCTCGCGTCGTTCGTCGTCCCCGTCGGGGGCGACGTGGCCAAGTCGAAGCCCGAGCTCGTCGAGCACGTGACCGAGGCCACGCAGGGGCCGCCACGGGTCGACATCGCGGAGGCGCGGCGGGCGTTCGAGATCGGTCGCCAGGCGGCGAACGCGCGGCTCGTTGCGATGATGGGTGAGGTTCGCGCCGAGTATCCCGGCGACGACACGATCGCGCCCGTGGCGGTCTCGGAGCTCGCACTCGCGTGGGTACGCGCAGTGTGAGCGCGCATCGCAACTTCTCCCGCGACGGCGGTCCTCGCCCTCCACGATCCAAGGAAGAAGGGCGAATGGTTCGACCTGACCACGAAGGACGTCACACCTTCAGGCAACGCAAATGCATCTGAGTGCCGGCCAACAAGCTGTTGCGGCGGACGGGCTGCCGCTGAACGGCCAATCGTTAGCCTGGGTCGTGTACCTATAGTCTGCGGACAATTGCTCCACCCCGGAAACCTGATACAATGCCCCCGTTACACCACTGTGTAAGGGGGCCATGTCATGATGCCGCACCTTTTCTTCTATCACCTGGTGGTCTTGGGGCTCCTGTGGTGATGTGTTATGCTTCACTACATTAGGCCAAGCGGATGCACGGTGATACCACAAAGGCCAGCCCAGGCTGTGTTCGTCAAACCCCGGCGCAAACACTCGCAAACGCCTCAACCGTTTGCTGGCCTGACACACAAACCGCATGGTGTTCTGTGTGAGCAAGAGGTGACGCATCCCACACCCCCTCCTGTGCGACCCAATCCAAGGCCCCCGACCAACCCGACGTCCTCGTGCGATCGGCACCGCATTGCGCTTCTGTCCTCCTTCCAACTATACGTATCGCAGCTGGATCGGGAATCGTGCCACCATCTTAATGGAAATGGTGCTCGGTCACCCAGATTCTGGTGGAACCCCACGCGATCCAGCAGCTCTATCTGTTGGATCATACTGCCGTAGAATTCCGGCGCTGGCCCATCGAGTTCAGGGAGATACGTCGGCAGATAGTGGGCTCCGAACTGCATAGGTGTGCTTAACTGCCGGGGAGTTTCTCGATAATCAGTGAGTTGCGTATAGCGGTATCCAATGTGGTGTGCAACATGCCGGCTTGATGCACGACTCCGAGCGTAGTATGCTCGCGGCGTGTCATGGGCCACTCGAGGGATCCTGATGGGCTGTTGTTACAGCGCTCAGGCGTATCCGTCAACCGAGCAATATGTTGCAGGAGGTGGTTATGCATTGGAGCCGGGAGCTACTGGCGCTGACCGCTGGTGTGCGGTGGCGTATCGCTAGCCTCGTGGCCATCGGCCTCCTCGTCTATTTGTGGTTGCTGGATCCGCCGGTGGCGGTGCTAATGGGCGTGTTTCCGCTGCTAGCGCTCCTGGGACCCTGGCTCTTCCGTAAGGCCACGCGCCACGGTAGCAACTGGCACTGGCAGGCCTACGCCAGCTTCGCCGCAGTCGTGCTGGATAGCGCCTCCAGGGGCTGCCAACACTGAAAGCCTGCACGCGTGGGAAGGCCAGGGGACAGGAGATTGCCAAGCAATCCGAGACCCTTTACTGGGCAACTATGCGGATCTTGGCAGTGAATTTGTGGAGCGCTGGCGTGAGGGACCTGGCTATTGCCAGGGGGCTCCATGCCGACCTGGTCTCGGCCAATGGGTCTTATGCCCAACTTATTGCCGCCCAGCGGCATCACGCCTGAGGCGGCGCGGGCGCGGGGGGTGTGGGGTTGGCAGCCGCCGTACTCTTCCGTCGTAAAGGAGCGTGGAAGTTTTTCGGGCGTACCATGGTGGCGGTGGCTGCTGGCGGGCTTCTGTGGTGCAGCTTTGGTCCGTTAGACCTTCTAGCACTCAAGCGCTATAGAGCCATGGATATAGAAGAGATTAAAGCCAAAGTGCGTGCGAATGAGTATATTTACTCTCACCACGCTGATCTTGAGCGCAGAGCAGATGATTTGACCCTTGCTCAGGTTGAAGACGCCCTCCTGACCGGAGCAATTCTGGAGCAATATCCTGACACCGGCCGTGGCGAAAGTTGTTTGGTGGTGGGTTTTTCACAAGATATTCCTGTTCATGCGGTCTGTGGTTGGCGTGGAGACAAGGTCGTGCTCATCACTATGTATATTCCGGGTCCACCACAATTTGTTGATCCGTGGACACGAGGAGAGAGTCAATGAGGGTCGTAGCCTGTAATTTCTGTGGCAGTGACCAGTATGAGGAACGCCGGATCGAATACCTTTATAGCCATCAGGGGAAGTACTTGCTGGTTCCTAACACGCCCGTGGAGATTTGCCGCAACTGTGGCATGGTCTATTACGATGCTGCCGTGCTCAAAAAGATTGAACAGCATTTCTTCGCAATCCATCAAAACATGGAAGCACCCGATCGCTATATTGAAATGCCGACCAAGGCATACCCGTAGAAGTAAAAGGTGGTCCTGTGCGTTATCTCCTTCTCATACTGCAGTAGGCGCATTCCTCCCTTCCTAGCCACTTGAAACACAGGGAGCATTACAGGGTAGAGGACCTATGTACTCGGAGGGACCATGGGCGACTATAACCTCAGCGGTCTTAACCCCCGCGAGTTTGAGCATTTAGTTCAGGCGCTTGCACTGGCTGTGATTTCCCCAGGCGTTACTCCCTTTGGCGATGGTCCTGACGGTGGCCGCGAGGCAATTTTCCGTGGCCGGATGGCCTACCCCTCTGTCGCCGACCCATGGGAGGGTTATTTGGTGATCCAGGCCAAGTTCCGCCAGCGCCCAGCGGGCGATCCGCACAAAGACGATGCCTGGCTGCTCGACCACCTTAAGAAAGATCTGGATAAGTTTGTTGATCCTAAACGCAAGTTGCCCCGTCCAGAATATTACCTACTGGTCACCAACGTAGTGCTCACGCCAGTACAAGACAGCGGTTCGAAAGACCGTGCCCTTGCGCTCCTTGCCCAACGACAGGCGGAGATCGGTTACCGGGGGTATAGCATCTGGGACTACGATCATCTGCGCTCACTGCTCGATGGGCAGGAGGCGATTCGTCACCGATATCTGCCTTTCATTGGCACTGGGGATGTACTGGCCGAAGTCATGCGCCAACTCCAGGGGCAGCAGCCGGATTTCGAATTGATCGTGTCTCGGTTTCTCCAGGTTGAGCTTCGGACCGACCTGTATTCGCGGCTAGAGCAAGCGGGACACACCAGTGATGACCGCATCCCGCTCGCCCGAGTGTTCGTGGATTTACCAGCCGCAGATAACCCTATGGTCGATCCACCGATGCACGATGACATGCGAGCGAGGCCAGGACCTGGTCTGCTGGCGGACCTGCTGCAGCACGCCAGCCAGATCCTCAAACCAGCTGGCCACAAGATCTTGACCAGCAACTGGACATCCTGCAAGCAGCCTCCACAAGCTCTTGGGCACTTCCGAAAATGGTGGCGGTCACCCCGCACACAGGACCACATCAATTCGTCTACTGGACGCGTGAGAGACGGGAATTGGTACGTGTTCCTTCCAGGGAGTTGGATACCGATGTCTCACTACCAGCTTGGTATAGGCGTGCAGCACGACTGAGCCGAAATTTGCCGCATGGCCGTGGGTGGCCAGGTGAAAAATTCATTGGCATGAATTTTGGAAATCTGGGGTTATCAGTCGTGAGCGCTCTGGCACCTGCCCCTGACGACTTAATTCCGCTGAAAGACATGCCTTCCCCAGGACTGGCGTGGTTGCCCTGCATTTCCTCGCTCCGGTTTGCCAACCAACCAGGAGCAGATACTCTGGCGGCTGAGCTTCGCACATTGAGCACGAGTTGGAATCCATCATTACGGAGACACCTATACTTGGAGGGCTCGTGGCCCCTTGCAGCCTGCATAGCTGCGGGTCAGACAGCAGCCGATCTGCTGCGCATGGCCGAGCGAGCAGAGCGGGGAGAGATGGGTAGTTTAGAGGACTGGATCTGCGCTGAGCAGCGCTGGCAGCAGTCCGGTATTTCCGATGAGGACCTGATCTACCTCTCGGGTGGTCGGTGGCCCTTTGATGCACAAATCGGTAGGACGGGCTTTCCCTTCGCTGTCGCAACAGTCCTGAACGTCGAGTCAAGGCGCAGCCAGCAAGCCTTCGAGCGACTTTGGTCCCTTTTTCAGGTATTGCCGCAGGGGCCGGCTCGGACTTGGTGCGCCAGCGCGGCACTTAATAGCCTCAGAGGACGATCTGACAGACCATCCGTGCTATCTAACCAACTTCGTACGCTGATAGGCGAGGCAGACGATAGATATGGGATTCAAGGGCTGTTTGAAGCCATTCGTGTCCCAGACAGCCTAGACGAGGACTGGATCGATTTTTTGGATTGGCTAGGCCGGAGCGACAAACCACATGGCCCGTACCTTTACGGTTACTTCCGTTCAACAAAAGCAATTAGCACGGCAGTGGCCCGGGCATATGCCGATCACCCAGAGCGGACCGGGCTGCTCCCAATTCTAGCTCGTTTGATCGCAGTCGGGAGCCCTGGGGCACTTCCTAAATTTGAATCACTCCCAACGAACTGAGATTCCAACATAAGGTTCACCCATGAGCGGTGAGCCTATACCTCGCCAGGATTGCTGGCAGGGTGCCGATCCCTGGGGGCACATCCTTAAGCTTGACCCCCAAGAGCAGAGAGTACTCCGCCACAGGAAAGATGCCGTCATACCCTCGGGCACACACGATCAGCTGGTCCCGGTTTTGCTCCTGGAGCTGGCGTCGCCAGCGCTGCCAGCCCACCGATTCCGCTCCCAGGGCTGCCCGTTCACGCGGCAGCCGGTACGCGGTCGCCAGGGCGAACATCAGCAGGGTCAACGGCACATGGACCCGCACGGCCCGCGCGGTTTTCTGCGGTGGATGTTGCAAGTCCCACGGCTGTTTGGCTTCCTTGCTACAGCAGTTCTCCATGAGGCTGCGGTCATCATCATCATCACACGGCTGCCAGGGCTGCGGCACGGAGGCCTTGGTCAGGAACACCGTGTTGCCCCCCGGCCCATCGTCCCTCCCCTGCCATGTGCGGACGACGACCACATGGATCGGGTTGGGCTCGAAGTCGCGCCGATGGTGGTGACGCCCGTGTGCCTCCGTCCCCTACGGCTCATCCGTCGTCAGCCCCGTGATCCCGACCACCGCCGGTTCCAGCCGCTCGCGAGACGCCGTGCGGCCTTGCCCATGGCGGCCCAGGTGGACTCGATGGCCGACCGTCCCCCCCTCGCCCGCCGCCGCGAGCGCCCGGGCATCCGCCGTCACGGCCCTGTGCTCTTTGGCCGGCCCCACAACACGGATCCCCTGCTGCGCCAGCCACCACAGGTCGGTGCCCGCCAACAAGCCCCGATCAAAGACGACCGTGTACAGGCACGCCTAGCCAGCCACATTGGCCCGCGCCTGGGTCACCCAGGCGCGGGTCCAGAGCGCCTCGTGCTCCTGAATCTGCACCACGTTGACGGCCAGGGGCATCTTCGTCACGGCCTCGATCCGGAGGAGCGCTTGCCAGCCGTAGACCGTGACCTCGATCTCGTGCATCTTGCCCCGCTTGTCCTTGAGGCGCCGCTTGCGGGTCGCCTGGCCACAGCCCTGATCGCGTTCGGTCGTCTCCAGAGCGGTGCCATCGGCCATACCAGGCACCCGCTTGCCAAAGACCCCACCCTTGGCCAAGGCCCGAATCACCCCGTTGAACAAGGCGTCCAGATCGCGCCAGTGGCACGGCACCATGTTGTGGGCCAGGGTATCTGGACCCATCGGACCGGGAGTCCGCTCCCCCTGGCGCTTGGTCCTCCCCCGTTGGCAGACCCCCTGGCGGACCTGCTGGGCCTTGCACCCCACCAGGCGCATGACAGCCTCATCACTCCACAACAGCGCCGGCAGGGCATTGATGCGCTCCATGCCAAAGAGGGTCTTGAGCCCGTACAGCAACACATACTGCACGAAGGGCCCCCTCACCCGGTCAATGGCTGCACCGCGGCGCTGCTCCAGCACTGCCATCACGCCACACGCCTGCAGGAAGTGGAAGAACTCATCCAGCACCGCCCCTGCGTCCAGCCGGTAGACGCCATCGACCACTGGCGTGCGGTACAGCCGTCGCGCCACACGCGCCTCATCACGGCGGGCGACCTGCCAACACCATCGTGCGCCCAGGTTTTCTGTGCTCTCGTCTCGTGTGTGTGGCATCGTCCCCCTCCCGCTCCTGAACGTTTCTCAGCTCTAGAGGAAAGTGGAACGTCGATCAAGGCTTCTTCTTAGGTTGGAATCTCAGGACTCAAGTTTTTTGATCTTGACGTTTCATCAAGGTGAGAGCGGTAGCTGTGTCGACCGATCCAGCTCCAGATAGCGCGCTTGCACCATCCTTCCTCGGTAGACCGCCCGGCCAGCTACCGTCATCCTATTGTACGATGTCCTCGCCATTGACGTCAGATGCAAAACGTCGATACAGTCTCTATGGTATGTGTCACTCATCCGCATGTCCATGGAGACCGCGATGGTGCTTGGAAAGCCTGCACCCTTTGTGCAGCGCCTTTGTCGACGCCGTTGACGAGGCGATTCGCGCGCAGAGTCCGAGCGACGGCATGTCCACCATGCAGCGTGCCTGGCTCGCGTTTTGTGTCACCGCCGTTCTGGTCACCAACTCCATCTGCTGGGCACGCTTTGAACGTGCCAGCCTCGGCAGCTATTCGCTGGCGGCTCTGTCCTGGATGTTTCGACACAGCAAGATTCCCTGGGACGAGCTCTTGGTGGCGAGTGTGCGAGTCATCCTGCGCCACTATGGCCTGACACTCTGGGAGCCTCGTCATTGACGATACGGACAACCAACGCTCCAAATCGGCCCAAACGCTCGCCCATCTCTACAAACTGCGCGATAAAGAAAGTGGCGGCTATGTCTGGGGACAAAGCCTGGTCTTTCTCGTGTTGGTCACCCCCAAAATCTCCCTCCCCGTGGGCTTTGCCTTCTATCAGCCCGCCCCCGAGCTGAGCGCGTGGTATAAGCAGGACAAGGCCCTCAAGAAGCAAGGCGTCCCCAAACAGCAGCGGCCGCCTCAACCGCCTGCCAATCCGCTCTATCCCACCAAACAAGCACTCGCCCTGCCTTGCTCGCCCAGTTCAAGACGCAACATCCCGACTTCCAGGTCCACTGTATCACGGCGGATGCCCTCTATGGCACGGCGCCCTTTGTCGATGGCGCCTCGGCGATGTTCGGTGGCGTGCAGGTGATCTCGCAAATCCGCAGCAATCAGAAAGTCCGCCGGCATAAGCGTGAGCAGCACGTCGCAGACTATTTTGCCACCCATCCGGGGACCCCGCACACCATCCGCATCCGTGGGGGGCAAGAGATGGTCGCCATCGTCGGCAGTGCACGGTTATACGTCTGTGCCCACAAAACCAAACGGTTCGTCGTGGCGCTGAAATACGAGGGCGAAGACACCTACCGCTATCTGATCGCGTCAGACCTGACCTGGCGCACGCTCGATATTGTCCAAGGCCAGACGCTGAGGTGGCTCGTCGAGGTGTTTATCCAGGACTGGAAGTCGTATGAAGGCTGGAGCCAGTTGACCAAGCAGCCCGGCGAAGAGGGCGCACGCCACAGCGTGATCCTGAGCCTGCTGGTTGATCATGCGCTCTTCTTTCATCCCGACCAACACGCCCAGCTTAAAAACAACCTGCCTGCGTATACCGTGGGGAGTCTACGAGCACACGTGCAAGTGGAGTGTCTGGTCGACGTCATCGAACGACCTCGTGTCGTCTGACGACTCCTCAGGAGCAACTGCATCGCTTCACGCACGCCTTACACGAGGTGTTTGCCTTCGGCCGTTCCAAAAAGCATATGATCCAGCGTCAATTGGGGCGACTTGAACCGACCCCTTCCTTGAAGTATCGAGCGGATGAGGTCATGCGGAACATGCCCGTGTTGTCAACCTGAAAAAACTTGAGAATCGAGTATCAGACTTCAGGCTCGAGGACAGTCGTACATCGGGAGAGGAAATAGAACTGAGAGCGCACCCTACCGCATCTGTTCTAAGAGAGTCCGCGGGTCCACCTGATTCCCACCAACGTTCTCATCCGATCCGACGGCGGCTGACGAGCCCATACCTATAAAGTGCATAGTCCCTAGGGACCCATCGCTCGCAAAAAATGGGCCTTCCAGGGACTGAGGATTCAAAACCGCATTGAAAAATGCCCGGTTACTGAAGTAAGTGGTCCAGCTCATGTCAAAAACTCCGGAGTTTTCATTAAACGCTACAACACCTGTAACGGGATAGCGGTAGGACCCCACGAGAAAGGTCGTTCCAACCAACGTTGCGGCATGTGCTTGCTGGGGAGCATTATCGACGTCAAAACAGACGGTATCCGGCGTTGGAAGGAGCTGCCAACAAAAGACCCCTATACTGGCAGCCTGAGCCTGTGCCGTCAACAACACCACGAAACCGATCAACCACAGTCGCTGTGCTCGCATGAACAGCCCTCTCTTACCCAAGAATAGACGATAGATGCCACAGAGGCTGGCCGAAGTGATGTCAATATGGCGGAGCAAGGTGGGCAAGTCAACTGGAATGTTGGCTGGCATAACCAAATTACCCCAGGCACCCACGCGATGGAAAAGGGCTCCGAGGTGATGAGGCACCCCGCGCAACCGGCCTAATTTTCCTAGACCATAAGGGCTGATCATTGGACGCAATAAACAAGCGAATACTGCCAGACCCTAGTGACCAGAAACATCTGGAGGCATACCGACAGGTAGTCTCTAGCGGGTCTGGTGTTCAGTACTCCCCAGACAACTTGGAGGGAAGAGTTATTTCGATACAGTCAGGAAAGGTCCGCAAAAGCAGTGAACCGCTGGACGGCGGTTATTGCGATAGCAACTGTTGTCAGCTTGGGTGCGACCTTATACCCGATTCTACATTGGTTGGGGTGGCTCCCGTGACATTCACCGCTCACAAGCCTTGCTCCCTCGATTTTTTGTGGCCCAGGGGGCCCGTAGCCCAACCCATCGCCTGTCCTACCTTCAGATGTAGCCCAATCCCTGCCTGCCTAGCTGCGTCGCCTTGACAGCCCCATAGTGCGCATTCTATTCTATGCGTTCAGTTGAAGCTGTCCCGATCAAAGAAGGACAATAGCGTGCCGCTCATCTCGTGGCCCTCCAGGCATTTCAAACCGCTAAACTTGGGGGTTTATTTTAGGCTCTTCCGCGTACGAGGTAGTTACATTCCACGATGGGCAGTCTGGTCTCGGTATTATTGCATTCGAGGATCATTGCCCCTTTCCTTCGAGTCCGCCTAAGACCTTCGTTTGCCACTTTACTGTGCAGTTAGGTCCGAAGGAACCCCACAGCAGGGTAGCGGTCGTCATTGATGATGTATTTTCTCGCTGGATCGGTGATCAGACTCTCCCCAATTCTCTGACCAGCGAAAAGGAAGCCTTCGAGCAACTTAGCCGGTACGCTATTGGTCAATACCTCGGCACTTTGGGAATGCTTCCATTTACTCCGTCGGGAACGCCCGCTGTGGAGATTAACGCAAACCATACGCTACAAGCGCTTTTTGAACAAACGCGCTATAAGCCGGGGAGGCCGCAAGCTTCAGACGACGATGTTTTTGCCTATGCTACAGCCAAAATCTATTGGGGTTGGCGGTTTGGACTAGCCCAAGTCCGCTTTTCTCTAGCCGATCACCTTCGCCTTGCGGTCCCCTCGGGCGAGATTGCATGGGTTGCGCTAGCCGGAGATGGTATCTATTGGACGAGACTTGGAAGTATATCGCCTGATTTCTCCCCCACTTCTCAGCTCATGCGCGATTTTCCAGCAGGGCGAGTGCCCGGCCTGGAGAGGTCACCAGTTATACAGATGCAGGCGAAGCTAGGAGCCCGACGCTATGAGGCCGCTGCCGAGCATTTCTCGAAAGCGATGGACTTTCTCACTGGGCCTAATCAGGACCTCGCAAATAGCGCCAAGGAGGCCACCCTAGCGGTCGAGAGCCTCGCGATGCTGGTCACAGGCCGAAACATGGGAGAGATACGTGCAGCTGTCTGCCAAGGGACCTTTTTCCAGCAGTGAGAATACCGGCCGTGTGATCTCCTCGAAGACCTTCTCGCGTCTCGCGGTGGGCGCGACGATATGCAGCTTGATGTCCATATTAGGCTGGAGCGCCAACAAGTCCGCCATGCGCAGAATACCCGAGTAGACCGCCGTCGTGTGCTCGACCTCAAAAGCGCGTACGATCGAGCGCCCCCGCAGCCACGACACACCAATCTGTTCGATCGTGCGGAGCGTGGTATCGTCGTAGTTGAGTGGAAGGCGTTCGAGCAGGGTATTCTGTTCGTTTTGCTATTCCTTCAAGACCGCCGTGCGATCAGCACGGGGAATCCATATAGCCATGCCCATCCGCGCCCCAATGCTGGCGATGAGTGCCTGCACCCGTATCGACTCACGCGTCTCGGCCTCCGGGGCGACGATCGCCTCATCCACTGCTGTGGTATCGTCCGGAACTGAAACCGCGACAACTTTATCAGTCCGGGTCACCGTGTGCGTTCTGAGCTTACGAGATTCTTGCTCATCGAGTGGATAGAGCCGTCCGCCAACGGATTGCGCGGTGAGCTGCTCGGCTAGGAACTTACCGTCACGGTTGTCGAGACGCACCAAGCTGCCACGGACTTTTCCTGTCCAAGCGTTAGAGCCCTTGTCCAGCCCCCGAGTGAACGACAATCCGCCCCACACCGTATCCTCATGAATCGGAGTAGCTTGGTCGACGTCGAGCCACACGACTGGACGAACGCGGAATCGCAAGACAAACGGATCACTCTCCGGCAAAAAGATGGGCGTGTCATCGATAAACCGACATTCCGCACAGAGCTTCTGAATTTTACGAATATTTGATTCCATAAAGGCTCATGTAAGGGTTTCCAAGCAGTCGGAGCACGCCCTGATGCTCCTCTGCGAGATTGAGCACCAAGGGCCCCTCCCCAGGGATCAGGAGGACATGAATCCCCACAAAATACTGGAAGACCCACCGCGCCGTTGGGTTCTGCACCGGTTGCCCTTTTTGGTTGGGAAAGGTGGCGTCGTGATCCTTCAGCGCTTTGCGAATGCGATACTCCAATGCTGCATACACCAGCAAGCACACCGTCATCACCATCAAGAGCGCCATGAGAGGAAAATGAGCCACAGATCAAGTCATTCGCTTATGTCGGAATCTCAGTCCCAACGAATCATCGGCTGGACAGTGACAACTTAAGGGGAGTAGCCTTGTTCATACGTACCGTGATCGGTCGCTGGTCTCTTGGCGACGCCCCATTGCTGGCACGCGAGTGGGTCGAACAATTCGATCTTCCATATTTTTGGCTGCTGATGCTCAAATTCCGGGAGGGGCATGCGTTCGGTACAAACCGAGCCGAGGCACTGCTGCTTGCCCTGTACGACATCAGTATTACCCCACGAAGAGAGGAATTCATAGACGTCATTAGTGTGATGCACGAGTTGATGCGCAAGCGAAAAAGCGGATTGAACTCTGTCAGGCGCCGGAATGAGTTGAAGTTCCCAGCTTTCCCCTAGTCCAGCGGGGTAGATGCCTGGTCGACATTTGGGCAACTCGAGCATTTTCGTATTTTTGGACTCAGTCCCAGAAGAATGAACCAAGGACACTGAAAAGTGTCTAGCATCGGCTATCGACCATTGCTGATGCCGATCGCATGGTCGTGTTGGAAGCTGGCCGGGTGGTCGAAAGCGGGCGCCACGCCAACCTGGTCGCTACCGATGGGCCCTATGCCCAACTCATCGCCGCCCAGCGCCGTCATGTGTGAGGCGCTAACCGGTGAGGGCGCGGGGAAGGCAGCGTAACTCGGCGCGATCTTTCAACCATACGGGGAGAGGCAAATGGCCACAGTGCTTATCAAGAACGGGCGGATTGTGACTGCCGTTGACGATTATCAGGCGGACATCCTGATCGAGGACGGTCGTATTCGCACCATTGGCCAGGGACTAGTGGTTGGCAACCACGTCGAGACGCACGACGCCAGTGGACTCCTCGTCTTACCCGGCGGCGTCGATGTACATACCCACCTGGATTGGGATTTTGGTGTGGCTCGCACCGTGGATACCTTTGGCACGGGGACCAAAGCGGCCGCTTTTGGTGGGACCACGACGGTCATCGACTTTTGCAACCAATCCCGCGGCGCCAGCCCATTGGTCGGCCTGGAGGATTGGCATAGACGCGCCGCCAGCGCCAGCGTCGATGTCGGCGCCCATATGATCATGCTCGACATCAACGACCAGTCGCTGACCGACATGCAGACCCTCATTAGGCGCGAAGGCGTGACCAGCTTCAAATTGTTCATGGCCTATCCTGGCGTCCTCATGCTTGATGACGGCGCACTATTCAAGGCCATGCGCCTCGCCGGAGGGCATGGCGCCATGATCTGTGTGCATGCTGAAAACGGGCAGGTGATCCAGGTGCTCGTCGAGGAGGCCGTGGCAGCGGGCCAGGTGGCGCCGAAGTATCATAACCTCACGCGTCCCACCTCGATGGAGGGCGAGGCGACCCATCGCGCCATTAAGATTGCCGAATTGGCTGAGACGCCGCTGTATGTGGTGCATTTGTCGGCGCGCGAGGCGCTGGCGGCAGTTGCCGAGGCGCGTGACGCCGGCCTGCCGGTGCACGCGGAAACCTGCCCGCACTACCTGTTCCTGACACGGGAAGAGTACGATCGGCCCGAGTTTGAAGGCGCGAAATATGTGATGACACCGCCGTTGCGTGACGCCACCCACCAACAGGCCCTATGGCGTGGGCTCAGCACCAATGACTTACAGGTGGTCTCAACCGACCACTGTCCGTTTTGTTTCAACGAGCAGCTGTTCGGCATGAAGTTCTCAAAACAGCAAGGGAAAGACGATTTTAGCAAGATCCCCAACGGTGCTCCAGGGATCGAAACACGTCTGCCACTGATCTACGACGGGGGCGTCGGACAGCGAGGCCTGTCGCTCAACCGCTTCGTGGCGCTGACGGCGACCAACCCCGCCAAGCTGTTCGGCCTCTTTCCCAAGAAAGGCACCATTGCCGTGGGCTCGGATGGCGACATCGTCCTGTTTGATCCCCACAACACCTGGACTATCCGGGCTTCGGAGCATCACAGCCGCGTTGACTACAGCCTGTTTGAGGGCCATACGCTGACGGGAAGCGTCAAAAAGGTCTTTCTGCGCGGCCAACTGATTGTGGACGGGAAGGATTGGCACGGGCGCGAAGGCATGGGTGAGTTTCTGCGGCGCGGCGCCTCTGGGACGTTGTGAGACGCGGGCGGAATGCGGCACAGGAAACGAGGAGAGTTGGAGATGTCGGAGTCATCGGCAACCATAGCCGCCGTGGTCAAGGCAGTGCGCGAGGACCGTCTCTGGCAGCGTCATATGGAAATGGCCAGCATCGGTGCCACTGGCCGCGGCGGGGTTAACCGCCAGGCCCTGACGCCAGAGGACGCGGAGGCCCGCTTGCGCTTGCTCGCTTGGGCTGCCATGCGTGGCTTCAGCACCAGTGTTGACGCCATTGGCAACGTCTTCATGCGCCGTGCCGGCGAGGACTCAACGGCACGCCCGGTGGTGGCCGGGTCGCATCTTGACACCCAACCCACCGGCGGCAACTTTGACGGCGTGTATGGTGTCCTCGCGGCGTTTGAGGTGCTCGAGGCGGTTGCTGATGTTGGGATTGTTACTAACCATCCACTTGAAGCCGTGGTTTGGACCAACGAAGAAGGCGCACGCTTTCAGCCCACCACCATGGGATCGGCCGTGTTCGCCGGCGCCCTGCCGCTGGAGACGGCCCTGGCCACCACCGATGCTGCCGGCATCAGCGTGGCGCAGGCGCTGGCTGAGACCATGCAACGCCTGGCGATTCCGCAACGGCGGGCGTTTCGTTTCCCCATGGCGGCGTATCTCGAAGCCCATATTGAACAAGGGCCTATCCTGGAGGCGACGCACCACACCATTGGTATTGTCTCTGGCATCCAGGGGTTACGGTGGTTTCGCGTCGAGGTGACAGGGGAAGAGGCGCACGCCGGCACTACTCCACGGCGCATCCGCAAGGACGCTTTGGTAGCTGCTGTCCGCATGGTGACAGCCCTGCAGGCACTGATGTACGACAGCGCCGATACCGTTCGGTTTACCGTGGGGCGTTTCGAAGTCACGCCAAACTCGCCGAACACCGTGCCAGGCCGTGTTCTTTTCACCATCGATCTGCGCCATCCCAGTGCCGAGGTGCTGTCTCGCCTCGGCGACCAGGTCGACGCAGTATGCCGTGCCCAGGCGCATGGCTGCAGCGTGGTGGTCACTGAAACGCTCTATTCGCCACCAGTAGAGTTTGATCCAGCCATCCGTGACCTGCTCAAACAGGCCGCCACACGCCAGGCTCTAGTCGCATATGGATATTGTTTCTGGCGCCACGCATGACGCCAAGTACATGGCCGACCTCTGTCCCAGCGGCATGCTGTTCGTACCGTGCCGGGGCGGGGTCAGTCACAACGAAGCCGAGTCCGCTACCCCGTCTGATCTGGCGGCCGGCACAAGAATTCTTGCTGAGGTCATGCTCGCGCTGGCGAGTCGCTGAGAGGGGGGAAGGGCACTCCCAGGAACGCGCTCTATCCATGGACACATGAGAGGTCTGGCGTGCGGCGATGCTAGTCGGTGGCCTGCTCGATGGCATACCCAATTCGCAGAATCAGGTCTTCCGGAAAGGGTTTGTCATAGATGGTCAAGTGAATGGCTAACTTCTAGTCCTTCTCGCAGGACCGCCTGGCAACGGGAAGACTTCCTCGGCGGAAGCGCTGGCGACGGAGATGGGGCTCGCGACGCCTCTGCTCATCGTGCACTACGAGACCGTCATCGCCAGCTCCCTCGGGGAAACGTGGGTCCATCCCTATGTCGGTGCGGGCCTCCCAGCACCATCAACGCGCAGGGCATGGGCTACCGTCGGGCGATTAAGCCAGACGTCCCCGCACCAGGTGGCCGAGTCGTCGTCCAGGAGTACCTCGGTTCCACCACAGGGGAGGTCCTAGATATTTACAATCACACGTTGCCCCCAGGTCAGGTGGTGGCAGTTCCAGGCCGCACCCCCGGCAACAGGAACGCGACGTGGTGCACGCGCGGTACGAGCAATGCTACCGCTCTGGTAAGCCGCGCAGCCGCGTTGCTCTACAATGTCCTCGACGAGCTCCGGGGCGATGCCGGAGGCGAGATCATCGGGTATACACGCTCCCGGCAGGAGCCGTTCGCACTCCTTGTTCCAGAGACCCATATTGAGACGGTTTAGAGAGGGGTACTCCTCGCGGTGGGCCTGACCGTCCGGCAACATTGACGACCCTGCAGGTGGCTGGTTGAATCGGCTAGGCCAGTGGGGGCCGGGGGGTGAGGCTGAGGCCTCCCGCCATAACGACCTAACTATAGCGCAGCTATCATTTGGGGCAACAGCAGCAGCGAGGCATGATGGAGAGGCGATTGTCAATCGTCCCAGAAGTCTTGAAACCGCTGGGGCGCGAGTGCTGTATACCGTACGGTGTGTTGGATGTTGCGATGCCCCAGATACTGTTGGATGGCGCGCGTATCCGTATTCTTGTGCGCCAGGTAAAATCCGCACGCGTGCCGTAACATAGGCGGATGGACCGGAAAGGGTAAGGCGGCAGTGATGCCTGCCCGGCTGATCATATGAGGAATCGCCCGCCCGGTCAGTGGGGCATCACGCCTCCTCGCTCTGGAACCCGCATGGTTCCAGAGGGCTTTGGGGCACACTTTGCCGAAAACAGTCGTTCTCGGTCAGGCCAGGCCGCCAGGACATCGGGGGATGGATCGATCCTTAAGCGTTTGGTGAGATCGAGTTCAAAGATACCGTCGGGGTGAACGTGATGGTAGATCAGCGGCGTCAGCCCCCGCCAATCTTCTGGGGTCATGGATGACGCCCAGGTGAGGTCTGCCAGCACCTGCTGGAGCATGAGGGTGTTGACGTAGACTAAGCACGACTGGAGGAGATGTAAGGAGAGCATGGCGATTTCCTGGTCATCCAAGCGATTACTCGCAATTTCACCACTTCTGCCGTAGAAGATGAAATCGTTGGCGCTATTCCAGTTTTCAACGACGTTTAAGCCGGCGTTGACTTCGCGTCGGAGCGCTTCAGTATGGAGGCACCGACAGAGAAAGGCGGTTTTGATCGCCCTGCCCAGCTCGACGAGGGCTTGGTAGGGCGGGTGGGTGAGATTGTAGCGCATGAACCGCTTCAGAATCACTTCGGCCTCAGCTGTGCCGAGACGCAAGGCCGACGCATACTTGACCATCTCGTCGTAGTGCTGGCGGATCAGGTCCCAGTCGATGGGACGGGTGAGGATTGGTTGCAGATGGGCGCACACGTCAGGGTGGCCCACAACGGGGCGATAGAACTTTTGTGAAGCGATGGCTTTCAGACGCGGCATCAGCTCGAAGCCCAACAGGGTACATAAGGCAAATCCGACATGGCTCTGCCCCGCCGAGTCGGTATATTGGCGTTCAATGGTCATCTCGGTACAGTGACGCAACACCCCCTGGATCATGGCCGCGACCTCAGAGGAGGAGCAGCGCTTCAGTTGCGAGTAAATGCAGGCGGCCCGTTCATCCGTATGCCAGTAGATCGTCACGCCCGCTTTCCGATAGCGGGCATGGTATTCGGTGATGAGATGCTGATCCCAGACGCCGTAATGCTTCGCATCCGAGGCGCAGGCCGTGGTCACTTCGCCCCAGATCTCTGGCACCCGTACAGCCAGAGTGGCGTTCACCACGCGCTGAATCGCTTCCCGGAGGGCGTCTTTGTGGAGCAAACGTCGGCGCACATAGAGCAACTCTGGGTAGCTGACCCCAGCGTCGATGGAGGCCATCCGCTTCAGGCCGGCATTGGTACCGAGCCCATACAGGCAGCGGAGCAGGCGCATCTGCAGCGTGCGGCGGTCCAAGGTCGCACGGCTGCCGAGGCTTGGAAACGCCTCGGTAAATCCGAGGCGCAGATCGGTTTCTTTGAGCATGTCCAGCAGTCCCGTCATGGGCCAGCGTCGCAAGACTTCGGCCTTGAGCTGCCCGAGCTGCGAGGGTTCGGGCTCCGCCTCCAGGGGGGTAAGGACGATCCGGTTGTCGCCGTAGGTGCGGAGCCGGACCTTCAGGTTCTGTGGCAGCCCACGGTCGAACTGGGTGAGGGCCTCCTGCATATCCGCCTGTACCTTCGCGATACAGGTATCGTCGTCCTGCGGTAGGGCCAGCGCGCCATAGTAAGCCGCCCGTTTGGCGTCGAAATCCTGAGGCAAGTCGTCGTCGGGATTGCGATACCGCTGACCGCCTTCGACCCAGATCTCCTTGCACCGCAGACATTCTCGTAACGCCTGGAGGGTACAGATCTCATAGTTGATGCGGTGGATACGGTCGCCGCCATCGGGAGCGGTCTCGATCAAGAATTCTTGCCAGTGGGGACGGACCACGCCGTCGATGGGGACCTCCGTGCACGAGACGAAAGGCTGGCGATGATCCGTTTGTAGAGGAGGGTCGTTTTGCCATCGACTCGCTCTCGGTCCTGCACGAGTGCCTTGATGACCTTCCGTTCCGCGCGCACGCTAATACGGTGGATGATCACCACCAACAAATCGACTAAGCCATCAATGACCTCCTGGCGGCGCTGCCAGCAGAAGGCTGCCAGGAGGGTATAGCGAATGGGCGCCGGGTGACGGCGCATCTCGCGCGGTGGTTCGGTCGTCGCACGGGCCCGGAAGACCTGAAGGCGTTTGGGGGACATATCGGCAAAGAGGTTGGGTGGTAATGCCAAGGCGGTTAACCGTTGCGGCTTGGCCAGCTCTTGCAGGACGCTTGCGAGCCCCACAGGGCCCGGATCGGCTTTCATGTCAGCGAAAGGTGCGGTGGCGGGCATGTCGTCATCCGTAGGGATCGCCTCGGCCGGGGCCTCTTCCTCCAGGGGCTGGAGCAACGCCTCCAGCTGCTGCTGGGTCGCGCGCGTCAAACGTCCAGAGGTCGCCGCGAATAAGGTCTGCTCATAGGTCTGGACCGCAGAGCGGAGGAGGCGCTCCAGCCGTCCGGTCGTAGGTGGCTCCAGATGCTGGTCGCGGCACCAGTCGAGTCCTATGTCAGACAGGTGTTGGAGGTTCGCATCCCCTGGGAACACCTCTCGGTGCAACCAGGCGTGCAGAGCCTGGCCATCTGTACGCGTAAATGGACGAAAACCATACCAGGTGCGGCTCTGCGCCCGGTGGTTTTTCCGCGCCCGGCCGCTCCAATCGTAGTGGATCAAGGCTGTAGGTGAGATAGGCAATGGCGTGGCCAGTGCACTCAACGCGACGGCAGGAATATCCCGTGGGGATGTCGGGAAACGACCTTCTAATTCAAAGAAATTGAGATGGACCGCAAAACCGAGCCGATGGTGATCGACGCGATCCGGGAGGTGGAGTGTCCGCGAAGCATGTCCACGGATGTGGACGTCTGATGTTGCAAAACTCAGAGAGAATGCCCTTTTGACGTGCCAGCAGTGAAACACGAGCAGACATGCTTTGTGTCCTATCGAGGCTCTGTCTCAAAAACGAGGGGAGGAACCGTGAACACGTCCACACTTATCAACACACCACCGTCCGTCGAAGCCTACATGCATCTACGCGAAGCCGCAGGTCTGAGCCCCAAGAGCATTCAAGCCGCGACACTGGGGTGAGCTGGAACGTGGTACGGCGTGCATATTCGAGATTCAACCGAAACGATTACGATGGGCCGCATCATCGGCGACGGTGGCTGTTTTTTTCAAGTGGTTGATATTGCCGTACTCCCAGCAAAGCGGGCCAACACATCCTTGACCTACTTGGGGAGTTATGCCGACTCACGAATGACGTGCCAGCTCATCTCATGGCAACTGCCACGCGGGTTTGAGCACATGCAGCGTTCCTCTGGAAACGCCTGAATGGAAGGTTTCGGTTATTTATTCAAACGCTTGGAAACGAGTCCGCTGAATTCCCCACTGATGTAAATAAGGCTCTGGCCCGGTTTGTATTCTCGGGAGCGTTCACTCTTCAACGCAGCATCTCACCGTGGTGCTCTTCGCGTAGGTTTTCGTTTCGGTGCCGCCGCTATTCCTATCATCGCACGCGACCACTCCGTTTCAACGGCCCCTTCCTGGTGTTCTCAGCGCTGGAGCCGTTGAGAAACATTGCTAGCCCATTCTCACGGTCATCCCGCCTCGGCCAACAGGGCCTGGATCGTGGCTTCGATCGCCGCATCGTCGCCTTCACCGATGTGGCGATAGCGGATAATCCCCTGCTTGTCCACCAAGAGAAGCGTGTGCCAGGCCCGCAACTGCGGGATCACGTGTTGACAATTGATTCAGCCGTACGTCCAAAATTCCAGCAGCACCACTCGGCCACGGAGACCTTCCATGCTGAGCGCTGAGCTGTTGATCCAAGGTCCTCCGGTGAGGTTCGCGGCGAACTGGCCTGGTCTCAGCGCTTGACCGCGCGCCTGAGAGCCCTTCCATCCGAAGAGCCCTGTCAACAGCAGCGCGAGGAGGCACGCGCGTCGTACCATGATCCACCTCTCCTTTCCAGTCGTCCCCCACGCGGGGGAAGGCGTTAGCGAACGCCCGCGCGAAGGTGTGCACTCCCCGTTCCATCCCGGCTCACCGACGTCGTGAAGGACCCGCATCGCGAGACCAGGCCGCTCACGTGGCACCATCGGTGCGATCGTGGTGCCCGCCGCGATGAGGGGTGCGACGCTCGACGTCATCCCTATACACGGCAGACTGGCGCGTCATGGAAACGCGCTCGCGTTATGGGTCCGATGAAACACAGGTACCGAAACTATCATCGCCTACATGCGTGGCCTCTTCCTCCCATCTCTCTCACGGTCTCTACAGGATCACGTCTGTCTTTTCAGGATCGGGCCTATGCATGGCCTTTGGAGTGCGTCGGCTAATCCAGGCGCGGAATCATGACGTGCCGCACGCCTGGTGAGAGGCGGAAGCGAGACCTCAAGCACTTGATAATATGATGATTTGATGGAGCCTATGACGGTGTTCGTTCCTGTGCTTCATCAGACCCATAATGGCACGAGCCACGGCAATAGTCTTTCATCCGGACGGTCTCAGCAGGGCTGATGGCCCCTCACCGTGCAATTATGGGGTGTGGACCAAGTTAACCATGCCCATTCGAACGATTTCTGGGGCGAGAGAGATCACGGTGGCTGCCTCCATCGTGCCTCTCCGTAGGTCAATAGGCGGCGTCTTCAGGGACGCTAGGCCTTGGCATAGGGCGATTCAGCCATGCGTGCCCTGGGGATGAGAAAGCTGTTGGCCACTACCTGGATCCCGGGCACGTCGCTGCGCTGACAGGCGTCATGCACGGCGAACAACACGCGCCCCGCCATCGTCTCACGCCAGAACCAGTCGGCGAGCCCCGTGCTATCGACGGCCTGCTGACCAGGCTGGGCGGTCACGGCCTCGAAGTAGTAGGATTTCAGATCTTCGACGGCGAATCGAAAGAGGGTGGCCAGCGGTACGTCTGGCCGAGGATTGGACGGTGTGCCGGCGGCGAGAAAGTCGCTGACAAAGGCGGCCAACTCCTCTGGCGTCAGACCGCTTACGCCCACCGTAGTACGCCCCCGTCTGACCACGCCGAGGTCATACCAGGTGTGTAGCTGTCTGATCTCTCGCTGGAGTGCCGCACGGAGCAAGTCTACGGCATTCAGATTGGCGGGAGGCGTGTCGAAGCGGACCGGGCAGGCGAAGCCGTACAGACCCTCCTCATGGACTGTAGCATCCTCAGGGAACGCCTCGAGGACCGGTCCCGTGGGGGCCTCAAGCAGCGTTAGGGCGGCGCGCAGCACGCGACGTTGGAAGAGGGCATCGTTCGGGATTCCCAAGGGGCGTCCGAGCTCGAAGGGCACCCACAGTGCCCGTGGCGGCTTGATGACGGCCGTATGTTCGCGGATCAAGCTGATGTGAGTGGTCGGGATGCCATCATGTTCAAGATAGTGGGCGAGCGCGCCAACGGCGCGCGTACAGGCCGGTCAAACTGGCACCAAGCACACGGCGTTGACCTGGTCCTGCGCCAGCAGGCGGGCCAAGTCATGGGCTGCCGGTTCCAGGTGTTTGGGGTCTGTCGCCCCCATAAAAGAATAGTGGAACGCAGCGGCGCTACCAATGGCCCCTTGCGCCGCCAATTCGTGCAAACGATCGAGGGGGAACACCACATTCCAATCCTGCTGAAAGCCGGTGCGATCGAAATTCGTCGACACATGGCTCATCACCAGGTCATTCGCGACAATGTCACCGGGAATGACGCGGTAGTCTGCCGCGATGGCCCGGAGATTGCCACAGGTCACAGGCAAAGGGACGGTCGTCCCGCCGATGCAGACCAGCCGTGGAGACGAGCGCCACGCGCCGCTGGTGCAGCGGCGGTCCTGTCACCCAGGCATGGCTGTCGAATACCGGACACTCCATCGCCAGTAGTGAGGCACGCATTGCCGAATGCATCTGTTCCAGTCGAGCCATCGAATTCCCCTCCCTTCTCTCGTCTGTCGGTCAATCTCATGTTTACCACATCAACGACGTTCGCCATGAGTTCACGCGGTCGGGAACGCCTGCGGCAACTCATCCAGGCGCGAGAGCACGAGGTCCGGTGCGAGCCCCAATTCGTCTGCCTGAGCGTGCGTGCGATTCACCCATGCCACGTGAAAGCCATAGGCTTTCGCGCCCATCACGTCAAACGCATTGGAGGAGACGAAGACGACCGCCTCCTTCGCCAGCCCAAGCGCCTCGGGCACCAGAGCATATACCCGCGGGTCAGGCTTGTACACCCTGACCTGGTCCGCACTCAAGATATGGGTGAATTTTCCGGCCAGCCCGCTCCACTCAACAGCCGCCTCCAGCATACGCGGCGTCCCATTGGAGAGTATCAGGCAGGGGCGGGGCGACAGCGCCTCGAGCGTAGCCAGGGATTTCTGGATACGCCGACAGCTGCAAATAGGCCTTGAGGAGGGCCGTGTGTTGGGCCGGTGTGACGCCGACCGCGAAGCCTTTCAGCGCAAACCGCAGTGCCTCCTCAGTGACCGTCCAGAAGTCGACATAACATCCCATGAGCGAGCGCAACCAGCTATACTCCAGCTGCTTCGCCCGCCATTGCCGGCTGACCGCTTCGGCCTCGGGCGTCACTGTCTGCAAGGCCGTGACCACGGCATGCACATCGAAGAGCCTGCCGTAGGCATCGAAGACGAATGGCTGAGTTCTGGCCATAGACTACACCTCGGTGATCTCGGCGCTCCACTCGACGCGAATGCCCCGTTCGACCGATGGCGACACCGGGCATTGCGCATGGTGCAGTGCCAACGCGCGCTCGGCCTGTGCTCGCGTCCCCCTGGGGGATTTTCAGAGTATATTTGATGTGCACTTTGGTGAGCAGGAGCACCTTGTGGTCTCCTTCCTCGATATCCCCTTCCACTTGCACGGTAATCGCCTGCATTGGAGTCTCCTCAGGCCTCTGCGACCTTGGCCGTGTCCAGGTGAGACGGTTGCTGGTACCCGCAATGGAAGATACAGCGCTTATGGTTGTGATGGTGCAGTTTGGCGCAGATGACGGCGTGGACTCCCCGTTGCCACCGGTACAGTCCCGCCCCGGCAAGCATCCCCAGAGGCGGCGCGACGAAGTAAATCCACAGCGCCGTCCAGAGCCGGGACACCAGGGCTGAGCCGAAGGTGCGGGCCGGGTTCATGCTCATGCCGGATACGGGGGCTTCGACGGTGATGTATGTAGCGACAAGCACTCCGGCAAACAGCCCGGTAAAGCGGGCCAGACGCGCGGTATTCGGCACGCGCAGGACCATGGACATGAGCACGAAGGCGATCACAAATTCCGCGAGAAAGGCGATGCCTACACCAGCCGTCCCGGCGCGGTCGCCACGTAGTTGACGGACGGATGGGCGATCACCCGGCCGAGGCAGGCGGCCGCAAGGAGGACGCCGATCACGCCGCCCGCGAACTGCGCGATCATGTAAAATAGCGCATCCCAGGGTGCCACCTTGCTCAGCCGGAAAAACGTCAGTGTCACCGAGGGGTTCAAATGCGCCCCCGATTGTTGGCCCCACGGCGAATAGATAATGCCCATGGCCGTCAGGCCCATCGCCATTCCCATGCATAGGCGGCGCACGAGGGGACTGTCCACGAACTGGGGCACGGGCGAAGCCGGATGTCCCAGGAGCGCCGCGAACATACAGGCGGAAATCATGAACTGCCCCAGCCCCGCCGCCTCCATCAAATATTCCGGCCAGTGACGTCGCAGCGCTACACGCATCGGATGATCCCAACCATCAGGCCGCTCATCATTGCTCACGAGTCATGCTACCATGAATCATTTCATAAGATGCGCCTGAAGGGAAAAAGGATGCAGAGGTCGGTGGGACGGCGGGATCTCAGCCGGCGTCAGGCTTCGACAGCCACAGTGATCCGATGACAGCCTGTAGCGTCCTCGGGATCAGTGTTATGCCCTGCAACAGGGTGCGTCAGATTACAGATCCGCCACCTCGCAATAAATCTTGATCGCTCCTTTGGCCATGGTGAGGTGGTCGAACAGCTCCTGGTAATGCTCCAGACCTTTGACCGGATGCGTGAGCAGCTGTCCTAGCCAGCCCGGATACTGGGCTTCCGCCTGTGCCATATCGCGCACCCCGACCTCAAAATATTCACGGTTGGCGTTGACGGTGCCGACCATGACTTTGTTGCCCAGCACGAACTGCAAATTGATCTGATCCGCCGGGACCTCGACCTTGCGGTCGCCGCCGGTGACGCTGGACAGGACGAGCACGCCGTTTTTGCCCAGCGCCTGCATGCTCTCGAAGACGATGGGCGAGAAACCCGTGGCCTCGAACATCAGGTCGAACGGCCCATAGTGCTTCGCCCCTTCGAGGATCGAGACATCTGCCGTCGATTCGTAACACGCCCCCAACGCCTCGATGAGATCGGCGTTACGATAGGGCTTACGGCTGAGGCCGAAGGTCGTCACCTCGAGCCCCCGCAAGCGCAGCATCAACGTGGCCAAGAGCCCGACCGTGCCAGCGCCCATGACGGCGGCCCGCCGCGGCCGCCACACCCGCAGCCGGCGCTGGATCTCGTATGCCTGGGCAAGGCCCTTCTCCACGACCGTCACCGGCTCCAGCAACACCCCGACCTCTTTCAGGCCCTGCGGGACGTTCACGATGTAGTCGGGCGCGTCGACGTAATACTCGGTGAGATAGCCATGGCGGAGATTGATGCCGCGCTCGTAGTAAGTGTCATCGGTGGTCATATCGTAGGTGCCGATCTGATCGTAGAGACTCGAACCCGGCCGCCGCACCGTCGCCACCACGTAATCGCCAGGCTGCAACTCGGTCACATCAGGGCCGACCGCCTCCACCCGTCCAAAGCTCTCGTGACCAATCACGAGAAAATCGTCGCCGTCGGGGACGGCGCCATATTCGGCGGCATTGATCTCCCGATCCGTGCCATCGACGCCGACGCGGAGGACCTTCACCAAGACCCCGCGCCCGTTTGGAATATCCTCGAGCGAAGGTTTTGGTAGGTCGGCCAGGTGGACACTGTTGGGGGTTCCTGGAAACACGGCGATGGCTTTCATGATGTTAACCTCCTTGGGTAAACTGTCAGGGCGGGGTCAGCCGCCGCCAGATGAGTGACATCACCCTTCTACACTAGAGACGTCAGACGAGTGCGGCCATGGCGAGGTCAGCCCAGCGCTCCTGAATGCCATGGCGAGCCAGCGAGCTGAGGACACGACTCGAGTTTTCCCCAATCGCTCCAGCTACCTGCTGGCATTATCCGCTTCTCCTGGTCATGCACCGCTCTGCTGCAGCAACTTGGCGACCAGCCCCGTCCAGCCGGTCTGATGGCTGGCGCCGAGGCCCGCGCCATTATCACCATGGAAGTATTCATAGAAGGGCACGTAGTCGTGCCACTGCGGATCGTGCTGAAATTTCTCGGCACCACCGAACACTGGCCGCGTGCCCTCGACATTGCGCAGGAAGATACGCGTCAGCCGCCGCGACAGCTCAGCGGCCGTCTCCCACAGGTTCATCACCTGGCCCGAGCCGGTGGGACATTCCACCTTCAGGTCGTCGCCGAAGAAGTAATGGAACTTCTGCAGCGCTTCGATGAGCAGGTAGTTCACCGGAAACCAGACCGGCCCGCGCCAATTGGAGTTTCCGCCGAACAGGCCGGTGCTCGACTCGGCCGGTTCGTAGTCCACCTGATAGTGCATGCCGTTGAGCGCCAGCATGTATGGCTGCTCGCGGTGGCGCTGGGAGAGGGCGCGAATGCCATACGGCGAGAGAAACTCGTCCTCATCCAGCATGAAGCGCAGGACACGCGGCAGTTGCTCGCGATTGACGATGGACAGCAGCCGCCGCATGCCGCCGCCGGGGGTCCCGATCATCTCGACGTGTTCGCGGAAATCCGGTCGATTGTCGACAAACCACTGCAGGCGGCGCTTGAAGCCCGGCAGTCGATCGACGATATCGGGTTCCAAGGTCTCGACCGCGAACAGCGGGATGAGGCCCACCATGGAGCGCAGCCGCACCTTGACGTGATCGCCGTTGGTCAGGTGCAGGACGTCGTAGAAAAAGCCGTCTTCTTCATCCCATAACTCAAGCCCTTCGTCGCCACGGTGGTCCATGGCATGCGCAATGTACACAAAGTGCTCGAAGAACTTCGAGGCGACGTTCTCATAGGCCGGGTTGTCGCGGGCCAGCTCCAGGGCGATGGCCAGCATATTCAGACAGTACATCCCCATCCAGGCCGTGCCATCGGATTGCTCGATGTGTCCGCCGGTGGGCAACGGGGCGCTGCGGTCGAAGACGCCGATGTTATCCAGTCCGAGAAAGCCCCCCTGGAAGATGTTTTTGCCTTCCGCGTCCTTGCGATTCACCCACCAGGTGAAGTTCAACAGCAGCTTGTGAAAGACGCTTTCCAGGAAGACACGATCGCCGACGCCGCGCCGCTTCTGCTCAATCTTGTACACCCGCCAGGCGGCCCAGGCGTGGACCGGTGGATTGACGTCGTCAAAGGCCCATTCGTAGGCTGGGAGTTGGCCATTGGGGTGCATGTACCATTCGCGTAACATGAGCGCCAACTGCTGCTTGGCGAATTCGGCATCGACCAGGGCCAGCGGAATGCAATGGAAAGCCAGGTCCCAGGCGGCATACCACGGGTATTCCCATTTGTCGGGCATGGAGATGACATCGATCGTTATAGAGATGCCGCCAGGCCTGGTTGCGACCATCCCAGCGCTGGCTTGGCGGTGGAGGACCTGCCGGGTCGCCACGCAGCCAGGGCTCGACGACGTAGTGATAAAACTGCTTGGACCATAAGAGCCCGGCAAAGGCCTGGCGCATGACGCGTTGCGCATCGGCTGACAGGTCCTGGGGAATGACCGTGGCATAAAAGTCGTCGGCTTCGCGGTGGCGAGTGGCGAAGAGCTGGTCAAAGCCGACGCCAAACGGATGGCGGCGCGGGGAGACCAGGCCAGGTTCGGTGAAGCGCAAACGCACCGTTGCGGCTTCACCCGGCCCGAGTGACAGGGCGTAATGCGCCGCAGCTTTGGTGCCGGTCTGTTCGGGGTTCACCGCCTCCCTGGCGCCGTGCACGATGTAGTTGTTGATGCCATCTTTGACATAGGGCGTACGATTTTCGACACCGTAGAGCCGCTGATGGTTGGTGTCATTCTCGGTGAACAGCAACTCCGGTTGCCCCTCGCAATAGAGGATGCGCTCACCATAGTGGTCGTGTGAGAGGGCGATGGCTTTGACGCCTTTGACGCTCTCCCCTGCCCGTAACTGGGGACGGCGGACATCGTAGCCCCACGACCAGGTGTTGCGGAACCAGAGCGTCGGGAGTAGGTGCAACGCGGCCGTCTCCGGGCCGCAGTTGATGACCTGCATGCGGATGAGGATATCCTCGGGGGTTCCCTTGGCGTACTCCACAAAGACGTCGAAGTAGCAGTCGTCATCGAACACGCCGGTGTCGAGGAGCTCATATTCCGGCGCCTCTCGCCCCCGGTGCCGATTCTCCTCGACCAGCGCGGCATACGGAAACGCCCTCTGCGGGTACTTATAGAGAAATTTCATGTAGGAGTGCGTGGGGGTGGAATCGAGGTAGAAGTAATACTCTTTGACGTCTTCGCCGTGATTCCCTTCGTTGCCGGTCAACCCGAACAGCCGTTCCTTGATGATGGGGTCGCAGCCATTCCAAAGGGCGAGCGCGAAGCAGATGAATTGATGCCGATCGCAGACGCCGCCGATGCCGTCTTCACCCCAGCGATCGGCTTTGGAACGGGCATGGTCATGGGGAAAGTCGTCCCAGGCATGGCCATCGGGGCTGTAATCCTCCCGCACCGTCCCCCAGGCGCGCTCGCTCAGATAGTGCCCCCAGCGCTTCCAGTGGCCTGTCCGTTGCTGGGATTCTTCGAGTCGACGTTCTTCGTGCGTCACGGCCTCTCCTTCACTGCGCCTCGGCCGCTGGGGCCGTGCGCATCATACTCGAAGGCCAGGACGTTGGTGTAGAACGCCATCGAACGTTCCATGTCCGCCACCGTCATCCCCACAGCTTCCATCCTGTCGACGAGCGATGTTTGCGACTCCTGCGCCGATGCCAGTGACAGCCAGCAGCACAGGACCACGCCACTCAACCGAATCACCGTTCCCCGTGTCCGCATGATCGCGAGCCTCATGCACGTGCGTGTGGGAGCGCTTCACCCAGGGACCAGACTGCCGCCCCTAACAGGACGATGTCTTTCAGAATGAACTGGCCTGGTACCACCGATAGGGCCGGAAAACCGCCCAGGCTTGCCTCCCAGCCGGGGGTCGAGAGGATAAAGGTCAAGGTGGTGAAAAACATGCCGATCGCCAGGGCACTGCCGATGGCGCATACTGTCGGCGACACGACCCGCAGCGCGATCATCGCCGCGATGGCGATCTCGACAACTCCCAGCACCGCCGAGAAGGCACGCACGCTCCAGATGCCATAGACCCAGCCCATCAATGGACTATTGGCCACCAGCGGTTGAATGCCGGCCGCTTCGTAGGCGGTAAATTTCATGAAACCGATCCAGGCGATCACGAACACCAGGCCGTAGCGCAGCAGATAGGCACCAATAGCCTGCAGCGTGGCCTCGTACTCCATAGTCTGGGCCATCATTGGCGTGGTGTTGTGGCGTCGTTCCATTGTGCCGGTCATCAGTACTCCTCCTCTCTCGTGTGACAGACGTTGCGTCCTGGCCATGAGCGGCCACCTATCCCAGTCGTTCGCTCAGGTGATCTCCCACACGCAGGGCATTGGCCATGATGGTCAAAGCCGGATTCACCGCCCCACTTGATGGGAAAAAGCTGGCGTCGACGACGTAAAGGTTGTCGACGTCGTGGGCCTTGCAATTGACATCGAGCGCCGAGGTCTTGGGATCATGTCCGAAGCGGATGGTGCCATTTTGGTGCGCCACGCCGGCCAGCGGAATGCGCTGACCGACGAACAGGTTGCGTGCGAACAAGCCCTCATGACATTCGTGGCCGTGGACGGGGCACCGGGTTTGGTGCTGCATCAGGCTGCGCAGCTCGGCGATGAGGCGTGTGTGACCCTCTTCGTTATTAGGCTGGTACGTCAGAACGATGTGGCCCTCACGGTCGAGCGTAACTCGATTCTGCGGGTCCGGGAGGTCCTCTGAGGTCAACCAGAAGTCCAGCGAATGGGTGGCCATCAGATCGAGCGTCCATTTGGGTGCGATCGCTGGTGCTCCGGCTTTCAGCGTCACGGCGTCGAGCTTGCCGACGAAGGAGATATGCCCCATGGGGTACTTCCAGTCCTCGCAGCCGAAATAGAAGTCGTTGAGCGATAGGGATTTTTGAAACACCGTGGGGTTGGGACACTTGGAGATGGCCATCAACACCGAGTTGATGTGCCCCATGTAATGTCGTCCGACGACGCCCGAGCGATTCGCCAGACCCTGTGAATGCTTCTCACTGGCGGAGCGCAGCAGCAGCGCTGCTGAGTTGATGGCGCCACAAGAGACGACGACGATGTCGGCTGAATACGTTTCATGTCTGCCGTCGCGTTCGACATGAACCTGAGAGATTTTGCGACCGGACGCACTGCTTTCCAGACGCGACACATAGGCGTTGGTCAGGAGTGTGAGGTTTGGATGCTGTAAGGCGGGATCGACGCAGCACACCTGGGCATCCGACTTGGCCGACAGCAGGCAGGGGAAGCCGTCGCAGGTGTCGCAGCGAATGCATCGACTGTGGTGTGGCTGTGCTTCGTTCAACATGACGCCTAAGGGCGTATGAAAGGGCTGCAAACCCAGTCGGGCGAAGTCGTCGCTCAATTGCTGGAGGCGCGGTTCGTGGCTGACCGGCGGGTGCGGAAAGGGGACGCAGGCTGGCGGCTCAGTGGGATCTTCGCCGCGCCGGCCATGGACCTGATAGAGTTGCTCAGCCTTGGTGTAGTATGGTTCCAGATCGGCATAGGTGAGTGGCCAGGCCGGTGAGATCCCGCCATAGTGTTTGATCTCGCCGAAGTCTTCGCGCCTCGTGCCGCCCCCCGCCCCAGTGCCGATGATGATCACGTCAAAATGCTGTGCTTGAGACATGGATATCTCCTTCAACACGCATCAGTTGCGGGTTTCCGCGACTTCGTCTCTCGCCTTCACCAGTCTTTGATACAGCACTCGGGAAAAGGATGCAGGTTTAAAGGATCCAGACGATCACCAGCGGCATCAGGATCATGCGTCTATGCTCGGCGTCTGTCGCCAGTCAACATAGTCGCGCCATCAGGTGGCTGAAGAACAGTTGTGCAGGCCCTGAACGAGGCCAGCCATCATCTCCAGACCGTCTCATCCTGTTTGCGAGGAAATCGCGCACCCGCTCTCCCGAGACCTCTAGGGACAGGGTGAGGGATTGAGGTCCAAAGCCACTAGCGCTCCGCACGCTCGCTCTCCTTAGAAGAAGGAGAACGAGCACTGTGAGACCCCCCGAGAGAGAAACAACCTACCCTTGTCAGCCCCTGGGTGAGGGGTTGTTCGGGGGGGGACCCGGAAGGACCGACAGCATGCCTCGTGTGCAGCGGCTGGCCCAGGTCTAGCGCATGGCCGCCGCACGTGTGTGCGACTCCCCCGTCGCGGCCTGCTCGTTCGCTTCCGCATGCGAAATCGTGGGGGCATGGAAAGTCAGGAATTGCACGAGGTCCTTGGAGAACAGCAGGTCCAAGGTCCAATCCAGGGCGACTCGTAACTTCTTTTCAAAGCGTGGCAACTTGCTCAAGTAAATCGTGCGCCACAGCCACCAGGCGATGAAGCCCGAGAAATTCATCCCCATGACGTTGGCCACCCCCGTGCGTCGACCGAGAGAGGCCAGTTGTCCGATGGTCTTGAAGACAAAAGGCTTCCTCTGGCCGCCGCGCACCGCCGCCGTCAGGTTCTGCGCCAGGACTTGCCCTCCCGAAGCGCGTGTTGCGCCGTCGGGGGGTAGGCTTTGCCCGTCTGCAGATCGGGAATGACGGCGCAATCGCCAAGCGCCCACACCCCTGGCCATTCGGGTACTTCCAGATACTCGTTGACCAGGAGACGGCCGCGCTCTTTCTGGCATGGCAGGCTCTCCAGCAAGGGGTTGGGAGAGGTCCCGGCCGTCCACACCAGGGTATTGCCGGTGATGACCGTGCCATCATGGAGTTCGATGCCATGCTCGGAAACGCCGGTCACTCTGGTATTGACCCGGATGTCGACCTTGCGCGCGGCCAATTTTTTCTGGGCGTAGGACCCCAGCTTTTCCCCCAATTCTGGGAGGATCACGGATCCGGGATGCACCAGCACCATCCGCACATGCTGCTCCTGACAATTGGGATAGAACTTGAGGGCGTGGCGCACGAAATCATTCACCGCCGCGATGGTCTCCACCCCGGCAAATCCGCCGCCGGCGACCACCACGGTGAGCAGCGGTTCACGGATGGCGGCGCAGCCTTCGCTGTTGGCCTCTTGCAACAGGGCGATCAGGCGATTGCGCAGGGTGATCGCGTCCCCGAGCGTTTTCATGGTCAGGGCCCGCTCCTGCAACCCCGGCAGGTTGAAGAAATTGGTGATCGAGCCCAGGGCGATGACGAGATGATCGTAGGGCATGTCGTGATGATGGTGATCGAAGCCATGCGACACCACCACCCGTTTGCCGGGTAGATCGATGGCCTCCACGTCCCCGGCAAAGAACTTCACACGTCGGAGCAGCTTCTGGACGGGGTTGACAATGTGTGTCAGATCCAGATCGCTCGCCGCCACTTCATGGAGCATTGGGGTGAAGAGGAAAAAGTTCTCGCGGTTGATCAGGGTGATCTCGACGTCGGCATCGCGCGCCAGCCTCTTATCCAACTCCATCGCTGCGTACAAGCCCCCAAACCCCCCTCCGAGGATGAGAATCCGGGTGATTCCGTCGCTGCTCATCGAACGGCCTCCTGATGGTCGATGTCGCCCAAAATCTTCGGCCATGCCCCATGTCTACGCCCACCTGATCGGGGCAGGGCAAGGAGACGCCCTCTGATCGGAGGAGCCTACAGAAGGGGCTTCAGTATGCTTGGATGCGGCGGTGCGGAAAACGATGTAGGGAAGAGTGTCTCGTCTTCAGATGGTTGGAATCCGGACGATGTATACCGTCTGTGAGCGGCGCTCCTGGCCAACGTCTTTGGTCACATCAATCGCGAGGCCCCAGCGGGGATGTGAACACGTCGAGGGGGATGTGGGAGCGGCTTAGCGGCTGGGCGGCATGTTTTTCATGTTGGCGCGAAGAAATTGTCGCACGCGGACCTGCATCTCCTGGGGCATGTCCTCATACCTCAGCGATTGGACCTCCTGCACGGTCTGCTGATAGGTTTTGATAAAGGCCACGCAGTCGTCGCAACGACTGAGATGCTCCTCAAAACTCGCGGTGATATCAGGAGGCAAGTCTCCCTGAAGATAGTCTCGAATCAGCTTCGTGACCTGTTCACAGGTCAACCGTGCCCTTGATGCATTGGCCGTGAGGTGCTGTTGAGCCATGACGATCAACTCCCTACGAAGGTGAGTATCCCAGTGAGGCCGCCAATTTTCCGCGCAAGGCCAGGCGGCTCCGATGCAAACGTGCCTTGACTGCGGAGACGCTTAACCCGAGGGTTGAGGCGATTTCACGGTCTGAAAAACCCTCCAGATCACTCAAGACGACCACCGCCTTATCCACCGGAGCCAGCAGGTCAAGCGCCTGCTGAATGAGTCGCTGCCGCTCCTCACTGGCCACACGCGCTTCGAGTTCATTCGACCAGTCGACGACCGGCCGCACGAGGTGATGACCATCGTCGCGGAAACTCGGCAGATACTCCTCGAGTCGACAGCTCTCTCCCCGTCTTGCGTCGTCGGAGCCTGATCAGGGCGGCGTTGGCCGTGACCCGGTACAACCAGGTCGAAAACGCCGCCGTGCCGCGGAACGTGTGAGCCTTTTCATAGACCGTGAGGAAGACCTCTTGCACCACCTCCTCTGCCTCCTCGCGGTGACCTGTCAGCCTGATGGCCTGGCGGGAGACGGTGGCAAAGTAACGCTGGAAAAGGACGTCAAATGCGTCGTGGTCGCCTGCCTTGACACGCTCGATGAGCCGGAGGTCTTCCTGGTCTGCCTGCTGTCCCCGTATCCTTGATGCAGCGGCGTCCTGAGATGCTGGCTCGCTGCCTTGCATCGTTCTTCCTCCCCTCGTTGGCGCAACCGGCATCGCTGCTAGCCCGACAGTTACCTAGACGATAGCAAGGGCCACCGGCTCCTGTCAAGGCACCATGGCTCTCAGGCCCCTGACCGGAGCCAGCCCGATGCTGCCCCATGGGCCAGAGATGGCCCACCAGGCCAGGAGATCACAGAATTCTCCACTGTCTAGGCCGATAGAGGCATGCAGTCGGATTCTTCCTGCCATGAAAAAGTTAGCTCTTGCCAACGAGGGTGGGTCCATAGAGGCGATGAGACCTAAGAAGAGGGTGGGCTGCAGCAGTCCATGCGCCGCTGCTATAATGGATTCCTGGACTGCCTTGCACTGGGACCCCGGAGGCCGTGCGCTCGGTGGGACATGGGAGGGATGTACGCGGCGCGTCGTGACGAGAGACTTCCCCGGACGCAGGTGTGAACGATGAAGGCTCGGGCCGAGAGACATGCCTTCTGACCAATATCATCGACGTCTAGAAGACGAGCAGGTCACTCGCCAGGACTGGCGTGCGGAACAGCGCGATTTTCTCCGGACGCAAGAGCAGCGGAGAAAGGTCTTCCCCCGCGCCATCCTCATAGGACTGCTGGCGGGGGCACTGGCGGTGGCGTTCCGGTGGGCACTCGCCGGCGGGGACAGTGTCCGACACGGGTTGGTGGCGTGGGCGCATCGATACCCAGCCTGGGGCTGGCTGCTGCCCACCCTCTTCGGCGCGGCGGGGGCTGGTCTCGCGGTCTACCTGGTCAACAGCCTGGCTCCGGAAACCGCAGGCAGCGGGATTCCCCACCTGAAGGCCGTCTTGTACCGGCTGCGCTCGCTCCGCTGGCGACGCATCCTCCCCGTCAAGTTCGTCGGAGGGGTGTTCGCGATCGGAAGTGGGTTGGCACTCGGGCGGGAAGGCCCCACCGTGCAGATGGGGGGCGCGGTCGGGGCCGCCGTGGCGGAATGGCTCACGGTGACGCCGCGCGAACGCCAGACATTGATTGCCGCGGGAGCCGGGGCCGGATTGGCCGCGGCGTTCAATGCCCCGTTGGCAGGCTTGGCATTTGTCCTGGAAGAAGTCCAGCGCGACTTCAGCCCGATGGTCTTTAGCGCGGCATTCCTGGCTTCCATGACCGCGGATGTCGTGACGCGGTCCTTGACCAACCAATTGCCGGTCTTTCATGTGGCCGCGCACCCCGCCCCGTCATTGGTGGCGTTACCGGCGTTCCTGGGGTTAGGCGTGCTCGCGGGTGTGCTGGGGGTCGCCTTTAATCGCACCCTGCTCGGCTGCCTGGAGGGCTTTGCCCGGTTGGGCGGGTGGCTCTCTCGCCTCGGTCGATGGCCCGTGAGGCTCGCCGGGGCGTGGGTGGGTGTCATTAGTGGGCCTGATCGGGTGGTTCGCGCCCGCGGCCGTGGGGGGCGGCCACGAACTGTTAGAAGCCGTGTTCGCGGGGCAGGTGGTCCTGTCGGCGATCCCCCTCTGGTTTGGGCTCCGGTTCGGGCTGACGATGATCAGCTACGGCTGCGGGGCTCCAGGAGGCATCTTCGCCCCGCTGCTGGTCCTGGGCGCGCTCCTCGGTGTGGGCGTGAGTCACGTCACCCACATGGTGATGCCCGAGGCCTTCCTCGATCCTGAGGTCTTTGCGGTGGTAGGCATGGCCGCCTACTTTGCGGCGATCGTGCGCGCACCCCTCACCGGCATCGTGCTCATCATCGAAATGACCAACACCTACGAGCCGATCCTCCCGTTGTTCGTGGCGTGCTTTTCGGCCTACGCGATCGCCGACGCTCTGGGGGATTTACCCATTTATGAAGCCCTCCTGGAGCGGGATGTCCGCCGTGATCCGACGACACCGGCGTTAGATGGAACGTTGATCCTGGAACTGAGTCTTCAGGCAAATTCAGCATTTGTCGGGGAAGCGCGTGCGCGAGTTGGGGCTCCCGCCCGGCTGCATGCTGGTCACACTCAAACGGGGCCTGCGCGTCTCCGTGCCGAGCGCGGACACCCGCTTAGAGGCGGATGACCGGATCACGGCTGTGATCGCGGCCGAGGCCGCCACAGCCGTGCTGCTGCTGCGCCAAGGGTGCGACGCTCGGCCCACGATCAGACCGCCCCTCGGGACCACTACCGACATTCGGCATGATCCCGAGGGGTCAACCGGTTGAGCTCGACACCTTTAGACGTCTTGTGACGCTTCGCCAATGTCCGCGGGACATAGAGCGGTTGCCTTGTAAATTCGATTTCCATGCGTCGTGGTGCTCCTTGGCAGCATGAGAGTTCTGTTGCAAAAAATCAAAAACGGCATTTTCGTGTGCGGTAAATGCTTAATTTTTCGCGGCGCTATGTTGAAGATCTCGCCGCAAAAATGGGTTTTTGCAACAGAACTTTGGCGCTTGCCAATTCCCCGGCGGCTCCTGTGTGCCATGCGGCGCTGTCCGCCAACATCGGCTTGCCCGGTGCAAGCCTGTCGCTGCTGCACTGGATTAATGACGGCCTGATGGCGATTTTCTTTCTGCTGGTCGGGCCGGAAATCAAACGCGAATATACGGCGTCGCGGTGCTATGCGGCATCGGTTTCACCATGAGCCTGTTCATCGGCGGGCTGGCCTTTACCTCAGGCAATCTCCAGAACCAAGTGAAGCTCGGCGTGTTCAGCGGGTCGGCGTGGCCGCTATTGCGGGGTTTCTCGTCTTGTGGAGAGCCTAAGCCTCTTTATAGCCATGAGAACGGACAGAGCAATGCACAGGCAGAGTTACGCCTCCGTCACGGTGTATCCCGCGTGGTGAGGGAGCGTCCACGTGCGTCTGCCCCTCGCGCACCGCGTGGGCGATTCTTGTCCACGATAGCAGCGATGATTAGCCCGTAGGTCACGAGCCGTACCCCATAAAAGAATGGCTCATGTTCCTGGGAGCCAGCGATCAAACCCAAGGCCACGCGATCGAGGGCCTCGACAAAGAAGGCAATCGCGAAGAACAAGAAAAAGCGGTCGCGGGTGTCGCGCCAAAAGCGCAGGAAAAACAGTGCCGCGACCAGGGCTGCCATCGCAATAGCACCCAAGATTAAGGTATGCATGCGCCCACCTCACTCCGCATTCCAGATCAACCCATATAAGAGCACCAGCATGGCCAGGAGCGCGATGCCGAGTCGCCAGAGTGACAGATCGACCTCTGGAAAAACGGCTTTATCAAGCACCAACAGCATGTTATTGACCGTCAACCCGGCAAAACACAGGCCGCTCCAGAGGAGTAAACGATACCGGCTCCGCCCATACGCCTGGAGTAACAACCAGGCGCAGAGGAGCGCCGTCACGGCACATAAGCTATAGATCACGGTGCTTGTGTCCATCTCACTCCTCCTTTCTGAACTTGAAGGCATCGGCAAACGCTTGCACCCTCGTGCGCGGCTTCGCGTGAATGAGATGCGTGACCGGAATGAGATATTTGGTATAGCACTCGGCAACCTGGTCAACCAGGTGTGCCTGTTCGCTTGACGTACAGTGGTACTGATACAGGAGCGGCTGGCTGCTCAGGGCGGCCAGGAACCCGTCCGTACATAAGCGTGCCAATATCTCCGCTGTTTCTTGTGCCGTTGTGTAGAGCCTCTTGGCCAGCGTGTCCGCGCTCCATACGATTTCGGCATTGGCCCGCAGAAGCAATAGGGCTTCCAATTGGGCAATCGAATCGATATGCCGCAGCAGAAAGGCTTTGACCTCCCCCGGAAGCAGTTCATCAGCCATAGGCTATCCCTATCGGGTATTTGCAGGCATAGAGGGCTTAGGGCTGTGCATCTTCCAACGTGATCTGCACACGCTTGCCGATCACCGCAGCGGCGCGTTGCAGCGTATGCAGGGTGACAGAGGTATTTTCAGGGTCTAACAGCCGATCAAGCGCGGCACGGCTGGTGTGCATCTGGTGCGCCATCGCCGCCTTGGTCAAGCCACGTTCCTGCATGGCCTGCTCTACCTGCCACGCAATCACGCGCTTGATCGCCGCGTTGGTGCATTCCTCCAGCACGCCTTCTTCGGCTAAAAAGTCCTCGAAGGACGACCCAATGTGAGGATTTTTGTTCATCATCGCTCCACCTCCCTTTTCCGTCGCATGGCCAAGTCTATATCGGGTTTTGGGGTCTTCTGGGTCCTTTTCAGAAAGCCATGCAACAAGACGGCTTGCTGCGCATGGACACAAAAAATCACTCGTGCAATGCGGCCATGCGGTAGACTGCTACGCACTTCCCACAGACCGTTACCCAAGGCCCGGCACAGCGGCATCCCTACCGGCCAGCCAAACTCCAGGGCGCGTATATCGGTGCCAAGGATTTTCCGGTCTGCTGCGCTGAGGCTTTTCAGCCATTCTCGCACCGGCTCCCGTCCGTTTGCTGACTGGTAAAACCTGATAGGCAGACGCTTCTGTCCCTCGTCCTTATTGGCAGTGTATCAAAATTGATACGCTATGTCAATCACGTTGACTAACGGCGGGGCAGGGGGTTGGTGCACGGCCAAAAACATGGGACAGTTGAACCCCTTTTGTCTAGTCGATCAAAACATAAGCAATAGCTGGTAAAATTGTGCATTACGAACGGCTCGAACAATACGACAGCGATACGTATCTGAGCACTTCCTCTGTACACGAGAGGGGCACCCATGCAATCCGAGGCTCACTTATACCGATGGCACGACATGCTGGTACGCTTACGGCTCATTTCTAAGCCTCAAATGCTGCAGAAAGCCCTGCTCGCTTCCGGGATCGTAGGCACGGTACTCGTCTTGCTGAATCAAGGAGATGTCCTCTTGTCTGGATACGCCACAAAGCGGGTGCTGGTGAAATCCCTCCTGACCCCGTTGATCCCGTTTTGTGTGACGATGCTGGGAGCGTTCCTCAACAGTCGCCTCGTCGTCCAAGCCGAAGACCTCCGTCCAGGGTGGGCAGTGGTGAGACGAAGCCTTGGCATTGCATTAGGTGTGGGGGGCGTCATTATTCTCCTGAATCATGGTGATGTGCTGCTGGCGGGGGCTATCACTCCCCAAATCGTGGTGAAGCTCCTCCTGACGCCCTGTGTGCCGTTCTGTGTATCATTTTACGGTGCCTATGCCGCCTATCGGAATGCTCTGGCTGAGCAACAGCAGTCTCCTGACCGCAGGAGGCATGCGAGCGCCATAGAGGATTAAAACACTCTCTCCATTTTCTGGTGCTCATCCGCTAATACTTTGAGAATCCAACGGCTCGAATTTGGCCGTGAGAAGCTCGCGAAAGGTCCAGACGTGATCCGTCAAGCCTGCCGCCATCGCCGGCGTTCGCTCCCGCCATCGGGGACGAATCGCCCCGTGGTGTGTGCGCTCACGTAGCGGCAACGGCTGCCGCAAGGTCAGGTTCACCCGTTCGACCAAGGCCGTGCTGATCGTGAGGGATACCGGCAAGGATTCGGGTCAAAAACTCACGGATGTGTTGTCCAGGAGTGCTGCAGGACCATGCCCCCCCTCTCGCAACGACTGTTGCCCCAAATGACAGCTTCGCTATATTGGGGCCATAACTGCGCCTAGCGATCGCTCGTAGGCAAGCGTGTGATCCGATCATAAGCTCAAGCGTGGTCTAGGAGCACTTATGCCAAGGCCGGTCCCTAACCATGGCATCTTCACCAGGGTGATCAGGCAATTCGGATCTACTCGGTATTATTGCAGTATAATCATACCACCGAATGGGGGGAGAGCATGACCTATCTCCATGGCCGACGACTAAACGTGTGGGAAGGGAGGAGCGCACATGGGCGTCTATAGACTATATACCGGCAGCGATGGCGAGAGCCACATCGAGGAAATCAAGGCCGAGGAGCTTCGAGATATCAAAGTCACCGGCACGATGAGTTATAGCGTGCAGCAACGAGAACCGGGGTATTTCATGGACTTTCATCCAGCTCCGTTTCGGCGCTGGCAGGTCGGACTCGCGGGGCGGACGACGATCGGGCTCTCCGATGGGACCTCGCACACCTTTGGCCCCGGTGATGTGCGTCTGATCGAAGATACCACCGGGAAAGGTCATACGACGAGGTATCTGGATGGTCTCACCATCACCATGCAGATCGCCCCCGGTGAGGAGTAGTCGAGTCAGGCGGTCGCCTTCAGGTATGCGACCTACCAGAGCTGGTGTGCAGGTCACGTGATGCGGTCTATGTGGTAGCGCATCGCGTGGCCTTGAACGCCGCTATGGCTGAGAGCGTTCACCTTCTGGCTCGTAGAAGCAACATTCCAGGTTGGAAAAGACCACGTCGGCCGCGTGCAGCCTATCCCTCACGCGTGCAAATGGAATAGTGGGGTCGGTCACGCCAAGCAGGTTGATATCTCCGGTTAAGATCAAGTTGTGACGCATGGCTGACTCCTTCTGTTAGTAGCCACTCATCTCCGACCTGGTGTGGCATGGCGCTTCCGCAGGACAACACGCTTTCTCCTGCCTCCCCGATGTCGAGCCAGCATACCCGAACGAGCCTACGAATGAAAAGAACTTTGCCCGGTCGTCACGGGTGATTCCTTCTTCTCCCACAACATTGACAGGTACTTTCCATCGCAAGTTCTGTTGACAAGAGCAAGCGGATCAGACTAACAATAGGCACTTGGCGCCGGTAGGCGCTATCGAGGGCGGGCGACGTCTGGAGAGGTACACGGACTGCCGTCCGCCGCCGGCGAGGCCGTCTCGCCAAACCCAGAACAGCACCCTGGTTTGCACTGGAGAACACGACATGCCAAAAGTACTGGTCATCCATGGGATCGGCATGAACATGCGGGGTAAAATCCAACAAGATATCTTCGGGCCCATGACGCTGCCCGAATACGATGAGCAAATCCAGAAATATGCGTCCGAGTTGGGCCTCGAAGTCGAGATTTTCCATTCGAATATCGAGGGAGAGGTCATCAACAAAATCTATGAGGCGCATGACGGTGGTGTCGACGCTGCCTTGATCAACCCGGCAGGCTACTCAACGGGACATCCTTCCCTCGTCACGGCTCTGGGCCAGGTAAAATTCCCCACGATTGAAGTCCACATCTCCAATCCGGCCAGGCGGGGCGGGGTCTCTGAGGTTGCCCGCGTATGTCGTGGCACGGTGACAGGTTTTGGCATCTTCGGCTACTATCTGGCACTGCGCGGTGTCCGCGAGCTGCTGGCGGGCAAGTAGGCTGCACCGCAATAACGAGTGCACCAGCGAGCACGCCACGTACTGAAGCCCACGCAATCTGGGGCGGGACCTGCGGCCTGAAGAAAAAGGCTAGCGGTCGCGCCCCACCGTGTGTATACGGCGATGAAACATTCCATGGGTGAGCGTCAGCGACGACAAAATACTGCTTGCTCCGCGTCTCCTCCCGTATGGAGCCGACGCTGGGAATATTCTGGAGGGAGGTACGATGGTCAACACACGGCTTTTGCACGTCATGGTGGCCGCTCTCCTCTGCTCGGTCCTTCCTGCGCGGAGTCAAACCCCCTTGCCGGAAGGGCCTGGCAAGCAACTGGTCGAAACGTTGTGCGTACAGTGCCACGAGCTCAGCACGGTGACCCGTGCTGGTTACAGTGAACAAGGCTGGGGCAACAATCTCCAGATGATGATCAACGTCGGGGCGACGCTGCCGGCGGATCAGGTTGATGTGGTGAGCCGGTATTTGGCCCAGCACTTCCCAGAAAAGCCGAAGCCGGCGGCGGTCGTGATGCCGGGGAGCGTCCAGGTGTCCATTCAGGAGTGGACCGTGCCCACGCCCGGCTCGCGCCCGCATGATCCGCTCGTGGCACCCGACGGCTCTCTCTGGTACACGGGACAATTCGCCAATGTGCTCGGGCGCTTGGATCCCCACACGGGTACGATCAAGGAATATCCCCTGAAAACACCCAACGCCGGCCCGCACGGCTTGGTGGCCGACAAGGACGGCAATATCTGGTACACGAGTAACTTTAAAGCCCATATTGGCAAGCTCAACCCGAAGACCGGCGATGTGACCGAATACCCTATGCCCAATCCCGCCGCGCGCGATCCGCACACACCCATCTTCGATCATCAGGGAACCCTCTGGTTCACCGTACAAGGCGGAAACATGGTGGGGAGACTTCTCCCACAGATGGGCGAGGTAACGCTGGTCCCATCGCCGACACCAAAGTCACGGCCCTATGGCATGGTGGTCAATTCCCAGGGCATCCCCTTCTTCGTCGAGTTCGGTGCCAACAAGATCGCGAGCATTGATCCACACACGATGGCTATTCGGGAGTATGTGTTGCCGAACACAGAGACCCGGCCGCGGCGCATTGCCATCACCAGCGACGACGTGCTCTGGTACTCGGACTATGCCCGTGGTTACCTGGGGCGATTCGATCCCGCGACCGGCCAGGCTCGTGAGTGGCCATCGCCTGGTGGGCCCCAATCGCAACCGTACGGGATTGTTGCCGTCAGGGATGTTTTATGGTACAGCGAAGCCGGGGTGAAACCCAATACGGTGGTGCGCTTTGACCCCAAGACTGAGACCTTCCAAACCTGGGTAATCCCGTCTGGCGGAGGCGTCGTGCGCAACATGGATGTCACCCGGGACGGAGACCTCGTGCTGGCCTGTAGCGGGGTGAATGGGATGGCCGTGGTCCACGTGGAGTGAAAGGTCCGGTGGGCCAAGAGCACTACGGTGTGCGTAAGTTTTTCGCTCGAATCCTTGTCGACATCCCAATCGCGTCAGAATATTATTGACTCCAATGGGGAGTTTAGCAGCGCATTTAGCGGGTTGGGGAGGGGATGATCGCGATATCATCCCCCTAGCTAGCCCGTTAGGCGACGCTGATCCGGTAGGCCCGCACCGCCGTGTCATGGAACAAGGCCGCGCGCTCAGCGGCCGAGTACCCCTTGGAAAACCGTTTGAAAGCGTTGAACAGCACGTGGTGGGAGAACGACACCTTATCCGGTGGGAAGTTGCTTTCGAACATGCACCGGTCGGGGCCAAACTGCTCAATGACAGTACGTCATGAAGGGCGCCATCGACATGGCCAACTCTTCCGAGCCGATGGGCGTGGTCCGAGCATACCAGTCAAACCCGAGGCGGGGCATGCCGATGCCGCCCAACTTGAGGTAGACATTGGGACATGCCGCGACGGCGGCGATGCCGCGCCGCCAGGTGGCCAGCACCTCGTCGTCTCGGTTGGCGTATGGGCCGACCCGGTTCAAGCCACCCAGATGGTTCAGGATGATGGTCAGCTCGGGGACGGCCTTGGCGAAGGCCGCCAGCTCGGGCAATTGGGGGAAGCATAAGCCGGTGTCGAGGGAGAGACCCATCCGTGCCAGCACGTGAGCGCCGGCGCGGAACGCGGCCGTGGCGAGGACCCCCTCCTGTTCCCGGTTGCCCACCTCGGGATGCGGGTCCCACGTCACCGTGTGCCGGATCCCCCGAAACCGGTTGGGGCTGGCGGCTTGCAGCGCCTCCAACACCGGCTGCGACCCGGTCCCCCAGGTTCAGGTTGGCGTGGCCGACGATGGCGGCGGCCGCCCGGCAGGGGCCATACAGGCCGCTGGCGCTGGCGGCGGCCAGCCCCTGAACAAACTCGACCTCCCCGACGGGACGCAGCTCCACGGGTCCATCTGGCCGGTACATGGTTCGGGTCTCGATAAACACGGTTGAACGGACGTTGTGGCCGCACTGCACGTCGGCGACCAGCTCGTGCAGCAGATAGCGCTGGTAGGGGATGCGCTCAGGTCGCAGGTCCCAGAAGTGATGATGGGGATCGCAGATGGGCATCTCCGGCTCCACGTCGGTTCCTGGGTGAGGGCTAGCCAGTCATTGCCTCCGTACGGCATAATGGCACCTCCGTTGCGGGATGTCGCGGCTCACGCAGCGTGCACGGCCGCAGGTTACCAGTGATGATGCGCCATGGTGGGGTGTCGGTCTTCCCCAGCAGTGCGCGACAGCATATCAAGAAACCATGTCCCACACAATCCCGGAAACCTTCACGACGCTCTAATGGCCTCGCAGGAGCAGAGAGAGATGCGTGTGAGCACCTCTATCCCTCGGCGATCACGTAATTTCTGAGAATGCCGATGCCGCTGATCTCAACCTCGATGACGTCGCCCGGTACCATGTCCCCGTCGGCTCCCTGGGTACCCATCCAGAGCACGTCACCGGGGTGGAGGGTAGTGTAGCGGCTGAGTTCCTGAATCCAGGTCGCCGTGTCCCAGATCTGGTCGGCCGCCGAGAAATCCTCCCATACCGTGCCGTTATGCCGGACGGTGATGTGGAACTGGGTAGGATTCAGCCCGGTGACAATCCAGGGCCCGAACGGTTTGAAAGTGTCACAATTTTTGCCGCGAAACATGGTCCGATCGGCCTGCTGCCACGGGCGTTGACTGATATCGTTGCCGATGCTATAGCCAAAGATGTAATCCAAAGCGCTATCCTTGGAGACGTTCCGCGCTTTCTTGCCGATCACGACCGCCAGCTGTCCCTCGGGCTGGACTGCCCCAGAAGACTCCTTGGGCACGACGATGTTGTCCTCCGTGCCGATGAGTGCATGCACTGAGCGAAAATTCGGCTCGGGCCGCTCCGGATAGTGGGGCGTGGCGCCACGCCGGCGTGCCATGCCTTCCACGTGGCCGCGGTAGTTGGGTCCCGCGGCATAGAGCATCGGAGGGATGAGGGGCGGCAAGAGCTTCACCTGGCTCAGCGGATAACTCGTACGGGTAACTGTATGCTCAGCGAAAGGACTCCCCGAGACCTCGATGACCTTGTCGTCTTCGACGAGACCATGACTCACCTGTTGCCCTGCTTGGAAGCGACACCATTTCATGGCTTTTTTTCCTCCAGACGCATGCTATTCACAATCGCTGAGAAGCAACGCCGCCACACGCCTCCTAGTCCAGTGCAATCACCCGCTTCTGCACCAGTGTATTCAGCTTATCTGCCATGCCAAGCATGGCCAGGACCTCTTGCGCATCGCCGCCGGGAGGCGAAACGAGACGGCCAGGCGTGGTAGGCGGGCGCCAGCCGAAGCACCATTTAGCAGCAATCCACTGGCCGAAATCGATGACCCTGAGGCCGTGCAGCTCACCAGCCATGCTTCACCTCCTGGTCTCACGGGATCAAGGGTTGTGATTGAGCAGCCTTGGGAGCCGCGATCCGTGCTAGGCTAAATCGTTGCCGTATCATAGACCAAAGACTGTGCCCATGGCTACTGATAATGGCACGACTGGCCCGCACGATGCCTTGCAATCCATTAAGCGATGGCCCATACTCACGCTATCGATCTGTAGCACGGACAAGACCAGGCACAGCGGTGAATTGGCAGGCACTGCTCGATACGGAAAGGTTATCCCATGGCCACACAAGCGACAAATGCCGACTGGCTCGCGTTAACGGTTGAGGAACCCCTCGAACCCGACTTGCCAATTTGTGACCCCCATCACCACTTGTGGGACCTCCGTCCCGCACGTGTCGCGCCGCGCTATCTGCTGGACGAAATTCTGGCAGATGTGCGAAGCGGCCATAACGTCGTGTCGACCGTGTTCATCGAATGCGCTTCCATGTTCAAACCTGACGTGCCGGAAGCCATGCGCCCCGTGGGCGAGGTCGAGTTCGTCAACGGCATCGCCGCGATGAGTGCCTCCGGCATCTACGGCCCAGTACATATCGCTGCCGGGATCGTGGGCACCGCGAACTTGATGCTCGGCGATGCCGTCGCCGCCGTGTTGGATGCACAACTCGTTGCGGGCGGTGGACGGTTCCGCGGCATCCGCCTGGGGGCAACCTGGGATGCCAGCGAGGCCGTTCCCAATCATCGCACCAATCCGCCTCAAGGGATGCTCCTGCGTCCGGATTTCCGCGCCGGATTCGCCCATCTGGCTCCGCGTCAGCTGACCTTTGAAGCCTGGTGCTATCACCACCAGATCCCTGAGGTCACCGACCTCGCCCGTGCCTTTCCCGACACGACGATCATTCTAGATCACTTTGGAGGGCCTATCGGCGTCGGACCCTATGCCGGCAAAGCCAAGGAGGTGTTTGCCCAGTGGCGCTCCCATGTGACCGAATTGGCCACCTGCCCCAACGTCGTGGCCAAGCTGGGCGGGATCAATATGGAGGTGAACGGCTTTGACTGGCATGAGAAGCCTCGCCCGCCCACCAGCCAGGAGCTCGTGGACGCTACCCGGCACTATTACGAATACATGCTGGAGCAATTCGGGGCGGACCGCTGCATGTTCGAATCGAATTTCCCTGTGGATAAGGCAAGCTGCAGCTATACCGTGCTGTGGAACACGTTCAAGCGCCTGACCTCCGGCTACTCGGCGGACGAGAAGGCCAAGCTCTTCCATGACACGGCGGCGCGCGTCTACCGCCTTGACCACTAGCGCCACCGCGGCCGACAGCATGAATGCTCGGAGGCGTCGGGGCACCGTGTAACTGCAGAACAGATGAGCGACAACACAGGCCCTAGCATACTCTTTCCTTTCAGGAGAACGACACGATGACGCTTGGCATTGCACTGTTGGGCACGGGCAATATCGCCCAGCGTGCGTTTATCCCTGCCGTGCAAGCGGTTGACGAGGCTCGCTTGGTGGCAGTCCTGAGTCGCGACAAGGCTCGCGGTGCCATTTTCGCCCAGCAATATGGCATTCCTGAAGTATACGACGACCTTGAAGCCTTGTTGCAGAGCCCACGGGTCGATGCCGTGATCGTTGCCAGCCCGGATGCGATGCATGAGTCCCAGGTCATCGCCGCCGCGCAGGCCGGCAAGCACATCTTATGCGAAAAGCCGATGACGACCACGTATGCCGGCTGTCAGCGCATGGCGGAAAGCATTCGTGCCAGTGGTATTACCTTCGCCATGGGCTACAACAACCGTTTCAGCCACGGCCTGCAGCGCATCAAAGCCATGATCGATGCGGGACAAATCGGGCAGGTGCGCTATGCCCGTGCCTTCCTGACCGCAGCGGCGCAGGATCCTCAGGGATGGCGGGCGCACAGCGAGCAATCGCGCTACTGGGCTTTGAGCGCCGTCGGTACGCATGCGATCGATCTCTGGCGCTGGTATTTTGGTGAGCCGGCCAGTATCGGAGGGGGAATCGCTAGTCCGGTCTATCAAAGCCCCAACGATGAGGTGAGCGTTGTGGTTCTGGACTATCCGGGGCGCTTGCTGGCAGAACTGGCGGTCGCCGCCGTCTTTCGAGCCGAGAATCGCCTGGAGATCTATGGCGCAGGTGGTGCCATCATAGCGGACGGAGTGTTCGGCTCACGACAGGGCGGGAGCATTCTCTGCAAGGGCGAGGCGATTCCTTACCAGCCCACGAACACATTCACAGAAGAGGTGGCTGATTTCGTCCAAGCCATCCAGCAGCCGCGCGCACCCCGGACGACGCTGACGGATGGCTTACGAAATGTGTACATCATGGAAGCCGCTCATGAGGGCTCACTCTTGCGTCCGCTGTAGCGCAGAGTTGCTGTGTGCCTTGTGGAGCCGGCGTTCGTTTTTATAGCTGACTATTCCATGGTAAAGCTTACTCACCCTCTCCCTCCGGGAGAGGGTGAGGTGAGGGCTAAATAGGGCCAGGGAAATGGTTACGGTGGTCGACAACGATAAAAATCCATAGAGCCCACGCTGTGGAGCAATAGTTGGTAAAAACGGACAGTCAGTTAAGCAACCTGCGCAATTTTTTCGTATTCATTGGGGCTGACATATCCGAGATACGAATGTTTGCGCCGACTCTTGTAGAACATCTCGATATCGTCGATCACATCATCCCGCGCTTCTTGACGCGTCGCATAGGCCCGATGCGCCGTGCGCTCTCGCTTCAAGCTCCCCAAAAACCGCTCTGCGCCCGCGTGATCCAGACAATCCCCCTTCCGACTCATACGACACTGGACCCCGTTGTCAGCCAGCAGTCCCCGGTACGCATGGCAGGCATACTGGCTGCCGCGGTCGCTGTGGTGCATCAGGCCCGCTGCAGGACTCCGGCGGCCAAGCGCCATGTGCAAGGCATCTGCAACCAGGGTCACAGCAATATGATGACTCATCGCCCAGCCCACCACTTGTGCGCGAATACCAGTCCACCAGCACCGACACATACACCCACCCTTCCTCGGTCCACAGGGAGGTGATGTCGCCACACCACGCGGCGTGAGGCCGGTCGACATCAAACTGCCGCTCCAGCAGATTCGCTGCCACCCGAAAGCCATGACGACTGTCCGTGGTCTGTGGGCGACGTCTGCGGCGGCCCCTCACGGATACCCCGGCCTGTTGCATCAAGCGCCGCGCCTTCCAGCGCCCCACCCAAAAGCCCTCGTCCTGGAGTTGCTGGGCCATGCGACGACTTCCAGAGCTCTGGCCTGTCTCGGCATGAATGGCCTTGATCCGTGCCACCACGCGCCTCTCCTCAGCGTCGACACCGCCCGTCTTGCAGCGCTGAACATCGTCGTAAAACCCACTGCGGCCGACCTCCAACACCTCACACAGCACACAAACGGGCCACTGTTGCTGGTGCTCGGCGATAAAGGCATATTTCAGTTCGACTCGCTGGCAAAGAAGCGGACTGTTTTTTTGAAGATGTCACGTTCCATCCGCAGACGCTTGTGCTCTTTCCGCAACCGCTCCAGCTCCTCGTGCTCTCACGACAGCCGACCGTTACCTGCCCGGGCACCGTTCTCTTGCGCCTCAGCCTGGCGTTTCCAGCGGCCCAACATATTGGTATTGATCCCCAGGTTGTGGGCCGCCTCACTCACCCCGTCGCCCTGGTGGGTCACCAGGCGGACCGCTTCCCGTTTGAATTCGGCTGTGTCGACCTGTCTCGTCTCTGTCTTCATCGGACACCTCCTTGCATGATCTTATCACTCTGCTCAATGTGTCCGTTTTCATTAAACCACAACACGGGCCGTTGCGCCGAGAAGCGCTCGTAGTCTTCCGACGCCTCCTGCGCGCCCTCCATCAGCACGCTCTCGGCCACCTCGAGGTCCAAGAGCGGCGCGAACCAGCCGGCACTTTCCTTGAACGGGGGCTCGACCGCGCACCACGTCATCCACTCCTGCCGGACCTACGAGTCGCACCGCTCGGGCAGGTTGACCTGCGCGTCCAGCGGGACGCTCCCGGGCTCCCCGGGTGTGCGATCGCCGGTGCGGGCCACCTGGAACGTGCCGAAGAGCGAACAGGAGTCCCGCCCTCGCAGCGGCGTCTGCCGTGGCCGCATCGCCCCGTCGGCCCGCGTGACGGCCGGTCCCACATCGCCGGTCCCGCGCTCGGCGACGGAGCGTTGCATCGCCGCCAGCCCACTGGGCAGCCGCCGCTTGCAGATACCTTGCTCCGCTTCGTGCGCCTCAAGCGTGCCGGCACGCTCCCTGGCACACGTGATCAACGCCTGGAGCGCCTGCTCGCCTGCTGCGATCCTCATCTCGACGTCGAGGGCCTCCATGGGGATCCTCCTCGCCTGGTAGACCATAGGAACTCTGCGCAGATGTTCCCAAGGTTCTCCCATGGACGGAGGGTCCCTCGCACCCAGAAACGCTTGCCTCGCGCTACGTTGACTCTGAACTCATTTCGTGTACGCTCAGTCAACATAAAGTTGCACGCGGTGCAGGTGATAATCGTACAAAAGGACTACCGCTTCTGCAAAGCAGGTTATAGAATGACAGCGACGAACTGGCAGCAGCTTACGGCCTTCCTGCGCCGGTTCACGACCGCATGCCTGTCCATTAGACAATTGTCCCGTACTGGGAATGGCACAGCCGAGATCGTTTGAAAGTTACTCAGACGCTATGCAACAACCACCTCAGGTCGCTGCCCTCGTGGGCGGGGTTATTATCTTACTCCTGATCGCCACCGTTGTCCTCGCCGTGACGAGGCGGCTGAAGCTTCCCTTTACAGTCGTCCTGGTCGTGGTCGGCATCGGCTTGTCGGCGTTGTCTGCCGCTTATCCGCATGTGCTACCCGCGCTTCGTGACCTGGAAATTTCCTCGTCGCTGATTTTCTATGTTTTCCTGCCCACGCTCATTTTTGAGGCAGCCTTCAATCTTGATGCCCGGCAGTTGCGTGAGAATCTCGGATCGGTGCTCGTACTGGCAGGTCCTGGGCTCATGCTCTCGACGATGATCATCGGCCTCATTGTGGCGATGGTCACACCAATTCCCCTCACGGCATCACTCCTGCTGGGAGCCATCCTCAGCGCCACCGATCCAGTAGCGGTAGTCGCTGTATTCAAACGGGTTGGCGCACCACAAAGACTCAGAGTTTTGGTTGAGGGCGAAAGCCTCTTCAACGATGCCACATCCATCGTTCTGGCGCGCATTCTGCTGGGGGTGATTCTCGCCGGAGCCGTATCGGATGGGGTCATCTCCAAAGGCGCCATCAACTTTGTCGTGGTGTTCGTCGGGGGACTCGGGGTGGGGTGGCTCCTGGGCCTGCTGACCGGCTACGCTCTCGGCACAGTGGAGGACCACTTCATCGAGATTACGCTGACGACCGTCCTCGCATATGTGTCCTATCTTCTTGCCGAGCAGGTCCTGCAAGTGAGCGGAGTCATGGCAACCATCGCGGCAGGCATCACCATAGGCGGGTGGGGTCGCATGAAAGTCTCGTATGCTGTGCGCGATTACCTAGAACATTTTTGGGAATACATCGCCTTTGTGGCAAACGCCTTGATCTTTCTCATGGTAGGATTGCACGTCGATCTTGTTGCCTTGTGGGTCACATTGGGTTTGTTGTTCTGGGTGGTTGTGGCATTACTGGTGTCGCGTGCTGCCGTCATCTATGGGCTCATGCCCTTGGTGCAACGATTGTCGAGAGCTGAGCCGATGAATCGAGCGTATCAAGCAGTCATTTTCTGGGGAGGGCTTCGCGGCGCCATCGCGCTTGCCATCGCCATGAGCCTGCCACCATTCGAGCATCGCGAGGTTTTTATAGCGCTCGCCATGGGCGCGGTACTGTTCACCCTGCTGGTGCAGGGGCTCAGTATCGAGCCTCTGGTGCGTCTGCTTGGGCTGGACTCCCCCTTGGTGGGCGAGCGCCTGGCGCGACTGGAAGGCGATTTTACCGCCAAGCAGCGCGCCATGGACCGATTGCCTGAGTTGCTCTCAAGCGGTTTCTGCTCAGGCGCTGTGGCGATACGTTTGCAGGTGCAATATGAAAAGAAGCTTGACGGCATCAAAGCGGCGATTGAGGCTCTCCACAGGGCAGAACTGGATGACGACGACACCCAACGCGCTCTTCTCTCCCTCCGGGGACTTGCTGAAGAGCATTCCCTCTACGTAGATATGTTCAACAAGGGGCAACTGAGCGAGCGTGCCTTCAGGGAGCTGCTGCTGACGCTCCAACTCCACATTGACGCAGTGCGCGGTACGGGTGAGTATCAGGATGTGCAACCTCGCCGCTCTTTCCAGCATCGCCTCGAAGAGGTGGCTTTGCGAGTCAGCAACATGGTGGTTTCACTGGCGCCGTTGGCAGAACGGTTGCACTTGAATCGCCTCGCTATGGACTACGAGATGGCGGGGGCGCGTTGCCAGAGCAGTCGGCGTGTGCTCGACGTCCTCGACACGTTGGCTCGCGTCGAATCGATGCCCTGGTACCTCGTAGACACGGTACGCCGCCGCTATCAGAAAGTGTATGAGACGACGCAGTATGCGTTGGATCAGATGGCCGAACACTATCCTGAATTTATCAATGAAATGCAAACACGGCTGGCGCGGCGACTGCTGCTCGTCGCAGAGGTTGAAGCCATCGCACAGCAAACAGAGCATGGCACGCTTCCCGCGCCGATAGCGGAACGCATGGAGGCGGAAATCTCGCACGAGTTGCGGAGCCTGAAGGGACACGATGTTACCGAACTCACACGGGAGCCTATCGAGCTGATTCAGAGGATGCCTTGCTTTCAAGACATCTCACTGGAAGATCTGGCGAACATCGCGGTCCGGATAGACGTGCAGGTTGTTCCGGCGCGCCAGGTTATCATTAGGCAAGGAGAGCAAGGCGATGACATGTACGTCATCGCCCATGGCGTGGTACGCGCGTCGCGTGAAGCGCAAGGCATGTCGCGTGACCTGGCCACGCTGATGGCTGGAGAATTCTTTGGGGAAGTTGCGCTGCTGAGCCATGAGCCACACATGGCGACCGTGACAACCGTGACGCCATGTACGCTCTACAAACTTCATCGCGATGATCTCAACGTCGCGATGGCGACGCAACCAGCCATTCGCAAAGCCCTGGAAGAAGAAAGTCGGAAGCGTATCGCCATGCATTATGCCGGTTGACCGAGTGGACTGCGGATAGGCTCGAAGGTGACGGGTGCGCCGCGCGGTGCCTATGGTGATGTGGGTCGGTGGCTTCGACGCTAGGGAAGGGAAGCAATATGGTACACGACCTGATATTCCACCGGCTCCTACTCCTCGGACTGCCGTCGAAGCCGCGGAGCCTCTGCACGCTTTGTCATGCCGCTTCCTGCACGATATCCACGTCAGCATTATCGACGAGTGCGGCCTGGTCACTTCACCACCAGGATCTGGACGTCCCCTTCACGACGCAGCACGTTGACGCCCACGTCCTGCTCGTGGCGGACCAGTAACAGATCAACGCTCGCCCCGGCCACCGCGAGATTGTGAATCCGCAATTCACCCAGAGATGCCGGTAAGTGCGGCCGGGTGAAGTACACCTGCGCCTCGGGGCCGTTGATCTCCAAGCCTAGACAGGCCTGGAAGAGGAGGAATACCGAGGCGGCCGACCAGGCCTGCGGGGCGCACGCGACCGGGTACAGGGTAGGTCCCTCCCCCGGGGCCTTGGGGAAGCCGCAGAACAGCTCTGGCATGCGGTGCAAGTCGAAGTAGCGACCAGCTTCGAACATCCCCGTCCAGATCTGCAGCGACAGCTCGCCCATGCCATAGCGCGCCAGGCCCTGGGCGATCAGGCCATTGTCATGGGGCCAGACTGAGCCGTTGTGGTAGGCCATGGGGTTATAGCGCACCTCGGGTGTGGCGACGGTGCGAATGCCCCAACCGGAGAACGACTCCGGGCTCAGGAGTGTCCGGGCGACGCGATGGGCCCGTTCGGGGCTCACGATGCCGGTGAACAGGCACTGCCCGGCATTGGAGGTCCGCACCTGGCAGGGCCGCTTATCGCCGTCCAGGGCCAGGGCGTAAGTGGACAGCTCCTCACACCAGAACGCTCGCTCGAAGCGTTGCCGCAGTGCCTCGGCCTGCTGGGCTAGCTCCGTCGCCTGCCGGCCGCGGCCCAGGACAGCAGCCAGCGCCGCACCTGCCCGGCGGGCGGCATAGACATAGCCCTGGACCTCACACAGGGCGATAGGGCCTTGAGCCAGCGTGCCATCGGCATGGAAGACGGCGGTGGCTGAGTCTTTCCATCCCTGGTGGAGTAGCCCATTTGCCGATTGCCGGTCATACTCCACGAAGCCATCGCCGTCCCGGTCCCCGTAGCCATCGATCCAGTGCAGTGCCGCCTCTACGTGAGGCCAGAGGGACTCCACGAAGACCCGGTCGCCGGTGCGCTCGTAGTAGGCGCCTGCCAGGAGAACGAACAGCGGCGTGGCGTCGACGCTGCCGTAATAGCGACCGAAGGGCACCTCCTTCAGGACGGCCATCTCGCCATTGCGGGTCTCGTGTAGGATCTTGCCGGGTTCTGCGTCCTGTTCCGGGATGACCTCCGTGGCTTGGGTAGAGGCCAAGTACGCCAGCACGCCCCGGGCGAGGCCTGGACGCAGCCATAGGCATGCCAGTGCGGTCACGATGCCGTCCCGTCCAAAGGGGGTGTTGAACCAGGGCAGACCCGCATAGGGGTACGGGCCAGTGGCGAGCTCGGTCGTCATCATGTGCAGGTCGGACACCGCACGGCTGACCCAGGCGTTGACCTGCCCGTTCGACGTGTGCAGATGACAGGACCAGGCATTGTACCGTTCCAGGTCGGACTCGGCTTTGGCGCGCGCGTCATCGAAGGCGAGCAGCCGCGAGGTCGCGGGTTGGCATTCGCAGCCGACCGTTACAGAGAACGTAGCCTCCTGCTGTGGCTGCAGCGACAGATCCAGCCGGGCGGTGGAGGCGGTGAGCAGGGAAGGTCTTGGTGAGAACTGCAGGCGGGTGCGGCGCACGACGCCATCCAGGCCCCGGTAGCCGAGGACTACGCGGTCGCCGGCCACCTCGGGTTGAAGGTCCTCGCCCCTGGCCTGCCGCTGACGGCCGGTGACCTCAAAGATGTCCGCATAGTCAGCCGCGAAGTGCAGAGCGAGGAAAGTTTCCACCGGTACAAGCCCGTGATTCTTGACTTGCAGTTGCTGGTAGCAGACCCCCTGCCAGAGAAACTTCTTCAGCGCGATGTGCAATGTGCCGAGCGGAACCCGTACCAGGCCTTCATGAAGAAGGTCCGGGTTGGTCAGGGCGACGGCCAGTTGGTCGTTCTCGTCCCGGACCGTCGAACTCAGGAAAAACGGTCGGCTCCCCTCCAGCTCCAGCAGTAGGCAGGAGAGATAGCGGGTATCTTCGTGGTACAGTCCTTCCTCGCCGAGCCCGCCGGCCTTAATGTCGCCGTAGTGGTCGAACACGGCGAATGTGTCCCCGTGCTTGAGCACCCGGGTCCGCTCGTCCGCCAGGCTGGAAGCAGCCAGGATGTGGTAAGGGCCGCCGTCCCCTGGGGCCTTCGCGGTTCCCTGCTCGGCCCCTAGCCTGAGGTCCTCCGTGATGTGCACGTTGTGGTGAGGTCATCATTTTCCTGTCAGCACTTGGACGGCATCAGCATCCGTGCGGTCTGCTTCGAGAGCATGAGAGTTGACGCCGGGTAACGTCCCCAGGAGGGGTACGTGCAACCGGCACGGCTTACGCTGAGCCGAGCTATGTTCCGCCGGGAGCGACAGCGGCCCAGGGACATGAGGCGCAGGCCACACCAACTCAGGGCCGGCATGCGCCAGCCGCCGATACACCTCCAGGTAATCACGGGCCATGCGCACGGCGTCGTAGCGCTCCTCGAACACCGCGCGGCAGGCACGACGGCATAGGCTGGCCACGCGTCCGACGGCGAACACTGCCTCCTCCACACTGTCCACGACGAACCCGGTGACATCATCCTCCATCACTTCAGGGACCGACCCGTTGCGCCAGGCGATGACGGGGGTACCACAGGCCATGGCCTCGATCATGACCAGGCCGAACGGCTCCGGCCAATCAATGGGAAACAGCAGCGCCAGTGCGTTGCCCAGCAACTCGTCTTTTTCCCGGCCGCCGACCTCGCCGAGGAACTCAACCCAGGACCGGGACTGGTGCAGCAGTGGCTCGATGGTTTGGTTGAAGTAGTCGCGTTCCTCCGGGTAAATCTTCGCCGCGACCTTCAGCTTCCTCCCTGACTGTTGGGCGATGGCGATGGCCCGGTCCAACCGCTTCTCGGGGGAGAGGCGCCCCAGGAACACGAGGTAATCCCCTGGCCGTTCCCGCAAGGTGTGCAGGTCCCGCGGCAGTCCGTGGTAGACGGTGGCTTGCCAGTTGGCCCAAGGGATCGGCCGCCGCTGGTCATGAGAGATGGAGACGAGCGGCACCTCGGCGAACTCAGCAAAGAGGGGCTGCAGGTCCGGGGCGTGCAGCCGCCCGTGCAGGGTCGTGACGCTCGGGCAGGGGTGGCGCCGCAGCAGGGGGAAGTGCAGGTAGTCGCAGTGGAAGTGGATGATGTCAAAGCGCGAGGCATCCTGGAAGACGAGATCCATCAGCCGGACGTGATGGGGCAGCGTCTCCCGGCAGCGCTCGTCGTGCCACAAGGCACGAGGGCAGGCGGGGACCAGCTTCGCGTTTGTCTCCGAGTCACCGCTGGCGAACAGCGTGACCTCGTGTCCCAGCCGGACGAGTTCCTCGGTGAGGTACGAGATGACCCGCTCCGTACCCCCGTATCGCTTGGGGGGAATACTCTCGAACAGGGGGGCGACCTGTGCGATCCGCATGATGATTCTCCTGTGGCCAATATGGCTCTAGCGGGCAGACAACAGTCCCGACATGTGCGCTTAATCATCAGGCTTCCCAGGGGTCTTCTCGACCGGCATCGGATGGCCACCACTGCTCATTCGCGAGTGCGGATGCCAGGTATCCATCCAATTGCACGACGAGCACCTTGCCGTCACCGAGCGGCTTTGCGTCACCGGTGGAGGCGGCGCGGAGGATGATCTCAACGGCCCCTTCGACGCACCAATCGTCCACCGCAATTGCCAACCGCAGGTTGGGCCACCGGACATTGACCTCCGTGCCGCGATAGATCCCCGTACGACTGGGCTCCTGACCGTCACCCTGCACTTCGCTGAATGACATCAGGCACGCCTCCTGCTCCAGAAGAGCTGCCTGCACCGCTGCCAATTTCTCCGGCCGAATGATAGCAATGATCAACTTCATGGCGACCCCTTTTCCAAGGACATCCGACGGAAACGACTCACCCCGTACCCCGTGTAGCCGGGGGAATATGCTTTTGTCCAGTGGGTGATCTAAGCAACTCACTTCTTCTGGTTCTTGACCCGGACCTGCGGCAGCCCCTTGCGGCTCTTGTGGAAGTAGCAGATCTCCACCAGCGTCGGCCATAGCTCAATCGAGCCCTTGATGACGCTGATGACATCGTCCACGATTCGCAGCAGGTTCTGCTGGAAGAAGTCCGGCTCGAACCCGTAGAACGCCTTTTCGAGGTTCGCTGCGAACAGGCGCAGCGCCTCGGCCCGTTGCGGGTTCCCCTCGACCTCGGCTGCCTGCACCGCCCGGCGGTGTAGGCCAACGATCTTCCCCAGGATCTCGTCGGCGTCCTGGGCCGTCACCTCGCCTTCGTAGTCGAACGCGATGCTCAGCTCGTCGAGCTGGGTGACCGTGGATTTGATCTTCCGCTTCAGCAGATTGGCCACTTCCTCGTTGAAGATCTCGGCGGCTGGCGGATTCCGCATGTAATTGCTCTTGGTATGGTTCTGGGCCGCATCGACGTGGGCGGAGATGATGCCGTCCTGCTGAATCCACAGGCGGTAGATGTAGTCCTCGAAGCGCAGGCGGGTGGGAAAGAACGGCGGCAGGCCGAAGGTGTTGTCGTAGCCCGCCACGCCACAGTCCATGCGCCAGTTCCTTTTCGTCAGCACCGGGCGGAAGTTCACCAGTACGTAGACGTCATTCAGCTCGTCCAAGCTGGTCTGCTGCTCGTCGGCCAGGAACAGGTCCACATAGTCGAGGGCATCGATGTCGTTGGTCCCCGAGCGAAACGTCTGGGCCATCTTCACCACCGCGTCGTCGGCTACCGACCCGCACTGGAGCATCAAGGAGTGCTCCCGAGCCAACCCGGTGGTGGCGTTGGTCTCCAGGTCCGTGGCGGTGTCCACGAGCAGCTCGCCGCGCTGATAGTTGGCCGGCACCTGGGCGGCTGGCTTGCCCAGCACGTCGAGGAAAGACGCCAAGATATCGAACGACTTGCGCGTATAGCCGTTCTCGCCGGCTTTATACAACCGCCCGCGGCAGACCTCATGTTCGGCGAGCGACTCGGGGCTGTCCTCCAACAGGGCGTAGGGCCGCATGTCGTCGTCGGCACTGACCATCAGCCCGCCGAGGGTGTACATCAGGGTGTAATTGCGGTTGCCGCCGTAGCTGGGCCGGAACAGATCCTTGACCAGCGGCTCCACCCTCTTGTCGCGGAGCCGCCGGTTGAGGTAGGCGAGGAACTGTTCCTTCTCTCCAGGCCCGACGTAGTAGACATCGTTATGGGTCCGGGTCTGCTCCAGCAGGGGATAATACTTCTCTTGATTGGCTGGGCTCGAATCGTCGAAGACGAGCATGCGGACCGCGTGGCCATTGCGCCAGAAATGCTCGTCGTAGTGCTCAATGGTTTCGCCGACGTCTCGCAGCCGGTAGGTCGGGATGACGAAGAACAACTCATTGTCGTGCATGGAGACTCTTGTACTCCCTCTCGAACGCGAATGGCGCGAATTTCCTCACCGCGCGCAGTGATGTTGGTGCCTCCGTGGAGCAGCTTTCGATCGACACCGCAGGCTATGGCCCGCCGACCCAATCTCACGCGGCCTCCCCGTTTTTCGGTCCGTGGGATGCATCGGCTTCGACCCGACATCTTGCCGCCTGACATACAACCAGCGACGGCTGCCGCGGGCCTGGGGCGGAAACGCGATGGTCTGGCCAAGTTCTCGCCGATACGCTCGGAGCCGACGAGGTGACCGTCGCCTGCGATTGGACTGCCATGCGCCCCGTGGGCCAAGTGCGACCTGGCCGTGCACCGTTCCAGGCTGTGCCGTCGACCTTCGTCGCATAGGCCCAGTCATTGGTGTGGCCACCATAATAGTCGTGGCGATAGTACAGCGTGGGCGCTGCCATCAACGCGGAGGCGCTGGCCTGTAGCCAGCGCCAGACAAGGCCATACATCACGCAGATGATGGCAGCTTGGACCCCCATATGCCAGCCTGGCACCAGGGCTGCGCGACGTTCCACAATGAACAGTCCCCCCAGCACGGCTACCAGGGCATACAATTGCCACCATGCAGGTTTACGAAGTGTGGTCATGACCAAGCCTCCTATGTCAGTGGCTAGTGCAACCAGGTGCAGAGCGGTCGCGTTGAAACCGATGTTGCTGATAAAGGCCCCTCTGCGACAAAACCGCCGCCACCTCGGTGATGTGTGCGCTTGACGCTGAGTAATAATATAAAGAACAGCATATAAAGGCGTCGTAAGAAGATGGCTTGGCCACGTCAAGCGGGTATAAAAAGACAACGCTCGCGCTGCAACGTTTCAGCAAGAGAGCCTTGGCGATGTCATCAGTAGCGACCTTCGCGCCAGCAAGGTGCAGCAGTACAGTCAAGCTCTCTCCGGATCGGCACCAGAAACTTCTCCGCGAGCCGCATCACCTCTCCTGCCCCACCCTTCTGAGTTCTGGGGTGAGGAGAGCGGTGACGCGTGGCGTGCTGCCGTAGAGCTTGGGGGAACCTTGTCGAAAAGGGGGCGACCGATGTAAATCCGTATGGTGATTCTACCGTGGGAAATACGGCAGACCTTACGGCATCAGACGCCGTTTCGCGTGGCCTGTCGGCGGGTAATGCCCAGCAGAACACCTGGCCCGCGGTTTCCCCTCGGGGAGGGAAACCGGCCCGTCTGTCACGTGATCATCACGGTTACCAGGGGTCTTCCATGTCGTGCTGCGATGACCACTGCTCCTCCTTCGTTATGGCAGATGTCACATAATCGTCCAATGACATCACGCAGACCTTACAGTCGCGGCTCTGCCCTGAGTTACCTGTGGATCCAGCGCGGACGACGGCCTCAACGGCTGCGTCGGCCAGCCAGTCGTCTACGGTAATTTCCAACCGCAGCTTGGGTCGCCGTACATGGAACTCCGCGCCACGATAGAATGTCGTGCAACCCAGCTCCTGCCCACCACCCAGCACTTGGCTGACCGACATCAGACACGCCTTTCGTTTATGAAGAGCGGCCTCCACAGCTTGCAAATTCTCAGGCCCAATGACGGCGATGATCAGCTTCATGGCTTCTCCCTTTCTCCAAGAGCAGCGAACAGAAACACCTCTCTCCCTATCGGCACAGCGCTTGGGGGTAGGGCTTTATCAGGAGGGTCACCTGGGCCATATACCTGCACCAAGGCTTACCCATACCTGGGACAGACCCCGCCTAGGACATGCATACGGCTCCCTGGCGCGGTGCAAAGATCGACTCAGGGCTAACGCTCACCTGGGTGATACACTCGGCTAGTGTTGGAAAGTAATATATTAAGTAGGATATAAGGATGTCGTAAAAATATTGTCAGGCAGCATCAGAAGATTATAAAAGACTCCATAGCCTCATGAGTGCAGCAAAGTAGGATACGATATTGTCACCTCATTCGTGCCTGTGCCATTACCAGGCGTAGAGGAAGGAGGGGCTGCACCTTGATGGGGTCTTCTGGGACAAAACAGCGATGAGCGAACGGGACAAGACCATTGCAGTCTGAAGCGAATTATCCGTCCCATGGTGGGACCCACCACGATGAACATGAGTCGGCTAGCATTTTCGAGGGGGACCCCACCATGGTTCTATGAAGCAGTCACCGAATTCTCCCCATAACCACCCTCAACGGGCCGCGGGAGATATTCGGTATAGCCCGGCACGCCCAATTCGGGCACATCGAGTCCTTCCAACTCGACCGCTGCCGGCACACGATTCCCGACGAGTTGGTCGAGTATTTTGAAGAAGATCGTGGAGGCCACAAAGATAAATGCGACGTTGGTCGCAGCCCCAATGCACTGAGCCAGCAACTGCGAAGGGTCGCCATAGAACAGCCCTCGCACCGTGCCGGCCACACCATTTAACGCGTCACCATACGTGCCATCCGCCAACAGCCCTAGACTAATGACACCCCAGGCCCCACAGGTGCCATGGACCGAGATCGCGCCGACAGGATCATCCACCTTCAGCCTGCGTTCGAGGAAGAAGGCGCTTTCTATGACCAGCACTCCGGCGACCACGCCAATGATGACCGCCGCGGTACTGTTGACAAAGGCACAGGGAGCTGTGATCGCCACCAGTCCGGCGAGCATCCCATTCGCCATCATGGTGGGATCCGGCTTGCCGACCTTCAGCCACATGTAGATCATGGCCATCACCGCGCCCGCGGCAGACGCCAGCATGGTATTCGTGGCAATGATGCCAATGCGGAGATCGGTCCCAGCCAGGGTGCTGCCAGGATTGAACCCAAACCTCCCGAAGGCCAGAATGAAGGTACCAAGGATGACCATAGGAATATTCATGCTTGTCGCCGAATAGTGTGTCCTGCAGACGCAGGTAGGGAACACCTGAACGTTGCAGCGGTGATACATGCACGAACTTTAGGCCTCGCTTAGCGATCGGTGGACGGTTGCGAATGCTCATTGCTCTGCTCGCTCCCTTGATCGACAACCCTGGAGGGCTTTGCTTCCCGGATGTCGCCCACAAGCGATTCGAGAACATCTTCCAGGGTGACAATGCCCAGCGTCTTGCCATGGGCGCGATCACGAACGATCCCAATCTGTCCACGGGCGGCCCGAAGGGCCTTCAGAATGTCCTCCTGAGAGAAGTCGATGGGAATGATGATCGGGTGGCGACAAGCATGCTCGAAGGCGGCGTTCGAATGCTCATGCTCAAGAAGCGGCCAGACATCCTTCATGCTGACCGTCCCGACGACGGAATCGAGCCCGGTGCGGCAGACTGGCAGACGGGCGTGCATGTGCGCTCGCGCCGCGTCAAGGTTCTGTTCCAGGCTCCGCTCGAGTGAGATGTACGAAACCTTCTCGGCAGGGATCATGACTTCCTCCGCCTGCTTGTCCGCGAACTCGAAGGCCCGCAGGATGACCTCCGCCTCGCCGTCGGTGACGATCCCGCCCTTGTGCGAATCCGCCAGAATCAGCTTGAGCTCGTCTTCCGTGAGCGGCGCATGCGTCGCAACACCATGCCCCATGCGGCGAAGGATCCAGGTCGACGCGCGCTCGAGAAGCCGCAGGCACGGTTTGAAAATGAGATGAACAATGCGAAGGGGTTGCGCGAGAGCCAACAGGTATCTCTCGGCGTTCCGAACCGCCAGCAGCTTGGGAACCTGCTCTCCCAGAACGACATGCAGCACCGTCACAACGACAAATGCGGCAGCGACCGCGACCACGTGGTAAGACCCGCCGCTGGGGACCGCAGCGGGATGGACCAGGCGCAGAAGCTGCGTGACGGCGTCTTCGGCAAGCCAACCCACCGCCAAGCTGGCGACGGTGATGCCGATCTGCGTAAGCGCGAGATAGTCACTGATGCCATCGACGACAACGATTGCGCTTTTGGCCGCCTCCACGCCTTGCCCGGCCAGTTCCTCCAGGCGAGTACGGCGCACACGCACGATCGCGAACTCCGCCGCGACCCACAGAGCGTTGAGCCCGATCAACGCCAGTGCGGCGAGGATCAGGAGCAGAGGCTTCAATCCGGATTCAAACACATCGATCTCCTGGCGGACCGAAATAGAGCTCATCGACCGCCACGTCGCCCGAGAACGCCGCGAGCGCCCAGTCCAGGAACGCGCCATGCATGTCCCCCGGCGCCTTTTTTTCCCCAGGCCTCGACCCAGTTCTGAATCGTGGCATCGGGGATGAAGACGCGATGGTCTCGTCAGAGATGCCAACTGGTGGGACGGTAGGGCCAACCGTCCTCAACCACGACCCGCACTGCCAGGGTGATGACATGGTGCGTGTAGTGGCTGCCGGGGGCGCTAGATCGGACAAGTCGGCGTTGAAGTATGTGCGACACGTCGTACAGTCGTGCTGAGAATACGTGACCACCAGGTCCCGCGGACGTCCCGAGTTGAGATGGCCCACATCGTGCAGCGTCCGCTGTGCCTGCTTGTCGCGATAGGCTCGATGGCGACAACGAGGACAGGCTTGCCGTGTGTAGTTTCGACTGCGGCAGACGATCTCTGGCTGTGGCAGATGTCCAATCGCCGTCATCCCTTCGGTGGGATCCGGCCGATACTCGCCCGGACCGAACGTCGCTTTGCCCCCTTTGCTCGGATGTTTGGACCGGCAATATATGACGCAATGCCTCTCGAGTTTATACGAACCCCGGTTGCTTTGCTATAGTCTCCCGTGATCCGTGGGTTTGTGTCGCGCCTGCCGAAGTTTCCGTCCTTTCACCGACATTGATATGCCTCCCTGGCACCATACATCACCGATCTGTGGGCGAGCGCCCATTATTGCGCTGCTAACGACTGACGTTGGGAAATAATTTAGGGGGCGGGATATAAGGATGTTGTAGAAAGATGGCCAGGTTGCATAAGGAAGTCATCAAGAACGACGCGATCGCCTGACAATTTGATAAAGTGTGGAAACATGTGCGCCGCGTCGGCCTGGAGCAGTTAGCAGTTATTACGAGAGCGTGAGGGCACTCAAGCCTGCCTTCACGGATCAAGCCTGGTTTACAATGGCATCTGTAGCTTTTTGCGTTTCACTCCACGGCACCTTGACGTCGCCAGCTAGCTCATAGAGGGCGCCTCTTGTCGTTTGTCTGCCATCTCAAGTATGATCTTCCTGACAGCGTGAGAGCGCGCTGGCCGCCGAGCCTAGAGGCCAGACGTGAGGTGAGGTACTTCCAGCACTCGCGCTGCAGCTGGAACTCTTGTATCCCAAGACTATTGATTCCGGTGAGCTCGTGCTGGCATAGGAGAGCCATGCAAGCCATATGGGTCAGCATCTTGCCGAGCAGAGGTGCAGGGTACCTATCAGCGATACTGGGCATCGCCACTGTGATCGCCATCTGCGTGCCGCTTCGCGACCAGCTGAATAACACCACCGTGGCACTGGCGTTGCTACTGGTGGTGCTCTTCGTGGCGACCGGGTGGGGGAGAGGGCCAGGCATGGTTGCTTCAGTGCTCGGCATGCTGGGCTTTAACTTCTTCTTCTTGCCACCTGTCTATACCCTCACCATCGCTGATCCACAAAATTGGGTCGCGCTCGCCGCCTTTATCATCACGGCGTCGACTGCCGGGCACCTTTCAGTCACTACAAAACGACGCGCTGCAGAGGCAGAGGCCAGGAGGAAGGCAGCGCGGTTGGCGAGCGCCTACAACCGGAGCCTGATCGAGGCCAGTCTCGACCCACTGGTGACCATCGGTCACGACGGCAAGATCACCGACGTGAACGCCGCCACGGAAACGGTCACCGGCCAGGCACGAGCAGAACTCATCGGCACAGACTTCTCGGATTATTTCATCGAGCCAGAGCAGGCCCGGGCAGGTTATCAGCAGGCGTTCCGGGAAGGGTTCGTACGCGATTACACGCTCGAGGTCCGCCACCGTGACGGGCACACGATCCCCGTCTTGTACAACGCCTCCGTCTACCGCAACGAGACCGGGGAGGTCGTCGGTGTGTTTGCCGCTGCACGAGACATCACCGAACGGAATCGGGCTGAGGCAGCCCTGCGTGAGAGTGAGGCCAACCTGAACAGAGCACAGGAGATCGCGCATATCGGGAGCTGGTATCTGGACGTCACCCACAATCGACTCACCTGGTCGGATGAAGTATTCCGCATCTTTGGAGTACCCAAGGGAACAGCCCTGACCTACGATGCCTTCCTTGCAACAGTTCACCCCGAGGACAGAGAATCTGTCGATCGGGCGTGGACTGCCGCTCTGCATGGATCCGCCTATGACATCGAGCACCGCATTGTGGTGGGTGGTGAGCTAAAATGGGTGAGGGAACGAGCGAAGGTGGAATTCGACCAAGACGGCAACGCTGTATACGGCATCGGCACGGTGCAGGATATCACCCAGCGCAAACGGGCGGAGGAGGAAATCCGCACGCTCAATGCCGAATTGGAGCAGCGTGTCATGGCCCGAACCGCCGAACTCCAGGCAGCGAACAAGCTCAAGGACGAGCTACTCGTGCGCGAACAGGCGGCTAGCGCGGAACTCGCGGCAGCGCGTGAGCGGGAAATCGAGATCGGCTTCAAGATCCAGCAGATGCTGCTGCTCGATCAGCCGCCAAGGGATGTTCCCGGACTTCGCGTGGCCGCGCTCACCATCCCCTCCCAGCGGATCGACGGCGATTTCTACGATTTTTTCAAACACGAGAATCAGTGTCTTGATGTGATCGTCGCGGACGTGATGGGCAAGGGCATTCCCGCCGCGCTGCTGGGGGCAGCGACCAAGAGCCATTTCCTCGAGGCCCTCTGCCACCTGATGGCCATGTCCAGGAATGGCAAACTTCCAGAGCCCAAAGAAATCGTGACGCTGGCCCATGCGGACATGGTGCGGCATCTGATCGATCTCGAAAGCTTCGTGACCCTGTGTTACGCCCGATTGGACCTGAACCGACGCAGCCTCGACCTCGTCGATTGCGGGCACACGGGGATTATTCACTGGCGCGCCAGGACGGGCCTGTGCGAGATGCTGCACGGAGACAACCTGCCTCTGGGAATCCGCGAAGGAGAGATCTACGACCAGATCTCCGTTCCTTTCGAGCCCGAAGACCTGTTGCTCTTTTACTCGGATGGGATCACCGAAGCGCGCAACCCTCGCAGGAGAGCTGTTTGGCGTGGATCGCCTGGCGGAATGTGTCCGGATCAACAGCGAACTCGAGCCGGAGGCGTTGGTGGAAGCCATCCGCAAAGCCGTCTTCGCTTTTTCCGAGTCGGACCGGCTGACCGATGACCTGACCTGTGTGGCCATCAAAGTGGTACAAAAACGGCTTCCCCTGGCGCATGCGGAGATCGAGATCCGCAGCGATCTCAAAGAGCTTCGCCGGGCACGCGAATTCGTGCGCGACTTTTGCCGCAATCTTCCGGGTTCGCCGCTCGACGAAGACAGCGTCGCGGCGCTCGAGCTGGCGGTCAACGAGGCGGCCAGCAATATCATGAAGCATGCCTATCATGGCCGCGCCGATCAGTGGATTCACCTCGAAGCCGAAGCCTTCCCCGGCCAGGTCTCGATCCGGCTGCATCACCTCGGAGACCCGTTCGACCCGTCGGCAGTCGCCCCGCCAGCGCTCGATGGCTCGCGCGAGTCCGGCTTCGGCGTCTACCTCATCACCCAGAGCGTCGATGAGGTGCGATACTATCGCGATGAACGCGGGAGAAACTGCATTGCGCTGGTAAAAATCCGCAAGTCATAGCGTGAGGACGAGGGAGACTCGATGGAAATCGCTGTCGACAAGATAGGCGACGTGGCCGTCGCGGCACGTGCCGGTGGAGGAACTGGACGCCAGCAACGCCGGAGAGTTCAAGCGCGACATCGCGCCTGTGCTGGAGGCCAATACGAAGCTGGTGCTCGATCTGAGCCGGCTGCGCTTTGTGGATAGTTCCGGACTGGGCGCCTTCCTCTCCTGCCTGCGGCAATTGAACGCCAAGGGCGGCGACTTGAAGCTGTGCGGGATGTCGAAACAGGTCCGGGCGGTTTTCGAACTCGTGCGCATGCACCGGATATTCGACATCTACGGCACGAGAGAGGAAGCAGTGCGCGCATTTGCGCCGTAGAGGCGCGGAACGGAGGCGGTTTCTTCATGAGCTACCAGGAAAGTCCGGCGACAGATTCCGTGTCTCGCCATCCAGGAATCCATCCGCCGTCACGTCAACATACTCGCTGGGCAAAGCCTGGCGCGATCTTTCCGCACGAGATCGATTTACCGCGGTGGCGCTGGCGGTCCGGGACCGGATGGTGGAACGGATGCTGGAAACCGAAGAGCGCTATCGGCAACAGGATCCCAAGCGCCTGTACTATCTGTCGATCGAGTTTCTGATCGGGCAGTCGCTCGGAAACAATCTCCATAACCTCGGGATTCGCGAGTTGTACCGGCAGGCCCTGAGCAATCTGGGGGCGGATCTGGAAGAGGTGGAAGAGAGTGAAGCAGACGCCGCCTTGGGCAACGGCGGGCTCGGCCGGCTGGCCGCCTGCTTCCTGGACTCGCTGGCCACGCTGGGGATGCCCGGATACGGCTACGGCATCAATTACGAGTATGGCCTCTTCAAGCAGGAGATCGACAACGGCTATCAGCGCGAGAAACCGGACAACTGGCTGGCGCAGGGCACTCCCTGGCAAATCGCCCGCCCGGATGAAGCCTGCCTGGTTCCCGTCTATGGCCGAATCGAGCACGGCGTCGATCGCCAGGGCGGCTACAACCCCATGTGGATGGACTGGAAAGTCCTGATCGGCATTCCCTACGACATGCTCATTCCGGGCTACGGCGGGCGGACCGTGAATTTCCTGCGGCTCTATTCGGCGCGCTCCTCCCACGACTTCGACATGCAGATCTTCAACGACGGCGACTATTTCAAAGCCGTCGAGCAGAAGATCGCCTCGGAAACCATCTCCAAGGTGCTCTATCCTTCGGATGCGGTTGTCGCCGGTCGAGAGCTGCGTCTGGTGCAGGAGTACTTTCTCGTCGCCTGCGCCGTCCGCGACATCGTCCGGAGATTCGAGCAGACACCACGACAGCTTCCGGGAGTTCTCCGCCAAGGTCGCCATTCAACTGAACGACACGCATCCGGCTCTGGCGGTCGCGGAGTTGATGCGGATCCTGGTCGATGAGAAAGACCTCCCCTGGGAGGAGGCCTGGGAAATCACGCAGGCGAGCTCTGGGTTACACCAATCACACGCTCGCGCCGGAGGCGCTGGAGAAGTGGCCGGTCCCGCTGTTGGAGTCACGTGCTGCCGCGACACCTGCAGATCATCTATGAAATCAACCGCCGCTTCCTGGAGCAGGTCTCGGCGGCCTACCCGGGAGACGCGCGAGCGGCTCAGACGAATGTCGCTGATCGAGGAATCCACGCCCAAACAGGTGCGCATGGCCAATCTGGCGATTGTCGGGAGCCATTCGATCAATGGCGTCTCGGCCATTCACACCGAATTGGTCAAGACATCGCTCGTGCCGGATTTTTACCAGCTCTGGCCGGAACGATTCAACAACAAGACGAACGGCATCACGCAGCGGCGCTGGCTTCTGCAAGGCCAATCCGTCGCTGGCGGACCTGATCCGCGCGACGATCGGCGACGGCTGGATCACCGATCTCTATCAACTTCGGGCGCTCGAAGCCTGGGCGGCGGATGCAGGCTTCCAGGCCGAGTTCCGGAAAGTCAAGCGATCGAACAAGGAGAGGCTGGCCAGAATCATTCGAGACAGCGCGCTGCGTAAAAGCGGACCCCGATTCACTCTTCGATATTCAGGTGAAGCGGATTCACGCCTACAAGCGGCAGTTACTCAACGTGATGCATATCATTGACGAGTATCTGTCGCTGATCGAAGATGGCCGGCAGCCCGCTGTGCCCCGGACCTACGTCTTTGCCGGCAAGGCGGCGCCCGGTTACTGGTGCGGCCAAGCAGATCATCAAGCTGATCCACAACGTCGGCCGTGTGATCAACAACGACTCGCGGGCGAGCGAATGGATCAAGGTGGTGTTCATCCCGGACTACCGCGTATCGCTGGCGGAGAAGATCATCCCGGCCGCCGATCTCAGCGAACAGATCTCGACCGCCGGCACGGAAGCGTCGGGAACCAGCAACATGAAGTTTGCGCTCAACGGCGCCGTCACCATCGGCACGCTCGACGGCGCCAACATCGAGATCCTGGAGGAGGTGGGTCAGGACAATATCTTCATCTTTGGACTGAAAGTCGGCGAGGTGCAGGCGATGCGCGAACAGAGGTCCTATCGTCCCTGGGACTATTACGATCGCGATCCGCGCGTCAAGCGAGTAGCCGACGCATTTCGTTCCAATCTGTTCTGTCCGCATGAGCCTGACCTCTTCGCCTGGATCTTTCGAACCATCCTCGATGCAGAACGATGAATATTTCCACCTGGCGGACCTGCCCGCATACCTGGAGGCGCAGGAAAAGGCAGGCGCAGCGTTCAGCGATCCGGAGGGATGGGCGCGCATGGCGATTCTGAACGTCGCCCGGATCGGGAAATTTTCGAGCGATCGCACCGTCGGGGAGTATGCCCGCGACATCTGGGACATCAAGAGAGTATAGGTTACACGCTCTCCCATACAGTGGCTTTCGACTGATGAGCAACTCTGCTAGACTTGGGGGGATTTCCCACTGGGGTGTCGGACATCGGCGGCCACCTCATGAACCGCCGCTGCACCATACGGCACTGGCCGGGTGCTATGTGAGTCGCACGGACAAGACCAAGCGTGTAGAAGACGTGACGCAGGGACAAGCCATGTATCCAGCTGAGCGCACGCTGACGGGACGAGTTGTCGCGGTTCGCGGAACCGTGGTCGACGCCCATTTTGACGACGGTTTGCCGCCGCTGGATGCCGCGTTGGAATGTGGTTCGGATCATGACAGCGCGATTACAGCCGTGGTCCATTCGCATGTGGGAGATTCGACGGTCCGTGCCATCGCCATTGACTCCACACGCGGGTTGTGTCGCGGCGCTCCCGTGGCATGCGACGGGCTGCCGCTGCGGGTTCCGGTGGGCAACGAACTCATTGGTCGCGTGATCGATCTACGCGGACGACCACTCGATGGCGGTCCCGCCTTGGCGACATCACAGACGTTGCCGCTACGGCGTCCGCCGCCGCCGCCTGCGGTACGTCGAGGGCTGGGCGAAGTGTATCCTACGGGAATCAAGGTGGTCGATCTGTTTTGTCCCTTCACGCATGGCGGCCGCGTGGCGGTGTTTGGCGGTGCCGGCGTCGGCAAAACGGTGGTGCTCACCGAGTTCATCCACAATGCCGTCGAGCATCTGCGCGGCATCGCGGTGTTCGCGGGCATCGGCGAACGCTCGCGCGAGGGGCGCGAGCTCTGGCAGGAACTGCAAGACCGCGGGTTCATGGATCGCACGGTCATGGTTCTAGGGCAGATGAAAGAGCCGCCGGGCGCGAGATTCCTGGTCGGCCTGGCCGCGCTGTCCGTGGCGGAATACTTTCGGGACATCGAGGGCAAGAGCGTGCTGTTTCTCGTGGACAACGTCTACCGCCACGTCCAAGCTGGTATGGAGGTCTCCGGGCTCTTGGGACGCCTGCCGTCGCGGGTGGGCTATCAGCCCACACTAGCCGCCGACATTGCGGATTTGGAAGAGCGCATTACGGCGACCGAACACGGCGATATGGTGGCTGTGCAGGCCGTGTACGTGCCGGCCGATGATTATGCCGATCCGGCTATCACGCATGCTTTCTGGCACATGGACAGTGCTTTGGTGTTGTCGCGGGACATTGCGGCCGAAGGTCTCTATCCTGCTGTGGACCCGTTGGCGTCGTCGTCCAAGGCGCTCGATCCGGCCATTGTTGGGCAGCATCACTATGACATAGCACAGGAAGCTCGCCGCGTGCTCGGCCGCTACGACGAACTGCGGGACTTGATCTCCATGCTGGGGATCGACGAATTATCGGCCGAAGATCGGCAACTCGTCGGCCGTGCCCAGCGGCTGCGGAACTTTCTCACGCAGCCGTTCTTCGTCGCCGAACCCTTCACAGGCATGCCGGGGCGCAACGTCCCACCCGCGGTAACCGTAGACGGAGTTGCCGCCATTCTGGAAGGGCGCTGCGACCAGGTGCCCGACGATCAATTGTTCATGGTAGGGGCGCTCGACGAGGTGGTGCGCCATGTCTAAGGCCACGTTGCATTTCGTCATCCGGACGCCACAAGACATCGTCCTGGAGTGTGACGTTTCCTCCATCCGCGTCCCGACACAGACGGGCCAAGTGGGCCTGCGTCCCCATGGTGAACCGACGATCCTGGCGGTGGAACCGGGCTTGATCGTGGTGCGGCAAGACGATGTGGTTCGATTCGCGGGGACCGCCGGCGGTTTGTTGCACTGCGATGGAGCCGTAGCGCACCTCTTGACGCCGGTGGCCGTCATCGGCGATGCCCTGACCACTGTCCTGGACGCACTGGATCGTGCCTTGGCCGTGCCCAGTGCCGAGCAGGAAGCGCGGGCACTGCTCGGACGTTTGGAAAAGAACATTATTCTGGAACTGCATGGCGGTGACGAAGAGCGTATACCTCCCATAGGAAGAGCGCGTTGAGCAACAGCGGCCAACATCGACGCCCCGACGTGCGTGCCGCACTGCGGCGAGATACGTCGCGGCACGCACGTCGCGAAGTCGGTCACCGCAGCTTCTGGCGATCGCTTGGTGTGCTGGGCATGGTCGGCTGGCCGATTGCGGTGTTGTCCGTGGGGGGGGCGCTCCTGGGGCACTATGTGGACGATCGCTGGCACACAGGCGTGCATTTCACGTTGATATTGCTCACGGTAGGGACGGTGCTCGGGGCGTACATCGCGTGGAAAACGGTCAGGCAGCACAACTCATGACGCTTGCAAGTCCCATGTGGTTGACGGCTGGCGTGGTGGTCGGCGGACTGCATGCTGCCTGGCTCTGGCATGCGGCCCGCCGAGCGTCCTCCATGATGGCGGCGATAGGGATGGTGCGGCTGCTCTGCATGGCCTTGATCCTCGTAGGCGCTGCCCTGGCTGGCAGCTTGCTGCCGGTGTGTATGGGATGGGGCGTCGGCTTTCTGGTGTTCACCGGTTTCGCGCTGAGTAGGAGCAAGGCGCCATGACACTGCGGATCTTTGGCGACCCCGTGTTATTCCATATCGGCCCTGTGCCGGTCACCGAAACGATGGTCACGTCGCTGGGCGTGACACTGCTGCTGGTGGTGGTGGCCGTTGCCATGCGAGTTACGGTCGTGCGGCGACCACACCACTGGCTGGCCACGCTCGCTCTGGTGACTGTCGAATGGCTCGACGCGCTTATTAGGGACATTGTCGGCCAACCACACCCGGTGGTGGCGACACTGTCCGGAAGTCTGTTTGTGTTTATTGCCGGCTGCAACATCGTCGGACAATTGCCAGGGATACACCCAGCCACCGCAAGTTTGGCCACAACGTCCGCGTTGGCGATGGTGGTGTTCTTAGCTGTCCCCATAGCGGGCATCCACACGTATGGGTTCTGGGGATATGTGAAGCACTATGTACGGCCCAACCCGATCTTCATGCCACTGCACGTGATCTCCGAAGTGTCCCGCACGTTGGCGTTGTCGGTGCGGTTGTTCGGCAACGTGATGTCAGGGCATTTGGTGGTTGGACTCTTGGTAGCGCTCGCCGGCTTTCTCGTGCCGATGCCGATCATGGCGCTCGACATGCTTATCGGCTTACTGCAGGCCTATATCTTTACCGTATTATCCACCGTCTATATCGGCGCCGCGATCAGCTCGGGGGAGGAAGCATGACCGATCAAAGCGTGATAGCCATCGTTTCCATCGCGGCTGCCGCCTTGACCATGGCGGTAGGCGCTGTGGGTGCGGCCCTGGGCGAAAGCCGTATTGGCGCGGCGGCGATGGATGCCTTAGCCCGGCAACCCGACGAAGCCTCATCGATTACGCGCACGTTGTTCGTCAGCCTGGCGATGGTCGAGTCGACGGCGATCTTCTGCCTGGTGATTGCGCTGATTGTGCTGTTTGCTAATCCCTTCATCGCTGGCCGAGGGTAGCCATTGCCGTGTCTCCGACACTCACCACCTTTCTCTTCGAAGCCGCCAATTTCCTGGTCCTGGCGGCGGTGCTCGGCTGGCTCTTCTTCAAGCCGGTGCGACAGGCGTTGGCGGATCATCGGGCCAGGCTGGAGGGGTTGTCGCGAGAAGCCTCTCAGCAGTTAGCGGCGGCCGAACAGACGCGCGCCGAAGTTGTCGCGCAGCGAGAAACACTGCGCGACGAATTGACGCAACTGCGCGCCCAGATACTCGAGGCCGCGCGTCAGGAGGCCGAGACCATCGTCGCGCAAGCCCGCGAGCAAGCGCAGCGCGCCAAACAAGCTGCACAGCAGCAGGTGGAGCGCTTCGACGAAATGCAAATGGCGACGCTCTCGCGTGCAGTAGCAGCCGCGGCTGGCGTGGTCGTTGGCCGTCTTCTGACGCAGATCAACGGCCCCACCCTCAACGCCGCTTTGCTCCGCGCGGCTTGCGAGCAATTACGGGGACTGGCGTTGGACTCTTCGCAGGTGATTGTGGAATCCGCCGAACCGCTGAGTGAGGACAGCCACGCGGTGCTCGACGAAGCTCTCGGTCCGGCCGCGAGCACCGCGATGCGGCGCGTCGTGCCGGAGCTCGGCGCCGGAATGCGCATCACGACGCCGCGAGGTGTCGTCGACGCTAGCGTCATGGGTTTGGCTGCATTCGCGCAGCGCACCCTGACGGTAGAACTGGAGCACCGAGCATCACAAGGAATCACCAATGGCCAATAGCGTGCCATGGCTCGAAGCTGCCCTCACCGCCGCGGCGAACCGCGTGTCCTTGGCGGACCGCTTCAAGCCCCGCGGCATCGTCCAGCGGGTTGGCGACGGGGTGGCCCTGGTGGCTGGTTTGGACGATGTGCGCTTCGAAGAAATGCTGACGTTCGACTCCGGCGCCTTCGGCATGGCATATGACCTGCGAGCTGACGCTGTTGGGGCGATTCTGCTCGCCGGATCGGAACGCGTGCACGCAGGGGACGGTGTCGTTGGGTCGGGATACCTTCCGGACCTGCCGGTTGGACCGGAGACACTCGGACGAGTGCTCGATCCTCTGGGGAACCCGCTGGATGAAAGCCCACCGCTGTCGCCTGCCTATCGTCTGCCGCTGTTTCGTGCGGCGCCGGAGCTTTGCGAGCGTCGCAATGTCGAGCAGACGCTGTGGACCGGCGTCCTGGCCATCGATGCGGCTATCCCGATTGGCCGCGGGCAGCGGGAGCTGATCATCGGCGACCGGAACGTGGGCAAGACGGCGCTGGCGCTCGATATCGTGGTGGCGCAGCACCCGGGAGATGTGGCCTGCGTATACGTGGTCATTGGCCAACCGATGTCGCGCGTGTTGGCGCTGCGAGAAACGCTCGAACGTGCCGGACGGTTCGCCAACACGGCGATCATTGCCGCGCACGCTTCGGCGAGTCCTGGAATGCAATACTTGGCGCCGTATGCCGGTGCATCCGTCGCCGAGTGGTTCCGTGATCGAGGGCAACACGCGCTCATCGTGTACGACGATCTGACCAAGCACGCCGACGCCTACCGTGAACTGGCTCTGCTGCTCGACCGTCCACCCGGACGCGAAGCCTTCCCTGGCGACATCTTTTATGTCCACGCGGAGCTGTTAGAGCGTGCGGCTGCGCTCAGCGAGGCACGTGGCGGCGGTTCCGTCACCGCTTTGCCGCTGGCCGAAACCACCGATGGCGACATTTCGACCTACATTCCCACGAACTTGATTTCGATCACTGACGGGCAAATCTATCTGGACACGACCCGCTTCGAGCGTGATCAGCGGCCGGCCATCGACATCGGCAGGAGTGTCTCGCGTATCGGCGCGGTGGCGCAACCCAAAATCATGCGCGCTGTCGCCAAGAATCTGCGGATTCGCTGGTCTCGCTTCGAAGCGCTCGAAAAGCTCTCCCGCGTGGGGCTCGATATCGACCTGGCCACTCAGGCGACGTTGCAGGACGGCAACCTCATGCGGGCGTTGCTGCGGCAAAACCGATTGTCGCCACGGGGTATTGCCGAACAGGTCGTGGCGCTGGCCGCTGTATCTGAGCGATGGCTGCAGGATCTCCCCCTGGGGCAAGCGGTCCCGATGGTCGAGGCACTGCTAGCGTTGTTGCGTCGCGAAGCGCCGACGCTCATGGCCACACTGGACACCGGCGAGGTGCCGGAGGGTGACTGGAAAGCCACTGTCGCCGCGCTTATTCACCAGGCCCGGGCGCAGATTATGGACCCAGCCCCATGAGACATGAGATGGCCTTGCGGCGACGGCTGCACACCTTGCACACTCTGCATGACGCAGTTTCCGCCATGCGGTCGCTCTCGGCCCACCACTTTCGCATGCTCCGCAAGGCGTTGCCGGCCGCTCGCGACTACCGCACGGAAATCGACAGCGTCGTAGCCGAAATTGGTATTCATCAGCCGCTCAATGGGCTCGCACCTGGGGGACTCGTGGTGGTGGCTTCAGACCTTGGGCTGTGCGGCGATTACAACGCGCGGTTGGCACAGCATACAGTGGCAGAATACGAGCATCGCAAGCTCGGACCCGTGTATTCCGTGGGGCGGCGGGTGCGACCCATGATCGCGCGAGCCGGCATCATGCCCCAGTACCATTACGAGGCGCCCGCGAGTCTCGACGGACTCTCCCGCCTGTTACTGCACCTGGCCCAGGACGTGTTGGAGGATTATGTCGCCGCACGCATCGGCAGCTTGTATCTAGTTTCGGCGCGTTTCGACGGCGTCGGCCAGTTTACGCCGGTGTGTACCCGCCTGCTCCCCATCGTCTCGGTGCATGCGGGCGCCCCGGTGCGGCGCTCATCCTACATCACTCCCGATCACCTGGCTGCGGTCGCGGTGCGGGAGTTTCTGTACATTTCTCTGTACGAGGTGTTATTGGACGCGTTGGCGTCCGAACACGGCATGCGCCTCACCGCCACCGAAGCAGCCTTACAGTGGATCGACACGACCTCGGAACAAACCGCACGGCAATTGACGGCCAGTCGGAGCGAAACGGCGACACAAGAGGTGTTGGACATTGTCGCCGGGGCCAAATCGCGTCGCCGTCCCTGAGATATTCTACTGGCCTGCAACAACTCCACAAGGCCAGGCGATAGTTTATCGCTGGGCGTCGAGGGAATCCCCAAGCCTTGTGCTTCTACCTTGCATTCCACTAGGGGCCAATGTACCATCGCACTCGTAGGAGCTCATTCCCTGCAAGTTGAAGTGTTCAACAAAACGCCTGAGGCCCCTTATGTCGCAGCGCTGGATGGCGATCACGGAATCGCAATTTCCCTGGGAGCAGGCGGCGCTGAACTACGTATGCGAGCATTTTCCCGACCAGGACCCGTTTCGTGCCTGGTCCAACTTTGAGTTCATTGCGGAAGATGGCAGCATCAACGAAGTCGACCTGCTGGTGCTCTCGCTGTACAAGATGTATCTCGTTGAGATCAAGAGTCGACCAGGCCGCGTGTCGGGCGATGCTGGTACATGGACCTGGGCGGACGAAGGCCGAACGTTTACTGACGATAACCCTCTGCTACTGGCCAACCGTAAAGCGAAGAAGCTGAAATCGCTGCTGCAGCACCAGAATGCTCTCCGTAACTCCCGCGTGCCGTATATCGAACCACTCATCTTCCTCTCGGCTCCAGGTCTCCGTTGTGAACTGGAAGGGGTCGCGCGGCATGGCGTCTGCGTCCGACAGGATAATGCCCGCGAAGGACTTCCAGACATCCTCAGCCTGCTCAGCGGCGTCACTGATACAACAGCGCGAAGCGGCAGCTCCACCCCGCAACGCATCGATCGGCGCCTGGCGCAAGCCATCGCTCGGGCCCTTGAACAAGCGGGCATCAGGCTCTCCTCACATGCACGCCGGGTCGGTGACTACCGGCTTGGGCGCTTGATGATGGAGAGCGATGCGTACCAAGACTGGGAGGCCGCCCACGTCAGCTTCCCTAAGGTCACCTGTCGGGTTCGCCTCTATCCCCATGCACGGCAATCCACAGCGCTCAGCCGCAGCCAACAACGACAGGCCGCCGAACGCGAATTTTTATGGTTGCAGGGGGTCAATCATGGCGGCATTCTCCGGGCCGAGGCGTTCATCGAACACGAAGACGGGCCGGCATTGATCTTTGAGCATGATCCGGAGGCTGAGCGGCTCGACCTGTTCCTGCGCAAGCAAGGAGAGCAACTCGACATTGGCATGCGATTGGGCCTGGTGCGGCAGATCGCCGAAGCGCTGCAATATGCCCATGAACGCCGGCTCTATCATCAGGCGCTTAGCCCGCAGACCATCCTGGTCAAAGCGCCGGCGAGCCGCACCCCGCAGATCAACATCTTCGACTGGCAAACTGCGCGCCGTGAGAGATCCTCAACGGGCAGTACCCATTCGACTGGCGATGCTGGACTACACCTCGGTCTCTTCGGAGATCCACAAAGCTTGCTCTATATGGCCCCGGAAGCCATCGCCGGTATGGTGTTTGACGCGTCCAAGCTCGATATCTTCGCCCTCGGGGCGGTCGCCTACTACGTGTTCTCGGGCTTCGCCCCGGCCTCTAGCATCGAGGAGCTGCAACGCAAGTGCGTGGACGGCCGAGGACTCCGCATTTCCGAGGTCATCAATGGCGTTGGGCAAGTGCTACAGGAGCTGATCCAGTTCAGCACCGCTCCGACGGTTGAAGATCGCCTGGATAGCGTGAGAGACTTTCTCGAACTTCTGGAAGGGGTAGAGGATGAGCTCACCGCGCCAGCGCCCGAGGACGTCGTCCATCCGCTCGAGGCACGGGTCAACGATCGATTGGAGCGTGGGTTTGTCGTCAAAAAGCGCCTGGGATCGGGATCGACCAGCGTCACCCTATTGGTCGAGCGCGACGGCAAGGAAGGGGTGTTGAAAGTCGCGTTAGATCCAGGTCAGAACGCCCGGCTGATCGAGGAGGGACAAGTCCTCCACACGCTTCGCCACCCGAATATCGTCGAACTATATGAACAGATCGAGATCAGTGGGCACGCCGCCCTGTTTATGGCGGTAGCCGGAGTCGACATCAAAGCCGGTGCCTACACGCTGGCCCAACGTATACGGTCGGAGGGACGGCTGTCGTTGGATCTCCTGCAACGCTTCGGCGAAGAGCTACTGATGGTGACCGATTGGCTGGAGCAGAACGGCGTCTCGCACCGTGACATCAAGCCCGACAACATCGGCGTCGGCCAGACCCCGTCCGGCAAGCTCACGTTGATCCTGTTCGATTTCTCTCTGGCGAACACTCCAGTCGACAACCTCAGGGCCGGCACGCCGCCCTATCTGGACCCATTCCTGCGCCGACGCAAATCCCCACGCTGGGACCTGTATGCCGAGCGCTTCGCCGTTGCCATGACCCTCCACGAGATGGCGACCGGGGCCCTCCCATCCTGGGGAGATGGCATGTCGGACCCCGCCATGCTCGATTGCGAAGTGTCTCTGGCGAGCGAGCAATTCGATCCCGCTCTGCGGGATGAATTGACCGCGTTCTTCTCCAGGGCGCTACACAGCGATCACCGCCAGCGCTTCGACAACGCCGAGGAAATGCTACGGGCGTGGCGTCGGATCTTCGAGTCCGTCGATCGCCCGGCGACTGAGACCGACCACAATGGAGCCGTTGATTTCGACCACGTGCTCGCCACGGCCACAGATGAGACGTCGCTGTCAAGTCTAGGGCTGAGCCCCAGAGTGCTGGATGCACTCGGGCGCATCGGGGCGCAGACCGTGGGTGAGCTGCTGAGCCTACCGCGCATTCGGTTGTATCGCAATCAGGGTTTGGGACAGAAAATCGTCAAGGAGATCCGCGGCCTCGCCGAGCGTATCGCCCAGGTCTTCGCCGAGCGCGGTGAGCCCCTGCCTCCTGCCACGCTGGACGAGTCGGAACAAGAGGAGATGCAGTCTGACCCCAGGCTGCTCAGCGTCGATTTTTTGGCGCGCCGGGTCGTGCCCAAGTGGGCCGAGGTTGAGGACCGGCGGATCGTCTCGGGTCTACTGGGATTAGAGGGCGACTGGCAGCGGGGAGTCTGGCTGGCTGAGCCGGACGTTGCGGAGCGGCTCGCCTGTCCACGTCCGGCTGTCCAGCACGCCTTGCGGCGCGCCCGTGAGCACTGGGGCAGACAAGCCTGGATGACAGCGCTGCGCGAGGATCTGGCTGCGGTGCTCGAGAAGAACGGCGGAGTGATGAGCGTCGACGAGCTCAGCGTTGCCGTGCTGGCGGCGCGCGGTTCGGCCGCCGATGAGCCGGCACGGTTCCGGTTGGCAGCGGCTGTCGCGTATGCGGCCGTCGAGACCGAGATGCTGCGTGAGCGCTCACGCTACACGTTATATCGCGGTCAGCAGGGTGCCTTCGTCGTCGCGACAGCCAACCTGGCCAACTACTATACGGCTGCACCGGCGGCACGCGCACACTACGCCGAAAGCCTCGGGGTGAAGGCGGACGAACTGGCAAAGGCGGATCCCGCTGCTGACGCCGACCCGGGTCGTCGAAGAGCTACAAGCTGTGTCCCCGCCCGAAAACGACGCCATGCTTACGCCGGATAGGATTCTGCGACTGGCTGTTGCAGCGGCGCGGACGGCAGCCCTATCAAGCCGTCTGGAGCTCTACCCACGCGGCATGGAAGCGGCCCGTGCCGTAAAACTGGGGGCTGGTTCCCTGGTAGGGCCGAAAGCCCTTACAGTGCAGCAGATTCAGCAACGCATCGTCAGTCGATATCCACACGCCGAACCGATCCCAGGTCGACCGCGGCTGGACGACCTGTTGCGCGAGGCCGGGATTGACCTTGACTGGGATGACGATGCGTTCGACGGCCAGGGTGGCTACCGCCACCGGTCGATCGTGCCAGAGCCATCTCCAACAGGATCGACCCTCACCCGCCTGAGTACGGCATCGCAGCCGGGAGTTCCCCCGTCACCCGAGGCTGACGCGGCCTTTGCTCTCGAAGAGCGTCTCAGCAGGGCAGTTCAGGAACGACGTTTTTTCATCCTAACAGTGGCCCCTCGGTATCTCCTGCGCACCGAGGCGGAAATTGTGCGACGCTTTCCGGTGCTGCGGACCAGCCTCGAGGCCTTGCTGATCCAGGAAATGAAGTCCACCGCTGCAGCGCTGGGCGCCAAATGGGAGGTGGTGGTGAAGGCCGATGCCGCGGCCCCCGAGGGCACTGACTGGCGTCGTTGGCAAACCCTGATCCGACAGGCCATGCCAGCGGTGGAGCGCACCCTGTTCAGCGCCGACAGGCCGGTGCTGCTGGTCTACCCTGGCCTCCTGGCCCGTTACGACCAACTGCCAGTCTTCGAGAAGCTGCGTGATGCCTGCGGGCAGGCAGCGGATGCTCCGGGATTCATCATCCTGATGCCATCTGATGAGCAACGTCACATGCCGGTACTGGACGGGAAACCCATTCCGGTGATTCTGGCCTCAGAGTGGGCAAGAATTCCGGAGGCGTGGCTTGAGAATATTCATCGTTCGTAAGAAGATGCAGGTATAATAGATCTATCTGGGCGTTGAGGAGCGGTACCGCGACACCCCAAAGCGTCATCACAGGTCCGAAGGTTCCACCAAAGGAGAGAATCGATGTACATGATATATAGGATGAATACGAGAGAGCTGGATAACCATTTTCTGAGTGCTTTGAAAACAATGTTTAAAGACAAGGAGATTGAAATCGTTGTGTGCGAAGCGGCTCAAAGCGAGGAAGATGAGACCGCGTATCTTCTAAGGTCTCCGGCGAATAGAGACCGCTTGCTGAAGGCGATCGAGAACGTTGCCCAAGATCGTAATTTGGTTCCGCTTAAACTCGAAGATTTGCAATGAGAAGGGTAATCTTTGAGCGGAATGCCTTCCAAGATTTTGTCGAGTGGGCGACCATAGATAAAAAACTATATCAGCGGATCGTTAACCTAATTTTGGATACGCTGCGTCATCCATTTGCAGGCCTTGGTAGGCCTGAACCGTTGAGACATGAGCTAAGGGGGTACTGGTCAAGGCGAATCAATGATGAGCATCGACTCGTATAAGGTAACCGATGACGCCATCACTATTATTTCCTGCAGGTATCACTACACATGATCTGGGAAAAATACTATTCTAGTTGCTAAGAATGACGTGCTCGCGGCATGGACTGTTTTGGAAAACCTTGCGGTCTCCTTGGACCAAATCGGCGGGGTATTTGGCCATGCGGAAGGCTCGGGCCATGATCCAAAGCGGCAACGTGCGTTGCAGGAGGCTTTAGCAATGTACCTGACACCGACATTGGTACAAGCTATCAATGATGCCCGAATCCGCTTAGGTCAATATATTCCCGATGAGGAAGCGGAAGCGCTCTCGGACCACATTGGCTACTGGGACTATGCAACTGCACCCAAAAATACTGGTAACCCAGCATAAGTACCTCCGCGTAGAGGACCCAAAATCGGGAGCGATGAGCCTTGATCACCGCCAAGCATTTACTTGAGGATCTCAAACGTTTGCTAAGACGCCTCGAAGGCGACCTGCGCGAGCGAGCGGACACGGTGGCAGAGATGCGTGTCGCGCTGGAACGCGAGTATCAGGCCGCCGGGGATGCCGGGCGCACGGGAGAAGCCTATAAGGTCTGGCGCGAGGGGATGCTCACTCAGGCTGCTGCAGCCTGGCTCCTGGGCTGTGTCTTTGTGCGCTTCTTAGAGGACAATGGCCTGGTGGAGGAGGCATTGATCTCGGGTCCAGGAGAGCGGAGGAACCATGCCGCTGAACGGCAGATCCTCTATTTTCAGGAACACCCTCTCGACAGCGACCGCGATTACCTCTATGCGGCCTTTCGTGTCGTCGCAAAGCTACCAGCGGTCGCAACGCTGTTCGCCGAAAGTCACAACCCCATTTGGACATACGGCATCTCCGGGGACGCCGCCAAGGAGCTGATCGTCTTCTGGCGCCAGGTAGTGCCGGAAACAGGGATACTCGTTCACGACTTTACGGACGAGACGACGAGACATGGAATACCCGCTTCCTGGGGGATCTCTACCAGGACCTCTCGGAGGACGCCCGCAAGCGCTACGCCCTGCTGCAAACGCCAGAGTTTGTGGAGGAGTTCATCCTCGACCGCACCCTGGAGCCGGCGATTACAGAGTTTGGCTTGAGCGACGTGCGACTGATCGACCCGACCTGCGGCTCGGGCCATTTTCTCCTGGGGGCATTTCGGCGCATTCTGGAACGGTGGTTTCGTACGGAGCCGGGAACGGTGGAGCGGGAGCTGGTGCAACGCGCGCTGAATGCTGTGTATGGCGTGGACCTGAATCCTTACGCTGTAGCCATTGCGCGCTTTCGGTTGCTCCTGGAGGCCTTGAGGGCAAGCGGCATCGACAAATTGAAGGAGGCACCGGCGTTCCGGATCAATGTGGCCGTTGGGGATAGCTTGCTGCATGGGGCACGGTTCGGTGAGCTCGGCCTGGATGATGCACGCGGACACCGTCAACGGGGTGAGGGGACCAGGCATACATACCAGGTGGAGGACCTGGGTGAGCTGAACCGCATTCTCGGGCAGCAGTATCATGTCGTGGTGGGAAATCCGCCCTACATCACGGTCAAAGATCGGGGCCTTAGTCAGGTCTACCGGGATCGCTTCGCGACCTGCCATCGACAGTACTCCCTGGTTATTCCATTCACCGAGCGGTTCTTCGATCTGGCGCTTTACGGGGCAGATGCCAAGCCAGCCGGTTATGCTGGCATGATCACCGCCAATTCTTTCATGAAGCGCGAGTTTGGCAAAAAACTGATAGAGGAGTTTTTCCCGCGCGTCGACCTGACGCATGTCATCGATACATCAGGCGCGTACATCCCCGGTCATGGGACGCCTACGGTCATCCTCTTTGGTCGCCATCGTCTCCCTGTGAGCCAGACAGTGCGTGCGGTGCTTGGGATTCGCGGTGAACCGAGTACTCCAGCTGATCCGGCGCAGGGGCAAGTATGGAGCTCGATCGTTGAGTTCCTGGACGCCAGCGGGGTACAGAACGACTTTGTCAGTGTCACAGATGTTCCGCGGCAGACGTTTGCCAACCATCCATGGAGTATTGGGGGCGGAGGTGCCGCAGAGCTGAAAGCCCAACTGGATGTTTTGGCTGATAGACAGCTGGGCGACAAATGTGATGAGATTGGGTTTGGGGCCGTGACCCGTGAAGATGAGGTGTATCTTGTGTCTGCAAGAGTTGCACTCAGGCATCGGCTTTCTGAGTCTGAAATTAGAGAGTTAATTGCAGGAGACGAGATTCGTGACTGGGGAATTGGTGAAACGCCTGGCGCGATATGGCCTTATGATGTGCAAACGCTTCGCGGTAGCGCTTCAGAATCCCTTCAGCATTTCCTATGGCCATGGAAGGCTCGACTATCTGACCGAGTAGCCTATGGGGCTAACCAGCTTGTGCGTGGTCTCAACTGGTATGAGTACTCAATGTTCTTTCGAGAGCGTTTCCGCAGCCCTCTATCCATTGCTTTTGCCTTCGTCGCCACGCATAACCATTTTGTGCTCGACCGCGGTGGGAAAGTGTTTAACCGTTCAGCCCCGATCATCAAGTTACCCGCCGATGCCACAGTGGACGATCATCTCGCCCTGCTTGGTCTGCTTAACAGCTCCACCGCGTGCTTCTGGATGAAGCAGATCTTCCATAACAAAGGCAGTACGGTCGATGATAGGGGAGCCCGGCAAACCACCGTCGCCTTCGAAAACTTCTATGAGTTCACTGGTACGGGATTACTGAAGTTCCCCGTTACCCAGGAGAAACCCCTCGCCCTCGCCAGCAAGCTGGACCATCTCGCCCAAGAGCGGCAAACGCACCTACCCGCACAGCTGACCGCAGGCTTTCCTCTGTCCCGAATAGCGCTTGATGAACATCGACACAAAGCAGTGGCGCTGCTCCGCACAATGATCGCTCTGCAAGAGGAACTCGACTGGCGCTGCTACAAGCTCTATGGCATCATTGATGAAGACCTCTGCTACACCGATTTCGAGGGAAAACCGCTTGAGCCCCCCGCCATCGAACTGGGCCAACGCGCCTTCGAGATCGTCATGGCCCGCCAGATGGCCGCCGGTCAACTTGAAACCACCTGGTTCGAACGCCACCGCTCGAAGCCCATCACCGAGATTCCCGATCACTGGCCTGACGAGTACAAGCGTTTGGTGGAGCGTCGCATCGCCGCCATCGAGAGCAACCATGACATTGCTCTCATCGAGCGCCCCGAATACAAGCGCCGCTGGAATACCGAGCCCTTGGACGACCAGGAAAAACGGGCTCTCAAGAACTGGTTGCTCGACCGCCTAGAAGATGCAAGATATTGGCCTGAGCTTTCCCTCCAGACCACACGCACGCTGGCAAACAGGGCACAGAGCGATTCAGACTTCCTGCAGGTGGCGGAACTGTACCGCGGTCATGCGGGGTTCGACGTCCACGCGCTTGTGGCCGAGCTCGTGGCGTCCGAGTCCGTTCCCTTCCTGCCTGTCCTGCGCTACAAAGCTTTGGGGCTGCGCAAACGTGACATATGGGACCGCACCTGGGTGCAGCAGCGGCGTGAGGATGCCATCGATGCTGACGTCGCTGCCTCGTTGCCTCGACGGGTCGATGAGAGCGCGGCAGATTTCCAGGAGCGTCTGCAGGCGGAACAACACCGACGCAAGCAGCAGGAAATCGGCGATATTCCACCACCACCCAAGTACACTTCCGCCGATTTCCAGAACAGCGCCTATTGGCGGCTGCGTGGTCCGCTCGACGTGCCGAAAGAGCGTTTTATCAGCTATCCCTTCTGTTCCCTTGACTCCGACCCGACGCTTGTCGTCGCCTGGGCCGGCTGGGACTACCTCCAACAGGCGAGAGCGCTAGCGGCCTGGTACACCGAGCTCATAGAACGCGACGGCTGGCCTCCGGAGCGTCTGAAGCCCCCACTGGCGGGACTTGCGGAGCTCATTCCCTGGATCAAGCAGTGGCATAACGACATCGATCCCGAATTCAACCAGCGCATGGGCGATTTCTTCGAACTCTTCCTGCAGGGACAGCTGCAACAATATGGGCTAACACATGAAGACCTCAGGCGCTGGACCCCACTCCTGACAGGGCGAGGGCGCGGGCGGCGTCTACGCATTTCCGATTCGTAACCGTATGGTAACAGTCAGGCGAAAACAGGAGGGCACGATACGCCTAACTGTCCCCACTGAGGAGAATGTTTTATGGCAACGGAGGAACTCAGGATCCGTTACCCTGCAGGCCTTGAACGAGCCGTTCATCTGACGAAAGAGGAATTGGAGCACCATCTCCGCTTAATGGCAGCGCTGAAGATGTTCGAATTAGGGAAGCTCTCATCGGGCAAGGCAGCCGAACTTGCTGGCATGTCGCGAGCTGAGTTTTTTGAAGCGTGTCGCAGGTATCACGTGAGTCTCTTCAATTATCCTGATGAAGAGCTGCAAAAAGAACTTGAGGCAGATCTCACGACCATGGATAAAATCCTGAAGCGATGATACTGGTTTGTAACACTGGCCCACTCATTGCGTTGGCGAAAATAGACCGCTTGTCCCTCTTGCAGAACTTAGGGCTGGAGCGTATTCTCATTCCCCCGATGGTCCAGAGAGAATCGTGGGGGAAAATCAGCCCCGAAAGGCGTGGACTCCACGAACTAGAGCCCGTCCATACGGGCGACGTTGACGTGGAGCCTGAGCAAGTCGGAGGACAACGATGAGGTTTCTTGTGACACTCGACCGCGATGAAGATGGCGTGTGGATCGCCGAATGTCCAGCTATCCCAGGGTGTGTCAGCCAAGGCACGACGAAGGAAGAGGCATTAGCCAACGTGAAGGACGCCATCAAGTTATGTCTTGAGGTGCGCGCGGAACGGGGGCTCCCCCTAACGGTCGAGACCCATCAGGTCGAGGTCGCTGTATAATGCCGCGGCTTCCCACGCTCAGTGGTCGTGAAGTGGAAAGAGAACCGCGATGACCCTCATCAGCGATATCTTTGATATCCCCACCCAGGTCCATCAAGGCGACTTCGTCTTGCGCTTGAGCGAGGGCGTACAACGTCCGGCTGAAACCCTCCGTACCTACGTGGTCACGCCGCAGCTGGCGATCTGTTTCGATCAGGCAATGCAACTGATCAGGAGTGCTCTGGAATCGAACTCCAGTAAAGGGGCCTACCTGCATGGCAGCTTCGGCAGTGGGAAGAGCCATTTCATGGCCGTGCTGACGCTCCTGTTGCAAGGGAATCCCGACGCCCGCTCCATCCCCGAGCTCGCACCAGTCATCGCCAAGCACAATGCCTGGACCGAGGGGCGCAATGTTCTCGTCGTGCCTTACCATCTGATCGGCTCACCCAGCCTCGAATCGGCTGTGCTCGGCCATTATGCACACTACATCCGCACGCGCCACCCTGAGTCCCCGACGCCGGGGTTCTACCAGGCTGAAAGCCTGTTCGCCGATGCGCGTCGTCTACGGGAGACGATGGGAGATGAGGTCTTTTTCGCCCGACTCAGTCGCGACGGTGGCGATGCGGATGGCTGGGGTAGGCTCGGCGTCGGTTGGGACGCGACCAGCTTCGAGGCGGCGATGGATGCGCCGCCCACCGCCGACGAGCGCATTCGGTTGATCGGTGACCTGGTGGATGCGTTCTTTGAGGCCGCCCGTGATATCGCCGCCGCAGGTGGTGAGGGGTTTGTCTCGCTCGATGAAGGCCTGGCGATCATGTCGAAGCATGCGCAGGCCCTGGGCTACGATGCCATCGTCCTGTTCCTGGATGAGCTGATCCTGTGGCTCGCCAGCCATGCTGCCGACCTCGCCTTCGTCAACCGTGAAGGGCAGAAGGTTGCCAAGCTGGTCGAAGCCATGGCCGCCGAACGGCCGATCCCCATCGTCAGCTTCATCGCCCGGCAACGGGATCTGCGAGAGCTCGTGGGAGAGCACCTGCCAGGAGCGGAACAGCTGGGCTTTGCCGATGTACTGAACTGGTGGGAGGCACGTTTCGATGAGATCACGCTCGAAGATCGCAACCTCCCGGCCATTGTCGAAAAACGGCTGTTGCGTCCGAAATCTCCGCAGGCGGCGCAACTGCTCAAGGAGGCTTTCGATAAGACCGCCCGCGTGCGCGAAGAGGTGATGAACGTCCTGCTCACCCGCGCCGGAGATCGCGACATGTTCCGGCAGGTCTATCCCTTCAGCCCCGTCCTGGTGCAGACCCTCGTCGCCATCTCGGCGCTGCTGCAACGCGAGCGTACCGCCTTGAAGCTGATGCTGCAGTTGCTGGTCAATCAGCGTGACAGCCTTGAGCTCGATGACATCGTGCCGGTGGGCGATCTCTTCGATGTCATCCTCGAAGGGGATGAGCCCTTCACGCAGGCGATGCGCCTCAATTTCGACAATGCCAAGAAGCTCTATCGGCAGAAGCTCCTCCCCATACTCGAGCAGGAACACCACGTGACGGCCCAGGATGTCAGGGAAGGCAACGTAGACGCCGCCGTCGCCCAACGCTTTCGTAACGATGACCGTCTGCTCAAGACGTTAATTCTCTCAGCACTCGCACCCGAGGTTGAGGCTTTACGCGCGCTCACGTCCAGCCGTCTCGCCGCATTGAACCATGGCACCGTGCGCTCGCCGATTCCGGGCCAGGAGAGTCAGATCGTCCTGAATAAGTGTCGCCATTGGGCCGCGCAAGTCGGGGAAATCAAGATTTCCGAAGACGCAGGTAACCCTATCATCTCGCTCCACATCGTCGGCATCGATACCGAGGGGATTGTGGCGAACGCCCAGGGATTCGATAGCTATGGCAACCGGATTCGCAAGATCCGCAGCCTGCTCAACGAGCAACTCGGCCTGGACGAGAACGGAGGGCTCTTCCTGCCCCGCTATGAAGTCCTCTGGCGCGGCAGCCGCCGTACGTGCGAAATCCTGTTCGGGAACGTCCGCGAATTATCACTGGATAGCCTGAGGGCTCAGGAAGGCCTATGGCGCATCGTCGTCGATTTCCCTTTTGACCGGGAAAATTATACGCCTAACGACGACCGTGCCCAGATACAGAAATTCCAGGCCATCGGCCAGCCGTCCAACTGTCTGGTATGGCTGGCGGCCTTCTTCACCCCGAAGGCCATGGAGGACCTCGGGCGGCTCGTCTTGCTCGATCACATCCTCTCAGGCAATAACCTCAATCAATATGGCAGCCACCTTTCCCAGATCGAGCGCGAGCAGGCCCGCATCCTCCTACAAAACCAGCAGGGCCAAATGCGGCAGCGTATCCGCAACTATATGCTCGCGGCGTACGGTGTAAGCGCGATGGATCGCGAGGCCATCGATACGTCATACGACCTCGATGAGCGGTTCATCCCGTTAAATCCGGCGCTGACCCTGCAACCGCCGGTAGGGGCGAGTCTCAAAGATGCGCTCGATCAGCTATTCTCCCAAGCCCTCGCATACCAGTTCCCGGCCCATCCGCAATTCGAAGGAGAGGTGAGGAGGAACGCGCTCGATCATGTCAAGAACATCGTCCAGAAGGCCACGCAAGTGCGCGAGGGACGAGTCGAGGTCGAGCGAGGGTTACGCGATGAGGTCCGGCGCATAGCGGTGCCGTTGCGACTCGGGGACATGGGGGAGACGCACTTCGTCTTGCGCGATGAATGGAGAAGTCGGTTTCTGCGCAAGAAGGCAGAGGACGGTGTCACCAGCTTCACTGTGCGCCGCCTACGGGCCTGGATGGATCAACCAGAGGCCATGGGGCTGCGCACAGACCTGCAAACCTCGTGATCCTGAGCTTCGCCTGGCAAAGCGATCTGAGCTTTTATCTGCACGGCCGCCCGGTGGAGCCCCAGCTCGAACGCTTGGATGATGACCTGGAGTTGCGCGAGCAGGCGCTGCCGAGCGGCGCACAATGGCAGGATGCGAGCAAGCGCGCCGCAACAATTTTGGGTCTTACGACTTCACCCCTGTTGAACGCCACCAATGTGGCGAAGCTGGTCGCGGACGCAAAAGTCGAGGCGGAGCGTGAGCGTCCACGTGTAGAGCAGCTGTGCAGGAGTCTTCGCCAGCGTCTGCAGGTCTTCGCTGTCGAGACGGGCGCGGCTCCGCGTCTGCAAACGGCGCAGGCAGCCCTGGCGTTTTTAAGCGGCATCATCGAGGCCAGTAAAGATCAGGTCATCGAGGTCATGGCCGGGGCCTCCGTTGCGACCTCTGAGGTGGCCATGGGGGCGTCCATCAAGAAGGCTGCCGATTTGGCGACTGCACTTGGCGTCACACAGTGGCGACTGTTTGACACGATTAGCTCAGTTGCCCCAGGAGCGGGCACCGGAAGCAGCCGCTATTATCGAGCAGGTGAAGGATGCGCTGGCGCGGGACGAGCATGTGGTGCCCCTGGCGGGGAGTTTACAGGACGCGCAGTCCGCTGCGCTGAGTTTGATTAGCGAGGTGGTCAAAGACATCCCCGCGGATCCGCAACCATCGCCACGGCCACCACCCCGCCCGACGCCCCCACCGGCCGGCGACCTTACTGGCTCCCAGCACGGCCTCGACAGGCAGGGGGCTATGGCCGTCTTCGACATGATTCGCAGGGCGCTGGAGTTCGCTCCCGACCTCGTGCTGGACCTCGATTGGCGCTTACATTCGAAAAACGGTGATACGGCATGATGACTGGACCGACACCAGATCAGGTCGCGACACGAGTGGCATTGATTCGCCGTCATGCGTCCAAGGCCTCCGTGATCGGAATCTACACACCGGGAATCTGGCTTGGAGGGACCGAGCTGCGGGTGAATGGGGAGCGCTTGCCGGTGGCGTTTTGCACCTCGGCACTGCAGGTCAGCGAGGTTCTGGCCAGCCATCCCGAAGACGCCCTGCCGCTGGTACTGATCACCAATATCGAAGAGAGCCAGTTGAGCCTCGATGTCATGGCGCGGTTGGCCAGCAGGCGATTGCACCGCATCGACCGGTGGCAAATGGTGCGAGACCTCTTCCGTGCCCGACAGCTCGATCCACGCCTTGTGACCCACGGCTGGATCGCCGATGCCCTGTTGCAGAAGGTGCCCGACGGCGGTTATCCGCCGGTCACCAGCGGCATGCTCGATGCCGATACGGTCTGGACGCATCTGTGCCAGCAGCATCTTGGGCTTCCCGACGGACGTCCGGATGCGCTGGCCTTGATACAGTGGAGTCTGTGGGCTCAGAACCTGCACCGTTATGAAGCCCTCGTCCATGAATGGTATGTTGGACTACGGCAGCGTGTCGAGGACAGCGCTGGCGACATTGGCGCCGTCATGCTCAATGCGCTTGACGCAGGCTATGGCGATCTGTTGCTGCCCATCGGTCTGGTGTGTGAAATCCTTTTTGCTCCACAGGGACGCACCCACCTGGGTATCGCGCAGGCGCGTGCCCGTCTAGAGCCCTATCTGGCGTGGCACATGCTATCGACCGGCGGTGATGAGATCGAAACGCTGGCGAGGGCATATAGGACGCTCGCCAGCCGCGTTCGTGAGCAACGCGAGCGTCAGAACCAGGTGTTCGCAAATCTTTTGGCTGATTGGCACAAGGCTCCTGTCATGATGGAGGGGCTATTGCCCATCGAAAAGGCCTTGTCGGCGATCGTCGCCGAGCTGGCGGCAGCCACGCCAGTCTTGCTCCTGGTCATCGATGGGATGAATTATGCCGTCTTTCGTGAGCTCTCTGATGATCTCAGAGGTCGGGGGTGGATCGAGCTGACCAATCGCCCAGGCTGGCCGTTACCCTCACTGGTCAGCACCATCCCCAGCGTGACCGAAACGTCGCGCGCGAGCTTGCTGGCTGGTAACGTTGTCCGGGGCAATAGCGCGTCCGAAAAGCGCAGTTTTGCCACACATGGCGATCTGGTCTCAGTGTCTCGATCTGCCCATCCGCCGTTGTTGTTTCACAAGGGGAAATTGGTCGAGGCGGGTGCCGCCGGCCTATCAGGAGTAGTGCGCGACGCCGTTCGTGATATAGACCGGAAGATCATCGGGGTCGTGTTAAATGCCGTGGACGATCATCTCGCCAAGTCCGACCAGCTGCGATTTTCCTGGACCATCAGCCAGTTCCACCACCTCGATGCCTTGCTGTATGAGGCGCGCTTGGCCAACCGCGCGGTCATCATCACCAGCGATCATGGGCATGTGCTCGAGGATGGGACACAGCATCTCACCGGCAGTGAGGAAGCGCGCTGGCGTCCCTTCAGCGACACACTCGCAGAGCAGGAAGTCGTCTTTGAGGGCCAGAGGATCGAGCAGGCAACAGGACTCAGACGCCTCATCGTGCCGTGGAGCGAGACGGTCAGATATGGTCAGAGGAAACAGGGTTATCATGGCGGGGCTACACCGCAGGAAGTGCTGGTCCCTATGGGGGTGTTTGCCACATTGGATCGTGCGATCGTGGGCTGGGAAGCATTGCCCGACTGTTTGCCGAGGTGGTGGAATCCCATCGAGGGGCCGCCCACGGAGGCACGCTCTGTGTCGGATCGCACGACCCGAGGGTCCAAAGAGGGCTCTGGGGGCCAGGGAAGTCTTTTCGGCGGCGTGCAGATGGATAAGGAGGAGGAGCCTTCTGCAGACTGGATCGTTCGCCTTCTGAGCTCTTCGGTCTTCACAGCTCAGTGGCGAATTGCCGGCCGCAGAGCCCCGAGCGAGCAGCACGTGGAGGCATTCCTCAAGGCACTGGATCAATATCGTTACCGAATCCCTCGCCGCGCTCTGGCCGAAGCGCTTGGCCAGCCGGATGTCCACATACCTCGTGTGCTGGTGGCATTGCAGCGCTTGTTGAACGTCGATGGTTATCAAATTGTGACTGTCGATGATGACCCCGGCATTATTAAGCTGAACGTTCAACTACTGAAGAAACAGTTCCAAATCGAAGATTCGCAGTGATCGAAAAGGTCGTGGACGTGGAACGATGATGGCCAGACAGGAGTCTTGGCAGGAGCCTCTGCGACAAATCCTCGGCCGCTATCCATAGAGAGGTGGACATGAGTCTCGATCAACTCCTGGAATTATTCGATTTAGAGAGAGGTTTCACCCAAGCAGACCTGGATCAAGCGTACCGAGATTTAGTCCAAGTCTGGCATCCTGATAGATATGCCTCCAATGCCCGCCTACAGCAGAAAGCCGAAGAGAAACTCAAAGATATCAACCGTGCGTATGCCTTGCTGAGGGAATTTCTGTCGAGATCGCTCCTGTCTGGTGACAGAGACGCGATACCGGCAGGAAGCGCGCCGATAAGAACGCACCATGGTCCCCTTGATCGGGAGACGGCAAACGCGGGTCATATTAGGGTGAGGAATGCTAGCCAGACCTCAGAGACAGGGGGATCCCCGAGGATTCTGGTGACCAGCGTGTTTCATCCGACAGATTTTTCAGCCACCAGCGAGATCGCCTTCAACCATGCGCTGAAAATCGCCGTAATGGCAAAGGTACCGCTGAGCATGTTGCATGTGACCCCCTCCCGTGATGAGATTGACTTTGCCGAGTTTCCGGCGGTCCGCCAGACGCTTGAGCGGTGGGGCACCTTGCCGGCCGGCAGTTCTCAAGCGGATGTCTTCGCCCAGACTGGGGTCTTCGTGGAAAAGGTCGCCTCCGTGCATGCTGACCCCATGTTCGCCATCCAAGACTTCCTCAGACATCGGCCCAGGGATCTCATGGTGCTGGCGACCCACCAATTGCAGGAGCCCTTGCGGTGGGTCAAACAGGCCGTGGCCGAACCTCTCGCCCGTGCCGCAGATACGCTCACCTTATTTATCCCCCAAGGGGTCGACGGGTTTATCTCCCCCCGTGAAGGTACAGTGCAGGTGCAGCACGTGCTCATCCCGGTGGACCATGATCCCCCCGCGCAACGGGCGATGGAGGCAGCCTCCACTATCGTGCGGCTGCTCGGGTGTCCCCATGGTCGGTTTACGCTGCTGCACGTCGGCGATCCGTATGACCAGCCGGTCGTCCACATGCTAACGCATGAGGGATGGACATGGGGGCACGTCAGCCGGCATGGCGATGTGGTCACGGAGATCCTGACCTGGGCTCGTGAACAGGCCGTTGACCTAGTGGTCATGCCCACCCGGGGTCATGACGGATGGCTCGATGCTCTACGCGGCAGTACAACGGAGCGGGTCTTACGAAGGATTCGCTGCCCGCTGCTTGCCATTCCTACCATGAACCAGGCTGTGTAGGTCCTGGCGCCGCCATGGTGTATGGCCGATCGCGCTGATGGCGGGCGCGACCGCTTGCTAGAGAAGTGGAGCGTTGTTAGGGTTTTCGTGCCAAGAACTCTGCACAGGCTCTGACGATGAAGGTGACCACGTCATTGGGAGTCTGGAACGAGTACGTTCGTTCAACAGAGTCCCCGAGATCAGGGCAGTAGATGTGGTCCTCGACAGCAAAGTCGCGCTGCCAGCCATAGCGTGATACTCTGACCCTTCGCTCCTGCCCTATGACGAGCTCAACGTCGTTGTCACGCATCGTCAACGTGATCTGTGCGTTTCCTCCTAACGCCTGCGCCAGTTGATGCGTGGCCTCGAGGACAGGCTTGAACACTAGCGCGGCCTCCATATTGGCTTTCTTCACGCGCGGCCATGGGCCAGGACCCAACTGTTGTGCGGCGGCGATTTCCTCGTGGAGCAGCGCCTGGATATCACGATTGTTGAGGAGGGAGGCCTCCTCGACCTCCGTTGGTGCGGGCTGCAAGGCCCGACGTATCTGGGAGCGCCGCTTCTGGATAAAGTCTAAGAGTCTCACGACTGTCTCTCCCCTGCTGGTACCACCTTTATCACAACCACCATCGCCTCAGTCGCTCTGATGGGATCCTGAGCGCTGACGGTATCTTTCCATGATACCACGCGGGGCGAGGGGAGCACCTGCAGAGGCACCAGAGGGATGGCGTGCTGATCGGCCAGCCCTCATTGCGTGTCCGCATGACCAATCCTCCGTAATGGCCAGTGAACCCTCCATGATGGATATGCCTCCCTACTTCTAAGCCTGGCGTATGGGTGTATTTCCAGGCGGGACGCGCGTTGACACTCCCTCCGAAATTGTATCACCGTGGGGAGTTTTTTATGGCGTATCCTCGTTTTCGTGACATGCCACAGCCCATGTGCGATACGTTCCCGACCTCTGGGCTTGACATGTGTGGAACCTTTGAGAGCACACACCATACCGCCCAACGCATAACCGGTGCCCGCTTCATCGGCTCTACGAGTAGCGGTTATTTGTGACCTAGACATCAAAAAACGTTTGATCGGGGATCGCCGCCTTCGTGTGGGGCAATGGTGCGGCCTTACGCGTCGATGGAGACCATTTCCGTGTGCCCAAACCCCTTGGTTTAGACCAGAAGGGAAATCACGATGGGCGTGATCCTCAGGAAGACGACGCTCGAAGGGTCTATGGGTACCGGCAGCGCCGCGATCTGCGGACACTTGGCTGTAAAGAGCGCAACCACCCGGTGGATGGCCTCGGGCTCCGTGAGGACTTCACACATGGACCGACAGGAAGGCCCGACCCGCTGGTTCATCCAGGGTTGCACCCACACCGCTATGCGGTCCGGTGAGCCCTGAGGGCAGCTCACGACCTTCCGCGAGTCACGGGCACATGGCCCGCTCGAAATCAGGATACGCAAGGAAGGTGGCGGTCTTGGCCGTCTCACACCCTAGCAGACATGCCATCTCTAACGCTCGCACGGCCAATCCCAGGAGAAGACTCTGCCCCAACGGCCTTAACAGTTCTTCCGATGTCTGGTGAGCCGCGGCGACACAGGCCTCATACCCTATGCGCTGGCCTGTCTCATAACAGCGCGTATAACTCTGATACAGCTGGCGGCAACTGATTTGTTCCGACCCACCTTGTCCTGCAGTAGGGTTTCCGGGGAACACACTCGTACATGCAGCCAAGACGGCGATGAATGCCCATACGACGATGCGTCTCATGTTCAGCATGCGCAGCCTACCTCAATCCGACGCTCGTGCCCAGGTCAGGGCGCTATTCCCGAAGCTTCTGTCCCTTGATCCCTCGCTCCGTGTGACACCCCACACACCCCTGAAAGACGGCATTCCACGCCTGCAACGACTGGAGCGGATCGCGCCCCACCAAGATGTGCCGAAAGGCCTGCACACGCGTATCAAAATCTTCTGCCAACGCTTGGAGGTCTTTGCTGGTCAAATCTTTGGGCAATGGCAAGGCGCGTTTCGCGAGTTCCGACGCTCGCGTAAAATTCCCCGCCGTGATGAGTGCTGCAATCTCATTGATGGCTTTCCAACGCTCCTGCATGTTGGGCGCGAGATTTGTCTGGCCCTGACGGTTTTCAGGCCCCACGGCTAGCGGTTCCTCAGACCCTGTTGGTGAACCGAGAAATAATCCGCTCAAGACCAAGCCGAAGACCGCGACTCGCCACGTGTGCATGGGCTCCTCCTTGCCGTTTGCATAGCATCCTCGCAACACGTCACCTCAATCTGGGCGCGGAGGCCCAGTGTAGCAGACAACCATACCCTGTCAACAAGAATGTGGGGAAAGATTTGGCGATCTCCCTTACGCTTCCTAGTGCGATCGTAGGCATGAATATACTCATGTAGACCATGAGTTTTCCTCATAGTACAGCGCCCGCTGCAGCTAAGAGCTCGTCGGGCGGGCCCTTAACCGCCCCTAAACCATCCTGAACTTCGTATTCCAGGGGGTCTTGAGTGAAGGGATTCATTACTTCAAACCCACACAAGGCAAGGTGGGATTCAAGATGAACGGCCCGCGTCATCCTACCCCAGGGTGTTGGCAATGGGGATGTAATGACATGGAATCGGTAGGCCATTGCCGCTGGTCGCCGCATCCGCCATTGTTGGACCGTCTGGTGGGGCATCGCTGCAAAGTTGGCATCAGTCTTGCTTATCTAATATATCAGGGCTTGCACGACGTTGCACTCGCTGGTATGTTATTTCGCCAATGTGGGCAATATCCCTCTCCCTCTTCTCACACACCCTGTGAGGGGTCAGACGCAACGAAGACGACGCACAAAGTCAGTGAAAGGACACCATGGCAAACTCGTACTGGAAAAAACTGACCATGAAATCGAAGTGGAAGACTATCTGGCGGGATATCCGAGCCCATAAAGGGGAGCGGCCTGTGGGGGTCACGACCAGCGATCACTTATATCAATTGGCTGTTACTGTGTACCACACACGGGAAGCACGCCCATTTGCCATGAATACCTCCCAAGCCTTCCTCGCATTTCAGCGCTGAGGCCTTCGCTAGCGTGGCATGCGCCACGGTACCTTCCTGGCTCAACATGGTCATCCTCAAGTTGTGGGAGCAGGGGTGATGCTATCCAACTCCGCGGGTCGGTGCTGATGTCTTTTCTGTATGACGACATCGTCGTGCTCGTGTGGCAGCCTGATGCCTCCGTCCGATGCCTCCGTCAGTAAGGGTGACCCGATCATGTTGACCGGGCGACTGACAATTTTTCCCCATTGGTCCACACTTCCCCGGCAGGCATCTCGGGATCCATCGCGTGCTCCCAGAGGACTTCGAGCTGTTGTCCCCGGAGGTGTTCGATGGTGCACGGATTGTCCTCGCCGCCGGGATCGTGAGCTCATGCTGCCGCCTCGAAGCCGTTCTGCACAAGGGCGGGCCCGTGGCGTGGATTGAGCCCGAGCCTCATAGCGCCTTCACTTGGTGCTCAGCGGCACCTTGGACATATCGATGGTGCCCACGAGCGGGACCCCCATCGGCCCCACCGGGATATACATCACCGTATGATTCGGGCTGGCGACCATGGAGAGTTGGGCCTTGATCGCTTCGTATTGCAAATATTCCGGCGTGAGCTGACTCTTGATCATGGCCATGGCGCGGGAGACCCCTTCCGCTTCCTTCTCCCGCTTCTCCGCCTCCTTCACGGTGATCAGAATCTCCGTCGTCTTTTGGTCCAGGACCTGGGTGGCGGCAATCTTCTGCGCCACGGCACTCGCGACCACATCGGGATAGCGGATATCACTGACGAGGGCGGCGATAATCTCGAAGGGGGTGCTCGCCAGCATGGAGTTCATCCGTGCCGCAATGGCCGTATCGATGGTATCGATGTTATTCTTGATCTGGAGGCCGTCATATTTTTGGACCTCGGCGCGGGCAAAGGTCCGGATGGCTTGTTTGATGTAATTGTCATAGGCGACGCGGACAATTTTCTCGGGATCGGTCCCCAGTCCCAGGGTGGTGAAGCGTTCGACGAAGTCGCGGACCTGTGAGCGCCGGATGCGCCAGGTGACACTCAATTCGAAGCCGACCTTCAAGTTATCCTGGCTCAAGATACTTTCCTGCTCGAAGAACGGTTCGCGAAAGGTATAGGGGGTGACCGAGACGTTGAGCACGCGCAGGCGCCAGCCGAGTCCCGTGGAGGTCGGACCATCCTGCGTCGTGATGAACGCATCCTGCCCGATGGCGATGGGTTGCTTCACCACGTAGCCGACATAGCCGGCCGGGGTGGAGGGATTGCTACAGCTCGACATGAGGGTGGCCATGGCCATGACGCCGAGTAGGGGGGTCATTCGCATGGAGGTCTCCTCTGAGCGCTTCGTTGCATCGCAGAACGATGCTGCTCTGTCGTCCGGGGGTGTTTACCCCCGAACGTCCAGGGCGGTGCACCTCACGAGGCTGAGGACCATGCCAGCTTGTTGGTTCATCGCTGGGCATCGAGCGCCAGATTGAGGGCCAGCACGTTGACGCGTGGCTCACCCAAGAAGCCGAGCTGCCGGCCCTCTGTGTGCTGGCTTACCAGCGCTTGTACCTGCGCCTCCGACAGGCCCCGTGCCTGGGCCACGCGTGGCACCTGAAACGCCGCCGCCGCGGGCGTGATATGCGGGTCCAGGCCGCTCCCGGAGGTGGTCACGAGATCAACCGGGATGGGCGCATTGGGGTTCTCCGCACGCAGGTCCGTCACGGCCGCCGTCATGCGATCAATCAGCGCCTGGCTGGTCGGCCCCAGGTTCGAGCCACTCGACGAGGTGGCATCATAGCCATCCTTGCCGGCCGCGGAGGGACGTGGGTGGAAGTAGCGCGCCTCAGCGAAGTTCTGGCCAATCAGCTCGGAGCCAACGATCTGGCCATTGCGCACAATCAAACTGCCGTTGGCCTGATGGGGAAACAGCAACTGGGCCATGCCAGTGACGGCCAGGGGATAGATGATCCCCGTGATCACGGTGAGGATAACTACCAAGATGACCGCTGGTCGAAGTTGACCGAGCATGTCCGCAGTCTCCTTCTCTGCAGCTTCTGGATTGCCACGCCTGTGAGGGTGGCGCGCTCGCCTAGCGACAAAATGGGCCTGCCGCGGCGCCGAGCGTGTCGTTAGAACACGGATCGGCGTACCATGCGCCTCGATCACCCTCTTCCGGTAACTCACGCCTTGAGCACTCCACAGCAGCTGGAGTGTATTCGCCCTGAGCCACAGCCACACCAGGCCATAGATGAACAGCACAATGCCGACTTGCACGGCCGTATGCCCGCCCGAGGAGACAGGGGCACGCTGCTCAACCACGAACAACCCTGCCAGCAGCGGCAGCAGCACCAATAAGCGCCCGTAAGCTGGCCCGCGAAGTGTGTGTTCCATCTGTCCTCCTACGCCACGCGCAGTGCGACGAGAAGCAGATCGATGGCTTTGATGCCAATGAACGGGATGATAACGCCACCCACCCCGTAGATCAGCAGGTTGCGGCGTAGAATCGCCGCGGCGCCGATCGGTCGGAACTTGACCCCGCGCAACGCCAGCGGGATCAGCGCAATGATAATCAAGGCGTTAAAGATCACCGCCGACAGGATGGCGCTCTCCGGCGTGGCCAGTCGCATGACGTTCAACGCCGCCAGCTCGGGGTACGTCGCCACGAACATGGCGGGGATAATGGCGAAGTACTTGGCCACATCATTGGCGATGCTGAAGGTGGTCAAGGCCCCGCGCGTAATCAGAAGCTGCTTGCCGATCTCCACGATCTCCAGGAGCTTGGTAGGGTTGGAGTCGAGGTCCACCATGTTGCCCGCTTCCTTGGCCGCTGACGTCCCCGTGTTCATTGCCACCCCGACGTCGGCCTGCGCCAAGGCCGGGGCGTCATTGGTTCCGTCACCGCACATCGCCAGCAACTTCCCCTTGGCTTGCTCATCACGGATGAGCTGCAGCTTGTCTTCCGGGGTCGCCTGCGCCAGAAAGTCATCGACCCCCGCCTCCGCCGCGATGGCCGCCGCCGTCATCGGATTATCGCCCGTGATCATGACCGTGCGAATGCCCGCACGCCGCAGCTCCGCGAAGCGCTCGCGAATGCCACCCTTGATGATGTCTTTGAGATGGATCACACCCAGCACGCGACTGTCCATGGCGACGACCAATGGCGTGCCGCCCGACTTGGCGATGCGATCCACCGTTGGCGTGAGCTCGGGAGGGGGCCGGTAACTGGCGCCATTCTTCTCTGAGACAAATGTCAGGACGGCGTCGCTCGCCCCTTTGCGGATCTGGGTGCCGTTGACATTGACGCCACTCATGCGCGTTTGCGCGGTAAAGGCATGAATTGCTGCACTGCGCTCGGCCACCTCACGCCCGCGGAGCCCATACTTTTCCTTCGCCAGCACGACGATGGAGCGCCCCTCTGGGGTCTCGTCGCTCAGCGAGGCGAGTTGCGCGGCGTCGGCCAGGTCCGCCTCACTCACGCCGGGCATCGGCACGAACTCGGTCGCCATACGATTACCCAGCGTAATGGTGCCGGTCTTGTCGAGCAGCAGCGTATCGACATCGCCCGCCGCCTCAACGGCGCGGCCGGACATGGCCAGGACGTTATAGCGCACCAGGCGGTCCATGCCGGCGATGCCGATGGCCGACAGCAGCCCACCGATGGTGGTCGGGATGAGCGTCACGAACAGCGCGATGAGGATGACCACCGAGACCGGCCCACCAGCATAGATGGCGAAAAACTCGACGGTCGACGTGGCCAACAAGAACACGATGGTCAGACCGACCAGGAGAATCGTCAGGGCGATCTCGTTCGGCGTCTTCTGCCGCTGCGCGCCCTCGACCAGCGCGATCATGCGATCCAGAAAGGTCTCGCCGGGGTTGGAGGTAATCTTCACCTTGATCCAGTCCGAGAGGACACGTGTGCCCCCGGTCACGGCCGAGCGATCGCCGCCACTCTCCCGGATCACCGGCGCCGACTCCCCCGTGATCGCCGACTCATCCACCGAGGCAATACCTTCGATGACGTCCCCATCGCCGGGGATGATGTCGGTCGCCTCGACGAGCACCAAATCGCCTTGTCGCAGACCGGTCCCAGGCACCAACTCATAGTCCCGGTGCTCTGCTGAGCGCAGTCGCTTGGCCATGGTCTCCCTTTTGGTGCGTCGCAGGGTGTCCGCCTGAGCCTTGCCGCGTCCCTCGGCCATGGCCTCGGCAAAGTTGGCAAACAGCACGGTGAACCACAGCCATATCGAGATATGGCCGACGAAAGCGGCATGCCCAGTGCCGCCGAGCAGGTCGCGGACGAAGAGGATGGTCGTCACCGCGGCCACGACTTCGACCACGAACATGACCGGGTTGCGCATCAAGGTACGTGGGGCAAGCTTGGTCACCGAATCCCAAGCCGCTCGCCGGACGATTCTAGGATCGAACAGCGAGAGTTTTTGGACGTGCTCAGCCATGCGATGCTCTCCTTAGAACAGTTTTCCAGCCATCATGTCCAGGTGCTCGACGATGGGGCCCAGCGACAGCGCCGGAAAGAAGATCAAGCCGCCCATGATCAGCATGACGCTCACCAAGAGCGCGATGAACGTGCCACCATCGGTGGGGAACGTGCCGCTGGACGGCGGCACCACTTTCTTGGCGACCAGCGAGCCGGCCACGGCCATCATCGGCACGATGAACAGGAAGCGTCCGAACAGCATGGAGAGGCCATTGGTCAGATTGTAAAAGAAGGTATTGGCGCTGATGCCCGCGAAGGCGCTGCCGTTGTTGCCGGTGCCCGAGGTGAAGACATAGAGGATCTCGCTAAAGCCATGTGGGCCGGCGTTCAACGGTGCCTTTGAGCCCCTCGGGGTGGACGCTGGCCAGCGCTGTGAAGCCGAGGATGCTGATCGGCAGGACCAGGATGAGGGCGAGCACGGTCATCTTGACCTCTTTGGCCTCGATCTTCTTGCCCAGGTACTCCGGCGTCCGGCCCACCATCAGCCCGGCGACGAACACCGCCAGAATGACGAACAACAGCATGCCGTACAGACCGGAGCCCACGCCGCCGACGATCACCTCGCCGAGCATGATGTTAAATAGCGGCACCAGGCCGCCGAGCGGCGTGTAGGAGTCGTGCATGGAGTTGACCGAGCCGTTTGACGCATCGGTGGTCGTCGTCGCCCAGAGCACCGAGTTGGCGATGCCGAAGCGCACCTCTTTGCCTTCCATGTTGCCGCCGGCTTGCATGGCGTTGGCGTCTGTTTGGATCCCCAGGCGGTCGAACGCCGGGTTGCCGGCCGACTCGGCCCAATAGGCCACGCCTACACCTAGTACGACCACCACCATCATCGCCGTGAAGATGGCCCAGCCCTGGCGGGTGGCGCCGACCATATGGCCAAACGTATAGGTCAAGGCCCCGCCGATCACCAGAATCGCCACCATTTCGAGGAAATTCGACAGCGGCGTCGGGTTCTCGTAGGGATGTGCCGAGTTGGCATTGAAGAAGCCGCCGCCGTTGGTGCCGAGTTGCTTGATGGCGAGCTGCGAGGCCACTGGCCCCTGGGCGATCGTCTGCGAGCCGCCCTCAACCGTGGTGGCGTCGACATAGGGCTGTAAATTCTGCGGCAACGCCCTGCCAGACCAGCACCAGAGCCAGGACCAGCGACAGCGGCAGCAGCACCCAGAGCGTGGTCCGCACCATGTCTACCCAGAAGTTGCCCAGGGTCCGGGCTGAATTGCGAGCAAAGGCCCGAATCAGCGCAATGACGAGGGCGATGCCCGTCGCCGCCGAGACAAAGTTTTGCACCGTCAGGCCAGCCATCTGCGACGAGATAGCTCATCGTGCTCTCACCGGCATAGGACTGCCAGTTGGTGTTACTCGTGAAACTCACGGCCGTGTTGAAGGCCGAATCTGCCGAAGGCGGCCCGAAGTCCTGCGGATTCAGCGGCAGCACGTGCTGCAGCCGTTGCAAGGCGTAAAGGACCACGAAGCCGGCCAGATTAAACAGCAGCATTGCCGCCGTGTATGTCGTCCAATGCTGTTCTTGCCTCGGATCCACACCACTGATCCAGTAAATGATGCGCTCGACTGGCCGCAGGACCGGATCGAGGAACGTCCGCTCGCCGTTGAAGACACGTGCCATGTACAGGCCCAGGGGCTTGACGAGTAAAACCAGGACCACGATATACAAGGCGATTTGCAGCACCCCATTCAGCGTCATCGTATGCTCTCCCTAAAAGCGCTCGGGTCGCAATAAGGCGTAGACGAGATAGACCAGCAAGCCGAGCGTGACCAGACCGCCCAGGAGGTAATCCAGAGTCATGAGTTTCCCTCCACGATAGGTATGCCTTTAGAGCCGCTCACAGCCGACGATGTAGGCCAGGCAGCCGACAAAAAAGACCACTGTCAGGACCAGAAAAAAGACATCGAGCACGTATAGTCCCTCCCGACAAATATGGTTTGGACACCACGCTCCGATCGACGATATACTGTAGCGCGTAGCAGGTCAAGCGGTCGTCAAAAGAAGACCCTGCGGCATCAAGATTGTGTAAAGATCGGTATTCCTGTAGTCTATCTTAGGCTATTCCGAGCTCACACTTGGCTCACCGGGCGCCTTTGGGACTGTAGCTGATTGGGGATGAGGCACCCCCACCGGGGAAGGATGTATGAGGACAAAGGATAGAACTGGTCGGCTGGAATGGGAACCCGTTCAATTGCAAGGGAGATTATCCCTCGAATGGCCTCCAGGGGCACGATGCCAGAACCGTTTTGCCGGCCTCCCCTGAATTGCTTTGTAGGCGTGGTCAAACCTCCCGTGCGATGGCGCACAGCGCATTATCTGGATAATGCTATCGCCAAGCAATGGTCCACAGATGTGAGAGCTGGCGAGAGATGACGGGCACCACAAGAGCCGCCTGAATAGCAAGTGCCGTGCCGTCGTTGCACTGCTTTGCCTGCCATTGGCCTCGGTCCATCGAGGTGCGAGATGGGACCTACGAGGCGGGGTCGACCACCACGACCTGCACCCGTTCGGTGCCGCGCTCCAGCAATCCCACGCGTGCGGCCGCCGCTTCGGAGAGGTCGATGATGCGCTGTCTACTGCCCCCGTAGGGTCCGCGGTCCGTGATGGTGACGACCACCTGTTGCTGCGTCCGCAAGTTGATGACCTTGACCCTGGTGCCGAGGGGTAAGGATCGATGCGCCGCCGTGAAGCTCCCCCGTGAGAAGCGTTCCCCGCTGGCGGTCCTGCGGCCCTGATGCTGCTTCCCATACCAGGAGGCGACGCCCACCTGTGCGCCCCGGGAGGTGCTTCCGTCGGTGACATCGGGGGTCGCGGTGAGCAAAAACCCGACGAGTCCCACGATCACGAGCAGGGTTTGGATGACAGGCCCTCGACGGCGGTCAGGCCTCGAAGGTCCTCGATCCACCAGGTTCTTCTCTAGTTCACCGAGCCCTGCAACGGCCTCGAACCAGTGCGTTGACGTGTGTCCCGTCGGCTTGGCATCTGCTTGCTGGAGCATGGCGTTCCCCTTTCGCCGATGTCCTCCGTACGCGCAGTACGCTGGTGCCCCGGCTCGGGGGTCTGGATGGGCACGTGCTCACGGTCGTGTGCCGGTGGGGCGCCTCACGGCGACCCTGATGGGGCCGCCAACCCTCTGCGGGGGAGGCATCGCCATGGATGCTGGGAGCTGCGTTGTGAGGAATACAGGGGACGGACGGGGTCAGCAGTTGGGGCGGACCAAGGACCGGGAGCGACGAGGGAGCACCGGCAGGGCCGGACGCTCAAAGGCGGGAGACAGACTCGCAGGCCGCTTCTTCATCCACACGCTCCTTCGCTGGTGCCGCCTCGGCCATCCATTGGCTCCAGCCAGACAGGTGCCAAGATGTGTATTCTAGTCTAAGTGAAACCGCGCAGGGGATGTCAACACGCCCGTCAGCCCAGAGGTCCGCGTGTCGTCAGACCTCTCGATCAGCGCATGGGCTGATGCACCAGCGGACCATGGCGTTGCTGAGTGATCCATGACCGGCTGTTCTGCTCCTGTCCCATGCGGCCTTTGACCAAAGCTGTCATGGTGACCTGCCCCCTGCGTGCATGCATAATTGCCGGCCAGCCCTCAGCCAGAAGGCGGGGTTGCGTACCAATCTGCGTCTCTGCGTCATGTGAGGTGGCGGTACTATTGGCCGACCTCTTCAAGAAGCTGTCGTAGCGCTTCCAACTCAGCCCCAAAACCACTCCAGTTGCCAGACTTCAGCTGTTCCATGGCTTGCTGATAATGGCTCAACGCCTCTCGGGCCCGATCGGTGGTCAGCCCTGCGAGTGGCAGACTAGCCCTTGCCTCAGGAAGCAGGGCGGGCGGGGCGGTTTCTCTGAACAAAGCTGCCAGGGCGGCGGGGAGCGTCTCTTCCATGACCACCTGATCGCCATACGCCGCGATAACCCGCTTCAACTCCGGCAATTGGCCTGTCTCAGCACGGAGATAGAGGGGTGAAATATACAAAATCGAGTTTTCGATCGGGATGACCAGGAGATTGCCGCGGAGGACTCTCGACCCCATCTGATTCCAGAGGGAGAGCTGTTGAGAGATTTGGGGGTTCTGGTTGATGCGCGCTTCGATTTGAAATGGGCCATACACGAGCTTGTCCTTGGGGAACTCGTAGACGATCAGCTTGCCGTAATCGGGCGGATCGCAGCGCGCCGCCAGCCAGGCGATCATATTCTCTCGCTGGCTCGGTACCATGGGGAGCATGAGGAAAAACTCCGCCTGCGGCTCTTCGGGCAAGCGCATGATGATGTAGTATGGGGCTGTGGTGGCCGTCTCATTGCCGGACTGTTCGCGAGGAAACTGCCAAAGATCCTCTCGGTTGTAGAAGACTTCGGGATTAGCCATATGGTAGGTGCGATACAATTGCGCCTGGATGAAGAAGAAGTCCTCCGGGTAGCGAATGTGTCGTTGCAAGGCGTCGGGCATGGCTGCAAACGGTTTGAAGAGCGTCGGGAAAATCCGTTGGTAGGTCGCAATGATCGGGTCTGCAGGGTCCATGATGTAGAAATCAACCGTCCCGTCATAAGCATCGATGATGACCTTGACGGCATTGCGGATGTAGTTCAGCCCTAAGTCCCGCAGGGGCTGAGAGTATGGGAAATACGCGCTCGTGGTGTAGGCGTCCTGCATCCAGAACAGCCGCCCATTGCTAATCACGAGATACGGATCGCGGTCCAGACGGAGGAATGGCGCGATCGTGCGGACGCGCTCTTGAATGGTGCGGCGCATCATGATGCGGCTGTCGCCGGTGATATAGCTGCTGAGCAGCAGGTTCAGGTCTTTGAAGTACCAGGCGAAGAGCGACCTGCGCGCCAATCCGCCGACGGGGACTCCCCCGCTTCCGGTATACATCCCATAGACGTTATCCTTCCCCTGTGGATAATCGAACTCCGGGGTCGTCGCCTTGACGATGATGTATCCATCGGTCTCCTCCCCATAGTAGATGCGCGATTCTTGAATCGGCGGGCCGCCGGTCGAGACCGTGGGGATATCCTGCAGATAGAAGGTCGGCAATCCTTCTGGGTTCTTGCGAGTGACCGGGCTCATGACCACCCCATTCCCATGAGTGAAGAGCACATGACGGTTCACCCAGGTCTGGGCATTAGGAGGGAGGAGTGATGACTTCAACTCGCGCGCCGACAACATGACCTGTTGATACGTACCATCAAGCCGGTAACGATCCACATCCACATCATGGAATTTGTAATAGGTCCGAATCTCCTGGAGTTGACCGTAGGTGTCCATCAATGGCCGCCAGTCCCACAAGCGAATGTTTTCGATGGTCGGTTTATTGTCCTGGAGTTTCTGGAAGGTTAAGTTTTGCTCCGCGGGGAAGGGTTTGACGGTGATCTGCTGGAGGTTATACGCCTGCTGTGTCAGAGAAATGTTGTGCTGGAGATAGGGCTTCTCCAGCTGCAGCTCGCTTGGTTTCACAAATATGCGTTGATACAGGGCCGGGAATACCTGGCCGAACACCACAGAGCTGCCGAAGACCAGCACGGCGGCAGCCGCGGGAAGCTTATAGGTGCGTATCCACACATTGGCCAACGACGCCAGGCTTGCCAGCACTGCTAGCCCAACCAACAACCAGAGGACCGGCAACTCGACATGGACATCGGTGTAACTGGCGCCCACCACGACCCCATTATCGCCGTAGAGTAGGAGAAAGCGGTCCAGACCGTAGGACCAGGCTTTCACCAGGAAGAAGAGCGCCAGCAGGACGGAGCCATGAGCGATCGCCGCAGGAGACATCGACCAACGTTGGTCGTCGAAGTCGATGCCGCCGTTCAGCCCATACACCACTCCAGCCATGACGGCACTGAAGAAGAGCATGAGCAGGAACCAATTTTTCAGAGACAGAAACGTGGGTAGGGAGAAGAGGTAAAAGCTGACATCCTTGCCATATAATGGATCACTGAGCCCATACGGGACTTGATGGATGAAGCGCAGGACGACCTCCCAATTACTCACCTCGCCAACGGCCACTAGGAGCCCTATGATGATGGCGCTCCCTCCGATGAGGAGAGGCCATGGGAGACGTCGGCTCGTGAGCTCCCACAGTTCTGGGAAGGTCTGAATCGCGCGTCGATGCCCCACCTCCGTCGACACGAGCTATACGCCGGCGTGGCTGAGCGCACCGGTAGGCGATGAAGCCATTCACCCACAATAAGGTGGCAGAGCCGACAAAGCGTGGCTAGGAAGAGGAGTGTTTGGGCGCCGAGAATCGTCCAGAAGACCGGCAAATAGCCGATAGCTGAAAACCAGGCCCAATCCACCAGAAAATCAGTGGTCAGCCCTAGTACAATCAACCCGGCGACGACACCCGTGACGGCCACTGTGATCGCTATTCGTCGCATGTCCTACCCCCCTGGCTCATCCTTATAGACTTGCGCATTGATGTTGAGGCAACCTTATAGACCATCCCGATCTCCAGCACCAGGACAATGATAGGTACTCCTGCCGACATGGCCGGCTCCCCTGACCTTCGCATAGAGTGTTCCGAGATGTGACGCAGGCGTCTGCAGACCTGCTGATCATCGATGTGGTGATCGAAAGGAGGTGGTCGAGTAGATATGATCAAACAGCTGCTGCCAGGAAAACGAGCGGGATCGATATTGCAGCGAGATGGGCGCTACCGGATCGTTTGGCTTACCCCCAACCTCCGAAGCCAATGCGCTGGCGTGACCCTGGAGACCAGACGCGCCGGAGGAGGTTTTCTGCAATGTCGCACATCATTGGTCGCCAGCACCTTTGAGGTCAGCCTGCACAAATTCCCAGCCAAACCGTCCTTTGATACACAGGTGGCCGTGGCCAATATCGTGTTCGAGAGGAGAGGTCGCCTTCACAATGAGATTGTCCTGGACGTGGAGCGTTAACGTACACCCGACCCCACAGTATGGGCAGATGGTATCGGTGCGCGTCTGCTGCGCCTCATCCCAGGTGCCGGCCTGACGCATCTCATGCTCACGGCGGGGCATGAGGGCACCCGTGGGACAGACACCAATGCAGTTGCCGCAATACACACAGGCTGACTCCGGTAGCGGTACCGCGAACTCGGTCGAGATCTGCGCCTCGAAACCACGCCCGGCGACGGCGATGGCAAAAGTGTTCTGAGCATCCACACCACAGGCTTCGACACACTTGTAACACAAGATGCAGCGTGAATAGTCCCGCACATAGAGGTCGTTATCGAGCATCGGGGGTTGTGCCACATTGGCGGCGCTCCTGTCCACGGGTTGGTGATGATGACCCACCCCCTGCAGCTCACGTTGTCGCGGGGATTCAGGTGCCCCATAGCGTTCAGGGCGAGCCTGGTAGCGTTGCAGATAATCCTCCACCGTCGGGGCCAGCGATAGATCGACCGTGGAGGCCAGGAATTCCAGCACCATGCGCCGGCTCAGGCGAACGCGCGCGGAATCGGTTTGCACGACCATACCCGACTCGACCCGTCGCGAGCAGGCGGGTACCAGCGTACGCGAGCCTTCGACTTCGACCACGCAGACCCGGCAGACATTGACCGGAGTCAGATTCTCCAGATAGCACAAGGTCGGGATGGCAATATCCTGGCACCGACAGGCTTCGAGAATCGTCGTCCCTTCGGGCACCCGCAGCGCATCCCCATCGATGCTCAATTCGATCTCACGAGCGGCCTGACCGGGCCTGTCCCCTCTCATGATGCCTCCTCTGGAGTGAAAAATTGCAGCTGAGTAATGGCCGATTCGAGAGCGCTGGGAGCGGTTTGCCCCAGACCGCAAATCGACGCGTCCCGCATGACCTGGGCGATCTCGGCATGGAGAGCCAGCTCATCCTGAAGCGAGCCCAGCAGGTGGCCACCGATCAGTCGATGCAGCAATTCCTCCTGGCGTACGGTCCCGATGCGACAGGGGACGCACTGCCCGCACGACTCATCTCGGAAGAATGCGACGATGCGCGACAACACCGCTTTCATCTCAATGGTATCATCGAAGACCATGACAGCACCTGAACCGATAGTGGCACCGACGGCACGCGTGCCCTCGAATGTCAACGGCGTGTCGAGCTGCGCAGAGGTGAGCAATGTACCAGCCGCTCCACCCAACAGGACGGCCTGCAGTGCCCGTCCTTGTCGTACGCCACCCGCCAGGTCCAGCATTTGCTGCAGGGTCGTGCCGAAGGGGACCTCGTAAACGCCTGGGCACGCGATACAGCCAGAGACACAGAAGAGTTTTGTGCCCGTCGAGGCGGCGGTCCCGATGGAGGCAAAGTTCGTTCCTCCGTGCAGAATCACTTCAAGAACATTGACCAGGGTCTCAACATTATTGACCACGGTCGGTTTACCGAACAGCCCTACTTGCACGGGGAATGGTGGCTTGTTGCGTGGCTCGCCACGGTAGCCCTCGATGGAGTTCAACAGGGCCGTCTCTTCACCGCAGATATAGGCCCCAGCGCCGCGTCGCAACTCGATATCAAAGCGAAATCCTTGGGCCATCACATCCGCACCCAACAAGCCTCGGGCACGTGCCTGCACGATGGCATGGGTGAGACGTCTGGTCGCCAGGGGATACTCCCCCCGAATATATAGGTAGCCCTGCTCACAGCCGGTGGCAAAGGCGGCGATGGTCATGGCCTCCAACAGCGCGAAGGGATCTTCTTCCATCAACAGGCGATCCTTGAAGGTACCTGGTTCCGACTCGTCGGCATTGCACACGAGGTAATGCGGCCGCACCGCAGTGTGTGCCACCGCTTCCCACTTTCGACCCGTGGGAAACGCGGCCCCGCCCCGTCCGAGCAGTTTGGCATCGTTCACCTCCCGGATGATCGCCTCTGGACCCAGTTCGATGGCTCGGCGCAAGGCGGCATAGCCACCATGGGCACGATAGGCATCGAGGCTGGTGGGATCAACCCTTCCGACTCTGCGCAAGAGGCGCAGGGTGGCATCGCCCGCCTGGGGGATTAACCGTAGCGGTGGCCGGTCGGGGGAGAGTTCGCGTAAACGCTGCACGAGGTCCGCGGCTGTCGTTGGAGCCAGTTCCGCTTCTTGCGGCTGTTCTCCCGCCGCGAGGTAGAGTGCTGCCGGTGCGCGCTCACACAGTCCGAGGCAAGGGCTCAGATGCCAGGTGGCACGGCCATCTGCCGTCGGCGTGCCCGCTGGGCCAAGGTGATGCTCCAGCTCAGCACGGATGTTGTCGGCCCCAGTGACCATACAGGCGAGATCTTCGCAAAGGTGCAAGATAACGGGTGGCTGTGGAGAAAGTGCCAGAAGAGCATAGAAGCTGGCCACGCCGTAGGCTTCGGCGGGTGGAATGGTCAAGCGCTCGCAGATGTAGCTGAGTGCTGCCGGGCTGATCCAGCCCATGCGTGCCTGCACAGCTCGTAGCGCTGGCAACAACAGCTGACGCTGCTCCTGAGCGGCTGCCTGCCCACCCCCAGCCAGATGTTTGAGCCCCTCTGCGCGCTCGGGTGCGGATGATCCTAAGAGCGCATCCACCGCCGCCTGTTCCTCGGATGCGGCGGGAGTAGGATGCAAATGCAAATCCATGCTGGTGTCTCCTGGCCTCAGAGCTGCCGGCGAACGCCAGCTCGTGCCCTGCTAGTCGTGTGTGGTGGCGATCTTGTCGATGCGGATAGCGGTAGCTTTGAATTCCGCCGTACCGGACTTGGGGTCGGTCGCGTCAATCGTCAGCAGATTGGTGGCCACTTCATCCTGAAAGTGTAGGGTCATGAACGCCAGGCCAGGCCTCAGACCCGGATCGAAGTGCACGGGGGTCAGAATCGATCCCCGACGCGAGCTGACTTTTACCCACTCCCCCTCGCAGATGTGATAGTGCTGTCCATCCTCGGGTGAGAGATCGAGGCTCTCGCTGCGTCGTAAGGGAGAAGTATATCTCCCAGTCTGCACCCCCGTATTGTAGGAATCCAGTCGACGCCCCGTGGTGAGGCGGATAGGATAGTCTGCATCGGTACGATCCACGGGGGGATCATGCTCGACGACATGGAATGGCGCTCTTGGCCCCTGTACGGGTTCTTCCCACAGGCGGGCATGGAGAAACAGCGTGCCCGGATGCTGCTCGTCATAACAGGGCCACTGCAAACCGCCCAGCTGTTCAAGCCGGTGATAGCTCATGCCGGCATGATTGGGGCTGAGGTGGCGTAATTCGTTCCAGGCGCTTTCGGCCGATGGCTCGCCCCAGTCATACCCGAGTCGACGCGCCAGGTCGTAGATGATGGCCATGTCGTCACGCGCCTGGCCCGGTGGATTGAGGGCCTTGCGCACCCGCTGGACGCGACGTTCGCTATTGGTCACCGTGCCCTCGGATTCGCACCAGCTTGCCGCCGCCGGCAACACGACATGCGCGAGTTCCGCCGTGGCCGTGAGAAACATGTCCTGCACCACCAGATGCTTCAGATCGCCCAGCAAATGCAGGGCCCGCGTGGCATCCGCCTCCGATTGCGCCGGGTTTTCGCCGATGACATACAAAGCCGTCAGTTCGCCGCGTTCCATGGCGTCGAACATCCCGCTGAGATGCCAGCCGCGCTTCGGCGGGATCTGCTGGCCCCAGAGTGCCTCGAACTTGGCCCGCAGCCCATCGTCCTCCACGTGCTGGAAGCCGGGCAAGCGGTCGGGAAGTGCCCCCATGTCGCCGCCCCCCTGGACGTTGTTTTGGCCGCGCAACGGATTCAGCCCTGAGCCATAACGGCCGACGTGCCCCGTCAACAGAGCGAGATTGATGAGCGCGACGACGTTGTCCACGGCGTTATGATGTTCGGTGATACCGAGGGTCCAGCAAATCATGGCTCGATCGGCTTTGGCATAAGTATGCGCCAGCTCGCGGATGAGCCCAGCCGGCACCCCGGTTTCGCGCTCGGCATAGGCGAGTGTGTAGGGCTCGACACCGGCGCGATAATCCTCAAAGCCGCTGGTGGCCTGGGCGATGAATGCCTCATTGGCCAATCCCGCGGCCAGGATTTCACGACCGATGGCATTGGCGAGTGCGATGTCCGACCCCACTTCAAGACCTAGCCAGCCATCAGCCCAGGCGGCTGAACTGGTGCGACGCGGGTCGATGACATATAACTTGGCGCCACGGCGCACACCTTTCACCAGATGATGAAAGAAAATCGGGTGCGTCTCCCGCGCATTCGAACCCCATAGGAGAATCACATCTGTCTCTTCGATCTCACGGTACGAACTGGTGCCCCCTCCGGCTCCGAATACCGCCGCCAGCCCGGCGACGCTTGGGGCGTGTCAGGTCCGGTTGCAGCTATCGATATTGTTGCTGCCGATGACCAACCGGGCGAATTTCTGTGCGATGAAATTCATCTCGTTGGTGGCCTTCGAGCAGCTGAACAAGCCGAACGTCCGCGGTCCGTGCTGTTCCACGGCGACTCTGAATCCTGCAGCCGCACGATTCAAAGCCTCCTCCCAGGTCGCTGGCCGCAAGTGGCCATGATCACGTACCAGAGGCTCTGTCAGTCGGACGTATGAGCGTTTCATGGCTAGACTTCTCCTTGGAGCACTCGAGCGCAATGCGCTCCGGATGGGTATAGATGTTAAAGCTCTGGTCGCGCAGGAACCCCACAAGCGTCATGTTGAAATGCTGCGCGGCCTCGATGGCCAGACTGGAGGCGGCCGAGACAGCACAGAGAATCGGCACCCCTGCCATGGCGGCTTTTTGTACGATTTCGAAGCTGACACGACCGGAAACCAACAGCAGGTGATCTTTCAGAGGCACTTCTCCCACCTGCAGCATCTGGCCGATGAGCTTGTCCACAGCATTATGCCGGCCGATGTCTTCCCGCATCGAAAGCAACCGACCCGCCTGGTCGAAGAGGCCAGCGGCATGCAGCCCTCCAGTCTGCTCGAACACCCGTTGGGCCTGGCGTAGGGCATAGGGGAGTGGCATCAGGAGGGAGCTGTCAACCACAGGACCTGGCGCCGCAGGAGGACAGTGGATAGCCACTTGCTGGATGGACACTTTGCCGCACAGTCCACAGCTGGACGTGGCGGTAAAGTTGCGCTTGGCAGCTGTGAGATCGAACGGCCGAACCAGCCGCACTTCGACGATGTTACAGGTATGGCCGACTGCGGAGCGCCCGCCTCCATGCACAGACAAAATATCGTCGTGTGAGTTGATCAAGCCCTCAGCATATAAGAAGCCTATCGCGAGCTCGCCATCGTGTCCTGGTGTCCGCATGGTCACCGCCAGGCTGATCATGTCCTGGTCGGGGCCGCCCACCTGAATTTCCATCGGCTCCTCGGCGACGAGCTGATCCCGCTGCCGGCACCAGACGCCCTGTCGCACCGAAATCACCTGCCGGGAGACCATCTCCGCTTGCCGGCCTTTGGGCGGTATAGCGAACCGGAGATCTGTGGTGATCTGCTCATGATCGACCATACAAGCATCTCCTGCGGCCCGTGCTGAGTCTTCAACACGACAACCTGACGACAACCTGTGAAAAATGCAAGGGATCGAGGCTATCCGTAGAGCGCTGCACGACGATTGCAGCGCTGGTATAGAGCCACCTTACCACGTTCCCGTGAGTCAAGTCAAAGAATGCAGAGGCGGGCCTGAGATCCTGACATCAGAGCCCTCCAGGCGCGGTCAGCCCCTACGTGGCCAGGTTTTGCGATGGTGTGCCGCCAAGGATTGGAACCCTGCCAGAAGTCCTGGTGAGGTATGGGCTCACAGCGCAAAGGGAAACCGCATGTTGGAATCTCAGCCAGAAGTGTAAAAACCTTGACAATGATTGACGCATGTCTTACGATGGCGCAACTTGTTCGGGTCGCGGCCAGTGTGGTGTAGCGTCTCTCTCCTGAGGGTCACGCGCGCTCGCTGTGATGCTCGAAACGGGTACCGTGACGGAACACGGCAGTGTCGTGTGAGTCCCGCCGCGTACAGGTTGGTTCCCCCATCCCGGCCCGGTTCTGTTGGAAGGGGAATCCCGTGCAATCCAGCATCATCTCAAGTCGCAGGAGGCCTTGTGATCCTGCAGAAAATCCTCCGATTCGCGGAGGAGGACCTTGCTCGCGTCGAGCTGGAAATCCGCCAGCAACTGAGCTCCGAGGTCGACCGCATCGGCGAGATCGGCCGCTATCTCTTGCTCAGCGGTGGTAAGCGCGTCCGTCCCATCCTCTTACTCCTCACGGCAAAGCTGGCCGGGTATTCCGGTGAGCGCATCTTTCCCCTCTCGGCAATGATCGAGTTCATGCACACGGCCACCCTGCTGCACGATGATGTCATCGACCATTCCCATCTGCGACGCGGCCATCCCACGGTGAACTCCCGCTGGGGCAGTGCCCTCTCCATTCTGGTTGGCGATTTTCTGTATGCCAAGGCGATGGCACTCGTGGTCGATGACGGCGACCCGCAGATTCTCAAGGAAATCACCCAAGTCACCATGACGATGACCGAAGGGCAGGTGATGGAGACCCTGAAAATTGGCGACACCAGCTTGACGGGAGCCGAGTACCAACAGATTATTCGCCAGAAGACCGCGGCCCTGTTCGGCGCCTGTTGTTATATCGGTGGCGTGCTCGGCGGTCTCCCGGCGGGGCGTAGCGAAGGCTTGCGCCGCTTCGGCATTACATTTGGCAGCGCATTTCAGCTCGTCGATGACGCCCTGGACTTCACCGGTAAGGAGCAACGCCTCGGCAAACCGGTGGGAAGTGACCTGCGGGAGGGCAAAGTTACCCTGCCCGTGATCATCACCATGCAGCATGCTGTGCCTGATGAAGTAGAGCTGATTGGCCGCTTCGTCCGCGGCGATGATCAATCGCCTGAGACCTTCCAGAGCATCGTCGGCCTGGTCCAGAGGTACAATGGCATCGAGTACGCCCTGCGCGAAGCCGAACGGTTCGTGGAGCAGGCTGAGCTGGAGTTGCAGGGGTTCGCCGACGGGCCTGCCTATGAGCTGTTGATGGAGCTGGCAGACTTCATCGTCAAACGGGAGGTCTGAGGACCTCCATGGCACTCATTCTTGCTTCCGCCTCACCACGCCGGCGAGACTTGCTCGCTGCCTGTCGCATCCCCTTCGAGATCATCCCCTCCATGATCGATGAACATCCGCTCCCCGATGAGTCAGCTGCGGCGTACGTGCAGCGCCTGGCTCTGGCGAAGGCAGAGTCGGTGGCCCAGCATCATCCTGATGCGGTTGTGTTGGGTGCCGATACCACCGTCACCATCGACGGTCTGATATTAGCCAAACCAGAGAGTCTCGATGAGGCCCGCCAGATGCTGCAATGCCTGTGCGGCAGGGAGCACGAGATTTTGACGGGGGTGGCGGTGGTCGCGGGCGAGATGGCAGGGCGTTTAGGCGATCGATCGGCGCAGACCATGGTGGCCACCCGTGTCCTCATGCGTCACTTCACGACGGCCACCATCGAGTGGTATCTCGCCACCGGCGAACCGATGGACAAGGCGGGTGCCTATGCGGTCCAGGGGCTCGGCGGGGCGCTGGTCGAGTGGGTCGAGGGCTCCTATACGAATGCCGTGGGGCTCCCACTCGAAGAGACCCTCACGCTGCTGCGTCGCTTTGGCATCGCTGGCTAACGTTGGAGTTGTTCGATCTGCTGCTGAAAGTGATCGCGCCAGTTTTCAGGCAAGGCCTCGACCTGGACCGCGCGCTGTAACAGGCCGACGTTGTCGGTGCCGTCACGATAGATGTTGGCGACATCGGCCACCGTCACGGCATGGTCGTCTCGACTGATCAGCTCGATCGCATCCCCCGCTCCGACCTCTCCTTCTTGCATGACTTTCAGATAGAAGCCAGAACGTCCGCTGGCCAGAAACCGCTTGACGATATCCTCTCGCCCAAATTTGGCCGCCAGCTTGTAGCACGGCACACGTGGCTGCGTCACCATGACCGTCGCTGACCCGATGCGAAACTGATCGCCGACGTTGACCTCCCCTTCCAGCAATCCCATGGTGGTGAAGTTTTCGCCGAACATCCCCCAGGGCAACTCCATGTCTGGGAACTCGCCACGCCAGTAGTCGTAGTGCTCAGAGGGATACACATAGATCGCTTTGTCCGGCCCACCGTGCACGGAGAGATCGGCCTGGCGATCGCCCTCCAGGTTGAGCCTTCGCACGCGCACGCGACCATCGACTGGTGTCTTGAAAATCCCGGTCTGTACCGTTCGACCTTTCCAGGTGACGGTCCGGGGAAGTGCCACGTTAACAGACACAAGTTGCATCGGTAACCTCTCTTTCACCCCTCATCTCATCCATGACATCGGAATATGGTATGAGACCGGTGGGCCGCTGGCGATGCATAGTTATCGATGGGCCTCCGCTGCACATCGCTCACTGATCTGCCCCATGCACCGGAATAACGCTCCAGCCATGTGTGTGGTTCCACCAAGCAACCCTTTTTTCCGACCGTTCCAACGTATTCCCCCTGTCCCTCCGGGAGAGGGGCTTTCTGGGGTAGGTTTTTCGTCCCCTCGCCCTCTGGGAGAGGGTGAGGGTGAGGGCCAAATAGAGCCAGGGAGAACGGTTACGGTAAACAGATTGCCATACGCTGATCTGGAAACCGCTATAAGGTGACAGCGCGCACGCGGTTTGATTGCGTCCTGACCATTGGTCTGCTAGAATCCGCTGCTAAACCGCATACCTCAGTCGGTCAACCGCTCTTCCGCTGTGAAGAATAGGGGGACTCCATGGCTGTCCCAGCGCGCACGCAGGTGTTCATCAGCTATAGTCATGAGGATGCCGACTGGCTGAAACGATTGCAGATTATACTGCGACCGCTGACCCGGAATCAAAACCTCGACGTCTGGGATGACACGCGTATCCAGGCCGGCAGCAAATGGCGGGAAGAGATCCGGCAAGCCCTCGCGATGGCCAGGGTCGCTGTGCTGCTCGTCACACCCCACTTTCTCGCTTCAGACTTCATTGCCAATGACGAGCTCCCACCGCTGCTGAAAGCGGCTGAGGAGGGCGGGCTGACCATCCTCTGGGTGGCAGTGAGGCATAGCCTCTATGCGGACACGGCCATTGAGGCGTACCAAGCCGCCAACAATCCTGCGAGACCGTTAGCAGCCTTGAGTGCATCGGAGCAGGACGAGGAGCTGGTGAAGATTGCGCAAAAGATTCGTGACGCCGTCAACTCGGCCCATCGTTCTGAGGCCTGCCAGCTCGCCAGCGAATATTTCTCCGCAGACGGTAGAGCGGCCCCGCCTGTCCACACAGCCCTTCGAGCCTGAGCTGATCCTCATCCCTGCCGGAGAGTTCCTCATGGGCAGCGACCCTCGGCAGGACGAAGGTGCATATGATGACGAGCAACCCCAACACCGCCTGTATTTACCCGATTATTACCTGGCGAAGACGCCGGTGACCAATGGGCAGTACCGGGCCTTTGTGGCGGCGACTGGCCGCGAGGCGCCCGAGGGTTGGACGAACCGGGCTCCCCCGCGCGGTGAGGAGGATCACCCGGTGGTCTATGTCTCCTGGGATGATGCCAGGGACTACTGCCAATGGCTGTCAGAGGTGACGGGGAGAGGCTACGCCCTCCCCAGCGAGGCGGAATGGGAGAAGGGTGCCCGTGGTATTGATGGCCGCATCTACCCCTGGGGCCACCAGTGGGATGCCACGCGCTGCAACTCAGGGGAAAGCAGCCTGGGGAAGACGACATCGGTCCATGCCTACCGCAGGGCGCCAGTCCCTATGGGGTGCTGGACATGGCGGGCAACGTGTCGGAGTGGACGCGGAGCCTGTGGGGGAAGAGTCGGGAGAGGCCAGACTACCGATATCCGTACAGGCCGACTGACGGACGTGAGAACCTGGATGCCGGGCGAGAGGTGCTCCGGGTGTTGCGGGGCGGGGCGTTCGACAACTCCCACGGGCACGTGCGGTGTGCCTATCGCGTCGGGACTCGACCCGGACCGTTCGCTCAGGGGCCTCGGATTTCGGGTGGTGGTGCGCCCAGCTTCTTAGCCGTTGATACTCTGGCCTCTGATCCTCTGGCCTCTGGGGGGAGTCCAGAGGGGATCTCCCCTCTGGTCGTTCACCGTGCAATGAAGATGCGGAGTGGGGCGCCGCTGGCGCTATCGAGACCTCATGCTGCACCATGGGTTCGCCACTACGCCTGGACGAACCTGGCAGAGTTGCTCAATCGGCCTCCATTGAGCTCTGCTATGAAAACCGGTGCACGTGGACGGGAGGCGTATTCAGCTCAAGTTCCCTTTCGATCCTACGCCGGTGATTTTCGAGGGGGACAAGATAACAGCGACTGCCGAGTGTCACCTCGTAGACGTCTGGGCAGAGGTTCAAGTAGACATTTTGCTATGATGGAAGAGCGCAAACAGCCACCCCTGGAGATGGAACCCCGCTGGCCAGTCGTCGTGGCCTTGCTGACGGTCAGTGGCTTGTATGCCGCGCTGCCAGCGAATCTGGCCGTCATTCCCCACTGGTATTTGCTGATCATCGTCTTGGTCCTGCTCGTGCCCACCCGCCTGGCGCACTATCGTGGCCATCATGATCTCAATCAGCGGCTCGGCTATGTCGTCAACGGGGTGGTCACCGCCGCCCTGGTGGGCTCATTAGCGTTGCTCATTAGAGCCTTGCCGACGAAGGATGAAACGCCCGTGCAGTTACTATGCTCTGCCGCTTCGCTGTGGGTCACGAATATCTTGGTCTTTGCGCTCTGGTATTGGCGTCTTGATGCCGGTGGGCCAAATCGACGGGATCAAAGGGTTGGCCATCCAACTGGAGCCTTCTTGTTTCCACAGATGGTGGGTCAGGACATTCAAGAGACGGCAGAGCCACAGGCGTGGTCGCCGAACTTTGTCGATTATTTATTCCTGGCCTTCAACACCAGCACCGCCTTATCGCCGACGGATGTGCCAGTGCTTTCGCGCTGGGCCAAGCTGCTGATGATGGTCCAGGCGATGATTTCCTTAACCGTGATTGTTGTGCTGGCGGCCCGCGCCATCAATATGCTGTGAGTACGGCGCGTCTTGCACGGCGGTTGCGAGGGCGGGAACTGCTGTCGTTGCCGTCTATGTCCGCCGCACCTGGTGGATGGGTCGACTAGGGCATCTCCCTGAGGCTGATCAACACGACACCCAAAAGTTTAGGGCGTTGGCACCATCGGGTGTGGGACGTTTCAATGCTGGGCCAACGTCGGATTGACGGATGGGGCTATATCTGCAGAAGGAGTGAGAACCATGGAGACGACGGAGAGCAGCAACGCAGCCGAGATTGAGGCCGGCTGGAGACCTGAGACGGAGACACTCCTGCAGAACTGGCACGACCGGGTCTATGCCGCCCAATCTGCCTACTACCTAGAGGCAACCCGATATAAGCGCTTGCACTACCTGCTCGGTATCTCGGTGGTTATTCTATCCACCATCGTTGGCAGCAGCGCCTTCGCCGAGAAAGGTGGGGGCTTCAGTCTCCCGTCCGTGATGATCGGTGTGTTGGGAAGTCTAGCCGCCATTCTCGCTGGTCTCCAGACCTTCCTCAAACTGGGAGAGAGCGCGGCCCTCCATGGGGTGGCTGCCGATTGGTATGCCTCAATCCGACGAGAGATCGAGCAGCTGCAGGCCCTGCCCCGGCATCTTCGCGGCAATGTACGGGCTACCTTGGACGCCCTGCGTCAGAACATGAACAAGGCTGGCCAAAACGCGCCCCATCTCAACGAGCATCTCTGGGCGCGCATGGCGCGGCGGTTTGGCGTCGACGAACCACCATTGCACGAGGTCATGCAGACGCCTCGTCAGGGCACGACCGCCGGTACCACACCAGAGGGTAGATGAGGACGGCCTCGGACCCTAACGGTCCGGTGGGAGGTGAGGTGAACACTTCCGCCGCACCTTTCCTGCCAACCAGCCACCCGAGCTGCTCCAGGCCCAGTGCGTTGGGTGTTGGTTGTTCCATAACGATAAACTGCCCCTTGTCAGGTCGAACGCTAGGTAACGATCCACGTAACGTCTGCCATACAAGGTAAGCTCATAGCGTTACACACTCGGGAGAGCGTGACAGTAAGGGGCATACGAACCCGACTGAATTTCCAATAGGTTGCAGCATTGAACTAGTTTTGCGCATGCTGATAAGAGCCATACAGCACTTCTTTCGTCGACCACGACAATTGCGCAGGGGTGACAGCCTAACCTGTGTAGCGCTACCGCTCAGCATGCCCCCAAGCAATCCCACGAACCCAGACCAATGTTGCGCCATCATCTGTCGCTGCGGAACGCGAGGAGGCATGCGGCTTTTACCTGGCCGTTTTTAGGCCACCCACCAGTGGCAGCGGTCCCACCACCACGGGCAGCAGCGGTACCACGGATAGAAACGCCACCACCAGCACCACAGCGGTCGCCAGGGCCACCACTGGTACCAAGGCAGCCACGGGAGAGGATAGATAATGCGGTCCATGTGCAGTTCGTCAAGTATCCTCTCGTCAAGTTGGAACCCAGCGCGCCGAGTAATCTCCACAACATTCAGCTCTGTGGCCCCTGCCTTGACCGCTTCTTCTATCACCTGGCCCATCTTGGCAAAGGCAGCGTTCGCCTCAGCCATTACCTTCCCTAAAGCCACATCCATCTCCGCCATGAGTGTCTCCCTTCATCAAGTTTGTTAGCGAGATGCTCATCCATGCAGACAAATGTAAGGCGGCTGAGCTATGCTGTCTGTGAATTTCATGCGAAAAATGTTGAAATTATGCGAAAAATGTAGACAGAAGAGAGAACACGCCGCCCAGGCATTCCGCGCCTAGTGACCAGCGATCCGCCCCCACGCGAGGAAGCCAGGGGGGCCGAGCCTTGAGAATGGGAACATGGGGAGGAAGGGAGCGTGGTGGTTCTGGGCTCATAGTGCAGCGGTCCTACAGCGCAATGCCGCCCCGAGAGGGCCTTTGGCCGGGACGACTGACGGCCGACCCATCGACATGACGCCTACCGGTGGGTGTCGCCTCGGTAAGCTTTAGGTGTCTTGGCCACGTGCTTCCGAAACACAGAGGTAAAGTAGCGTTGATCCGTGAAACCGACCTGGCGGCCGATGTCGATGATCGGCAAGTCGGTCTCCGCCAATAACTGCTTGGCGCGCTCGATGCGGCACAAGACGACGTGCCGGTGGGGCGTCCGGCCAGTCAATTGCCGGAACAGACGCGCGAAATGGGCACGACTTGTTTGCGCTACAGCCGCTAGTTTGCCTAACGATAATTCGTGCTCCAGATGTGCATCGATATACTCAGCCAGGCGATGCAGCATCGGCTTGGAGAGGCCGCTGGTCCGCGCTCTCACGGGGAGCCTGCAGGGCCTATAGCGTTTGAGGAAGTGCAGCGCCAGTGCATGGGCCAATGCTTCGGCATATAGGCGATCCGCCGCACCTTCGGCGGTGATCTCGGCCTTCAGGACCAGCGCGATATGGTGGAGCAAGGGATCACCCGCGCGAAAATGTGGCACAACCTCGACACGACCCACCCGACGCGATCGGTCGGCGGCATGCACCAAAAGCACGGGATGAACATAGAGGATGATGGACTGCATCCGCTCTCCCGAGCGTACCCACAGCAGTTCGCCCGTGGCTGCGGGGGTTGCATCACGTGCACCAGCGTGGAGAAGTTCAGGATCGAGGCAAAACGTCAGACTTGCAGCCTCACGTTCCCAATCGATGGCCGCCGGTGGAGCCGAGCGCGCCAGGCCCATTTCCCTCGCGGTCAGAGGCGGTATGGCGTGCCGACCCATGACGGTCATGCCATCGGCCTGTGACCAAGCCGGCATTGAAGAAAGGACGCTGGGTTGGAGGGGCGGGTCGGGCTCCATGCTCGCTTGCGGCGCGGATGGCAGCTGGGTGTCGAGAGATAACTGGGGAGGCAATGAGCATGCCGGTCTTAAGCATGCGCTGCAGGCGACGACGGCGTCGCACTAAGCCGTTGCCGGGCCTGTGTCAGCGCACGCTCGACGAGGACCTTGGCGAGGTGGCGCCGGTAGCCACTCGAAGCATGCACATCGGATGAAGGTTCGAGCGGTTCTGATGCGAGCGCTGCCGCCGCTTCGAAAACGGCTTTCTCCCCCCTCTGTCCCAGCAGCGACGCCTCCGCCTCCAGGCAACGCACTGCCCGGTCGGCCACAGCGCCGAGGGCGATGCGGGCGTTGGCAATCCTGCCATCGGACCCGACCTGCAGCGTGGCAGCCGCAACCGCCAGGGCAAAGTCGCCAGGGCGTCGGCTCAGCTCGCTGAAGCCCCAACCGCTCCCTGACTGGAGGGTTGGGAAGCGGGCTTCAGTCAAGATTTCATAAGGACCCAGGTTGGTGGTCAGTATGGTCACAAAGAAGTCCTGTGCTGGGATGACTCGCGTTCCGTTCGGTCCCGTGGCCACGAGCTCGGCATCCAGCGCCAGGGCGAGCACAGGTAACTCGGCTGCCGGGTCGGCATGGGCCAGGCTCCCACAGACCGTGCCCTGATGCCGGATAGGTGGATGGCCAATATGCTGCGCCGCCTCGCCCAGGATCGGGCAGAGCGCTCGAACCTGGGCGGATTCCAGGCCGGCCAGTCGAGCCATGGCCCCAAAGGCCACGCTGCCGTTGGCCTGCCGGATATACGCCAAATCACGCACCCAGCGCAGGTCGACCAACACACTCGGCCGGGCCAGGCGGAACTTCATCATTGGCAGCAGACTTTGGCCGCCGGCCAGCACCTTGGCGTCAGGTCCGTATTGGCTGAGCAACGCGATGGCTTCCGCCACCGTCGTAGCCCGATAATACTCGAAGGGGGGTGGCTTCATCGCCGCGCCTCCGCCTCCCGCGTCTCAATCAGTCGCCGGACTCGCTCTGGAGATAACGGCAGCGCATCGATCGAGATGCCCAGAGGTGCCAGCGCATCCGAGACCGCGTTCGCCAGCGCGGGCAGCGGTGCAATGGCCCCGCCCTCACCCATTCCCTTGAAGCCGCCCAGGGTGAAAGCAGAAGGGGTCTGCAAATGATGAACCTCGATAGTCGGGACATCGAGCGCCGAGGGCAAGAGATACTCCATGAGCGTTTGCGACAGCAGCTGGCCGTTTTCATCGTAGACCAGATGCTCCATCATAGCGCCCCCGATCCCTTGCACAACCCCGCCGTGGACCTGGCCATCGACGATCAGCGGATTGATCATCACCCCACAATCCTCGACCACGACATAGCGTACGATACGGACAAAGCCGGTGGCAATGTCGACGTCGACGATCGCTGCGTGCGCCGCATTGGCCCAGGTACCGGTACCGGGCGCAGCGTCGTAGTTCTGCGTGGTCGTAAGATCGGCCGGCATTAGTCCCGGTGGCAAGCGTTCCGGCCGATGGTAGGCGAGCCGGGCCACCTCCGCCACCGTCATGCGTGACTGCGGGCTCCCCTTCACCTGGATGACGCCCTCGGCGATCTCCAAATCGTCAGGATTGGCCTCCATCATATGGGCGGCCATGGTGAGCAGGTTGAGCCGCACCTTATCCGCCGCTTTCCAGGCTGCACCCCCACCATAGACCGCGCTGCGGCTGGCGAAGGTCCCCAGACCATAAGGGGAGGAGTCAGTGTCGCCGAAGCGCACCCGGATATCGGCCAATGACACGCCAAGCCGCTCCGCCACCACCTGTGCCAGGGTGGTTTCGTGGCCCTGGCCATGCGAATGCAGGCCGGATGCAACGGTGACCTTGCCGGACGGATCCAGCGAGACGCTGACTGTATCGTAGCCGAACACGATAGGATTGCGCCGCCTGACGAACTCGCTGGTGCCGTGCGCCGTCTGCTCGATGAAGGTGCCGAGGCCCAGGCCGAGATAACGTCCCTGGGCGCGAGCGGCGGCCTGCTCGCGGCGGAATTCGTCGTAGCCGATCACCTCGGTGAGCTTCAGCAGGGAGGCCTGAAGGCTGGCGTTGTCGTAGATGAAGCCGGTGGCGGAGGTATATGGGTAGGCATCATCCGGGACGTAGTTCTTGAGCCGGATCGCTACCGGGTCGAGTCCCAACTCTCGGGCGATCTCATCCATGGCGCGTTCGATGGTGAAGGCTGCTGACGAGCGCGCCACCCCACGGTATGGACCCAGCGGACACTTGTTTGTCGCCACCGTCCGCGCCCGGAATTCATAGGCCCCAATACGATACGGCCCCGGAAGCATGTTCACTGCCATGCCGACTTCCATCGCGGCCGTCCAGGGCCAGACTGAGTATGCTCCGGCATCGACCAGGACATCCGCCTTGAGGCCGAGGATGGTACCGTCGCGCTTGACGGCGACCTGCACCCGGTGTACGTGCTCACGGGCATGAATACTCGCTGCAAGGTGCTCGGTGGTATCCTCGATCCATTTCACCGGACGCCCCAGGCGCATCGACAGAAGGCAGACTGCCACCTCCTCGGGGAACAGGTGGGACTTGATGCCGAAGCCACCGCCGACATCGGGTGCGATGACCCGGATGTCGTGCTCGCCCAGGCCCAGTGTGTCAGCGAGCCCAGTACGCAATAGGTGTGGCATCTGCGTCGCGGAGTACAGCGTCAGGACGCCGGTAGCGGGCTCATAGTCGGCGATGCAGGCCCGCCCCTCCATGGGAAACCCCGTGTGCCGGTGAGTGCGATAGACGCGCTGCCAGACGAGATCGGCGTGTGCGAAGGCGCCATCGACGTCCCCGAACCTTCCCTGCCGATCAAGGAAAAGGTTGTCGCCCCAGGCCTGGTGTACCAGAGGACCACCGGCTTCGGCGGCCACTTCCGGATCCACCACCACAGGGAGCGGGTGATAATCCACTTCAACCAGCTCGGCGGCGTCCTCAGCGACGTAGCGATCGACCGCTGCCACGATGGCGACGGCCTGTCCTACAAAATGCACGCGCGGCCAGGCAAGCACTGGAAAGTCGGTGCCTTTCCACCCCGGCCATTCCGAGTCGCCACGGATCGGTCGGGTGAGCTGAGTGGCTTCCTCGCCCGTCAGAGCCCCCAGGACGCCATCGAGCCTGGCAGCCCGATCGGTGCGCATTGCCCGGACCTCGGCATGGGCGTACGGACTGCGCACGAAGGCAGCATGCACGGTCCTGGGCAGGCGAATGTCATCGACGTAACGTGTGCGCCCCGTGAGAAAACGCAGGTCCTCGCGGCGGGCGATGCGTGCACCGATATACTTGGTCGCCCCCAGATTCATCGAGCACCTCCTGGTCGCATGGCCTGGGCCGCGGCCAGGATCGAGGTCACAATGTGGACGTAGCCCGTGCAGCGGCAGATATTCCCGGCAATCGCCTCACGGACCTCCGTCTCGGATGGATCGGGGTTACGGCTTAGCAGCTCATAAGCGGTGATCAGCATGCCCGGAGTACAGTAGCCACATTGCAACCCATGGTGGTCCCAGAAGGCTTGCTGGAGCGGGTGAAGAGTCCCAGGCTGACCCAACCCCTCAACCGTAACGACGTTGGTACCGTCGGCTTGGACTGCCAGCATCAGACATGCCCGCGCTGTTTGGCCATCGACAAGGATCGTACAGGCGCCGCAGATGCCCTGTTCGCAGCAAACGCGAACGCCAGTCAGACCTATCGTCTCACGCAGAAAATCCGACAGTAAGAGGCGCGGCGATACTGCCGCCTCGAAGGGTAGACCATTGATCGTCAAGCGGATGGTGCACTGTTGCGGCATGGCTCAGCACTCCTATGCCATGGAAAAGAGCGTTCGAATTGTACGATCACACTAGCTCACCGTCAACTGCAATCACCTTTGCCGCTGAATTTCGGATAAAAGCGAAAGGCCTGCTCTGTGGCACATGTTCCCATGGAGGTGGACGAGGTCGTGCCAGAGCTCCTGCAGTCGCCGTGCGCCGACCCGACCGACAAGGTGGCCGGAGGCTAGATGCAAGGCGCGGCGCCTAGGCAACGGTCACACCTTCCGCGCTCCACCATTTGACATATTTCCCTTGACACGGTGATGGGGTGTTTCTACACTCGCCCTGTCCGTTTGGTCCTCTCTACTGCCATCATCGTTCCTAGCGCTGGTCCCGAGGGGAAGGGGAAGATGTCAATGTCAGCTGGACGTACCGCCTTCGTCAATACCCTGTCGGGCATGGCTTGCCTAGCAGAGCGCTGTCGTTTCCTGGTGAGGCCCCAACGCCTCACCCGTCGCTAACCCCTCCCTCAGGCTTTTACCGATCACCGAGGTGGTGACGTTCCCGGAATTTATGGACGGCGTCATGGCGGTCGTGACTGCGCCCAATGGCACCGGTGGAGAAAAGCAGTGGCAAACCTGGTGCAGTGGAGCCATCATGACCTACGACGTGTTTCTTAGCTATAGCAGACGGGATGTGGCGCAGGTCACGCTGCTGGCGACCCGTCTAACCCACGAGGCAGGCTTGCGCGTCTGGCTGGACTTAGCGCGGCTCCAGCCGGGCTTCTCCTGGCGGGCAGAGATCGAGACAGCGATGAACGACTCGACCGCCGTCCTCATCGTTTGGGGTTCCTCTGGACTGGGGCCGGTACAGCGCCAAGAACGCGACCTCGCCTATGTCATTCGCGACGCCCGTCCCGACTTCCGGGTTACTTACCTCTTGCTGCCGGGTACCTCGCCACCCCAGGGAACTTGGGCCAATGTGGACACCTGGGTGCATTTTGAAAGCAGCTTGGATGAACCCGATGTGTTCGCCCAAGTCGTGGCCGCCCTCAAGGGAGAGGCTCCCCCGCTTCATCTGGTAGCCGAACTGCCTGACGAACCCACCCCCTACCGCGGCCTGGCGGCCTTTGGTGTGGAAGACGCCCGGTTCTTTTTCGGGCGCACGGCTTATGTGGAGGACATGCTCGAGCGGCTGACCCATTATCCATTTCTGGCGGTCCTGGGACCTTCGGGGAGCGGGAAAACGTCCCTCGTTCAGGCAGGGTTTCTCGCCCGACTGCAGGCCAAAATCATTCCTGGCAGTTCCACATGGCCCTGGGTGCTGGTCCGACCAGGCCCCAACCCCCTGCGCGCCCTGGCGATTGCTCTGAGTCGTCTTCGACCTCAGAGCAACCCCTTGACGGCGAGTGATGCGCTTCTCCGGCGCTTGCAGGTGGAACCCGCACAACTACCTGACATTATTCAGGTATTGCTTCCCTCACAGGGGCGGCTGATGCTGATCATCGATCGGCTGGAGGAGCTCTTCACTCTGTGTCAGGTCGAGGAGGAGCGGCGTTTTTTTCTAGACGCCCTCCTGGCACCGATTCAACACCCCCACTGCCCTGCCTGGGTTGTGACAACTATGCGGGCCGACTTTTACGGCCATGTGGGCCGCTATGCTAACCTCGCAAGCCAGGTGGTGAACCACCAGGTGTACCTCAAGCCGATGACTACTGAGGAAGTGGCCGAGGTTGTCGAGGCGCCGGCAGCCCAAGTAGGGGCCATCTTCGAGAAGGGGCTGGCGATACAGGTGGGGGCTGACGCCCAAGTCAGGGAAGAGGTGGCATTGCCCCTACTGGAGCATACTCTGGACTTGCTCTGGAGGAAACGACGGGGGCGCTGGCTGACTTGGGACGCGTATCAGGAGGTAGGTGGGGTGGCGGGTGCTCTACGCTACCATGCCGACCGGGTGATCGAGGGGTTGAGTCCGAAGGAGCGGCATGTGGCCCGCCGCCTGCTCACGCGCCTGATCTGGCTAGATGAGGGTGGAGGAACAATGGCGGGGCGTCGTGTTCCAAAGGCCATGCTGGTAGAACAGGCATCCGACCCAGGGATGGAGGAGCGCGTCCTGCAGCAGTTGGCTGACGAACGTCTGATGGTGGTGCGGGGTGAGCGGGAGGGCGCAACAGCCGAATTGGTTCACGATAGCCTGCCCCTGCATTGGACCCGACTGCGGCAATGGGTGCAGGAGGACCAGGCGTTTGTGCTCTGGCGCCAACGGTTGCTGACGGCTTTAGCCGAATGGCAGCGCACCGGCCATGATAAAGACCTCCTCTTTCGTAGGGCACGGTTGGCCGAAGCCGAGCGCTGGCTGGCTGAGCGGCCTGACGACCTCAGCCCGGTTGCACAAGCATTCATCCAGGCCAGTCGTGAGGAGGAGAAGGATGAGCTCGCGCGACAACGTGAAGAGGCCGAGCGCTACCGGATCTTATTCGAAGAGGCGGAGCGCCAACGACGGAATGCCCTAGCCCGCCAGCTTGCAGCGCAGGCCGAATTGATGCGAAATAGCCGGGCCGATCTTTTGCCATGCAGTGTGTTACTTGCCGTAGAAGCGATGCGACGAGCCCCTTCGCTAGAGGCTGATCAAACTCTCCGTCGTGGGTTGGCTCTGCTCCCTCGTCCCCTCGCACGTCTGGAACACGCAGAGAGCGTGCAGAAGATCGCCCTCAGCCCCGATGGGCGGTACTTGGCCACGGCCAGCCAGGACCACGTGGTCCGGCTGTGGAATGCGACCAGTGGCCGAGAGGTTGTGCGTTTGGAACACAAGAGCATCATAACTGCGACCGACATCGACACGGGCGTTGCCTTCAGCCCCGATGGGCAACTGCTGGCCACCGCAAGTGGCGACGATTCGGCGCGGGTGTGGGAGGTGCCTAGCGGCCGCGAGGTGGCACGAATGACCCACGAGGATTTCGTCTGGGCCGTCGCCTTCAGCCCGGATGGGCGCTATCTAGCCACGGCCAGCCAGGACCGCACGGCGCGGGTATGGGAGGTGCCTAGCGGCCGCGAAGTGGCGCGAATGACTCATGAGCGTAAACTCGAAGCGGTGGCCTTCGGGCCTGACGGCACCTCCCTCGCGACGGCAAGTGACAGCATCACCCAGGTGTGGGAAATACCCAGCGGTCGCGAAATCATTCGAACGATCCATAAGGACCTCATTCGGGCCGTCGCCTTCAGTCCTGATGGGCGCTACCTGGCCACGGCCAGCCAGGATCGCACGGCGCGGGTATGGGAGGTGCCCAGCGGCCGCGAAGTCAGTTGCATGGTCCATGAAGACCTCATTCGGGCCGTCGCCTTCAGCTCCGATGGGCACTATTTGGCCACGGCCAGCCAGGATTGCATGGCGCGGGTATGGGAAGTGCCCAGCGGCCGCGAAGTGGCTCGGATGACTCATGAGCGCGAGCTCGAAGCGGTGGCCTTCGGGCCTAACGGCACCTCCCTCGCGACGGCCAGTGCCGGCATCGCCCGAGTGTGGGAAGTGCCCAGCGGCCGCGAAGTCACCCGCATGGTCCATGAAGGCCTTGTCTGGGCGGTTGCCTTCAGCTCAGATGGAACCTCTTTGGTTTCGGCGAGTTCGGACCACACGGCCCGCGTGTGGGAACCATGCGGCTATCGGGAAGTCGCACGGGTGACCCATTCGGGCAAGGTGAGCGCTCTGGCCTTCAGCCCGGATGGGATCCACCTGGCTACCGCGAGTGTCGACCTGTTGTTGTCACGTGACAACATGTTACAGCTGTGGGAGGCCTCTACAGGCCGGGAAGTTGTGCGCATGACACATGAGGGGGGAATATTCGCCGTTGCTTTCAGTCCTGAGGGCATCTACCTGGCGACAGCCAGTGGGGACCGCACCGCGCGAGTGTGGGATACGGCGAGCGGCCGGGAGCTCATACGCCTATCCCATGAGGACCTGGTCTGGGCCGTTACCTTCAGCCCGGACGGGACGTATGTGGCCACGGCTAGCCTGGATGGCAGTGCTCGCCTGTGGCAGGTGACCAGTGGCCGAGAAGTCGCACGCATGCTGCATGAGCGCAATGTCGTGGCCATCACCTTCAGCTCGGATGGCCGATACCTTGCCACCGCAAGCGCGGATCACACCGCGCGGGTGTGGGATACGGCGAGCGGCCGGGAGCTCGTACGCCTATCCCATGAGGACCTGGTCTGGGCCGTCACCTTCAGCCCGGACGGGACGTATGTGGCCACGGCTAGCCTGGATGGCAGTGCTCGCCTGTGGCAGGTGACCAGTGGCCGAGAAGTCGCACGCATGTTGCATGAGCGCAATGTCGTGGCCATCACCTTCAGCTCGGATGGCCGATACCTTGCCACCGCAAGCGCGGATCACACCGCGCGGGTGTGGGATACGGCAAGCGGCCGGGAGCTTGTACGCCTGACCCATGAGGGCAGCGTGAAAGCCGTCGTCTTTAGCCCTGATGATCGACACGTGACCACGGCCAGCACAGATCACTTTGCACGGGTGTGGGAGTCGAGTAATGGCCGAGAAGTCGCACGCCTGACCCATGACGGCCCCGTGTTGATTGCTGTCTTCAGCCCTGATGGACACTACTTGGCCACGGCTAGTGCAGATCACACCATGCGCCTGTGGCTATGGCAGCCGGAGGATATGATTGCCGAAGCCTGCGCGCGCCTTACACGTGATCTCACGCCGGAGGAATGGCGGCAATATATGGGCGATGAACCATACCGCAAGACCCGTGCCACCGTGCTGCTGCGGTCATCTGGGGTTAGACGGAAGGAGATGGCCGGTGCGATCCGGCAGAGGTGAGGTTTCCGCTGTCCAAGAACATAACAAGCACCCCCCCTACAGGGTTGCCTCTTCCATACCCTCTTGCTAACATCGCTTTCAGCGACATCCATTCTTATGACGAGGATGCACCTGAGCCCCTGGAGGCATGATGACACCCACGATTTGTCCACACTGCGCCAGTGAGATTCCCCCTGGATTTAAGTTTTGCGGTAGCTGTGGTCAGCGCCTCGACGCCATCGTGGACAAGGGACACCCGGTATACATACAACATGAGTGGTTGGCGCCATTGATTGGGCGGGACGCCGAGCTTTGCGAGCTCGTGGAGCGATGGGGGATTGCCCGCGGTGGCGAGCCTTGGATTGAAATATGCGGCGAGAGGGGCATTGGTAAGACGCGACTCGTGACGGAGGCAGCGAAACGTCTCGATGGTAAGCGGCTGCTCACGGTTATTGCAGAGCCAGGCACTCAGCATCGACCGTTCGGGATGGCACGGCAGTTGGTGCACGTAGTGGTTTGCGAGGTCATGGGTCTGGCATCGCAGCCGAAGACACGCGAGGCGTTCGCCGCAGCGTTGGAACTACTAGGACACCATGCGGCATCGTTTGTCGATACGTTGTGGTGCGTGGCGGCGCCGAACCAACTGTCCGCACCATCATTGGGTTCTCAGCCGCAAATGCTACGATGGTCACTGGAGCCTGCTTTGGGCACGCTCCTCACGCACCTGGCAGAGTATGCGGCGGACCTCACCCTTTTCTTGGACGCATACGAGCTGGGCGATGCAGCGTCCAAGGCGCTGTTCACATCGCTGAGCGCGCGAACTAGCGGCTGGCCCCTACCGGTCATCGTGTCGTCACGTCAAGGGGGACGAGCCCCATTGCGGCCCGAGGTAACGATTTGGCTCGGACCATTGGCCGACGATGCCGCGGCAGAACTCCTCGACCGACTGCTTCATGGCGCGGACCTCCCTGAGCCACTGCGACCGGACATACTGACACATGCGGCGGGCATACCGCTGCACATTGAGGAAATGGTTCGGATGCTTATGGAGGAGGGGGTACTGACACCTACCGAGGATCGGTCTGGCTGGTCGTATGCTGCAGGGACGAAGACAGTGAATCTGCAGGCATTGAACAGCCAGGCGATGGTTCATCGGCTGGAACAGCCAGAACGCGATCTATTGGGCCAGTGCGCGATCCAAGGGATCGAGTTCGATCCAGAGGTGACGGAGGCAGCGCGACATCTAATGGATTGGCGCGGTCCTCCCGTCCGGGTGCTGCTACCCAAACTGGAGCGCCGGGGATTAGTGAAGAGCGTTGACGGCCATCAGCGCACGCCGTGGCTCTTTTCCCGCCCGCTGCTGCAGGAGACGTGCTATGAGCTGCTATCGCCACCCGAGCGCCAGGCGCTGCATGCCAAAACGGCCGAAGCGTTAGGTGCGCTCGCGAGTGGTCCGGATGCCGTCCCTCCTGATCTCTTCGCATACCACTACGAGCGTGCCGAGCAATGGGCACCGGCAGCCGCAGCCAACATCCAGGCTGGCGACCGCGCAGCTGAATTATTTCTCAACGAGGAGGCGGTACGCCTTTACCAACACGCAATCGAAATGATCGAGCGGATCGAGGCACCAGCCGAGGAGGAGCTTCGGCTGGCGGCCCTCGCCTATGCGAGCCTGGTAAGAATGCGTTTGCGGGTCGGTGCCTATGGGTTGGCGGAAGAAGACGTCAGGAAGATGCAGGCCATCACGGTCTGCCCTCGTGACCGGCCTGAAGCGGACCGGTTAGCCGCGCTGGTGCACCTGCACATGGGGCGGACCGAGGAGGCTGAGCGCCTCCTGCTCAGCTCACTAGCCGCAGCCCCGGATGACGTGGTGGCGAGCATCCCCGCCCACACGCTCTGCGATTTGGCCAGGCTATACCGCCTTGAGGGCCGTGGCACCGCGGCGCTGGAACGGCTGCACGAATGCCGTACGATTGTGGGATCTGGCAAGGACCTCTCCTTAGTTCGGGCTGACGTGGAGGAGGGGGATATCGCGGCTAATGAGGGGCGCCTTGCCGATGCTGTGGCGCTCTATGCACGTGCCTACCACGCCGCGCAGTCTGTCGGAGGCTTGTCCGAACTTGCTCGCGCGAGTAATGGTTTGGGCCTTGCGGCCCGCGACCTAGGCGATCATGAAACAGCACAACGCCATCTCGAGAGGGCGCTCGGGATCTGGAAGTTAACGGGCGAAGCCTATTGGATCGCCGGCGCATACAACAACCTGGGTTCACTCGCGATGAGCCAGGGCGATTTTGGAGCCGCGCAAGAGCACTACGAGCGGGCGCTCGCAACTTTCCGGGCGATCGGCTACGTTGCCGGTTCAGCATTCGCGAAAGCGAACCTTGCCTTTTTGGCGCGTGAGGATGAGGACTTTCCGGGTGCCATCACGATGGCCGAGGCGTCGTTGGCGTTGTTGAGTGAGCCCGGCAATGCGGTGCTCCGGGGGCAGGTTCAAGTGGTCCTGGGTGAGGCCCGCCTGGAATGTGGGGACGCGCTCGGAGCACAGAGGGAGTTTAACAGGATCTTACAAGATTATGATGAGGCACAACACCCGCTTGCAGTCGCCCAGGCTTGGCGGGGGCTTGGGCGGGTGGCGCTGATGATGGGTGCACCTGACGAAGCGCTCGGCATACTCGATCGCGCGTTTGCAGGGTTCGGACGGCTCCAGCGCGCCCAAGAGGCGGGCCGGACCGCGCTTTACCGAGCCATCGCCTTGAGGCAGTTGGGCGAGACGCAACGCGCCCGCTCTGAGTTAGAGCGGACGCGTGAGCAATTTGTCTCGATTAGAATGCGGGCCAATCGGGACGCTGAGCGGGCTGAGCGGCTCCTGCGCGAGTTGTCGCCAGCGCCTCGGCCTCCGTAGGGAAGAAAACGCCCGAATGAGAAGCTATCGGAAGTCGATGCCGATGCCGACGTAGAGGCCTTGCTCAGTACCGGTCTGGATGCCGGCGAGGCTCAGTCCATAGCCCTGAGGGTGACGCCACTGGAGTCCAACAGCGAAGGGGATATGTGGGAAACTATCGTTATTGGAGATTTCCGCAGCGAGATAGAGATGCTGGGGGAACTCAAGCTCGCCCCCGACATAGCCGATGGACGCGCTCTTGGATGGCTGCTGCTCGTTGACCCGGACGTCCTGCCAGAACTGGCGGAAACCGCCGTGCAGCCGGAGGCTGCGGAGGAAGCCGTCGGCATCGATCTGCACGGCTTTGGATGCAGCGATGAAGATGGTTTGCCTGGTCAGGTTCTCGTTGCCCTCTTGGAATATCCCCCCGATACTCAATTCTGGCCACGACCCCAGTTCTTTGAGGACACGGATGCGGAGGAGCGGCCCGGAGGCCGCGATGTTCGGGGCGGCGGGCACATCATGGACACGGCCAAGGGCGCCGATCTCGAGCCAATCGGTAATCCCATAGGCCACCATGGCCGTGTGTTCGACCAGCGTGCCGTCGGTTGCATCCTCGATGGCGGCACAGTACTGGAGGGTCAGCTGGCTCTTGCTGAGGGTTCCGGAAGTGGGGTTGAGAAAGATGCCGGAAATACCTTCAAGGGTGATGAGCCCACGCCCCCCGGCATAGGAGGCGTCATTCGGAGCGAAGAGGGCAGACCTGATGTCGGCACCTTCGGCCAAGACAGCCGACGGCGTCAGCACGCCAACGCCTCGAGTCAGACAAACCGCGACACAACTGAGTAGAAGCCACCTCATGGTGCGCTGGCGCATAGGTCCTCCTCGCCGTGAGTACAGGTGTGAAGCTCATTCATAGAGCCCATGCATGCAGGCAGCCAAAAGTATCAAGTTGCGACTTGTCAGTCAAGCTCTCGGGCTTACGCAGGAGGAAGGTGGCATGAATGGTGGCTATGCGTCGAGACATCGCCGGAGGAAGACCATGCGCACTCGCATCCTCACCATCGTAGGTAAGCAGCGGCCACACCCCCTTGCGCTCGTGAGCCTGGACGACTTTCAATATCAGGAGGATGAGGCCATCGATCCGCATGTGGTGCTCACGCAGCCGACGATCAGCCTGTACTGTGTGGATCCCGTCACCCAGCGGGCTATTTTCGTCGAGACAGCCCCTTCGGAGCCAGACGTCTATACACAGCTCTTGACACGGCGTGCCGCCGACGGCAGCCACGACCCGGAGCTGCGGGCCTTAATACGGAGCTGTACGCTGGTCATGTGCGCGTCGACCGCACGAAGCCGTGGCGCATCGGCCTGGGCGCTCAAGTTTCGGAGCTTCGTCATCGAGCTCGGCGATCTCTTGTATGATAATTTTCCGGAGGCGAAAGTCATTTTCTTGTACCGCCACGCGGAAGCCTGGGCCCAATCGGTGGCTCGGGCCTTTCGCGTCTTTGATCCTCAGATAGGGCCGTTGCTATCGGCGCTACAGCCTCTATTCCCGCGAGGCATCCCCACAGTAGTGGAGCACACGGAGCAGGACCCCGCGCCGCTGTCGCCCCTCGCGCTGGTGACGTATTTGTGGGTATCAGTGATGGAGCGATGCCTGGACCTCCAGCGGCAAGGTGTGCCGATGTTCGTCCTTCGGTACGAGGACCTGCAGGCGACACCGCATGCGGTATTGGACGCCCTCTTAGCGTATTGTGGGGTCGCGGCGAGCGACGTTGGGGGCATCGACCGGGTGTTGGCACAGGACTCGCAGGCTGGGACGAGCCTGTCACGGGAGGACGTTCAGGCCTCCACCAGCGAGTTGGGGGCACACCACATCGCCGAGTTGCACCAGCTGATGCGCGCTTATTCGCCGATCCTGACGCCCGATTTTGTCGTGCCCCAGACCTTTCGTCGCAGCTGGGGCTCGGGCTGAGTATAGTAACCCGCTCCGTCAGCACGTCACGG
>CAVPRW010000022.1:0-194751 GCA_963707985.1 uncultured Nitrospinota bacterium | reverse complement strand
ATGAGGGGTGAGGACTGGTCCCTCAATCAGACGGGTGAGGGGCGATGGTGACCACAACAACGCCTGCAGTCGGGTGCGATGCGGTCGATGCGCCGTCCATTCGGTACGTGAGTCGGTACGTGTTCGCCGGATGAATCATCACCAGCCGTGGGTGCGGAGGCTTTTCGCGCACCAGGCGGCACCGATCCCTGGACGCCGAAACCGACCATGGGCGCCTGCCCTAGCGGAGAGGAGATGAGCGCCTGTCCACGCAGGCTCACGGTGGCCATCGACTTCTGCGCCGGAGGGTTTCAACCAGGAGCAAGATGCTCCCGCACGTGGGGCCCCGAGGCGCATCACGCGCCTCAGTGGGTGCTTGGCCCTCTGCATGTTGAGCTCGGGTGGTGGTGGGGACCGTGCGGGCACCGCGGACTGCCCTGGCCCTGTGGAGCACAGGTCGGTTTCCAGGGCTGCGGCAGCCGTCATAGCGCACGTTGCTGCATCGGTCCGGCAGCACGTGCTGAAGAAACCGACGAATGCACGCTTGCGCAGGCACCGTCGCGGATTGAATCTGATCAGTGGCTGCTTCCGTGTACTGACAGGTGACGTGGCCATCGTCCAGCGTGAGGATACGGTTGTTGCTGATGGCGACGCGAAAGCTGTCCGGAGCCAGGTATCGGCAGGCTGCCGCGCCACTACCGACGGGCTCGCAGTGCACGACCCAGTCCTTGTTCCAGACGCGCGCAGCCACGAGCGGGCACAGAGCAGTCGTTGGCCGTGGCTCTCGGAACTTCGCGCGGAAGAGCACCGACCGGGGCTTGACGTGGACCAGGAAGTCTTGGCGGGCAGGCAGCCCGGGACCCTCGGCTGAGAGTCCTCCTCCGGCAACGATGTCATGCACGTGGGGATGGTCGCGCAGATCGCGGGTCCAGGTCTGGAGCCCCCCGACCATCCCGATCCTGCCGCCGATGCACCGTGGATCCAACGCCAGTTCCTGTAAGGCCTCGGAGGAGCGCCGCAAGAGGAGGTGATAGAGGGTCTTCTGGTGGCGGCGGGCCAGCGCTCTGCGTGCACCAGGGAGCGTCAAGGTCACCATGACGTGAGGGACCGGCCGGAGCAGAGGCTTTGGGTGGTCGAGCCAGTGCTCGGCCTGGTCTTGCTGGCACTTGGGACCGGGCCTGTGCTGACAAGAGTGGTAGCTGTACTGGTACTCGCGGCAGGTCTCACCGTGAGAGACTTGGCCGCCGCGCGGCTCCGTGCGGCACCGCTCAATGTCCTGCATGGCCCGCTGGTGACTGGGAAGCCGCCGGTCACCGAATTGCGCGCGGTACGCGGGGCCATGGATGCGGCAAATGTCCGCGATCTCCACCATCACCGATCCCCCATGAGGCGGTTGATGGCTTCCGCTCCGAGGTGTTCAGCTCTGGCCGTCAGGTGTGTGGAACCGCTGGTGGTGGTTGGAGAGTTGTGTGCGAGATACACGTGAATGAGCCGGAGATTGAGGCCAGCCTCGAGCACCTGGGTGGCCCAGGCCTGCCGCCGCGTGTGAACCGACGCGTGTGTGTGGCTGCCACTGTCTTGGAGGGCTTCCCGGAACGCTCCCTGCACACGGCTCCTGGGCAGCGGGTGTGTGGTGGTCGACGGAGAGATCCCGCCGCGACCCGGCGCCGGGAAGATCCAGACGGGATGGCGATGCGTCACCCACTACTGGCGCAGCAGCGCCAGCGTGCGGTGTGGCCAGGGGCCATACCGATCTTTCCCGCCCTTCCCGTGACGGACGGGGATGAGCCGGCGCGCGCGCTCGATAGCGCGCACGTGGAGATGGGTGCCTTCCTGCAGGCGTAGACCACAGGCGTAGATGGTGGAGCGGCACACGCGGTCGCGAGGCAGTGGCACGCAGCCGAGCCGCCTTCGGACCGCTTCGAGGCTGAGGATCACCGGCAGCTTTGGCTCGCGCGGGGCTCGAACACAGCTCCGGGTGGTCCAGTCGCGGTTGAGGGTCTGTGCGAAGCAGAACTTGATGCCGCACCGCGCGATCGTGCTCGCACTGCGGGAGTCGTGCGTGATATTCTTGAGGGAGAGGAAGTATTGTCGGAGTTCTTCCTCCGTGCTCACGTCTGGGGACTTGCGCGAGTGTTCCGCCAGTTGGCGCACGGCCCGGACGTACAGGTCCTGCGTACGCTCAGACACGCCCCTGAGCTGAAGACACGCGATCATGCGCTTGCGAAGCTCGGTCATGGCTATACCTCCTAGGGCTTGGGTGATGGTTCGCACCGGAAGTATAGGTCGACTGGACTCGCGACAGAATGATGAGGCTTCACGCAGGGATGGGCCGTGCCCAACTGCGCGCAGCGCTTAGTTCAACCATCGGCTGCAGCTGACTGCCTACAGCGTCCGCTCGCTGCCTCGCTCCCGCTTCCGGCAGCAGCTGAAGGCTGGCGTTCTCCCCTCCGCTGCGCTCCGGGGGGAATGCGCGAGTTGAGCAGCGAACTCCTGGTTTCCCCTCCGCTCCGCTCCGGGGAGAACCAGGAGTTCGAACAGATGCCCCTGCGGGGCACTGCTCAACTCGCGCATTCGGCATGAGTTCCACCGGAGTGGAAAGGAGGTACGCCAGCAACAATGGTCGTGAGCAACAGAGCGTTTGCATTGCCTATACACCTTGACGCACGCTGGAGGAGCTATGACAGCCACACTTCCCACCGAGGCCGATGTCCTCAAATACATGGAAACGTACAGCAATTGGGGACGTTGGGGAGAGCAGGACGAGCTGGGGACACTGAATCTCATTACCCCCGCGAAACGTTTGCGCGCCTTTGGGCGGGTGCGTGAAGGGATGGCCGTGACCTGTGCGCGGCCTGTGACCACGGCGATAACCGCGGACACCACCTTTCAAGTCATGCGTTTTATGGTTGATAGTGGCGAGGGCCGAGATCCCAGCTCGGCGGAGAGCGCACGTCCGCGGCCTGCGGTGGCCTCGGAGTTCATTGGCATGGTGTTCCACGGCACCACCATTACCCATGTCGATAGCCTGGCGCATGTCTTCTGGCAGGGTAAAATCTACAACGGCCGCCCGGCCTATCTGGTGACCTCCAGCGAGGGCGCCCAGGTGGAATCGGTGGATCTGCTGCACGATGGCGTCATCACGCGCGGCGTCCTGCTCGACATCGCCCGCGTCAAAGGCAAAGACTGGCTCGAACTCGGCGAGCCTATCCTGCCTGACGATCTGGAAGCCGCGGAACAGGCCTGCGGGGTCCGGGTCGAGCCGGGAGACATTTTGCTTATTCGCACCGGCTATGTGCGTCGGCGCGATGAGCAGGGTCCCGTCAACCCGCTGCACAACGGCTCGCCAGGCCCCCAGGCCGCCTGTCTCCCGTGGTTTCACCAGCGCGGCATCGCCATGCTGGGTTCGGACACCCATAATGACCTGACTCCCAGTGGCTATCCGAATCTGCCCCTGCCGGTGCACGTGGTCGGCATCGTGGCCATGGGGTTATGGTTGATCGACAACTGCAATCTGGAAGAGCTGGCGCAAGCCTGTGCGGCTCGCCAACGCTGGGAGTTTTTATTGACCATCGCGCCGTTGCGGCTGCGGAACGTGACAGGATCCCCAGTGAATCCGCTCGCCATTTTCTGACGCGGGGCCATAACACCCTCACGACCGCCCAGGCACTCGAGATCACGATGCCACCATCTCTCCTGATCCTGGCGGACGAGGTCATCAAGTAGGCATTGTAGGGCACACCGGGGGCAGGCTCACATGACGCAAGGGCCTTGCCGAACAACCGGCTGCAGGCGACGGCAAACAGCGTCCGCTCGTGCCTCGCTCCCGCTGTCTGCCGCGCCTGAGCCGCAGCGTTCGGCTTGTTGGGAGGACGGTGCACGAGTGAGGATGGTACATGAGTAAAGAATACATTTGGCTGCTCTTAATCGCGTTGATCGTCATCTGCTGGGACCTCGCCAGAAGAAAGCGCGCTGCGAGCATGCACAGTGAATCAAGAGTCTCCCCAACCCAGACTGACTTGGGAGTGAACGAGCAAGCGCAGGCCGATCCGTTTCTCGATGAGATTGCCGAGGCACGCCATAAGGTATTGGGTAAGGTCAAACGGGAGGTTACAGATTACGAGCGTGATCTCGAGAGTCGCTTCGAAAACGACCTGCACCTCAAGGCCAAACTCTCTACTTTCGCTCGTGCAAACCAACTAGATCAAGCATTGGTCTGCCTTTGGGAAGAAGTAAAGAACTACCCTGCCTGGAGTAGACGTACCGATCTCTCCGAGTGGAACAAGCTCGGTGTCAGTGACCTAGCGGAATCGGAAACGGGTAGAACGCGTGCCGTTAGCTTCTCGTGGGAAGGAGAGCGTTACACCGTAAACCATCGTGAGTGGAGAGGGATAGAGGGTGGGACAAACGCTGATCTCTCCCTCTTCGAGAGCGAGGGAGAGGTATTCGGCATTAGTAGCGCAATCAACTACACCGAATGGGGCAGCGATTATCAGTGTATAGATATTACCGCGTTCCGGCGGAAGGGCAGTTGGGCCAAACTGCTTTTGCACGCACATACTGTAGCTGAGGTGGCCCAACAGAAGGCAAATCTGGAGTTGCGATACCTCGGGGCCGAGGAGATCAAGAAGAAATTCCAAGAATAATGGAAAATGGGACATCAAAGAGGTAGATATGGAAAATCTATTGCACTATGTTCCAGATTCCGAAAATTTGCTTGCGCTCGAACCTGAGGAGCTAGCCGGATATATTCTTGAGTATCTCAATGCACTGTCGTACCAAGAACGTACACGTTGGTTGAATCGTAACAGTTTTGCCTCCCCATTTTATATCCTCCAGGATTGTCCCCCGAATTACCAAAGCCTTACGTCGGAGCAGCGGAAAGAGATTATCGAGGCCCTCATGGAAGCCTGGTTTTGGCTGGAACATGAGAATATTCTTGCTCCAAAACCAGACGCCAATAGAGATCAGTTTTTCATTACCAGGCGAGGGCGTCGTCTGCGAAAGGCCGCTGCTCTCGAAGCCCACCGCAAAGCCAACCTGTTACCCAAAGACTTACTCCATCCCTCGATTGCCCAGAAAATTTGGCCTGCCTTCCTGCGTGGCGAGTACGATCCCGCAGTTTTTTTAGCATTCAGGGAGGTCGAGATTGCTGTCCGTCAGGCTGGTGGCTTCGAACCAACAGCTCATGGCGTCCCACTCAGGCGCCGGGCTTTTCACCCGACTCAGGGTCCTTTAAGGCATCAAACGAATCCTGATGAAGGGGAGCGAGACGCGCTGGCAAGCTTATTTGCAGGTGCGATAGGATCCTATAAGAATCCTCATAGTCATGGAGACGTGCCTCTTTCTGCAGAAGATGCGGTAGAGATGATCATGTTGGCCAACCACCTCCTCCGCATTGTTGAGGCACGAGGAAAAAAGACCAAATAGACATTTCCGGACTGTCCGAGGCGACGAGGGTAATGGGGCTGGCAGACGGACCCAAGGGAGCTTACCCAAGCCGCCTATGCGACGTGAGGCTCCGCACTACCGCTAGGAGCCAGAAATCAGGAGACGAGTATATGGGTGAACGGATTACCATTAACCCAAAAGTGTGTCACGGGCAAGCCTGCATTAGGGGGACTCGTATGCCGGTGCATCTCATCCTCCGCATGCTGGCTCATGGGGATACCATGGAGGACCTGCTCCAAGAATATTCTTCACTGACACGAGCGGATATCCTTGCCTGCCTCGACTATGCCGCCTCACTGGCAGAAGAGCAGGTGACGCCGCTTGAAGCCTTGTCGGGCGAAGCATGAAGATCCTGGTTGATGAGCATATCCCGTTAATGACGGTACAGGCACTTCGTTTGTTGAGCCATGACGTACGTGATATTCGCGGCACCCCCGATGAGGGGATGCAAGATGACGCGCTGTGGATGAGGGCACAGCGTGAAGAGCGCCTGTTGATTACCACCGACCGAGGATTCACACAATATCGCACCGCACGGCATTATGGAATCCTCGTCATCCGACTTCGCCGGCCGAATCGGCACAGAATTCACCAACGCATCATGCTGGCGGTGACACAGTTTGCCGAAAGGGACTGGCCTGGTTTGCTGGTCGTCATGCGGGATGTCGCGCAGAGCACCTGGCGCGCTACGGAGCGACCCTGAGCCGAACCAGCCACTGCAGCGGCCGGGGGGCCCGCGGTGCTTTGCAGCTCGATGGTCCGGTCGTAGGTCGGTGGCAGCTCTGCCCCCGCCGCTGAGCGGCGGCGGATTGCTAGGGTCGCAGGAAGTGTCCTCGAGGTGGTATCATATGGGTATTATCCTCAGCCCCCGCTATCTGGTGGCAGGCCAAGGCAACGATGGGGAGGTTGACATATAGTTGACCCCATTGTCAAGACCATGAACGGGCAAAAATAAGGTGGATTGTTTGCTTCACAACCTTACTGTTCTCTATGAACCTCCTCTGGCGTACGATAGGCCAAGCTTTGATGAGGGCGTTCCTGGTTGTAAAACGTGAAGTAGCGTTCGAGGCCCGCTTCAAGGGCTGGGACGGTCGCATAGTCTTTGAGGTAAATGTCCTCATACTTGACCGTCCGCCATAACCGTTCGACAAAGATATTGTCCAGCGCGCGCCCCCGGCCATCCATACTGATCGCAATCCCCGCCTGCGCTATGCGGCTGGTAAAGGCAAGGCCGGTAAATTGGACCCCTTGGTCGGTATTAAAAATCTCGGGACATCCGTGCCCCAGGGCTCGGTCCAGGGCAGCCAGGCAGAAGGGGGAATCCAACGTATTGGACAGCTGCCAGGACAGCACATAGCGGCTCCACCAATCGATGATCGCCACCAGATACATAAAACCTTTGGCCATGCGCACATACGTGATATCCGCACTCCAGACCTGGTTCGGGTGGCTCACCACCACCGCGCCGAGCAGATACGGGTAGATCTGGTGGTCTCGGGCCCCCGCACTCGTCCGCGGCTTGGGATAAATGGCCTGCAAGCCCATGGTCCGCATCAACCGTTGGACCCGTTTGTGGTTGACCGGCAAGCCAAGCCGTCGCAGATGAGCCGTCATCCGCGGCCAGCCGTAAAATGGCGTCTTCGTGTACTGCTCGTCAATGAGACGCATCAGCTGGAGGTTGAAGACGGATGCCGTCGCTGGCACATGATAGAGCGTGGAGCGGTTCAATCCGATCAGCTCACATTGCCGGCGTATACTGATGGGCACAAAGCCGCGTTCGATCATCACCCGTTTGGCCTCAACTGAATCGGGCAGCTTTTTTTTTCAGCCACTCCAGCTCCATCTTGAGGCGGCCGATTTGCTCGTAGAGTCCTACCTCCCGTTCCTGGTGTTCGCGTTGGTGATGGGCGCCATCGCGGCTAAACAGCATGCTTCCTACCTCCAGTAGCTGGCGCTTCCACTCACTGATCTGAGTGGGATGCACGCCATGCTCGCTGGCCAGTTCGTTGAGCGTCTTCAATCCCTTAGCGGCTTCCAGGGCTAGTTGGAACTTGAATTGGGCACTGTAGCGGGTTCGTTGCTTGGACATCGATCTGACCCTCCACTGGTTTGATTGGTTACCGTTTCTTTCCACCTTAGCCAGTGGTCCAGTTTTTGGGGTCAATTATAACATGAAGATTCATGAACTATTGCAAGCAGCCCAATTTGTCGTGGATGCCGAGGGCAACAAGAAGGCTGTGGTGGTTGATTATTCACTCTGGGAAGAACTCTTGACACTATTGGAAGATTTCGAGGACGCAGAGGAAATTCACCAGCTTCGCGAAGCTGGAGCGGAAACCGTGCCATGGGACGAGGCAAAGGTTGAGTTGCGGGCTCAGGGGGCAGATGTATAGCGTTCGCATCTTGCGGCAAGCCATCCAGGACATCACCGACTTACCCCGGGATGACGCTCGTCTGGTCAGCCAGCACATCGACCGATTGGCAGCGAATCCTCGCCCACCAGGCGCGAAAAAGCTTCGCGGCACCACAGACTATAGCCTACGTGTAGGGGTCTACCGCATTCTCTATGACATCGACGACGCCACCCACACCATTACCGTCTATCGCGTGAAGCATCGGCGCGATGCCTATCGCTGAGTAGCTTCATGGGTACCAGGCAGAGCTCTTTGACCTGGAGGCGCTGTCTTGAGTGCAAGGCATAGGCCGCCGAACCAGGCGCTGCAGCGGACGCGCAACAAACCGTGCGCCGCTGAGCTTTCGCGTTCGGCATGAGTTCCACCGGAGTGGAAAGGAGGTACGCCAGCAACAGTGGTCATTAGCAAAATAGCGTTTGAATTTCCTATACGCGTCTCCAGACTACAAGCACAAACGTAGACGAAAATCTGGAAAGACTTCCTGATGAAAAGGAGGCTTCTATGCCCGACGTTGTTGGCTTTCGCGCAAAAATGGGGGTGATCATCCCTTCAACGAACACCGTGGTAGAAGCAGATTTCTGGGACATGAGTATCCCTGGTGTTACGTTCCATACTGGACGTATCTACATTGGACAGCCTGCGCTTGATTCAGATAGAGCAATGGAACAACTCCTCCAACAAGTAGACAAATCGATTGAAACTGCTCTGCGCGACGTCATGACCTGCCAGCCCGACTATTTACTGATGGGAATGTCAGCGCCGACGTTCTGGGGTGGCGTCGAGGGGAACCATCGCTTTGTTGAGCGAGTACGCTCGCTCACTGGTCTGAAGATTGTGACGGGAGCCGATGCGTGCCGAGCGGCGTTAGAGGCCGTGAAGGCAAGACGCATCACCGTGTTTACACCCTATCAGCCGATCATGCGCGAGCAGATCGTGAAGTTCTTTGAAGAATGCGGTTTCCAGGTTGTGCGTTACAAAGATCTTCATAGTCCCAGCGCCACAGCGATTGCGCAGATCACCCCGGCTGAACTGCGGCCGGTGTTGCGTGAGATGGACGGACCAGATATCGACGCGATCGTGCAGTGCGGCACGAACCTCTCAATGATACGCCTGGCGGCTGATGCGGAAGGCTGGCTCGGCAAACCTGTCGTTGCTATCAACACGGCGACGCTGTGGCACGGCTACCGGGCGAATGGGTTTACCGACAAGTTGTACGGGTTCGGATCGTTGCTGAGTAAGTATTAAAGTGGAAGATGGGAGGCGGGAAACGGGAGGTGGGAGGTCTCTAAGGGGGAGGTTTTTCATAAGGTATTGATATACATATACTTTTATCTCAGAGGTCACAACGGCTCTCCCCCGGCCCCTCAGGCGGCCTTCGGCATGGCCTGCTGCGGCTCGCGAGCTTCGTCCTCCCACGATGGCACCGCAGGCCAGGGTTCCGGGACAAAGCGCCCTGCGGCAACGGCTCCTGACGCAGCAAGGCCACCAACAGGGCCACCCACCCCTGGCGAAACACGCTCACCAGCCGCAGGCGGGTCGCCCGCCGTGACCGTGGGCGCTCTGGACACAACCCCGTCACGTCAAGCAGCGTGCTGGCGGGAATCGTCTCGTCTGCGGCCCCGCCGACGCTGAGCAGCCACAACGTCGCCACGGCTACCGCCAGCCACAGGCGCGCCGCCCGGTCCGGGTCGCGCATCCGCGTGCGGTGCCATTGCCACCCGGCCCGCTTGGTGATCTTAAAGCCCTGTTCAATCCAGGCGCGCAGGCCATACCAGCCCGCATCACTGGCCTCCGGTGGCAGATCGGTCAGGATCAGCCACGGGTCCTTGTAGCCGTCCTCCCAGCGGGCCAGCAAGGTGCAGGGGACCTGGTTGCGCGTAAAGGCGAGGCCCGTGCCACGCCAACTCGTGCCCGGGCCGTGGGACCAAGGTCATCAAGGGCCGCCAGCAGGTCGCCCCGGCGGGCCGAAAGCTGCCCCCCGTGTTGATCCGCAAAAACGGATGCCAGCCCAGGCGCGTGATGCGCCGAAACAGCCAGGGCGCATACAAGCCCCGATCGGCCAACACGATCACCGTCCAGCCCTGGGGAATCGCTGGGCGCAGCCGCCGCAACAGCCGCAGCCACTCCCGCCGCCAGGCGTGTTTGGCGCCCGCGGGCAGGATCACCCAGGCCACGGGGATGGCACAGCCGCGATACACCACGCTGACGGCCAGCACCACAAAGCGTTGCCCCAAGGTCGTGGCATCGATGGCCAGCGCCAGTTGGGTGCCCTGCCACCCGCTCACCACCCAGCCCAGCAGGGGCGCAAAGCAGGTCTCGACGCGCAGCGCTTGGCGCTTGGTGCCCCGCTTGCGCGGGGACATCGTAATACCATTCACGCAGCTGCTGGCGCACCGTCTGCTCCTTGCGCTGCATCCCCGTGGCCAGCAGGTGACTGACCGCGGTCAGGGCACACGAGCGGGCCAGCACCATCCCGAAGCTCCACAGGGCCAACACGGTGGCCTGGGGCTTGCTCAAATGGGACAGATGCTGCATGATAGTCGTCAGCCATTGGTCGAAACCGGCCTGGCAAAACATGGCTTCCCTCCTTGCGGTTGTGGGTCATTGCATACCCCACAGTATGCCGTAAGGAGGGAAGTCATATCACCTGATTTTCAAAAAACCTCCCCTTGTAAGAGGTGGGAGGTGGGAGACGGAAGACGGAAAACGAGAGACCAGAAACGAGAAACCAATAACCTGTAACCTGGGGATTGAGTATGGGCATTCGTACTGGTGCTGAATTTATCCAAGGCTTGCGGGACGGGCGGGTTGTCTACCTTGGGAACGAACGGATCGAGGACGTCACGACGCATCCCGCGTTTCGTAACGCTGTGCGCACGGTCGCGAGGCTCTACGACATGAAGGCCGACCCGGCGCAGCGTGAGACCATGACCTACGAGGAAGACGGTGGCCGCCATTCTATCTACTACTTGCGCCCAAAGACGCGGGACGATCTCCAGCGGCGCATGCTCGGGCATCGAACCATCGCCGACCTGACATATGGCCTGTTTGGGCGGTCGCCGGATCACGTCGCCAGCTTCGTGACCGGCATGGCCATGAAGGTGGACGAACTCACGCCGCCGCATGGCCATCCGGACCATCTGCTCGCCTACTACCGGCACATCCGTGACCACGACCTCTACACGGTCTATGCCGTGCTGCCTCCCCAAGCGGCCCGTGATCCGGCGTTTTACCAACAGCGCAACCTGCCGGTGCCCACCCTCCGCGTCGTGCGCGAGGAGGACGACGGCGTGGTGATCAGCGGGATGAAAATGCTCGCCACGGGCGCGGTCCTCGCCAACGAAATCTGGATTGGCAACGTGATCCCACTGGCACCAGACCAGAAAAAAGAAGCCATCACGTGTGCCATTCCGTGTCATGCGCCGGGGCTGACCCTGTGGTCGCGCAAGTCGATGGAACGCGCATGCCACATGGAGTTCGATGCGCCTCTCGCCTATCGCTACGACGAAACCGACAGCATGGTGCTGTGCGAGCACGTCAAAGTCCCCTGGGAGCGGGTCTTTGTGCACGACGATGCCGTGTTGGCACGGGAGATCTATATCAAGACGCCCAGCCACTGCTTTGGCAATCACCAATCCAATGTGCGCTACTGGTCCAAGATGCGTCTGCTGCTCGGCCTCTGTAGCAAGATCGCGCACGCGACTGGCGCCGACCAGACGCCAGGCGTGCGGGAAACGCTCGGCAAAATGTCCGCCGTCGAGAGCGTGATCGCCGGCATGGTCCATGGGCAGATTAACGCCTATGAACGCTGGCCGGACGGGTACGTCTGCTTTAACCGGCGCATGATGTATGCGGCCCTCGAATGGTGTACGCAGAACTACACGATGTTTATCGATCAACTCCGCGAGCTCTCCGGTGGCAGCGTGTTCCAGCTGCCAGCAGACATCTCGGTCCTCGAGGACCCACACCTTGCCGCGCAGTTCCTGACCTATTTCCAGACCCCGCAAGCGGACGCCGTGTCGCGCATGAAGCTCTTCAAACTCGCCTGGGATATGGTCGGTTCGGAATTTGCTGGGCGGCACCTGCAGTACGAGAAGTTTTACGCTGGAGCGCCGTTTATCGTGCGTGGGCATGCCTATCGCGAGACGCCGTGGCAGGAGTTCCACCAGATCGTCGACGACTTGATGGCGAGCTACAGCGCCCCTGGTGTTCCCCAGGAAAGTGGGGTGGGAATCACCTAACCAAGCGCCAGACTGTGTCAAAACTCCGTTTTTGGAGAATATGGGCTTTGCAAGCTATTGATTTTGTTAGACCGCATTGTCGAAAAATCGACTTTTGACACAGTCTGGCGCTGCACCTGACTGCCTACAGCCTTGTATCTTTAAGGGGTGATGCAGGCGATCATGGAAGACCTCGGGCCGAAGTTCGAGCGCGCGACCGGACACAAGCTCGCGATCACGTTCGCCACCCTGGGCGCGATCGTAAAACGTGTCCAGGATGGCGAAACCGCCGATGTCGTCATCATTCCCCAGTCAGGGGATCGACGGCTTGGTGAAGGACGGCAAGGCTGCTGCGGGCAACGTGACTGTGCTCGCCCGCGCCGGCATCAGCGTGGCCGTTCGCAAGGGCGCCCCCAAGCCCGACATCTCGTCGCCCGAAGCGTTGAAGCGCACGCTGCTCGCCGCGAAGTCGATCTCCTATCTCGATCCAGCGGGCGGCGGCGCGAGCGGCATCCATTTCGCCAAGGTGCTCGATCGCTTGGGGATCGCCAACGAGATGAAATCGAAGACGATCTTCCCCAACCCCAAGACCCCGGCGCGGTTGGAGTCTGGTTGCAAACGGCGAGGCCGAGATCGGCGTGCACCTCATTCCAGGTGCTTATTCCGGTCGCCGGCATCGATATCGTCGGCCCGCTGCCGGGCGATCTCCAGAACACCATCGTCTTTTCGGCGGCTATCATGGGTGGCGCCAAGGATGCCGAGGCAGCGAAGGCGCTGGTCGATTTCCTGCGCACGCCGGAGTCAGCGGCGGTAATCAAGGCGAAGGGCATGGAGCCTGCCGCTCCGTGATGGCGACTGCCGCTCTGAACCGTGCGAGCTTGTCAAAGCTGGCTTGTCAGGTAGCATCGCGCTATGCCCAAAACCGGACGCCAAAAGTGCGTCGCCTACGCCCACTGTAGCAACCGGGAACATCGGTGACAGGTTAGACCGGCGACAGCAATGACACTTTTCAGACGTACAGCTTCAAGTCACGTGCAGCGAGCCGGGCCAGCAGGACGTCATCGAAGTAGATGGACCCGATGCCCTCTGCGGTCTCCTCCAAGGCGAGGTCCTCTTGTCGCAGCGTATGGCTGATGAAGAGCTGGCGTGCCTGGAAGCGCAAGGTCCCGGCATGGCTGCCCCGACGCCCCACGTCGTGGCCCGGATAGGTTGGTGCGGGCAGCTGAGCGGGCCGCGCGCGCGGAGGGCCGCTCGAGCGCGGCCGGTGTCCTGTCGTTCAGGGCTGCATGTGGGCGCTCGTCGTTGTACGCACGGCGGCAGCGGTCGAAGCGTGCTGGTTGTGCCGCCTGGTGGTGCGCCGGTGGCCGGGTGGCTTCAGCTTTGCGGGTGCGGTGCAGGCGCTCGTGTGCCCCGTGCTGCTCTGGGCGCCCCGGTTCAATGCGTTGAGGGCGGCTGCCAAGCGTGATCCCCCACACGGAGAGCTGGCTCAGGCCGCAGAAGGCCGGGGTGGCGAAGGGCGGGCCGTTGTCCGGGCGCATCGCGGCGGGCAGGCCATCGTCCGGGAACAGGCGCGCGAAGATGGGGCGGGCCTCCACCTGCTGGGTCGAGAGCCGCGCCGAGCCACCTCAGAGAAAGCGGCGGTAGGCGTCGGCCACCGTCAAGGGGGAGCAGGAGAGGCCATCGCCAGTGCGGAACTGGCCCTTGCAGTCCGCCGTCCAGACGGCGTTCGGGGGCTCGGCCTGCACGGGGATGGCCCCTGGCTGTCGGTGCCCACGGCGGCGTGTGCGCGCTTGCCTTCAGCCGGCGCGTTGGCACCGCGCGCCCACGGTGCGCGGCGCCGGCCGGGCCAGGTCCGGCCGACGGCGTGCGAGGTCAGGCAGACATCTGGCGCGGACCCCAGTGCAGGTGAGCCCGTTTGGCTTCCAAGAGGACCGCTTCCACCTCCTCTGACATACGGTGGGGGGAGCGGTGTGGCGCACGGCTTTGCTCCGGGAGCCCCGCCGGTCCTTGCGCGGGATCGCGGCGTACCCACGTGTAGCCGGTGTGGCGACGAATGCCGAAGCGCTCGCACCGCTCGGTCATAGAGTATACGTGGCTCAGGTAAGCCGCGATGCACTGCGTGCGTTCAATCATCGGGTCGGTCTCGTTCCACGGCATGGCGCACCTCCTGATGCGCCTGCACATGAGCAGACTGTCACCGATGTTGCCGGTCTAAACGGTCACCAGTGTACCCGGTCTGTACCCCCTGGGGCCTAACCACGGCATGCTCGCGCCAAGGTAAGCCCGAGACCTTGGAATTGGGTGGAAACCCATGAAATTGGCTGTTGTGACCCAGTGGGTGCGCACAAGTTGTGCCAGTCCCACCTGACCAAAGCTGAGCCAGCCGGTCAGGAGTGACATCCACGTGCTTCCCCGTACGGGGCCGTACGAAGCTGGATGGAGCGAGGGTGCAGGCCGCGTGATGGAGCCCCGAAATGGGTATAGTCGTGGTCATGAGGATATCCCTCAAGGTAGTAGCGAGGGGAAAGCCGACGGTTTGCATGCGCTGGAAGGCAGCAGTCCTGCACGCGCTATGGCGAGGGTGCAGGACACCACCGGGGTCTGAGAGCGGGGCATGTAGCCATAGGGGGCACTCGGGAACTTGGGAGAGCCACCTGCCTCCTTGTTACAGTGCCGGAATGGGGGACCGGCGGACCAAAAGCCCTGGCGTGACTAGGGGCTTCCACCTGGCCACGAGCCCGTTTGGGAGACCACGAACGCTGGAAGCGAGCAGGGTATCGGGGAACGAGCGACCAGCGAAGGACTCCGAGACGGGCAGGGGGGCAGTCGTCGCGGCGCATAGTACCGAGGAAGGTGGGGACGTGAGGCCCAAGCGACCCACGGGAGGGAAGGCGCCGTCGGGCAGAGCATCCGCTGGCCGGAGACAGGGGAGAGACTTAGAGCTCACCAACCCTGATCACGGCACGCCAGGGGACTGCGGAGCACGGTGGGTCCTTGCGTGGGCAGCAGCCGCTCTGCCTGAGGAACCGTATGCGTTAATTGCGCACGTACGGGTCTGTGGGGGGGCCGGGTGGGTAACCACCGGCTCTACCCGGCAGGCGACGGCTAACAGCGTCCGCTCGTGCCTCGCTCCCGCTGCCGGCCGCGCCTGATGCAGCAGCGTTCGGCCCCCGCCCAGCTAAGGCCACCGAGCCCTTGACACGCTATTGCGTCTATCTAATCATCTCGCCGATGAAACCCATTGTCCCTCTCGACATATACACCGATTGTGCATACAATGCCACTCATGGAATTTACGTGGGACGAAAACAAACGCTTGAGCAATGTGGCCAAACATGGCCTGGATTTTGAGGATGCCCATTGGGTGTTCACCGATGAGACATTTGCCGCCGAGGATACGCGACGGCAGTATGGGGAGCCACGCTTTATTTTGTACGGGCCGCTCTTCGGGCGTCTTGTGGTGGTCGTCTTTACCGTACGCGGTGACGTCATTCGTATCCTCTCCATGAGGAAGGCCAACCAACGTGAGCAAAGAAGCTATGATCAAAAGCGATCTGAAGCGGATCGACGCCATGACGGATGAGACCATTGATTACTCTGATATTCCGCCGCTGACGGACGAACAGCTGGCGGCGATGAAGCCGCTTCGGGAGATCATCCCCGAAGTGACTCGCAAGGTGCGCATCACCATTCGGTTGGATGCAGATGTGGTGCGCTGGTTTAAAGAGCAAGTTGAAGCGGTGGGTGGGGGCAACTATCAGCCGCTGATCAACACGGCTCTGCGTGCGCATATCGAAGGCCAGAAGGAGTCTCTCGAGAAGCTGCTTCGCCGCGTCATTCGTGAGGAATTGCGTGTCCCTGACAGAGGCTAGGGTTTTGCTTAAGACCTAGCTTTTGCGCAAAAATAGGGGGGATCAAAACTATGAAAATGGATTCTAAACTGGCATACTACCGGCAATTTGAGGTCCTCAAGACGGAGGTATGCCAGCATGATAAAGCGCCTAGGTTGAGCGGCAATGACCAGTAACACGGCGTATGCTCCTTTGGCCGCACTTGGCGCCTTTCTGCAGCAGCAGGATTTCTTTGCGCCCCTGCGCGAGCACGTCCAGCTCGACTGCAAGACGGTCTTGCACGCACCCCAGGAGAAACTGCTCGACATCGTCGTCAGCATGCTGGCGGACTGCGCGTCGCTCAAGCAGATCAACACACGCCTGCGGCCCGATACGGCGCTCGCCGCCGCGTGGGGCCGGGACGGGTTTGCCGACCAGTCGACGATAGCCCGTCGACTGGATGCCTTTACTCCGCAGGCGGTGGCTCAGTTGCGGACCGCCGTCGAGCAGATCTACCGGCGGGAGGGGCAGGCACTGCACCATCCCTTTGAGCACGAACTGCTATTCTTGGACATTGACCTGACGGGGTTACCGGCCGGCCGCCGCGCTGAAGCCAGCACCAAGGGCTACTTCAGCGGGGAAAAAACCGCCGTGGGCGCCAACTTGCCCGGGTCAGCGTCCCGCAGTACCATGAAAGTCTGGTGTCACTGGTCTATCCCGGCAACCCAACCAGTCAAGCCTGCCTGCACCCCACAGTCGCCGTAGCGGAGCGGGTGCTGGGCCTGACACCGGCTCAGCGCCGATGCACCGTGCTCCGGCTCGACGGCGGGTTTGGCACCGATGCGAACCTCAACTGGGCCCTCTGGCATGGGTACCACGTGCTGGCCAAAGGCGTACAGTGGCAAGCGGGCGAACGCCTTCGCCCGGGCTGTGCCCCGGTGGGAGGAGCTGCGCCCAGGGGAGCGCTGGATTGCCCCTGCGCCCACACCGCTCCACTATTATCGGCGCACCCAGACCGCGGTGTTGAAGTGGAAGACCGAGCAGGGCCAGTACAGGCATAGCCTGTTGACGACTTCGCTGCGGGAGTACTCTTTGAGGGAGCTGGCCGACGCCTATGATGACCGTGCGGCGATCGAAGCCGAGTTCAAAGCCGATAAAGGGGGCCTGCAGGTTCACCGGCGACGCAAGCAGCGGCTGGCTGCCCAGGAGGCTCTGGTGTTGCTGACAGACTTGGCCCACAACCTGCTGGCATGGACCCGCGGATGGCTCTTCCACGCTTCGCCCTTTGCCGACGCAGGGCATCTATCGGATTGTCAAAGAGCTCTTTCCGATCCCTGGTAAAGTGATGGTCGAAGAGGGGCAAATCGTCAAGTTGCGACTGAAAGCGTCTCATCCCCTCGCCAAGTCAATGCTGGCGTGCCTGACAAGACTATTTGCTCAGTTTTGAACCCCCCGAATTTTGCGCAAAATCTGGGTAAGAGCACACTTTCCCTCTCAAGGGCAACATCCAGGGCCGAACCAGGGCCTGGAGCCGACGCGGTGACCCGCGCGGCTCAGGCCTGGCGTTAGGCGCAAATCCCATCGGCGTAGAAAGGAGGTCTGCCCTGGCTGAAGCAACAGTGTTCATTGGCACAAGAGCGTTTCACTGTCCTATACCCTGTCGCGGGACGACGAGGAAAGAGACGGCGGTTGCAGAGAGGCCTCTTGATGTGAGCTGTACTCAGAGTCGTCAGCGACTCCGTTCCAACCATTGTCAACGTGGAGAAAACCATGACGTCGATTACAGAGATTGCCAAGAAATTCTTCGAGGCGTGCGAAACGGGCAAAGGATGGGAGGGATGCAAAGCGTACTGCAAAACGGATGCGACTTTTTCTGCACAAGCTGAGCCGCTTGCTGGCGTGAAGACCCTGCAGCAGTACACGGACTGGATGAAGGGTTTGCTGACATTTATCCCTGACGGACGCTATGAACTGAAGTCCTTTGGCACGGATGATGAGCGGAAGAGCGTCTGTGCGTACGGGGTCTTCTCTGGCACGCATACGGGCCAGGGTGGCCCCTGCCCACCAACTGGCAAGAGTGTGAAGACAGACTATGTGTATGTGATGGATTTTGACGGTGAGAAGATCCGGCACATGACGAAGATCTGGCATGCTGGATTGGCCATGAAGGAACTCGGATGGATCTAGTTCAGTGAACTCGAATTACGCATGAACGTCCGTACCTGCTGATCGAGTCCGCGCCTAACTACGGCCTGCAGGCGACGGCGGTCAGCGTCCGCTCCGCTCCCGCTGCCCACCGCGCCTGAGGTCCAGCGTTCGGTGGAAAGAGTGCATAATGGCGGAATACGGTGAATGGAATCGAAAGGGAGCGACGCTGAGCGACGTAACGGCCAAGGCTGAATACGGCGTGAGCCGGGACTTCATTGTCAAAGGTATACAGAGGGGCAAACTTGAATACCGCGACGGTGCGATATGGGGAAATCCGTATCTCAGGGTCTTGAGAAGTCAGCTTGAGAAATACATAGCTGAAGAACTTGGAGAGGACTACTTGCTCAAAGTAAAAAACCAAACGGAGTTGCGCAGGGTCAAGAAAGAGATATCCGATCTCAAGAAGAGACTCGAGGGGCTTCAAGAACGAAAGAATGAGCTTGAGTCATCATTAGACACCTTCAATATTTGTCATGATGCATAGTGCCATGGTCTGTACTGCAGGCGAAAGTTATGCAAGCCACAACACGTTTCCATGACGGCGTCTCTCAGCCCATCCTTCAGGAGACGAATTGTGTCCTTCACGATCCTATAGCATTTCACCCCACCAATGACGTGTTCAATACGGATTCTGATGGAGGAAATACGACGATTCGTGGCTTTCTCAGGGGGCGTGAGTTCTCCTCCAGGTGGTTTCTTCTTGGGTTGGACGATCATGACGTCCTGCAGGCAGAATCCCTGGAAGCCCTTATCTTGACCGACATTGAGCAGGTGTCTATAGCGCAAAAACGAGTTATCCTCCCCTGACTAGCGCGACTACTCAGAGCCATGCAGGGAGGGACCAACGTGGACGTCATCACCGTGGAACGCTGAGACCATTTAGGGATCATTGCGGGCGTCATCAAGGACTTAGGCCTCATTGAGATGATCAACGCACGCCTGAGGCTCGATGACCAGGAGGATATCACGACCGGGGAAGCCATCGCCGGCATGATCCTCAACGGTCTGGGCTTTTCCGATCGCCCCATGTCTTTGACCCCACAGTTTTTTGCGAACAAGCCTGTCGGCGTGCTCTTTCGCAACGGCGTCTCTGCGGAGCCTTTCAACCGCTTCAAGCTCGGTCGGAGCCTCGACAAGGCCTTCGCCGATGGTTGTGACATGTTGTTCAGCGAGGTCGCGCTGGCAGTGTGCCAGCGGGAAGGGATTGAACGCAAGTTCACCGGTCTGGACACCACCAGTTTTTCCCTCACAGGGGCCTATGTGCCTGAGACCGACACCCAGGCCATTGCGATCACCTACGGCTATGCCAAGGATCACCGGCCGGATTTGAAGCAAGCGGTGCTGGAATGGATGGTTGCACCAGATGGCGGGGTACCGTTGATGAGCCAGAGTGGGGATGGCCAGGCGTCGGATACCGTGGTGTTCAAGGAGCGCTGTGAGGCGTTGATCGCGCAGTTCGAGGCCAGTGAGACCCCGCGGTACTTGATCGCTGACGCCAAATGAGACACCGAAGCGCATGCACCCAACTTGGCCTATCTCCCTTTTATGACTCGCATTCCCGAGACCTGAACCGTCACGCCGCAGGTGATCGAGCAGACCTGGGCCGGGGGTGAGTGGCAGCCCCTGGATGAGACCGTCCGCTATCAGCGGGTGGAGCGGTGCCATGACGGCATGGCGCAACGGTGGCTGGTCGTGTCGTCTCAGGACGCCTGGCAGCGGGCGGAACAGACGCTCGCCAAAGCCCAGGCGAAAGAGTCGGAGCAGGTGCAGAAACAGCTCTTCCATCTCCAGGCCCACCGGTTTCCGTCGGAGACCGAAGCCCGGGCGGCCTTAGAGACGATCGCCCAGCGTTGGCGCTATCATCAGATAGCGCCTGTGTCTCTTACGCCTCATCTCCAGTATGCCCGCAAAGGCCGGCCGACCCAAAAGACGCCTCTGAAAGCGATCCAGTGGCAGATCCATGCCAGCGTGATCCCTGACCCCGCCAAGCTCACCCGCCCACAGCAACGCCAGGCCTGTTTCGTACTGGGTACCACCATTTCTGACACCGCCCTGACTGATGCGGAGGTGGTGGCGGGCGACAAAGGGCAAAGCGCGGTGGAGCGCGGGTTCCGCTTTCTCAAGGACCCCCTATTTTTTGTGTCGTCGCTGTTCATCAAGAGGCCGTCTCGGCTCCAAGGTCTTTTGATGGTGATGACCCTGGCGTTGTTGGTCGACTCCATCGCGCAACGCCGGATGAGACACCAGTTGGCACAGCACCACGACACCCTCCCCAACCACATCGGGCAGCCGGGGTCTCGACCGACCCTCCGCTGGGTCTTCCAACTCTTGGAGGGCATCAATCGCGTGACCTTTTCCGTGCAAGGGCACGTCCAAATAGTCATTGAGGGTCTCACCGCCCTACGAAAAAAGATTCTCCAGCTCTTTGGGCAAAAGGTCTGCCAGATATATCAAATTTCTCCCCGGTAGAGGTTGCTCAATGTCAGGATAGAAGAGGTCCTCCCGAAATCTCCCGCGTTGGATGGCCTTGCGTCAAATCCTGATTCGTTGCAGCGATGACGCGTACATTCACCTTGTGAGCTGTCTTTGCGCCGAGCGGCTCGACAAGCCCGTCCTGCAAGATGCGCAGGAGTTTCGCCTGACTCGGTACGGGCAATTCGCCCAGTTCATCCAGAAATAGAGTACCACCGTCAGCTAGATCAAACTTCCCGGCCTGATCGCTCGTTGCCCCGGTGAATGCACCCTTCTTATGGCCGAAAAGAATACTTTCAACCAGATCCGCCGGGATTGCGGCGCAGTTGAGGGGCACAAACCGATCCAACAGGCGTCCGCTCAGGCGATGGACGAACCGTGCAAAAAGCTCCTTTCCCGTGCCCGTTTCACCCAGAATGAGGATGGGTGCAGAGGACGACGCCAGAACGGCTCCAACTTCTAGTGCCCTGCGTATGGCAGGATGGTCTCCGACGATGCCCAATTCTCTTATCACTGTCTCCAGGTCGGGAGGAGGCACATCCGGTGTTTCAACGGAACAGATATTGGCTCGCACGAGTGGGAATTCTGTCGCTGATAAGTCAACTTCAAATACAAGAAGGCGGTCCTTGCTCACAAACCGAGAAGGGCGCACGTTGAGGATGCGGGCGGGTATCTCACCGCTTGCCGCAAGCAAGACCCAACAGGCGTGCATTTGCGGCGTACCTGAGGCAACTCCGATGAAGTAGTTCGCTATCGAGGTGCTGTCGGTGATCTCCCGAATATGAGTCCGAAGCCCAGTCAAGATCGCTACATAATCGGTAGGGTCGTGCAGTGGTAGGTCTCTGACTTCAATGCCTATTTTGGGATATAAGGATCGAAGAACATCGCTCGTGGCCGTGGTGTTCTTTTCAGTGTTCGGAGTCGAAAAAAGAATAATCCGCTCGAACGATCGCGCGGCCACAAGCGAGAGAATGGGACCAGACTGTTCTTCCTGGCCAACCAAGCCTATCGCATATGGATCTTGGAATCCGGTGAAGGTTAGTAGAACGTCCATGTGGGCGATCTCTTAATCCACCACCACTAGCCACCACTCATCATTGGGATCGGCTTCAACACGGCCCAACAGCGCGGGCTTGCCGCTCGCCGTGCTGGTGACTTCGCCTTCAAGCATGGTGATATGCCCGCCCGCGACCTCAGGATCGACTCGGTACGCGGTGGCGTTGGGATCTTGTTCGCGGGCTTCCCAGTCGAGGGCCCCGAGCAGGTCGTTCCCCCGCCACAAGACGCCGCAGGCATCTCCTGCGGTTAGTGCATGGTACACCGACGGCGGCACGTCAAGGCGCCAGTAGTGTCCGTCAGGGGCTTGAGCCCAACCGGGGCCGTCGGCCTGGTCGCTGACGGTGGTGGCGTAAAAGCGGATGCGAGATTCTTCCAACACGGTCAACGTCAGGGAAGATCGTCCAGCCTGGGTGATGCCGATGCTCTGCGGTACGTCCATGGATGGTTTCCTGTCTGAGGGTCAAGGTTGATATCATGGCGCACCCCCTCACCCCAGCCCTCTCCCGGAGGGAAAGGGAGAGAAGAGCGTGGAAGTTGCGATCAAAGACGGTTTGGCGAAAATGTCACGCCGGCGCCGCAGCTTTGAGGTCTTGGCGCTGCTCCGGCGGACGGGGTTTGGTCACGCCGATCATGCTATCGCGCGTGACCAGACTCGCGAGCTCGGCTTCGCTCAGGTATTCGGTGCCGGGTGGGCGCTCAGGGATCACCAAGTAGCGCATGTCGGCGCTGCTATCGTAGACCCGCACCTCGACATCGGGGTCCAGTTCCAAGCCGAACTCCTGCAACACACCGCGGGGATCGACGACCGCCCGTGAGCGGTAGCTCAGACTCTTGTACCAGTCCGGTGGCAGGCCGAGCAACGCCCGTGGATAACAGGAACAGAGCGTGCACACCACCACATTATGCACCTTGGGGGTATTTTCGATCGCGACCAGTACGGGGGATTCGCCGCTATCGAAGCCCAGTTCTGTCACCGCCGCCTTGGCGTCCTGCAGCAGGCGCGCCTTGAATGCCTGATCGACCCAGGCTCTGGCGACGACCTTGGCCCCATCAGCGGGAGTGCGTGCATCCACGGTCTCGATCTGCTGCCGCACTTCGTCCGCAGTGATGATGCCCTTTTCTACCAGCAGGGCCTGGATGGCCCAGACCCGCTTCTCGCAATAGGTCAATTCCTCTCCATTATCGAGGGGCGCATGTCGATCATGCGCGTGTTCGTGGTCAATATGATCCATGGGTACCTCCTGGAAATCAGACTGGCTCCAGCCAATGCTCATAGATATCGATGAGTAATTTGTCCTGGAGGGCTGTGGGATACTGCGGCCAGACATTGTGTCTGGTCGAACCGCACCAGGTAGAGAAACTGCTTGGGGAGTCCATCACCGCCGTGGGCCAGCGATTCCGGATTGGGAAAGGCCCCATACAGCGTTTCGACGACACCGGTCTTACCCTGAACGTAGGCTGGCGTGCGGAAGTGTCCCGGTGGCGAGCCCACCCGGATGCGCACCTGATCACCTGGTTGAAACTTGGCCGCCATATTCATCTCCTCGACCGCGTGAATCGCGGAATGCCGCGCCAGAGATGTCCCATCAGGGCTCGCAGGTCTGCCATTCGTCCATCTTCCGATCGACCTCTTCGTGCGTCAGGAAGCCCTTTTCGACGAGTAGCGCTTCAACGGCGACAAGCCAACGCTCGTAATAACTCAGCCGTTCGTATCGGGCTGGCTCGATGCTCTCAATGGCGCGTCGGAGTTCATCCGTACGGATGATGCGTTTGGCCCCGAGCAACCCACGAATGGCATCGGTACGCTTCTCCCACATCGAGTACATATGCTCAGCGCGGTCGATTGGGCCGGCATCGGGCCAACCGCCACGGTCGTGCACGCGTCGTTCCATCGTTTCTCCCTCGCTCAATTGTGTATACCAGATTACAAGGTTCGCAACTTCGGGTCCAACGCATCGCGCAGCGCATCTCCGAAGAGATTGAATGCAAACACCCCCAGGCTGATAGCCAGGCCTGGGAAAATGGCCATCCACGGTGCCGACTCGGCGAACTCGACCGCCGCCCCCCTCAGCATCAGGCCCCAGGCCGGTATCGGTTCAGCCACGCCCAGCCCTAAGAAAGACAGCGATGCTTCCAGAAGAATGGCCTGGCCGACAAAGGCCGTGAGCATGATCAGGTAGGGCGCCAGTACATTGGGTAGCATATGGCGAAAGATAATCCGCGCATATCCAAAACCCGCCGCCCGCGCCGCATCAATATAGGGCATCTGGCGTACGGCCAGAGCACTGGAACGGACCACCCGGGCGCAATTCGGGATCATCGGCACGGTGATCGCGATGATCACATTACTCACGCCGGTGCCGAGGATGGAAACCACCGTCAGTGCCAGGATGACGATCGGAAGCGCCAGAAAGATCTCGACGAGGCGCTGCATCACCAGGTCGATGCGACCACCGAAGTAGGCGCTGGTGACGCCGAGCATGGCTCCCAGCGTCGCGCCCATAAATGCCGAGGCAAAGCCGACCAACAGGGCAGTGCGCGAACCGTAAATAAGGCGCGATAGCAGATCGCGCCCGAAGGCGTCGGTACCCAACCAGTGCGCCAGTGTCGGCGGGCTGAATTGAGCAGCGAAATCAGTCTCCAGGGGGTCATAGGGAGAGATGAACGGCGCGAAAACCGCCGAGCCGATCATCAGCAGGATAATCACCGCCCCTGCAGTGCCCAACGGCCATCGGCGCGCAAAAATCCCGAGACTCGCCAGCCAATGGCTCAGGCCAGTCTCTGCGAAGATTTGCCGAGGCGCATCCGTCGATGAGCTCATGGCGGTCACTGATAGCGAATGCGTGGATCAAGCCAGCCATACAGGAGATCCACGCAGAAATTGACCACAATATAGACCAAGGCCACCAGCAGGACCAGAGCCTGAACCAGCGTATAGTCCCGGCGGGCAACGGACTGCACGAACAAGAGCCCGAGCCCGTTCAGATTGAACACCTGCTCGGTCACCACCAGGCCACCGATGAGGAACGCAAATTCCAACCCAAGCACTGTGATGACTGGCAGCATGGCGTTTTTCAACGCGTGGCGTTTGACGATGAGGCTCTGCCACAGGCCCTTGGCGCGGGCCGTACGGATATAATCCTCACGCAGCACCTCCAGCATCGCTGAGCGCGTCATGCGGGCCGCCACCGCCGAGTAGCGATAGCCGACCGCGAGCGCCGGCCAGATCATTTGCGAGAGGTTTTGCCATGGATCCCGCCAGAAGGGTGTGAACACCATCGGCGGGATCCATTGAAAGACCATGAGAAAGCATAGGAACATCAGAATCCCCAGCCAGAACGAGGGCGTGGCCAGGCCGGCGATGGAGAAGATGCGAATGGCGTAGTCGATCCAGGTATCTTGCCGCAGGGCGGCCAGCGTTCCCAGAGGAATCGCCAACAGGACGGCCACCAGGGTCGCCATGATCGCCAGCTGCAGCGACAACTGCAGACGGATGGCGATCTCCTGGCGAATAGGAGCGCCGGACCACATCGACAAGCCAAAATCCAGGCGCACGAGCCCCCACATCCAATCCACGAATTGTACCCACAGAGGGCGGTCGAGACCAAATCGAGCGCGTTCTTTCTCCACTAGCTCCCGATTGAAGAAGCGCCCCTCCGCAAAGCGCATCTCGACGATATCGCCAGGGATAACGCGCATGAGCAGAAAGACGAGCACTGCAACCCCAAGCAAGGTGGGGAGCATCAACAGTACACGACGGAGGATGTATCGGTGCATGAGTGATGGTGCTTGCCTATTCTCCCGCTTCCTCTAGGAGGGGACTGGGGTGAAGGTTATCTCTGGACGTTTGCTAACTCCCCCTCACCCTAACCCTCTCCCGAAGGGAGAGGGGATAAACAGCTTACCCCTGAAAACCCTTTCACGGAGGGAGAGGAAACTTAGTTAGGGTGCTCAACTTTAGGGCGCTCAACCTCGCCCTTATGCACATCAAGGGGGAGGGAATCGTCACTATTCGCTAAGCCAGACGGTATCGAGCTGCTGGTTCAGATAGTGGCTGGGCGTGATCATCCATCCCTGCACCTTGGCGCTGTATGGAACGATCCGATGCCATTGCAGCGTCATCAGGTAGTGCGCCTCGTCGTCCAGCAACCGCTTCTCAAACTGACGAATGTATTGCTTGCGCTCTTCAGGGTTGGTGGCACGACTCTGCTTTTCGTAGAGCTCGTCCAACGCGCGGTCGATGTAGCGGCCATAGTTGGATGGGTTCTTGTCCGCGGATTGGAACTTATACAGGTCCAGGTCGGGGTCCACGATGTAACCGCATTGGAAGTCCATGGCAACGTCGAATTCGCCACTGCGCAACACCTGGTAGTAGGCCGCGGCCTCGATCACTTCCTGGTTGGCGGTGAGGCCAACCTTGCGCCATTGGTCGATGAGCCAGATCCCCAAGGGTTCGTAGGGCATCGGGATGCCGCGATTCTTGAACGTGAAGGTCAACCCTTCCGCCCTGGCCTCTTTCAGGAGGCGGCGGGCCTCGTCCCTGGAGGCCTCGGCGTCCCTCCCATAGCCGGCCAGCTTGGCCAGCTCTTCGGGTGGGGTGGCGAACGGCGTGCCGGGGACTTGCACCCCAGCGACCTCCTTGACAATGGCGATTTGGGACAGGACCCTGGAGCCCTCATGGCGGTCCAGGGCCAGGGTTAAGGCCCGGCGTACGCGCGTATCGTCAAACGGCTTGCGCTCATGGTTGATGGCCACCAGGAGAATGCAGTCCCAGGGGCTTTCCTGCACGGTGATCTTCGACCCCAGAGCCTTGACGAGGTCGTCGCGTTGCTTGGGCGCCAAGCCGCGGAACTCGATCTGCACGCGCTCGCCCCTCAGGGCAGCGACCCGTGCCCCGGTATCGCTGATGAAGAGGGCGCGGTAACCATCGAGATAGGGCTTGCCGCCCTCCCAGTAGTCCGGATTGCGCTTTCCCACCAGGTGAGAGCCGCGGATATGCTCGACAAATATGAAGGGGCCCGAGCCCATGATGTTGTTTTCATACCAGTGCATATCCTTGGCCAGGTGTCGGCCTTGTAGATGAAGTTCCATGGGGAGGCTAGACCAGACAGCATCGAGGCCGAAGGCCATTTGAGGCGGAAGCGCACCGTCTGATCATCCGTCGCTTCGATCGTCTCGACCACCTCGTACTGCCCCTTCCGCGTACTTGCGACCCCTTCAGGCGGGAAGATAATCTTATCGTAGCTCGCCTTGACATCCCTGGCCGTCAATAGACTGCCATCGTGGAACTTCACGCCTGTGCGGATCTTGAAAGTGTAGGTGAGCCCATCGTCGGAAACCGTCCAGCTCTCCGCCAGGTCTCCGACGATCTTATTCGAGTCCACGGGATCGACGCGCAGCAACAGGCTGTAGAACGGTGCGACGGGGTGAATAAGGCCGAACGTCTCCTCACGATGGCCGTCGTACGAAGGAGGCTCCGAAGGCACGGCGAAAACCAGCTCACCCCCAGCACGTGGCTGAGCCTGTGCCGCAACGACGGTTCGTACGCCATCAACAACAAAACGGCCAACCCCAAGACCACCACGAAGCCCTGGTGTGTCCAGTGACTCAACATGTTCATCGTTCACCTCCGGAAGCGCGTACAGCCGTCGGCGAGGGGTCACATCAGGCCGCTTCCCGCTCCACTCGCAGGCGACGTCATGAGGGCTAGAGTAAACACCTGCCGGTCAGCGTGTCAAGGCAAAAGTCCCTGACGTTACACACGGATACAGGCGACTTGATGGCCAGGCTGAACGTTGCGCAGTTCAGGGACCACCTGGGCACATTCGGCTACGGCGATCGGGCAACGTGGGTGGAAGACGCATCCCGACGGCGGGTGTAACGGACTCGGCACCTCTCCGCGCAAGACGATGCGTTCCCGGTGGGCCTCTACCTCCGGATCGGGAATGGGTACCGCAGACAGCAAGGCTCTGGTGTAGGGGTGCAAGGGACTATCGTAGAGGGGTTGGCGATCGGTCATTTCAACGATCTTGCCAAGATACATCACTGCCACCCGATCGGAGATGTGACGGACGATGGAGAGGTCATGGGCGATAAACAAATAGGTAAGCCCCAGGCGTTCTTGCAATTCAGACAGCAAGTTGATGATCTGCGCCTGGATAGAGACATCCAAGGCCGACACCGGCTCATCGCACACGATCAGCGACGGACTCATCGCCAGGGCGCGGGCGATGCCCACCCGCTGGCGCTGTCCACCGGAGAGCTCGTGCGGGTAACGCTGCGCTAGCATGCGGTAGAAGACCGACATCGGCGAGCAAGGCTGCGACCCGCTGACGCCGCCCCTGCCGATCAGGGACGAGGCCGTGCACCTGGAGCGGCTCAGCGATGATCTGACCCACCGTCATGCGTGGGTTGAGTGCGCTATAAGGATCCTGAAAAATCACCTGCATCTGGCGACGGATCGGGCGCAGCGCCATGTCAGTCAGGGCTGTGAGCTGCCGTCCTTCGAAGATGACCGCACCAGCTGTCGGCTGTTCGAGCAGTAGGATACAACGGCCGAGCGTGGTCTTCCCGCACCCCGACTCTCCGACCAGTCCCAGCGTTTGTCCGCGGTGAATCGAGAAGCTGACGCCGTCCACGGCGCGCACCGTTCCCACAGCCCTGGCAAAAAGGCTCTCCCCGACAACAGGGAAGTGTTTGACCAGATCACAGACCTGCAAGATGGGGGTCTCACCGGCCTTCACCGCTGAGCCTCACGGCCGATCTCTTCAGCTACCCAACAGGCGGACAAGTGATCCGCCGTCACCCGCATCAGCGGCGGCACCTCGGTTTGACAGCGGGCGATGGCGTACTGACAACGGGGAGCAAAGGCACAGCCTGGCGGGAGGTGCATCGGATCGGGAGGTTGTCCGCCAATGGGGCGTAGGGTGGCTTTGCGAGGTTCGTCCAGGCGCGGAACGGAGCGCAGCAGGCCGATCGTGTAGGGGTGACGCGGGTCGCCATAGACGTCGCGCGCACTGCCCTGCTCAACGAGCTTTCCGGCATACATGACGTTGACTCGATCCGCATAGCGCGCGACCACGCCCAGATTATGGGTGATGAGCACCAGGGCGATGCCACGTGCACGGGAGAGGTCTTTCATGAGCTCGAGGATTTGCGCCTGAATGGTCACATCCAGAGCCGTCGTCGGTTCGTCGGCCAAGACAAGGGTGGGATTACAGGCTAGCGCCATGGCGATCATCATTCGCTGACGCATGCCACCGCTGAACTGATGCGGGTATTGCGTGAGACGGCGCTCTGGGTCTGGAATGCCGACAGTAACCAGAAGACCTCCTGCATGCTGGCGGGCCTGTTGCGGCGGCATGCCGAGATGGATCTCGAAGGGTTCGGTGAGCTGGCGGCCGATCGACAGGACAGGATTGAGCGAGGTCATCGGTTCCTGGAAAATCATGGCGATCTCGCGACCCCGAAGCTGGCGCATCGACTCCTCATCGAGGGTGAGGAGGTCCCTTCCCTGAAACAGCACTTGCCCCCCAACGATGCGTCCAGCCGGAGCCGATACCAATCGCATGACACTGAGGGCGCTCACCGATTTCCCACAGCCTGATTCGCCCACCAGCGCGACCGTCTCACCCGGTCGTACGGCATAGCTCATACCGTCGACCGCCCGCACGATTCCAGCGGCAGTATAGAAGTAGGTCTTGAGGTTGCGGACGTCGAGCAACATGCAGGCCTCGGCCGCGTGAAGCAATGCAGTCCTTTCGATGCGCACCGCCAGGTGATGGACAGACACCGTCAGAGAGGGGCTCAGGGGGGCAAAGCACCTGGGTCGGCAGGCACGCGTAGCGTGTTTCTAGCTATGAAGGTTGCAGCTCTTTCTCCAGCAGCGAGAGCATGGCGCTGGCCTTCTCTTCAATGAGATTTTTCTCGTTTTCTTTCTCGGCACGCAGTTGGAAGAGCTCTTCGGCGATGTTGAGAGCTGCCAGAATAGCCACACGGGCGACGCGCTCGTTATAGAGCACGTTGGACAGGCTCATCGTCGATGGCACGGCCTCACGCATTTTCTGGTCAACAAACTCGGCGAGCTTCACCGTCATCTCGGGATCAGCATCGCCCCGGAGTTTCAAGGTTTGACCGAATATGGTTACCTCCATCTGTGTCTTGTCTTCGCTCATGGCCACCCCTCATATGCAGCTGCGGCATCTTCTGCATTACGACGACAACAGGCGAGAGTCTTCCCACCTCCCATCCCGGTTTCGAGGTGAAGGGAGGGGGTTGGGGCAATGGTCAGGGCAGTTCAAATGTTTCCAGATGCTTCAACATGCCCTCGACTTTGTTGCGAACGATCTCACGTTCGGCGACGAGCTGTTTATATTCCTCTTGAATCTTCAGCAAACGCGCGTTGTCCTCGCGCAGATGCGCCAGCTCATCGTCCTTGGCGGCTCCCTCGTGTTCGAGGTTTTCGACCCGGCTCTGAAGGCCGTCACGCTTCTCGCGCAAGTCTGCCAGAAGGTCGAGCATCTTGGTGATCCGCGCCTGCAATACATCCAGGGCTTCAATTCCTTGCATTGCCATGGTCGTTTCCCCCTTCCTGCCCACGGAGTTGTGCACCAAATCGCTGGCGTAGCTGCTCCACAACTTGTGTATGGATACTATTCACTTCCTCATCGGTCAGTGTGCGGTCATCAGCGCGATACGTCAGGGCGAAGGTGAGACTTTTTCGGCCAATGGGTACTGGCTTGCCGGCGTATACGTCGAACAGGCGTACCTCGCGCAATAGCTCCGACTGAAAGTTTTGGATGAACATTAAGATCTGGCCAGCCTGTACCCCGGCATCGACAATAATCGACACATCACGGGTGACCGAGGGGAAACGCGGGATCGAGCCATATTGCGGGAGTGACGCCCCCTGCTCGATCCAGCGGTCGAAGTCGATCTCGGCCAGAGTGACGGCCTGGCCGAGATCGAAAGCAGTCAGCACTGTGGGATGGATCTCGCCCACGACACCGATGGGTTCGTCGCCTCTGGTGATGAGCGCCGATTTGCCCGGATGGCAATACGGTACTGGCTGGGCCGTGACCGACAAGGGCTTCAACCCAAGGCGGCCGGTGATCAGTTCCAGAGCCCCCATGAGATCGTAGAAGTCATACGGCTGCACCGACTGTCCCCAATGCTGCCCACCCGCCGCACCGGTGACGGCTAGGCCAAGGACCTGGTGCTCTCGCGGCTGCAAGCCATCCTGACGCCGGAAGACCCGGCTCAGCTCGAAGATCATCAGGTCGCGGAGGTCACGATTTAGGTTCAGGGCCACCGTCCGCAGCAGACTCGGGATCAACGTGGTGCGTAAGACACCGGCTTCCTTGCTGAGCGGATTCCGTAGCGGCACGACGCTGCGCAACAGGTCATCGGCGGGGAGTCGTAGACGGTCCAGATCCTCCTCCGCCATAAAGCTGTAGTTGATGACCTGCGTATAGCCGCAACCCAGCAAATACTCGAGCACTTGACGCGTTGCCTGGCGCTGTGGAGAGCGTGGGACCGGTTCGAGTCGCACACGCGGCAGCGCCGTTGGGATGGCCTGGTAGCTGTGGAGCCGCCCGACCTCCTCGATGATGTCGATCTCACGGGCCAGATCACGCCTGAAAGACGGCACCTCGACCTCCACCTCGGTGCCGGAGCGCACGGCGGTGGGTAGCTGGAGTTTGGAACAATACTGCCCGATGGCCTCGCGCGTCAGCTCTGCACCGAGGACCGTGTTGACCCGGCCCACGCGTACAGGAATTCTCGGCGCCACATAGCGGTTGGCAGCGATATCGAGGCGTTCCTTCGCCACCGCCCCACCGCCCAGCTCTGCCATCAGCGCAGCACAGCGATCCAGCGAGCCGATGAGGCCCTCGAAATCGGCACCGCGCTCAAAGCGATAGGAGGCCTCTGTCCTTAGCCCCAGCCGCTTCGAAGTGCGACGGATATTCTGCGGTTGGAAATAGGCGCTTTCGAGCAGAACCATCGTGCTGTGCTCGCGAATCTCGCTGTTTTGGCCACCCATGACGCCTGCGATACCGACAGGACGGTCGGCATCGGCGATGACCAGGACATCGGGATCGAGGGTACGCGTGACACCATCCAACGTCACGCATTGTTCCGCCGGTCGTGCCACCCGGACGACGACACGGTGCTCGTGCAGGGTCTCGTAATCGAAGGCATGCAGCGGATGCCCGAGCTCCAGCAATAGGTAGTTGGTAGCGTCCACCACGTTGTTACGCGGGCGGCTGCCACACACCAACAGACGGCGTTGCATCCACAACGGCGACGGACCGATGTGGACGTTGGTGATCAGTCGCGCCGCATAGCGGGGACAGAGATCCGGAGCTTCGACGGTCACCGATGTCAGGGCCGCGATGGCCTCTCCCGTTTTGGACACACTGGTGGCAGGCGATTTCAAAAGCACACCGGTCAAGGCCGAGATCTCGCGGGCGATGCCGAAGATGTTGAGGCAGTCGGGGCGATTAGGGGTGACATTGACCTCGAGGGCCACGTCATGCAGTCCAAGTTGGGTGGTCAGGGAGGTTCCAGGTCTCGATGAGGAGGGTAAGAGCAGAATCCCGGAGGAGGTGTCGCTGAAGCCCAACTCGGCTGCGGAGCACAGCATCCCTTCAGAGAGCACACCACCTACCTGCTCCGCTGCGATACGCTGGCCGGTGGGCAGCACCGACCCCACCAGCGCCACCGGGACAGCATCCCCAACGGCAATATTATGCGCCCCGCAGACAATGGTCAGAACCTCTGACCCGACCTCGACTCGACAAACCAGCAGGCGCCCGGTATTGGGATGGACGGCAATCTCGGCAATCCTACCGACGACGATGCGCTCGAACGCGGTGCCCCACTCCTCTATCGCTTCCACTTCCAGGCCTGCCATGGTGAGCCGGTCAGCCACGGCCTCTGCTGTCATCTCCACCGGCACGAACTCTCGCAGCCACTCGAAACTCACCCGCATGATGTACCGTCCTATGTTCTTTCCCCCTCTCCCATCAGGAGAGGACCGGGGTGAGGGGGAAAGAGCCGAGGCCCAATGTGTCCTCCCACCACCCCTCTCGGGCAGGCAAGAGGGCAACCTGCTTTCCCAGGGAAGAATCCGCCTCAACCCTCGGGGGGAGATGGCACAGGGGAGGTGCTGCTGATACTGTCACGCTCCCCTGATGGCCACGACGTGAGGGAACGCGAGATGTCTGACCGCAAAGGACTAGAACTGTTGGAGGAACCGCAGGTCGTTTTCGTAGAAGAGACGGATGTCGTCAATCCCATACTTCAGCATGGCCAAACGCTCGGCGCCCATTCCAAAGGCAAAACCCGTATACACCTCAGGATCGTAGCCGACGAAGCTATACAGGGCGGGATGCACCATACCTGACCCTAAGATCTCCAACCACCCTGAGCCACAGAGCTGGCAGCCACTTCCCTGACACTTGACGCACTGAATATCTACCTCGGCACTGGGTTCGGTGAACGGGAAGTAACTGGGACGAAAGCGCATTTTGACGGATGGTCCGAAAAATTGCTGGATGAAGACCTCTAACACGCCCTTCAGGTCGCCGAGTGAGATATCGCGGTCGACCATCAAGCCCTCGACCTGGTGGAACATCGGGCTATGTCGTACGTCAGCGTCGCAGCGATAGACTTTCCCCGGCACGATGATGCGCACGGGCGGTGGTTGCTTCTCCATCGTGCGGATCTGCACCGGCGAGGTGTGTGTCCGCAAGACCACGTCATCGGAAATGTAAAATGTATCCTGCATATCGCGGGCCGGGTGATCGCGCGGGATGTTCAGCGCTTCAAAATTATAATAGTCGAGCTCCGCTTCAGGCCCCTCGGCGACACGAAAGCCGAGGCCATGAAAGATCTCCTCGACGTCCTCAAGCACCTGCGTCAGTGGATGCTTGTGCCCGCGCCCCGGAAGGCGGCTCGGAAGCGTCACATCGAGGGCCTGGGTGAGCAGAGTTTTCTGCAGCTCCTGCGCTTGCACCTCTGCCAGACGGACGTCTATGAGCTGTTCGATCGTCGCCTTCACGTCGTTGGCGACTTTCCCCATCACGGGGCGTTCGGCCGGCGGTAGCTTGCCAATCTCACGTACCGCCAGCGTGATCACGCCTCTCTTGCCGAGATATTTGACCCGCAGTTGGTCGATGCTCTTGGCCTCATCCAGGCTCGGCAGGGCGGTCTCGACTTCATATTGCCAGGCTTCGAGCTGCGCTTTCATTCGGCTGATACCGTTGAGAGCTGGGTCTTAGCGATGGCGGCGATCTGCCCGAACGCTTCGGGATCACGCACCGCGAGGTCGGCGAGCGTCTTGCGGTCCAACTCGACCTGAGCTAGCTTCAGGCCATGCATGAAGGTACTATACGAGAGGCCATGCAGACGTGCCGCGGCATTGATGCGAGCGATCCACAGTTGGCGAAAATCGCGCTTGCGCACACGCCGGTCGCGATAGGCGTACTTCAACCCACGTAAGACGGTATCCTGGGCCAGTTTGTAGGCGCGTCGTCGCGCTCCCCAGTAGCCCTTGGCCATCTTGAGCATTTTTTTATGACGACGGTGGGTGGCCGGGCCACTTGTTGCCCTTGGCATTTCCACTCCCTTCTAACGTGAGCGCTCGACTGCGCTCACAGGCAAGTGCGGAGTCCTGGATGCTGAGTCCATCATGAGAAATCTGCTGCAGCCCGATTTCATCCTAACTCAGCACTCATCCCTCGCATTACAGGTATGGCAGCAGGCGGTCTAGCCGGTGCGAATCGGTCGCTGGGACGATGCTCGAGCCTCGCAGATGCCGCTTGCGCTGACGTGGCTTGTGCGTCAACTGATGGCGCATGAACGCATGCTTCATCTTATACTTGCCGGTCGCCGTCTTGCGGAAACGCTTGGCGGCACTTCGTTTGGTCTTCATCTTGGGCATAACGACCTCGAAAAAAGCTTCCACTCATATCCTACAGGACTCACAGGAGCCGGCAGCGACCCTGGCTGGTGCAGCCATCAGGCCTTCTGGGCAATTTCCTCACGAATCCTGGCAAGAACCTCGTCAACTGGCATGGGACCAAGGTCTTTGCCGCTCCGCAAACGTACCGCAACTTTGCCGGCGGCCACCTCACGGTCGCCCACCACCAGCATATACGGGATTTTCTCGGTTTGCGCCTCACGGATCTTATAGGAGATTTTCTCGTTGCGCAGATCGGTCTCGGCTCGAATGCCGGCAGCCACCAATCGCTCACCCACCTGGCTGACGTACTCTCGCTGCCGATCGGTGATGGTCATGAGACGGACCTGCACCGGCGCCAGCCACACGGGAAAGGCACCAGCATAGTGTTCGATCAAGATGCCGAAGAAACGCTCGATGCTCCCCAGAATGGCCCGATGAATCATTACCGTACGATGGTGCTTGCCATCTTCCCCCATATATGTCAGGTCGAAGCGCTCCGGCAACTGGAAATCGAGCTGCACGGTGGGTAGCTGCCATTCGCGTCCGATCGCATCGACCAGCATGATGTCGATCTTCGGGCCATAAAAGTTGGCCTCGCCGGCGGCACGCTTATAGGGGAGGCCCATGTGCTGCAAGGTGGTCTCGAGGGCCTGCTCTGCCTGGTCCCAGACCTCATCGCTGCCGATGTACTTGGTCCGATCCTTGGCATCACGCAGCGACAGATCGATCTTATATTGCTCGAACCCGAACGACTTCATCATGAAGAACACGAGATCCAGCACTCCTTCGACCTCGGCATTGATTTGATCAGGTCGGCAGAAAATGTGCGCATCATCCTGCGTCAGGCCGCGGACGCGCAGCAGACCATGCAACACCCCACCGCGCTCATAGCGGTATACCGTGCCGAGCTCGAACAAACGCACCGGCAGCTCGCGGTAGCTGCGCAGCTTCGACTGGTACACCTGGATATGGAAGGGGCAATTCATCGGCTTGGCCATGTAATCCTGCCCTTCCATCTCCATGGCGGCAAACATATTTTCCTTGTACCAGCCAAGATGGCCGCTCGTTTCCCAGAGCTGAATGCGTCCTACATGGGGCGTATACACCAAATCATAGCGGCGGCGCAGGTGCTCTTCACGCCAGAAGCTCTCGATCACATAGCGGACCATCGCGCCCTTGGGATGCCAGAGCACCAGCCCAGGTCCTACCATCTCGTTAATCGAGAACAGGTCCAATTGGCGGCCCAACACACGGTGATCCCGCTTACGGGCTTCTTCCTGCTTATGTAGATATTGCTGCAGCATCTCCTCCGAGGGCCAGGAGGTGCCGTAGATGCGCTGCAACATCTGCTTATGCTCATCGCCCCGCCAATAGGCTCCAGCGACCTTGAGCAACTTGATCGCGTTGATGCAGCCCGTGGAATGGACATGTGGCCCGATGCACAGGTCGATGAAGTCCCCCTGCTGGTAGCAACTGAAGACGTCCCCTTCGAATTCACTGAGGAGCTCGACCTTATAGTCTTCAGCACGCTGCCCGAAGTAGTCCCGCACCTGTGCCCGTGGCCACTCCATACGGTGGACCGTGTAGTCAGCGGCGATGATCTCGCGCATCTTGGATTCGATGCGTTCCAAATCTTCCGGCGTGAACGGCTCTGGGCGGTCGAAATCGTAGTAGAAACCGTCATCGATGGCGGGGCCGATGGTAATTTTGGTCTCGGGGAAAAGCGCTTTGACGGCCTGCGCCATGATGTGAGTCGTGCTATGGTGGTAGATCCGCTGCCCCTCGGGGTCGTCCCACATGATGGGCTCGACCTTGGCGTCGTCGGTGAGAGGCCTGGCGAGATCCCAGGATTTACCATTCACGCGCGCCGCGATCAGGTCGTCAGGCACTTGCTGGGATGGCCCACACAACACTTCCAGCGCCGGAGTCCCGGCCGGCACACGACGCTGCGAGCCGTCCTGAAGTGTAATGCTGATATCGCGCTCTGGCATGGGCGCTGATCCTTCTTGGTGGCTCAACTCCTGCCGACGGGGAGTAGAAGCGCAGGAATACATGATTGTGTACGAAGGGAGCTGGTAGGCACGGGCGGGATTGAACCGCCGACCTCTTGCGCGTCAAGCAAGCGCTCTCCCACTGAGCTACGTGCCTATGAGTGCACAATACTACACAGTTACACGAAGGTCGTCAAGGGGTTTCCGTCATAAGAGTCTCCGTCACAGTTAGGCGGTTTTTCGTAGACACACCGCGGACGACCAGAGGGGAGAACCCCTCCGGACTCCGCGTCCATTCCCAGACATTGCCGCTCAAGTCCTCGACGCCATAGGGGCTTGCCCCACCGGGGAAACATCCTACTGCACTAGTGCTATTGATGCCCGTGATTTCGTAATTCGCCCGATCGGTGTCCGGATCATTCCCAGGGATAGATGCGCCCATCGGGCCGCGTGCCGCCTTCTCCCACTCCGCTTCGCTTGGCAAGCCGACCTGCCAGCCTTCGTGGCGTATGAGAGCTCGCCAGAGGCTCCGGCGTCCCCGGCCATGCTCGCAGCCGTTCGGTGAGCCAGTCGCAGTAGTGTTGGGCTTCGTACCAGCTCACAAACACCACGGGATGATTGGCGAATCCCTGCACGCTCTCTGGGTTTTCCGGCCGAGAGCCCCTACCCTCGACAAACGCCCGAAACTGCGCCACCGTCACCGGATAGCGGCCGATGAAATAGCGTGGCAGCGTGACCTCGTGCTGCGGGAGCTCATCGTCAAACGCACCCGGATCATGGGCCTTATCGCTCCCCATGAGAAACGGCCCCGCGGGAATCTCGACAAAGCCCAGCAGCGGCTCATCGGGTAAGTACCAGGCATCGGCGCGGAAGCGCGGGTCGCCTTGTTGCGCCAGGGCATTGCCAGCCGCCACACGCTCGCGGACATCCAGATCGCTTGACCGCATCCGCTCCAGCTGCGCGTCGCACCTCTGAAGGCACAGCAGTGGAAGTCCCTTCAGGTGGGGTCTGTGGCGTCGCCCCCTCGGGATGATCCGGTGGTGTTTCGGGAGTTGCACTGGAGGTCGGAGGAGGAAATTCCTGAACACCCGATCTGGGCGTCTCTCGCCCTTGAGGAGCGTCCTCTGCGGAGGTATCCTGCACTCGGATCGCATGGATGGCTTGCAGCCTCTGCGATCATCTCAGCAATCTTCACCAGCTCCTGATTCAACGCCCCCCGCGCTTAAGCGATCTAATGGCCGCGCCGGATCGTTCGCCGCTTGGTACTTCGCAATGTCCGTTCGCCTGTACAAGCTTGCACTCACCGCGACCCACAGGATGGTCAGGCCATCATCCTTGGCCGCCTTCAACAAGGGAGGTACCTCACTGTTGGCTATGAAGTCCGAGGCCAGGAAATTGGGACTCACCAGGAGCACCGCCACGCGTGCTGAGGCCAGCTCCTTCTCAATCTCTGACTTCCACTCCGCCCCAGCCTTAATTTTCGTATCATCCCAGACGGTGATGGTATGATTTCGTTCGAGGGGCTTGAGCATCGTCTGGAATCGCTGCAACCATCTGGCATCCAGACGGCTATAGCTGATGAACACCTTCGTGCGTTCTGGGGCAGGCACGGAATACCCCCCAATCCTCACGGTGGAAGAGCGGTTGACGTGGTGAGGTGTGTCGTTTGGCAGCGGATTCTAGCAGACCAGTGGGCAGGAAGCAATCAAAGCGGGCGCACGTGGCTGGTCAAGTGGGGATGACACAGAGCAGGGGAACTGAGTTCATCCCTGATGGTCGCTCATTGATCGTAGGGCGATTCTGGGCGTCTAGCGGGTATCGTTGAGGCCGGTCGACAGGTGGGACTGGCCTCTGCGCGGACGGCCAGGTGCGAAACACCCCACTCGGCACTGTTAGATTTCTGAGCTTGCCGGTCCGCTCACTAAGCCGAAGATAAACGCCTTCCATGACTTGGGCCTGGCTACTATATATTCGAATATTCGACGCCCGTTGTGCCCGCTAGGTCACTTGGCAGCTTTGGACGCTCACTCGCCTTGAAGAGATAAAACGTCCGGTCCCGACCAAGGCGACCCACAAACAATCTCATTAAGGTGAGTGGGTCGGAGAACCGTCATGTCGTCGAAGCCATGCTACGTCAACGCCTATCTGCGAAAGCCTACAAGTCAGGTAAAGTTGATGGAGGTCATAGGGCCGCAGCCCCTGGCTCTCGGCGATGCACTGGAGGAGTTGGAACGGGCGCTGCCAGAATAAATGCAGGTATAGGCATAGATTAGCAGAGCGAGGTGCCACAGATAAGCAGGGGCCGAGACGAGCGGACTTGGCTCATGCGTCCATGTCCAGCGTCATTGGATCAGTTCATCCGCCTGGGCGCGGAGCGTCGTGGGGATGGTGAGGCCCAGGGCCTGAGCCGTCTTCAGGTTGATTGCCAGCTCGAATTTTGATGGAGGTTCCACGGGGAGGTCGGCTGGCTTCGACCCCTTCAGGATCTTGTCCACGTAGATGGCGGCCCTCCGGAACATCTCGGCCGTGTTCGGCCCATAGGTCATCAGGCAGCCCGCCTCGGCAAACTCCCGGATCGGGCCCAAGGTCGGCAGTCGGTTCTGCACGGCCAGGATACCGATGCGGGTGGGGTCCATGGCAAATAGCCCGGACGCCGGCACGATGAGGGCGTCAGCCTGCTCGGTGCGCGCCGTGGCGATGGCCCGCTCGAAGTCCTGCGGCCCGTGGACCTCCACCAAGTGCAAGCGGACTCCCGTCAGTCGAGCCGCCAGCCTGAGCCAAGTCTGGCCGGTGACGGGGCTATGGGCATCCCAGAGGATGGACACGCGGGAGACGCCCGGCACGACGGCTTGGAGCAGCGCCTGTGCCCGGCGATACACTTCCTCTCCGCCGGTGCCGACTCCCGTCAGGTTCGCGCCCTGTTGAGTAAAGCGGGCGAAAAGCCCAGTGCGAACCCCAATGCCGACGATGGGAATCGTGCTGGTCGCCTGCGTGGTGGCCCGAATCATGGCGGGACTTCCAGCCAGCAGCACGTCGACCCGGAGCCGTACCAGCTCTGCTGCCAGAGCCGGCACGCGCTCATACACCCCATCCGCAAAGCGGGGCTCGAAGACGAAGGTCTGACCCTCCTGATAGCCGAGCGTGCCGAGTGCCTGCCGAAAGGCCTGCAGCGCCGGGGCGGCTACCTCCGCAGAGGTGGGCATGAGGATCCCGATCACCGAGATGCGCCCCACTAGGGCCTGGGAGGTATGCAGCGCTGGCAGGATGCCGAGGACGAGGAGGACGAGGAGCCCCACATGGCGACGCTTCATGGTGATTCCTCTAGGATAACTCCGTGTCAGACGTACGTCTAGCTTGCACACAAGGCCGGAGGAGGCAGGCATGCCACAACATCAGGTCGAGCATAGCAAGGCGGGGAGGACAGGTCAACCATTAGCAACGTTCCGGCCTCGCCCTGGTCTTCCTATGTGCCCGCAGGGGCCTTGAGCAGGGCTGCGGCTCTTCACGAAGCCACCTCACCCGCTGCCTGTGTCTGCCCCCACCAACCCTCCCTCGTCGTGCGTGAGGATGAGATCCTTTGGGCTCATGCCTGTATAATATCCAGAGGGATTCTTTCATAACCTCGGGGACAGCTATCGGCGCATCGCATGACAGACCATCCCATAGGCAGGACACGCCCACATGGGCTTGAGGAAGGTACGCGCGCAGACGATCGCCCAGCAACAGCTGAAACAGCTCCGCTCATGGCCGCGAGGGATGAGCACACGCAAGATGAAGGAGGACATGACTGTGCAACGGATTCTACGGTTGGCTGCGTTGGCGTTGCTGCCGCTCGCACTCGTGGCTTGTGAGAATCAGCAAGGGCGCTACTTTAGGAGGCACGTCAATCGAGTCTCGCAGGATGCCGTGGCGAAACAGTTTGGGCCACCCCATCGTGCCCAAGAGTTGACCACAGGGTAGACGAGGCAAGCGCATCAGAGCCCAGAGACTCAGTGTCCAAAGGAATCACGTAAGTACCACCACCCGAAACCCGATGCTTCGAACGCGGTCGTTCGGGAGATTTCTGAGGCGAAAAGCACAGCGCACGAACCGGGGTGAACTGTCGAACGCACCGCCCCGTAATACACGGAACATCTCAGGAGAGGCGTCACCATCCTCCCGCCCATTGTCTGGCGTATACGGATATCGAAAAGTTGGCTGCCCCCAGTCAGTGCCCCACCGACTCCGCGTCCATTCGAACACATTTCCGGCCGTGTCCAGCAAGCCATATGGGCTGGCTCCCTGAGGATAGGCATAGACCGATGTGGTCTGACCCTGGCCGGTCTCCTCTGAGTTGCAACGCATAGCATGCCATCGGTCTCCCCAGGGATAGATGCGGCTATTCGTGCCCCGTGCCCCCTTTTCCCACTCCGCTTCGCTGGGTAGATCGTATCCTCGTCCGGTCACCTTCGACAACCACTGGCAATAGTCCCTAGCGTCGTACCAGCTGACATACACCACCGGATGAGCCTCCTCATCATGCGGGGGCGTTCTGTTGGTCCAACCCTTTGGTGCCTCGCGGCCACTGGCCAGAACAAAGGCACTGTACTGGGCCTTGGTCACCGGGGTCTTTGCCAGGTAGTAGTCGGGCAAATAGAGGCGGTGTTGGGGTTCCTCATCAATAAACGCAGCCTCGTCGTGTTGGCGATCGCTGCCCATCAGGAACTCACCTGCGGGGATGAGCATGATCTCCGGTTCAAACGGCTGTATGCTCCCAGGAGAAATGACAGGCCGCTGCTGGGCGGCGCTCGCTGGTGAACTCTCTGATCTCAGTGAGTTTGGACGAGGGGCGGCTTCACGAATCTTTAGCGCAATCTTTACAAGTTCCGCGTTCAGCGCCGAAGGGCCTAGGGAATCCAAGGGGGTCGTGGGATTGTTGGCCGCCTGGTACGCTGCAATGTCTGTGACCTCGTACAGGCTGTGGCTCACCGCCACCCAGAGGATGGCCAGTCCTCCCTTCTCAGCCGCTTTCAGCAGGGTCGGGAGCTCATCATTGGTGACAAAATCCGATGCCAGGAAGTTGGGGCTTACCAGGAGCACCGCCACTTTTGCCGCATTTAAGGCCTTCCGGATCTCCTCTCGCCACTGGCTCCCGGCCTGGATGCGGGTGTCATCCCAGATATCGAGGGAATGGTTGCGGGTGAGAGGCCTCAGCATGATCTGGAGTCGTTTCAGCCACTCGGCATCCTCATGACTATAGCAGATGAAAACCTGCGTACGCCCTGGGGCAGCCATGGTATTCCCCAATCCTGATGGCAGAAGAGCGGTTGTTATGCCGAATTCTACGGTTTGGTAAGCGATTGTAGCAGACCACTGTCAGGGGATGCAATCTAAGCGGCCGGCTCACGCTGTGGCTCAAAATGGGATGGCAGCGGGAAGACGCTAACTCGCGAACATGAGGCAGGCATTCCGAAATATAGATATGCCTAATACTGCAGAGTGGATAGGGTTTAGCGCTGAGGTGTGGGGCGTCGGCCGCATGCTTTAGGTATCTAATGCCCCGGTGTCCTGAACTTTCGGGACGTATTTCTTGAAGACGGTATTCAACTCACTCACGAGGGTGTAAATCTCCGAGGCTATACCCATTATACTAAAGCGCTCTGGAAGAAAGAGTTAGCATGTCAACAACCGAAAACCACACCCATCAACCGAGCCGACAAACAAAAAACCCTCGGTAAAACCATTAGTCATAAGGAATTTTTTGTAGGGGAGAAGGCGCTCAAGCAAGCGCCCTCCCACTAAGCTACGTGCCGGTGATCCCAGTTTTGCTGCCTTATGATGCTAGCTGCATACAAGCTCAGCCGGTAAACTTCTCAGGTGCCTTCGGGCCGGATCTATGAGCTTTTCGGTGTCTCGAACAGCTTGCGCGGACCACGCACGGTGATGACATCGTCGACGAGGCCGTATTCCTTAGCCTGCTCACCAGACATGAAGAAATCGCGATCCGTGTCACGTTTGATGCGGTCGAGGTCTTGGCCGGTGTGCTTGGCCATGATCGTGTCCAGGGCCTCCTTGATGCGCAGGATCTCGCGTGCCTGGATCTCGATATCCGTCGCTTGCCCCTGGAAGCCGCCTGCTGGCTGATGGATCATAATCCGGGCATGCGGCAGGCTATACCGCTTGCCCTTAGCGCCGGCTGTCAGCAACAGAGAGCCCATGCTGGCCGCCTGCCCGATGCAGATCGTTGAAACATCAGGTCGGATATACTGCATGGTATCATAGAGTGCCAGCCCCGAGGTCACATAGCCTCCTGGGCTGTTGATGTAGAGGAAAATATCTTGCTCGGGATCATCCGCCTCCAGAAACAGCATCTGCGCGATTATGAGGTTAGCCACATGATCGTCGATCGGCGTCCCCAGGAAGATGATGCGATCTTTGAGGAGCCGCGAATAGATATCGTAAGCACGCTCCCCACGGTTCGTCTGTTCAATCACCATTGGCACCAACACATTGTCTCCTTTACCTACCGGCAGATGTGCCGGTCAGGCTTGTGTAGTGGACGGCTCAGGCTCTGCCGGTTTGCTCACCTCGGTGACGGTACACCGGGCCGCCACGAAATCCAGCACCTTGTCCGCCAAGATATTGTGGCGGATCGAGTCGAGTGCCCCCGACTGTTCCATCTGACGCCGAATATACTCCAGCCGCTGCTCCGTCCGTTCCGCCAAACGCGTCAGGTGGGCTTCCACGTCGGCGTCCTCGACCGCGAGCCCTTCGCGCTTGGCGATCTCGTCGAGTATGAGCTCGCGTTTGATGCGGGTGATGGCCTGCTCGCGGAGTTGTTGTCGCACCTCATCGCTGATCTGCAGCGGGGTGGCATCGCCCTGTTGTGCGCGCAATTGCCGTTGCAGGTCGGCGATGTGCATCGCGGTTTCGGCCTCGACCATGCCGGGAGGTAACTCGAAGGGATTGGTTTCGACCAGGCGTCCGACGATCACCTCATGCAACGCCCGGCGCGCCTCGCGCTCGGCGATCTCCTCCTGGTCTTTGCGCAGCTTCTGCGTGAGCTCCGTCAGGGTGTCGACGCCGCCCGCTTCCTTGGCAAACTCGTCGTTCAGCGTGGGCAGGACACGTTCCTTGATCTCATTGACCACGACATGAAAGGTGACTTCCTGCCCCGCCATCGACCGGTTCTGGTAGGTTTCGGGAAACTGCACCGGAATCTCCCGGACTTCCCCTTTACGCATCCCGACGAGGCCCTGCTCAACACTCTCGATCACCGACTTCGACCCGACCACGAGGGCGTAGTTCTCTGTTTTGGTACCTTGGACCGGTTGCCCATCGCGAAAGCCTTCGAAGCTGATGAGCACATAGTCCCCTTCCTGCACCGGCCGATCTTCAGTGATCGATACCAGGCTGACATGCCGGTTTTGCAGGTCCTGGAGCTCGCGCTCAACGTCGGCATCGGTTACTACGCGTACTTCCTTGATGAGCTCCCAGCCGCCGGCGGTCTCCAGTGCGATGTCGGGAAGCACCTCAACGGTTGCCGTATAACGGAGGGCCTTCTCCTCGTTGAGGTTGATATCATCGAGCTTCGGTTGGCCGACTGCGCGCAGTCCCTGATCCTTCACCGCCTGCTGGAATGAGCTGGGGATCAGTTTCTGCATGACTTCATCCTCGACGCTGGTACGGTGGTAGCGTTCGAGCACGGGGCGGGGGATTTTGCCTTTACGGAAACCGCGGATGGACACCTTCCTGGCGAGCTCGCGGTACGCCTGATCCAGCTCCTTTTTTACATTCTCCGGGGGGATCTCGATCTCCAGCCGCCGCTCGCAAGCGCCCACTTCTTGAACATCGACTTTCATGCACCGACTCCTTCATTCACACCGGCCATGTGCGTCTCGCGTGCAGTCTCACTGCGGCCCAATACCAAATACATCCACTGGCTCGAACGCTGTATCGTTAGCCGAGATGGCGATGGTATGCGAGAGGGGGGACTCGAACCCCCACGGTTGCCCACCAGATCCTAAGTCTGGCGCGTCTGCCAATTCCGCCACCCTCGCCTCACACACCCCGAAGCTGATGGCCTTTGAGGGATGCCACTGTGGGAACACAATGAGCCGCGAAGGAATCGAACCTTCAACCTACGGATTAAGAGTCCGTTGCTCTGCCAGTTGAGCTAGCGGCCCATGCCTGAATTGTCAACTAGTTGCGCGGCATTGCTAGTGCGGCTAATTTGGGGTGTGGTGAAATTTGTGGGGACTTTTGCCGGAAACTGCTCTAGCCTCCGCACCGCTGCCTGCTTATGATCGCTGGACAGGTGGGCATAGCGCAATGTCATGGTAATGTCTTTATGCCCCATTAGCTCTTTCACCGTTGGAAGGTCAACCCCTGCCATCACCAGCCTGCTCGCAAACGTGTGTCTGAGGTCGTGGAACGTGAAGTCAGCAATGCCTGCCTGCGCTACCGCGCGCTCAAAGGCCGTGCGAAAGGAGCGGTAAGGCTGGCCGTGGCGATTGCAGAATACTTGTTCCCCCTCAGCCGCGTCCACTGTAGCAAACTTCAGCACCCCGGTCAAGGTGTGGTTCATCGGCACGCTGCGGGCCTCTCCATTCTTGGCATAGCCTGCCCTCACAGTAACCACCCCACGTCTGAAATCTACATCGTGCCATGTGAGGGATAACAGCTCAGAAGCCCGGAAGCCGGTATGTAGGGCTGTTACTACCAGGGGCCTTAGCTGCGGGCCACAGCAGACGAGAAGGTTTGCCTCTTCTTCCTCTGGTAAAAACCGTGTCCTAGCATTATCCTCTCGGTAGAGTCGCACTTTCTTCACCGGGTTCTCAGCCATCTTGCCCCACTCAACCGCCTTGCTATAGAGATTCTTGAGGAAGGCCAGCTCTCGGTTAATGGTGACTCCGCTCACCCCTGCCCCTTGCCGCTCGCGCTTGTATCGCTCAATGTCCAGAGGGGAGATGTCTGCTAGCCGCTGGTGCCCAAACGTGGCTTGTAGGGCACGGTATGACGTTTGATGCCGCTGTAAAGAGCGGGGCTTCCGATTGGCCTGGTAGTAGGCAAAGTATTCTCTGACAAACTCATCCAGCCTGGGGCTAGGCTTCTTAGACGGCAGCTCATAACGTCCCTCTACCGCTTCAGCCTTCTTCTTGGTCATAATTTCTTTGGCAATGGTCTTTGACACTGGGCCGATGCAGCCTCTGTACCGCTGACCACGATACATAAAGTCATAATACCAATTTTCTCACGTTGATAGAGGCTCATACTTGCTTATTCCTTCTTCTCGATGTTATTTAACACATATCCACCATTACATATACTTATAAATATAGTAATGGTATCACCACATGTCAATGGTTACACAGTATGGACCATGTATCAATTAGAGGTTTATATGTGAGTTAAAGGTGTGACCATCGTGGCATGCTGCTCGGTACTGTTGCAGAGAATTGATCGGCAGCGTCAAGGCGCAAGGTTAGTTCTACTCGGGTATGGATACGAGACGGCAGGCTGGCCCACTGCGCAACCTGTGCGCTAGGAGAAAAAGGGTTGCCAGGGCACCCGTCCCCAGGGGCCATAGGGGGCATAGCATGGGGCATATCTGCGGTGGGCCGGCTACCCAGCCCACCGGAGGCTTGTCGCCTGTGGCTGCACACCCAGACGGGCTCGTTGACTCTCATCGTGCTCACTGCAGAATGGAATCCCCAGATACCTAGCTGGACGCGTCCCCTCCCCCGGCCTACCTTTCTGGGGTAGGTTTTTCGTCCCCTCGCCCTCTGGGAGAGGGTGAGGGTGAGGGCTGGATGGTGTCATCGCACAAGACCCCTCACCCCCGCCCTCTCCCGGTGGGAGAGGGAGAAATGACCCAGGGTCAGTGTCGCGTCTAAAAAAACCTACCCTTGTGAGCCCCGGCCTACCAGGGCGGCGTCGTGGGGCATGTCCAGCCACACACAGAAGGTGACGTTGGCCTAGGTCCCTCTGCAGGTCTCAGCCTGACATCTCCCATCGATAGGAGGAGGTTCCCCAGGGTCTCCCTGAGCCAGAGGCGCGTGTCGCCCCCGCGAGAAAATTCCAACACTCCAGACCTCGTGAGGCCGTACCTAGGGGTATTCTGGCGGGATTTGTGGTACTCTGGGGAGCGTTCCCACCTTCCGAACGGCGGTGGATGGAGAAGCCTGGCGGCAGGATCGCAGTCCTTGTGCGGTGGCTGCTGGTGGTCTGTTGGATGGGGGTCATCTTCGCCCTCTCCGCGACCCCCTCGTTAGCCTCGCCCTTCGAGCCGATCTATGACCTTATCCTGCGCAAACTGGCGTATGTGACCGTGTATGCGGTGCTAACCCTCCTGGTGTACGGTGCCCTGCGGCAACACATGGACCGCCCCATGCCTGCCTGGCTGCTGGCCAGGCTCATCGCCACGCTGTATGCCTGCTCGGATAAATGGCATCAAATGTTTGTGCCGGGGCGTGAGGGCACGGTCCGCGATGTCGTGATCGATGGTGTGGGCATCGTCGGAGCTTGGGCGCTGGCGTCACGCACCCGCCTCAAGGCGGTGCTGCCGCGGTGGCTAGCGGAGGGCTGGTAGCGGGCTCGCGCCACCGCGCCAGGTGAGGCCACGTGCGACGCTTGTCACATGGAAAGAGAGCATTGCCCATGATCCGAGGCGAACATATCACGCTGCGGGTGGTCCAGGAAAAAGATCTGGAGACCTTGTTTCACTACGATTCGGACATCGACAATCGCGGCGACTTTTTCCCTCGTGCGTTCCCGTCGGAGGCGGTGTTCACACACGACTTTCACCAACACGGCTTCTGGGACGGGAATCATCGACGACTGGTCATCGTGGATCAAGCCGACGCCGTCGTGGGGAGCATCCGGTTCTACCAATTCAACGGCTTTTTTGATGCCTTAGAAATTGGGTATATCTTGTTCGATCGGGAGAGTCGGAACAAAGGCTATATGACCGAAGCTCTGTCGTTACTGGCCCGCTATTTGTTCGAGACCAGAACCATCCGCCGCCTGCAACTCACCGTGGTGGTTGGCAACCTCGCCTCCAAGCGCGTGGCCGAGAAGTGTGGGTTTACCAGTGAAGGGATCGCGAGAAAAGCCGTGTTTCTCCGGGGGGAACACCGGGACCTGGAATGGTTCTCGCTGTTACGGGAGGAAGCCGAGCAACAGCCGTGGTGGAAAAGCAGCCGCCGTGAGGGCCTTCCCTGATACCGCATGCCGAGGCATCCCTTGCCTCACCTCCGGGAGCAGCGAATAGGCGGGGAGTCCCCACCGCTTGAACTGAGAGGGCTTCTTTGCCATGGCTTAGCGTGTTATCGTCCGTCCGCCTGCTTCCGTAGGCTATACTCCTGTCGCCTCTATTGCTACTCCTGCAACCCATGTCAACACCGGGCATCTGCAAAGGGCGTATCAACGGTATCATCCCAGGCCATCCGCTGCCGATGCCCCCTGTCCTCTCTCATGGCCATGCCGGGGAGATTAGGGGTACAATATACCAGTATGGGTGTACGTGCGGAGTCTCACAGGGGACGAACCTGGTGATGTCAGGAAGGTGAGGACGATGGGACCACGGCAGCGGTGGATGGGGATGATCGTTATACTGGCGGCGCTGCTCTTGGGCAGCGCGGGAGTGGGGTATGCCTGGCAGGGCGGGCATGGAGGCGGGTGGCATGGAGGCGGGGGGCATGGATGGCAGAGGTCATGGCTACCATGGTGGGGAGGCCGCCACCGCGGATGGTAGGTATCGGCATCGGCATCGCGCCATACTGGGGGCCGTATTGGGGGCCATACTGGGGGTCCTATGCCTACCCCTATGGCTACCCGCCCGTCGTCACCGTGCCATCCACCCAAGTCTATGTGCAACCCTCGGCACCGGCCCCTGCCCAGCCCCCGCCATTGGCCTCGTGGTATTACTGTGACAATCCGGGCGGGTATTACCCCTACGTGCAGCAATGTCCAGGGGGATGGCGACCGGTGGCCCCCACGCCGCCATAAGCCCGAGGCTATAGGTCCCCGCGCCCATCATGCTGCGCGGGTATCCTCCGTCCCGAGATGTGACAGCCGCGCAAGGATTTGGCCAATGTATCCCCTACCATTGGGCGTTGATTGTGGGGCAGGATGATCAGGTTGCGGGTATGATAGAAGCTGGGCGGTGGGTAAGATGACCTTAGCGCATCGGCTGCATGCTGCTGGTTAGATCAAACTCACCTGTCACCGGACTTGTCCGGCTCGGCTTCCCGTATGGCTACCCCCATTGTTCAAGAGAAGTATAAAGAGGTCCACAGGTAACACTTCTATGGAGGGCCTGGTCACCCTCCCGATCCCCTTCCGATAGAACACTCTAAGCAGTACCAGTGGCCACTACCCACATCGCTCTTGCCTTTCATAGCGCCAAAATGCTTGAGGCATAAAATCCTCGTGCATGCTATTATACGGAAAAATTTCGGGATAAGCTTAGTTACAGGGAGTTTAGATTGATCTTCCCCACCCGCTCAGGGGAGGTTATATGGAAGGCTTTCCAGATAATCAATAGTGAGACCCCAAAGTGAGAACCTTACTATTAAGTAGATGGGAGTAAAGGGGCCGGCTTCCATGCGAGCATGATGACTGGTGCCTATGGCTCAATAGCCGCCGAGAGTAGGCGTAGAGGACTTTCTGTTGATCGTGATCCGGTTACTTCAGGTCGTGGTATTGCCATTCCTCGTCGCCGGCTGCTTTGGGCCTTTCTTTGAATACATCCAGATTGACCCCACGACAGTTGGTGACCTCAGGAGTCAGGTGCCGCTATACACCGAGAACGCCGTCCAGGGTCGTGAGTATGCGATCATCCAGGCGCTCAGTGCAATCTCATGCAAGAACATGCTGTGGGCGCCCTCGCCGACGCAGAACGATGCGACTGACCAATTGCGCGTGAAAGCGGCACGCCTCGACGGTAACGGCTTGCTCAACGTGATGTGCGAGGCGCCGAGCGGCACCAGTCTGATCACGAATTGCTGGTCATCGCTGACCTGCCACGGCGATGCAATCAAGGTCACGCGCTAAAGACGGTCGTGCTGGCGATAGATGCGTCTCACATCGCAGTGCAACAGACCAAAGCGTTGTGCTGTGTAGAAGGGGTGGGCCAAAGCGGGTGTGGGGAAGAGGCATGTACGATGCCTATGGCGTTGTCGCCGCCCCAGTGCAGGGAGGGGGCAGTGGCAGTCCTGCCTGTGCGGCGCGTCTGGGTCTAACCATGGCGTGCAGGTGTGGCTGCCAGCGTCCGCTCGTGCCTCCCTGCGGCTAGAATCGCTACCCTATGGGGCAAGTTGAAACAAGTCTGTTATGACAATGCCACCAGGAGGTGTTGTCCCACTTTCGGGAGGAGCCTTGCCAGGACAAAGGCCCCTCCATTTTGTCCCACCCTAACCCATTGATATTCCATTCCTGCTGTAGCTACTTTTAGCGGGATCACGGACCACTTACCTCACGCCCTCTTGCCTCATCCGTGTCCCCGCTGGGGAGTTGCTTGCCAGGGCACCCCTCCCCACAGCCATACGGGGGCAACACCCGGCATGTCTGTACGTACACACAGCCACCAGAAAATTGATTGCCAAGGGTCCCCCTGGGCTGATCATCTGGGACCCCTTTTCTGGCTGGGGAAATAAGCCACCATGGATGCTAGCATCCGCCACAAATTGGCATTGACAGGCGACCAGCCCGCTACTACAGTCTTCCTGGTGTGCCAGCTCGCACAGCTTCCGGTAGTGTCTCAGATTGAATTTTTTGTCCAAATATAGCAATGAGTTCGGAGGCAAAGTGAGACACTACCCAGCTTCCAGTTACCAATCTGTGAATAAAATGCTTGTGATATATGGGGGTCCACCGCTCAATTCCCTTGTCGACAATGACATATAGGCTGCCTGGAGATGGCAGATGCCAGAAATTAAGAGGCTCTCCCGGAATTGCCGTGGTTGGCCACCAGATGTCGTGAGGTCAGGTATGACCGAAGAGTTGGTAGCCATGCAGGTCGAGCGTGAGCCGTTGGAAGAGCCTTCCGACGTTGAAGATCCCGTAGCACCGTCTCTTGAGCACCTTCACACGGTTGTGGAAGCCCTCAACAAACCCGCTCGTCTGCCGTCCTTGGAAGTCGTGCGTGATCTCGTCCATCCACCGATCGATCGTCCCAAGAAAGCTTTCGAACTCGGCCAGCCCGCTCTCACGCACGCGTTTGCACCAGGCCCGAATCGTGCACTTGGCCCCCACCTTCGTGTAGTCCCGCTCGAACAGTGCCGTCAGGTCTTCCCGCAAGTTGTAGGCCACCTTGCGCTTCGGCGAGCAGATGAACGCCCGCTCGAGCAGTTCCCATTCCGGCGGCTTGAGATCTGCCGGCCGCTTGTGAAACGGCCACATCGCCCCCTTGAGCTCGGCAGACTCAGCTGTGGGCCGCGCGCGCTTGCGCCGCTTGAGTTCCTTACGTGCGCACCGTGTCCGCGCAGTCGCGGTCGGCCCGCGCCACGTGAAGCCGATCGATGACGACCTCAGCCCATGGCACCTCCTCCTCGATCGCCCTCACGAAGCCTTCAGACGGGATGCATCGCCCCTCAAGTGATGCTACCAGAATGTAACGCGAATGTAACGCCCAACAAGCCGGCGGGAATAAACGACCAAGACTCGCGGGGATCAATCGTCTCGGGCAGGCAGAAGAAGCGAATTCTGGTGCGGTCACCATTGGGCGCTTCTCGCCACACGGTACCCTCAGGGATGGTGGGCTGATTAATGATCATCGTCCCATCATCGTCGGCGCGCAAGAGCTCCTCAATGAGGCGAGTCTTCCGTCCCGCCTGACAGCCGCTCTCCCCGGAGAACTCGCTGTCGAGATGCCACGACGGTGGGCCAGGAGAATTCGGCACGAAGATTTCTTGCCAGAGCATCCAGGCGGCCAAGATGGCAACCTGCACCATTCGGCGATCCATAGGTCCCATGATCTCACCTCCCGATGGTCGCGGACGATGACGTCCGTGAAGCGTCGTACCCCCACCTGTGCCTATATTCCAGAGTAACGTATACATGCGCCACAATCCATAGGCGGCTCTCCCCAACCATCATGAAGACCGAGGTAGCGGCCGCCACATATAGGCCAATTGCTTAAACGGGAACTCCATATAGTTGCAACCATTGCGGTATGCAAGCATCCTGAAGATGGTTTGACTAGCCCCTGAATGGAAGGGACATCGCCACAAGGCTTAGCGGCCATGCAGGGTAAAGCGCCAGAATCGATAGCTGCAAATGTCACAACGGAAGGGCGCGAGCCATAGAAGACGTGCACACCACTCCATGGGGCCTCGGCGTCGTGACCGATACACGCGCATGGCGTGACATTTGGGGCATTCCCGTATAAATGTGCTCCGTTGGTAAGGCTGGTGCTGAGCCAGCGCATAACTGGCAGCAATCCCGAGCGCATCGATGCCGATATCGCGAAAAGAGCCATAGCGCCCGGCGATCCAGGACTGATGCCATTCGTCGGAGACACCATAAAGAGCCGCCGCTAGTGCAGCAAGGAGCCACGACTGGACCTTGCTGCTCGAATATATTCGAAAAGCCCACCAGAGGAGAGCGGTCAGCACGGCGTACTCCCCGATATGAGCCAGTTTCCTGAGCACAAAATCATGCGAGTGGGCGAAGGGAACCCGTAACGATGGAATGGACGACAGCGCGAAGATCACGCCCATCCAGCAGAGCACGCAGAGCCACCGAATGATCGCAGTCATGATAACACTCCTCAACAGAATGCAGATGCCGAGGTCCCAACGCTGCATGGACCATCGATGCCCTCAATATACCGTGAGGCTCCTCTGTGGCCCAGAGGCAGAAAGACTTCTGAGCGGATACCCATGAAATATGTGGGTGCGTGGATGATGCGCTCGCCTTCTGTACGGCGAATGTCACATCTTTTCAGGAGAACGTTACATTTGAGCCCTGATGTCGGATAATAGATTACGAATCCGTAGTCCAGCCTACCAGTCCTAAACTGGAGAAAGGAGCAATACATCGTTCCGCATGTGAGCTCCGCAAGAAAACCCAAGCGGTATCCAAAAACTTACGACGCGAGGCAGGGGGCCGCTAACGGATACCGGGCAGCTACATTCGTCAGGCCAGTGGGGCTCGACCCAGTGAGTCATGGGGTTTCCACGCCTATCCCTGGAACCCGTGATCACGGCATGACGGTTCATCGCGCATACGGCGACATGAGGCCTGGCATAGACGTGTGACCCGATGGGACGTCGGGTCGCGTGCGTGTGGGGGTGTTGATGGCTATAGAGCGTTCTCCTGGTGTGCTGTCCCGGCAACTCGTATTATCCCTCTATCTGCCTGCAGCCATGCTCGCTCTGGGGGAGAGCCTGGTGACCCCGATCATTCCGCTCTTCACCAAGCAGTTCGGGGTGGGCTTCGCCACCGCCTCTCTGGTGTTCGTCATGATGAACGTGGGTGGGCTCGTGGCGGCCTTCTCGACGGGCTACCTGATGGACAAGATCGGGCGCCGGCCGGTGCTGCTGGCGGGACCGCTCCTCATGGCCGTCGGCTCGCTGATGACCCCGTTCTCTGGGTCCTTCACGGCACTCCTGGTCTGGCGATTTGTCGTAGGGGCGGCTCACCAGACCTGGCAGCAGGCACGCCTGGCCATCATCACCGACACGGTCCAGTATGGGCAGCGGGCCCGACAACTACAATGGATGATGGGCGTGAGTCGCGCCGGGCAGCTCTTCGGGCCCTCCGTGGGAGGGCTCTCAGCCGCAGCGTTTGGCCTCTGGGTGCCCTTCGTGGGCCTGGCCGGCCTCGTGTGCGCGGCCGTCATCCCCAGCTACACGCTGATTGAGGAGACGGCGCCGGGCCGTCGGGGCCGGACGGATGCCGCCGAGGCGGTACTCGTGAAGCAGGGCTGGAAGCCGCTCCTCGCATACATCTGCACGTTCCAGATGCTCACCTTCTTCGTCATCCAGTTCTGTGCCACCCTCAGCCGGGGGGGCCAGGAGCGCGGGACGCTCAACCTGTACGCGGCATACGCCTTCGACATGGGGCCCAAGCGACTGGGGCTGTTAAATACCGTGGCCATTGTCTTCGGCCTGCCGGTCCCTTTCCTGACCGGCTACCTCATGGACCGGTTCGGCAGGCGATGGGTCATTGTCCCAGGGTTCACGGTCTATGCGCTGGCGGTCATCCTCATGTCGCTGACCGCGTTCTTCTCGCTGCCGGTCACCTTCTTCATGGTGACCTATGTCCTGGTGCTCGCCACGCAGGGCACCATCGGCGGGGTGATGCAGGTGCTCGGGAGCGATCTGGCCCCGCCCTTCGCCCGCGGCCGCTTCTTCGCCATCTGGCGGCCTGTCGCGCAGCTCGGGGCGACGGTGACGCCCTTGATCTTCGCGGGCATCGCCGAGCACGCGGGCTATGGGTACGGGTTCCTCTACCTGGCGGGGTGCGCGCTGGTCGTGGCGCTGGGCGTGGGGACCGTGCTAGGGGACACCCTGGCGCGCCATGACCGAGCGGACGCGGAGTGGGGGGCTGCAGGCGCCGGGGAGCATCCAGCCCTGTGAGCGAGCATGGGGCCGTGCGTGATGGGGCGCGGATACCGGTGTGCCGGGAAGCACTTGCCAACACAAGGAGGCATCCTATGTGACCGTCCTGTCGTGTCTTCGGCTGGCTACCGCTGTTGCTGCTCACCGCATGCGCTGCATCTTACACTGCGGAGCATACGCCGGAGCCTGAACACCCCGCGATGGACCGACTCCTGACCCGCGGGAACATCCAAGTCGCGGAGATGCGTTTGAAAGCATTCGGGTTTGACCGGGGTCCCGTTGATGGCATGTTTACGCCCCAGACGCAGGCAGCGGTCCGAGCCTTCCAGGCGAGATATGGCCTCCCGGTGTCGGGTCTGCTCGATCGTCCAACGCGTGAGGAATTGAACCTTGGGGTGGACCCCAGGCGGGGAGACTAGCTGTGGTCAGCAGGCCGATGAGGCTGGGAGGTGTCGCGACCACCTCATCGATCGAACGCCAACGCCACAGTGCGACGTGCGAAGCTCATGAAGCGCGTATGGGTATGGGTTTGGCGGTTTTCCCCCGACATGTCAGAGCCCCTGTCATGCACATAGGTTGCAAGCCGGAAGGAGAATGGTGAGATGATGACTCATAGGACCGACGCGTGAACCATCTCCAAGGTGGGTGCACGGACCCCGCTGAGGAGCGCCACAATCGATGCCATGTGTATTCCAGGGGATTTACCATGCAGGGACAAGGAGGTTTCTACGAGGTGATCTGGCCCCACCGCCGGGTTGGAGCTGGGATTGACTTCACCCAGGCTGCATGTTATACCAGGCGATAAGGCGCTGTGGGCGCGGCGGCAGCCGACATCATCAGTGATACACCTAGCAGGAGGGCGCTACCATTTCAGTGCGAATCCGCGATAGCCTCGATTGGGCCGAGCTACTCCCACCTCATCACCTGCTGCGGGACACCTCGGTGAACGAATCCCTCAGCCGCGACATCTTTGGTACCTCTCCAGGCCAGATGGCCGAGCATCTTAAAGAAGTCCGCACGCGCTACCAGATGCGTCGAGACGACGTCGCCGCGGTGCTGCGGCGGTCGCATGCACGCCTTGGAGCCTCGGCGACGACCATCGAGAATCTTGACCGACTGGCACAGCCCACCACCTTCGTGGTCATCGGCGGTCAGCAGCCTGGCTTGCTCACCGGTCCGCTGTACACCGTGTATAAAGCCATGAGCATTATCAAGCTGGCAGAGGCCTTGGGCCGCCAATTTCCCCATGAGTTCGTACCGATGTTTTGGAACGCCAGCGACGACCACGACTGGGCCGAGGTCAATCATACGTACATCATCGATAGGGCGGGACAACTGCAGCGCCTCGAATACCCTCTGGATCCGCAATTCGAGGGCTGGTCTGTCGGTGAGATCCCACTCGATCACGGCGCGCTGACGGTGATTCGGCGCTTGTCCGAAGCGCTTGCCGGCCAAGGTTTTACTGATGAAGTCGAGGCCTTACTGCTGGAGACGGCCGAGGTGAGCGCAACATTTGGGGAGTGGTTTTCCCGCCTCATGTTGCGGCTCTTTCATCAGTATGGGCTGATCATGGTCGAACCGGGGTTGCCCGAGTTGAAACGTCTGGCGATTCCCCTCTTCGAACAGGCCATCGAGGCCCCGTTGGTGCCATCGCAGTTGGCCAACGAGACCGGAGACTTCTTGGAGGAACGTGGTTACCAGCGCCAGCTGCACAAAGACCCGACGTTATGTAGCTTTTTCCTGCGCGAAAACGGTCGGCGTGAACCGGTGCACTACGGACACGGGACCTTCCGTGTAGGCTCCAGGACTTATACCAACGCCGATCTCAAGACGCTGTTGCAGGACAGTCCTGAACGCTTCAGCCCCAACGCGTTGTTACGTCCCGTCATGTCCGAGTTCCTTTTTCCCACGGCAGCGTTTGTCGGTGGGGCCGGAGAGCTGAATTACTTTGCGCAGACACGACATATCTATGAGTATTTCGACGTGCCGATGCCGGTTCCTCATCTGCGACTGGGATGCACCCTTCTCGAACCCGCGACGAGCAGAATCCTCCACAAATATGATCTCTCGCCCCTCAGTCTACGTGATCCCGACCACGCCCTTACGGAGTGGATTCGTGCCCGTGCCGATATTGCGTCGCCGGCCCTCTGGCAGGAGCTACGCGAGCAGGTCTATCGCCCCTTGAGCGCATTAAAGGGGCGCGTCCGCGCCGTCGATCCGACGCTCGAAACCTCGCTGGAGGGGACGTTGAATTACATGATGGTCCGCATCGGCAAGTTTGAGAAAAAGCTGGTGCGCCATCTGAAGCAGGCCGAACACCTGACGGCAACTCAACTCAGGCGTGCCGCGGAGGCGTTGTACCCCAAACGTGATCTACAGGAGCGCACGCTGAACGGCATGTCATACCTCAGTCGTTACGGCATGGACGTGGTCGATACCTTGGTGCAGGCCGTCCCCGAGAGCTATGGCAAGCATTATATGGTGGAGCTGTCATGAAAATCGGCATCGTGTGTTACCCAACGTTCGGAGGCAGCGGGGTCGTGGCGACGGAGTTGGGCCATGGGCTGTGCCAAGCCGGACATGAGGTGCATTTCATCTGCTACAATCAACCGGCGCGCCTGACGCACCGGTGCCCATCGGCGATTCAGTTTCATCTGGTTGATGTGGTGTCCTATCCGCTGTTTGAGTTCCCCCCCTATACTCTGGCGTTGGCGTCTAAGATCTATGAAGTCGTCGAGAATCACCAACTCGACCTCGTGCATGCTCACTATGCCATTCCCCACTCCACGGCAGCGTATCTGGCGCAGCAAATGGCCGAGCAATCGCCGGCCAAGATCATCACCACGTTGCATGGCACCGACATCATCCTTATCGGCATCGATCCTTCCTACCGACGCGTCACGCGCTTCAGCATCGAACAGAGCGACGGTGTCACCGCGGTCTCGCAGTATCTCGCCGAGCTGACGCGACAGGAGTTCAGCCTCGTAAAACCGATTGAAGTCATCCCGAATTTTGTCGATCCCTATGTCTTCCAGCGGCGGCCCAATCCGCAGTGGCGTCAGCAATTCGCTCAGCCCGACGAGAAGCTCGTCTGCCATATCTCGAATTTTCGTAGCCTGAAGCGGGTGCCGTTGATCATCCAAATGTTCCGCGAAATGGCCCGCGAGGTTCCCGCTAAGCTCCTGCTAGTCGGTAATGGTCCTGACTATCAGGCGTGTGTCGACCTCGTCAGCCGTGAGGGGTTGGTGCAAAAGGTCTTCTTCCTGGACTTTGTGACGGATGTGGCCAGCGTCCTTTCCATCGCTGACCTCTTTATGTTGCCGTCGGAGATGGAGTCGTTCGGGCTGGCGGCCATCGAGGCGCTGAGCTGTGAGGTGCCAGTGCTGGCCTCACGGGTTGGTGGGCTCCCGGAAGCGATCGTCGATGGGGAATGTGGCTATCTGCTCAAACCGGACGACATCGATGGCATGATCGGAGCAGGCATTGAGCTCTTGTCCAACGACGAACGGAGACGGCAGATGGGCCGAGAAGGACGACGCTGGGTCATGACGCGGTTTCACGTCTCCCAAATCGTCAAACGCTATGAGGAGTATTACCGCTACGTGCTCGAACACACCTGAAGCGTCTGAGGGATTCGAGGAATGAAGGGTAGTCCGCCCAGGGGTGCCCCCTGCCTCCTCGAATCCCGGTGGCCGCGTGTTACCCCCGCTTGCGGCGCTCGATCCGTGTCCGAGCTCGCAGCTTTTTATACTTGTGCTTGCGAATCTTCTTTCGTCGTTTTTTGACAACGCTGCTCATAAGCCTCCTTCTTTCAGTCCATTGCCGATCTTACCCACGTCAGCCCTCCTGCCCTCGCTCCTCCGCACATTCCCATCTTCCCCCTGGAACGGTCCTCATGGCTCAAGACTGAAAACGCTCTACAGGCGCATCAGATGCCGCCATGGGGTCTGCCGATTGCCTCGTCCAGGGGAACCAAGACCTGTGCGGGCTTTCCCTGGGGCATCCGGATGATCCCAGGAAGCCTCAGGTACCGGGCATGAGCGGAAGGAAGTAGCGCCAACGCCTGTTGGAGAGGATGTTCTGCTTCGTCCAGGTTGCGATGTGTGCAAAGCGCGTCCCAGCAGAAGGCGGTGTATATTTGAGCGATCCAGGACGATAAAGTCAAGCTCTTTTTGTCGTGCGACCGCAGAGACCGACCGTTTCCCGTGTCGTCCATCGACCCCGGCTGCCTCGGTTCATGAGCCTCTGACATCTTCGCGCACGGCTTGGCGTGTTTCTATGGTGATGCAGTATACTTATGGCCTATCTGCAGAGACGCTAGAGAATTGGTTTCGGAGGGATGCAGTGCTTGCCCTGCAGCAAAGCGGCGCTGATGTGCTCCTGCCGGTGACGGTGCAACCCCGGGCTTCGCGCAACGCCGTGGCGGGCTTGCATGGCAATGCCCTGAAGCTTCTGCTCACGGCTCCACCCGTCGAAGGCGCAGCCAACACGGCCTGCCTAGGCTTGCTCACCGACCTGCTCGGGGTGAGCCGGGCGCGGCTATCCATCATCAGAGGGATGAAGGCCCGCCACAAGCTCATTTGCATCACCGATATGTCGGTCGACACGCTGCGCACTCGTCTGAGAAGTCAATACCCAGACCTTGACCTCTAGCGGGTTGCGCTCAATTCTCAGCCGTCAGTCCTTTGCGCTCAGCCCTACGTTATTTGATCGCTCCAGCCGCGCGCAGTTCGGCGATTTTCTCCTGGGAGAAGCCGAGGGAGGTGAGAATCTCGTCAGTGTGTGCGCCCAGTGGCGCAGCCAGGAAGCGGATCTGTCCCGGCGTCTCGGACAATTTGACCGAAATACCGACCTGTTTGACCTTGCCAACCTCCGGATCATCCACCTCGACGATCATCTCCCGCGCCCGCAGATGGGGATCGTGCTCCGTTTCATCCAGGTCGTAGACCTTACCGACGCAGATATCGTGGCGCGTTAAGATGTCAAACCACTCATCACGTGTTTTGGTTTTGAAGACATCGCTGAGCGTCCGTTTGAGGGCTTGGCGCTGCTCGGCCTCGACGAATTCACACGGCAACAGATCCTCACGGTCCAACGCTTTGCAGAGATTGGCGTAGAACCAGGGCTCGATCGAACCGATGCTGAGCCACTTGCCGTCTTTGGTCTCAAAGACATTATAATAATGTGTGCCGCCGTCGAGCAGTGTTTCACCCCGCTGTGGCACCGTACCGGTGGCAAAATAGGTCGACAGATGGGAGACCAGCAAGGAATAGACGCCATCGGTCATGGCGATATCGACAAACTGACCGCGGCCGGTGCGCTCGCGTGCCATAAGCGCGGCCAATACTCCAATCGCGCCGTGCATACCGCCGCCAGCGAAATCGGCGATGATGTTGTGCGGAATCACTGGCGGTCCCCCTTGCTCGCCGATCATCCCCAGACAACCGGCCATCGAAATGTAATTGATGTCGTGGCCGACGAGGTCTTTATAGGGACCGCTCTGCCCATAGCCAGTGACGGCGCAGTAGATGAGGCGTGGATTACGCTGGCGTAAGGTGTCATAATCGATCCCCAGCCGTTTCGCAACGCCCGGCCGAAACTCCTCCACAACCACGTCGGCGCGCTCAGCGAGCTGATGGAAAATCTGCCGGGCCTCGTCATGCTTCAGATTGAGCCCGATGGTTTTTTTATTGCGGTTCAACGCCCAGTGGGGCGTATGGCGGTCGACGCCGTAACGGGGGGGCGGCACTGTGGAAAGGTTTCCTGCCTGTTCGGCACGTCGGCCGGTAGGGGGACCGGGTTCCTCGATTTTGATCACATCCGCTCCGAGGTCGGCGAGGATCATCGTGCAATATGGTCCAGGTGCGAGTCGGGTGAGATCAAGAACGCGAATTCCTTCAAGTGGCATAGTCATCGTCTCTCACCTCCCGGATGATAAGCGCTTGTGTGATCGTATCACAGCGCCCTGAAACACGCCTGTGTGAGCCTCATCTTGGACATAACGCCGAGGAGATGTCAAGACCATAGGCCCCTTGCTTGATGCCTAAAACTTCCCTAAGATAGCGCTCGTTTCAGGTGCCACGCGCAGCGACTGACAGAGGAGAAATCCGTGCACACACTTGGCACACATCCTTCGCACTATTGGCGACTTGCCTGCCTTACGGCGGCCCTGGTGGCCTGGTATGGCATGCCACTATGGGCTGCCACCGTGTCAACGCAGATGTTTGGGCGCTATGAGATCATCGTCCAGGAAGGGCTGCCGGTCGCGTAGGAGAGATCCTCGGAACGGTGCGACGGCAGACCGGATTGCCCGAGTATCCGCTGGTACTGGGAACGCAAAAACGTGTGCTGGAGCTCAGCATCCTCGGTCCGGGCAATCGGCCGATCCGCCTCGCGTCCACACCCTTTACAGGGCCAAGCGGAACCGGTGCGGCGAAGACGCGATTTCTTGTCGAGCGTTCAGTGCGGCAGGATGAGACGCTCACCCTGTCCGTGCGCCAGGTCACCGCGCCACGCCAGCTCAGCCTAGCGGTCGATCTGCGGAATTTAGAACGCATGTTGGAGGGTCCACGATGACCCCGAGACCTCTGGAGGAGCGCATGCAATTTGGACTGATCGTCTCGAAACAACACCCGCCCGGTGTGTCGATGGTCGAACGTTTTCGTGAGCATATCGATCAGGTACGGGCGGCGCGCGAGGCGGGCTTTGACCTGATCGTGATGGGACAGCACTATCTCTCCACGCCTTTTCAGGAAATCCAGACCCTACCGGCGCTGGCGCGCCTGGCGGCCGAAGCCGGGAGCATGCGCGTGGGAGCTACCGTGCTGCTGCTGCCGTTGCACAATCCCGTGGACATCGCCGAACAGGTCGCTACGCTCGATGTGATCTGTGAGGGGCGCTTTATCTTTGGTGTTGGGCTCGGCTATCGTGATGCCGAATATGAGGCCTTTGGTGTACAACCCAGGGAGCGTGTGGCACGCTTCGTCGAAGCCCTACAAGTCATCAAACGGCTGTGGAGCGAGGAAGAAGTGACGCATCATGGCCGCTTTTTCCATCTCACCAAGGCCCGTATGATGCTGAAACCGGTGCAAACACCCCACCCACCCATTTGGTTTGCAGCCAATAACGACGGCGCAGTAGAGCGTTCGGCACGCATGGCAGACGCCTGGGTGATCAATCCACATGCCAAGCTCAGCATTCTCGAACACCAGATGGGGCTCTACCGCAAGGCGCTCCAGGAGAGGGCTAAGCCATTTCCCGCCGAGTTGCCGATGATCAAAGAACTCTATGTCGCACCCGATCGCCGCACGGCTATTCAGGAATGCCGTCCATTTCTCGAGGCCAAGTACCAGGCCTACGCCTCATGGGGACAGGACAAAGCCTTGCCGCAGGAGGATAGCTTCGACCTGGCGTTCGAGCAATTGGTGCAGGATCGTTTTATCATCGGCGATCCCGATGACTGCGTCCGCGAACTACGGCGCTATAGCGATGCCCTCGGGGTCAACTGCTTTATCTTCCGCATCCAGTGGCCAGGGATGGAACAGACCAAAGTGCTACGCACGATCAAGCTCCTCGCCGAACACGTAATGCCGGCATTACAACGCTGACCTATGCCACAAGCCGTCAGAGAAAAAGGAGAATGGGCAAAACCATGGCTAACACACCAAGGCTTGACGAGGCCGTAGAATTTGCCGAGAACCCGGAGCCATGTTGTCCATGTGTCCTCCTGCTGGACACCTCCGGTTCGATGCAAGCGCGCCTATCGACGTGTTGAATTAGGGGTTACGCATGTTTAAGGTTGACCTGTCGGGCGCCCATGGTACAAGACGCTTGCAATGGGCCAATGGTCGATGCTCACTGAGGAGGAGAGAAACTCATGCAAACCAATGCTATGAAGCAGGCTCTAGCGCGTGGCGAGACCCAGGTCGGCGTCTGGATCAACATGGTGCGTAACCCGGCGATTCTGCGACTGATGAAGTCGGCAGGGCTGGACTTTGCCCGCTTTGACATGGAGCACGCTTCCCCCTCGATAGAGACGCTGTCCAACATGGCGCTGCTCGCCAGGGCGATGGATTTCACCCTGACGGTGCGTCCGCCGCAGGGCAACCGCGAATGGATCACACGGCTCCTTGACGCCGGGGTCTGGAGCCTGCACGTGCCGCAGGTGGACACGCCGGAGATCGCCCAGGAGGTGGTCAACGCCAGCCTATACGCACCGGATGGGCTGCGGGGGATGGCCGGGATTGGCAATCACACCGACTATGAGACGGGCCCTGTGGGGGAGACCCAGCGCTTCCTCAACGCCCAGATCCATCTGGCGATTATGTTCGAGTCGCAACAGGCGTTCGACCACATCGACGCCATCCTGAGTGTGCCCGGGATCCATGCCGTGACGCTGGGCCCGGCCGATTTGGCCCAGGAACTCGGGGTGTTTGGCACGCCGGACCAGGGCAAGGTGATTGACGAGTACCGCACGCGGCTGATCGAGGCCGCCGGTCGACACGGCAAGGATGTCTCGATGCTGGTGGGCTCGATCGAGCAGGGCGAGCAGTGGATCCGGGCTGGGGCGAAGATCATCTGCTACTCCAGCGAAGTGGAGATCCTGCGCCGCGGCATCATGGAGGCCGCGACGAGGCTGCACGCTGTGAAGTCGTAGCCTGTCCCAGGGTCGTGTGCACCAAGCATGCCTGCTGGGCGTGGCTACTGCCTGCATCGGGGGCCGCCGCAGGGGTGTGCGTCGGTCGTCGCCGCGGGATACTGATGGACCGAGCCCTTGCTACGGCCCCAGCGCGACCGACATCGGCCACGTGGTGGCGATGCTGTCTTCGCCGCTCGCCATCGGGGTGCACGGCGAAGCCATCGTCGTCGACGGTGGCAACCGCGCCGACATGCACTATTAGCCATCCACTGCTCTCGTCGCGCGAGTAGCCTGTACTAGTCGCGTAACTGATAGAATTGGATGGCGCCCTCAGCCAGAATTTTCCGCTTGGTCTCCACCGATAGCTCCGGACGTTTGGCGATGAGGTCCCCAACGCCTGTCGGACGTTCGAACCTCACTGGCTACTCTTTTTTCACCGACTTTACTGGTAAAACCGGTCTCCTACCCCGCATCAGCAGGACCGGCAGCAGCGAAAAGAGCGTCAGGGATGCGAACATGAAGAAGACATCGTGGTAGCCTGCCAGTGCGGCCTGCTCCGATAGCTTCTGGCGCAAGATTCCGGCAGTCTTCTGAGCCAGCGTCCCACCCGAATCGCCATCCTGCATCAACACTCCACGAATGGCGTCGGTTGCCGCCTCTGTGCCCAGCGGGTAGAGCGCCTGGCGCTGGGACAGGATGAGCATATGCACGTCCTCGCGATAATCCATCAGCGTTGCGGTGAGGGCGACCCCCATCGTTCCCCCCACGGTGCGATGCAGGTTGAAGAGGCCACTCGCCATCCGTACCTGGTCTTCCGGCACGCCATTCAGCGTGGACGAGCTTAGGGGGGAGTGGCAAAACGCCTGCGCCCCCCGACGAAGCACGACCAACCCCAGGAGAAGCCCGGTCGTGGCCCAGACATCGAGTCCTAAGAATTTGAACGAGACAAAGGTTAGCCCCAAAAGGCCAATGATCAGCAGGAGCTTCGGTTGAACGATGTCCGCCAGGCGTCCGGCGAGGATCGAGGTGATACCCATCACCAGCGCTGATGGGAGGAAAAAGAGGCCGGCCTGAAAGGGCGTATAGTGGTAGATGCGCTGGAGCATGATGGGCAAGAGAAAGTTGGTGCCGCGAAATTCCATGGTGTTTACGAACCCAATCAGACACCCCATTGCAAAAGGGAGGTTCTTGTAGACGCGGAGCTCGACAAAGGGCTGTGTGGTCTTCAGCTCGGCGACCACAAAGACCACCAGCGACAGAGTCGAAGCGAAGAACAGCATGAGGATCATCTGCGAGCCCCAGCCATACCGCCGCCCTTCGCTGACGGCGAGCAGGAGTAGGATGAGAAAGCTCGCCATGGTGAACACCCCCAGGGCGTCGAAGGGGCTGGAGCGCTCCTCCTCGGTTTTCGGCATGGTGAAGAAGACAATAGCAGCGCTCAGCAGTCCGACTGGCACATTGACGTAAAAAATCGCCCGCCAACTGAGGACCTCGATGAGGTGACCACCGAGTGCCGGCGCGATCGCCGGCCCGAAGGACTGGGTGAAGTTCGACAGGCCCAGGGCGAGGCCGCGTTTGTCGGGGGGGAAGCTGCTGTACAGAATACTCATGCTGAGCGGTGTGATGGGGCCCCCTCCGATGCCTTGCAGGGTGCGGAACAGGATCAGCGATTGCACGTTCCAGGCCAGCCCACAGAGCGCCGATCCGATGATGAAGACAAGCGTGGAGAGGATGAACAAGCGCTTCGTCCCCATCCGTGCCCCCAGCCATCCGACGGCGGGTATCATGACCGCCTGGATGATCTGGAAGGAGGTTTGCACCCATTGAATGCGGTCCAGGTCGGTGCCTAAGCTGCTCATCATGCTGGGGATCGCGACGTTCAGCACGCCGCTATTGAGCGCGACGGTGAGCCCGCCGAGCATAATACCGAAGGTGGGCCACCAGTGGGATGTTTCCTGCTCCTGCGGCATGGCAATGGGTTCCTGAGAACTCCACGGTCTGTGTACACGCTAGACGTGCATGAGGTGCCGACCATGCGTGTCTGGTACGATGGCCCCTCGCAGGTGTGGTAGTCTGGGGCGGTGCCCTAGCCTTGAGTCACACCCGAGGCATGCCCCAGATGGCCAGCGGAGAACCGACCACGAAGCCATTCCGTCCTTGGCATGAGGGAACACATGGCCGGAACTACTCATGGAGCCCCTCTCCCTGGCCGGGGAGAGGGGGAACAGAGGACTACTCCTGACTTAGGCCTGTGCCGTCGCGTGATACTGGCTATTTCTCAGCACGCGCCCGGGGAGCGCACCGGTGTGGTGGCCGTTTTCGAGCAACACCTGGCCATTGACGATGGTGTACTGAATCCCCGTCGCCAGCTCTCGGATGCGCCAGCCGCCGGCCGGAAAATCGTGCACGGTGTCTTCCGGCAGCGGGTTGATGGTGTCGGGATCGAAGATCGTGATATCGGCCGCCAGGCCCGGGCGCAGGAGCCCCCGATCGTAGATGCCGAACGTCGAGGCCGACTCGAAGGTCAGCCGGCGCACCGCATGCTCGAGCGACATGATGCCCTCCTGGCGCACCCAGTAGCCCAGCAAGCGCGTGCTGTAGCCATAGCCCCCGTGGAACTGCACGTGGGCGCCGCCATCGGAGAGCCCGATATAGGCGTTGGGGTAGTTGAGGATCTGGGCCATGGCCGCCTTATCGACGTTCGACGAGCCCTCCAAGAACACCGTGTCGAGGTGCTCCTCGACCGCCAGATCCAGGAAGCCGTCGATGATGCCCTTGCCCTGGGCCTCCGCCATTTCACGGATGGACTTGCCCTGCCAGGCCTTGTTCTTCGGCAACACCGTCTCACCCACCCAGATATAGTCGTACCAGCGCCGCCCGATGTTCGCGCCGGGTAAGTCGGCCGTCCACTCCACGACTTCCTGGTGCAATTTCCGCCGCACCTCAGGATCGCTGTAGGCCCGCAGTTTGTCCTCGTCCGACGACAGCAAAATGGGATGCCAGGTCGGGATGCCCCGGAACGCCTGCGTATTGCGCATGGTGAAGCGCGTCGTATTGCTGTTGGGCGTGCACAGCGGATTGGCCCGAATCCCCGCCTTGGCCGTGGCATCGACCAGCGCCATGTGCTGTTTCCAGGCCTCCGGCTGGCGAACCGACTGCCCCAGGTTGTTGTAGACCACCTGGCGGCCACAGGCCTCGGCGAGGCGGGTCATCAGGCCGTTGTCTAACTCGGCATCGCGACCGCCGCCGCTCTGGATGGTGCCCACCCCCATCTCGCTCAGCACGTCGGCGAGCGCAAAGATCTCGCTCTCCTCGGCCCAGAACGCCGGAATGTGCACGCCCTGGGGATCGTAATGGCCCCGATTTTTCGACACGGAGAGCCCCAGCGCGCCGGCCGTCATGCCATCGCGGACAATGCCACGCATGGCTTCGACCTCGTCCGGCGTGGCGGCGCGGCCCTGGCACTCATCGCCCATGACGTAATAGCGCACCGCCGAATGGCCGATGAGGTTGCCCACATTCACCCCCAGACGCTTGTCGAGGGTGTCCATATATTGACCCACCGTTTCCCAGCTCATATTGACGGTGCGCAGCACCTCCATCGGAATGGCTTCGACATAGGAGAGAAATTCGGCCAGCCGTTCTTCGCTGGCCACGGCGCACCGGGGTCAGGGCCAGCGAGCAGTTGCCGATGATGACCGACGTGGCACCGTGATAGCACGAGAAGCTGCACATCGGATCCCAGGTCACCTGCGCGTCATAGTGGCAGTGATTGTCGATAAATCCTGGCGCGACCACCAGGCCATCGGCATCAATGGTGCGCGTGGCGGCATCGCGCAGTTTCCCGGTCGCCACGATTTTGCCGTGGCTGACCGCCACATCGCCGCGGAAAGCCGGTAGTCCTGAGCCATCGATCACTCGACCATTCTTGATCAACAGATCATACGCCATGTTCTGTCCCTCCTCGGGAGACTTTGTTAGTCTTTGGGCCAGCTTTTGCTGGATTCTGAGGGGACTTCCCATTTGCTTTGATTTGCGGCCACACTTCCGCCACCGCATCCATGGTGGCGATGAACGCCTCCATCTTATCCGGTGGGTATGCCATGAAGAAGGCCTCGACGGTGGCCAGCCTGATCCTGAGCCTTGCCTGGCGCAGTGTGGGCTTCAGGCGCTCTGGTGCGCGGTCGATCAGAGCCATCAGCATGAGCTGCGCCTCTTGCGCATCGGTCAGGTTCAGTGCCCTCGCAATAGCCGTGCACTGCTTTGACGTCATGGGCCGCTTCCCACGCTCGATGAGCGAGATCTGATCGGCGCCAATGGTACCTTCGGAGCGTGCCACGATGTCGGCCTGCGTCAAGTCCTTCGCCGCCCTGATGAGCCGAAGCGCGTCGCCGCTGGTGTCGGCGGACTCAATCAGCTGAGAGACGGACAAGGGCATCGCATGATCCTCCTTCCGAGTGTGATGCCCGATGGCTGAGGTAGAACAGCGGGCAGCAATATCGTGACTGGTCACGATCGTACGAGATCCTGTCGACAATTTCAACAAATTTTTTATAAAAAATTCCCATCCCCGTGAATGCCAACGCTTCCACAGGCTGCCGCCGCGATAGGGATCTCCGTCGGGCATGTGCAGCGGCTCTTTCTGCACGCCGCAGAGGCCTAGATGCGACAGCGCATTCGAGCGGGCCAGTGCTCGGGGAAGGAACTGATGTAGGCAGTGCGCGGTCGGATCGTCACAATGTGAGGCGAGTCGCAAGAGGGGTAACCCCATAGGCCCATAACCCCATGAAACTCCATGCTATTCTCTCGTCACCAACGTTACCCTATGCTATATTCCTGCGTGGAAGGCCGCCCCGGGGGCTATGCAGGCGTATCGGGACGGGAGAAGCCTTTGCAGGTGGTTCGTTACATGCGCGTCAGCATGGAGGACTAGGCTAGAGATGGCGTATCCATACGTGCCCAACAGGTGAAGCTGGAGGCATATTGCCTGATGAAGGATTGGCTGTTGAACCGGGTGATTCGAGACGAAGGCTATAGCTCTAAGACTCTGAAATGCCCAGGGCGTGAGGAGATTACGGTCATGGTGACCTCGCGACAGGTGGAGAAAGAGAGCGACCTACAGGCCTTCATGGATAACCCGCCCCGACTGCAACGGAATGCACCAGCACCCAAAGGCTCACCATCGAAATGTGCGGAACGTTCGGGATGACCGGTCAATAACGAGGGTGTGCAATAGACTTTTTCAATATTTATTAGTTGGCATAGTTCCACGGTCGATACTGTAGGCGAAAGTTATGCAGTCCACAACACGTCTCCATGATGGTATCACGAATACCGTCCTTCAAGAGGCGTATCCTGTCTTTCACGATCCGGTAGCGTTTCACCCCACCAATCGCGTGTTCGATACGGATGCGAATGGACGAGATGGCACGATTGGTGCTTTCTCCGGTGGGGTGAGTTCACCCCCACGGGGCTTTTTCTTGGGTTGCATGATCGTGATCCCGTCACAGCGTATAGCCCTGGAATCCCAGATCTTGATAGAGATAACTGCCACGTGGGAGGGTATAGCCCTCCAGATCCGCGAGGCTTTTATCATGTGCCTTCCCTTCATAGGTGGCACTCAAGAAGCAAATCTGACAGGTCTCATCGATCACGAGGAGGTTTTTGATCGTGTGGCACTTCTTCTTGCCGCTGTAGTATTCCTGTTGGTCCTCGGGATCGGCTGGGGCGGTGGATCGGTCGCTCAGTCCCATCATGCCAAAAAGGGGGGGCAGTGGAGCACCTTCCGTCCGTTTGGCGGCGAGCATCACCGCGAACTCATCGGCGTTGCGAGCTGGAAGCAGCTCTTGGTGTGCTAAAGCCTGATTCAACACCGCATGCAGGAGATGAATCCACTTATTCGCATTCGATTGGGACATCCCAAAGAGCTGTCCTTGCACTTCTTGAATCGGATTCTGTTTCACATACGTCAGAATGAAGAGCTGTTTGTCGGCTATCGTGGGTAAAGGACCATTGTCATAGGTACTGTAACGACGGCTCGTGCGGGGTTGCCCATCGATGGTGCGGTCCTGCAGATAGGCCGCCAACGCGTGCTCGACATGCGGCAGCAGCGCCGTAAATTCTGGCTCGGTTAACCCCGTCATCGCCTGTAAACTCCCGGCACGTTGGGTCACATCCTCGTAGCTTGGCATAGGCACCTCCACTACTCGATTTTTCGTCGTGAGACATCCTACACCCTAAATCTTGATAAAGTCTAATGTACAGTAGGAAGGGCAGACGCCATGAGCCAGTCGTTATATGACCAGGATTTTTACGCCTGGACGAAGGAACAAGCCAGCGCTGTGCACAACAAATCGCGGACAAGGTCGATCAGGCCCCATTCAAAAGCCGCGATACACTCGCGCCGGCGCACCCGGTCAGCCTCAGAATCTGAGGTGATTCAGGAGCACCGCACCGTTGGCCACTTCGGCACCGGGAGCCAGGCCGGCAACTCATGACCGCAGAACCGACAGCGATACCGCCGGTGGCTGGTAATCCCGAGTGCTCCTGGTTGTCCGCTGTCACCTCCGCGCGGCGATCGCCGAAGCTGGCACTTGCGTCCACCTCGCCACGAAGGCTGTGGCGCTCGATCTCCTTCAGATCCTCCGGCTGTCCAGGGGATCAACACTTCAGCCCAACCCCCGCTGACGGTGTAACGTCGTTTCATAGTCGCTCCTCTTCCGGAGCCGCCCGATAGGCTGCTCACACCTATAACGCCCCCATGGCGCCGATCAAGCTTGCCCCAGAGGCTTCCAGCCATCCCACACCGTCGACATAGCCCATCGCTTTCCAGCGGGTTGTTGCCCCATCCTGTGTGATGCCAAGGGCCTAGAGCTTCGGGGTGTTCATGCCGCGCCCTCCTGGAGTTCCACATACTCACAGAAGCTGATGGCTGGCGGGATCGGCAACCCCTCTTCCCGTAGCCCTTCCAGGTGAAAGGCAATCGCCTCACGGATCAACCGCTTGACCTCATCGAGACTCTCCCCGACGGCCACACAGCCGGGCAGGTCAGGCACATAGGCGCCATAACTGGTGTCGCCCTTTTCAATAATGACCGCATATTTCATGGGTTCCTCCTGAGGCCGGCCTGCCTAAGGATGTTCGCGAGGGTGCCAGCGGGTACATCCCGGTTGCGGTTGCCGGCGATGGCCACCAGACCGGGTTTGGTTGGATGCTTATACTGCCGATGATCGCCCCGCGTCCGGACGAGATACCAGCCATCGGCTTCCACGAGGGCCATCACCTCCTGGACCTTCATCAGGCCTCGTCTCCCTGCGCCAGCAGATTCCCAACGGTGCCCTTACTGCCAGCACCATTGGCCGCTGAGTGTTGGCATGCCCTCGGCGTTAAGTTTGTTAGCGATCGCCTGCAGAGACAGGCCCTCAGCCTGCATCACCTGAAGCCATGGCAACATTGGGGCCTTGGGCTCAGACATCACCAGCTGGGATGATGGTGGCAATCCATGTGCTGGCATGGAACGTACCAAAAGTTCTGATATTTAGACCACATCAGGGCCTTGCAGGCCTTCGCGCTGACAAAGCGCCTGCAAGACCTCTAGGCTGACCAGCGTCGGTTTGCCAAGTCCTCCCTAGGTGCCGCCGATAAGGCGACCATCAGCGATCGGACGGTAGAGCCGTCCGGGTGAGACGCGAATCAATCGTGAGGCGGCTCTCAGGGTGAGCAAGCGCGCCATGGCTAGAGTCCTCGATACACATCGCGCCGATGACGCACGCGGCCGATGGTCACCACTTGTTGGGCATCGTCAACGGTATAGAGAATCCGGTAGTCTCCCAGCCGCACGCGGAGACCTCCCTGGGTGCCCTGGACACGCTCGACGCCCTGCGGACGGGGGTTCTCCGCTAACGCCTGAATGCTGGCCTCGACACGGATCAGGATGTCCCGCGGTAAGGCCTGCAAATCGCGCCGTGCGGCGGCCGTATCTTCCAGGCGATAGGCCACTAAAGGCCGAGCTCCTGGCGCACTTGCTCGTGGGGGATACGCACGGGATCGGCCAGCGCGTCGTTGAGCGCCGCGGCATCGTCACGGTCCTCTTCGGTGCTTCCTTCGATGAAGGCCTCCAAGTCCTCAGGCTTCACCCGCCAGAATTTCCCCAGCTTGCGGGCTTTGATCCGGCCTTGCCGCATCCATTTGACGGCGGTGTACTCGCTCACCTGGAGGCGCTCGGCCACTTGTGCCGGGCTTAAGAGTGGTTCGTCAGCCATTACGCAATCTTCCTCCCGTGCTTAGGCTGGGTGCGCCGCACGATGCCCCAGACCACTATCGGCTGCCATGGTCCGCCACAGGGCTGTCGGGATGCCCGCCCGATTCAAGTGCTGGGCGATCGCCTCATAGCTGCAGCCGGCCGGCCGGAGCTGGTGCATCAGGGCGATCCCCTCAGGGTTGTCGAAGACGGTGTGGCCATACCGTTTGCCCTCGGCCTTGAGGTGCTGCAGGGCATCGCTCGTGCGCTCGCCGATGACTTCCTGTTCCTATGGGCTGACACTGGCCAGTAGGTTGATCATCATCTCCCCAGTAGCGCTCGTGGCGTCGAGGGCTTCCTGCAGGCTCACTCCGTCCCGCCCCTACTCTTCGGTATGAACGCGGCTGTACCCCACGACATTAATCTGGTGCTCCCTGCCGACGAATTGATACGTGGCGATTCAAGGCGTTATTTAGCTCATCATAGCAAGAATGCGCTCTATGATCAAGTGCGTTGTATGGCGTTAGAGTGTGATGGATTGCTCTGAGGTGTAAGTTAGCGCCCGGTGGCGTATAAACTTATAGGCCACCGGTCCCTGGCATAAAGCGCACGCCCTGACGTCTGCGCAGCGATCCCCTTTCGTCGTCTTGAGCTGAGGTACAGTGCAATGCTGTAGGACAACACAGGATCTTTTGGCGAGGTTGCGGCTGGATATTGCTTAAAAAAACCTTCGAACAGTTGCGTGAGCTTGCCCTCCGGGAACGTCGCCATATCCTGACCATGACGGGAAAGGGGGATAACAGCCTCAATATCGCCGAGGGGAGCAAGCAGCCATTCGCGCGCAAGTGCTTCGCAGGTGGTTCCTAGTGGTTGGGGAGGTGCGATACCTCGCTGTGTCGCGCCTCCCCAACCCGTTAGCTATGCAGCTCGATCACATCGCCATCCCGCACCACGTAGTCGCGCATGACGCGCTGGCCGTCGAAGGTGTCCGTCCCCCAGACTCTGGCGAATTTGAGCGCTGAAGCGATATCTTTATGCACAGCCTCGGCCACGTCTAGAATGGTCGAGCCCTGCTTGAGCACAAATGGGGCGTCGTGCCCAGGCTTTTTGCCGGGTGACTTGGTATAGACTCGTAGCACTCCCAGACCATCGTAGAGCGCTCGCCTCAGGGTTTCAAGGTTGCTGCCGGAGGCGGCTGATACGGTGAGGACAGGGAAATCGGCGGCATACAGCTCCGCCAGAAATGCTCCTCGCTCTTTGGCCCCCTCGCCATCCTCCTTATTGCCCACTAGGAGTGCCCGCTTAGTAATCTCGCCCCCCTCAGGGTTTTCATCACCGGCCTGGTGCATCAGCCGTATCTTATGGGTGGCCAGCTGGCTTCTGACCTGCTCCACCTGTTCAAACACATCGTCGCTCGCCAGATCAACCAAGACCAGCACCAGATCGGCGTTGCGAATCAGCGCAAACACCCACCCTTCCGTCCACTCCGGGGCGATCGGCGGGAGGTCCACCAGTTGGATTTTGATATTCTCAAACTCCATCATGCCGGGGAGCGGTTTGCGCGTGGTAAAGGGGTAGTCGCCAACATCAGGAATCGCATTGGTGAGCATGGCCAGGAGAGTCGATTTACCACTATTGGGGGGGCCCACCAGGACGACCTGGCCGGCCCCCTCACGCGGCACGTGATAGGTATTGCCTCGTGCGCCCGCCTTACCTTTCTTTTGCGCCTCCTCACGCGCTTTGGAGAGCCGACGTTTGAGGTCGGCCTGCATTTTCTCTGTCCCCTTGTGCTTAGGGATCAGGGCCAACATGTCCTCGAGCGCGCCGATTTTCTCCACAGCCGTTTTCGCCTCGCGAAAGCGCTTATCGGCGTCGAGATATTGCGGTGTGAGATTGGCCGGCATCGTTGAGCCCTCCATGCGAGCAAGGGCGTTCTGGTGCCCTCACGCTGGTTTAGGCCATGACGATCAAGGCATCAGCGGCTCTGACGCCCTGTCCACGCGGCAGGACCAGGAGCGGGTTCAAGTCCAGCTCCCGGACCTCGCGTTCGCACTGTACCCCAAGCTGTGACACATGCACCAACAGGTGGACCAACGCGTCCACATCGGCGGCAGGCCGTCCCCTGAAGCCTTCGAGGAGACGAGCACCTTTAACCTCTTGCAGCATCTCCCGTGCATCGCTTTGACTGATTGGGCAGGCGCGCAGCGCCACATCCTGGTAGAGTTCGGTGAATATCCCTCCCATGCCGAAGAGCAGGACTGGTCCGAACAGAGGGTCCTGCGACAGTCCGACGATAGTCTCGATACCCCCACGGACCATTTCCTGGACCAGCACCCCGAGCACCTGAGCATTGGGGGCATGGTGCGCGGCATTGTGCATGATCTCGGCATACGCCTGGCGCAGCTCGACTTCGCTTTGCACCCCCAGCCGGACCACACCAGCCTCGGTTTTGTGCGGAATATCCGGCGATTCCACCTTGAGCACCACTGGATAGCCGAGCTGCCCCGCCGCAGCCAGTGCGGCCTCAACTGTCGAGGTGCGCTCCTCCCTGACCCCCGTCACCTGCCAATGTGCCAGGAAGCGTCGGGCTTCATGCTCCGTCAAGGTTTTCCGACCCAGGCCGTTGATCTCCTGCAGCGCCTCTCGTTGCCCCACCGACATGGGCTGTAAGGGCTCGTCGGCACTCTTGAGAAGGCGCTCTCGCCAGCGCTGTGCATTGATCTTGCTCCGCAGTCCGCGCGCCAACCGGTCAGGCGACAGGAAAACGGGAATCTTGGCCTCCTTCAGCTTGTTCAGGCCGTCAGTGGCCGTGAGGCTTCCCGTCCACAAAAAAGCCAACGGTTTATCCGTGGCATCGCGCATGGCAATCACCTGCTGCGCCTGGCTATCTCCGCCAGCGCTGGCGATGGCCAACATCCCCACGTCCGGCCCCTCGACCATGTACTGCATGATCTGGGGAAAGGACTCACTGTTGGCATAGGTCGTGACATCGGCTGGATTCGCGGCCCATCCGAAACCCTTCAGGACCTCGTTCATACCGTCGCGGGAGGCGGGGGTAAGGTCAGGTAACTGCAGCCCCATCTGTCCGCACTTATCCGCCGACAGCGAGCTGATACCGCCCGAATGTGACACGATGGAGACACCCTCCTGCCGCAGCGGACCACTGTAGGCGAGGAACTGCGAGGTCTCCAGGAGCTCGTCGTAATCCTCGACTCGGATCACGCCGTACTGCTTGAACACTGCGTCGTGCACCGCGTCCGTGCCGGTCATCGCGGCCGTGTGTGAGGTGGCAGCCTTGGCACCGGCCGGGGAGCGGCCGATCTTGATCATCACGATGGACTTGCCGCGTTCCGCAGCCAGTCGCGCCACTTCCATGAACTTGCGACCGTCCTTGAAGCCCTCGATGAAGCAAGCGATGACGCGGGTGTCCGGATCATCGAGCAGGTAGCGCATGAAATCCGACGACTCCAGGTCCGCCTCATTGCCCGTGGTGACGATGTAGGAATAACCGATGCCAAGGTCGACAGCTCGTGTCAGAAACGGTCCAAAGGCTGAGGCACCGCTCTGCGAGACCAGCGCGACGGGGCCGCCACCGCTCATGACCAGTCTGCTACCGGCGCAAGCCCAGATGCCGGCTTTGACGTTGGCGACGCCCAGGCAATTGGGCCCGGTGATGCGCACCCCGGATTCGCGGGCGAAGGCGCCGATTTGGCGTTGCAGATCCAGGCGGCCGCCATCGCCCCGTTCGGCAAAGCCGGCTGAGATGACGATGGCTGAGCCTGCCTGCTTGCGGGCGCACTCCTCCAGGGTCGGCATGACTTGATGATAAGGCACGACGATGCCGACCACGTCTGGGCTTTCGGGAACATCTGCTAAACTTGGGTACGACTTGAGCCCCATGATTTCATCGTAGCGCGGGTTCACGGGATAGATCCGGACACGGTCACCCGCCTGCAGCGCCGCACGCAGAAAACGCCCGCCGTACTGCAGGCGCGGGGTGGCCCCCACAACGGCGATGGAAACAGGATTGAGCATACGATGTATCGATTGCAACTGGTCTGCTGTCCAACTGGTCATGCGCATCGATCCTCATGCTGAATGGTGATGTCGGTGTCGAGTGAAGTCAGAGATGCGTCTGAGTAGCGGCAATGGGTCTAGGATATGTGCCTGGTGCTGCTGTCTTTGTGTCCGAATAAGACCTCACGCCACCGGGAAATCTGAGCCGCCGCAGTGTATCAAAGACGCAGGCGTTTTGCACGTCCCTTGGTGACCTCATCCTTAGGCGACCTTTCTCTCCACCACATCCCCCGTATTCACGCCAGCCCTGCCAACAGTGTTCTAGCTTCCTGTAGGTCCGCCGTTTCAAACCCTTCAGTAAACCAGTTATAGACGGCTGCGAACAGTTGCCGGGCGTGGACCCGTTTACCCTGGCGAAGCCACAGATGGCTGAGGCGCATGGCCGCCCCCAGAGACAGGGATTGCACACCTTGGCTGCACGCCACGTGCAAGGCCTGCTGAAAACAGCTTTCCGCCTCAGAGTTAGGCACTACCAGACATACCGGCAACAATTCTCCCCGGAGCCGATACAGCTCGGCTTCGACCATTTCCATACGCGTATAGGCCTCCGCACCGACGCTGGGGCCCTCGGCCGCGTTTGCCCTGGAATCGCTCGTTGCTGGAAAACTTGCGCCATGGCGTATAGGGTGATCACGCCCCACCACTCGCCACCGTCCTCGATCAGGCTGAGTTGTGCAACGTGCAGGAGAAGCTTCCCAACGGTCTCCTCAGGCGTCCATAAGGACTGTCGAATGGGCCGCTCAACCACTTCACCCCCGCAGCCCCAACCGTTTCCACTGCGCCAGATAGCCAGCGTTCGGGCTCTACCCTCCTAGTCTCACACCCCATAAGTGGAGGTGATATGAGGCTCAGCCCCCCGTGTGCCCCCAGAAATGGGGGTGGGGGCTACCGTCGCCTCTTCCTTGGTCTCCCCGCCCGAGGTCTGCACGTCCTGCCTCCTTGGCAAGACGCCTCAGTAAACCAGGTACATAATGGCCGTGCTGGGGGGCAAGTAGGGGTGCACGGGGATCTGGCACGGACGTAGTTCTGTCTCCAGGATACAGGCGGACGACTCAAGAGGAGAGGGGCCATGGGAGCGCTGGGACAGTTCCATGCCCCCACCATCACAGTGTCAGGGGGGACATTCCACATCGCCCTGGACTTGTGCGAGCGCTGCTTCGGTTTCAGGCAGCCAGAAGGTCATCTCCATGGTCCGGTACAGGGTGATGGCGGCCAACAGCTCAGTGCGGGCTTGCACCTGTTGCCCAGTCCCGCGATAGAGCATGCCAAGACTGCGATGGCAGTGGGCCGCGAGCGGGCGTATACCAAGTTCGGCAGCCAGGGCGAGAGCCTTCTGGTAGTGGACTTCGGCCTGCTCGGCCTGGTGGGGCTCGCGCCGCGTCGCGATCTCACCGATGAGCCGCAGGGCGTAGGCTTCGTGGCCCCGTTCCTGGTACCCTTGGGCGAGCGCCAGGGCGCGCTCGCCCAAGGGCTGCGCGTCTTCTAGGCGGCCAGCCAGAAGATGCGCCTCAGCGAGAGCATGGCAAGAGGGCGTCTGACAGAAGATCAGCCCCGTTGCTACAGCCTGTTCCACCGATTGCGTGAGCAGCCGCACGGCATCGGCTGCCCGCCCCCCTACGGTGTATGCCGCCCCCAAAGCCGCAGCTATCCAGGGGAACCAGAGCGGGATGTCCGCATCCTGACAGATGCCCATGGCCCGTTCGAGCATGGGGATAGCTTTGCGCAGGTCACCCTGACGGAGACCCAGCATACCGACCGCCCAAGAAGCAACCATGAGGCTTGCTATATGACCAGCCTCCTCGGCAATCCGCAGTCCTTCTTGCCCGAAAGCCTCGCCTGCGGCGAATGAGCCTAACTCGGCATGGCACGTCGTGAGGTAGACACGGGAGAGCACGGAGGGCAGGAAGACGCGCCCAAATCGTTCGCCGCGTCGCTCCCCTTGAAGCGACGCTAAGCTCTGTCCTAGGCAGTTGATCGCCCCACGATAATCACCCAGAGCACGGTATGCGACGCTGAGATAAATGTTCGCTTGCGCGTGCAGGACGGCATCGCCGCAGTCCGTGGCTCGTTCCAAGGCACGGTGAGCGGCGACAATAGCCTGGTCGTATGCACCCATGATGTAGAAATGGTATGACAGATGGAGAGAGACCTCTCCTAGTCGCCGAGGATCATCGAGGGTGGCGGCAAGTGACTCCACCTCACGCGAGTATTCCATGCTACGGCCAAAATCTCCGGACGGTCGGAGCGTCGAGCCCAGGGCCAGCCGGAGATCGATGGCCTGCTCATATGTCGCACGTTCCTCTGGTAGATACTGCAAGGCTCCGAGCGCTTTCTCGAAGGATGTCACGGCCTCGCGGTAGGCAGAGCGATCCTGAGCCTTTTCCCCCGCCTGCCGGCAGTACACCACGGCCTTATCCCATACTTCTCCCCGCAGGGCGTGATGGGCCAGTTGTTCAACCGACTCGGCGACCTGATCGCCAAGGAAGGCTTCGAGAGCCACGACGATGCGTGCGTGTAGGACGCGCCGGCGCTCCTGGAGGAGACTGCCGTAGGCCATTTCATGAGTGAGGGCGTGCTTGAAGGTGTACTCGCGCTCGGGAAAGAACTGGTGTCTCGTGCAGAAACTCAGCGGCCTGCAGTTGGGCGAGCCCCTGCTGCAGCCTTGCCTCGGGCAGCTCGCTGATAGCCTGAAGCAAGGGCACGGCGATGTCCTTACCAAGCACCGAGGCGGCTTGCAGGAGATACCTTTCGGGTGTTGGCAAACGATCCATACGGCCGGCCAGGACGGCGTGAATGGTGTCTGGCACAGTAGGGGCTGGATGTCCCTCCCCTTGCTCCCGTACGGTATAGGCGAGCTCTTCGAGAAAAAAGGGATTACCCTCCCCCCTGGCCAGGAGCTGCTGCTCCAGCGCCGGGGGGAGAGCTATGTCGCGCATCACACGGCGCACCACCTGCCGGCTCTCGTCTGGGCCCAGCGGTTGGAGAGCGATTTGGGTGGCGTACGATCTGTCCAGCCAAGGCGCCGCGATACCCCGAACGGCAGGTCGCCAACAGCAGGATCGCGGCCCCCGCCAACCCGTCCACGAGCGACGTCAGCAGAGCCTCGGAGGTCGGATCGATCCAGTGCAGGTCTTCCACGGCTAGGACCACTGGGTGGTGCCGACTGCGGGCGAGGAAGAGCTCCCTTATGGCCTGAAACGTCCGTGCCTTGCGGGATTCGGCGCTGAGATGCGCGAATTGATCAGGCTCGATAGGTAGGTCTAGGAGGTGGAGGAGGTACGGGAGGCTGGCATCGGAGTTGAGGCCCACCTGTTGGAGGCTGGCACGCACCCTGGTTCGGAGTATCTCTGGGCTATCATCCGCGGCGATGCCGCAAAGATCTCGCAGCATGTTCACAATCGGCACATAGGGCGTGCCGCTCGCGTAAGCCAGGCAGCGTCCTTCGGCATAGTGAAACCGCTGCGAGCTGAGGCATCGGCGAAACTCGGCGAGCAGCCGCGATTTGCCCATGCCGGGTGGCCCCACCAGACTCACCACCTGTCCACGGCCGGCCGTGACCTGCTCAAAGATGGCCTCCAGTAGCATGAGTTCCCGCGTCCGGCCCACAAATGGACTCTGAATTGGACGCCAACGCCCGCTCCCAACCTCGCGCCCTGGGCTCACTCCTATGACAGCATAGCCACCCACCCGCATGGGGTCCCCGGTGGCGACCCACAGCTGTCGTGCCTCTAAGGCGACCCACCCATCCACCAAACGTCCAACCTCTGGGGTGATCAGAAGTTCCCCTGGGGTGGCTTGCCCCAGTATCCGCACCGGCAGAGCTAAGGTCTCGCCCACAGCACGTACCTGCGCCCCTGGGTCGGCGGCCTGATGGTCCACCCACACGGCGCCGAGATGCACGGCCAGGCGCACCGTGGGGCAGGGGGGTGGATCCGGAGCGGTGGCTTCCACCGCCATCTGTCGGATTGCCAGGGCACTGTGTACGGCCCGCTGGGGCAATTGCTCGAGGGTCTGGGGCACGCCAAACACCCAGACGAATCCGGCGGCTGTCTGCTGCACGAGTATGCCCCCAAAACCCTGCACCTTATCCCCAACGGCCTGCTCCCAGCGCGCCTTTTCAGTCCAGGGGTCGTAGCGGATTGGCTCGCTACCGGAGCGCTCTGGCCATGCCAACTCCAGGGCGAGGACTGTTACCGACTTCTGCTCCCACGCTGGCCCTCGAGGTGGAGCGTCCGGCTCGACCCCTGCCGCGAGGTTGGCGACTGGTGGCACGGCCATCTTCTCTTCCTGTGTCGCCTCCCCGTACGGTAGGGTCAAGGGAATCGTCAGCTCAGGACGATGCTCCTCGTCCTGAGGGGAAGAATTTCGGGCGCTCTCACCTGGCGAGCGAGGAGGCACGGCCGGAGACGGTCCTCTCAGGCGTGGCCGCGCGATTCCATAGCGTTGCATACGATAACGCACAGTATCCCGGCTCACCCCCAACAGCCGCGCCGCCCGCGCCACATTTCCTCCCGTCTTCAACAGTGCGTGCCGAATCTCCTCGGCCCCTCTCGGGAGAGCGTGTTCTGCTGCCACCTCATCATGTGCTGGCTCGGTCTTCGCACCAACTGTGCTGGTAGTCAGGGGCTGACAGAGACGCATCAGGGTCTCAGCCTCAACTTCCTCCCCCATGTGCAGCAGGGCCACTCGCTCCATCACATGGCTGAGCTCGCGCACATTTCCCGGCCAGCTATATCCCTGCAACCAGGCCTTGGCTGCGGTGTTCAGACGCTTAGGCGGTAGCCCATGAACAGTGGTAGAACGCTGTAAAAAAGCCTCGGCCAGGATGAGGAGGTCCGTGCCTCGTTCACGCACCGGCGGCAGTCCCAATACTACCACCGCCAGCCGGTGATACAAATCGGCCCTGAATCTCCCAGCCGTCACCACCTCGGGTAACACCGCATTGGTGGCGGCGATCAGCTTCACATCCACCGTCCGCTCGGTCACGGCTCCCAGCCGTCGTACCCGTCTACTCTCGATGGCGGTGAGTAGCTTGCCTTGCAACGCGACCGGCAACGCATCGATCTCATCCAGGAACAGTGTGCCCCCCGAGGCCGCTTCGAACAGCCCCGGCTTGGCGCGCTTGGCATCGGTGAAGGCTCCCGGCTCAAAGCCAAACAGCTCGGCCTCCATCATGGTCTCGGGAATGGCTGCGCAGTTCACCTCGATGAACGGTCCTACCCTCCGGGGCCCGCTGTCGTGGATGACACGCGCTATCAACCCTTTGCCGGTGCCGGTCTCGCCCTGCAGCAAGACGACAGGGACGTGGGCGCTGCCCAGGGTGTCGAAAGCCGCGAGGTGGCGGATCTGGGCGCATAGGGCGGCGATAGCAGGAGCCGTCCCGATCAGCCGGTCGGTCGGATGGCCAGCTGGGGGAAAAGGGGCATCGGGCATGTCTATCCTCTGCTGGGTGGCCTCTCAGCGGGGTGCATTGCAGCCTCGCCTCGGAACCTGCCCGACCAGGCGGGGGACGGTAGGCAGCTGAGAGTGATCCAGCAATGCTATCGGTGAATGAATATCCTAGACCAATACCTTGCAGGCGGGCGATGACGTCGTGGTCACCCACACGGGTCAACATCCTCCTGGTCTGAAGCAGTTCTTTGCCCGTCTGTCCGGCAAGCCAGTGCTGCGCAGTGAGGCGGAGCCGGCGGCCCGCACAACAATTCATGCGGGCGCTAGCGCTCGATCCTACCGGGATGGTCCAGAAATGGTCCGGAAACGGTTCGGTTTTCGTCAAGACACGCTGGTTGCTCGCGACATACATTACAGACAGTACAGGGTCGATACCATGGTTGCAACAATCTCGGTCAGCAACAGTCGTTGCACAACGAGAAACATAACGGAGGATACTATGCCTACGGCAACAATGCTAGAAGCTTTCAAGGCGCGTCTACGCGGTGAGCTGCTGCAAGCCCATGATGCGGGTTACGAGGCAGCTCGCAAGGTCTATAATGGCATGATTGACCGCTATCCTCGCCTGATCGTGCGGTGTGCCAATGTCGCCGACGTGATGGCCGCGGTCCATTACGCTCGCGAGCACGACATGCTCGTCGCCGTGCGGGGTGGCGGCCACAATGGCGGTGGTTTGGGGACGTGTGATGATGGTCTGGTCATCGACCTCTCCCGCATGAAGGGCATTCGCGTCGACCCCACAGCACGCACGGTCCGTGTTGAGGGGGGCGGCACCTGGGGAGATGTCGATCACGCCACGCATGCTTTTGGCTTGGCCACACCCAGTGGCATTATCTCCACCACTGGCGTGGGCGGACTGACCCTGGGTGGCGGGCTCGGCCATTTGACCCGCACATGTGGCCTCTCCATTGACAATCTCCTCGCCGTCGATGTGATCCTGGCAGACGGGCGTCTGGTCACCGCCAGTGCCGAAGAGCATGCCGACCTGTTCTGGGGCTTACGCGGCGGAGGGGGCAACTTTGGTGTGGCGACCTCATTCCTGTTCCGGCTGCACCCGATCAGCACGGTCTATGCTGGGCCGATGCTGTGGCCCCTCAGCCAGGCAACCGAGGTCATGCAGTGGTACCGTGAGTTTATCCCCCAGGCGCCGGAAGAAATAAATGGCTTCTTCGCGTTCCTGACCGTGCCGCCTGGGGCCGCCGTTCCCGGAACATCTGCACCACCGGACGATGTGTGGTATTGTGTGGTGCTATACCGGCCGGCTGGAGCAGGCCGAGGCCGCCTTCAAGCCCATCCGCAGCTTCCGGCCCGCGGCGCTCGATCTGGTCGGCCCGCTGCCGTATCCAGTCCTCCAAAGCCTATTTGATGCCCTGTATCCACCAGGCTTGCAGTGGTACTGGAGAGCCGACTTCGTCAATGAGTTGAGCGATGCCGCGATTGCGCTGCACATGACCTATGCCTCCGAGGTTCCGACGCGACAATCAACGATGCATCTCTACCCGATTAACGGCGCTGCGCACCGGGTTGGCAAGCACGACACGGCGTGGAGCTACCGTGACGCCACCTGGGCGCAGGTCATCGTGGGGGTCGATCCAGAGCCTGCCAATAACGAAAAGATCAGCGGGTGGACAAAGGCCTACTGGGAAGCCCTGCATCCCTACTCAGCGGGTGGGGCGTACGTCAATTTCATGATGGACGAGGGTCAAGAGCGTGTCAAGGCCACCTATCGCGACAACTACGAGCATTTGGTGGCAGTCAAGAACATGTACGATCCGACCAATCTATTTCGTGTGAACCAGAATATCAAGCCAACTGTGTAAGCACGATGGTGTCCGACCGTCAGGGGCGGCTGGGGACGTGTCTCAGCCGCCTCATGAGGCGGGGAGGCGCTGTGGGTGCCATCCGATCACGCGAGTTGCTCCAGCAGCGCCTTGGCTTCCTGCAAGTCCCTGGTGTCAAACCCCTCACTGAACCATCCGTAGATCTCCGCCAACAACTGACGTGCCGCGTGGCGCTTCCCTTGCTGCTGCCAGAGGCGACTCAGGCTCACGGCGGCGCGTAATTCCAACGCCTTGGCCTGCTGCTGGCGTGCGACCGCAAGAGCCTGGCGGAAACACGCTTCTGGCGTCCGTTCTGCCTTTCGCCTGCTGCCTTGCGCCCGCAGCAGCAGTTCTCCCTGGAGACGATACAACTCTGCCTCCCAACGTCGCTCTGCGGTTGTGGCCACTTCGGCAAAGGCCTCGGCAAGGACACATAGCCCCTCGTCCGTCTGCCCGACTGCTCCATACCCCTCAGCCAGCAACGCGAGATAGTAGGGTAGAGCCCTTTTCGCCTCCGTGCTCCGCAGCGCGGCGAGGCCATGGCGCATCTGCTCTATACCCGCTTCGCTCTGTCCCTGCACCACGAATGACCAGCCCTGGATGATCGTTCCCCACGCCCAGTAGTACGCAAACCCGTGTTCTGTACACAGCGCCAAGGCTGTCTCAGTGTGCTCGTCGACGGTATGCTGTTCATGGCGGAACTGATGCAACATGATCGCATAGGCCAGCGCGATCGCCTGACTAAAGGGGTGGGCGTGTTCCTCGGCCAGAGCCAAGGCTTCGTGGCTCCGGGTGAGCGCCTGATCTGGATAGCCCAGATGCCACAGGGTATGGGACATCATGGCACGGGAGAAGACACCAAGATCCATGCCAAAGTGCGTGATATGAGAGCGGTGCTGCTGGCGGTCGTAGCAGGCCAGACTGTGGTCCCAGTGGTGACGGGCAGGGGTAAACTCTCCCAGGTCGTGCAAACTCCCTGCCAGTGCGAGGTGTGCCTCCAGGAGGAAGGTGGAATCCTGGACATGCTGAGACGAGCGGAGGAGCTGTTCCCCCACCTCTCGTGCCAATTGCTGCTTTGCCTGCACGATATAACAGGTCCACAACCCCCACTGCACGGGAAACAGCTGTCTCGTGTCTTCCGTCTGTTGGCACAGCTCCCGAGCTCTGGAGTACACACGTTCGGCTGCCGTGTTGCCATAACCCTTCGTGACGGCCAAGGTTGCACCCAAGGCGATCTGCAGAGAGAGTTCCTGCCGAGCCCGCTCGGGTGTTTCTGGCAGAGTCGTCAGCAGCTCCAATCCTTTCGTGAGATGCGCCATCGCTTCCGCATGGGCCGAGCGCTCACGCGCCTGCTGACCAGCTTGCTGCCAATAGGGGAGCGCCTGGGCACGCAGCCCCGCCTCTGTGTAGTGGTGGGCCACCACCTCGGGTTGTACTGTCGCCACCTCGGAGAACTGCGTCTCCAGGGCCTGAGCAATCCACTGGTGGTAGTGCTGGCGCGTTCGCCGCAAGAGAGATGTATGGGCCGCCTCCTGAATCAGAGTATGCTTGAAGACGTATGTGGCCTGAGCGCCGACACCCCGCTGGTAGAGCAGTTCGGCATCGACGAGCCGCCGCAGATCCTGGCGTAAAGCCTGTTCATCAACGGACGCAACGGACTGCAGAAGCGCAAAGCTAAATTCCCGCCCGATCGTCGCGGCCAGTTGTGCGGTACCTTTCGCCGCCCCCATCTGATCCAGACGGGCCATCAACAAATCATGCAGCGTCGTGGGAATGGTGACGGGGGATAGTGCAGTGGCAAACGCCTCTTCAGCCTGGCCATGCAGACGCTGTGACGCCAAGACAAACCTGGTGACCTCTTCGACAAACAGCGGCACTCCATCGGTTCGGGTCACGATGTGATCGAGGAGGTCAGCAGACAAGACATCAGCCCCAACAATGGTCTGTGCCATCTGCGCCACCTGCTGTGGTAGGAGGCGATTGATCGTCAACGAAATCACATGGGCGCGTCCCCACCATGGCGCCTGAAACGTCGGCCGACACGTCATGAGCGTGAGGATGCGGGTGGTCGGTCCCTGATCGATTAAGAGCCCGAGCCACTCCAGGGTGGAAGGATCAATCCAATGCAGATCCTCGACGATGAAGAGCAGGGGCTGCTGCTCGGCGCGGGCCAACGTGAGCGTCAGGAGGGTGTCCAAAGTCCGTTGGCGCTGCTGCTGCGGACTCCTCTGCCGTGGTGGATAGCGATCCGCTGGAGGGAACAGCGAGAGAAGCGACGCCAGGAGCGGCAGGTTCTCCTGCAGGTCCAGTTGATGCGCCTGCAACAGGCCTTCCAGACGTCTAATCTTCTCGTCCGGGGGTATCGTACTGTCAAACCGTAAGCTGCGCTGCAATAGATCGACCACGGGATACAGTGCCGTATGTTGATAGTAGGGGGAACCGCGGCATTCCAGACGCGTCAAGGGTGTCTCCCCCAATCGCTCGATGAGCGCCCGCACCAGCCGCGATTTGCCAATACCCGCTTCCCCACTGAGCATCACCACCTGGCCAATGCCCTCCTGCACCTGTGCCCACCGCTCCTGAAGCAGGACCATTTCGGCATCCCGCCCAACCAAGGGTGTTAAGCCCCTGGAAGACGCCGCCTCTAGCCGTCCTCGCGCGTCGCTGACATGCAGGACGTGGTACAGCGGAAGCGGTTCCGCTACCCCCGGCAGCGTATGTTCACCCAGGTCCTGACACACGAAATAGCCCTGTACCAGACGATACGTGGCGCCACTGATGACCACACGCTCAGGAGCACCCATCGTCTGTATCTTGGCGGCAATGTTCGGCGTCACCCCCAATGCCAGCTGCCCGGACTGCGCTCCACCTCCCACCTCTCCAACGACAACGAGGCCGGTGTGAATGCCCAGACGCGCCCTCAGATGGATGCCATAGGGTTGTACGAGGCGGCGGTTGAGGTCGACAAGAGCTGAGAGCAGGTCTAACCCTGCGTGGATGGCGCGTTGGGCATCGTCTTCATGAGCAGAGGGGTAGCCAAAATAGACCAGCAAGCCGTCGCCGAAGTATTGGGCAATATGGCCACCATAGCGGTGAATCACCTCGGCACACGTGGTGTGATAGGTCACCGTGATGTCGCGAAAGTCTTCCGGGTCAAGTTGATCGGCGAGTGCGGTGAAGCCCACTAGGTCACAGAAGAGGACCGTGAGCTGACGACGTTCGGCCGCGGAGAGTGCCTCCCTTGGTGGCGTAGGCGGCTCCAGTCGTATCTGATGGGTGCTGGGTGGAACGGCTGGCGCGAGGGACTCTACCGGCGTTGATGCAGCGCTCGTGGGTGTGTGCCTGACTTCGGGGAACGAAACGGCCTCCGGCGCGACTCCGGCGGTAAGAGTGTGACGTCAGCGACGAAACGATACCCGTGGCCATGGAGGGTTTTAATGATCGGTGGTGCGGTGCCATCGGCCTGGACCGCCTTGCGGAGTTTGGTGAGACAACGGGTCAGGGCCGCTTCACTGACAAAGGTCTTAGGCCAGCACTGCTCAAGCAACTCCTCCTTGCTCACCATCCGCTCTCGGTGCTGCAGGAGGTACAGGAGAACCCGAAACACTTTGGGTTCCACGGCCACGAGCTGTCTCGTCCGCCACAGCTCACGGCGTCCCTCATCGAGGGTATAGTCGTGAAAGCGATAGACCATACGGTAGTGTCCCTATCACAGGTGGTAGAACATACAGGAGCATGGATGGGTGGTTAGAGCAGTTATGCTCCTAAGATCACGTGGACAGGAGGAACGGTTCTGTTGCAAAAATCAAAAAGTACGCTTGTTGACGGCTGTAACCCTTGGAAATATCGAGACACGATTCTCGACAAAAGCGTCAAAAACCAGTTTTTGCAACAGAACTCCTTGTACAGTTCGGCCAGAGTGTACCAAGATCTTATCAGCTCAGCTCCGCGAGCAGCTCCTGAGCTGCTTGGAGGTCGGCCGTCGCAAATCCTTCGGTGAACCAACCATAGACGGTTCCCAACAGCCGACGGGCTTCGACCCATTTGCCCTGGTGCCTCCATAGGTGGCTCAGGTATACCGCGACCCGCAGTTCTAGCGATTTCGCGTGCTGCCGACGGGCCACGTCGAGCGCCTGCTGGAAACACGCCTCCGCCTCTTCATCACGCGTGCCTCCAGACGCCAGCAGCAGCTGTCCCTTGAGGCGATAAATCTCCGCCTCCCACCGACGCTCCCCACTGGTCTGCAGGGCCTCCATCGCCTCCGCCAAGGTTCGTAGCCCCTCTTCTGTCTGCCCTAACTTCCCCCAAGCCTCGGCCAGCAGGGCCAGCCAGTACGGCCGTCCCAGCGCTGCCCCGATGTCGTCAAAGGTATCCAGGCCCTGCCGCATGTGGGCCAACCCTTCGACGCCCTGGCCCTGCTCGACCAGAAGCCAGCCGCGCAACATGGCGCCCCATGCCAGCCACTGAGCAAATTCCTGCTCGCGCGACAGCGCCATCAAGGCCTCAACATGCTCGTTGACGGCTTGCGTCTCTCGGCGAAACTGATAGAACGAGGCTGCAAAGCCCAAGGCATGAGCGAGAGTATGGGGATGAGGCAATGTATGAGCCAGGCTCAACGCCTCAGCATTCTGCGTCTGGGCCCGGTCCGGGTAACCCGATAGCCACAGTGCGTGGGCGGCATATGAGAGACCCACCACTCCTGGATCTAAGCCGTAGCGGAAGGCATGCGAACGATGCAGCCGAGGATCATAGAGAGTGCTGACCTGCGCCAGGTGCGCTTGGGCAGGGCCAAGTTCCCCACACCAGAACAAGCCACTTCCCAGCGCGAGATGCGCCTCCAGGAGGAGCGCCGGGTCCTGGGAGCGTTGGGCGAGACAGAGGAGTTGCTCCCCCAGCGCTTGCGTCTTCTGGAACGCTGCCCGCACCCCATAAAACCGCCACAGGCCCCGTAGGACTTCAAACAGCTGGGGAGTGTCCCCCATCTCCTGGCAGAGCTCATGGGCTCGGGCGTAGGCGCGTTCCACTTCGGGTGCCGCAAAACCCTTGATCGCCATCAGTGCAGGGCCGAGACTTGTTTGTAAGCGCAACTCCTGCTGAGTGCGGTCGGGTGTGTCCGGTAGCTCCTGGAGTAACGACAGCCCCCGGAGGAAGTGGGCAATTGCCTCGACATGCGCGGAGTGCTCTGCCGCCTGTTGGCCGGCCCGCTGCCAGGCAACGATGGCCTGCTCTGTGCACCCCGCCTCGGTATAGTGATGTGCCAGCATGGCGGGTTGCGTCTCGGTCAGACCAGGAAACTGACGGGCCAGCGCTTGGGCGATCCGTTGATGATACTGCCGTCGGATGCTGGCAGATAGCGATTGATAGGCCGTCTCCTGGATGAGAATGTGCCTGAAGGTGTATGTTGGGGCCGGCGGACCTCCGACAGCAGAGAGGAATTCTGTCGTTTGGAGGTGCGCGATGTCGCGGCTCAGCGTTTCCTCCGGCAATGTGGTGATCGTCTGCAAGAGGGAGACGGAAACGTTCTTGCCGATCACCGATGCGGCCTGCAGGAGGCGCCGCTGATCAGACGGCAAGCGGTCGATGCGCGCGGCGATGACCGCCTGGATGCTATCGGAGATCGTCAGCACTGAGACCTCGCCGACCTGTTCGCGCAACGTGTAGGCTAGCTCCTCCAGGAAGAACGGGTTGCCCTCTGCCTTGGCAAGAAGTTGTTGTTCCAAAGCCTGGGTGAGGGATGCATGGCGTAAGACGCTCCGTACCACCTGCAAACTCTCGTCGATGCCTAAGGGTTGCAGAGCGATTTGGGTGGCGTAGGACTTATCCAGCCAGAATGGTAGATAGCCTGGACGGAAGGTCGCCAGTAGTAAAACGGCAGCGCCTGCCAGCCCTTCCACCAGCGAGGCTAGCAGGGCTTCTGAGGTAGGATCGATCCAGTGCAGGTTGTCGATGGCAAGGATGAGCGGTTGGTGCTGACTGCTGGTCAGGAAAAGCAACCTCACAGCCTCGAAGGTCCGCGCCTTGCGGGCCTCTGCACTGAGGTTTGTGAAGGGGTTGCCGTCTACCGGGAGGCCCAGCAGGTCGGCGAGATAGGGCAGGGTCGTGACGGCATCTAGCTGCCCCTGCTGGAGGCTAGTGCGCAACTTGGCAATCAGCGTCTCGGGCGCATCATCGACGGCCATGCCGCAGTGCTCGCGCAGCAGGTCCAGGATGGGCAGATACGGTGTCACACTCCCGTACGCGAGGCAGTGCCCTTCCGCATAGCGGACGTGCTGTCCTGTCAGGCGCTGGCGAAACTCGTCGAGGAGGCGCGATTTCCCCACGCCCAATGCGCCGACCAGTCCTACGACCTGGCCCCGGCCGGCCTTGACCTGTTCGAGAACCGCGTCTAGCAGCACTAATTCCCGGTGCCGGCCGACAAATGGGCTGCGGGCCGTCCGGTGATCCGTGGTTGACCGCGGGCGAGCTATGCGTACGCCCATCACCGCATAGCCGCCCAAGCGTGCGGGGTCCCCAGGACGTAGGTGCAACGGTCGCTCTTCCAACGCCACCCAGCCGTCCACCAATCGTCCGACCTCCGGCGATACCAAGATCTCCCCCGCCGCCGCCTGCCCCAACAAGCGCACCGGCAGCGCCAGAGTCTCGCCCACGGCCAGCAGATGCGCGACGGGGTCAGGCGCCTGGCTGTCGACCCGCACTGCCCCCAGATGCACCGCCAGCCGGACCTCAGGGTACGGAGGCATATCCCCCGCGGTGGGTGCTACCGCCATCTGTCGGATCGCCAGGGCACTGTGTACCGCTCGCTGTGGCAATTGCTCCAGCGCCTGAGGCACACCAAAAACCCAGATGAGCAAGGAAGCCGTGCGCTGCACAAGCGCGCCACCAAACCCGTGCACTTTGTCCACCAGGGCTTGTGTCCAGCGTGCCGTCACGGTCCATGGGTCATACGGCCAGGGCTCCAGCCCTGATCCCTCCGGCCACGTGACCTCGAGTGCCAGGACGGCGATCGGTTTCTGCTCCCAGGCCGGGATCGTGTCGCGGAGGTCCTTGTCGGTCGCTGTGTCGCGCACGTCTGCTCGCGGCTCTGGAGACCCCTCTGTATTGGTCTCCTCCTGCGAGCTATCAGAAGTGACGGCCCCCGTTGGCAGTGGTGACCAGACTCGCCTCGGCGGAGGTGAGGCCCGCACCCTGGTGCCCCTTACAACTGAGGATGCGGGCGAGGGCGGGGTACTGGGGTTAGCACGTGCAATGCCATAGCGCTGCATGCGATAGCGCACCGTATCTCGGCTGAGTCCCAATAACTGTGCCGCTCGTACCACATTGCCCCCCGTTTGGGCCAGGGCCTGACGAATCTGCTCGGCCTCCGCTGGCAGTGCGCTCACCGGTTCTGGCTTCTGAGGTTCCAATGCTGCCTCGGCCTTGACCACGGACGCCGTCAGGGGATGGCCGAGTTGTGCCAGGGTTCCGGCGTCGACTTCTTCTCCGATGTGGAGCAAGGTCACACGCTCCATCACATGGATCAGCTCGCGCACATTCCCTGGCCAGGTATAGTCCTGCAGCCATGCCTCGGCCTCGGCGCTGAGGCGTTTGCGAGGAACCCCATGTGCGGTGGTATACTGTTGCAACAGGTGTCTCGCCAGGAGCAGCACATCTGCTCCACGTTCGCGCAGCGGCGGTAAGGCCAGCACAACCACCGCCAGGCGATGGTAGAGGTCGGCCCTGAAGTGCCCGGTTGCGATGCGTTGTTCCAACACCGCGTTGGTGGCGGCGATGAGCTTTATATCCACGACGCGTTCGGTCACCGCCCCGAGCCGTCGCACCCGCTTGGTTTCAATGGCGGTCAGGATCTTGCCTTGCAGCACCAAGGGCAGTGCATCCACCTCGTCTAAGAGTAACGTACCCCCCACCGCGGCCTCAAACAACCCCGGCTTGGCCCGTTTGGCATCGGTAAAGGCGCCTGCCTCAAAGCCAAAGAGTTCCGCCTCCAGCATGCTCTCCGGGATAGCGGCACAATTGACCTCGACAAACGGTCCCGCGGCCCGCGGCCCACTGTCGTGGATGACGCGTGCTACCAAGCCTTTACCGGTGCCAGTCTCGCCCTGGAGCATGAGGGTGGGGACCGCTGGGCTACCAAGCGTGTCGAAGGGCGCGAGGTGGCGAATCTGGGCGCGCAACGCCGCCATGGCCGGGGCATCGCCCACCAAACGGTGAGTCGGATGGTCGACAGGATTCGGATGGGAATGCGCCATGGTCATGCCTCCTCCCGGTGGCCAACCAGCGCTCCGGGACTTCAACTCGCATCACGCGCAGCCGAACGGGCCATGGTGGGGGCCGTGCGCTGACCCGCCGACTCCAAAGGTGCATGTATGTCTAAAACAGAGCCATTATCGATGGTCGCGATCGCTGTTGCAAGCGTGATCATATCTCATCAGACTTTACGCCACACTCCCGACCTATGTCATCGCACGGGCAACCCTCGTCGGCCCGTCGCAGGGATAAGCGGGCCACAGACCAGGCGCTGGTCCCCACCTGGAACCATGCCCAGAAATGGGGTAAAGCAGGGGTAACCCCCACCCATAGCCCCCAGAAGTGGGGGGTATTATCAGGGCACGTGCCGTGATGTCCCAGCCCAAGGCTATCTGTCTCACCTCAACGGGATGCCATAAAAACAACCACATGGCTGCCACTATGGGCTGTGCTGGGAGGCCGATAGGTCCCTGGCACAGTGGTTGCCCTTGGTTGAGCACTGGCAGCCACCGGTCGCTCGTCCAAAGAAGGGCGGATCGTAGGGGTGAAGGAAGGCTTGGCGGGAGAGGCTTCTTTGCCTCCCTGCAGGAACAGCTCAAGCTCGCACGGAAAGTAGTTCAGTATCGGCCTACCGGCACATGGCTTGAGGGGGCGACTCCTCAATGGCAGTGGTACGTAGGATCCGATGGAGGCACACGAAGCCTTTGCCGGAGCAGGCTGTCCGCGGTTCAAAGATGGACTGCGGACCCATCAATAGTGATCGACCTGGCGACCCATCAGGACAGGAAAGGAGAAAATCATGGAAAGGACGCACACGACAATCACCGTCACGGACGAGATGCGCGCCCATGTAATGAGGCCACCGAACATCCTCGACATCAAGGCATACGATGGCATAGATGAGCTGCCGCTGAGCATTTCCGAGCCACCGTCTGCGCCAACGTCCCGGGTCAAGCTTCAGCTCAAGGTGGAGCAGTTCGGCGAAATGCTTCGTAAAGCCTTGGAAGACATGGTCACGGGGTACGGCTTACAGCTCAGGCAGGGTGGGAATCCGATCGTCATGCACCTTTGCCATTGGTCCCAGACGCCTGCCGACCTGTCAAGGGAGTGGGCGCTGGATACCCAAATGCACATCGCGAGCGTGAGCAAAATGCTGACCGGCATCGGGATGGTAAAGCTCTTGGACGACATGGGGCTTTCGTATGACGCCAAGATCATCGATTATCTGCCAACGTATTGGCAGAAGGGCCCGAATATCGACGCTATAACCTTCCGCCATCTCATGAATCACACGTCAGGTTTTCAGACTGGTACTTCCAGTTCGGACTTCATGCTGATGAAATCCAAAGTGGCGCAAGGCGTCCAGACCATCGGCAGCGCTCATTATGAAAACATGAACTTCGGCCTATGTCGCATCCTCATGGCCGTCCTCACAGGCGAAATCGACAAGAACGTCGTGGTTCCGGGGGTTACCGACCATGTGTGGGACTATGTTACGATTGAAGCATACAGGCAGTACATGCAGGACAACGTCTTCACTCCGGCTGGGGTGAGCGGCGCGAGCTTCGATCACGCCGAGAAGGCAGCGCTCGCCTACCGCTTTCCGAGCAACGGAGAGACAGGTTGGAATTCAGGCCATTTAGCCTCGATGAGCGGCGGTGCGGGGTGGCACCTGTCGATCGACGATGTGCTGAACGTCATGCACACCTTCCGCCGAATGGGGACGATCATGCCCGTGGTGAAGGCTCAGGCGCTGCTCGATAACAAGTTCGGCATCGATCAAGCCATCAGCACGGCGGCGGGCCCATTGTACTACAAGAACGGATCGTGGTCTTCGAACGGCCAAACCGAGCAGTGTGTCGCTTACTATCTGCCGGACGATATGGAGCTCGTGGTGTTCGTAAACTCACCTATCGGGCCGTCGAGCGCTTCCTTAGGGGTAATGGTGACGTCGAGCTACATCAACTCTCTCGCATAGAGCGCCGGAGCGTTCCGAGGTCATGGTCAACATGAGACCTCGTGAGCGCTCGGCGGGCACTTCCCCGCCGATGTCTTACTCTCTAGGAGGGCGTCATGCCGGTATTCGACACGCGTCTCACCCCGGAGTTGATCGAACGCTATACCCGCTCCGCCCATTGGGGCACCGAGACGTTCTACCAGATCCTGGCGCGCCAGGCAGAGGCCCACCCGGACCGGGAGGCGATCATCGATCCACGTCAACGCATTTCCTATGGGCAGCTTCGTGCCGGCGTTGACCGTGTGGCGGCGGCGTTCCAGCACCTCGGAATCGGCCCGGGCGACATGGTCACCAGCCAGCTCCCGAACTGGATCGAGTTTGCCTTGACCGACGATGCTGAAGCCGTGGCTGGAACCATCGGCCGTCCTGCCCCAGGCATGGGGTTCAGGCTCATCGACGAGCACGGACAGGATGTCCCAACCTGACGCCGAGGGCGAGATCGCGGCCGAAGGTCCCTCCGTGCACCTTGGCTACCACAAGAACCCAGCCGCGAACGCCGAGCTGTTCACAGTCGACGGTTGGTTCCGTACGGGTGATCTGGGCCAGCTCGACACGGTAGGCAATGTGAAGATCGTCGGGCGCTTAAAGGAGATAATCAATCGTCGTGGCCAGCAGTTCTTCCCACGCGAGATCGAAGAAATCCTCTACACGCATCCGAAGATCCTGCATGCAGCGATCATCGGTGTGCCGGACCCACGCCTCGGCGAGCGTCGCTGCCTGTGTGTGATCCCGCGTGCCAGAGTGCTAGCGTTTTCGCGTGTGCCAGTGTATGCTCAGGGGCACGTCGCTCTGGCGGCGCACCACGTACTATTCTGCATGGCTGTCGTTCCCTGTTGCAGCAAGGAGCTTTTGCATGGATTTGCTTTCAATTGCTGATCGATACGACGTGCCGCATGTGCAATGGCTCGGCATGCGCTTCCTCACGGCTGCCCCGGAGCGTGTCACGGCTGAAATGCTCGTCCGTGACCAGGTCTGCAACCGTGCGGGCATCTTGCACGGTGGCGCCCTGATGTCGTTTGCCGACACGCTCGGCGCCTGCGCCACGACGCTGAACCTCCCGGATGGCGCTCACACGACGACGGTCGAGTCGAAGACGAATTTTCTAGCACCGGCGCCCGCCGGGACGACAATCATCGGGGAGTGTCTACCGCTACACCGCGGTCGGCGCACCATGGTCTGGCAGACGCGTATCACTTCCACGGAAGGACGCCTGATCGCCGTGGTGATCCAGACGCAACTCGTCATCGAAGGCACGCACACCTGAGCGCGATACTCTGGAAGTGTTCGAAAAAACCTCTAAAGCCTTGAACATGAGTCAAACGCTCACCACAGCGGCAGGGGCCTTTTAACCATGGACGTTGACCTATGATGCGGCGAGAGGCCATTTCCCGACGAGGCTTGTCCTCACCAATGCCCACCTGATCGATTGTCTCAATCCGACCCCAATCCACGGTGCTAGTGTGATCGTGGAGGACGGGCGGATCGTCCAAGTGCTGCCCGGTCATCACTCTTCTGCCAGCGAAGGGGACGAGGTGATCGACGTGCAAGGCTCCTGCCTGCTGCCTGGCCTCTGGGATGTACATGTCCATCTCGAATGGCCGCGCCTTCCTACTCTGACTCTGGCCGAACAGGGTGTGCAGTATGGGTACAACGCCAGGCAGGGTCTGCTGGAGGCTGGCGTGGTGGGCATCCGTACGGCAGGGGTGCCTCACTTCATCGATGTCGGGATGAAGCGTGCATTTGATGCCTGGCAGCCGGTCGGTCCACGCGTCTTCGCCGGCGGTTATTGCCTCACCACCACTGCCGGGCATGCCCTCGCCTCCGAATTCGCCAAAGCCTGCGACGGTCCCAGCGGCTTTGTCAAAGCCATTCGCGAGCAGATTCAGAACGGCGTCGACCACATCAAGCTGAATCTCAGCGGTGGCGTCATGGGACCCTCGTGGGATCGGCATTGGCACTCCTTTCTGCTTCCAGAGGAACTGGAGGCGGCATTCACCATCTGCCGGCAACGCGGTTACCCGGTGATGGCCCATGCTGCCAATCCCGAGGCCGTCAAAACGGCTATACATCTGGGCGCGCCCTCGGTCGAACACGGCTACATCATGGATGAAGAAGCGGCCAGCCTGATGGCCCAACGCGGCAGTTATTACGTGCCGACGCTGGCCCTCAGCCATCTCACCGCCGACCTCATCGTCGTCGCAGGCGACCCCGATGAGTTTCACGGATGCCGTGGCGTGGTTTGACGACCTGAGTGGAAGGCGTGGTTTAGTCACATTGACCCGGTGCTGAATCGGACGTGGGATCGTGCCATCCCACCGGAACATTTGAGCCCAATCGACCTAGATCTCTCTCCAGAAGGCGTCTTGGTGGGGTCGATCGAAGGTGAGTGAGTCGTTGGGAGTGGGTTGACGTACGGTTCGTGACACATAAGGGCGGGCCGTAGTGGATGGAAGAGTGGTAGCCGGGAAGAGATTCAGGTCGTTGGCCCTGCCTAGCCCGGGCAACCCCCTGGAATCCGCTCCCAGGGCCTCTGTGAGCTATGCTCATTCGTCCACCTTCGCCCTACGCCCCTGCGTCTCTTCCCACCCCGCTTCAAACCCCTTCCGGAACGCTTCCCATGCCTCCTCCGCGACCGGCCCCCCGTTCTTGATGCTCATCCAATACTGGAACGCTTGTTCCGCAGCCAGGCGAATAGCCGATGGCCTCACGCGTATCTCATACCCTCGTGGTACTCCCCCAGCCAGGTCACGTCCCACATCGTGCCCCTGATCGTACCATTGCCACTCCGGTGGCTCGTGACGAACGCTCATCGCACGCGTTCCGAGGTCATCAGTAATGCGCCGTCTCCCACGCTCCAAGACCACGTAGTGAGACTGACTGATCCCCATGGCAGCTGCCATCTCCTCCTGGGTGTATCCAAGACGCCTTCTAATCCCCTTCAGCTCTCTTCCTGTCACTCTGCACCGTCCTTGACGTCCTATCCGACTTTGTGGGCCCTACTCCGTCACACTTGGCCCATTTCCTTACCTATTCCCTTGCCTTACCCTCTCTACGTTCAGCCACGGATCTCCTACGTAGCGAGACGGGCATTCTTGTGGGCCTTCAGCTCTTCCCCGGGCATGACCTTTCTTCTGGAGGTCTTAAGGCCTCAGAGCTGAGTAGAGGCTTGACCGTCTGGGGCTGCCAGGCCTTCCCTTGCCTCGGGAAGTATCCGCTTCCAGTCAACTTGTTCCCAATCTCTCGCAGCGGATGACCTCCCGCCTTCAACTTCCATGCTTCGAATATGGCGTCCTGTTCTTTGGGATTGGTTTCGAGGTGGACGCCATCGTCAGGGACTATACATGACGGTGGTCTGGTTGCCAATAATCATCTTAACCTTGACAGAGCTACCTCCTTGTCTTACCTGGTGTCGAGGGCAATCCGTTCGCAATGGTTGAGGAGATGCTCGCCTGTAACAGATCGCGTGCAGCCCGACGTCACGTAGGCTCGCTCCTGGGCATGGGAGGAGGGGTGGGGGTGTTCCGCAAGGTCTCGGGAGTTCCGCGGGAAAAGAGTGACGATGATCACGGAGGCTCAGGCTAGTGAATGGATCGTGAGGGGGTGGGAGTGGCCGGATGATAGGGTGAGATGGGTCGAAAAAATCAAAAACATTCACCTTATGCTCCTCATGCTCCCCAAACTCGCTCCGTCCGCCCAGCGTGAATTTTGCGATAACGCTGCCGCTGAAAAGTTTCCGGAGACCCTCTAAGAACCGGGGATGTACCCCAACCACGGCGGCTACGGGATCTGCGCCCCTTGCGTTTCCACATATACGGCGTAGATCGATTGGCTGGCAGCCATAAACAAGCGATTGCGCTTGGCGCCTCCAAAACAGATATTGGCGCACTTCTCCGGCAGTAGGATCTGACCGATGCGGTCGCCATTCGGTGCGAAGATATGCACCCCGTCGAACCCCTCCCCGCCATTGCCAGCGGCGGCCCAGAGGTTGCCGTCGACATCGCAGCGGATGCCATCAGATGTGCCAGGTGACATGTCAACAAACAGCCGACCATGTGCCAGGCGAGTGCCCCCAACCACATCATAGACGCGGATCACTCGCGGCGTCGAACCACTATCAACGACATAGAGCAGTGCTTCGTCGGGCGAGAAACACAGGCCATTCGGCTTGGACATGTCCCCCACGACCACCGTTGCCTCATGGGTTGTGGGGTCAAGCCGATAAACCACGGCCGGCAGTTCAAGTGGAGCCTTGTGCCCTTCATAGTTGAACATGATGCCGTAGCCGGGATCGGTGAACCAGATCGATCCATCTGACTTGACGACCACGTCGTTCGGGGCATTCAGCGGTTTGCCCTGGAAGCGGTCCATCAATACCGTAATGCTGCCGTCGTGCTCGGTCCGCGTCACCCGGCGGCTGTCGTGCTCGCAGGTCACGAGGCGTCCCTGCTTGTCACGGGTGTGGCCGTTGCTGTTCTGTGATGGACTGCGGAAGACGCTGACCTCACCGGTCTCTTCGAGCCAGCGCATGATGCGGTTGTTCGGGATATCACTCCAGAGCAGATAGCGACCATCGCCGAACCACACCGGACCTTCAGCCCAGCGAAAACCGCTGGCCAGACGCTCGACTGCGGCATTGCCCAGTCGATACTTCGCGAAACGTGAATCAAGCACTTGAATAGCGGGGTCCGGATACCTGACAGGGCTCAGCGGCCAGCGCTCGATGGCCTGCCCTGATGCAAGTGTCGGGGAGGTCGCAGGTGTAGTGGAGGTCGCATAGCAGAAGCTGTGGCCGTGCTGAATGTGTGCTGTGGCATCGAGTCATTCCCCTGTGTCGGGATGGAATCTATCTCACAGAGTCCTTCGCCCCTGTAATCACGGAAGCAGCGCTTGCACCGACAAGCGTCCGACTTCGACACCTTCGATCACAAGCGGTCGCACTCAGTCTCTAGCCAATTCAAACTCTCTTCGGCCAGAATCTTGGCGGCAACCAAGGCGTAGGCTTCGGCCTGATAATCGTACCCGCCTCCGCCAGCGCTTCCCCCAAATGGGTTCTGTCGTTTCTCGCGATTCATGGTAGGCTTCGCAGGTTATACCTGTTACGCAAACAGAATATTCTAGTATTGGTCATTTACCCTCTTGGCCCGCGGGTTGGGTCCGGAATGTATGTTCCGACCTGCAGGGATTGCAAGACATCATCCCATACTGGTGTGAAACGCGCGGCATCGTCTGCCCAGTAATCAAACGTGAGCAACACCTGGATATTACCGCCAATGCCAATCGCCATACGGCCATACGCCTGGCGGAACTCCTGAGGGTCGATGAAGTTGCCTTCTATCCATACCAGGTGCAAGTCGGGGCGCTGAATGGAGACAACGTCCATACTTGGCGTCAAGCGCCGGGGATCTTGCTCAATGACCTGACGCAACATGTCTGCCAGTGGGGCATCGCTCCAGTCGATCGCGGGTAAGCGCTGATAAGACACCGCCAGCCGGCAGTCATCATTGGGGGGCTGACGGTCGTGGAACTGAAAGCAATCGGCTGTCGGTTCCATTATCCAATGCATAGGAAAATCAAAGCGCACGGCCCCTTTATCGGCAACAAAGATACGGCAGCCAGGCCGAGCACTCCAGCCATGTGTATCCTTCAACTTCAGCGTCTTCCTTTTCCATTTGGCCATGGTAGTGGTCCCGATGTGTCTCCTCTGAGGTCATGTCGAGGAAGCGGCTCTATTGATCTGGAAGAACGAACCCTTAGACTCTCCCCCTTGTAAAAAGAGGCTACCCACATAGCTTGTCGCTTCACGCCAAGGAAGGTTTTTGCACCAGTATAGTCCCGAGAGCTCTATGAGACAAGCGAGGCGACTTGTGGCGTGTGACCCCAAATGTGCCTCGGAGCTCGATGATGTTCTTTCCTCTACCACATCTGGCCCCGGTGTGGGGTTCTCTTGCGCTTACGGGGATGTTCATCACTCTGGCTCAAGGGGTATTGCTGGAACGTTGACAGGCCTGCCAAATCCCCATACACTTGCAACCACATTCCCTTTACGAGCCGTCCCCCGACATTACGAAGGGAGACTCATATGGATACAACCATCGACGAAGCCTTGGACATCCTCCATCGCACTGGCCCGGATTTGGTTGGTGGCAACTCCAACCATGGTCCTATGGTCGCCGAAGTCTTGTTGACCCTCGGCCGCCCTGGCTCGGTGATGCCCTGGATTGAGGGGTATAAGAACCGCTTTCAGGAGCGATCGCATCCGGACACCCCCATGTCCCCTGAAAGCTGGCATGAGGCACTCGGTGATAGAGGCCGGAGTGCCGATTGGGTCGCCTTCTTCGACCACGAGCTGCTGGAGGGGCCCTGGCAGTCAGTGTTGCGGACTTGGGTGCCACGCCTGGCGCCGGGGCTCATGGCCGCCGCCACGCACGGCTTGATCCGTACAGGCCACGCCGTTCGTAGCCTAGCGGGTGGTGAAACGCCGCAGCGCCTGCATGAGTTAGCCGAGGGGTTAGGCTACTGGGCTGCCCGCTATCAGGTCATGCCGGGGAGTCCCTCAGGCAGTAACATTGGGCACTCACCTAAAGAGGCGATCCAGTTTGTCGAGCGCGTCCACAGCGGCGATTTTGATCCACGTGGTGCGATTGTGCAGCAACTCAAAGGCCTGGAAGAACGCCCTGAATTTGCCACTGTGATCGATCTGGTGGACACCACAAGCGACCTTTCGCGGTATATTTCTGAGATCACCGAGACCTTCGCGGGGATCTATCTCGCCAACCCGACAGGATTGATCGCTTTTGTGCATGCGGTCACCGCTCCCAGCGCGCTTCGGCTCTTGGCACCCTACGTGGCCGATGCCGATGCTCGGCTAGCGGCACGCTATGCCTGGCAGGCATGTGCCGGCATCTACGCCTGGTATTCGACGACGCCACCTCCATCACCCTCAGGCTTCATACCGCCCACAGAATCCCCCGAAACCTTGATTGACCGCGCAGTGGTCGCTGGTGGCGCGCATACCATCAAGTTCACCGAAGCGTGCCTGCGAGAATATGCGCTGAATCCCCGACCCGTCTACTTGGTTGCAGCCCGAGATGTTGCCGAACGCGTGGGGCGAGTGTAAGACAAGCAGCGTGGCGCCAGTATTACAGGGAAGCCATGTAGGTCTCGATGGCATCGCAGGCTTGCTGGTCTCCCCTTTCGGTCTGAACCTTACGCCCCACCACCACGGCACGCTGGGCATAGCGCGGCTCCGCCAGGATAGCTTGGAGCTGTGCAGCCACGCGTGTTGCCACATAGTGTTTGGGGGACAGCGTGCGGGCCACGCCAAGCTTCACCACACGTAAGGCGTTATCCGGCTGGTCAAAGGCGTGGGGAACGACGAGCATGGGGCGCCTCGCACGCAGCGCTTGAGCTGTGGTGCCGATGCCTCCCTGGTGGATGATGACTTGGGCCCGGGGAAAGAGGCTACCGTGGGGGGCATAGGGCACCGCCAGTATGCTTTCGGGCAGCGGCTCTGGGAGGCGATTCTGTGGATCGGTACCAACCAGGAGCACGGCCCGACACCCCAGGCGTCGTACCGCCTCGAGGCTCTCCTGATAGAAGGACCCTGCGGTATTGACCACGGAGCTGCCCAGCGTGAACACCAGTGGAGCTGGCCCGGCATCAAGGAATCGGGCCAGCTCAGGCGGCAAGCCATCGGGTTCATCACGGAAGACAAACCCCGTGACCTGGGTGTGGGGCGGCCAGTCCGGCTGTGGTGTGGCCAGCACCCCGGAAAACAGGGCGAGCGTGAGCCCGGGCGAGAACTGTCCTTCGTACAGGGGGTCGCCCCGCGCTGGCAGCTCGATCTCCGCCCGTAGCTGGCGAACAGGCTCCGACCAGAGGTGCGTCATCCACTTCCCCAGGCGCAGGAGCAGCCGGCTCACACCTGGCCTCAGCCTGTAAAGCCGTGCAAGCCTCGGCATGGCGGGGAAGACCGGCAAGTCGTACACGGAGAAGAGAGACATGGGGGCCAGCACTGTGGACACCCACGGAATCCGGTGCTGCTCGGCGACAAGGGGGCCGGCGAAGGTGATCGGGTGCGTCACTAACAGGTCGGCCCCGTGCGCCGCGGCGGTGAGGTCCGTATAGCTGTGCCGCAGATGGGGAAGAAGGCACTCCCTGATGAGGATCTCAGGGCCACGCTTGGGCTCCATGAGGCGACGGATCAGGGCACGATCCTCAGGGTCGGCATCGGGCCGGACCGGACAGAAGGCGACCCCTTCCCCCTCGATGAGCTCGCGATAATAGGCCGACGTCGCTAGGATCGCATCGTGGCCGCGCTGCCTCAGGCGCTGGGCTAGAGTGAGATAGGGATAGATATCCCCCAGTGAGCCGAAGCTCGTGATGACGATGCGCTTCCCCATGCGGGACCTCGTGAGGTGTCGGCTAGCCCAATGGGGAGACCAGGTTGGCCTGCCTGACGTGGCTCACCTGGTCCCTACGTATGTCGGCGTGTGGCGTTCGAGGCGCAAGCGCAACGTGTCACTCGGCCGCGTCCCGAACGTCGGATCCCGTCGTATCGGTTGCTTCACGAGCAGCTGTGGTTGCCATCGCTGGGCGATAGTGGCCAGTATCAGCGTGCCCTCCATCGTCGCGAAGCCCTCCCCGATACACACCCGTGGCCCGCCACCGAACGGGAAGTAGCAGTAGCGGGGACGGCTGTCACGTACCTCGGGAGCCCAGCGATCAGGGTCGAACACTTCAGGATTCTGGTAGAAGCGGGGATCGCGGTGCATGACGTACTGACTCATGATGACGATACCGCCCTTGGGGATCACGTACTCGCCCACCGGGTGATCCTCCAGGGCACGTCGGAAGATCATCGCCGCCACCGGGTAGAGTCGGAGTGCCTCAGCGAAGACACCGCCTGTGTAAGGGAGGCGGGGCAGGTCATCCAGCGTGGGCGGGCGGTCGCCGAGCACCTCATTGACCTCGGCGTGCAGGCGCCGCTGCACCTCGGGGTGTTGCGCCAGGAGATGCCAGCTCCAGGTTAGGGCGTTCGCCGTAGTCTCGTGTCCGGCCAGGAAAATGGTCACGACCTCGTCGCGAATCTGTTGTTCTGTCAGCCCCTGCCCGTCGCCCTCGCCATCCTGCGCCAACAGCAACATGGAGAGCAAGTCGCCTTGGTCGACCCCGGAGGCCCGCCGCTCATCCAGCATGCGGTAGACGCGCGCGTCCAGTCGTTGACGCGCGGCGATGAACCGGCGCGCAGATGGTAGCGGCAAACGCTCCATGAACGGCGCGAAGAAAAAGGTGAGCGGCCCAAACAGTGCCCCCCCTGCGTCGATAAACCCGCGCACATCGTCGGCCGCATCGCCATCCGTCGACCCGAACATCGTCTCGCCGACAACACCGAGCGTCAACCGCCTCATCTCAGAACGGATCGCCATCACCGCTCCATCGTGCTGACGGTCGCGCCACCGCTGCGCGTGCTCGACCATCGTCGCAGCATATGCCGACAGCCGGTCGCGATGGAAGGCGGGCTGTACCAGTCGCCGCTGCCGACGGTGCGCCTCCCCCTGGGCGCTGAGAAGTCCCTCACCAGTGAGGCTCTTAGCGGCCTCGAAGGCAAGGCCGGTAAAGCGGCGGTGATGGGTGACCAACACATCTCTGATGTAGTCCGGGTGGTTCAGGAGATAGAGATGCTTGCGGCCCAAGGTGCCGTGCGCGACATCGCCATACCCTTGTGCGACACTCGTCAAGAGGCCTAGTGAATCGCGGCGGAAGGCCAGCAGGAGCGCGCCCGGATAGCGGCTCCGAGGGCCGGGCGGATAGGCACCCGGCGGCATATGACCTCGAAAGGTTGACCATAAGCGCTGTAACATAGCCACCTCGCAATCATCGTCCCTGAGCAACCCTATCGGGCGCTCTCCAGCGCGATAGCACCTTTGGCCTCCCCATACCTGCTTTCAGGGACAGGAGGTGGAGCCGAGAACTTTGGATAGACCTCAGCCACTTGATCGCCAGGCACTGTCGCAGCCGGCTCTACAATTGGGGGAACCGGAGGCCCTGCGGCGGGTGCAGCACCGACAGGAGCGGCGACATGGTCCCCAGCAGACTAATGTCGATGCTCTGAATTGTCGGGCGCCCACACATGCCCATGGCCATCTCCAACTCGTCCCGCAGCATCTGCAGGACAGCCCGTAGACCTGCTTCACCGTCCACTGCCAGCCCCCAGAACAGTGGACGCCCGATCAGGACAGCCCTGGCTCCCAGCGCCAGCGCTTTGAGCACATCGGTGCCACGCCGGATGCCGCCATCCAGGTACACCTCGATGCGACCATCTACCGCCTCCACGACCTCGGGAAGCACTTCAACGCTGGCAAAGGTGGTGTCCAGTTGGCGGGCCCCATGGTTGGACACGATCGCGCCTTTCACCCCATGCTCAGCGCACAGCCGACCATCCTCTCCCGTCATAATACCCTTGACCACCAAGGGCAATGGCGTGTTGGCCGCGAGCCAGTCCAGGTACGGCCAGGTGGCCGAACGATCAATCAGCCGATTGGTCCCGCGTGGGGCATCAGAGCTGGTGTCCCACGACCCTTCCTCGACCTCCAACCCAGCATAGTTCGGTGATGGTGGGTTGGAGTAGTTATTGCGAATGTTGCGCTCGCGCTTGGCTCGCACCGTCGAGTCTAGCGTGATACATAGGGCACTATACCCGGCATCTTGGGCGCGCTGTGCCATCATCTTGCTCAGCCCCCGGTCCCGGTAGAGGTATTGCTGGAACCAGATGGGACCCGTCGCCACCTTGGCCACCTCTTCCAGCGTATAGCTTGATCCTGAGCTGAGGAGCATCACCGTACCCATCGCCCCCGCCGCTTTGGCTGTGGCCAACTCGCCCTCGACATGGGCTCTGCCGTGATTGCCCGCGGGGTCCATCAGGATGGGAAAGGCGACCTGGTGTCCCAGCACGGTGGTCGACAGGTTCGGCTGGCTGATATCGACTAGCATGCGCGGGCGCAGCATAATAGCGTCGAACACCGCACGCGTCCGCTTCAGGGTAATCTCGTCGGTGGCGCCACCGGCGATAAAATCATACTCCGGCTTCGGTAAACGCTCGTGGGCAAGTGCCTCGTACTCATAGATGTTGACTGGTTCCCCGGTCATCGTCGTCCCCCTCCTACATCCAGACTCTGGTGTATGCGGCAGGCTGAGCATGCCTCGACTCTTTTGTCAGTGCGCCTCCGTCGCACCTGAGGAGCTGTGTAGGACGCTCAGACGAACCCTTGACGTTAGCTATGGCCACGTCTGTGGTAGCATATTCGCTGCCGCAAGTAAACAGCTACCCTACAACTGTCGCCCTTGAGCATGCACGTTAACATCCCACATTCTAGGTATCCTTGCCTGCCGTGGCTTCAATCGGAGGTGGCTGTGCAGGTCATGTACGAGCGTTGGCGGGCATAGACGTGCACAAGAAAACCGTGGTGGCCGGCGTTGTGACCCCTGAAGGGCAAGAGACCCGCACCCGTGGGGCGATGACGGCTGAATTGCTGACGCTCGCCGATTGGCTGCTGGTCTGTAGTTGCATACATGTGGCCACTGAGAGCACAGGCGCTGACTGGAAACCGGTCTTCAACATTCTGGAGGGGCCCTGTGAGGTGGTGCTGGTCGATGCCCAGCAGGGGTATGCGTTCTCCTTAGGGCTCCACCTCTATGGCCACATTCAGGCAAGATCGTCCCCCCCCCCCGGTGATGTGACGGGTTTTGCGGTTGCCAGGCAGGCGCAGGCCGAGCACATCGGCCTGCTCGAAAACGCTGCCAAAGACCTCATGGCACCGAGGCACATTGACAGGACAGCCTACGACTCGGATAATACGGCAGCCAACGGAGGTATGGGGAGCTGAGGATCAACAGCTGCAAGCCGGGATGAGGCTGTCATACGGCAGTGGCCAGGAAGCCATGAGAGGAAGCGAGTATGGAATTCGGGGCAGCAATCTTCTTTACGGACTATGGCATGGGGCCGGTCGAGCTTGGACGCGCGCTCGAGGAGCGTGGCTTCGAATCGCTCTGGGCCCCTGAGCACTCGCATATCCCCCTATCGCGCCAATCGCCGTTTCCGCAGGGCGGCGATCTGCCGAAGAAGTACTACGATGTGATGGACCCTTTCGTGACGCTGGCGGCTGCCGCCGCTGCTACGACGCGGCTAAAGGTGGGCACGGGCATCTGCCTGGTCGTACAGCGTGACCCGATCCAGACGGCAAAGCAGGTTGCCAGTCTCGACCAGATCTCGGGGGGCCGCTTTCTGTTTGGTATAGGCGCCGGCTGGAACGCGGAGGAGATGGCCGATCACGGGACTGTGTTCGCGTCACGGTTCAAACTCATGCGGGAACGGGTCGAGGCCATGAAGGCGGTCTGGACACAGACTAAACCCGAGTACCACGGCGAGTTCGTGTCGTTTCCGCCGATGATGACGTGGCCGAAGCCGGTGCAGAAGCCGCACCCTCCGGTCATCGTTGGCGGCGCCTATCCTTACGGAGCACGCCGCGCGATCGCTTATGGCGACGGCTGGGTGCCACACGCCAGCCGTCCGGCCTATGGCGACGTGCTCAACCTTTTGCCCGACTTCAAGAAGATGGCGACGGCGGCCGGGCGTGACCCCGCGACCATCCCGATCACGATCTTCGGTGTGGCTGAGGACCCGGACCTGATCAAACGCTATCACGATGCCGGTGTGGCCCGGCTGGTCTTCAACCTGCCACCGGCTCAGGCCGACGAAGTGCTGCCGCTTCTTGACCGCTGTGCGCGGCTGATGCAGCAGACGCACGCCTGACCGTACGCCCCGATGTCTAGGAGTTGCCGTGGAGAGCCCACGCTTGGTGCGGCCTCCATACGGCCTCTTCTGGCTGTCGGGCCTGTGGCCATGTTCCTTCTGCCCACAGACGCAGGGGCGCGATGAGCCATCCTGCTCCTTACCGCATAGAAAGGGGGACCCCATGACCATGGGGTGCCACTGGTGAAGCCTATGCGTTTGACTCTTGCTTACCATCCAGTCACTGACATACGCTTCGGCGCTACCACACAGTTGCAAGGCACTAAACTTGAGATCTCCGAGGCAGCCTTGCGTCAGTATCTCCTGGAAGATCGCCGCCTTCAGCGTGTGGACCTGGCCATCGTGCACCCCGGGGAAGCCTGCCGCTTTGGCGTGGTGTTTGACATTGTGGAACCGCGTGCCAAGGAACCGGGCGCTGGCCCTGATTTCCCAGGCATCTTAGGTCCGATTGCCATGGTTGGACAGGGGATCACCCATGTCTTGCAGGGGTCGGTGGTCACGGTCCTAGACCCAGCAGTGCCTGTGGCCGGAGGCCAGGTGGTAGAGATGAGCGGTGAGGCGGGAAAGGCCTGCCCCTATGCCACGTTGGCGCATCTGGTCGTTGTCCCGCATGTCGTTCCAGCGCTGGAACGGCACCGAGCGTTGCAGGCGCTACGCCTCGCGAGCGTGAAGACAGCCGTCTATCTGGGACATACGGCTGTGCGCCAGACCCCGGTCGACAGCGCGGTTTTTGAAAGCCTGGGGCCAGTCGATGCCAGCCGCCGGGGGCTCCCGTGCCTCGCCTACATTGGGCAGATTCATTCGCGGCAACGGGTGGCCGAGGTTGACGAACAAATCCTCTATGGTGCCAACACTGCGGGCATGGCACCGGTGCTGCTGCACCCCAACGAATGGCTGGACGGAGCCCTCGTCACCAGCTACTTTAACCGTGCGGTAGAGACCTATTTTTACCAAAATCACCCGATTATCATGGAACTCTATCGCTGGCATCGCGAGGGCAACATCACGCTAGTCGGGACCATCGCTACCATGGCCGGTTCTGATAACGACGATCGGGCCAGAAACGCCATGCTGGCAGCCCATCAGGCGAAATGGAGTCTGGCGGCTGAGGGTGTCATTCTGACCAAATACGGGGGCGGAGCGCCGCACGCCGATATGGCGTTAACGGCAAAGCTGTGCGAGGAGCTTGGCATGCGCACGGCGGTGCAGACTTCCGATATGTCCCAGGACCGCCGGGCCGAGTCAGCGTTGCTGTTCAACTATGACGAGGTCGATGCTATTGTGTACGTTGGGGGCAATGACACGCACTGGACCGTTCCGGCGGTCCCGCGGGCGATTGCTGGCACTCCTGAGGCGGTGGAGGCACTACGGACCGCCCAGATGCTCGACGCCGGGAGGCTCTGTGGCGTGACCAATCAGCAAGGGGCTTCCCATCTGCGCGCCTTTGTGCATTAATGGGGACGTCAATTCCCTCTCCAGTGGGCGGGGTGCTCTAGTACAAGCTCTCTCCCGGAGGGAGAGGGAAGAGAGGAGGTCTCATCATGCGTATCGTACACTATCTGAACCAGTTCTTTGGCGGACGAGGGGGAGAGGAAGCGGCGTACCTGGCCCCGCACATCCAGGATGGAGCCGTTGGCCCAGGGCGCCTGTTAGAGCAAGTCCTGGGAGCCGGGGCACAGGTCGTGCGCACCATCGTTGTGGGTGACAACTATGCTGCCGAACATGTCGAAAGCCTGAGTGCCCTGGCCGTGCAAGAAGTCCAACAATGCCAGGCCGACCTGTTCGTGGCTGGCCCGTGTTTTGAAGCCGGGCGCTACGGCATGGCGGCGGGTGCCCTGTGCAAGGCCGTTAAAGCCGCGCTCGGGATCCCGGTGATCACCGGCATGGCAGTGGAAAACCCTGGTGTGGATATGTATCGCTCAGATATCTATATCGTTGATTCCGGCACCCAGGTTCAGGCCATGCGGGATGTCCTGACCACCATGGCACGTCTCGCCCGGAAGCTCATCAACCACCAGGCCATCGGTCGGCCACGCGAGGAAGGCTACATTCCGCAGGGGATCTTGCGAGACGATTTTGTCGAGCCCAGCGCTGCCGAACGCCTGGTGGCCATGGTGTATGCCAAGACCACCGGACAGCCCTTTGAGTCCGAATTCACGCCGCCAACGTTTTCACCAGTCCCGGCCCCGGCCCCTGTCCTGGACCTCTCCAAGGCCAGAGTGGCCCTGGTCACGGATGGCGGTCTGGTTCCCAAAGGCAATCCGGATAAGATTGCCCCCTATGCCGCCACCAACTGGGGCGCCTACGACATCTCCGGCCTCGATGATCTGCACGGGGAGGACTACGAAGTCTCGCACCGGGGGTATGACACCCGCTATGTGGAGCAAGACCCGGACCGGCTGGTACCTGTGGATGTGCTGCGTGCGCTCGAAAAAGCCGGGGTGGTGGGCAAGTTGCATGACTGTTTTGTCTCCACGACGGGGCTCGCCAACCCGCTCGCCAATAGCCGCCGTCTGGGGCGGGAGATTGCCGAGAAGCTTAAAGCCGAAGGCGTGGAGGCCGTGATTCTCGACCTCCACGTGAGGCACCAGCACTCGCAGCGGTGCTGCGATCACGACCGAACTCGAAAAGGCCGGTATTCCCGTCGTCCAGGTCACCTCGGTGATGCCAGTGGCGAAGATGGTTGGCTCGAACCGCATTGTGCAGGGTGGTGGGATTGTGCACGTCCTGGGCGATCCGAACCTGCCCCAGGAAGAAGAAAAGAAGTTGCGGCACGATATCCTCAAGCGCGCCTTTGACGCCCTGCAGCACACCGCCGATCACGGCTGAAAGAGAGCCTATGTTCCGCTTTTCTCCACGCCCCAACCGGGCGCATCTGGTCCAGTGGCGGCCATGGGGTGACGAGGCCTTCCAGGAGGCACAGCAGCAGGATAAACCGCTTGTCCTGTGGCTCACGGCCTTCTGGTGCGGCTATTGCCAGCGCATGGACGACACGACTCTATCGAACGATGAGGTCATCGCGCTCCTCAATGCCTTCTTCGTGCCCATCCGCGTTGAGGAGTCGCAGCGCCCGGATGTCGATCTGCGCTACAACCAGAATGGCTGGCCCACCATTGCCTTTCTGACCCCAGCCGGCGATGACATCCTGCGGGTCAATTATCTGGCCCCGGAGCCGTTTATTAGCCTCCTGGTCAGGCTGGTGGATGCCTATCAGCGCGATAAAGCCACGATTGCTGGAGACGGCGGCCCGCAACCGTAGCGAAGCCCAGCAGCGCAAAGCCGACGCGGCGCCGGCGCCTCTGGGGGCGCCTATTGTGGCCGAGATCGCTGGCATGCTGGAAGGGCTCGCTGACCATGTGCACGGCGGCTATGGCACGCAAGCGAAATTCCTGCATACGGAAGCCAACGATTTCTTGCTCTACCTCTCTGGCGTCAGCGGCGACAGGACGTATCTCGACCATGTGGCGTTCACCCTGGAGAAGATGCGGGAAAGCCGCACCTTCGACCACAAAGATGGTGGTTTCTTCCGTTACTCGTCACGCGCTGACTGGCGCGAGCCGCACCCGGAAAAACTCCTCGACGATCAGGCCGGGCTCTTACGCAATTACCTCTACACCTATCTTCTCACCGAGCGTGACGCATACAAAGAAACGGCCCTGGGCCTGATAGACTACCTGAACACCACGCTGACGGACCCCGCACAGCCTTGCTTCTGGGGCTGCCAGGATTATGTCAGGCCAGAACTGCCCTCTCCCGCCAGTCACCCCTCTGGGCCGCTTCCCTTACTCTCGCTGCTCGACCAGTATGTCTATTGCGACGCCAACGCCAGAGCCGCCTCGTCCTATCTTGAGGCGTGGTGGCTTCTGGGGCGGGACGACTGTCGGGTCCGGGCTGAGCAGATCCTCCACCACCTCTGGGAGACCCTGCGGGCGCCAACAGGCGCGATGTATCACTACTGGGATGGGGCACCACACGTCCCGGGGCTGCTCATGGATACCACCATGACTGGACTGGCGATGTTGGACGCCTATGCGCTGTTACGACAGCCGCGCTATCTCGAACGTGCCATCCAGCTTGGCACGGCCATTGTGCAGCGGCATCGCAGCCCCACCGGAGGCTTTTTCGACATCAGCGAGACTGGCCCCGCCAGCTTACAGGTGCCCATCACCGTGCTGACGCAGAATGCCCGCGTCGCCACCTTCTTTGTGCGGCTCGCCGATTTGAGTGGCCACACCGATTACCGCAAGCTCGCCTACTGGGCGCTGCGGAGCTTTCCCAACGCACACCGCCAGTACGAAGCGTTCGCCGCCGGCTTCGGCCATGCCCTGGCGCAGCTTCTCACCCTGCCCCTGTACATCGCCATTACAGGAGCCCCTGGTGCGCCTGACGTCCTGGCGCTGGCACGCAGTGGCCTGATGCACCTACGACACGGCAATGTGGTGCTGCTGTTTCACGCAAGGCAAGACAGTCAACGAGCCAGTGCTACCATCCAGATGGGCGAGAAGCAGCTGGGCCCGATCACCGATCCGGCGGCATTGACCCCCGAACTGCTCCTGACCTTGAACCAGGTGTGAGGCCAGAGGGCGGTAGCGCCGCTTGTCCTTGCCTCTGGTCGTTTGCCCATGGGACAAGACCCACAAAACTGACCCATCGTCATTTGCTATGTCATACGGTCCAGTCCTCGACCTGTAACCCCGGTACCCGGCCGAAGTCTGCGAGATTGCGAGGGAGCAGGGTAGCCTCGCGGGAGAGTACAATAGCCGCAATCTTCAAGTCCATAGTCCCCATCCGCAGACGTGCGCGACGGAGCCGCTGAAACACCACCGTCGCGGGAGCATCAAACGCGAGGACAGGAATCCGACAGTAATTATCTAACTGCTGGTGCAATCGACGGTATGCGTCTGCTTGTTGCGTGACCGAGCGGAGGCGAGCAAGATAGGCCATCCACCCACGCACTTGCTCCTCATAACTGATGATGGTAGTGACCACTTCTGCTGGCTGGAGCGTGGCCAGACGGGCACGTAATCTCGCCGAACCCTGTGCAGCGCTCCACTCCAACAGACTCATATGATCCGTATCGAGTACGACCATTGAGGGTATCTACTGTTTGTGGCGTGGTACGGATTTCGGCCGCAGTGACTGGCGATACTCGCGCCCAAGCTGCATAGCCTGCTCGTAGATCGGATCGTTCTCAAACGTGCCTGCAATCTGCTCCCACCACGGGATAGCCCTGTCCAGCTTGTCGAGCTTCCGTTTCAATGCGGCGACCTCTGCTTCCAGGTTGGCCACACGTTGCTCCAGTTGTGAGGATGACGCCATAGATCATGCTCCGTGTTCTTAATCGATGCCCTTGCTATGACGAGCAGGTCGCTCTATATCATCCAGCTCTGCTGCCAGAGGGAAAACCCACATTCCATCGGATTTCGTGGTAACGTTCCGAGCCATTCATGATTATCTTGAGATTTCAGTGTGTGACCCCCATCGTGTCTCATCAGCTGACGAGACCTGAGGACAGAGGGGTGCCCCATGGGCACAGCGGCCAAACCGACGCGAGAAAACCGCACCATCACCGTCGATTTTCGAGATGAAGCCACGTACTTCCGCCTGATGGCAGACGGCAAGGCATTTGGTGAATGTGTGCTCGCCTTCCGCCTCGCCCTCGGCTTCCAACTCAAACATCAGGCGACCTGTGATGGGGGAGGATGCCTGACGCGTCATTCGCACTATGTGCGGGTCCGTCTCGGCGGCCTCGCGATCTGGCGTCTCCAGTGCCCGAGGTGTCGCGCGGTGTTGACGGTCCTCCCCCACTTCGTCTTGCGCTATCGCCAGATGCATCCTGATGTCGCCCGCGACGCGTTGCTGGCCACCCATGGAGGCCTCAGTTTGGAGCGGTGCGCCGTGATCTGCCATGTCTCCCCGATGGCACTCTATCGCCTCATCTGTGCGCTCGGACAACAGCGTCTTGTGGCCGTGCTTCCCCGGTGTGGGTTGCCGCTCCCGGCATATTGCCTGGCCGATGAAAAGCATCGTCACTGCCTCACCGAGCAGGTGTAGTTGCCCACGATCGTCAGTGGTCGCGTCATCTGGCATCTAGGCTATACCGAGGCCGCCAGTGCGGCGGCGTTTACCCAGTCGTATCAAGAGTTTCAACGTGCGGCATCTCAGCCTATCGGGTCCGGGGCATCCTCACCGATGGCTTCGACAGCACCACCAAGAGCCTGCAGACGCTCTTTCCCGGAGCGCGTCTCGGCAACTGTCTCCGCCACGCGCTCATCAAGCTCCCGAAGAAACTGGCGGCCATCGCGTCGCCTGTCCGCAAGGCCTTGCGCTCGCACTTTCACACCTTGTTGTACCGGGCGCGACAGCGGCGAGGCGTACGGGTGTTTGCACTCGGCCAGCAGTTACGCCGCGTTGCCGATCACGTGACTCACAGCGCCGGGGTGGCTAACGGGGCGCACGTCCGGCGCTGGTTTCAGGACCAGCAGGCGGGGTGGTATGCGGTGCGCGAAGACCCGCAGATGCCCGTGATGAGCACCCTGCTGGATCAGGCCCATAACGCCATTGAGCGGAAACTTTTCGCGATGCAAGGCTTTCACCATCCAGCTGGCAGCCAAGAGGCGTTTCTTCGAGGGCTGGCCCATCTGTACAACCTGGTGCCCTCCCAGCGTCGCGCCCTGCATGCCGGGCAGTGTGGGGTAGAAGTCGAAGGAGGACCAGTCCCGACACGCGACTGGTTCCTCAATGTCCAAATCCTCACCTCTGGAGGCTTTCGATGAGCAGGGATACCCTCCACCACGAAATCCGATGGAATGTGGAAATTCGGCATGGCTTAACGGCGGCATGCTACGCCCGTCCCCTGGGGTCCAACCCCAGAACACCAGTGGATCGGCATCGAGATGCTCGATGGCCGCTTCAAGGCTTCTGCCTCCATTCTGTTGCGGGTCTTTCAGTTGCCGGCAGAGATCGCCCGCTGATTTCCCCTCGAATACCATGCGCATCGTCGGGGGCGGCATGTGCCAGTGAGGCACCCACGGGGGCATATTGGCGCCAGGCAGGTTGGTCAACTGATGGCAGGCACCGCATTTCATCCCGTACAGGCCTTGCCCATTCGCACCTCGTTTGACCCCTTGAGCATGCACGTGGCTATCCTCTCCTTGGAGTGGGATGTCTCCCACCGGATGGCAGTTCATGCAGCGCGGGTGCATGAAGACCGAGTACGCTGCCAGGAGGGCCTCGCGAGCCCCGCCCTCATCCGGCTGACCCGACACCTGGGCCGCTTCGGCCGGCAAAGGGCGCATGCCGGCCATCTGTCTGCCCCCTAAGAATTGGTGGATTGAAATCAACAAGAACAGTGCAGCAAAGATTCCTAGCCACTTCAGGACGCGTGTGACCCGGTCTTGCCGATCGAGCACGGTATCTGCCATCGTGATCCTCCTGCTAGTCGACCAAGAGATGGTGGGTGAATTGGGGGAGAGGGAACACTAAAGGCCCCGGAGGGCTCAGCAGAGGCGATACCACCAACGATGCCTGTCCATCGTCTTAGGCTTTGCGCAAGTCTTCAGCACGGATCGGCAGACGCCGGATGCGTTTGCCGGTGGCGGCGAAGATGGCGTTGGCCACGGCCGGGGCAATCGGTGGCACGCCGGTCTCGCCGACGCCGCCCATCTTCTCCGTACTGGGCACGATGTGCGTCTCGACCACCGGCATTTCGTTGCATCCGCAGCATCGGGTAGTCGTGGAAATTGCGCTGTTGCACGCGCCCGTTTTCGAAGGTGATCTCACCGTACAGCGCGGCGGTCAGGCCGAAGACGATCCGCGCCTTCCATCTGGGCTTGAATCGTATCCGGGTTGACAACCGGGCCGCAATCGACCGCGCAGACGACGCGGTGCACTTTGACCTTGCCCATCTCTGGCGACCGAGACCTCCGCGACCTCCGCCACGAAACTTCCGAACGATTCATGCACGGCCAGACCACGTCCATGCCCTTCCGGGAGTGGCTGTCCCCCAGCCGGCCTTTTCGGCGGCGAGCTCAAGGACCGCTTTGTAGCGGGGGCGCTTTCCCAGCAGTGCCCGGCGGAATTCCAGGGGTCTCTGCCCGCGGCGTGCGCCAGTTCGTCGACAAAGCTCTCGACCACGAAGGCGGTGTGCGAATGTCCCACCGACCGCCACCACAAGGTCGGGACGCCGTCGGGAGCTCTCTTCCAGTCCACCAGCAGATTGGGAATGTCGTAGGGCAGATCGGCGGCCCCTTCGACGGCGGTGTGGTCGACGCCATCTTTGATGATCGCGGCCTCGAAGGGCGTGTCGGCCATGAAGGACTGGACAAACGATGCGATGCTGCCAGGCCACGGGATTTCCCGACGCATCCAGACCGCCGCCGATCGGAGTGATAGGCAGCGGGTCGGTAGTAACCACCGCGCGTGTCGTCTTCGCGCGTCCAGATCACTTTGACCGGCGCCTTGACGGCTTTGGAAACCTGCACCGCCTCACGCACGAAGTGGCTGTCGAAGACGGCGCGCCGGCCGAAGCCACCGCCCAGCAGCGTGGTGTGGAGCGTTGACCTGTTCGGGTTTGAGTCCGGCGATTTGTGCCGCGGCCATGCGATCGCCGGTTTGGAACTGCGTGCCCAGTCCAGACCTCGCAGCGGTCGGGGCGTACGTCGGCGACGCAGTTGAGCGGCTCCATGGTGCGCGTGGGCGAGGTAGGGCAGCTCATACACCGCTTCGAGTTTCTTGGCAGCGCGGCCCATGGCTGTCGGCCACGTCGCCTTCTTTTCTGGCCACGGCCCCGGGCTGTTTGGCCAGAGTTCCGCATACTGCTCGCGCTGCTTCCGGCTATCGAGTCCGGCGAGCGGCCCTTCGTCCCAGACGATCTGCAAGGCCTCGCGGCCTTTCGTGGCGGGCCAAAAGCCGTCGGCGACCACCGCGATGCCGCGATCGATCTCCACGACGTGCCGCACACCGGGCACGGCCTTCGCCTTGTCGGCATCGAAGCTTTTCACCTTGCCGCCGAAGACGGGTGGACGGGCGACGACCAGCGCGTGAGCATGCCCGGGCACGTTGACATCAAGGCCGAACACCGCCTTGCCGTTGATCTTCTCGGGCGTGTCGAGGCGCTTGGTCGGTTTGCCGATGAGCTTGAAATCTTTGGGGTCTTTCAGCGCGACGTTCTGCGGCGGCGTCAGGTCGGCGGCCTTCTCCGCCAGTTCGCCGTAGGACAGCTGCCGCCGCGAGGCCGTGTGAATGACCTGGCCATTCTCGGCTCGGCAGCTCGCCGGATCGACCTTCCACGCCTGCGGCCGCGGCGGCGATCAGCATCGCCCGCGCCATCGCCCCGGCCTGGCGCAGCCGCTCCCACTCGGTCCAGGTGCTGGTGCTGCCGCCGGTCATCTGAATGCCGAAGAGCGTGTGGTTGTAGGCCGGGTCAACCGGCGCGGCCTCGACGCGGACCTTGCTCCAATCGGCGTCGAGCTCCTCGGCCACCAGCATCGGCAGCGCCGGTATAACGCCCTGCCCCATTTCGGAGTGGTTGACGATCACGGTCACGGAGTCATCCGTGCCGATGCGGACGAAGGCATTGGGCGCGAAGGTCGTCGCCGATCGTTGCGCCGCGCCAGCCGGATCAGCCAGCTGGGTGCAGAGTAAAGGCCCAGTATCAGACCTCCGCCAGCCAGCCAGGCTGGTCCTGAAGAAATCGCGACGGCTGACATTGACGATCTCGCTCATTCCTCGCCTCCTTTCGCCTGCCAGCTCGGCCGCCCGATGAATGGCGCGGCGGATGCGCTGATAGGTCCCGCAGCGGCAGATATTGCCGCGACATCGCGTCGTCGATGTCGGCGTCGGTGGGATGCGGGGTTTTCGCGCAGCAGCACGGCGGCGGCCATGATCTGCCCCGACTGGCAGTAGCCGCACTGCGGCACGTCCACAGCGATCCAGGCCTGCTGCAGCGGATGGCTGCAGGTCGGGGGAGAGGCCTTCGATCGTCGTGACCTCCTTGTCCGCGGCGCGCGACACCGGCGTGACGCACGATCGCACCGCCTCGCCGTCGAGGTGGACGGTGCAGGCGCCGCACAGCGCCATGCCACAGCCGATACTTGGTCCCGGTCAGCCCGAGCGTTTCCCGCAGCACCCAGAGCAACGGCGTGTCCGGACTGACGTCGACGGCATAATCCTGGTGATTGACTTTCAGCTTTACCATCGTTGCGACCTCCATCGCGGCGCCAGTGCCACACCTATAGCGGTTCCGGTTGAGCGGGTGGCGACCTTACAAATGCAAGCGCTCTCCCTGACTCTATGTCACCCTCACCCCGCCCTCTCCCGGAGGGAGAGGGCGCAAGGCACCAGGGTCAGTATCATGTCTAAAAGAACCTACCCTTGTAAGCCCTCTCCTGGAGGGAGAAGGGGGAATAGGTGTCGAAACAGGAGACAACCGACGGCAAGAATAGTTCCGCAGGCATCATGGATACGCGACTTCCGGGGGGCACCCGCGAATGGGGGTTACCCCATACGTAAGGTAAGTATGCCCGTGTGAGACAGGGGCTCATTGGTCTGCGGGTACACTGACGCTCATCCGACCGCATGAGGGCTGTTATACGGCTCGCGCCCATACACGTCAAGCGGCACATTCACCCAGCTGATCGCCTCCGAGACAACGGTCTGTTGCCTGCCAGACAATTTGCTGCCTATCTGTTGCTCAGGAAACATGGCAATTCGGGCTGGAAAACTTCGCTCAAGCCCTCGAAAGTGTCGATCTGGGCTAGCCACATCGCTAAAACCGTCATAGAGCCGCGGATGCTCAGCGACGTGGGAGTCGGCATCAGTCTTGCTCCATCGTTCTAATTTATAGCTGGTACCCAGCGCTGACCATCGGGGATGCGAGCGCATGGTTCACCAGACGAGGAGTATATGAAACTCTCGATGAAAATTCCTGAAGAGAGACAACGTCAAAGCTGGGTCCACTTGGGGGGCGTCTTCATAGTGGCCATGGTCCTGGCGAGCGTCCAGGCTGCGGCACAGCCGTTGGTCACACCGTTGGCCGCAGTGGGCGAAAGCTTGATCGCACCGGAATTAGCCCAGGCCCATCCGGTGATTGCCCAGTACCACTGGAGCAAGCTGCCGAATTACGCGGGCAAGCCCAAGTATGGAGGTACCTTACACCTGGACTTACGCAATGAGCCCACCAACTGGGACCCGTTTACCGGCAATACCGGCACATTGGGGTGGGGCAGCGTGGTCTACAATAAACTGATGCAGGTCGATATGACCTTGACCACAGCCTTTGAGACACAGGGTGCGAACCTTCAGCAGCTCTTTCCGATTTGCGACTTGTGCGAGACCTGGCAGCAGACTAGCCCAACCCAATACACCTTCAAGATCCGCCCTGAGGCGAGGTGGCAGGATGTCCCGCCCCTGAACGGCCGACGCCTGACGGCTCAGGACATCAAGTTTGCGTACGACAAATACCGTGACCCAAAGGCCTTCCAACAGTGGGCCACGTTCCAGATGGTGGAAAGCATTGAAGCGCCAGATGAATCCACCCTCATCATCAACCTCAAGCAGCCGTTTCCGGATTTTATCGATAGCCTGACCCAGCCTGGTTACTTCGTGTTCCCCAAAGAAGCCTATGAGCGCGAGGGCGGGGTGGGTGTGGCACCACCACTTGGCTCGGGCCCATTCACCGTGGCGAAACATGTGAAGCAAAATATTCTTGCTTTCAAGCGCAACCCAACCTACTGGAAGAAAGACAAGTTCGGTCAATCATTGCCCTACCTGGACGCCATTGAATTGCTGTGGGTGCCGGATCCTGCCACGCAAAAAGCGGCCTTCCGAACGGGTAAGCTCGACCAGGTGTATGCCTTCTCGTGGGACGAAGTCGAAACCCTGCTACGGACAGAGACGCCGGGGACGACCGCTCACCTGCGCGTCTCGGAGATGAATACTGGCGGCAATATCATGTGGCAATTCCAGCTCCGGGAGCCCCCATTCAATGACGTCAGGGTGCGTCGAGCCTTAGCCATGGCCGTCGACCGAGCGGCCGTTCTCAAACGAGCTGTGGGTCAGGGCTATTGTCCCTATGGCACCGTGCCGACCTGGTGGCTCGGCCGAACGTATCCCTATCCATGCGAAGAATTCGGCCCATGGTTTCAGTATGATCCCTCCAAAGCCAAGGCACTCCTGGAGGAAGCCGGCTATGACCAGTCCAAACCGTTGACCTTCGACGTCTACAGCTGGGTGCGTGGCGGAGCCATGGTGCCGTTCTTGGCGGGGCAAGTGGAAACGGTTCTTGATTATTGGCGCGCCATCGGGGTTCAGGCGAATTTGAAGCTCACAGAGCAAACGGCGTTTCAAGCCATGTTTCGCAGCAAAACGTGGAAGGGCGTCATGGCTGGAGCTACGGTCGGGGCGGGGACAAGCCTGAACACCTATGTCATGAAGGTGCATTCTCAAGGCCCCGAAAACTATGCCGGTGTCAATGATCCGGAATTGGACAGACTCATTGAGGCCCAACAGCAGGAATTTGACCTGGAAAAACGTAAAGCCCTTGCACGGCAAATCCGTGAGCGCGAGCTAGACCAGGTCTACCGACTCTGGGTGTCGATGTACTACTATGCCGAGTTCACCAAACCCTACGTGCGTAATTGGGTGACGCATGAGCTCTACATGTTCCAGCATGGTTGGGGGGCTCATGCCATGGAGTATACCTGGTTGGATCGGTAGGAAGAGAGAAGAGTGGTATGCGGCCGTATCTGATCAGACGTGCCCTCCTGGCTGCCCCGACGCTCATGCTCGTTAGCCTTCTGGTCTTCTCCCTGATGCATCTCATTCCGGGTGATGCCGTTATCGCACGCCTCCAGGAGGTTGGTGTCGTCACCGATGAGAGCATTCAGGCGGTGCGACGCGAGCTGGGCCTGGACCACTCCTTTCTCGAGCAGATGGGAAACTGGGCGGGGGGCCTTGCCCGCGGCGACCTCGGCCGCTCCCTGTGGACCAGAGAGCCTACCGCTGAACGCTTATGGGCGGCCATTCCCATCAGTGCTGAGCTGGCGTTCGGTGGGCTGACCCTGGCCGTGTTGATCGCTGTGCCACTAGGCATACTCTCCGCCGTGCGACAAGATACCTGGACGGATTATATCGCACAAATCTTCGCGATCTTGGGCATCTCGGTGCCTGATTTTTGGGTCGGCACGCTGCTCATACTTTACTTTTCCCTAGCCTGGGGATTTCTCCCGCCCCTGGGGTATGTGTCGTTGCTCGATGATCCGTTCATGAATCTCCAACAATTTTGTTTGCCGGTGATGGTCCTTGGCTTACGACTCTCGGCGACCACGGCTCGTATGGTACGGGCCAATATGTTGGAGGTGCTGCGGCAGGACTACGTGCGTACGGCGCATGCGAAGGGACTCCGGGAAGGGGCTGTGGTGTATCGGCATGCCCTCAAGAATGCGCTGATACCCGTGCTGACGATTCTTGGCACGCAGTTGGGTACACTGCTGGGCGGCACCGTGATTCTGGAGACCCTGTTTTCCCTACCGGGCGTGGGATTTCTGACCTTTTCTTCGATTGGCTTTCGCGACTATCCGCAAATACAGGCGAATGTCCTGTTCCTATCTGCCACTTTGGTGTTTTTGAATCTGCTGGTGGACATGTCTTATTCATGGCTGGATCCGCGGATCAGGTATCAGTGAGCGCACGGCAGCCCATGCACACCGGTCATACAGCGGCTGCAAGAACAGTCTGCCGCTGGGCTATAGAGAGGGACAGCTTCCTGTTCATCTGCGCGCAAAGGTGAGCGGCATCATGACATCATCACTAGCAGCCGACGCACTTCTCAAAGGGTACATCCACGTATGCAAAGGGCTTCCCAGATGGTTCCTCATCGCCAAGCAAAAGCCGCTTGGGGCCGCCTCGGCGGTGATTATCCTCCTGCTCATTGTCGGGGCCTGTCTGGCGGATGTCGTGTCTCCCTATGACCCGCTGACAGTCTCTGACTCAGAGCGCCTTCAACCGCCGAGTTGGACACATCCCATGGGCACCGACAATCTTGGCCGAGATATCCTGAGCCGGGTGATATATGGATCACGCATTTCCCTCTGGGTTGGGATGCTTTCCGTGGTCATCGCCACTGGCATTGGAGTGGTGGTAGGAACGCTAAGTGCCTTTGCGGGTAGTACAGTCGACCTCATCGTGCAGCGCTTCATCGACGCGATTCAGTCCATTCCTGGGTTGATCCTGGCGCTCGTCATGGTGGTTGTGCTTGGGCCAAGCACAACCACGGCCATCACCGCCATTGCCATCGTGAATATTCCAGCCCAAGCACGCGTCGTGCGGAGTGCCGTCCTGGCGGTGGCGCAGGACACCTATATCGATGCCGCACAGGCAATCGGCTGTAGCGATGTACGCATCATGCTGGCGCACATCCTCCCCAATATCGTCGCACCCGTCATCGTCCTCGCCTCCGTCTTGTTTGGCAATGCGATCATTATCGAGGCGTCGCTAAGCTTCCTGGGGTTGGGCACGCCGCCGCCGACTCCCTCCTGGGGCGGGATGCTCAGCGGTGCGGGCCGGCAATTTATGGAGCGCGTGCCGACCCTGGCCCTCTTCCCTGGGCTGGCGATCAGTATTGCTGTACTGGCCTTCAACCTCTTTGGTGATATGTTACGAGATATCTTGGACCCCAGATTGCGCAACGGATCGGCGTGATTCCGACAGTATGGGCGTTCCGCCGTGAATGTTGATTTTCGAGAATCGATTGTAAGTACAAGTGCTTACGAATCCGGCGAGATGCCCTAGGTTCCCTCCCTAGCTGACGGTCCTCGACAGCAGCTCCCCAGCCCTTTAATATAGTCCTGTCCATATCATCGTCATGCCCTACTTGACTCGTGCCGTACCCATGCTAGCGCTGCCTGTGGCAAGGGGCCAAATGACCGTATATCCGCTGCAACACCCCGAGGAGGAGAAGGATGGACGCACATCTTGTAGAACGGTTCCGCCAGGCGGCTCCGCCGGTGGATTTCTGCTCGTTACGCTATGTCAGGGAGCGCTCCGAGTACCTCGCCGTACGTCAAGATGTCGTGCAGCCTTTTGCGACGTCAGAGGACAGTGGCGCCATGGTGACGATCTACGCTGGCGGTGGTATGGGGTATGCCGCGACAAGCGACTTGAGCCTCAGTGGTTTACGCCGTGCCGCCGAGCGGGCTCACGACTGGGCCAGACTGAGTGCGCGCCGGAGCGTGGTGGATTTCGCGCAACTGATCGTTGCGCCACCTCACGGTGAGTATGGCAGTGTGGAGCACCAACCCTGGAGCAGTGTCCCGTTATCTGACAAGATCGACCTGCTACGGGACGAGTGTGCACGCCTCAAGACCGACGACCGTATTGTCGATTGGGAAACCTCGCTCTGGCATACGGCAGTCGACACGCTTTACCTCACGGCCGACGGTGGACAGGTCGAGCAGCGCTTTCGCTATCTTGTACCCATGCTCAGCGCTACCGCCAACGTGGGAGCTGAGACGCAGACACGCACCTTTGGCGGGCGAGGTTTCTGCCGACAGGGGGGCATGGAGATCCTCGAACACGTCAACTTCCGTACCGCGGCTCCCCGCATCGCCCAGGAGGCCTTGCAACTGCTGGTGGCACCCAATTGCCCCTCGGGTACGATGGACGTGTTACTGGCGCCAGATCAGGTGATCCTGCAAGTCCATGAATCCGTCGGGCATCCGCTGGAGCTCGACCGCATCCTCGGCGATGAGCGCAACTATGCGGGCACGAGCTTCGTGACCCCTGAGATGTTTGGGACCTATCGCTACGGTTCGGACCTGTTAAACATCACCTTTGATCCCACCAACCCTGAGCAGTTTGTCAGCTATGGCTTCGACGACGATGGTCAGCCAGCGCGTCGCGAGTACCTCATCCAGAACGGCATCTTGCAGCGTGCTCTCGGTGGGCGTACCTCGCAGATCCGTGCCAATGTTCCAGGCGTCGCCAATGCGCGGGCCTCAAGTTGGAATCGCCCCCCCATCGACCGCATGGCCAACATCAACCTTGAGCCGGGCAACGCCAGACTGGACGAGATGATCGCCGCCATAGACCACGGCATCTATATGCGGACCAACTGCTCGTGGTCCATCGATGACTCGCGTAACAAGTTCCAGTTTGGCTGTGAGTGGGGCCAGTTGGTCGAAGGAGGTCGCCTCACGACAGTGGTGAAGAATCCAAACTACCGCGGCATCTCAGCCACCTTCTGGCGTAGCCTGAAGATGGTCGGCAACCCCGATACCGTGGATATTATGGGCACTCCGAATTGTGGGAAGGGTGAACCGAATCAGGTCATGCGCACGGGACATGCCGCGCCAGCCTGTCTGTTCGCCAACGTCGAGGTTTTTGGTGGAGAATAGACGATGCAGGACTACTTTTACGCGCTTGCCGACGCTATCACCAAGTCACTGCAAGGGGAAGAATTCTATACCTGTACCTTCCACGCCGAGGACTCCGACTTCGTGCGCTTCAACCGCAGCGCCATACGCCAGGCGGGGACTGTTGATCAGCGCTTTCTGGCCCTCGACCTCATCCATGGTAACCGACACGCGGCGGCGGAGATTGCGCTTTCTGGCGATTTCGACAGCGACCACGCTCGCCTTGGCCAATTACTGAGCGAACTGCGGGAGCAGCTGCCGCATCTCCCTGAGGATCCGCATCTTCTCTATGCCACCACGGTGCACTCCACCGTGCAGCAGGGGGAGAATCGTCTCCCCGATCGGGCTGATGCCGTCGCAGCCATTCTTGACGCCGGCAGTGGTCGAGATCTGGTCGGCATTTATGCGGCCGGGGGCATATACGCCGGGTTCGCCAATGCGCTCGGACAGCGGAACTGGTTTGCAAGCTTTACCTTCAACTGCGATTGGAGCCTTTATTATGAGCGCGATAAAGCCGTCAAGACGAGCTATGCCGGGTTTGTCTGGGAGCCCACGGTCTTGACGCGTAAGGTTACCGAGGCGGCGGAGCAGCTCGAAATGCTGAGATGGCCACCGCACACCATCTCCCCTGGGCACTATCGTGTGTACCTGGCTCCCGCAGCCCTCTATGACATTCTCGAGATGCTTGCCTGGAGCGGTTTTGGTCTGAAAGATCATCGTACGAAGCAAACCACGCTGCTCAAGATGGTGGAAGAAGGTGTACGTCTGCATCCCGCCGTCACCTTGCGTGAGAACACCCATGATGGCGTCTCGCCGAATTTTCAGGCAGCTGGATTCATCAAACCAGATCAGGTGACGCTCATCGAGGCCGGTGCCTTTCACGACTGTCTCGTGTCGCCGCGTTCGGCCAAGGAATACGATGTGCCGACGAACGGGGCCTCCAACGCCGAAGCGCCGGAGTCAGTCGACATGGCTGCGGGTGATCTGGCGCGCGACGATGTCTTGCGACAGCTCGACACTGGGGTGTACATCAATAACTTATGGTATCTCAACTACTCCGACCGTTCGGCGTGCCGCATCACCGGCATGACGCGCTTTGCCACGTTCTGGGTGGAAGGGGGCGTGATACAGGCCCCGTTGAGTGTGATGCGCTTCGACGAATCGATCTACCGCATGCTGGGCGATCATCTCCTGGGCCTGACCGCCGAACGCGACTTCATCCTGGATCCCAGCACCTACCATGAACGCTCGACTGGGAGCAGCCACTCTGCCTGGAGCGCTGGTCGAGGAGTTTAATTTTACGTTGTGAGGCCTTGTCAACGTGACGCCAGGCAGGATCTGCGCTTCGCTGCGCCATAGCTGTTGAGTTTGTCCGTGATGATCACCCGCGGGAGATAGATTAACCTTTTGATCAGCTTACGGAAAAGCTTCTTCCCGGAACAGTCCATTGGTTATGAAGAGAGCACACTCGTCTCCCGAGAAGGGGCCTTGATGGGATGAGTATGCCACGCCATGCTGGGGCAGAGGGATGCGGTTAAGGTGACAATGCCTCCGTGCTCCAGTCCACATGGGAAAACGCCGCGCTTCAGTGTACACTGGGACGAAACGGTGGCCGTGGAGAAGATTCCGCGGTATGCGGTATTGAGGGACAGCGTGTGTGAAGCCGGATGATCCACGCATGCCTCGCACCGTGTTCGAGCGATGCCCAGTGTTCTAATGCAAGTTCAACGGAGACCTACCAAGGCAGACGACGATGGCATCACGCCGCAAGGCTCCCTCGGCGACCGGGACGGCAGAAGCGAGGAGAGACACTCGGTCTCTGCTACGCGTGGTTGCCGAATGAACGTGCGGCATGCCCTTGATTGCATGCCCGCCTTTGGTCTCTTCGGAGAGCCCGGTGCCGTTCAGGCCGATTGACGTCTGACGCCGATAGATGGGCAGTGACCGGGAGGATGTCAGCAACGGCGCGACCTGGTCCGTGTGTGAAGGGGCCTCGCCCTCTGGGCGGAAGGAGCATAGGATGAAAGAGCTGCGAGCTGTCGTCTCGGACGAAGAGTTTGCGACACTCGAGCACCTCGCCCAGGAACTCGGGGTGTCACTGGAAGAGCTGGTGCTGCAGAGTCTGGCCGCCTATGTGGCCCATGCCAAGCCCGAGCCTGCCTTTGAGCCGATTGGCTTTGGCATGTGGGCCGACCGGCCAGAGATGCAGGACGCGGCGAAGTGGGTAGCCGAGTTGCGACACCGGGAATGGACACGATGATGGTCCTGGATACCGACGTGTTCATCGACCACTTTCGGGGGCTGGAAGCCGCAAGCACCTATATCCACAGCCTCCCAGCGGATCAACGGGCGACCACCGATATCACGGTCATGGAACTGTACAAAGGCGCGGCCAATCAGCAGGAGCTGGCCACGATTCTCCGGTTTCTGACGCACAATCGCGTGACCCGGCTGCCGGTGTCGGTGACCGCATCGCAGCAGGCGGTCGATCTGGTGCACCAGTATGGGCTCGCCCACGGCCTCGGGATCCCTGATGCCCTGATTGCGGCGATTACTCTGGAGGGGTCGCATACGCTCGTAACGGATAATGTGCGTCACTTTCGATTTATTCCCGGCTTACACGTCCTGCGGTCGCCATACCGCCCATCTCCGCCATCCTCCCCCACATAGGCCTTCCTAGGTTCCAGGCAGCAATCGTGCGAAAACCTCTGTTAGCGAGTTATCGACTATCTTTTAGATACTGACAGCGATGTTATTTAGGACTTTCCCAAAAACGATGTGTGGCGTACCAGGGGCAACACGGTGCAAATCCTTGATGTGTTAGCGGCAGCGAGTTTACCAAAACCTACGGTAACGAAATTCCCACAAGCTCAAGTGGGGGATATGTTGCGGTAAACAGGGGAGAAGCCGTGAAGACTCCTCCTTTGCTTTCCGGCGTGTGTCTCCTGAAACATGCTGCTGCCTCAGCAGATGCTCATCATTCCGTGAGTCCCTTCGCTGGCCGTTTTTTCAGCATGACCAAGTCGTCGTCCAACCCATGGCGGAGGATGTCGAGTCTGGATGATGCAGCTATGAGGCTTTCGGCATGCATTGGCGTGATGCCGAAGGGGAAGAGGCTCGGGCTGTCGAACAGGTCTTTCAAGGGGAAGGAACGATTGACCCGGGAATGCAGGAACGCCTCAACCAACCAGGCAATCAGGCGAGTGTCGTCCACAGCCTGGGATGGAGCGGCACGGTAGACTCCGCTCTCACCCGTTTCCTGCAGTACGCCCCAGTCTACATACGAACGTAGCACACGCCGAGCGGCCCGGGAAACGGTCTCCCGCTCGCCATATTGCTCGCGGACCCGCCGCTGGATGTGGGCCGCGGCTGCAGACCCTTGAAGTCTTAGGAGCCGTCCCACCTGAGTAGCCACGCCTGCCCAGAACGGATAGACGGCCATGACCATGCCCCAATGAATGGCTAAATGGTCACCTCGAGGAATTTGCTTGAGCAGCTCCAGGCCATCCGTGCGCAATGATTCGAGTTCAGTGGGAACCGTCAGCCACACCTTGAGAAGAATGGTGATGATCTTCTCGCGATTGCCGCGCTCCGCCTGGCCGTCTACCGACACCTTGTCCTTCAGCAGCTCCTGCAGGGCATCGTTGACGGCGGTCTTGTCGTTTCCCGCCAGGACGAGGTTGGCGGTTTGCTCAAGCCATTCCAAACGCACGCGCTGACTGAATCCGATCTGGTTCATCCGTTGGCTCATGCGCCCCTCCTCTCGATCTGAACCAGAGGGACGATGAGCTCCTCGACCGAAATGCCGCCATGACTCACGATGCGCTGCTTTTCGTGGACAAACGCCTGCCGAGGCGGAGCCAGCAGTGGGAGGTAGTCGTCCGGGAGACCAACGGGGTGCCATTCGACGGCGGCGGGAAAGCGTTCCTTCACCTTGCCGCGAAGGACCGGGTCGGAATAGATGCGAACGCGCTCACCGCGCAGATCCGCCACAGCGCCCTTCGGCTGGCCGACCGCAACCTTCGGCTTCGATATTCCCATGATCAGAAGTCAGGTAGACATGGAAACCCTGATCCAGAAGCAGATCGAGAAGAGCTGTTCAGGTAGGGTTGCTTGGCCCACTGGCGCACCTGGTTGTGCATCCCGGCGGTGCCCATTTCCATCCCGTGCATGATCTTGTCGACCTTGTCCACGACCAGCCCGGCGATCCTTGCCTTGGGATGAGAAAGCGCTTCGGAAACGTTCTCCAGACTGCCGTCGCCCAGTCCCTTGATGTACACGACCTCGTTTGGCGTGAAGCCCTGATCGCGCCCAGAACTGCGTCCAAAGTGCAGGTTCCTTGTCCGTGGTCTGGATGCTGTTCGGGAAAAAGATGGGAGCCTTGCCGGCGAAGGCGGCCTGGCGTGAAACGGAGGTGAGAGATGGAATCCAGGCGAAGACCGCCTGCTCCCGGAATCGGAAGCCGGGCTGCCGCGAGGCGAGCGCGGTCACGGACCACCAGCCATTGGTCCATGGCAAGACCATCCACCACGATCAGTGCGATCTTCGCATGTCGGTCGTCGCCCACCTGACGGGCAAGAAACCGCGGGAGGTGATGCAGCATGACCGGAGGCACTGGCGGCAGATTGACAAGCCCGGCGTACCGCTTGAAGAGCCAGGCGGTAAAACCGGCGTCCACCTGTGCCTGCAAGCTCTTCGCGTGCTCGTTCGTTTCCCCGCGGACGGTATCGGGTTGCTCGTTCATGAGCAGAACCAGCTCCGCCCATCCACGGGCAAAGTGGAACCAGTCCGTGTGCTTTGCGTCGTCGGCCGGAATGGATGCCTGCAGACTCTCGATGAGCTTGCCCAGGCGACGGGACCTGTCCTCGATTGGGGCGGTTCGAAGGCCGATGCCTACCCAGGTCTTGGACAGGGCGTCCGCATGGTCGTGTGGCACGGAGTGCAGCAATCCCTCGACGAACAGGTTGTCGATGTAGACCCGGATGTCATGGTGGTCGAAGGGCAGATCGACAGGTCCCTCAATGGTCAAACCGTAGGGCTTCTCGTCTTCACGAACACCGGATGCCCCTTTGGCTGCCTCGCGGTCGAGGAAGATCGGCCAGCGCTCCTGGAGGAATGCGAAGAATGCCTCCCGGTCCGTCACCAGTGTCTCAAGCGGCCAGTCGTCGAAGATGAGTGCTCTGACGCAGGAGTTGGATGAACCGCTCGTCCAGCAGCGGCGGGATGCGCTGGCCGCGGTAGTGACGGCGCAGCAGCACCCGCAAGAGGTCCGATGGCTGCTTGATCAGCTCGGGCGCGATTTCAAAGACGTGCCGGAGAACGAACTCCTTGGTGGCGTTGTCGCCCAACTGGTCCGGGTGCATGTCTTCTCTGGGCCTCATACAAGGCATCGAGGTCCCCGCGATCCAGAGCGGTCACGACCGGATAGCTGAGGTTCGGGAAGATGTCGCCGAGATTGAACGAGAGCCTGCGGCCGGCCTGAAGCAGATCGTAGGGCAACCCACCGAGGTCGCTGGCTTGGGAGCGCAAGACGACCACGAGGTCCGTGTGCTCGCCCCGGTCCCAGTGGGATCGGAACTTCGATTCGTAGGCGTAGCGGAACGCGATGTGGTCTTCGAACGGGATCAGCTCGAAGCCACGTTCGCGGACACCTTCGAGAATCCCTTCTTCGAGCAAAAGTCCATCCGGATCGGCCACCAAGGTGAGTCGAGCGACCTTCGGGGTGAACTCCTTGAGGATTTGATCGCGCCAGCTACTCATGGCCACCGCCCTCCACCCGAATCACAAGCAGCGGCACCATCTCGGGATAGGCGTGGGCCTTCTGGTCGAGCTGCTCCTGGAAGCTTCGCTCCTCCTGGGCCAGGAGGTTCAGGCGATAGTTGCGGACCTGGGGCAGACCGATCCGCTCGATGGTTCTGCGGCGGGCGGCAAAGGCGTAGTCTGGCCTTCTCTCGCTCGCGCGCGATGCGGGCCCGGTGCTCCTGGACGAGCGCTTCGTAGATGGGCTTTCCGTGTTCCTCCGCGGCGCTCTGCAGCTTTGCGAAGGCGGCTTGGGAGACCGAGGTGTCAAGAATGGACCGGACCTGTGTGCTTGCCGTCGAGGAGCTGATCCCACACGTGTCTGGCCGTCGGCATGTAGACCATGCCGTTGTCGGCCAGGAAGAGAGGCATGATCCTCCGACGGTTCCACTCCATGGTGGCGATGGCGATTCGCCACAGGGACCAGATGCCTTGGACTTCGTCGGAGAGGCCTGGGATCGACACGACCGGGACCGGCTGGCCTGGCGCAAAGCGAGGAAGCCGCATGGCCAGACCGCGGACCTTCGGCTCTTCCAGGGTGAGGTGCCGGGCGGCTGGGAGTCTTTCAGCCTCCTTGCCTGTGAAGACCACGTTTTCGTAGGTTTCGCCGTCAGGCCAGGTGAGATTCCAGCTCTGGCCTTTTCTCTCGGCCTGGCCGCCATGCGCCTTCAGATAGCTCACGGTCATGCGCTCGACCCAATGGGGCAAGGGGTGGGTCAGCAGCCGCTGGGCTTCGCCGGGTTCCAGGTCCTCGGTTGTGCCAAGCACGGATGCCGTCGTCCGCGCCTCGCGGGCCTGCTCCTGCAAGCGGGCGACCACGCTCTCCACGGAGTCCTCCACCTTTTCGGGGTTGAGGATCGCCTCGACGTACATGTCGTCGAACATCCGGCCGGCCTGGGCCGAATCGAGGACGTCGCCGGTCTTGTCGATGCCGAACTCCTCGAAGATGACGGCGAGCTTCTGCTCCAGCACCTCCCGGACCCGGTGCTCGACCGAGTCCTCGAAGACGAAGTTGACCGCGCGAACCGCATGGGCCTGGCCGATGCGATCCACCCGGCCGATCCGCTGTTCGAGACGCATCGGGTTCCAGGGGATGTCGTAGTTGATCACCACGTGGCAGAACTGGAGGTTCAAGCCCTCCCCGCCGGCGTCGGTGGAGATGAGGATGCGGGCATCCTTGGCGAAGGCTTCCTGGACCCGCTTGCGCTCTTCCATGTCCATGGAGCCGTTCAGGCAGACGACCGAGAACCCGCGCTCGGTCAGGAATCGCCGCAGCATCTCCTGGGTGGGCACGAACTCGGTGAACACCAGCGCCTTGAGCTCCGGATCGCCCTCTTCGGACTGGAGGCGGTAGAGCCAGTCGAGCAGCGCCTCGGCCTTGGCGTCCGGCCCGATCTGCTCGCAGCGGGCCGCGGCATCCAGGAGCAGCTTGACCTCGGCGCGCTCGTTCTTCAGCGCCTTGAGGCGGGTGCGAAGCAGCACGTCGATCTGCTCCTGGCCGTCCAGGTCCGCCCATTCCTCCTCGGAGGTGAGCGGGAACAGGGTCAGTTGCTCCTCGGGTGCGGCGAGCGCCTCGAGCCGCCTTTCGAGCGTGGTGCGGATGGCGCTCGTGCTGGAGACCACCAGGCGCTGCATCAGGATCATCAGGAAGCCGATGTAGCTCCGCTTCTCCCGCATGGCCTGGTTGTAGCCTTCGCGGACGTATTCGGTGACCGCCTCGTAGAGGAGCTGCTGATCGCGGTGACGCTCTTCCCAGGAGACCGGGGCAAGCTGTGTGCGCCGGGGTTTGAACAGCGGTTTCCCCTCGGCATCGATGGCGCGGCGCTTCTCGGTGCGGATCACATACGGCTGGACCCGCTCGCGGGTGACGCTGCTGATGTCCGGGAATTCCTGGGCGTCGATCAGGGACACCAGCCGGTGAAAGGCATCGGTCTTGCCCTGGTGCGGCGTGGCCGAAAGCAGCAGGAAATACGGCGCGGCCTCGGAGAGTCCCTGGCCCAGCTTGAAGCGGGCCACCTGGTCGGTGCTGCCGCCGAGACGGTGCGCCTCGTCCACGATGACCAGGTCCCAGCCGGCGGAGATCAGGTCCTCGAACCGCTCGCGGTTGTACTCGCCCACCTGGGCCGCGGTCCATCCACGGCGCTTGTCCAGGGGCTTGACCGAATCCATCGGCACGACCACCTGGGAGAACATCTGCCAGGCGTTGGCGGGCAAGAATCTCCGGGTCGTGATTGCCCTTCTCGCCGTTTCCCGGGCCCGTTGCCGGGGCGATCCGTTTCAATGTCTTGATGTCCTCGGGGAGCACGAGCTGGAAGGTCTCGCCGAAGTGGAAGCGCATCTCGCTGACCCACTGGCTCACCAGTCCCTTCGGGGCGATGACCAGCGTCCGCTTGACCAGCCCGCGGAGCTTGAGCTCCCGCATGATGAGACCGGCCTCGATGGTCTTGCCCAAGCCGACCTCGTCCGCCAGGAGATAGCGCACCCGGTCGTTGGCGATGGCGCGGGACAGGGCCCGAATCTGGTGCGGCAGCGGGATGACGGAGGACTCGATGGGCGCGAGCAGGACGTCCTGGGTCAGGGCGTCGGCCACCCGCGCGGCAGCAGCGACGTAGGCGATATCGTCCGGCGAGCCGGTGCCCGCGCTCTCCAGGGACTTGAGCCTGGAAGCCGGGATGCGGACCACGGAGTCGCGGCCGGGCAGCCAGACGCGGCAGGTCGTCTCACCCCAGAGCGTCTGGGCTTCGATGACCTGACAGAGCTGCCCGTGGTCTGGGCTGTAGTACCAGCTATTCGCGTCAATTCGCATCACTCAATAGCACGCTTAACTCCAGAGCTTTGCCCTCACATGCGCGCAGAGCCGCCTTTGCGAGAACCTCGGCTCTGGCCGACAGAAAGGCGTCATAGTCGGTCTTTACCCGACCGCGTCGCTCATCGTCGGACATGCCGATGTAGCCGACTGCTAGCCGAGAATAAGGAATAAGGTGAGTTTTCAGCCGCCGCTTCGTTTCCTCTTCCCCAAGGGTGCAGTTGTCCGCCCGTTCTTTCAGATAGGTAATTGGTTCCTTGTCGGAGATAGTGCGGTTGGTCCGCCAAGTCACTAGAGCGCAGTTAAGGGCGCGAAAAATCAGTTCATCAGGGATGCCCGCGTTCTCAAGGAGTGCAGCCGGGAAAAGGTGGTGATATTCGCGGGGGTGCTCTTTGGATGTGATGGTTGCGACAGTCGCCCGCGCCCCGTCGGCCAGGTCCTCGGCACCACACTTGATTTGCAGCGACAACAACCCACGGCCAAGGATGCTCCTGCGCCTCGGCCAGTCGGCTTGCAGCACCATTTCCATTGTGGGAGGCGGATAGGATTCCTGGCGCAAAATCGGCACGACGTCCTCGGACGCACCTTCGCAGAGAACCTTTCGCAATCCGCGGTAATCCTGCAAAGCGTTGGATGTGGATGACTGCTCGTAACGCGAGGTCAGGAAAGCTCGCCAGAGGAACTTGCGCAGGAGAAGCCGGGCGTTTCCCAGCTTGTCCGGCTGCGTCGGCAGGTGCTCCCAGAGAGCGGCGAGGATGGGAATGGCCGTGTAGCTCGGCAGGCGTTGGGCATCGAAGATGCTCTCATCTTCCAGGAAGCCAACCATCCCCTTGATGCCTTTGACGACCGTCTCCCATTCATTCAGCATCCGGGTATAGTCGATGCCCCTGTATCCCGCCTGGCTTGGGATACGGTCCTGACGAAGAGCCACCGCGTCCAACACCAGACCCGGCAGGTCGGCGTATTCAGACGCCCGCGGAACGGACTCGTTCAGAGCATCCACGTGCTCGTGCAGCGACTTTCCGGTCTCTTCCTCCACCAGTGCCACCACGATGTCGTAGGTGGACAGATGCACCGAGCTCGTGTTCATCTTTGATGAAGACGTCCAGGGCCACTTCCTTAGCGCGTTTCGGCTGGCAGCGCCAGATACGGCAGGTTGAACTCCCTTACCTTGGTTCTGAGGTCATTAATGATCTTCTTGAGGTTCTTGTATGCCTGGAAACTTGTCTGTCGCGATGGCTGTAATTGCTTCTTCGACCCACTGGTCAATCACGTCTTCCATGTCTTCCGGTCGTAGCAGGGTGATCGGGATGAACCCACGACTCCAGCATTCCCGCGGATCGTCCACCCACATCGGATAGCGGCTGCCGTTCTTGCTCCCACCGGGCCTGACCGTAGACATAGGGCAGTTTCGTGGAGCCGTCACCGGGGTCATCGTCGAAGCCAATCAGATAACTCCGGTCCTGGGTACTTGTCGTGGAGGCTGCGCCACAGAGCCGTCAGCCGCTGCTGGCCGTCCAGAAGCTGTTCGGTAACCTTCTCGCCGGACTCCGGTGCATCGACCATGGTGCGGCTCTTGAACTTTCTCCTCGTCACCTACCTCCATGATCAGACGTCGCGCCCGAAGGTAGCCCGCGGAGGACGGTTGTCAGAAGCCCGGAGACCTCTCCGTGCCCCCAGGCCATAGAACGCTGAAACCGCGGCAGGGTGATTTGCCGCGACCGGATACGGTTGAACCATTCCGGCAGAAACCGGTCATGCGCATGCATTGGTATGATCTCCTCGAATCCTCATAATGCGTCCTCCCCCGAGCGGGTGAGCGCCTGGTCGTACCACATGAGGAGCTTCGGGTCTTCCTGGAGGACGTTCTCGGGAATCTTGCGGGCCACGGTGATGATGGTGGCGTAGTCGCGCTCCTGCCACGCCTTCTTGAACCCGGCGCGGACGGCCTCGAGGCGGAACACCTTCAGGCGTTTCTGGCTGGATGTCCGGTAGTCCTCGAACTCCTTAAGCAGCGACCGCTCGCGCAGCTTCTCCAGGTCGCCGGCCTTGTTCGGATCGGGCACGTACCAGCGGTCCTTGCCCTTGGCGCGCAGGCTCTCGTCGTCCTTGGGCAGGTTGCGCAGCTCCTTGAAGTTCGTGGAGAGGTAGCTGTGAATCTGGCTCGGCACCTCGCCCTTGCCGTCGTAGCGGAGGAAGTTCTGCTCCAGCAGCTCGGACAGCTCCAGCGGCTTCTCGTGCTTCTGCCAGCCGCCGATCTCCCTGAGGAACTGCGGGTGGAGTTCCTGGAAGGTCTGCGGCTTCTTGATGAGCTGCTGTTTGAGCCACTGGATGGCCGAGGACTCGTCGGTGACGAAGAGCTGGAGCTGCAGGACCTCTCGGACGGTCATGCGCTTCTTGTCGTACTCGGCCACCTGCTCGGGCAGGAAGTACATGCCATCCCGCTCGGAGAAGCGCTGGGCAAGCCCGGCGTAGAACTCCGCCGCGGACAGGGGAACGGTCACGCCGCGCTGGACGTGGAAGGCCACCATGCGGTCGAAGAGCAGGTAATTCTGGCGCTCGGCGATGACCTCGGCCTGGCCATCCTTGGAGACGAAGACCGGGAGCTGCTTCAGGTGAGTGCGGACAAAGTCCCAGACGCCTTCTTCGGTTCCAGCTTCGAGTTTGAAGCGTTCCTCAAGGCCGCCGTTGGGTTTGTAGGCTGAGATAATCAGATCTCTGTTTAACGGTCCCTGCCTGCGTGAGCTGTTTTGTCGTTCCCTTCTGCTTATCCAGCGTTCGGACATCGGCAATAACGAAGCCACTAGCGCTCAATGCTTCTTGAATGGCCGCCCACACAGTATTCCTGGAATTATGGAACTCAACGACCATCCATCTTCCAGGTTTCAGAACTCGATAGCATTCAGCAAATACACGCCTTATCAGCGTTTCGAAGTCTCGCAGGCCCTTATCTTGGGAAACGGCGATTACCGCCTCAAGACTCTGACTCGTATAGACGTTCAGCCACGCTTCGACCAGAAAGTTCAATTCAGAGTACATCAAGTTGTCCCCGAAAGGTGGATCAGTGAAGATGTGATCCACTGAGTTTTCGGGTAATAGTAGCTCGGTCGAAGAAGATGCTGACACGAAAATACGATGTTTCACACCGGAACCATTTTTGGGTAACGCGGCGATGACATCCTCGATCTTCTCCCGAAAGAAATAGAACGGTGAGATTTCTGCTTGAATAGGGCTGATAAATAACGTTCCAGCGAGTGGCCCAACGTTCCTGTCGTGCTGGGCCATATATCGATTTAATCTAGTCACGCGAGACAAAGATGCGGTAAACCAAAACTGAAGTAGGCGTTTAAGGGAGTAAGGGCGCGCGTGCTCAATTCGATTCCATATCGCACAGAGAATCCATAAGTTACGATTGGTATAAAAATGATGCGCATGAGTTACTCCTAGATGATAACTCGACCGCCACTGGTCGCCCCAGCATTCGTCCTTAAAGAGCATTTTTGCCGTAGGTACAGCATACGGTATCGCCTGGTCGTTGATCCTTTTCAGTAGCGAAACATCGCTGTCATCTACAGGAAGCTTGTGCGACCGGTGTCCTTTGTTGATCACCTTTAAGACCGGCTGAGACATGATCCTCTCTTTCTTGGAGCTAAGAACACGGTCGAAATAGGTCTCGGTCATGGGAACCATGAACTGTTTAGAAATAAGCGATCCGCAGTGCGGACATGGTGCTCTTTCCTTTAGTCCTCCCACGCTTTTCGCGCCTTCGATGTCCCAGATTCGCACCGGCTGAGAGCACGAGTCACAGGCGTAAATGTCTGACCATACATAGTAGCGGACTTGAGCTTCAGCTCCTTTGACCCTTGTTCCGTACATCCATCCGCATTCCGTCTCAACGTCCCCAATAATGGATTCCGCACAGGTGCGAAAAATCGGGCCGTTGATGTCTGCTTGTAGCGCTGCCGCAATATGCGCCGCAGCGGGGGAAAGATCTTGCAAGATGCCAATTGCGTTTCTTTTAGTTCGAGTAACAGCTACGCCAGCCATACCAGTCCCGGCAAATGGATCGAGAACGATGCATTCATCGCTGTCCAAATAGTGTGCGATTATCGGCCCTATCGCGCCGGGAGGAACTTTTGTCGCGTACGCGTGAACGTTGTAGACCGGATCGTTCTTGCCCTCACTCACATCCGCGGCGAACGGCTCGCGGTTGTATGGCTTGCTCGGATCGTAGGGCTTGCCATAATGCTTGATGAAGTCCGCTATGAACGGGTTCGGGCAGGCGGTGTAATAGGGCGGATCGCTGAGCGCCAGAATATCCTCGTCGCTCCCGACCGGAAACCCTTCGGTGGCCCGAAATGCCCGGTCTTTCAGTCTTTCCCGGAGAATGCCCAGAAAATGCTCGCGGCGTGCATTGTCATCGGAAAAAGTCATCCCGAGGCACTCCACTGGCCCCTGGGCTTTGGCAGTTCCCATTTGGAATTGGGAGCCATCTTCGATATCGCTATGCTTGGTCATACGCTTCCTTCTTCTTGGGGGTTCTGGCAGTGACCAACTTGCGGCCACCGGGACGAACTTGCGCAGTGTACAAATCGAATAGCGAACCTGATATGCCCAACTGCGTTGATCACTTGTTCACGACTTTTCTCCGCCGTCAGTATCCGCTTTCCAGGAGATGAGAAGCCCGAGGCCAGCTTCTGTAACGACATATGCCTGGCTCGGATGGTTGGGTTCTTCGGGGTATGTCATCCGCACCAGATTAGCCTTCATCAAGGGCTCCAAGTGCTTGCGACGGAAAAAAGTACGATGGGACAGACCTAGAGTCTTCATCAGGTCTGCCTGGGATCGCGGCACCTCACAAAGACCCATAATCGTTCGTTGGTGTTGGGTCAGCTTGGTCAGTCTCGGAGTGACCAAGCTGACCGAGGATGGAACAGGTTGGTCAGTGACCAAGTCATCGGCCAGGGTAGGAGCTTGGTCACTTGGAACAAAGCGGTCCTGGAGATGGGGCGCTAGCCCCCAGCGCACTCGGGCCTCCACAACCGCAAGGAGTGTCTGAGTGACCAAGTGATCCAAAACCTGTTCGGCTTCTCGCTCCCCGCGCCCAATCACCGCCTTGGCATCGGTAATGCCGACCGCACCTGCACGGCAGGCATACGCAAAGACGGATGCTTCTTGATCGGTGAGCCGCACGCCCAATTGGGCCTGAAAGAGCCGTTGTTCATCAGTCAACAACGTTTCCCTAAGTAACGTGATTTCAAAGGTCTTTTCCCCCTTGTTATTGACGATGCTTGGCGGAACAAATCCCAACTGTCGCCAATTGCCAAAAATCGAACGAACGCCGGTGCCTGCCTGATCGCTCAGGCCGATTCGTCGAAAAGCCGCAACAATGGCAGGATTGCGGACTTCCTTCTCGGTCGGGTCCAAAAGCTGGTCCACGGTGAGGAAAGCATCCCCAGGATTCCAAAAAACTGTGCGGTCCGAGAATATCTTAATGACCGGCTTTCTTGTTTGGTCACCGAAGTCCTGATGGATAAGCAGGTTGATGGCGGCTTCACGGAAGGATATGTAGTCCGGCGGATCATCATGCCGGCGCAAGGTTGCGACATCGACTGAGAAGGGTCTCTCGGATAGACGAAAAAATTTCTCGATCAGAACCTGCCATGCCTGGATAATGTTTTCTTCCAGAACCACCCGGTCGTTCCATCGGCGCTCCGGTGTCCATAGGTCGAATACCATATCGATGCGCTGGTAATCGACCACGCCGCGCGGCAACAGGTTGCGCAAGAGCCTCGCCTTCCCGAAAAGTAAGACAGCAGCGCGCGTGGGCCGCAGGGCGTGGTCCCATTCGACAACGAATCCCCATTCGTTGAGAAACTCGACATCGTTCAGGTCAGCATGGCGATTGCCTTGTTTCTCTTGAAGCACGCGGCGATACCATGCGACCGACGCTGGGTCGAAAAAATCCTCAGCATCCAGATCGGACACGACATCGTTATCGTATGTGGTGTCCGCCGCATCGCGAAGAAAGCGTTCAATCTCGGGCCCGGTGCACCGTTCATCGCCGCCCCCTCGCCGGATGTATGATTTTCTGATATCGCCGTTGAGGTAGATCGGTTTGTCTTTGCGTCGCGCTTCGGGCACATGGAAAACCAACAACGTCTTGCCTTCATGCTCCACCGTGCTTTCTTGAACGGAAATCAGGCGATTGAGCTTCCCGCCGGCACGCAAGCAACTCAGAAATTCGTTCTGAACCTTATCGACTTCGATTACCCCGACGATTTCGAAAGATCCCCGGTTGTCCTCGACGCCGAAGACAAGATATCCCCCCGCGGTGTTTGCGAACGCAGAGACGCTCTCATATGTGGCATCCGGTACGCCACGCTGGGCTTTCTTAAACTCGACATCATTCCATTCGTACTTGCTGATCCGGCTATCAGTTCATCCTGATTCATCTCACTACTCCAACACGATCCGGACCTTGCCGGGTTCCTTGCCCTTGGTGAGTCTGATCCAGGTATTCCTCGAACCGCTTCCTCATCTCCGCCGGGGTGGCCGGTGAGCCGCCCGCGAGCAGGGCGTCGCGCAGGTCCGCGATCTTGACCGAGACCTTGGTGAGCCCGGAGAGCACCTCCTGCAAGGCGTGGATGAAGTCCTGGTCCAGGTCGTCCGGCAGGGTCCGCTTCTTGATGAAGCCGTCCACCAGCTTGCGCGGTTCGGGCTTGAGCAGGCTCAGGTTCCCCTTGGTGGTCGGGTCTTCGAGGTTGGTGAGCAGCGTCTGGGTCCAGTTCTCGACCAGCTTGTCGAGCTCGCCGTCCAGGGCGTCGAGCATCGTCGCCGCGGGAGCCGTAGGCGGTTCCGCGCCCGGCTTGAAGTTGCAGTGCGGGCAGACCGGCGATGCCTCCAGTTCCTGCTCGGTGAGCGCGAAGCAGCTCTTCAATCCCGCGAGTCGGTTCTGGAAGTCCGAGAGGTGCTGGCGCGGCATCAGGTCGATGGTGGAGAGCTTCTGCAGATCCTTGAGCCGCTCGTCGCCCATGAGCTGGGCCTTGCGCTTGTCCTCGTTCACGCCCAGGCGCGCCTTGGCGTGCATGGCGAGGTAGGCCTGCAGGTAGGCCTTCTTGAGATCGCCGAGCTTGCGCTGGGTCTGCTGGCGGAAGGTGGCCGCGCTCCGCTTGGCCGGATCGCCGATCTGGGCCGAGGACCTCGTCCCGCGCCGCCTTCATCTTGTCGATCCACTCGTGGCCGGTGGGCAGGACCGCCTCGGCGGTGGAGAGGTACGAGGCCGTGGCCCCGAGATCGGCCACCAGTTCCTCAAGCGATTTGATCTCGGCCAGGGAATCGAGCCCGTCCCGATGGGCCGTCACTTCCGAGGCGTCGTAGCGGAAGTTCTTGAGCTTGCCGGGCGTCGTGTAGGCCTGCAGGGATTCGAGGAAGGTCTTGGTCTCATCCAGTTTGGCGCGCAGCTTCTTGACTTCGTCCTCGGCCAGCAGGCTGCGGCCCCAGAAGAACAGCCCGGTCTGCAGGCTCTGCTGCACGAGCACCAGCCGCTCCACGGCGGCGGTGACGGCCTTCTGCAGTTCCTGAACCGGCTCGTCCTTGCCCTGGGTGACCAGTTGGGCCATGCCCGGCGTGAGGCCGAGCAGTTCGAAGAGCGCCTTGAGCGCCGGCAGGTTCCAGTCCTTGGGCCGCTCGATGTGCTTGAACTGGGCCAGCTCGTCGATGCCGGTCCCGGCCAGTTGCGGCAGGCCCGTGGCGTCGAACTTCTTGCCCGGGATGGACAGCACCACCTCGCCGGCATAGACCAGCGCCGCCAGCACCACCACGGCCCATTCGGGTTCGAGCCGGAGCGATTGCGGCGCGAGGTACTCCACGCCGAGGATGTCCTGGATCAGCTCGGAGCGGTTGACCACCTGGCCGTGGCCCTTCTTCTTGGCGACGCCGAGGATGTGCTTGGCATACTTCGACCGGTAGGGATCGAGCCGCTCGCCGTCGAGCAGCTCCAGGGCGTCCAGCACCGCGGTGGCCTGCTTGGTGCGGTTCTGTCCGGCGATGGCGCGCAGGGCGTCCTGCGCGGCCTGGGCCCGGTTCGCTCCGGTGATGAGCACCGAGAAGAACGGGTACTCGGGAGCCTGGTCCTGGAAGTGCGTGCCCGAGACAGATGCCGGCGATGGTGTTCACCAGGTCGCGGAAGTTGATGCGCTCGTGGGAGCCGATGCCCGAAAGCTCGCGGATGGACTTGCCCTTGGCCCACTCGGTCAGGGACTTGGCGCGTCCCTGGTAGGTGACCTCGAAGGCCGTGGTCATGTTCTTCTGGAGCCACTGCACGAGGTCGCGCAGGAAGTTCGACGCCTTGGATTCGTAGGTGGACTTGGCGTGGCCCGAGGCGGTGGAGGCGAGGTCCAGGGCCGCAGCGTAGTTGCGGAGCGCGGTGCGGAACTCCTCGTCGGCGTTCGTCAGGCGCAGGAACAGCTCGTCGGGCTTCTTCTCGTCCTTGAAGTGCGGCGGGTCGAAGGGCTGGATGAAGTAGAGGTAGAAGTCCCGCGGCGGCACCGCCGTGGAGCGCTCGTTGGGCGCGCCGAAGAACAGGTATCCCTGGCGCGCGGCCTTGCGCTCCAGCCATTCGAGCTCGTGCTGCCAGATCTTGTAGCCGGTGACGTAGGTCTGGTCGGTGCACTCCATGACCCGCTTGAGCGCCTCGTAGTAGTAGCGGTCGAGCTGCGAGGAATCGAGGCTCTCGGCCCGCTTCTCGATCAGGGCGTCGAAGTCGTCGGTCTTCTTGAGGTCCAGGTAGTACTGGCGGTTGTCCGGGTTGGAGGAGATGAACTGGCCGCTGACCGTCTTGTGGATTTCCCGCAGGACGGTCTCCACCTGGGAGAGCAGGTCGTCGGCCGGATCGCCGCCCAGTTCCTCGATGCCCGGCTGGAAGAGGCAGAGCCCGTCGCGCAGTTCCTCCGCCGTTGCGCCCAGGGTGGCGTAGATGTCGCCCGTCGTGAGCCGGTGGACGGACAGCGCGTGGATGAGCTGCAAGCGCCATGGGCTTGTAGGCCGGGCGGGTGAAGGCCTGCTGGATGCGAGATTCGAGCACCTGGCTGCAGTCGATGACCGCCTTGATGTCCGGCACGGCGCGGAAGGATGGGTTCTCGCGCAGGGTCGTCCAGTAGCTGTCGTAGGCGATGAGGCCCGGCCGGTCGTCCGGGACGTCCTGGTCGAGCAGCTTCTTCATGGCCAGCGACAGGGTCTTGAGCACCTCGCGCTTTTCCACCGCGGTGACCCGCTCGAAGGTGTCGATGTAGTCGGGATGCACGGGGAAGAGGCGCACGAACTCGTCCATGCGCTCGTTCATGCGGCCGTAGAACTTGGCGAAGGGGGTCAGGTACTCCCGGATTTTCGCCTGCTGCTCGGCGGTCTTCTTGAGCAGACGCTCGGCCACCACGAACTTGACGTCCTTGCGGGCGATGAGGATTTGCTCGAAGCGGTCCTTCACCCGGCGGATGCTGTCGGCCACGAAGGAGAAGCGAGGGCTGTCGAAGATGGCTTCCTGGACGCCGGCGATGAAGCGGAATCGCAGGTCCTTGCAGACCTCGCCGATCTCGCGCAGGAAGTTCAGGTCGAGAATCAGTTCCTGGTCCTTGCGCGTGCGCAGGTAGTCGAGCAGCTCGTCCACCACCAGGAGCAGGCCATGGTCGGGATACTCCTGGTGGAAGGCGGTCATCATCTCCTCGAAGGCGCGCTTGTTGTTGGACACCTTGTCCGCGGGCGGGAAGGAATAGGACACGCCCATGGCGGCCAGGTGCTCCTCCAGCTCGGCCACGAGGATGTCGCGCAGGGACATGGTGGTCGCGCCGATCTCGGTTCGGACCACCTTGAAGCGGCCGCTGATCTTGCCTGCGGCACTCGGCCACGCTCTTGTCGTTCAGGTGCGGCGCGAGATCGCCGTTCTCGGCCAGGGCGGAGATCACGGACATGAGGTGCGACTTACCGGTGCCGTAGTTGCCGACGACCAGCAGGCCCTTGTTGTCCATGGGCTGGTCGAACTGAAGCTGGGGAATGACGAGGTTGACCAGCTTCTCGGCCATCTCCTCGGAGATGACGTAGGTCTGGACAAGCTGCCGGGCGGCAGCGGCCTCGTCGGCGTCCCGCAGCTGAACCACGGACTCGATAGGCTCGAACTGGATCAGGTCTCCGTATTTCATCGCGTCTGCCTCCCATGCGCTTTCGTTCCTTGTCTTCATGCGATGGCCTCCGGGGTCACTACCAGGAAATCTCGTAAGGGATATCGTCTGTATTCAGGATGGTCCGGCGTCGCATAGACCATGTATTCGCCGTCGATGGAACCGTTCCAGGCCGCAACCACCGTCTTGTTCCGCGAGAGCCCCTGCAGGAGCCGCAGCGGGTCCTGCTTGAGCGAGACATCGAAGAGAACCTCGATGTTGTCCAGCAGAATCACATCGTCCTGCGGATGCGCTCACGATCTCCGCGAGCAGGCGGGGCAACTGCAGCGCCCGCTGGCGCTCGGTGAGGTCGAGCATGCGCCGAGACAGCTCGAGATTGACGTTGACCAGCGGGGCTGCCGTGCGCTTGTGCACATCTTGGAGCGCAGCGGTCTTGCCTGCACCGGCCGGGGCCACCAACATGACAAGGCGGTGGTAAAGCTCGGCTGCCTGGCCAATGCTCCGAATCACTCTGATCGGCGAGTGGCTCCACCATTATCGATCTCCTCCTAAACCGGGCTCGTTCGCCGGCGTTTCCGCGAGCCAATGGTCAATGGCTCCTTTCCGGAAACGCCAGTGCCGGCCAACCTTCTGGGAGGGGATCTTGCCTTCCCGAACGACCTTGTAGAGCGTCGACTTCGGTATCTTTAGGTAAGCGGCCAACTCTGCGATGGTGAGGACATCGCTTGGGTTTTCATCCATCGGGTGTACCTCTTTGCTCTTCAGGCTAAGTTCGACCCAGCATTCCTTCTATCAAGCGTCTCATTTTACAGTTATTCGCAGTTATTATCCATTACATTTCCGAGGTGTAGAGAGGCGATTAGCGCCAAACCCGGCCAGATGGCTGCTTGAGGTGTTGGTTTAGGGATTCCCGGCTATACAGAATCAGGCCGGAAGAACGGCTTGGTTGACCTGGACTAGGACACAGGAGAGGCGGTAGAGGCGGGCATCGTTTCGATAGAAACCCTCCAGCCGGTCGATGGGCAGGAGCCTGATCTTCGGGGTCGTCGACAGCGAGAAACTCCCCCACCGCGGCCGCTCGCCGAGCGCTTGTTAACCATCCTGGTCGACCCCCTGCGTACCATGAGCGAGGGGCTCCTCAGCGCCATTCCCAATGGCGTGTTCATCGGCATCCTGGTCGTCATCACGCGTTACGTGCTCAAGCTCATGCGGCTGTTCTTCACCAGTGTGGCGGGAGGAACAGTCGCATTGATTGGATTCGATCGCACGTGGGCCCTGCCCACCCACCGGCTCGTGCGGCTCCTTGTCCTCGTCTTCGCGGTGGTGGTGGCCTATCCACACATCTCGGGGTCGGGTATGGAGGCGTTCAAAGGTGTGACGATTTTTTGGGGTGTGATCTTTTCGCTCGGGTCGTCCCTGGTGATCGCCAATGTCATCGCCGGCTACACCATGACGTACCGGCGCGCTTTCCGGATTGGCGATCGGGTCAAAAACGGGGAACACATCGGCGACGTGATGGAAATCCGCTTGCTCGTCACGCACCTGTGCACGCCGAAAAACGAAGACATCGTCGTGCCGAACTCGGAGATCCTCAGCAACAATATCATCAACTACAGCACCCTGGCCCGAAACCAGGGGCTGATCCTGTACACAACGGTTGGCATCGGCTACGAAACCCCCTGGCGCCAGGTCGAGGCGATGTTGCTGGCGGCCGCGGATCGCACGCCGGGGTTGCTCAAGCAACCGCCGCCGTTCGTGCTGCAAAAGTCGCTGGGTGACTTCGCGGTCACCTACGAGATCAACGTCTACTGCGACCAACCGCAGTCTATGGGAAAGCTGTATACAGCTCTGCAGAGGCCAATTGTCCCCGGGCCGGGGCTGCGTCCGCTCCTGGATGCGATCGAGGATACTCTGTTGCCTATGGTGGAGGAGAATGGAGGTCAAACCCGCTCGAAATGGCTAAAAAAGAAGGCAATCTCCACGGAGGCAGTGGCCGCAGCATCTGAGCCATGGATGGCATTGCGCTCGATATTTTCTCCGTAGTCGCGACGAATCGTGCCAGCTGCGGCCTGCTCAGGATTGGTGGCGCCCATCAACTCGCGTAAGCTCTGGATGGCACTCTCCCGTTCGAGGAGCATCGGTACCACTGGGCCAGATGACATATACGTGGTCAGACTCTCATAGAACGGACGCTCGGCATGCACCTGATAGAACGCCTGGGCCGTCTGTTTGCTCAGCTGTACCATTCTCAGGGCACGTACACGGAAGCCCTGCTCTTCAATGCGTGCCAGAATCTTCCCGATCAGGCCGCGACTCACCGCATCGGGCTTAATAATCGCCAGTGTTTGTTCGATCACCGCTCTCCGCCTTTCGCTGCAAGCATCTCTATCGTTGCCGCCACCCCATGCCCGATATCCGCCGGACTGCGACAGACCCGGATACCGGCTGCTTCCATGGCCGCCATCTTCCCGGCCGCCGTGCCCTGACCACCCGAGATAATCGCCCCCGCATGCCCCATACGCCGACCCGGAGGCGCCGTCTGGCCCGCGATGTATCCGACCACAGGTTTCTGGACATGCGCTTTGATATAGGCTGCGGCGCGCTCCTCGGCGTTGCCCCCGATCTCGCCGATCATGGCGATGACATGCGTGTCGGGGTCATCTTGGAACAGTTGCAAACAATCGATGAACTGCATGCCGATGATGGGGTCGCCGCCGATCCCCACACAGGTGGATTGCCCGATTCCCAACTGCGTCAACTGCCACACGAGCTCATAGGTAAGAGTGCCGCTACGCGAAATCACCCCCACATGACCCGGTTTATGGATATGCCCCGGCATAATGCCGATCTTGCATGTTCCTGGGGAGATGACACCTGGGCAATTGGGGCCGATGAGCCGAGTCGGCTTGCCCTGCAAGTGCCGTTTCACGATGAGCATATCGTTGACGGGAATTCCCTCGGTGATACAGACGACTAGGGCAAGACCGGCGTCGATCGCCTCCAGAATGGCATCGGTGGCGAAGCGGGCGGGCACATATATGACCGATGTGTTGGCGTCGGTCGCCCGTACGGCTTGTTCGACCGTATTGAACACCGGCACGCCCAAATGCGTGTTGCCCCCCTGTCCCGGCACCACTCCTGCCACCACGTGAGTCCCATAGGCAATCGCCTGTTCGGTGTGAAACGTGCCCTCGCGGCCGGTGATGCCTTGCACGAGCAGTCGAGTCTGGGCATCCACGAGAATACTCATGCCGCACGCCCTCCGCCGCTGCCTAGCGCTGCCACCACCTTGTCAGCCGCATCTCGCATGTTATCAGCCACGATGAAGTTTAATCCGGATTCTTGCAGCAACTCACGCCCCCGCTCGACGTTCGTGCCCTCCATACGGACGACCACAGGGAGCTCCACCTGCACGTTTTTCACGGCTTGCACGACCCCCTGGGCAAAGACATCACAGCGCAAGATGCCACCAAACACGTTGATCAACACCGCTCGTACGTTGGGGTCCATGAGCAGGATGCGAAAGGCGTTCTCAACCGTTTCGGCACTGGCGCCACCGCCAACATCCAGGAAATTGGCTGGTTCCGCACCTGCCAGCTTGACGATGTCCATGGTTGCCATCGCCAGGCCGGCCCCATTGACGATGCAACTGACATTGCCATCGAGTTTGATGTAGTTGAGGCGATACTTGGAGGCCTCGACCTCGAATGGGTTCTCTTCCCCCATATCCCGCAACTCCTGTAACTCAGGGTGTCGGAAGAGGCCGTTATCATCGAGCTCCAGCTTGGCATCGAGCGCCAGCAGGTGGCCCTGACGGGTCACGATCAGTGGATTGATCTCAGCCAGCGAACAATCCTTATCCAGGAAGGCGCGATACAGGCCCTGCATCAGGGCAATGGCTTGCGACGATTGCTCTGGCGCGAGGTGCAGAGCATACGCCAAGCGTCTGGCTTGAAAAGGGCGGAGGCCGAGCAGAGGATCGATCCACTCTTTAAGGATTTTCTCGGGCGTACTCTCTGCCACCTCTTCGATGGCCACACCACCCGCTTCGCTAGCGATCATGACGGCGGAATTCCGCTCGCGATCGACCGTCACGCTCACATACAACTCACGCGCAATATCCAGGGCTTCCTCGACCAGCACCAGACGCACGAGGCGCCCTTCGCGGCCGGTTTGTGGCGTGACCAGTGTCATGCCGAGAATCTTCGCCCCGACCTCTGCCGCCTGCGAAGGGGAATCGGCAAGCTTGACGCCACCTCCCTGCCCGCGGCCGCCAGCATGAATTTGCGCCTTGACGACCACACGGCCACCCACACGTTGGGCGATCGCGGCCACTTCTGCCGGGGTGTGGGCCACCTCCCCTTTCGGCACCGGGATGCCATATTCGGCCAGGATCGCCTTGGCCTGATACTCGTGAATTTTCATGGAGGCCCCTAAAAAGACGGTAGCGAGTCAAGCGAACTCGGGACTGAGCGTCGATCCATGTTGCCATTCGGATCACTCGGTCCACGCGTCTCGATGGCGTGATACCAATCCTACAGATTCAACAATTGAATCGTCTCCGCGACCTCCTTCGCCGAGGCCTGCAGAGCGGCACGCTCGTCCGCCATCAGTTCGATCTCGATAATCTGTTCGACGCCGCCAGCCCCAAGTTTGACGGGCACGCCGAAATACATATCTCGCAACCCATATTCGCCTTCCAGGTAGGCCGTGCACGGCAGCACGCGCTTCTTATCCTTGACGATCGCTTCGACCATTTGCACCACAGAGGCGCCGGGAGCATAGAAGGCGCTACCACTCTTGAGCAAATTCACGATCTCTCCGCCGCCATCACGCGTACGTTGGACAAGCCGGTCGATGGTCTCTTGTGGCAGCAAATGCGTAATTGGAATTCCCGCCACAGTCGAATACCGTGGCAGCGGTACCATCGTGTCGCCATGCCCCCCCAGGACGAAGGCCTGCGTATCTTCCACCGAGACATTCAGCTCCTGGGCAATGAAGGTACGAAAACGCGTCGAGTCCAATACGCCAGCCTGTCCCACCACCCGGTTTTTCGGGAAGCCGCTGACGTGCTTCGTCAGGTGGACCATGGCATCGAGAGGGTTCGAGACCACAATCAAGTATGCTTCCGGCGAGTATGTGACGACTTGCTCAGTGACAGCACGAACGATATTGGCATTGGTGGTAATAAGGTCCGAGCGGCTCATGCCCGGTTTGCGTGCGATCCCTGCCGTAATCACCACAATATGTGAGTCGGCGGTCGCCTCGTAGTTGTTCGCGCCACTGACTTGACTATCATACCCTTCGACCGGTCCGGCCTCCAAAAGGTCGAGCGCTTTCCCCTGTGGCAAGCCCTCGACGATGTCCACCATCACCACATCGCCGAGCTCTTTGTAGGCGATGAGCTGCGCTACTGTCGCCCCAACATTGCCAGCTCCGACCACACTGATCTTCGTCCTCACAGCATGTTCCTCCTCAACGGGCTGGACGCCACCTGTCCAGCCGCCTGTTTACCCTCACATGGAGGGAAGATCACCAGAGGCGATTCTAGACACCCCCTCCTGGCTTGTCAAGTCATCTCGCGTACTGACGGGCGGGCACTTTCAACCTCGCAAGGGTTGGTGAATTCCTCCTCCCCCCCACTACGGCATAGCTTTGATGAGTTGGCCAACAGTTGCGGCAAAGTCTCGATAGAGGCGGCGCAGGCGCAGGGTCCAGGGGGAATCGGCGGCTTTCCTCCAGGCATCGCTCGTCCGTACGTCCGCATGAGCCAGCTCGTACATCGCCAGGTACGTGGGGGAGCCGGCCGTAGCGCGGTAGCGTCTGGCCCCATAAACCCCGGACACACCGGTCAGGGCGGGGACATGATCGGTGTTGTACCAGTCATTGAACTCGTCTTCGTGCTCGGGGGATATGCCCATACGGACGAGCAGCACAGATGGCGATGCCTGCTCAGGAATAGTGCCAAGAGTCAGGATCAATTCATACTCGTTTCGGACAAAATTCTGAAAGTGCGGGCGGATGCGCTGTGTCCAGGGGGTCGAATTGCCCAGGACCTTGAGGTAGGGGTCGCTCTGCAGTACCTGAGCATCAATGGTATCGTAGAGCGCCAGATACTTCGGGGTACCTTGCAACGATACATACCGGCGCGCATTCAAAAATCCTGGAATACCGGAGCGCTCCGGCAGGTGCTCCTCGTCGTACCAGCGGTTGAAATCCGCTTCGATGTGCGCTGGGATGTCAGTCCACACGGCGAGTAAACCTTTACCCTGCGTTGCCATCGTTGGTCCCTCCTCACACGGAAAATATACTCTGACAGTGCCCATGAGGCATGCGCCTTCCCACGAAGGGGTTGGCGACCTCCCTTGATCAATGCACCATCCGCTCCTGTCCCGTCCAAAACTTCTCGCGTAGCTCGCGTTTAAGAATCTTTCCAGAGCCGCTTTTGGGTAGGGCCCCTGCGTAAAAATCTACCGAGCGCGGCACTTTGAAATGGGCGATATGACTGCGGCAGTGCTCCATAATGTCCTCGGCACTGGCCTGCATATCCGGCTTGAGCACGACGATCGCCTTAATGGCCTCACCCCAGGTGGCATCCGGCACGCCCACCACCGCCGCCTCCAGGATCGCCGGATGGGTATACAAGGCATTTTCTACTTCGGTCGAGAAGACGTTTTCGCCGCCGGTGATGATCATATCTTTCTTGCGATCGACAATATAGATGTACCCCTCGTCGTCGACCGTCGCCAGATCGCCGGTATAGAGCCAGCCATCACGCAGAGCATCAGCCGTCTCCTGCGGTTTGTTCCAGTACCCCACCATGTTGTTCGGGCCTTTGGCGATGATCTCCCCCACCTCACCCGGCGCGACTTCTCGCCCCTCGGGATTGACTACCCGCACCCGCACGCCGATTATCTCGCGTCCACAGGAGAGCAGCCGGCGCACTTTCTCAGGCGGGCCGTCGGCCACATGCTCCTCCGGCGGCAAGAAAGTCAGTAGTGGAGAGGACTCTGTCAAGCCATAGACATGAATAAAGCTGCAGCTCAGCGTTTGCATGGCCTGTCGTGCCAATTCCGCCGGCATCGGTGCGCCACCATAGGCGATATAGCGCAGGGTGTTCAAGTCGCGAGCCTTGACATCCGGGTGATGAATGAGAAAATTGATCATTGTGGGGATGAGCAACGTGGCCGTGACGCGCTCGCGCTCCATAACCTCCAGGGCGAGGTCGGGCCTGAAAGCCGGTATGATCACATGCGTGCCACCGAGCCAGGTAATGAAATGACTGGTCGGACCGTCAGCGATATGAAACATCGGGCAGGCATGGAGGTACACTTCCCCCACCCGCCAGTCCATGCTCGCCAGGACATGATGGGCATTGGCGAGTAGGTTGGCGTGCGACAACATGACGCCCTTGGGATGCCCCGTGGTGCCGCTGGTATAAAATAGGGCCGCGAGATCGTCCGGCGCGACAGCGGTTGGAGGGAAATCAGCTGGAGCGGCGTCAAGCAGATGCTCATAGCTGTGAAAACCCTCGGGGGGCGGCCCTTCGCCAGTAAAGATGCAATGTTGCAGGGCAGGCAACTGAGCACGGATCTCCGCCAGCAACGGTAGGAACTCCGGACCCACGAAGAGAGTGTTGCTGCCGGAATCCTTCAGGATATAGGCGATCTCGCTGGCCGACAGGCGAACATTGAGCGGGACGGCCAGCGTTCCCGTTTGCGGAGTGGCGTAATAGAGCTCGAAATAGCGGTGACAATTGAACATCAGGATGGCCAGTCGGTCACCCTTGGCAATTCCCAGCCCATGCAAGGCATGGCACAAGCGGTGGACGCGCTCGGTCAGGCGGCGATACGAGAAGTGCGTGGTGCCGCATACGACCGCGGTGCGATGGGGATAAAATCGTTCCGCGTGTTCAAGGATTTGTTGCAGGTCCATGGCTATATCTCCTGGCGTGGCGGACGATGACGCAATTCGTTGCGCAGGGCGCATAACTCGCGAAAATATCCCAGAACGAGGTGACGCGGGTAGGCGGCGTTCCGCGCGCTCGTTGAGGGCAGAACAAATACCGAGGCGCCGCACAGGCAACGGGTTTGCCGTCCCGGTTGAGTGGGTTCCTGAAAGAACTGCTGATAGCCGGTGAGACCATTGAAACAGACGATCAACGGCCGTACACGTGCGATCTTCTCGGTCAGAACCTGTCGTCCGGCGGCGAATTCGTCAGCACGCACGTCCGCAGCACTGTTGGTGGGGCGTTTGACCAGATCGGTCAACCCCAGGCCGAACTCGATCACGCGCCAATCCTCCTGCGGTGACAGTGGGAGGGGAATCAGGCCGGAGGCATGCAGGGCCCACCAAAAGCGGTTTGTGGCCCGTGCATAGTAGCGTCCTTGCCGTGCAGAGTAGCTCCCAGGATTGATCCCGACGAACAGGATATCGGGACGGTCCGGCAGATAATCGGGTAAGGTTGCATCAGTGTTTGGGGGCATTGCCTTGTGGGGGCTCAATGAGACCGCCTAGTCCGCCAGCTCGGGCAGTGGTGACGCCATACCGCGTGGCCTGCTGCCTTGGAGGGCGTCGAGCTCACGATCGAGTCCGAGTATATCTCACCCCCCGCTGACACACAAGAAGGTCTCCGTGACGGCGTGTAGGCGTCTATACGGTGCCTTCGAGCGTGCGACGCACAAGGTTCAAAGCGTGCATAGTGATGCGCGTCAAATCAGGATTACCCCGGCCGGCAAAGTTGTACTCGCGGCTGTGCAGGCCATGAGCGTCGGCCACTGTCATGTAGGTCGTGCCAGGGGACAGATTTTGCGTCGTCCGTGAGCGATCGGGAAGGGCTCGCACCGCCAAGCCGAGATCGGCATGGCTATGGACGCGGATGCCATACGCTAGCTCCTGAGTCAGCGCTGCGTCATCCTGCAGTAGCTCCTCCACTCGCTCTGGTTGTCGACTGTGCCGCAAGACCCGGCGCAGCGGCTCCTCCGTGTGCGCGATCATCGCTTCGGCCAACGACTCCCGTGCCGCTTGCTGTAGGTGCTGGGCGATCATGCCGCCGGTCAGGTCTTCGAGGACCGCGATGCTCATACCCTTGGCCTGCAATAGCTTCGCAACCACATCCTCCATCGTCTCGTTGTCGATGGCGAACACGTGATGCCCGAACGCCGCGCGCACCTCTTGCTCAACTGGCGCGATCAGCTGCTCGGCTTTCTCGACACTGTCTGTCTTCACCGAAATACGCACATCGACCTGACCAGGGTGGGCCAGGACACCCACGGTCGGGTTGGCCGATTGGCGAATCAGATGCCCGATGCGATCGTCAACGCTACTCTCGCCGATCTCGGCGATCTTCAGAACACGCGAGACGATCATCTCCCGCAGGTCGAATTTGTCCCGCAAATACGGGATGACGCGGTGGTCAAACAACCACTTCATCTCGAACGGGACGCCGGGAAGGGAGATGATCACACCGTTCGAGTCTTCAACGATGAACGAGGGTGCAGTACCGTTGGGATTCTCAACCGGAATAGACCCCGCCGGGATATAGGCCTGTTTTTCGTTATTCTTGGTCATGATGAAACCGCGCCTGCGAAACCGTTCCTCGATCTGTTGCAGCAAGGTTGGGTCGAGGATCAGCTCTCGGTCGGTGACCTCGGCGACGATCTCCCGGGTCAAATCATCCTCAGTCGGGCCGATGCCACCCGAGGTGATCACCACGTCGGAGCGCTCCAGTGCCCGGCTGAGGATCTCGCGCATACGGCCGGCATTATCGCCGACGATGGTCTTGTAAAACAGATTAACGCCGATTTCAGCCAAACGTTGTGCCATCCAGGCTGAATTGGTATCGACGATTTGCCCGAGCAATAGCTCACTGCCGATCGCAACGATTTCCGCATTGACGGTCGCCATAGTCAGGGGTCCTTGGAAGGATGCTCAGGAAGGAGGCGTCATGCTGCTCCGCGACCTCTCGCGCGCGGTCCTCCCCGATCGGGTGCAACGCTGGAGAACAACGCAGATTCATGCCAGCTCCAGGACTATCTTACTCTGCCTTCAGTCGAAGTCAAGCCTGGAGTCGGCCACAACGCAGGTGCACCCCTGCATCTCGGCATGGCATTCATGGCCAAGGCAGGCTTGGCTGTTCGTCCGAAGCGTTGCTTCCTCTTGTCTGCACCTGCCCCACGCCGGTTGTGGAGGGCTGGACTTTCATGGTTCCATTCAGTATCATGCGCTCAGGTCGATGCCGTGTCGGCGATCAGGTGCAAAACTGATGGCGATGGAGAAAATGGCGCTACAGGGCTTCGAGCTGGCCAGACTGACGAAGATTATTCCTGTAGGGCTGAGAGTGCCCGAGGCTCTCGTCATCGCGATCGAAGCGATAGTTATGATTCCCGCATGAGCGCTGAGCGATCAGTTTCCTACCGTCGTTGTCGATGAGAGGACCCCGTCAGAAGGGTTCGAACTGCACCGTAGAGGGCTCCCCTACCGACCGTTGGTATCCCGTGAACCCTCGTGGACGGCAGCATGTTCCCACCAGGTGGATAATTCCTCAATGACAAAACGCTATGCATGGTATGTATTGCTCATCCTCACGGCGATCAATTTCCTTAACTACGTCGATCGCCAGATTATCATCTCCCTCGGTCCATTTATCCGTCATGATCTGCAGCTCACATACACTCGATTTGGCGGGCTGATCACGGCGTTCATGCTGATTCACTCGCTGACCTCCCTCCCCATCGGCATGCTCTCCGACCGTTGGCTGCGCCGTAAGATCATCGCCATTGGGGTGTGGAGCTGGAGCGCCGCCACCTTCTTGTGCGGGCTTGCCACCGACTTCAGCCATTTGCTGGTGGGGCGTGCGGCGGTCGGCATCGGTGAGGCCGCCTACGGGCCTCCGGCCAACTCGCTGCTGAGCGACGTATTCCCAGCTCTCGAACGCTCGCGTATCCTAGGGTTTTTCAATTTAGGTATGTTTCTGGGTGGCGCCACAGGACTGATTCTAGGGGGAGTGCTCGGGGAAATCCTGGGCTGGCGTGCCTGTCTCTATCTCGTCAGTCTACCGGGATTCCTGTTGGGAGGGCTGGCCTGGTATGTACGCGAACCCCCGCAGGTTGTCATCCATCAGCGCACGCCGGTGAGCGCGCTCCTGAGCAATCCGCTGTTCATCTATATTCTGTTGGGAGGCGTCATCACCGCGTTCTCCGCTGGGGCCCTGATCGTCTGGATGCCACAATTCGTGACAGATGTCCGGCTGTTTCGACCGCGCGATGCCAGCCTATACGTCGGCGCGGTAGGGGTGACCGGGGGCTTGTTGGGAGTCGTCACCGGCAGCTATCTGGCCGATTGGCTATATGCTCGTTGGCCGTGGGGGAGGATGGCGACGATCGGCGTTGGGCTCATTCTGTCCTGTCCGTTCGTCACGCTCTCGCTGTATACGACCGACCATGTGCTGATGCTGATCTATTTTTTCCTGGGCATTTTTTTAATGGTATGGTATACGGGGCCAATTATTGCGGTCATTCACGACATCGTCCCAAATGATGTGAAGGCCACGGCACAAGCGTTGTACATCTTACTTATTCATCTGCTGGGCGATACATTTTCCCCGGCGATTGTCGGCAAGCTAGCCGACATCTATAATCTACAAACGGCGTTGCTGTTGCCCGCAGTGATCAACGTGGCGGCAGGTGTGATTTTCCTAGTCGGCTGTCGTCGAGTTGGGGATGTGCTCAAGCATCGACAAGAAGAGCCCGTGGAACTCTTACACGATCTACCGCGCACGGGGACGAGGAGTTTGTGAGCGAACCCTCCACGGGTCATTGTTATCGTGGGCACGAAAAGCGCGGTAAAAGCTTGCTAGTATTGGCGAACGAATGATATAAGAGAGATGCATTGGTTGGGAACAGGGTTCGAGCCGACAGACAGGGGGGTGGCCGTGGGGACAGTGGCAGACAACCTCAGTGCCGTAAAGGAGCGGATCGCCAAAGCCGCTAGCCGCGTCGGCCGTGATCCAGAGAGGGTCACGCTCGTAGCGGTGACAAAAACGATGCCGATGGAGCGCATCCGTGAGGCCATCGATGCTGGTCAGCGGGTATTCGGTGAGAATCGTGTGCAAGAAGCCCAGGCCAAAATCGAAATCCTAGGGCGTGAGGTCCAGTGGCATCTGATCGGCCACCTGCAGCGCAACAAGGTGCGGGTTGTCTGCGATCTGTTCGATCTGATTGAGTCAGTCGATAGCCTGCCCCTGGCGCAAGACCTCAACACACGCGCCGCCAGGCATAACATGGTCATGCCAATACTGATTCAGGTGAACATCGGCGACGAAACCACGAAGTCCGGTGTGCCTGCCGCCGAAGCCATGACGCTAGTGCAACAGGTTGCTGCATTGCCGCATGTGGCGATCCGTGGGCTCATGTGCGTGCCGCCGGTCGTCGAGATCGCGGAGCATGCTCGACCCTATTTTGCCGGCCTCCGGACCCTGGCTGAAGAGATCGCACGGGAGTGCATCCCGACGGTGTCCATGTCAGAACTATCGATGGGGATGTCCCATGATTTCGAAGTCGCGATCGAAGAAGGCGCGACAATGGTCCGCGTCGGCTCAGCCATCTTCGGTGCACGGCCAGTCTAAGAGTGCTGAGGACGCTTACCATGCTGAGTGACAAACGGCTGGTCATCATCGGTGGGGGTAACATGGGCGAGGCCATTCTCAAAGGCCTCATCGTAGCTCAGCTCATCAAGCCCCAGCAGATCACCGTCACCGATATCATCGAGGCGCGGCTGGGCTACCTGCGAGATACCTACACGGTGCAGGCCTCGACCGACAACGTCAAAGCTGTGGCGCAAGCTGACCTGATCATTCTAGCCGTCAAACCCCAGGACATCACCCAGACCATCCAGGGGATAGCCCCAGTCGTGGACAATCAGAAGGTGGTGATCTCGATTGCCGCCGGAGTGCCCACAGCGAAGATTGAGAGCGCTTTCGGGGAGCCGGTCCGGGTGGTACGTGTCATGCCCAACACCCCGGCCCTGGTGCTGGCTGGGGCTGCCGGGCTGTGCGCTGGAAGCCATGCCACGCCAGCAGACTTGGAGGTTGCCCGTGTCCTCTTCGATGCCCTCGGCAGGACAGTCGTGGTGGCTGAGTATTTGATGGATGCGGTGACCGGTCTGAGCGGCAGCGGACCAGCCTATATCTTCGTGCTCATCGAGGCTCTCGCCGACGGTGGAGTCAAGATGGGCCTGACGCGCGAAGCAGCGCAGACGCTGGCGGCGCAAACCGTCTACGGTTCGGCCAAGCTACTGCTGGAAACCGGCCTGCATCCTGGCGAATTGAAGGATCGCGTGACGTCGCCGGCGGGCACGACCATTGCCGGAGTGCAGGCCTTGGAAGAGCGTGCCTTTCGCGGTGCCATCATGCAGGCGGTTGAACGCGCCACACTACGGTCCCGCGAACTCGGACGGGAGTCTCACTGACTGGTTGCAGCGAAGGGACTTGAACAGGTGATCTATATACGCCTGGCATCGATGGAGGATGTCTCCAGCACCTGTGGGCATGAGGCTTTTCGCGAGAAAACAAACAGAGGAAGACGGGATGTTCGTATTCGGGAATTTCTTTGGAGCCATCGCGCTTGTCCTTCACTATGCGCTCCAGCTGTACATGTGGATCATCATCGCGCGCGCGGTCATTTCATGGGTCTCGCCTGATCCTTATAACCCCATCGTGCAGTTTCTCTATCGGGCAACCGAGCCGGTGTTGGAGCCCATTCGACGCAAGATGCCCGGAGGCGGCTTTGGCATCGACTTCTCACCGCTGATCGCCATTTTGGCCATATTCTTTCTTGACCGGTTTCTTGTCGTGTCCTTGCAGGAAATTGCCATCAACATGCGATGAGCGGTGCCATGCAGGTGTGTGCAGGGAGGTGGTAGGCATGAAGGTGACGGCCCTGGAGATCCGACAGCAGCAGTTTCCGGTCCGTTTCCGGGGCTTGGACCCGGGGGAAGTCGACAAATTTCTCGAGCTGGTGGCTGGTGACATGGAGGATTTGGTCCGGGACAATTCCCGTCTTCGCGATGCCCTGGCACGGAAGGATCAAGAGCTGGAACGCATGCAACAGGGCGAGGATGAGCTGAAGAAGGCCCTCATGGCCATTCAACAAATTCGCGAGGACTGGATCGGGCGTGCCGAAAAGCAGGCCGAACAAGTCGTCTTGGAATCGACCCTGAAGGCCAACCAGCTCCAGGTTGATGCTGAACGCCGACTTCAAGGGCTCCAGCAGGAGGTGGTAGAGCTCAAACGCCAAAGGCACCAGCTCGTGTCCGATATCCGTCACATTGTGGCAGAGCACCTTCGGGTGCTAGAAACGGTTGAGGAAAAGGACGAGGACTCTCCGGATCGCCTTCCTCCCCTGTTGGAAACCTCTGAGCCTCGAAGCGACGTAAGCGGGACAGATCGGGGCTAACAGCCGAAAAAAACGATGTGAGGACGAGGATGGTGGCCACAGTCGAATACGTCAACGGAGCCGTCCGACTGATCGATCAGCGGCGGTTACCTGGCGAGGAAGTCTTCATCGAATGTCGTGACTACCTGACGGTGGCGGAGGCCATTCGGACTCTAGCAGTGCGTGGGGCCCCTGCTATCGGTGTGACGGCCGCGCTGGGCTTGGCGATTGGGGCCCGCGCCATCGAGGCCACGGACTTTGACCATTTCTGGGAGCGCTTCACCGAGATCTGTGCAGTCATGGCGGCAACACGTCCGACCGCAGTCAATCTCTTCTGGGCCATTGCGCGCATGAAAGCCTGCGCTCAGACTTACCACCAGCTCTCCCTTGTCGACCTGAAAGCACGTCTGGAACAGGAGGCCTTGAGCATCCGCGCTGAAGATATCGCCAACAACCGACAGATGGGGTTATATGGCCAGATCCTGATTCCCGATCAGTCCCGCATCCTCACGCATTGTAATGCGGGTGCCCTGGCGACGGCTGGCTATGGGACAGCCTTGGGGGTCATCCGTGCGGCGGTGGAGCAGGGCAAGCATGTGCAGGTCATTGCCGATGAGACACGGCCGGTACTACAGGGGGCCCGACTGACAACCTGGGAATTACAAAAAGACGGCATCCCAGTGACCCTTATTGCCGACAACATGGCCGCATCCTTGATGCGGCGCGGAATGATCGATCTGGTCATTGTGGGGGCGGATCGCATCGCGGCTAACGGCGACGTGGCCAATAAGATCGGCACTTATGGAGTGGCAGTGTTGGCACACACCCATGGCATTCCCTTTTACGTAGCAGCGCCGCTGTCGACCATTGACAGCTCTTTACCGTCCGGCGATGACATTCCCATCGAAGAGCGCCAGCCTGACGAGGTCACTCATATTGGCGACCATCAGATCGCGCCGACGGGGATCGCCGTTCTCAATCCGGCCTTCGACGTGACGCCGCATGCCTATGTGCACGCCATCATAACTGAGGTGGGCCTGCTCCGTCCCCCCCTCGAGCAAAGCATCGCCCAGGCACTCAAAGGCATCACCTCACCGATTCCCGTCTGAGCCTCTACGCTCCCGCGTGATTCGCCCGCCCAAACGTTCTCTGTTGCTTGTAGAGAACGGATCGCAGGCAGGAGCTTTTAGAGATTCGGGAGGTACCATGGGGGATTGGTTTGAAAAAGTTAGCATGGGAGCGCTCGTCGATCGGGCCGCTGAACGATTCGGCCCTCGTGAAGCGCTGTATTACGAGGGTAAGCGCTGGTCCTTTGCCGACCTCAAGGTTGAGACCGACTGCGTCGCGAAAGGCTTGCTCGCTCTCGGCATTCAGCCCGGTGAAAAAGTCTCGCTGTGGATGCCCAATCGTCCTGAGTGGCTCTCAACCCTGTTTGCGGTCATGAAGATCGGCGCCATCTTGGTGCCCATCAATACTCGGTTCCGCACCACTGAGCTGGAATATGTGGTGGGCCAATCCGATAGCACAACTCTCATCACCGTCGATCGCGCCGGTCCAGTGCACTATAGCGACATGGTGTGCGAGATCTGTCCCGATCTCCGTCAGAGTGCTCCTGATCACGTGAGCGCAGCACGACTCCCTAGCCTGCAGCGCATCGTCATCCTTGGAGAGCGACGGCTATCCGGCACCCACGCCTGGTCAGACCTGCTGGCCCATGGTCAAAGCCTCCCAGATGCCGCGCTTGCGGGGCGCCAAGGTGCTGTGGACCCCAATGCGACGGCCCTGATCATGTACACCTCAGGCACAACGGGATTTCCCAAGGGGGTGATGCACAACCACAACATCCTGCGCACGATCATCGACCAAGCCAATCGTATGGGTGTGACTCCGAGAGACGTGATTTTGATGTACCTCCCACTCTTCCATGCCTTCGGGCTGTACGAAGGGCCATTCATGATCATGGTTACCGGTGCACGTATGGTACTGACCACGCTCTTCGATCCCGTGGAGGCGCTGTCCCTGATTGCGCAAGAGAAGGCCACCATGTTGCACGGTTTCGATACCCATTTCCATGATCTGATGGACCAGCATGCCTGTGTCACGCTGGATCTGCGTTCGCTGCGCACAGGGATTTTGGCCGCCGGCATGGCGAGCTCAGAGGTCGTGGCTCGCCGGGCCCAGCAGCTCCTCTGCCCGACGCTGACCGGCTGGGGCATGACGGAGGTGGGCGTGGGCGCCCTGCTCTCATTCCTGGACTCGTCGGAAGATGACCGCTGTCGGGGGTCGGGCTGGCCGCTTCCGGGGTACGAATTCAAGGTCATCGATCCCGCAACGGGACAGGCCCTGCCACCAGGCTCGATGGGGGAGCTGTGCACGCGCGGTTACGCGGTGATGCAGGGCTATTACCGGAAACCCGAAGAAACCGCCAAGACCATCGACCCCCAGGGCTGGCTGCACACCGGGGATATGGCAATCATGCATGATGATGGTATGGTGCGGTTTTTGGGGCGCTACAAGGAGATCCTCAAGGTCGGCGGCGAGAACGTTGATCCCGTGGAGGTGGAGGCCTTCCTGCTGCAACATCCAGCCGTCAACCAGGTGAAGATCGTCGGGGTCCCCGACGCACGCCTGAGCGAGGTTGGAGCGGCCTGTGTCGTGCTGAACCCTGGCGTCGATGTGACCGCAGCGGACCTCATCGAATTCTGTCGCGGCCAGCTTGCCAGCTTCAAGATCCCGCGCCATGTATTATTTGTGGAAGAATTCCCTATGACCTCTAGTGGTAAGGTGCAAAAGTTTCGCTTACGCGAAGCGGCCATCAAGGAACTGCAAATTCAAGGACCGGCAAGCTAAGGTCCATTGTGAAGCCATCAGCATTGAGTGGGGCTTTCGGGACTTGCGCAGCAACTCTTGGTGTACACTTTTCGACCCTGCGCGCAGCGCTGGTGAAGAGGTCACATCAGCTGCGAGCCTGCAGGCGATCCGACCTGTAGGCTCGCAGATAAGGCATGGACTGTCCCCTCATGGGTGCGAGGGTCGCCAAAGCACCTGGCTCAGTCGATGTGGATCGTGGCGGTGACGCGGGGCTTGTTGCCGACCACACGCGTCGTGTGTCCTTTCCCAGTCAAGTCTTCTGCCAGGTTCACATGCCCTGGCCCGTAGCGGTGCACGCTGCCATCAGCGAGACCGATTTCCACTTCACCCTCCAGCGTTATAACGAACTGCCGGCGTGGGGCCGTATGCCAATCGCTAAAGCGGCCGGGCTCCGCGCTCCGAAAGACGACGCCCTTCGTCGCCATGAGCTGGGTGAGCTCTGGATGGGAGGCGAGGTCTAATTCTTCGATGTGCGTCTGACCATCCGGACCGGTATACAAACGTGTAATCCCCATGTGCATTCCTCCTTGGACAGAGTCACATTTTGACGGTGATCGAGACACAAGATTTGCGCGTGAGCGGCTGATCGTATCAGACCTTTCTGGCTGAGACAAGCCGTTCTTTCGCATCACGTGCAAGCCAGTTCCTGCAGACGGCTGCGATGGCTCTCGTAGCAGCGCGAAGCACCCCATTTACTTAAATGCAGGCATCACCTCGTGGGTGAGAATCTGCAGACTACGCTTAACCCGCTCCGGGGGGATCTGGCCGCCCGAGTCGAGTTCACACACCACACCATCCAACCCAAGTTCTTCCTGTAAGTGCGACAGGCGATCGATCAGCCCCGCAGCCGTGCCAAACGCCACTTTAGTGTGTAGAATCTGGTCATAAGTTAAGCTCGACATGCGCTCGGCCCGCTCCTGGCGCCGATCGGCCGGCCCGGTGCCAGCACGCCCGACTGAGGATCGTGTCAGGTCGGCCTGGCGCGAGAAGTAGTACATAATGCTGTCGTACGGCTCATCCCGTGCCCCCTGCTCAGTCGTCGAGGCGTATCCCAGGGTGGCCCGCCTCATGCCAGGCCTTACGATATGCCTGCAAGTTTGCCCGCAGGTCCGGTATATCCATGCCGCGGAGTCCGACAAAGATGGGTAATCCCTTCTCACCCACACGGGGGAAGGTCTCCTCCGTCGTGGCGGCCATACGGATGGGTGGGTGGGGTTGCTGATACGGTCGTGGCGAAATGATGGCGTTGTCGAATTGAGAATACTCGCCATGGAAGCTGAAGCGTTCCCCCTTCCAGGCTTCGAGGATAATGAGAAGTGCCTCCTGGAAACGTGCCTGGCTTTCCGCATAATTGACGCCATAGAGGTCGTAGGCGCGCGGTGAGCCACTGCGCCCAATGCCGAAATCGAAACGCCCCTCGCTAATCTGGTCCAGCGTTGCCGCTTCTTCCGCAATCCGCAGGGGAACGATATTCTCCGATGGCCGCTATACCCCTGGCACCCTCACACCAGTCGCTTCTGCCGGCGCTGTCAGAAGCCTGCATCGGTAGCGCTGGCTAGTCTACACGTTACTCAGACGCTGGCCGAAGTCGCCACCGGTTGTCGAGGACGAATCGCGGTGTTGGCAAACAGCTCCAGTGAACGACACACCTGCTCGTGGGAGAGATTACCAAAACTGCATACCAGCAATAAGCTGTCCACACCGATCGATTCCAGGTGCTCGACTTTCGCCGCGATTTGCTCTGGTGATCCGATCAGCATGGCCCCCAGCGCCTCCATCTCATTGAAGCTCCGTCCCCCCCAGCTACGGGTCAGTGATTTGAGGCGCTCGTCGGAAAAGTTCACTGGCGGTGGTGGGGCCGCGAGTGAGGACAGATGGTAGAAACCCTGCAATCCCAAGGCTCCCTCAACCCGCGCTTGTTCTGGTGTTTCCGCGACATAGGTCTCGCGACATAGCAGCAGACGCGGTCGATACGGACCTTCCCCCGGCGGCTGGTTGCGCTTCGCGAGTGCGGCGTGATAATCCTGGACCGCCTGTGCCACTACGTCAGTCGGCGTGAAATGCATGGCCACCGGCCAGCCCTTAGCCCCAACGCGCGCCACTGAGGCTGGGCGACTGGCCACTTCGTGCAGCGGTGGGTAGGGCCGCTGATAGACCCGCGGTCGCAGGCTCAGCTCAGGAAAGTTCCAGAACCGACCAGCATGGGAGCAGGTTTCGTGCATCCAGACCTTGAGCACAATCTCGACGGCCTCCTCGGTCATGTCCACGCCATCGTCGAAATTGAGGCCGAGCTTGGTGAACTCACCCTGACGCACGCCCTTGCCAATACCGAAATCGAAGCGTCCTCGCGCCAGATTATCCAGCATCGCGGCTTCAGCGGCGAGCCGCAGCGGATGGTGAAAGGACATGGCATTAACGTAGTTGCCAAAGCGCATGTAGCGAGTGCGTTGGACCGCCGAGGCGATCATAAGATTGGGACTGGGGAGCAGAGAATAATCTGTAAAATGATGCTCCGCGAACCAGCACTCACCGAATCCTAGCGTTTCCGCTAGGACGATTTGATCCAGCATCTCATGATAGGCCTGGTCATGGGGCACACCCCTCCCCTGACAGTAGTAGAACAATCCAAAATCCATGCATACCTCCTGCTGATCATGGGGAGGTAGAACGCACCCGATAGATCCCCCGCGAGTACGGATGCAAACGAACCTCCTGTTCCACACCATGCGCCGCGATTTCAGTGCCACCCAATCCCTCTCCCTATTGCGGAGGTGGCCGGGTCCGGAAGGAGCTGCGCATTACTGGCCGAGGGGGAGAGACGTTCCTCACCTAGGTCAGGGGATGTTGGTTCGCCAGCTGCAGGCTATTGCGTAACGCCGCAATATGCTGTCGCATGGCGCGCTCAGCTCCCATCGCATCATGATTTGTAAGACAAGCCAAAATCTTACGATGCTCGATCAACGACTCATCCTTACGTCCGGGGACGAGAATGACACGAAACTGATGCCGAATGAGCGGCGCCCGCAGCATACTGAGGAACTGCTCGATGAATTCGTTTCCCGCCATCTCGTCAAGGCGCTGGTGGAAACGCCCAACCAGCGGTAAATGGCCGAGGAGATCGTCGGCGGCGAGCGTGTTCTCCATCTCCACCACGATGTCGTGGAGCTCGGCTAGCTCTGCGGCCGTTGCCTTTTCGGCAGCAAGCCCGGCAGCCAGCCCCTCAAGTACCTCACGCACCTGCAAGATACGGGTCGCCTCTTCAACACTGAAAGCGCGGACCTGAGCGCCGCGGTTCGGCTGAATCTCCACGAAGCCCTCGTGTTGCAGCCGCAACAATGCCCCCCGCAGCGTCGCCCGGCTCACCCCCAGGAGTGGTGCGATGTCGGTTTCGATCAAACGCTGGCGGGGCGTATAGATCCCCTCGATGATGTCATGTTTGATCTGCTGGTAAGCGGCTTCTACCCGACTATGAGCCGGAGGATCTGCCTCATGCCCTGGGATATGCAGGCGGACTGGTGACTTCATGCCTCTCCGCTTCGCCCTCCTCTGCGCCATTCCGCCTAATCCAGCAGACTTCCCCGTTAGGACTCACTCGACGAGAGCTTACAACGGGCTCGAAGCCGCTCGACCTTTCTCGGACTGAAAAAATATTGTCAGACAATTCTGTAATGCAAATTCGCCGACAGCATAGGTTAGGATGGTCTCAGTGTCAAGCCGACCTTTTATTTCCAGGTGTCCAACAGTCTCCAGACGAATGTGGGTTCACGGAAGAGCACTGGCATCACTGGCGATGTCGGTCAATCTAGCATGAGTGGATGTCCTGAGCAGTTCTTGTGGGGTGAATAGTCGACTGACAGGCCGAGGGTAAGCTTGAGGGAATGAGGCTCGAGCAACCGGCGGATCGCTTTAGGGGACCCCACTTGATCCGCCGATTGTCGTGCGTTCGCTGGAGGCGCTTACACGTCGTCGGCTTCCAGAATCCAAAGACCCGCCATTCGAGCTATCTGCCGACGGCGGCTCAGCGGCCACGCGCGCCAGTCCCAGCGTATGGCGGAGCTGCTGCTCAATGGCGGCAGCGATGTCAGGATGCTCCTTGAGATATTTCTTCGCGTTCTCGCGGCCCTGGCCAATTCGGTCCTCCTGGTAGGCATACCAGGCCCCACTTTTATGCACCAGACCGCGGTCGCTCGCAAGGTCCAAGAGGTCGCCTTCGCGCGAGATGCCTTCGCCATACATCATGTCGAACTCCGCCTGGCGGAAGGGTGGGGCCACCTTGTTTTTCACCACTTTCACGCGGACGCGGCTGCCTGTCGTTTCGTCACCTTCCTTGATTTGGCCGATGCGCCGGACATCCAGGCGGACAGAGGCATAAAACTTGAGGGCGTTACCACCGGTGGTAGTTTCGGGATTGCCGACGAACATGCCAATCTTTTGCCGCAGTTGATTGATGAAAATCATGGCGGTCCTGGACTTGCTGATGATGCCCGTCAGCTTTCGCAGAGCCTGCGACATGAGGCGTGCCTGTAGTCCCATCTGGGCATCGCCCATCTCGCCATCGATCTCCGCCTTGGGCACAAGCGCAGCTACGGAATCGACCACGATCACATCGATGGCGCCGCTGCGCACGAGAGTTTCGGCGATCTCCAAGGCCTGCTCACCGGTGTCCGGTTGCGAGATGAGGAGCTCATCGGTCTTCACCCCGAGCTTCTGGGCATACACCGGGTCAAGGGCGTGTTCGGCATCGATAAAGGCCGCAATGCCGCCGGTCGATTGCACCTCGGCAATGAGGTGGAGCGCCAGCGTGGTCTTACCGGAGGCCTCCGGACCGTAGATCTCGGTGACGCGCCCCCGTGGGATCCCGCCCACGCCGAGTGCGGCATCGAGCGAAATGGCCCCAGTTGGGATCACCGCGATGTCCAGGGCGGCGGGCTGCGCGCCCAGGCGCATAATGGCACCCTTGCCGAATTGCCGCTCGATCTGGGCCACGGCAAGACTCAGCGCTTTTTCCTTCGGCTCTTTTGAGCCGTTTACCGCAGTCTTTAAGGTTTCCACCAGCCTCTCCCCCCTGAGGGCATCCGCCTCGTCTGCATAGAGCGATGCTTTCCGAACACGTTTATGGAGATCCATTGAAGTCGGTTAGGTCTAGATTTTACCAGGGATGATCACGGATTCGCAAGTCTAAATTCTCGAACGAGGACGCCAGTCAGGTGCCTGACATCACGGAGCAGAGGGACGGAAAAGCCACCCGCCTCTGGGGAGGTATGGGCCGCACCCATTCGGCCCAGGCTATGGAACGATGACAATCTTGATGGGGTCCCCGTCACGCTCGCGCATGACGCGAAACGCCTCGGTGATGGACTCCAGAGGGAACTCGTGGGTCACCAACTCAGCCCCGTGCAGGCGTCCCTGCCCGGCCAGAGAGACGGCGCGTTTGACGTTATTCCCCCCTTCGCCACGCGTGGTGTAGATAGTGACATCTCCACGCACGACTGCACTCAGATCCAGCGTGACGGGTTGTGGGTAGAAGGCGACGACGAGGATTTTACCGCCACGCTTGGTTACCTGGACGCATTGCTGTGGCGTCTCAACAGCCCCAGAGCACTCGATGGACAAGTCGACGCCAGCACCGCTGGTGAGATCCTGAATCGCAGCCACTGGGTCGCGTTCACGCATATTAATAATGTAGTCGGCGCCAAAGCGTTGGCCCATCGCCAGACGACTGCTGCGTGTCCCCACCAGGAAGATCCGACCAGCGCCGAGCTCTTTGCAGGCTTGGACCGTCATCAGTCCTACCGGACCAGGGCCAAAAATCGCGATGTCATACCCCACAATATACCCACCGGCTGCGTCGAGACCATACAGGCCGGTGCCCGCGGTGGTCAGCAGCACTGCATCCTTGAAAGACACCTGAGGTGGCATCTTGTAGAGCGCGCTAACGTGGTGCAGCACGTACTCGGCAAATCCTCCATCGGCGGTCATACCCGTGGCGCGATGACCCTTGTTGGCGTCGCCATAGTGCAGGCAGGCGGTGTAGCGACCGATGAGGCAATTATCACAGCGGCCACACCCATGATGCGCTTCGATGCACACCCGGTCCCCGATGGCAACTTCATCGACCGTCTCGCCTAGGGCGACCACCGTCCCCGTCCATTCATGGCCGGGCGTGAATGCCCCATACGGTGGGAGCAGTGGGAAATGTCCGTCATAAATCTTCAGGTCGGTGCCACATGTCCCGCACATCGCGACCTTGACCAGCACTTCGCCAGGGCCGGGCCGCGGCACGGGGCGATTGATTTGGCGGATGTCCCTCGGACCGCAGAGCACCGCCGCCCGCATCGTCTCAGGAATCGTTTCCCGTGTCGTCGGGGCATCGAGTCTCACTGCCATATCGTCCTCCGCATCTGATGGCTAGGTCATCCCCAGATACAGTCTCCGGCTCCAACGGATTTCTCCTAATAGGGGCACGAGAAAGTCGGTAGGACTCAGGTCATGTCAATAAAGACACGTGTCATGCATGCGGCGCCATTGTAGCCACCCGCTCACAGCCTGTCAATTTCAGCGTCGCACCCTTTGGCTGGCAGTGAGGAACGGGGCTTGACCTCCTGGCGACGCCCATGGTACAAACAACTCCTATGAATCCCCTGAACCTGTGCTTGTGGGTGCTTGCTTGAGATGCGCCAGCCGTCAGGGTTCATGGCAAGCCTTCCCCCGACACCCTCGGATGGAAAAGTGTGACACCGCTCCGTGACGTGCAAATAGTGGACCTCTGTACTGTCGGGGCGCCAGAGCTCGACGACCTCTGGCAGTATGAAATGCGTCTATGGCATGACCGGCTTCTCTGGGACATCTCGAGTCACGCCGCCGCACTGCGCCGTATTGTGGGGCGCGGTGGCTTGCCAGGCATTGCTGTGCGGGTAAACGATCGGACGGTTGGCTATACATACTATGGGATAAGCGGGCATCTCGGGGTGATTTCCGGTCTAGTCGTCTTACCCGAGTGGCGTTACAGTGACGTGGGGGAGACGCTCCTCAAGACCACCATTCATGAGATGCAACGGCGGGGGGTATCACGCATCGAAAGCCGTTTCATATCTGCCGATTGTCCCTGGCTTGGGGCGGCGCTTGAGGCCGAAGGGTTCGAGACCTATTGGCGTGAGTTCCTGCGCTGCGACACTGAGCCCCACACGTAGGCCTCGGCCGCCTGTAGCGTTGGTGTCCCTGGAGCCATGGCAAGCAACCCACCTCGGCGAAGCCGTCGCAATTCTGCAGGCGGCCTATCTCGGCAGCATCGAAGCCAAAATTCTGGCGCTCTACCGCAGCATGGATGGCTGCCGTAGCGTACTCGATCATCTCGTGAACCAGGGCAGCTGCGGCGTTCTCGTTCCTCAAGCTTCGGCATTAGCACATAACCGCGGGAGAAGTCTGGGCTTCGTCGTCGTCACTGAGGTGGCCCCCCGACAGGCGCATTTGCCGCAGGTGGCTGTACTGCCTGCATACCAACGGCAAGGCATTGGTGGAGGGCTCCTTGATTACAGTTTGCAGCGGCTGGCCGAACGCGGCTACGAGAGCCTTTCGCTGATTGTCAGCCGCGCCAACAAGCGAGCGCTCAGGCTCTACCACGCCATGGGCTTTCAAGTGGTGCTAGCCTTCCCCGTGGGCATCTGGGAGAGGGAAACGTCGGATGGTCTCGAATCGACGCTTGACAGCGCGAGTCCGAAGCCGATTCCCACTCCCTCTGAAACCAGATGAGGGCACGAGAATGGAAACACCACGCTGCACCCGATCGCACCAAAGGCAGGCGTAGCACCGTGCAGCAGGTAGCGCTTGACAGTCACCAGGGGTTCCGGGTATCCTGGCCACTATCGGGAATGATTCGCATTAGCTCTACACGTACGACCATGGGAGCGGCCAGGGGACTGATCAGTGGTGCTGTAGCTCTTGGCTCTTGGCTCGTGTCTCTTGGCTCTCCTAGACAACATGGGTCGAGGATCGCATAGTCCTAAACACCTCTCGTCTATCTCACCCTGAAGAGGTTTTCAGCGGGAGAACTTTCTCGCGCAGGCGCTCAGGAACGTAGTTGCAACACATGACGTTCTTCAATCATTGGTCGTCCTGGTTGATTCCTTGGCCTGGCTGGCGAATGGTTGGAGGTTGGAACGTGAATACCTCGTCCACGGTATTGCTGGAGAGATCAAGGCAGCAAGCCGCTTGACGTCGCCCGGGGCGTGACGCCCGTTCACAAGGAAGGGAGGGCATATGACTGACCAGAATGTTGCTCTGATAGCTCATCTCTTGCGCCGAGCTGGTTTTGGTGCAAGCCGTGCGGAAATCGAAGCCAAGGCGGCTCAAGGCTACGATGCGACGGTAGCAGAATTACTCAATCCTGAGTCGCAGCCGGGCATCGAAGAAGACATGATGTATCGCTGCCACCCAGCCTATAATCATTCCGCCGCCATTGAGACCAACGTCCAACACTGGCTGTTTCGCATGATCAACAACCCCCGCCAGCTTCAGGAGAAGATGGCCCTGTTCTGGCACATGATTTTCTGTGCCGGCCACAGCAAAATCGACAGCGGCGAAGAAATGAGCCGCATGATAGCCATGTTCCGGGAACACGGCATGGGCAACTTCCGCGACCTATTGATGCGCTTGTCCACCAGCCCTGCCATGATGTATTACCTGGACAACACCGAAAGCCACAAGGTTGCCATTAACGAAAACTATGGCCGCGAGCTGCTGGAGCTGTTTTCCTTGGGCGTCGGTAAGGACGAGGCATTCAACTATAGCGAGGCTGACGTCAAAGTGTGCGCCCGTGCCTTCAGTGGCTGGAGCGTCGCGCCGGCCTATCCTCCCTTCCCCTATGGCCGCAGTCCATGGGAGTTCCGCTATGATCAGGCGGACCACGATGATAGCGAAAAAACCTTCCTGGGTGAGACTGGCCGCTGGAATGGCGAGGACATCGTCAACATGATTTGTAAACAGCCTGGCACCGCCCGGTTCCTCTCTCGGCACATGTACAACTTCTTTGTGGCCGACGAGGTGCCAGTGCCATCCTGGCGCATGACGCCGCCCAAGGACATGGCGCTGATTGCGGCGCTGGAAAAGGCCTACTTCGACTCTGGCTATGACATCACGGCGATGCTGCGCACGCTATTCACCTCGGAGGCCTTCAAGGCGGATTCGGCTCGCTTCGCGCGGGTGGCAAGTCCGGCGGAGATGGTCGTCGGTCTCATGCGTCTGGTGGGCGAGCACCGTGGCGAAATCAAGCCGGGCCTCTTCCAGATCTCGCAGGAGCCCAAGTACATGGGTATGGATCTGATGAACCCGCCGACGGTGGAAGGCTGGCATACCGGCCATGAATGGATCGACAGCGGCACCCTGGTGGAGCGGATCAACTTCGCCTCACAATACCTGGGGCAGACGGACCTCCCAGGCGTCAAGGATCTGATCGATCGTCTCATGGCGCAAGGCCCACGTTTGTCCCCAGAGGCATTCGTGGATGGCTGTATCGACCTGGTGGGTTGCCTCAACGTCACCGGCACCACCCGCCAGTCATTGGTTGAGCATGCGCAGCGGCAAGGTGAGCTGCGGCATGGCACCGACACCGAGCGGGCTGAGTTCACCCACAGGTGTGGTGAGATGTTCCAGATGCTGGCGTCAACTGGCGAGTTCCAGTTCTGTTGAACTGTATCCATAACGGAGGAGAGAGCTATGGCTTCCGCGAAGAAAGACAATGTGTTTGCGGTGCTGTCCCTGTCGGGCGGCAACGACGGCCTGAATACCGTGATTCCCTATACTAACGGTCTCTATCGGGATTACCGCCCCACCCTGGGCATCCCGGCGGATAAGGTCATCCCGATCAATGACGAATTGGCCTTCCATCCGACGATGGCGCCTTTGAAGACTTTCTGGGACGAGGGCAAGCTGGCCATCTTTCTGGGCATCGGCTACCCACATCCCAGTTACTCCCATTTCCGTTCCATGGACATCTGGCATACCTGTGAACCGGACCAGGTCGGCGTTGATGGCTGGCTAGGCCGCGCCCTACAGGAAATCGACCCGAAGGCGGATAACGTGCTGACCGGCGTCAACTTCGGCCGCGGCTTGCCACGAGCCTTGGCCAAAGCAGGCGTGCCGGTGGCATCGGTGGGTGACCTGGAAACCTACGGTCTGCTGACCGACATTGAAGGCCAAGATCAGCGTTCCCAGGCCCTGGATGTCTTCGCTCGCATGTATGGACCGACGGTGGGCACCGGATACGCGCTGAGCTATATTCGCCGTACCGGTATCGATGCCCTGAAGGGGGCCGACATCCTGGCCACCGCGCCGGGGAAGTACACCTCGAATGTGACCTACTCGAAGAGCACCGTTGGCGGTTACATGAAGAACATTGCCCAGACGCATCTGGCTAACTTCGGCACCAAGATCCTCTACACCACCTCGCCGTATAACGGGTTCGACACCCATGCGAATCAGGCCGCCCTGCATAACAATCTCTGGACGGACGTGTCGAACAACGTCAGGACGTTCTATGATGACCTGCGCCAGCATAACGCCAGCGATAACGTCCTGCTGTTCATGTTCTCCGAGTTCGGCCGCCGCATCTCCGACAACGGCTCCGGCACCGACCATGGCGCCGCCGGCGTGGCGTTCGCCGTCGGGGAGCATGTGAAGGGCGGCATCTATGGCACCTATCCCTCGCTGCAACCGAGTGAGCAGGAAGAGGGAGGTAACCTGAAACACGGTATGGACTTCCGCTCCGTCTACACTACCATCCTGGAGGATTGGCTGGGCCTGAACTCAGCTCCTATCATCGGCGGTCGGTTCGATCCGGTGAAATTCCTGAATTAACGCCAAAGGCTCCCATTCCCCGCCTCTCCCAGTGGGGACAGAGGCGGGTGAAGGGGGCCTAGGCTCGTCGACGCAGGAGGCGCTATGAGCACGCATTTTTTTGGCATCAAAGATTGGACGTTTGCCTACAGCCACTCCGTCGGCCGCAACGAGTTCGCTGGGACCGGCTTCCGAAATCCGCTGGACCTTGCCCTGGGCGCCGATGATTTGGTGTACGTCGTGAACCGGTCGTATGAAAACCGCCCCGACGGCATCCATATTACGATCTGTACGCTCGCCGAGAAGTTTATCGGTGAGTTCGGCCATTACGGCGAAGACGACGGCCAATTCGTGTGGCCTACCGGCATCACTCTGGACAGCCAAGGGCAAGTCTACGTCACGGACGAGTGGCTGAATCGCATCTCCATCTTTACCAAGGATGGCCAGTTTGTGCGCAAATGGGGCAAGCCCGGCGCTGGAGATGGGGAACTTCATGGCCCGGCGGGACTGGTTATCAGCAACGATGGGACGATATTCCTGGTCGATAGCCGTAATCATCGAGTGCAGAAGTTCACTCTCGACGGCCACTATCTGGGCCAGTTCGGGAGCTTCGGCAACGGCCCTGGGCAGTTGAATGTGCCCTGGGGTATCGCCCTGGACACGGATGGCCAGGTGTATGTGGCCGACTGGCGCAACGACCGCATCCAGAAGTTCTCGCCCGATGGACAATGGCTCGCCAGCTTCGGGAGCTCAGGGAAGGGTATTGGGCAGTTCAACCGTCCCAGTGGCGTGGCAGTGGACAAAGATGGCGAAATCTACGTTGCCGATCGGCAAAATGACCGCCTGCAGGTCCTGGCCCCGGATGGGCGGTTCATTGCTGCACTCACCGGCGATCACCAGCTGTCGACCTGGGGTAAAGAGAAACTGTTATCCAACCCGGACATGATCCGCCAGCGTGCCCTGGCTATGGCCAACGACCATGGAGTGTTTGAGAAGTCGTTCTCGCACCCATGTGCAGTACGGGTCGACGATGACTGCCGCATTGCCGTGCTTGATTCCACCCGAGGAAGGATTCAGGTATACACCAAGTCCAGGGATCCGGTATTGGTGTAGCCTGGTTGGGATCAGGGCCGGTAGGCATCTGATCGGTTCCTGAACCAGCCAGCCTGAGTTGATCGCCGGAGCGGCAGTTGTAGCGGCTGCATGCTCCGGCACCGCATCTCACCCTCCATCAAGTTTCGCTCAAGCCGTATCGCCCCAAGATTACCTCCCTGATAGCATTTGGGACCTTACTGGCGTCGCCAGTCCGTTGCACTTGTACCCAACGCCGACGGCCTCGGCCCGGAGGGTTCTCTTGCCTGGCGATCGTGTCCGCATCCCACAGATTCGAGCATTTCTGGGTGCGTGGCCGGTGAGCGTCCGCCTCGTGGCGGATTGACTTACCCTTTTCCCATTTCCAGGACCTGCCCTGCGTTCACTATATCCAGAGAGCTCGGAGCAGGCATTTCCCTGGGGCCGGCTATTGGGGATGATCTCAGGCAGCAATGGGCGCTTCGGAATCGAACTGGCCTCATGTCTATTCGTATAAGCAGGTTGGGCAGAACATACGAGATTGGACGACTTCGGCCTCGAACGTGCCCACCCGTCGGGTGGGTCCGCAACGATCATTAGCAAGGGTAGCCCTGAAGGCCAGATACTTGCTGCAGATTTTAGTTGACTCCGAGTAATCTGCTCTCTTACACTTTCGCCATCTTCCTGTGAATGGACCGCTGATGGATGCCGTACCCGATAAGGATCATGAACATGCCTCTCGTCAGCTCAAACCCGCCTTGCATATCTCTTCTCATACCCAGTCTTCCCGCCGGGTCTAAGTTCTTCATGAGGCCCGGACTTCTCATCTATGCATAATCCCCTCCTACTCAGAGGGCTAACGCCGACGTAGAGATATTTCTGCTCGTTACCATCCAGTCGGACCGCATGTTGGCCTGGTCACCCCAGAGCGCTCGTCCAGTATCGTGGTGGTTTCCTCCTGCGGTATGGCATCCGGGAGCCGTTCCAGCATAGGAAGGTTGTGTACCACCACCTGTTCCCGCAATGGCTCGCTCTAGATGAGGTGTACACAGCTATGAACAGCAGAGCAATTGGCATGTGGCTGTTAGCAGGAGTACTTGGCTCCATATTGACGGTCCAGGCCGGCTCCGTCACGCTGGCATGGGATCCTCCAAGCCCCTCGACCGAAGTCAGGGGCTACAGACTCTTCTATGGCCCTACCGACACGCCTGGTCCCAACTGGTATACGAAGGTGGTAGACGTATGCACTGTGACGCAGTATACAGTGGAAGGGTTGGCGGCAAACACCTCATATACGTTTGCAGTACAGGCCTATGGGGATGATGGCAAGACGAGCGACTTCTCCGATAAACGAAATCACCTGGTAACGTCGTCCGAGCCGACCCCCAGCTTCCCACGGGTAGTAGACGTTGATAGCGAAGAAAGGGCGGGGGAGAATGGGGCGGCGCGCAACGTCTTGGACAGTGACCTGGCGACCATCTGGCATACGCAGTGGTGTGGGCGGGAGGTGCCACGGCACCCGCATTACATTATCCTGGATTTAGGTGCCGTACGCACGGTGTATGGGATCATCTACGTGCCACGGTTGGACGGCAACATGAACGGTACCATTATAGGCTATGAGATCTATGTCAGTCTTCAGCGCGATGTATGGAGTACGACGCCCTGGATGAGCGGCTCCTGGGATGGGCCAGGGAGCGAGAAAATCGCCGTGAAAGACCTTGGCCAGCAGGGGCGATACATCAAACTCGTGGCGACTTCGGCAGCCGATAATCGGCCGTGGACCAGTGCCGCCGAAATTAAGATCATCGACGGACTCCGATAGCGAGGTGCGATCCTTGGCACCCATAGGTGCACGCTCTGTTTGGTACGCCATGGAGCTACGTAGAAGATCCTCACATCTAGTGAAGCGGTAGCACAGGAAGCCGAATGCTTGACATTATCGCCAAAATGCGTAGAATAAAGGGTAGTTTCACACTGTTATGTCGTGTAAGTGCAGGGTGGCAACCTAGATGTAAGGAGGGTGAACATGGCCACAAATGGTGAGTGGAAAGTTCTCGTGGATATCCTATACTGCGTCGCCTGACAACATCACGCCACGGCCACGTGGGTGGCCAATGAATTCTTCAGGACTTTCGGTGGTGACGTCGGGATCTCCCTAACTCCTGGTGCAAACGGCCGTTTCGAAGTTTACCTGGACGGCGAGAAGATCTGGGACAAAAAGGAAGCTGGAAACGTTTACCCGGATCTGAGCATTGTGCGGCAACTGAGGGGCGTGATCAAGGCTAAGATAGAGTCGTTGGTCGCAGCTGACTAGCGGCTAAGCCGATCGCTTCCGCCATAGCCCCTTCAGCCCTTCCGCACATTCCAGGAGGGGCTGAAGGAGTTGATAGCTCTCTAGTAGCAGCTCTTCCTCATACAAATTCCTCTTCTCCATCCCTAGCTTCGGCACTTGATAGTCCTTCCATCATAGGATAGCACCCAATTGTTGCAATGTCCGGTTACGGGGCAAGTGTCGACGTGGCCTGGCCGAGCTCCGGAATGGGTCCGTCATAATAGGGCAAGCGATCGATCCGTGGGGTCCAACTGCCGTCGGCAATGACCCGCGTGACGTGTGTGGCAATGTCTTCAAGGGTAGCAAACCACACACGTCCCTTGCTGTGCATGTACTCGATCAGCCTGGCGATGGCTACGCAGCGGGCTAGCCGGCCACTCAAAAAAGGATGCCAGACGGCAATCCAGAGTCCCCCATATTCCCACATGGCATCGAATTCGGCCTGATAAACCTCCATTGCCTGCTGAGGCGACCGCGGCGGCATCAAATAGGCAAGATCTCTCGAGGCCATGAAGTGTGGCCAGTCATCCATGGCGTAGTGCGTCGGTAACTCGATCACCTGTCCATATCCATTATCCAGTACATATGGGATGTCGTCGCCCATGAGTGATGCATCATAGAGCAGCCCCTCGCGGACGAGGATGTCTAGGCTGACGCGGGAGAACCGATAGGAAGGGGCGCGGAATCCTCGGGGCGACTGGCCGGTCAGGCGCTCGATCACCTCACGCGCACGTCGAAACCAGGACGCCTCCTGCTCGGGCTCACAGGCATTCGGGTGTTCATGCAGATAACCATGATGGGCGATTTCGTGGCCGCCCTGTAGAATCGTCTCGACCGCTGTGGGGTAGTGTTCCATACACCAGGCGGGGAGAAAGAACGTCTGTCGCATCCCAAACTCGGCGTAGAGGTCGACCAGGCGCGGTACTGCGACTTCGGGCCCGTATCGTAGCATGGACAGCGCCGCCACACGGGTATCGGCGGATGTATGATGCGCCAGATGCAGAATGCTATCAGCGTCCATATCGAAGGTAAACGCGACGGCGCATCGCGCGCCATTCGGCCAGGGAACCGGATTTTTAATCATGGCAACGCTCCCTTCCGGAACATGCAGGCGCCCGTTTGTTCGCAGGATAGACGGGCCGCAAGCCAGCATTAGAGCCCCAGAAGCGGCTCCAAATTTTTCCACAGAATCTTGTCTTTTTCCTCCTGAGTGAGACTTGCCAAGCTTTGCACCCACCCCGGAGGTGAGGGATCCCAACCCACGAATGGCCAATCGCTGCCGAGCACGACGCGGTCCGCGCCAACCTGGTCGATAAGAAAGCGTAAGGCAACCTCGCTGTTCGTTACGCAGTCATAATAGAAATGGCGTTGATAGGTGCTAGGTGGGTGCTGAATGTGCACACGAGCCTCGGATCGGACCTGCCAACCCCGATCCATGCGACCCATGCCAAAACAGGCTGGCCCACCCCCGTGGGCGATGCACACCTTGAGATCCGGGCAGGTGTCGAAGATGCCCCCGAAAATGAGCGTGGCGACGAGCAAGGCATCTTCCACGGGCACACCGATGCTATTGGCCAAATTGAACTTCTCGGTAAAGGCTAGGACCAGATTATCCTGGGGCTGGGGGTGAAAAAACAACACCGCGCCCATCGCTTCCGCAGCCTTGAACAACGGCACAAAATGCGGCTCATCCCAGGTCTGGCCATTTACTACGGTGTCCAACTCGGCACCTTTGAGGCCGAGGGTATGGACGGCACGATCGAGCTCCGCCACGGCGGCGCCGACATCCTGCACCGGCAGGGTAGCCAACCCAGCGAATCGATGCGGCCACTGCCGGGTCATGGAGGCAATTTCGTCGTTCACCTCTCGAGCTAATTGCTGAGCCTGAGCCGAATCGACATCATAGCTGAACAATGGCGTATGGATCGAGACCACTTGCACGTCCACACCCTGATCATCCATATCCTTCAGGCGCTCTTCTGGCGTGAAGCGCAGTTTGGGTGTTTGCAAGCCAACTCGTTTGTCGCCGCGCACCACGGCCCCCAACCCAGGTCCAGGTTCGAGTCGGAAACCATGCCAGGCCTGCCCGGCGTCAACGGTCTTCCAGAGACTCTGCGGCATTAGATGCGCATGAATGTCGATGCTCCGCATGGCAACACCTCCTTATCGATACCTGATTGAAACGGATAGGGAACTGTAGGTCGGCGCCCAGCACGTGGTCGAGCATTCGCACATGGCCATATCCCGGCTCCTCCGCTGCCCGAAGGAAGTCGCGCAGCCCCACGAGATCAGCTCGGAAGTCGATGATCGGGACGTTGACGCCGACGTGCATGGATATCCTCCCTTCGACGACCTCAGGGGTGAGGACCCGGTGCAATTATAACCCAGGAATCTCGATACCCATCAGTGGTGCGTATTGCTGCCCACCATGGTTGTCACTGTCGAACAGGTCACCCTGGAAGTTGGGGCGAGGGATCGACGCCTTGAAGGCCAGGGCATTATCGCAGACGAAAAATTTCACGTCGTCCGGGAGTAAGCCGTAATGCGCGGCAACGACTTCGCGGCTGAGCGCTCCGGAATCTCTGACGCGTTCATAGACTTCTGGCTTGGCGAACATGATGTCAAACGTCAGCTCAAAGGGGCCAGCATTTTTACTGCGGATGAGACGTGCAAGCTCTCCCAGGGTCGCCATCATCGCCTCCTACTGCAGATCGGTTTTTCAATGCACATCGATGTATTCGATGGAGACCATCTCATAGGGATCGTCGGGCTCAACCACGTGATTGACACAGAATCGATGACCGCCCCACGTTCCAGATAGGCCGGGTTATAGGGACAGGCCATCCCGGTGATCAGGCCGCCCCACTCGGGAATCGGCAGATGGATAGCCTGATGCCTGGTCATGGCGGCGATGGCGGAGGCGATCTCCTCGGTTGGCGCCGTGACCTCGAACAGCAGGCAGAGCTCATGCGTATGGCTGTCCTTGACTGGTTCAAGCGATCCTATGGTGCCGTTCTTGCCGTAGACGCGGATGTAAAACGTATAGTCCTGCCGCGATAACGCTTCGCCGTACACGTCTGCAACCAGCGCATGCATCCGTTCGTAGACGCGCGCCACCCAGTCGTCGATCTGGCGGATGATGAAGGGATTGCGAATCGAGCCGATGACGACACTCTGGTAGTCCACCTTTTCGGCACCTTCCAGCTTCACCGTATAGCGCTCTGCCGGAATGAATTGGCTTCCCGTCACGCGGACGCGGCGATCGTCGAGCGCTTCATACTGTGAGTGCGTCAAATCGATCGTGCCGTTCGATTCTTCATGCAAGTATGGATCAGCATTGTCGTAGAGGCTGTGTGAGGCGATACTCTGGGGCGTACAGCGCAGCGTCGGGTCAAGAGGCTCGACATCGAAATGATCCGCCCGGCAGGTCACCATCAGGCAGTCCGGCGATGTGCGCTGCTCCACCGAGGCGGCACCGCACTCGAAGATCTTGGCCGCATGCCAGGCGATGCCAGCGGGGATGCCGGCATGCACCGGAATGCCGGCGAAGATTGCCGTGTCGCTCGAGCGGCCAGCCAGCACCAACTCTGCCCCATTATCGAGGGCCCGAAGATACGGCTCGGACCCCATCATGCCGACGATACGCGTTGAGCGGTCGATCACCGCCTCATCGAACGACGGAGCTGGCTTGAGGGGCCTGATCCGCCCTTCGTGTAGGCGCTGTTTGAGGTATGTCTTGTCCTGTTCGGCCTGGATGAGCGCGAGGGAGAAGCTCAGACCCTCCTCAGCGGCAATCTCGGTCAGGATATCTTTGACGACGGCGACATGCGGAACGCCGCCAGCTGTCCCAGCCGATCCGAGCAGCAGCGGAATACTTGCTTGCCGTGCCGCTAGCAGCATCAAGCGCAAGTCCCGTTTAATAGCGACGCGTGGAAAGGCCGTGGTGCCGGCCCCCAGCGGATAGGGCCCCGGGTCGGTCGACCCACAATCGCAGCCCATAAAATGCGGCTGCCGACGCATCGCCTCGGCCAGGGACGCTTCGTGAAACCCGGAGCCACACACCCCAGTGGCTGCGAGCCCCCTGATCTCCGTGCCGTTGTCGCTTGCCATATCTCACCCCCTCTGCTACCCACCCTCGTGCTTGCCCACGCGATGCACTGCCATATCGTACGCAGAGCCGGTCCTGTGTGAACTCACCTTCCAGTCAGCAGCTCTCTCCAGACTCCCGTATAGGCACCAGAAGAAGGAGAGATTCCGTCAGGAACGCCGTCTTTCTCCCCGCCCCCCACGCTCTCCGGGGTAGGTTTTTCATCGCCGCTCCCTCTGGGAGATGGTGTGGGTAAAGGCGGCCTGCTCGCTCAATCACCCTAGACATCCCCCAAACTGGCGTTCTGCGAGAGGTCGAGAGAACATGGTCTTGAAGCATATCCTGACGTCCGCACCACCAGTTCCTCTAGCCCAAACGGCAGGCCCACGTGTGCACCCTCCGCCGTACGGGTCGGTGTATAATAACACGTTCGGCAGACAGGAAAGGATGCAGATCAAACGCCGAGATCGTCCAAGGGACTCGGCACGCCCTGGCCTCCCTGCTGCAGGACATGGGTATAGATCCTCGTGGTAGCGACATCGTGGTGCCCGAGCAGGTGCTGAATCGTGCGGATATCCGTACCGCGTTGCCGCAGGTGGGTGGCAAAAGAATGACGAAAGGTGTGGGCGCTGATGGGCTTGGTCAGACCGGCCCGGCGCACCGCCACCTTGATCGCCTTGTTGATGACGCGGGGGTCAACATGATGGCGACGGGTGAGGCCAGCACGTGGATCTACGGCAAGATACCGCGCGGGAAAGACACACTGCCAGCCCCATGCGCACAAACCGGCCAACAGTGGGAACGTAAGTCCCGGTCATACAAAGGCAGCAGCTTAAGTGGACACATATGGAAAGCAACCATTAGACCGGAAGGGGTCAATTTGGCGAGGCTTCGTCGCAGCACTTGAGGGACTTCGAATCCAAGAGATGCATATTGGGCCACTTGTCGCGGAGTTTCCTCAAAAAGCTGGTCGGGCCATACATGTCAATATGGAACCAAACTCAAAGTTCATTGTAAAAACTCCCTTCGGCCCTAACGACGCCGTCCACATCAATAACGCTGAGGGAGTAGAAGTCATCTTTGATGTCCCAAGCGAAAACGGTCGCGCTGAAGCGACGGCGCATCGTGAAGAGCGGACAATCGCTCCACAGCAAGAGGACCTAGCATCGTTTGAATTGCAAACTGCTCATTGGCTAATAGTAAAACCGAAAACACTTGAGCTATATGCGCTTATTCGATACCGCGTTGGTAGTGAACCGCGAAGCCAAATTGTCCCGGTAACATTGTCAATACAGCCGCCGGTGAGATCGATTGTACTTGGCACAGTTTCCGGTGGGATGCTCGGATGGCTAGCGCGTCAATTAAACTCCAGCTCAGCGCTCGATACGCTTTCGGTTACCAGTGGGATAATAAGCATTCTAGGAATCATCGTCATGGCTATCATTCTGGCGATAGTGCTCTCCCGTCAAGAATCGTCTAAGGGATTTGTTACTCTAGAAGATTTCTACGGGGCATTTGTTGTCGGGGCAATATTAGGCTATATGGGCACCGGTTATTTTGATACTGTGCTCAAATCTGTCGGAGGTTCTTCGGGCACATAACAACGCGCTGCACCGGACGCTTGACAGCGCCGGTGAGCGATGGCGTTAGGCCTGCTCCCGGTTCAGCCGTATAATGCATCTTCCAGATCGTCAAACTGACTGTATAAGGATTTGTCCGTGGATCGAGACAAGACCGGGAAAACTCTTGAGCAAGCGCTCGGGCGAATTCAACAAATGCTCGAGCCGGACAGCATTGTCACGTATCGCGAGAAAATCATTAACAGGCTGGGCATACCACGCGAGTTTGATGTCGTGGTTCGCGGCAGGTTTGCAGGACAGCCTATGCTTGGCGTTATCGAATGTAAAGACTGGGCTGACAAAATTGGTACACCCGAAATAGACGCTTTTATCACGAAGACCCGAGATATCAATGCAAACCTCCGGATGATTGTTTCCCCCACAGGCTTCACCGAGCCTGCTCTCACGCAGGCAAAGGATGCCGGTGTTGGCGTATTTTCACTGCTCCCCGACGATCCTAATGAAGCCGGATTTAGTATCGGAGTTCTTTGGTATGCACAAGCATATCATTGGAGTGACCGTCAGTATCAAATCCGATTTCACGGCAAATCGCCGCGCTCAGGTTCCTATTCCGCCAATGAAATACTCTACAAAGACGCACCTATTGTTAACATGTTCGAGAAAGAATTGTCGACAACGTATCTCAACACTACAGAGTTGACTCCTATCCATCTCCATGCGGTATTCCAGCCATACGTCAAGGTTACGATCCACGGTGATAGTTTTCGAATCGCCGAAGTCAACGTCTATGCGGAACGTCTCTTCGCAAAGAAGAGGCGGTTCATGCAGATGACTGGTGATGCACTCTACAACTGGGAAACGAAGTCTCTCGATGTACCTAAGACAGGCTCGATCAGCATTCATGGATTTGATCCTAATCTTCCCGATTGGGAGGATTACGAGGGCGAGATTCCTGAAACGGGGTCCTATCAGCTAATCGTTGAACGATATTGGGGCTGTATAGATCTGGAGGTTGAAAGGGTTCCCAAGATACCCAAGATTCGTATCGAAAGTTCACGAGGATAATCGCATTTGCCTCGTATCCGGCGGCAGACCAACTAGCGGTTGCACCCGAGCCGGCACAGTGGAGGGGAGGCAGATGAAGGTGCGTCAGCAGGGGAATGGGGCCCAGTGTTGCAGTATCACATCCTTGGCCTAACATTCCAGTGGAGCGGACGGCCCACAGCGCAGGCTTTTTGGTCCTTCCTGGTCTTGGTGGCTGCGGGCCGCCGCTCACCGGGAGCGTTAGGTGTCAATTTTGCCTAAGGAGGGAGGGTCACGGATTTCTTCCACTCTGGAGTGCGAGGCACCGTCGGACAATCCCTGGGAGGAGTGTCTGAGGGCGCTTGGCGTGTTGGGTCACTGCGCAAGCCAAGGAGACGACTATGTTGGGAGAAAAACTTGGAGCATTCCAGGGCAAGGTCACTGGCCAACGGATCCTGCCTGCAGCTGCCTCGATGCTGGGCCTGGCGCTTGTCCTATCGCCGATCGCCCACGTGCAGGCTGCTGAACTCCAGATCTTGGCGGGCGGTGCCATGACGGGCCCGTTGAGAGAGCTTGCCGCGCCATTCGAGAGCGCCTCCGGCCATACGCTTGTGTTTCGCTTCGGCACCACCCCCGAACTGATCAAACTGGCCACGACCGGTGGTCCATTCGACCTTGGTGTCGTCCCTCGGGAGGTGTTCAAGGACGCCGCCGCTCAGGCGCAGTTCGCGTCCGGGCCGACCACCGACATTGCTCGCGTCGGCCTCGGCGTCGCCGTCCGCTCGGGTGCCCCCAAGCCCGACATCAGCACGTCCGAAGCGCTGAAGCAGACGCTGCTCAAAGCGCAATCCATCGCCACCATACCGGCAAGCGCGGCTGGCGCCCAGGTTTTGCGGGTATTCGAAAGTCTCGGCATCAGCGAAGCGATGAAAGCCAAGACCAAGGCGCAGACAGGACCAGCACAGGTCGTTGAGGTGGTTGCTAAAGGTGAGGCCGAGCTCGGCGTGTTTCTCATCAACGTGCTGACGGCCCCCGGTCTGGATGTGGTCGGTCCGTTCCCCGCCGAACTACAGCAGGAAGTCGTGTTCACGGCAGCCATCGCTGCGCACACCAAAGAAGCGGAAGCCGCCAAGGCGTTCATCACCTACCTGACGACTCCCGCCGCCACCGCGGTGATACAGGCCAAAGGTATGAATCCGGGCTGAGGCGAAGGCGTGGCACCTGGTTTGGACTCATATGTAGTCGTCGGGACCGCCTAAAGGAGGAGGTGCCCATGCAGCAGGCGGGTGAGTACCGTGTCCCTGCCATCCTACACACCTAACCAAGGCGTGCAGGCGACGGCTGCCAGCGTCCGCTCGTGCCTCGCTCCCGCTTTCAGCCGCGCCTGACGCCCAGCGTTCGGCCATAGTGCCATGGTCAAGCAAGGAGTCATGAAAATCATGGAAAACGTCATGCCTTTCGGCGAAGTATTGGAAGCTGTCGACAAGTTATCTCTAGAGGAACAGGAAGCATTGGTTGGGGTTCTCCATCGTCGCCTCCTTGAGCGTCGGCGAGAAGAGCTGGCCAAAGACGTGCAGCAGGCTCAGCAGGCATTTGAGGCTGGTCAGTGTCGGCCAGTCACGCCAGCGGACCTCATGAAAGAGATAGTCTCGTGAAACGGCTGCTCCTGCGCTCCAATGCCTTTGTGCGGACGACTCGGCGCCTGCTGAGGAAACATCCTCAGGCGACTGAGGATGTCCAAGCAGCTCTAGAGTTGTTGACTGAAGATGCCTTTCATCCTCAATTGCGAACGCACAAGTTGAAGGGCAAGCTAGAGGGCTCCTGGGCGTGTAGTGCAGGCTACGATCTCAGAATCGTGTTTACGTTTGTCCCATACGAAGGCTCCGAAGCTATCCTGCTACAGACAGTTGGAACGCATGAAGAAGTGTACTGAAGTTCTTGCCCCGGCCGAACCAGCCACTGCAGCGGACGGGGGGCCAGCGGTGCTGCACGGCTTGGTGGGGTACTCGGACGCTGGTGGTCATTCGGCCCCCGCCGCTGAGTGCGAGCGTTGGACTAACCCGCATCCGCGGGGGAGGGGGTTGCGCGGCTGAAGGAGTGGGGGTGGCCGGAGTGACGATCCAGCAGATGTTGCACCAGGGCTACACGGCCTTTGAACGCAGCCACCCGCTGCCGGGCTACGTGCGTCGGGCGGTGTGGGCGCTCATGGCCTGTCGCACGGCGGTGTTGGGGGGCCATGTGCAGCGCTGTCCCGAGGGCCATTGTGAGCGCATCTGGTACAACTCCTGTCGCCACCGGCTGTGTCCGCCATGTGCCTGGCTGCAGATCGAGCGCTGGCTGGTCCGACAGCAGGCCCGGCTGTTGGCCTGCGAGCACTATCATGCGATCTTCACCATGCCCCACGCCCTCAATGACCTGTGGCTGGCCAACGTCGCCGTCATGAGCGGGCTGCTGTGTGCCAGTGTGCACGACACGCTCCTGGAGCTGCTGAGCGATGCGAAATATCTGGGGGCCAAGCCTGGCATCATCGCCACGCGGCACACGTGGAGTCAGACGTTGATCCTGCATCCGCACATCCATTGCTTGGTGACCGGCGGGGGCCGGCATGAGTCAGGCCACTGGGTGGCCGTGAGCAACGGGTTTCTCCTGCCCATGCGGGTGGTCATGGCGGTCTTCCGGGGTAAGCTGCGCGCGGCCATCCGTCAGGGGTTGGCGCAAGGGACGCTCCAGTTGCCCGCGGGTCAGAGCCAGCAACACGTGGAGAATCTGCTCAACAAGCTGGGCCGCCAGAAGTGGCACGTGCATATCCGGGAGCGCTATCCCGATGGACAGGGGGTGCTGATCTACTTGGCGCGGTATCTGCGCGGAGGCCCCATCGCTGCCCAGCGGTTGGTCTCGTGTGAGGGCCAGCGGGTCGTCTTTCGGTATGAAGAGCGGGCCAAAGGCCCAGGCGGCCAGGCGAAACAGCGGACGATGTGCTTGCCGATCGAGCCGTTCATTGGGCGCTTTTTGCGCCATGTACCACCTGGGAGGGCCGTGCTGGTGCGCTGTTGGGGCCTGTATGCGCACACCTCCGCCGAAGCGCTGGCCCATTGTCGGCCGCCGTTGGGACAAGACGCCGTCGAGGGAGCCGGCCCGGAGGATGGGCCGTCCGATAGCCGCCAAGGGGCGGAAGCGGATCCAGAGCGCTGTCCGGTCTGTGGGCAGCGGCTGGTGTGCACTGCCCTCATGCCCCGCGCTGGTGCCCCCCCAGCCGCCAAGACGGCGTGGGAGCAGGTGGCATGAGAGGGAGGACGGCGGTGGCAGGCCGGAAGTGGGCTCGAAGGGTCGAGGTGCGGCCGGCGGCGGGGCGAAGCCGGCCTGTTGGGAGAGGACGCGCTTCAGGATGTCCCGGCCCCCTCCCGATGTTCAGGCCCACAGCCCGCGATTCACGGGACATTCACCTCGCGAAGGAGCGCCACTGGGTTAGCGGAGGGATCCAAGCTCCATAGTCGGTCGCTTAACGCTTATTCGTTCGGCGGTAAACGCGACGATGTAAGGAGCAAAGTATGCGGATGCATGGTCTCAGCTACCATCCCAACCCCAACCCTAACCCTAGCTTGGTCAACCACAGGAATAACAAGATTCTTCAGCGGTGCCTTCTTTACACACCTGCCGGCTACGACGATGCGAAGGGAGGATCGTACCCCGTCCTATATCTGCTTCACGGCGTCGGCGATGTGGAATTCAGTTGGGAAGTGCATGGCCGAGCCTCAGCCATTCTGGATGAGCTGCTGCAAGACGAACTGATTGAGCCGTTTCTTGTCGTCATGCCCTTCGGGTTTGAGTCTGACCAGCAGAAGCAAAAGAGGGAGTTCCCAACCAAGGTTTGGCTTGATGGCTATCTAAAGCGGCTCTTGGACGACGTCGAGGGGGCATACAAGATTCTAGTAGGCACGACGGCCGATGGCAGATATGTGAAACGCGCCATCGCTGGGCTTTCCATGGGAGGAAAGCAGGCGTTGGAGTTCGGCTTAGATCACTTGAACTGTTTTTCTGCAATCGGGAACTTCAGTGATGCTATCCAGCAGAGATCAGGCATGGCTCCCTTCCCGGCCCTGTTGGCCACTTGTAAGGCGCAGCAGAATCAGCTGACGAAGCTCGCTGTTTCCTACCACGGCTGTGGTAAAAGCGATGCGATCGGAGGGAACGGCCCTGACTCGCTGCTTAACACTAACAGACAGCTCGTGGCTGAGCTTGCCAGGTTGAACATCCCCCACTTGTGGCGCAAAATAGAAGGAGATCATAGCTGGGGTGTGTGGAAGGCGTGCCTGAGAGAATTTCTCCCGATCGTCGCGAGCGCATGGCGGTGACCCAAGCAGGGCCCTCTAACGAATACCTGGCTCTTCCTGGCAGATCGCTTCAGCGGCGGTCGAAAGCACCAGTACACGGCACGTGACCGGCGTGAGCGAAGAGCGCCGAACTAGGCACTGGAGCCGACGCCCAGAAGCATCCGCTCCTGCGTCGCGCCCGCTTCTGGGCGCGGCCGCTTAACGCTTATTCGTTCGGCGGCCAAGCGCATTGGAGCAAAACCATGACATCCTGCAATTGAGGTGGCTCGTTGCGGTATATTTTTGAGTGGGACCCCAGGAAGGCTAAGGAAAATCTGCGCAGCCATCGCCCCAGTTTTGAGCGTGCCGCGACGATTTTCCGTGATCCCCAGGCACTCTCGATCGTTGATGTCGCCCACAGTGACGAAGAAGACCGCTGGATCACGCTCGGCCTTGACCAAAGCGGCAGTTTACTGGTGGTTGTGCATACCTTTCACCAGATTGACGCGGCCTCATGCAGGATACGCATCATCTCGGCCCGGAGAGCGGCCGCGCGTGAAATCAGGCCATATCAGGAGGGACACACGTGAAGCAAGAATATGATTTTTCAGGTGGAGAGCGGGGGAAATTCTATCACGCAGATGCCGAATTAGATATTCCCATCTATCTTGATCCAGATGTCGCCGTCTTTGTGCAAAAAGTGGCGGCGAAAAAAGGCGTGGATGTCGAGACTCTCGTCAACGACTGGATCAGGAAAGATATGGCTTTCCTAGAAACGGTCGTGCCGTAGCGGCATACTTGCATGTGATGCTTTCGGTAGCAGGCAGAGTCGCAAGGACGGGGTCTCTCTCAAGATCTGCGCCGAACCACCCACTGCAGCGGACGGGGGGCCAGCGGTGCGTTGTGGCTCGGTGGCTCCGCCAGCGGTTTGGAGTGGTTTTGCCCCCGCCGCTGAGCGCCGCATTCGGCGGCGAGGCGAAGCTATGGCGAAGGCCGGTGACGAGTATCAGGACATTGTGGGCGCCGTTTCCCAAGCTCTTGATCCCGGGGCTTCCGTGAAAGTCGGTCAATGGATTGAAGGACCTGACGGCAAACGCGATCTTGATGTCGAAATCCGGGGAACCATTGAAGGTTCACCCTTCTTTGTTCTTATTGAGTGCAAAGATTGGGCAAACCCCATTGGAATTGCCGTAGTCGATGCACTGGATTCCAAGCGCCGCGACTTGAACCCCGATCGGGCGGTTATTTATAGCAACTCAGGGTTCACAGGTCCGGCATTGCGAAAAGCCGCTCGTGTCGGCATCGAAACGGCCTCTGCATTGAAAATGGGCGATCGACGAATAAAGGTTGTGATCGAGCGAGTTGTAATTGCCAAGCGCCTGTCGGTCGATTCGATGCGAGTGATCCTTCACCCGTTTACTGGGCAGCCTCCTGAAGTCGATCTTGGCTGGAAGGTCGATCAGCTCTCTTGCGACAACTTGCCCGTAATCAACTGGATCAGTGAATTATCTCGCAAACTGATTCTGGAAAGTGAGGATGCCAAGCAGATTACGTTCAGGTGCACTTTTCAGCCGCACGCGGGATGGACATACAATGGTCGCGGTCTTTTCGTTGGCGCACTCGAATTGTTCTTTACATGCAGTAAGAAATGGTTTGCGCAAACCGTACGAGAAGACGTGACCCTTGGGAGTTACGATCATCTTCGTCGAAAAGTAACTATTCCTAACAAGCAGGTTTACGCTCTTGGACCGATTCATCGTGATGCGTGGGTGGAGATCGAATCCGGCCCGGAAGAGAAGGAGCTAGAGCCAAACACATTTGAGTTGTACCACACGTTGTTGAATCATATCCCACCGATTGGGGATGCGAAGGCTCCCCAGATCGAGGAACTGATTGCGGAGAAAGAAGTTCGTGTTGAGTAGTAGCGAGGGTAGGAAGAAGCAACTGAAGCCGAATCAGCCGATGAAGTTGACCGGGCCGGCATCACGGCTTATCGAGAAATAACGTCGTTGTAGCCGGCCCGGCAACTTATCTTGGTCGTTGGACTAACCCGCCTGGGCGGGGGAGGGTGGTGCGTCACGAGGGACGAAAGGCATGGGACCGGTGACGGTGCAGCAGATTCTCCAGCACGGCTAGGCCGCATTTGAGCAGTGCCACCCGCTGCCGGACGATGTGCGCAAGGCGGCGTGGGCGCTGCTGGTGTGTCGCACCGCGGTGGTAGGGGGACACATCCAAGCCTGTCCGGAGGGGCATGTCGAACGGGTGTGGTACAACTCCTGTCGCCACCGGCTGTGTCCCCAATGGGCCTGGCTGCAGGTCGAGCGCTGGCTGGGGCGCCAGCAGGCCCGGTTGCTGGCCTGTGAGCCCTATCACCTGATCTTTACTATGCCTGCGGAACGGCACGGGTGGTGGTTGGCGAATGTGCGCCCGATGACCAATCTGTTGTTTGCAACCGTCTGGCAGACGGTGTGTGAACTCCTCCGTGATCAGAAGTATCTGGGGGGCCCAGCCGGGCCTCATCGCGGCGCTGCACCCCTGGAGCCAGACGTTGGTGCTGCACCCGCATGTGCACTGTTTGGTGACCGGTGGTGGGCTCACGGCCGAGGGCCAGTGGCGCGAGGTGCGGAACGGGTTTCTGCTGCCGGTGCGGGTGGTGATGGCGGTGTTTCGGGGCCAGCTGTTGGCGGCGATTGATACGGCCGTGCGCCGAGGGCAACTCACCCTGCCGGTGGGGAGGACCCGGCGACACTGGGAGACCCTGCGCCATCAGCTGGGTCGGCAGCAGTGGCACGTCCACATCCGGGAGCGGTATCCGTACGGGGAGGGGGTGCTGACCTATTTGGCGCGCTACAGCCGTGGGGGGCCGCTCTCGAATGCGCGGCGGCGGTCGTGTGCCGCGGGGGAGGTGCGCTGCTGGTATCGCATCAATGGAGAGGGGTCGGGCCAGGCGCGGCGGGGCGTCATGACCTTGCCCGTGACGGAGTTCATCCGACGCTATCGGCTGCATGTCCCCGCACCCGGCACCCGCGTGGTGCGGGGCTACGGGCTGTATGCATGCACTGCGCGCGCAGCATGAGCCTGTGCTCGGGCGCAGGTGGGGCAAGGGCCGGTGGTCGTGCCCGTGGTGCTCGACTGGCAGACGGCGTGCCGGGACCGGGGTGAGGCCCATCCCGAACGCTGTCCCCGTTGCGGTCGGCTTCTGGTCCGGCTCGGCGTCATCCCGCGCGCCAGCGGTCCCCCTCCGGGGGAGCGCTCAGGGGCGCGGGTGGCATGACTCACGTGCGCGGGGTGTGCCCGCGTCGGTCAGGGGAGGAGTCTGCCCTCCCAAGGCTGTTCCGCGCGCTGGGGACGGCGAGGACGCGAGCCAAGCCCCGCACCGATGCCCCTCGGGTGCTCCTCCAGGGGTGGTGCTGTGCCATCGCTCAGGGTGGCGGCAGGCGTTCAGGCCACCCCGCTCAGTCTAAACTCCAGAACCAGGATGTGCGTAGCTTGGTCTGCGGGTCGTCCAACCAGGCGTTGAAGCGGACCGCGGCCGGCTCGGGGGTGCCTCTGTGTACTGGTCTCGCGGCCGCTTAACGCTAATACGTTGGGCGGACGCACAACGACTAGAAGATGAAGCCACGTGAACGGGATTCGCAGCGCTGGGCAGCCCTGAGGCGCTTGCGAGCGGAGAACGGGGGCCATCGGCGGACCATCTTCCGCACCGTTGAGGCGCGCTCAATGAGGACACAATGATATGACCGCAACAACGCTAAACGAACGTCCCATCGAGGACGTCGTCGAGCAGTTCCACGAGCAACTCGTCGAACCGGGCCTTCGGCTGCTCGGCCGTCAGCAGACGTTGGAAGGGACTCGACTGAAGGTGGACCTCCTCTTTGAGGACCGAGCCAGGCGCAAGATGGTCATCAAACTCAAACGCGACAGCGTTTCTCGAGAGGACGTGGGCCAGCTCTTGGAATACGCCGGGCTGATCCCGAACAGCCGGGTCATCCTGGCTGCACCGCACATCGCCTCCGCAATCAAGACGGCCTTCGAGAACCACGGCATCGAGTACATCGAGTTCAGCAGGACGGAGATCGCGAAGCTCCATCGACGGCTTGATCCTCCTCGCTCAGCCAGCGCGGGGCCGGTCAAACACGAGATCACGGCTCTCGTCCGTAGTGCAGTCCCGGAGCCACTCGCGGCCCGCACCCTGAAGGACGGCAACATCGCCTTCAAGGTGACCTACAATGATCGTGGCTGGGCGAACGTCTGCTCCCCCGACGCGTTCCAGTTCAACGTCTTCGAGAAGAAGACCTTCTGGTGCTGCGAGCAGTCCGAGTGGTCCAACAGCTGCCAGTCAAGCTTCTACCGGGGCAAGGTGCTCTCCGCTGACCTCTACCCGTGTTACGATTCCGTCGCACTGGCGACCCTGAGCTTCTCGCCGGGCTGGAATCATGGAAACAACACGCCACATGTCTGCAAGGAAGCGAAGGTTGGGAAGGTCGCTCTGCTGACGTCGCGTGCACCTGGCGAACCGGAAGCCGAGCGCTTCATCTTCGCCATCCTTCTGATCGCGCGCTTGCGCGTAGTCGGTGCAGATCAATCTGGGGCAGGTACGGAGTTCTATGAAGGCGATAAGTCCGCCTCTATCGTACTCGAACGATCCAGCTACGTGCGGTTCTGGGACCATTACAGGAATCCCCGCGCGTCGAGCGTGACGGCCTGGAACACGGGCCTTTTTCGCTACGTCGATGACGCTACGGTACGGGAGATCCTGGCCGCTGTGGGCAAGAAGTTGTCACTTTCCCGCGACCAGCGGCGAAAAGCCGAAGCGCTCCTGGAGCGGTATTGACGGTGCAGTATGGACTCCCACCGCTCACCTACGAACGCTGCTGGCACAGAGCTACCCAACTAGGGGGGCCGACGGTCGGCATCGCTCGCCTACGGCTCTCTCAGCCGCCCGCGGCAAACCCCCAAGGCGTTCGGCGTCTTGTAACCAATACCGTTACAGGTTACACTTACCCTATGATCAGAGGATTCAAGCACAAGGGTCTGGAGCGTTTCTTTCTCCAAGGCACAAAGGCGGGGATTCAACCCCGGCATGCCACACGCCTACGTTTGATCCTCGCGCGCTTACATGCTTCGATACGCCCCCAGGACATGAACCTTCCTGGGTTGCAGCTCCACGAACTCAAAGGGGATCGGGAAGGGACATGGGCGGTGAAGGTCAGCGGCAACTGGCGGGTGACCTTTGTGTTTCATGGGGAAGACGCCGAGCTAGTCGACTATGAGGACTACCATTGAGGTGATGCAATGTTGATGCACAATCCGCCCCATCCAGGAGAAATTTTGCGTACCTTGTGTATAGAGCCGTTGGGCTTGAGCGTCACGGTAGCCGCCAAGGCGCTCGGAGTCAGCCGCAAGACGCTGTCCAGTCTGCTGAATGGCCGCACCGGAATCAGCCCAGAAATGGCCGTTCGTTTGTCCATTGCCTTTGACACGTCCGCCGAAAGCTGGATGCAACAGCAAGCGCAGTATGATCTGTGGCACGCTGAGCAGCGCCGAGGTGAACTCAAGGTTAAGAAGCTGTCAGCCGCGTAAACCACGCCGAACCACACACTGCAGCGGACGGGGGGCCAGCGGTGCTGCATAGCGTGGTGGCTCCGTCATCGGTTGGCGGTGGGTCTGCCCCCGCCGCTGAGCGTGAGCGTTAGGCCTTGCTCATCCCGATGATCGTCAAGGACGCACGTGATGCAACAGCGGCACCTAGATCGGGAAGCCCTGGAGGCCGTCGAACTTGAGTACGTGGTACGGGGAGCCTGGGAGCCAGTCGTACTGGTGCATGCCAGCGCCTAGGGCTCGTGTTCAGGCCATCACCAACGATGGAGGAAACGCAAATGACACGTTCGACCTGTGCGAAGATCGTTGGGCTTGTGCTGTTCGTCACGACGCCGTTACTGGCCTGGGGACAGGATCTCCCCGCGGGTGCGGTGATGCTTACGCCAAGCGAGCTGAAGTGGAAACCGCTACCCGCTCCCGTGGGCGCGCAGATCTCGGAACTCGTCAGCGGTCGCACGCAGCCCGGCTTCTACGTCGAACGGGTGCAGTTTCCGGCGAACTTCACCCATTATCCCCATTCGCACCCTGAGGACAGGACCTACACCGTGATCTCGGGGACGCTGTACGTAGGATTCGGAGACAAGTTCGATCAGGCGAAACTGAAGTCCTTACCTCCCGGCAGCTTTTGGACCGAGCCGGCCAACATCAACCACTTCCTGATGACCAAGGACGAACCGGTGTTCTTTCAGATCACCGGCATCGGCCCTTCGGGGACGACGTTCGTGGATCCGGCGCATGACCCGCGGAAGAAATAAGAGCCCGGACCGCCAGCCAGCGTGTGGGTCTCGACTCCGCTAATCGAGCCGAAGGAGGGCCTGCTATGAGCGAGCAGGCCATTGAAAGGGCCGAACAAAGGCGTGCAGCTGACGGCCTACAGGTGCGACGTGAAAGTCGTCAGCAAGGAGTGGTCATGCTGACCGAGGCGATCCTGTCCGCGTCTCCTCATCGGCGTCATGCGTCTCTGGTCACGGAGGGGTGTGAAGCACGCCGAAAAGTACCGACCCCTGGGAGCCGCACCTGGAGAGCGGGCGAGAGGAAAGACGCGATGGGTAACATGGTGAACCCCGTATAAACCTCGTGAAGTCAAAAGAGCCAAAGCGGCTGACAGGCTCTGACCAAAAGGGTACGTGGAGAGGATGGGCCGGTCTGGAGTCGGCCCCTTGACAGGACAGACCTCCACCGGGGCAGAGGGTGACCCTACGGCGTCTGCATCTCCTGCTGGCGGAACACGGTAAACCCCATGGGTGGTCGGTCAAACCGACTCAACCTGCCGTAAGGCAGGCCAATGCCCAGGGGGTAGAGGAGGTGGGCGGAAGCGAAGGCCCTCCGGTCATCGGAGGGATAGGGCCACCCCTCGTGGGTGGAGAGACCCAACCTGAAAGGGTGCTGACTTCCCACGGGTCGAGTCGGAAGAGAAGGAAGAAAGGCCATGGGAAACACGGTCCGAACGGTAGGGCCACCAGCGGCACCGAACGACCGTGGCTCTCCGCGCCCTGCCTGGCACCAGATCGACTGGCGCAAGGCCGAGCGGACAGTCCAACGCCGGCGCTTTCGGATCTTCCGAGCGGCCTGCGTTACGGCAGGTCAATCGGCTTGAGCGGCATGCGGGGAAACTCGCCCGTTGGGTTGTGTAGAATGGGTATATGAACGAAAAAATATATCCAAGCGACCTGACCGACGAGGAATGGGAGTGGATCAAAGATCTGATCCCAGCCGCCAAAAGCGGTGGACGCCCGCGTACCTTGTGTATGCGGGCCGTACTCAATGCCATCTTTTATGTGACCAAAGGCGGGATCCAATGGCGCATGTTGCCCACCACTTTCCCCAAGTGGCAGAGCGTCTATCATTACTTGCGAGCCTGGAAACTCCAAGGCGTATGGGTCAGAATTCACGATACACTCCGTGCGTGCGTCCGAGAAAAAGAGGAGCGGCACAAACATCCCACGGCGGGGTGTCTGGATAGTCAGTCGGTCAAGACCACCGAGGTGGGTGGCGCAGAACGAGGGTTTGACAACGGCAAGAAAGTCAAGGGACGCAAACGCCATGTCCTCGTAGATACACTAGGCCTATTGCTTATAGTGGTTGTCACCGCTGCCTCTCTTTCCGACCAAGCTGGTGCGCGGAAAATCTTCAAGCAAATGCGTGGTCCCTGCAAGAAACTGCGCAAAGTGTGGGTAGATGGCACGTATCGTGGTGCAGAATGGACCGCTTGGGTGAAAGCACAATACCATATAGTCCTGGAATCCGTTGCACACGCGGAAGGCCACAAAGGCTTTGCCGTGTTACCCCATCGGTGGGTGGTGGAAAGAACACTGGCCTGGTTGAACCAATGTCGTCGGTTGAGCAAAGATTACGAAGAGTTACCTCTCACAAGTGAGACGTTTGTGTATGTGGCGATGACGCGTTTGATGCTCAAACGACTTGCTGCTTGATACTTTTCAAACGCCGTTCTTAGGGGGCGGGGGCCTGGCGACAGGCTCCTGCTACCCGACCGTCCGCTCCTACGTCGCTCCCGCTTTCGGCAGCGGCTGACGCCCAGCGTTCGGGTGCGCCCTTTAACGGCGCAAGAGATTGTTCTTTTAGAGAACCATACGTGGACAACGGTATGAGGACTATGCAGCGGGCGTCAATGGGTGGCAACCATTGGGGTCTGAAGCCTGCTAAGAAAAGGGCGGCTGCGGCGAGCCACATGCGGCGGACCGCTCGAGTCCTGTGACCTATGCGGACGCAAGAAACCTCTGTCTGAAGCGTCGTGATGGCGGCGGGGTGAAAGTGGCTGTGACACCCCAGACCCAAAATGGGATGGTGGAGGGCCTGTCAAGTCCGAACGTTGGCAGGCGTTGTCCCCGATCCACCCGGCGTAGAGGAGACCGCTACGGGTCGCTATTGTCTCTTGTGCTGGAACTGGGGAACTCCCACACCGCAATACCTACGGTGATAGGACCCGAAAATGCCAGGGTGTGGGCGGGAGGACGGAGGCGGCGTAGTAGCCAAATGCCTGGCTGTAATGGCCAGGACAGGGTGAAGGACCGCCAGGCGTGGTGTACCGGAACGACTTGGCACACCCGAACATGGGGTATGTTTACAATGGGTCGCCCTGAGCGACAAGCGACCTCATGGCTTCGGCAGGGTCCCTGCGAAGGCGAGCGGTCTCAAAGCACCATGCTGGAAAGCGGAGTGCGTCGAAAGACGCCCGCTCCGTTTGGAAGGGGGGAAAGACTGTAAAGTCCTACCTATCCTTACCTCCGCAACTAAAAGGGGATATGGTATGCTCCCATTGAAACGGAATGCCCTACAGTGGAACGTACGACGCTGAGGATCCCACAAGTATTTGGAGGCATCACGCCATCAAAGGAGGAGGACCATGGTATCCCAGCTCTCCCATGCACAGTCACATGCAGTGCGGACTGCATGTTCACATGACTGTCCAGACACCTGTGCCATGCTCGTGACCGTGGAGCACGGACGCGCGGTTGAAGTTGCCGCCAATCCTGCGCATCCGATCACGGGGCATCATCTCTGCGCCAAGGTCAATCGGTACCTCGAACGTGGTTACAGTCCTGATCGCTTGCTCGTCCCCTTGCGACGGCAGGGGCCAAAAGGCAGCGGCCAGTTTGTGCCCATCTCGTGGGAGGTGGCGCTGGAGACCATGACCCACCGCTGGCAAGCCATTATCGCTCGGCACGGCGCCGCCGCGATTTTGCCCTATTCCTATATGGGCAGTCTGGGCGTTCTCTCGGGCTTGGGGACCATGGCGGCCCTGTTTCATCGGCTGGGAGCCAGTCGGCTCGAACGGACGATCTGCGGCGGTCAGGCCCAAGGGCTCGGCCAGTTGGTCGGCCGCATGCGGACCGACCCCGAGCATTTGGCCGACGCTCGGCTGATTCTGGCCTGGGGGATCAATCCCATCAGTACGACGGTGCACACGTGGAGCCTGATGCGGCGCGCCATGAAACGTGGGGCACGCCTGGTCGTGATCGACCCCTACCGGAGTCGTACGGCTGCCAAAGCGGACCTCCATGTACAACTCTACCCTGGCACGGACGGCGCCTTGGTCATGGGGCTGCTGCATGTGATTCTGCGGGATGGACTCGAAGACACCGCGTATCTGGCGCAGTATACGACGGGTTTTGCGGAGTTCCGCTCCCAGGTGGAGGACTGGACCCCGGCACGTGCGGCGCAGGAAACCGGTGTTCCCCCCGCCCAGATTGTGGCCCTCGCCCATGAGTATGCTACCACCCATCCCGCATGCATCCGGCACGGGATTGGCTTGCAACGCGCGACGGGGGCCGGGATGGCGTTACGCCTGATCCAGTGTCTGCCGGTCGTGACAGGACAATGGCGCTATGCGGCGGGCGGGATTGCCGGTCCCCAGTCCGCTGGGATGCTCTATGGCGACCGTCTCAGCCGACCCGACTTAGGACCTCCAGTCCCCCGCACGTTGAATATGATTCAGCTGGGACGGCACTTGACCGACCCTGCGCTGCAGCCACCGATTGCAGCATTGTACGTCTTTAATGCCAATCCAGCAGTCATCGCTCCTGAGCAGGAGCGCGTCCTCCAAGGCTTGCGGCGCGAGGACTTATTCACCGTGGTGCACGAACAGTTCCTGACCGACACCGCGCGCTATGCGGATATCATTCTTCCGGCGACGACCATGCTGGAACAAGAGGATCTCCTGGGCTCCTGGGGGTTCAATTATGTGGCTCTGGGCAAGCGGGCCATTGCGCCACAGGGCGAAGCCAAGAGTAATACGGAGGTGGCACGACTGCTGGCGGCGCGTTTAGGATTCGCGGACGATCTCTTCCGCCTCAGTGATACCGCCCTGATCGACCTGGCCCTGCGCGATTCACCTGCCGAACACGCTGGGGTGACACGGGAATATCTCGAGACCCACGGCTTCGCTCGCGTCGGGCCTCCTCCAGGTCATGCCCCATTTGCGGACGGACATTTCCCGACACCCAGCGGGACATTCGAATTCGCCTCGCCCGGTCTGGCCAAGGCAGACTATGGCCCGTTCCCAACCTACATCCCTCCCGCCGAGAGTCCGCAGACTCGTGCAGATCTCGCCCAACGCTTTCCGCTGCGCCTCCTCACCTTGAAGCGCCATTGGTCGATCAATTCGTCCTACGGGAACCTGCCTGTGTTGTTACGGGCCGAACCAGAACCCTGCGTGGAACTGCATCCGGACGATGCCGCGGCGCGTGGCATCTGTGATGGGCAGATGGTCCGGGTGTGGAATGAGCGCGGCGCGGTCACGTATCGCGCCAGGGTCAGCGAGAGCCTGATGCCTGGGACCGTTGCTGTGCCGTTTGGCCCCTGGATACATCATGGAACCAGCGTCAATACGCTAACCAGTGCTCGGCTCAGTGATATTGGCCACGGCCCGACATTTTGCGATACTCTGGTCGAAGTGACGCGAGAAGGCGCAGGCGGGACACCGTAACCAAGCCGAACCAAGCACTGCAGCCGACGTCCTACAGCGTCCGCTCCGCTCCCGCTTCCGGGCGCGGCTGAGCGCCGGCGTTCGTGCGCCAAGCGAAGCTTGGCGCTTCTTGCAGGGTGCAAGTCCCTGCGGAGTAAGGTCTAACCAACCACTCCTACCGAGTGTTGCACGTGTTGAGGAGGTGAAAACCGAACGAACCAGGTGAAGCGTACACAGGGCACCACGGAGACCGCAGGAGAGACCGCACTCTCCAAAGCTTGATACAGCCCCGTTATCGCGGCTTATGCAGACGGCGATGGTTTGAACACTCCAGAAGCCTACACAGAGGAAGCGTTTTGGTGAGCTTCCCGAGGGTCTGTCGGGGTCCACCAAGAGCGTGGTATGCGTGGAGAGAAGCGTCAAGAACTTGGGAGGCCCTGACGGTTCCTGGGGTGCGAGTTCCAGGTAGGCCACTGCGAAAGGAGGGCCGAGGACCGTGAGGGCGTCAGAATCCGCCCATAGTCCTCGGAGACGGGAGAGCCGCTCACAGGGGGAAGCTGCGG
>CAVPRW010000021.1:0-159848 GCA_963707985.1 uncultured Nitrospinota bacterium | reverse complement strand
GTAGCTCCACACTAAACCGTGGTGCAGTTCAGTTGTGATGAAGACTGGGGACCAGAGATACTCCTCTTGGTATGTTCCCAAGCAAAGCCAGGAGGACAATCATGGACCCCAGCATCGTCTTCTGCCCGAATCTGAAGTGCCCTGCCAGAGGACAAACAGGCCAGGGCAATATTCGTATCCACTCGCGTCAGGACACGCGGTTCCTCTGCACGGCGTGCCGTAAAACGTTTGCCGTGACGAAAGGCACGGCGTTGTACCACTTGCGGACCTCGGCGAAGACGGTGACCCTTGTGGTCACGCTCCTCGCCCATGGCTGTCCATTGCAAGCGATCGTCGTCGCCTTTGGCTTCGACGAACGGACCGTGGCGAGCTGGGCGGCACGCGCTGGGGTCCAAGGGCAGGCCGTACAGGAGCATCTGGTCGAGCAACCGCGTGACCTGGGGCAGGTGCAAGCCGACGAGATCCGCGTCAAGACCCAAGGGGGCATTGTGTGGATGGCCCTGGCGATGATGGTCCGCACCCGCTTGTGGCTGGCGGGTGAGGTCAGCGCCCACCGTGACCTGCCCCTGATTCGGCGCCTCATGGAGCGGGTGCGTCGCGGTGCCGTACACCGCCCGCTCTTGTTCTGTACTGACGGGTTTGTCGCCTATGTCCGGGCGATTCGCGAGACGTTTCGTGATCCGCAGCGCACGGGAGGGCAGGGGCGTCCTCGGCTGCGGCCCTGGAAGCACCTCCTCGTCACCCAGGTCGTGAAGCGCTATGCGCAGCGGCATGTCGTTGCCGTCGAGCATCGGATCATCGCCGGTACAGCTGCACGCGTGGCGACGCTCCTGCGCCGGTCGCAAGGGGAGGGGGTGATCAACACGTCCTACATCGAACGGCTGAACGCGACGTTCCGGGAGCGCTTGGCAGTGCTGACGCGCCGCGGCCGGGCGCTGGCACGCCGACCACTGACCCTGGAGCACGGGATGTATCTGATCGGCACCGTCTATAACTTCTGCACACCGCACGCGAGTCTGGGCAACAGCCGGGGCGCGATGACGCCCGCCATGGCCACTGGCATCACCGACCATTGCTGGACAGTCCGGGAGCTGCTGTCGTTTCATGTGCCACCACCACGCTGGATCCCACCCAAGCAGCGCGGGCGCCGCTCGCGTGCGCTGCAACGCCTGATTACGCGGTGGTGTCCGTGACCACGGTTAACTGCGGAGCTACCGCCTCATGCACCAGTCGCCAAATGAAACCGGGGCAGCTGTCAAAGCGGAGACCATGAAACAATACGAGAAGTTTGCCCCTTGGTATGATCTAGTGTTAGGAATTCTTGAGTTTCTAGGCGTAAAAAACCTCCGACGCAGACTCCTGCATGGGGCGTCAGGAAGGGTACTGGAGATCGCCGTCGGAACAGGGAAGAATCTCCAATACTACTCCGGAGGCTGTAAGATCACCGCTGTAGACTTAAGTCCCGCGATGCTGGAGATAGCCCGCAAGCGTGGGATAGCTCTGAGCCTGCATGCAGCTTTCTTGGTGATGGATGGGGAGACCCTCGCTTTTCGTGACCAAAGCTTCGACACCGTGGTTGATTCACTCACCTTGTGTACCTTTCCTGATCCTGTGGTTGCGCTCCGAGAGATGGCTCGGGTGTGCCGCACAGATGGCCGCATCCTCCTTCTCGAGCATGGCCGCAGTGAACAAGGCTGGCTTGGGCACTGGCAAGATCGCAAGGCAGATCATCATGCCCGGAAGCTTGGCTGCCGATGGAATCGGGAGCCGCTGGATCTCGTTTCCCAAGCAGGCTTGACATTGATTTCTTCCCGGCGTACCGTCCTCGGCATTTTCCATGAGATTGAGGCCAAGCCTCCAAAAACAGGAGGGAGCCTTCCATGATCATTGGGACCGTCCGTGAACTGTGGCGCTATCCAGTCAAATCCATGGGAGGCGAGCAGCTCGGGAGTTGTATTGTCAATGCTTTAGGTATCCCCGGCGATCGGGGTTGGGCGGTACGCGATGACGCCGCGAGGGAGATCCGGGGGGGCAGGAATCTGCCGCTGCTCCTCCAGTGCATGGCCTGCTACCGCGAGGAACCTAGCGTGGGGCTGATACCGCTGGTAGACATCACTCTACCCGACGGCACGCAGGTGAGCAGCGATGACCCTGCGGTTCACGCTCGTCTGTCGGTCGTGCTGGGGCGGGCTGTCTCGCTTTGGCCGTGTCAGCCAGCTAGTCAGACGCCTCATTACCGGCGCGGCTATGCGGGAGCCCACCTCTTGGGATGGCTGACTCGCACTAAACTCTTTCGAGTAGTCCTGCAAGCCATACTTCGGATTCCCCCTCTGGGAAGATCAATGCGCGAGACTTTTGATCGTACGCCGGATGAGCCGCTTCCCGATCTGTCCATGGTCCCTGCTGAGCTCTTCGAGTTCACTACCCCACCAGGCACCTACTTCGACGCCTTCCCACTCCATCTGCTCACCACTACGTCCCTGGTCACCATGGCACATCTCAACCCGGCTTCGGCATGGGACGTGCGGCGTTTCCGCCCGAACATTCTAATTGAGACAGCGGTTGGGGTGGAAGGACTGGTAGAAGCGCAATGGAGCGGGCACACCTTACGGCTGGGTGCGCTGCACGTACAGTGCGAGATGCCTACAGTACGCTGCGGAATAACCACCCACGCGCAAACTGACCTCCCGAAAGATCCAACAGTGTTACGTACTATCGTGCGGGAGGCGGAGCAGGCACTCGGTTGCTATGCCAGCATACTTACTCCGGGGCGTGTGGCCGTGGGAGATACCGTGGAACTGCCGTAAATACAAATGCGAACATACCTGTCCTTACCAGAAACTCATCCGTCTGTTTCATCATACGGCGACTCGCCGTGAGACGTCTTTGGCCTGCCCTGTGGTGTGGCATGCTCCCTATTGCTGTATGAGTAGATACACGCCCCATCGTCTCGCAGTGGAAGAGCCTCGACCCACGCTGATGGTCCCCCAATGGATGGGTAGGCCGGCGGAAACGGTATCACCGTGGCGTGCCAATCGAGCGTCAGGCGGACCTCGCTCGCCCACGCTGACACACTCACCCCTGCCCAGAGACCAGACTGCAGGTGCCCATACGGGATCGCTCGGCTGTATGCTGGTGGCCGTCGCACGCCATGAACACTGTGAGGCCCCGTTCAGTCCGCTCACGACAACCCTTTCAAACCACTGGCGAAGCGTGTGCAGGACCGTCACGGCTCATGTGCACAAGCTGCTTGCGGATGCCGTATAAGCGTCGCTGGCGATGAGCTCTTGGGCGTGGTTGTGTATGAACGTGCGCCACGACGGCGATGGCGGACCGGATCGGCAGACCATGTATTTCGCCACTGTGGTTCGTGACACCTTCATGCCAAGCATCGCCAGTTCGCCGTGGAGACGTGGCGCACCCCAGAGGAGATTCGCTCGGCTCATGCGGCGGATCAGCGCACGTGTCTCTGCGGCGATCGCAGGCCGTCCTGGCCGCCTCCGCCCATGCTCCCACCGCAGGAGCTGGCGCAGCCCTTGTCGGCGCCAGCTCCTGCGGTGTCGGCTTGCACGATCTCAAGGGCTTCGGACCATCGCGCCCACACCATGGAGAGGAGCACCCAGAGGCATCGATCAGCCGGCCAGAAGTGGGGTCGCTTGGCCGACCGTTGCAAGAGGGCCAGCTGACGGCGCAGGGCCATCGTCGTCAACGCGAGATGCACAGGCTCGCGCAGCGTCGAGGTCAGCTTCCGAAATAGGGTCTGCCAAAGCCTCTTTATGACTGGCCAGCATGGACCTGGAGCGCGCAAAAATCAAGCGGGTTCACGGCAGACGAATTAATGGTACAGGTACTGGGGATCGTCTCCTCTGGCCAGGACACGATTGAGAAAGCGCTTGCGCTCAGGCCCGACCTCATTCTGATGGACATCCGGCTGCTGGGGCCCATGGACGGCATTGAGGCCGCCGGGCGCATCCGGGGTTAGCGGCAGCAGCTGTGCGAAAACCTACGGTAAGCCGCGAGGGCACGAGGTCGTTACCGTAGGTTTTGGGGTTGCCTTTCCCCACTCCTCACTTTCTGCTACGATGCACTCTCCCAAAATCACCTGAATTCGGTCGAGCTGAGCAGACGACAGAGGACGCTGGGCGGCAGAGTGGAGACATGATGGCGACCTCCCACGCATCATTTTCGGTCAAGAGCCCCCCCAAGAAGCCGACCAATGCCGAAAGACGGTCGCGGGAATATCTGACCCCACACGAAGTCGAGCAAGTCCTGGCGGCGGCCCGCAAGGTAGGCCGCCATCATCACCGTGATGCGACGTTTATGCTCTGCATGTACCGGCATGGTTGGCGGGTGGCCGAAGCGGTGTCGCTGCGTTGGGAGGCCGTCGATCTCCAGGTAGGTTGCCTGCATGTCCACCGGATCAAACATGGCCACCCCGCTGTCCATCCTTTACGTGGGCCAGAACTGCGGGCGCTGCGGCGGGTGCGCCGAGGCTATCCTGATACGCCCTATCTGTTTGTCTCTGAACGGGGCGGGCCGCTGACCGCACGCGCGGTGCGCCATATGGTGCTGCGGGCTGGCGAGGTCGCAGGGCTCACGTGTCCGATTCATCCCCATAGGCTCCGTCATGCCTGCGGTTTTTATCTGGCCAACAAGGGGATTGATACCCGTGCGATCCAGCAGTACTTGGGACATTGCCATATTCAGCACACGGTCCGTTCTACGGCGTTAACCCCCCATCGTTTTACCGACTTTTGGCGTGAGTACGGCTCCATGACGCCACCATGGGGCGTTCCTGTGAGCCGCTCTCCTCGTGAGGAGATCAGGACCGACCTCGAGAATGGCCCATATCGCCGCTATGCTTCACGTGGGTTGATCACAATACAAACGGGGTGGTCACAACAACCCTGCGGGGCAGAAAAGAGGGTCTTCCGGAGAGAGAGGAAATCATGGACGACGCCGGTGAAAAGGTCATTGATCTGATTTTCGGGAGATGGCGGAGCCAGATCTTGTATGCAGGCGTCAAGCTGGGCGTCTTCGATGCCCTGGTGAGCGGGCCCGCCAGCGCGGTCCGTGTGGCCAGCGAGCTGGAGGTTGATGCGGGGATGCTCTATCGGCTCATGAGGGCTCTAGGCTCGCTGGGGCTCTTGCGCGAGGATCAGGCCAGGACCTTCGCGCTGACCCCCATGGGCGAGCGGCTGTGCCGGGACCACCCGCTGACCCTGCGCGGGATCACCCTGCTCATCGAAGGCCCGGAGCACTACGCCGCCTGGAAGCACCTGCCGGCGCTGATCACCGACGGGCAGCAGAACGCCTTTGTCCGGGAGTTTGGGCAGCCCCACTTTGATTATGCCGTCCAGCACCCCAGCTATGGGGCCGTGTTCAATGAGGCCATGAGCAGTTACTCCACCATCGATACCCAGTTGGTGCTGGAAGCCTTGGAACCCTACGACTTCTCTGGCATCTCCCAGCTCTGCGACGTGGGCGGTGGCCACGGCTATACCCTGTGCAGCCTCCTGGTCAAGTATCCCCACCTGCAGGGGACCGTCCTGGAGTTGCCCAGTGTGATCGCACAGACAGAGCGGTTGTGGGCCGGCAAGATGGGCGTGGGAGACCGGTGTACCTACGTGCCTGGGGACATGTTCCAAGAGATCCCTTCGGCAGACGCCTATCTGGTGAAGCGCATCCTGCATGACTGGAACGACGCGGAGTGTCGCCAGATGCTCTCGGCCATGCACCGCGCAGCGCCCCAGCACGGCCGGGTGTTGATCATGGAGCACGTCGTCCCCGGCCCGGATACGCCCCACTTTTCCAAGCTGTTTGATATGCAGATGCTCCTCATGCTCACCGGACGGGAAAGGACCCTAGAGGAATATGCCGGCCTGCTGGAAGGGGCGGGGTGGACGTACCATCAGACGTGGTATCCTGCCTCCAAGCTGCTCGGAGTGGTTGAGGGCGTGCAGGCATAGAAGGCGCGTCAATGCACGAGAGGCCTCGGAAGGTGCTCACGTCCTACCCTCAGACAGGGAAGATGCCAGCCCTGGCGGTACAAGTGGCACCGTATGACCGTTTCTCTATATTAAGGCCAGCTCCAGCGCTTCCAGCTCACGTTGCTCAAGCGGTTCTCGCAGTCCACCAAGCCCACACGGATCAAGGCCAACCTGGAGGACCTGCGGACCTTGCGGCCCTTGTATCGTGCGGTGGAGTCGGTGGTCACCGCCCTCGACTTGATGCCTGAGGGGGTCCGGTACTACGCCAATGCGGTGCTCAAATCCAGGGTCTTCCAGGTCTCGCGCCGAGCCGCAGAGGATCGCCATCTGCATCTGGTCTGCTTCATCGCCCACCAGTTCTTGCGGCTCCATGACGTGCTGATCGATATCCTGCTCCTGGCCGTCCAACACGCGCTCAATACCTGCCAGCGCGAACACAAAGAACGTTACTACGACGCACGTCTCGAACAGCGTCAATCGTTATCCGCCCTGGTGGCAGACGTCGACCAGGGCGCGTTCAGTCCCCTGGTCGCGATCGAAGCGATTGCCTTCAGCGAGCAGCTCTCCGATCCCGACAAGGTGCGGCAGATTCAAGCGGTGCTCTCCGAAGGCGAGGACACACGCCGCGCGGCTGAAGCCCACCTGCGACAGGTCCAACACCACACGCAACGTGGGAGCGAAGACGCTGACTACTATGAGGTGCTCGCGTCCAAATCCGTCAAGCTCCAGAATCGCGTGGCCGACATCGTGAAGGAGCTGGACTTCCAGGGTGATGAGACCGGTGCCCTCCTCGACGCGCTGCAGTCCTACCAGACGAAAGACGGCGTGATCCGTCAGACCGCCCCCTTAGGCTTTTTGGAGCCACCGGAGCAACAGGCCGTCCTGGATGAGACCGGCGCGATCCGGGTCCCGCTGTACAAGGTCTTCCTCTTCATCAAAATCGCCGAGGCCATCAAAGCTGGGGCCTTGAATCTGCAGCACTCCTACAAATACCGGTCGCTGGATGACTATCTGATTCCCAAGCCGCTTTGGGAGATCCATCGCGACGAGTATCTGCAGCGTGCGGACCTGGAGGCGGTGGCCAACTGCCAGCAGACCCTGCACACGCTCGCCGAGCGGCTTGATCAGCAATACCACCAGACCAATCAACACCTCCGGCACGGGGCGAATCTACACGTCCATTTCCACAAAGATGGGACGTTCCACGTCTCCACCCCGAAAGCCCGGGAGGATGAGCGTGAACCACTACGTCACCTCCTCCCCGCCCAGCGGTATATCTCCCTGGTAGAAGTGCTCTCGACCATCAATCGGCTCACTGGGTTTCTGGAGGCTTTTACGCCCTGGCATGTCCAGTATGCCCGCACGAAGCCCCCGGAGAAGACCTTTCTGGCCGGGATCGTCGGCTACGGATGCTTCATCGGCATTGGCAAAATCGCCCGGATTTCCAAGTGGATCAACGAGTCCGAACTCGAAACCACGATTAACGGCTACTTTACCCTCGACAACCTGCATGCGGCCAATGACCGGGTCGTACAGTTCATGGACCGGTCGGAGCTCCCCGAGATCTATCGCCGCCACGCCGGTCGACTGCATACCCCGAGTGATGGCCAGAAATACGGCGTGGCCGTGGACTCGCTGAATGCCAACTACTCTTTCAAGTATGTCGGCAAGGACCAAGGTGTCAGTGCCTATACCTGCCTCGACGAACGACATTTCCTGTGGCATCACGCCGTCATCAGCGCGGCTGAACGCGAAGCGCACGACGTCATTGACGGGCTGATGCACAATGACGTCGTCAAAAGCGACCTCCATTCGACGGATACCCATGGCTATAGCGAAATCATCTTTGGCACGCTGCATGTGCTGGGGTTTTCCTTTGCGCCGCGGATCAAGCACCTGCCTGGCCAACAGCTCTATGCCTTCAACACCCGGAGGGTCTATGCGCAGCAAGGGTATCGGCTCCTACCGGACGGATATATCAAACTGCCGATGATCGCCGCGCAGTGGGACGAGGTGTTACGCTTTATCGCCACCATCAAGCTCAAAGAAACGACCGCGTCTCAGCTGTTCAGACGGCTCAACTCCTACTCCAGGCAGCACCCGCTGTATCAGGCACTCAAGGAGTTTGGCAAAATCCCCAAATTGGACTTCATGCTGCGTTTCGTCGATGAGGTCGAGCTCCGTCAGGCCGGTGAACAACAGCTCAACAAAGGCGAGAGCGCCAATCAGTTCTCGCGCGCGATCGCCTTCGGGAACAACCAGGACTTCCTCTACGGGGACAAAGTCGAGCAGGAAATCGCCGAGGGCTGCCGCCGCCTCATCAAGAACGTCATCATCTGCTGGAACTATCTCTATCTCACCCAGAAGATCACGGAGGAGCACGACGTCGCGCGCCGGCATGCACTCCTCGCGGCGGTGCAACACGGCTCCGTGGTGAGTTGGCGCCACATTAATCTCCACGGCGAGTACGATTTCTCCGACGAGAGGCTCCAGGATTCGGTCGGGTTACGCGGGCCCAACGATTCGGCGATACAGATCAGCCAGAATCGAGGGTACACAGAGCGGAACGTCCCTCACGTCGCTCCTGATGGCCTCCTATGAAACTTTTGGTACCTTTGTTCGGTTCGACCGAATCCCACCTATAGAACTGTCTGGTAACCATGATGGGCGCAGCTGGCGAGGCGAGAGCCGTCTCGCCAGTCACCTACCGTCAGTATGGTGCAGAGAATCCAGATGCACGTTCATGTGCTGGTGGCCGAAGACAATGTGATCAATCAAAAAGTGGCGGTGCGCCTACTCGAGAAATTGGGCTGTCGGATCGACGTGGCAGCGAACGGCCAGGAAGCGGTCACCATGCTAGCGCAGTTTGCCTACGATGTTGTCTTGATGGACTGTCAGATGCCGGAGTTGGACGGCTTTGCGGCGACGGCGGCAATCCGCCTACGCGAGGCGTCCACGGGCCGACATGTGCCGATAATTGCCATGACCGCAAATGCGATGCCAGGCGACCGTGAGGACTGCCTGGCCGCTGGTATGGACGATTACATCAGCAAGTCTGTGACGTTCGACGTACTGGGCGCCGTCCTATGTCGATCGCCTTGTCAGTGGTTCTAGCCATGACCGCTACTCATTCACTTATTCAAGCCTGACCCCTATCCCCTTTGCAATCCGCTGATCCTTACCTCGACATCGGGCTCCCGCACCATCTTTAGCCACCCGTACAAGGTCGGCAGTGTTGACCGCCAGGGGCGCCAGGGGTAAAAATTATTCTAGAGGCTGTAGGTATTAACTGACCTTGCCCGACTAACCAATACCTGATCTCGACTGGCAAGCAGAGCATCGATGCAGCGTGCAATGCGGCTCTCGCGAAGCAAGATTGGGATCGCGGGCTCGATGAACCGATCATTCCATGAGGCGCGGAAGCCCACGACTGGACGACATCGTCCTGTAAAATCGGCCACCGACAGGGAGACCTCTCGACGATCCCGATTGGGCGTGGCATCTCAAGCGTCCCATGGAATGTCCCGAAGCCATAAGGAGGATCGAAAATGATAGAAAAACATCTGTTCACTCGACGACATGTTGCCTCCATGATTGTTACCTTCGGCCTCATGGCAGCGCCATTAAGCGTCACAACAGGGTGGACTGCCGCACATGAACCGGGGGAGATGCGCTCCACGGGACGAAGTAGTACTATGGAACGAGAGACAACCATAGGAGCACCGTCAACCTCAACCATACTGTTAGAGCGGTCACCGAACACCGTCGATGAATATGCGGCCTATGTCCGGGACCGTCTGCAAGTGGCGGCGATGCAATTAAAGCAGCAGGGTACTGCTGAATTGAAGCTCACAATTGGGAGGGACGGATCCATCCGAGAAACCGAGGTTGTAGAGGTGAGTGGCGTGTCTGCCCTGCGCGATCAGCTCGCGCAACTCGTGAATCGGATCAAGCCGTTACCACCATTACCGGGCAACATCGATGCCCTCGTCGTGACGACAGATCTCGCCTTCGATTATCCAGGGGAGAATCTCTATGATCATTACGGCTGGCTGCCTCGATCACCCGGCTAGGGATGTCGCGGGATCAGGTGCAGGCCGTTTGCGCTCTGGTACTCCACGTGCTCCGGTCGCCACCATTTACCCTTACCCCTGATATGCAGGGTGGATGGCTTCCCCACTTCCGGCGCAGCCGTGGATCCCCCCACCGCGAGCCGTCACCTCTTGCCCCCCCAGTGGATCCTCGAATTGCACCATCTCAACCAGGATGAGTATGGCCACAAAGAGCCTCACAGTGAAGATAAGCCGTTGATTAGGGTGCTGACTGCTGCTATGTAGCCTGCTGCTCCGTCCTGTGGATGGATACTGTCTTCCCTCTAGCGTTCACTCGATCCGCCATGCGCACTCATAGTCCTCCCCTTTCATCAAGGTAGGCAAGGGAGCTTCAACGACATGATTTTGTAGATGACTCTGGTACCTACGCGCTGGCTGATAGTCTTGCAAGCGCCGTCAAGTGACGTATACCATATAAGTCTCAAGGCTGAGGGACGGGATAATTCATGATAACTTCGGGGTGCATGATGCATAAGCCAAGCCGTTTCAACACCCCTGAATTCTTGGATAGGTTACGGAGACGTGATCGGCAGGTATGGGAAGCACTCTATGAAGAGCAATGGGAACCGCTGTGCCGATTCATCCAAACCAGGTTGCATGACCGTGCCAACAGGCAGGTAGATAGTGAGGATTTGGCCCAGGAAGTGCTCTGCCGCGCCTATGTGAGCATCAGCCGCTTCCGGGGTGAAGCGGGTCTGGGAACTTGGCTGCGGAGCATCGCCCATCACGTGATTGTCGATGCGGTGCGGCGGGCCAGACTACGCCAACGTTTCTGTGACGGCCATGATAACCTTATGAGCGCTCGTGAGAATCCACACGCTCGGTCCATGCCCGATCCTGAAGCGTCTGCCGTGCGCAAAAATGTCCTGAGAAAGACGTTGCAGGAGTTGCAGACCGTTCTCGGTGCTCACAGCATCCTGTTCATCAGGCGCCATCTGGAAGAGCTTTCAGAGGATGAGTTGGCCCAGGCTGAAGGCATGAGTCGCGGGACCGTAAGTGGCTATCTTTCCCGGGCCAGGAAGCGGCTCCGCCAGCAGCAGGCAAGATTTATGGCATTAAGATGACGCGTAAGCCAAGCTACGCAGGAGGAGGTAGGCTAGAAGGGGACGTGCCCTCCGCGTAAATCCTTTGATGTGTTCTGGGAGCTATAGAAGCTCGACGCCGGGAGGTCGGTGGGGGAGAGGTACCACCAGCCTATCGCGGTGAGCAGATTCGACCAGCCTGGAGGCAGACCGAGGGTCGCCGTGGCTTGTGCATAGGCTGAAGCGCGTCATGGTGCCTTTGCGTTGCGCCAAAAACCCGGATCGTATGCCGCTTACGAAGTACTCAAACATCCTCCCTTAGCCAAGAAGTTTGGCCGCCTCGAAATGGAACGATCGGGCAACCCCTCGTCGAAGACTCAGGTTTCTTTACATGCGGCACATCCTTCTGAGATAATACAATGAAATGCTCTGGCCGAACGGTATGCAGGAGCTGGCATGTGGCGAGGCTGCGGATGCTTAAGGGAGGTACGGATGGCACTTGACGAACACGACCTGCGCCGATGGGTGCGTCGGGCCGCTACGGGGGAGGCGAACCGCCGTGACTTCATCCGTGCCATGCTGGGGTTTGGGCTCGCAGGTCCCCTCATCGCTGAGATGCTCGCGGCACAGACGCTCCCGACGGCTCAGGGGACCGGAGCCCTACCACCAGCCTTCACTCCCATCCGGAGAGGGGGTGGCGGGAAGCTGCGCCTGCTGTATTGGCAGGCGCCGACGATCCTCAACGCCCATTTTGCCGTCAGCGCGAAAGACGTCGCCGCGTCGCGCGTCGTCTCCGAACCGTTATTCTCCATCGACCCCGATGGCCATTTCATCCCGATCCTGGCGGCGGAGATCCCCAGTGTCGAGGGGGGCAGCCGTTCGCAGGACGGCACCTGGACCATCTGGCGCCTCAAACAGGGGGTAGTCTGGCATGACGGCACCCCCTTTACCGCCGATGATGTGGTTTTTACCTGGGAGTATACCTCTGACCCGGCCACTGGTACCGTCTCCCGCGGCCTCTATGAAAATATCCACCGCATCGAGAAACTCGACGAGCATACGGTCAGGGTGGTGTTTACCGACCCCACCCCTCGTTGGTATGTGTCAGGAGGACAGGTACTGCCCAAGCATCTCTTCACCCAATACCACGGCTCGAAGGCACGCAATGCCCCGTACAACCTCAAACCGGTCGGCACCGGGCCCTACAAGATCGTCGAGTTCAAGCCGGGCGATGTGGCACACTATGAGATCAATCCCCACTATCACATACCCAACCGCCCCTTCTTCGACACTGTGGAACTCAAGGGGGGTGGGGATGCGACCTCCGCGGCACGGGCTGTGATCCAGACTGGAGAGTTCGATTTCGCCTGGAACACCCAGATCGAGAAGGATATCCGGGAGCGGTTGACTCAACAGGGACGTAAGGGTGCGTTCCGTATGTTTCCGGGTACCAGTGTCGAGCACATCGATCTCAATCGCTCGGATCCCTGGACCGAGGTGGATGGCGAGCGCAGCAGCCTCAAGGTGCCACACCCTTTTTTCACCGACATCCAGGTGCGCCAGGCCTATGCGGCGGCTGTTGACCGGCGCACCATCGCCGAGCAACTATACGGCACGGCTGGCCAACCCACCGGCGACGTGCTCAACACTCCTCCGCAGTTCAGGTCGCCCAATACACGTTGGGAGTTCGACCTGGAGAAGGCCGCCCGCTTACTCGACCAGTCCGGCTGGAAGCGGGCAAGCGATGGCATTCGCCGCAAAGACGACCGTCGCATGAAGGTCCTGTTTCAGACCTCGGCCAACCCTGTCCGCCAGAAGACGCAGGCTATCGTCAAGAAAGCGTTGGAGCAAATCGGCATCGAGGTTGAGCTGAAGGCGGTACCCGCCAACGTCTTTTTCGCGAGCGACCCAGGCAATCCGGAGACGTACTCTCACTTTTACGCGGACATGCAGATGTCTGCCCAGAGCCTTGGGTTCGATCCGCAGGGGCCAATGCGCCTATTCGTGAGTTGGGAGATCGCACAAAGGGCCAACAACTGGGCAGGCCGGAACTTCGTGCGTTGGGCCAATGCCGAGTACGATCGCCTCTGGAAGCAGGCGGAGAACGAGATGGACCCGACCACGCGGGCTGCCATTTTCATCCGTATGAATGATCTGTTAGTCGAGGATGTGGTGGTCATACCCGTGGTCTGGCGTCAGGAAGTGTCCGCGGTCAGCCATACGCTCAGGGGCATGGCATTGAGCCCCTGGGACTCGATTCTGTGGGATCTGGCGTTTTGGTATCGAGAGGTATAGACGAATCCCCCCCGAGGGCTTGACGCATTACTCACCCCTCGAACCCAGGGGGTACTGCCGCATTGTCAGCAGCCCTGCCAGCAACCCAGCACCCGCGAGTGTGAGTGCCGTGCCTAGACCATAGCCGCTGGCAATCGCACCCCAAACGGCACTGCCGGCGGCCATGCCACCTTGCAGGATCAATACGTAGCCGGACAAGGACCGTGCGCGTATCCAGGTCGGAGACTGGGTGTGGGCGGCGACGTTCAGGGTCGCCAGCATGACAATCCACCCGATGCCGGCAGCAAACAAACCGATGCAAACCCAGGTGAACCGTGGCGCGGATGCTAGCGCCATAAGTGAGATAGCGAAAAAGACCGAAGCTGCTACGACCAGCCCATCCACGGGGAGCCACCCACGAACAGCCCCGAGCACCGCGGCGCCCACGAAGGTGCCGAGGCCAAACACACCGAGGAGGGCGCCAAACCAGATGGCACCGTAAGGGCGGGCAAGTGACGGCAGCAAGGCCCATAGCGCACTGGCAAAGAAACTGAACAGACCTGTGCGGATGAGCAACGCCCGCATCCCTGGGGAGCCGTGCAGATAGCGCATCCCCACCACAAGCGCCGTCCAGAAGCGATCTGGAGGGTAGGAAACCTGATCAGAGGCCCGCTCCCAGCGGCACAAATAGATTACGACTCCAGAAAACGACAGGGCATTGAGCAGGAAGGCGACGCCGGGTCCAGCTATTGCCAGAATGGCCCCAGCGAGCGCCGGCCCCACGGCTCGGGCCATATTATAACCGGACGAATTCAAAGCCACCGCCGGGGCCAATTGTTCGGGGGCAACGATCTCCGGTGTGATCGCCTGCCAGGCAGGATCATTCATGGCAGCCCCGAGGCCGAGGAGGAAGGTCAACAGGAGCAGCAGCCACGGGGTGACGGCATGGCCAATAGTTAACACTCCCAGCACCGCCGCCATTCCAGCCATCCACGATTGCGTCACCAGCAGCAGGCGACGGCGGTCGCAGACGTCCGCCATGGCCCCCGCTGGCAAAATCGCTAGTAAGACAGGTAGACTACTCGCCGCCGGCACGAGGGCTACCATGGCAGGTGAGCTGGTAAACGACGTCATCAGCCAGGCCGCGGCCGTGTGCTGCAGCCACGTGCCAGTGTATGACGCGAGCGCTGAGACCCACAACCAGCGGAATTGGCGATTACGGAGGGGACTCCGGACGCTCATTCGGGTGTGTGGTCCCATAGTCCGCCCGGCATGCTCACCATGGATGTCTGCCATGGGTAGGCGGGACCTTCGATGGGGTGGTTGCCCATATGTCTCACCAGCATGCTGGCGCCCTTAGACCTCGGGAACACCCGCGCCGGCCATGGGATTGCATCTCCTTGCCTTTGTGTGTGTGGGCACATCACCTTTCCCGGGAGGTGGCGTCGGCTGTCACGCGGATCCAATCTCGGCCCCGCACGCCAGGCGCGTCGGTTCAACACCCTCAGTGGTCCGCTGCTGGCCATAGAACCCAGCGGGCCTATCGACTCGACACGGGTGAAGATCAGGCGCCAGACCATTATGATTATATCCTAAACTCGGGTGCGCCGGTTCATTCATGCCGCTGGTGAGGGGTTCACACCCTGACGGGTGGCCACTTCCCCAGCCCTTCTACTTGGTGGATTACGAAATCATGTTGCATGACAGGCCGTGTGTCGGCTACGATCGGATGCGAAGGCAGCTATCCCATACGCGTGTCCGTGTGGGACCAGCCACCCAGCTGAGTGAACGACGGGTCTCGCGAGCAATCGGTCATGACGTGTATCACGTGCTAGGGGTTTCACCTACCGGGAGTCCACCATGAATCACAGCATTTATGTTCGCCTGTGGTATGGCGCGATTTTGTTCATATTCGCGGCTTCTCCTCTCGCGGCGCAGAGCCCCTCCCCAGGCCTGGCGCAGGAACTTGTGGGGACTTGGGCACGAGCCGCGGCCAACATGATCGACGTGGCCGAGGTCATGCCCGAGGAGCGGTATGACTTTAAGCCGACGCCGGAGGTACGGACATTTCGCGAGCAGTTGGTCCATGTCGCTGGCACCGTGCAACGCTTCATCGACACCGCAAACGGCACCAAACGCGAGTCGGACTCTCCGCAGACGCCTATGAAGAAGGCCGACGTCGTGCGGCTCTTGACCGAGGCCTTTCAGGCTGGAGAGGCCCTGATCAGGTCGCTGACCGATGCTCAAATGGTGGAGCCGGTGAAGTTTCCGTTCGGGGATCGGGTGGTGTCCCGCTATGGGTTCTGGATGGGGCCGCTCCTAGACGGGGCTGATCACTATGGACAGCTCGTCGTCTATCTCCGCCTGAACGGCATTGTCCCCCCCGCCACCGCCCGGCGGTCAAGGTAGGCCCGACAAAGACCCTGTGCGGTCGCCTGCTGCGGCACGACAACGCGACGGCCGCAACACGGCGCTTGCTGGCCGTCCTTCACTGGGGCGGCAGGCGTGAGGTGCATGGGGCTGATGCCGGCGGCCTCAGGCAGCTGGTCCTTACGCCGGAAAACGGGTGCGTCACGCATCCATGAGCGCGAGCGCCCACAGGTCACGGTAGACATTCCAAACCGGGAAGCTTACGGATTGGTAGTGCTACATAGTAACGCTCTCCACGCAATTCCCTCCCCATCGTACAAACCAAGAGCCCCTCTGTGCATAGACTGTGGGCAAAGAGGGGCAAGGCGCCCGATTTTGCGGCAGACATCGGGCACGTGCCTGCCGATACAGTCAGGGAAACGCGGGGGCTCATATGGTTTTAGAGGTTGGTACACCATTTGCGAGCGCATTCAACAGAGAAATGGAATGGTGTGGTTATCGCACAGGTGCCGGGAGCAAGAAGCGGTCATCATCGAGCCTGCCGACGTCTGTGTTCACGCTCCACAAGGGGGGGCATCTTTCACGATGGGGATACGCTCACGGCGGATGACGTCGTATTCAGTTTCGACTTCTATATGGGGAAAGAGTCGGGCGTATCACGGGGCGCCTTCCTCCGGAGTCTAATCGACTGGCTCTCAGCTGGCAGTCGTAGCAAATGGTCCTTGGGTAGGTCACCAAGGGGACTTGCAGAGCTGGTAGCCAAGACCCGGTGGCTTTCAACTTGCGCCTCCAGTCCTATGCCTATTCCTATGGTATTCCAGAGATTTTCGTCACACGCAAATTATTTCACGCTTGAGTGTCGAACCGGGCACTCGTCGTTCGACTAACCGATGGAAGCACACATACGACAAAAATGGTGCTGAGACACATGGACAAGCGCGTCCTGAGTAAGGGCACACGACAGGCGTGTGACGCGGAGTCCGTGCAGCTCACGCCTGAGATCAAGCATCTTGGACGATATCGTGCCGCCAACTCGCTGTACCCGACGGCGACCGAACCGAAACCCATCGGAACCGCGACAACAATAGATAGGAGATGAAGACATGATGACCGAACCGCAGAAGGAACACCAGTGGCTACAGAAGCTCGTCGGCGCCTGGACGTACGAAGCTGATGCGATGTGCGAGCCGGGCCAGCCAACGTCGAAGTGCCAGGGCACCGAGCACGTGCGGTCGCTCGGTGCCCTCTGGATCCTGGCCGAGGGACAGGGCGAGATGCCTGGCGGCGGAACCGCCACAACCGTGCTGACGCTCGGCTATGACCCGCAGAAGCAGCGCTACGTGGGCACATGGATCGGGTCGATGATGACCCACCTCTGGGTATACGATGGGGTGCTGGACCCAACCGGCAGGGTGCTGACGCTCAACGCCGAGGGTCCCCACATGGCCGCCGAGGGAAAGATGGCGAAGTACAAGGATGTGATCGAGCTCAAGGGCCACGATCACCGGCAGCTGACCGCGCACATGCTGGGCGATGACGGGGAATGGCACGCGATCATGGTGGCGAACTATCGGCGGATGAAGTAGCATGATGGCCATGGCTCTTCACCGCTGATGGCACCAGAGTGCAACGACCACGTCCAAGACCTGACAAGGAGACGCCATGCAAGTCCAACCCTATTTGTTCTTCGACGGTCGCTGCGAGGAGGCGGTCGAATTTTACCGCCGCGCGCTTGGCGCAGAGGTCACCATGCTCATGCGCTTCAAGGACAGCCCTGAGCCCCATGCACCCGGCATGGTCCCACCTGCTGCCGAGGACAAAGTGATGCATATGAGCCTCCGCATCGGCGAGACCACGGTGTTGGCTTCCGACGGTCGATGTGAAGGACGGCCGGCCTTCCAGGGCTTTTCGCTGTCGCTCATGGTGCCGAACGATGCCGAGGCTGAGCGGTTGTTCGCTTCGCTGGCCGACGGCGGGCAGGTGCAGATGCCGTTGGCCACAACGTTCTTTTCCTCGCGCTTCGGCATGGTCGCCGACCGCTTCGGGGTACCATGGATGATCTATGTGGCCCCTTGATGGCCGGTTTTCTCTCCCGCTGAGGCCCAACATGGCTATCCATGGCAGCACCTTGCGCAAGCTTACCGGGGCCCTTGGGAAGGAGCGGCTGCGCGCGCCTGGGGGCCGCCCCCCCTATGTGTTGCAGACCAGCCTGCTGTAAACCGTCGCTCGGGATGGCCTCGTTACTGCGGAGACGAATCGCGACTCGGTCTCCGCCGCGCCTGTCGGGCAAACCGTGGAGATTCAATAGGGTGGCGAGATGAGCGTCCAGATCGATCGTCAAGGCACCCTCATGGCGACGCATCGCCAGGTGCGCAGCCCACATCAGCTCTGCGTGGAGCCGGCTCACGACCAGCTACGCCGAGCCCGGCCGACGCTCGTCCCCCCCGCACCGGACGCGCCGGCGGCGTCGCCGGATGCGGGTCCTGAGGTCGCCATCCGGGAGTTGGCAGTGTGGGACGCCCTGGTGGGGCAGGAGGTGGGCCATGACTCATCCCCAACTCCTCCGCATGGCGGAACATCTGCACCGGCTGCAAAGCCTCTTCGGGGGTGTCGCCAAACGCCGAACACGACTGAAGGTCAGGGATAGCCGCAATGTATCCTTCGTCGTCTTCACTGTAAAATACGTTAACATGCTGATCCTTCATGTCTCATCCTCCATAGCAAGATTATAGCGTTCAATGAGCTGGAGGTGGTGCTCGATCTGATACTGCTTCCCTAGTCCGCGCACATTCTGGAGATTGAGTAATTCGGGAACACTTGCACGGACGTAGATGTGATGACAGCCGGGAATCCTCGCGAGTCGAAATCCGACAGCTCCCGCATAGGCGACGGCTTCTGCAAAGCGGATGTTTTTGGAGCCCGACTGGAGTTTTTGGAGTAACCGCCGTCTTCTGGGCTCTGCCATCGGTTGATCGCTTTCGTCTGATTGGATCGCCTGAGCTGGCTATTCTTGCCTATGGACTTATGCTTGCCCACGAGGCCTAACGCTTGACATGAGCGGCCCCTGGAGGCCCGCAGGCCGGGGAGGGTCCACGCGATGGAAGGGTTGGGCACCACTACTCTTGCGGGCACCAGTGCCCTTGCGGTATGAAAGCGTTCTCGTGAAGAACGATGAGTGCATGCACATCATCGCTTGAGACCGGGGCTAGTACGTCGCGGAGTTTGTCGTACGAGAGTGTTAAAAATTAGAGAGGTAGGCAGAACAACTCTCTTGAGAAGTCAACGAGATAGAGAGATGAATAGGGTTAATATCTCTCTGCAATTGAACACTCTCCAGAATTGTAAGACGCCGAACGCTAGCCTTCAGCTGCTGCAGTAGAAGTGCCGGAAATTTTTTACAGAAAATGCAACGCATCTGCCTCTGGTGCCCCCGAACGCCGAACGAAAGAGAGTTGTTGTAGCGCGCCGCCGACCCAACAATGCTGTTGAAGGGAACCGCGCGCCAGCTCATAGGGCAGTGTAATCCTGCCTGACCCGCATGGGAAGCATTTTCGCGGGGGCGTTGGTCGAGGGTCCACCGTCCTCGGTGGTTGGGTGGGCACTGGGGCCAGGGTGGCGGGGCCAGGTGTGGAAGATCCACCAGGAACTTTCAGGGCGACAGGTGGTTCTGTCTGGGTACGTACCTCCATAGACGCGACCAGAGCCACCTTCGCCCAGCAACTCGGCGACAATATAGGTTCCAAAGACGCTCTCGAAGGTAATTGGTTTCTCTAGCTTCGTCATGGCTACTGATTCCGGCACATGTGAGGCCCAACTTGGGTTATTTCTGTGGTTGTCTGCTCAGCTGACCTTTTCGCTAGTTTAAGCGCCGTTGATGGTCCTTGAGCTGTACACTGAAGCGTCCCAACGTTTTGTGAAGGTCTGACAGGCTCGTCATGGCTTCATTTACCAGGATGACCTGAGACCTCACCTTATCTTCGTATGCCATCTCTTCATGAGTCTCCAATTGCATCCAAGTGCGCAATAGCCGATCAAGGAGCGTTTTGGCCCACTCGATTCCTAGTCGATGTTGGACGAGCTCATCCTGAATTGCCGCCGCCTCTGCCAGGTCCATCAGCATATCACCCGCACGTTGCCCCTCCATGCTGTCCTCCTCTGGAATAATCAACCTCCGCCTCAGAGACAGTACGCTTCTGTTCCTAACCGACAATCTCAGTAGCATCGTTCAGGTGGTTGTGGGAGAAGGGTAGGCGTCCCTGGTTTGGGGGACGCCTAGAAGGGAGCTGGGATTAGCAGAAACACATCTATGGTCTCATGAGGGTGGACTTCAGCACTCCGTGTAGCCACAGGAATAACACTTCTGGCAACCTTCCTCGAAGACCAAGGTGGCCTGGCCGCATTCAGGGCAGAGATCACCAACGCTTTCGGGCGTGGGCTGTGACGACGCGGTTTCCTCGACTTCGGCTATCCCCAGATGTTCAGCCAGGACCTGGGCAATGGCATCCGGTAAGGAGCGAATACGGGCGCGACCGTATCCCAGATGTCGCCCGCCACCAATGCCCTTGAGCTGTCCCGCGACCTCCCGCAAGCGCTCCGTCGGTGTTAACGGCGAGGGCAACCGTAGAATCATGGAGATCAGGCGTCCCACGGCCTCGGAAACCGAAGCCGTATCGCTGCCAGCCTTGCCCACATTGGCGAAAACTTCAAAAGGTTCATCATTACCATTGGTATTCACCGTGATAAAGGCCGTGCCCAGAGGCGTCGCCACGCGATACGTTACCCCCTGGACCTTACGTGGCCTGGGCTTGACGACCTGGCGCGCGCTTTCGGGCGCTGGAGGCTCAGCCATCCCTTTGCCTCCTTCCACTGCGGGCCCCTCGGCCGCAGGCGCGGTTTTACCCGCTGTGCCAACATGCAAGACTTGATCTGACTTACTACCATCGCGAAACACCGTGATGCCCAAGCAGCCCAATTCGTAGGCCAGTAGATAGGCGTTGCCGACATCTTCAACTGAGGCCGTATGCGGCAGATTGATCGTTTTCGAACAGCCATTGTCAAGGTGACGCTGAAAACCCGCCTGCGTCCGCACGTGCCACTCTGGGGCGATCTGATGCGCCGTTACGAAAACCTGTTGGACATCGGCTGGCACCTCTGATAACCCCTGCACGGTGCCCTGAGCAGCGACTTTGTTCATCAGGCCTTCACTATAAAAGCCGCGCGCTCTGGCCAGGCGTTCGAACTGGGGATTGACGAAGGTGAGGTGCCGGTTTCCCACGATATGGCTATAGGCCACAGCAAACAACGGCTCAATGCCCGAGGAACACCCAGCGATGATGCTGATGGTTCCCGTCGGCGCGATCGTCGTCACGGTCGAATTCCGCAGCGGCTTCTCGTGGCGATAGATGCTTTGCGACCATCGTGAGAACGGCTCGCGTTCCGTCGCTAAACGAGCCGACTCTTCATGCCCAACGCGCTCGATAAAGCCCATCAACCGATCGGCTAGGGTAAGTGCCTCCTCGCTGCCATACGGAATTCCCAGCTCCAGCAAGAGGTCAGCCCATCCCATCACCCCGAGGCCAATGCGCCGATTATGCTTGACTTCTTCATCGATCGCTGAGAGCGGATAGGGGTTTACCTCGATCACATCGTCGAGAAAGTGTACGGCCAGGCGCACCACACGCTCAAGCGCCGCCCAATCGACTCGATCACCGTGACCATGACCATTCGGATCGGTGAAATCACTCGGATGAGCAAATTTGACCAGGTTAATCGACCCAAGATTACAGGCATCGTTCGGACCAAGTGGCTGTTCGCCACACGGGTTCGTCGCTTCGATCTGCTCGATGTCCGGAATGGGGTTGGCGCGACTGGCATTAATCCGGTCGATAAATACCATCCCTGGATCACCCGTCTGCCAGGCTGCTTGAATAATCCGTTCAAACACCTGGCGGGCTGATAGGCTACCAGTCACCTGTTTGGTACGGGGGTCGATGAGCTCATAGCTTTGGTCTTTGGACAGCGCCTCCATGAAGCGATCGGTAGCAGCCACAGAGATGTTGAAGTTGGTGATGCCTCCCTCGATCTTGGAGTTGATAAACTCCAAAATATCCGGGTGATCCACTCGCAGAATACCCATATTGGCGCCGCGTCGTCGTCCCCCCTGTTTAACCTGCTCCGTGGCCGCATCGAAGACGCGCATGAACGACACCGGCCCCGAGGCCACACCGGCGGTGCTTCGTACTTGACTCCCTTTCGGGCGCAGGCGACTGAAGGCAAAGCCCGTCCCGCCGCCCGACTTGTGGATCAGCGCGGCGTACTTGATCGCCTCGAAGATGCCCTCGATGGAATCTTCTACAGGCAACACAAAACAGGCAGAGTAGCCCAGGCCGTTGTTGGTCCCAGCGTTCATGAGCGTGGGGGAATTCGGCAGAAAAAGGTTCTCGACCATAACATTGTAAAACTCTTCCGCGATGGCCTCGACTTCTTCCGAGCTGCGACCCCACTGTTCCTCCGCGGCTGCGACCGCGGTCGCGACCCGCCAGCACATGTCCTCGGGAGTTTCTTGTCGCCCCTGGGCATCGCGGGCTAAATAGCGCTCCTTCATGACTTTCATGGCAGATTCTGTCCATTGGCCTACCTGCATGGGTCGCGACGTCTTCATCATGAGATACTCTCCCTTCAACAGACATGGGTGTACAGGACTCAATGGCCTGGCCCGTCGTGTGGGAGCCATCTGCCGGTCACCAGTACACCTCAGCGTTCGACGAACAACGAACGATAGATGAATTGCCGACCTCCGTCTGGCAAGCGCTCACTCGTGCGTTGCACCAGACGTGCCTTGAACAAGTTCAGCAGCTTCGTACTGGCCAGGCTGATTTCGACTTGCGTGTCATCCGCCAGGTCACGAGCGGTGATCTCTTTCTGATGCATGACGAACTGTAGCGCCTCATTGAGGTAGGGGTTCAAACTCCCCAACAAGCGCCACGAGCCATCCGGGCGGCTCACCAACACGGCAAGCTTCTTACGTTCCAAGGCGACGGTGATATTCTCTTCGTGGGTTGGCGTCAGGCCATGGAGGACGACATATTTATCGCCATACTCCATCCCCTGCAAGCGGGCGACCAGCTTGCTGATGATCTCATCAGCACACGAAAAATCGATAATGCCCACGTGCGAGAAGTCCAACGCCACAACGGTGCCTTCCGGTTCGCGCTCCAGGCGGAGCTCGATGGACTCGCGCATCGAACGCCCGGTCTCCCGTGTGACTAGGTTGCTGGTGGTCACATGTTCATCCATAAGATCCTGCAAATCATAAATCGCCCGCGTGGTGGTCGTTTCCATAGCACCCATTCCTTTACGTGTTCAATTGAACAAGCACAATTCTACTCGCGCTGCCGAAGAAGTCAAGCAAAAAAGCCCTCTAAAATGGGGTGCGGTCTATCTCCGCTGATTTTCAGTATAAACCATTTAAGGCTCGATGGCGAGAGGGGCTGAAATCTACGCAGATGGGAGGTCCCGGAGCCAGCACAGTATGGTGCCAGGAGAGGATTTACCCGGTATAGTGGGGGTAGCCTAGGGGGATAAGATGAAAGGATCAGAGTTCGGGAAGCACGATACTCACCTGAGTCCCGGGGAAGGGGGTGAGCTTGCTTTGACGCGTGGCGCTACGATCCCAGGCAGGACTAAGACCGACACGCGCCGATCCGGAACGAATCATCAGCTTGCCATGCCAGCGTTCGACGAAACGCCGCACAGCGCTCAACCCCTGGCCCCGCCCGGGATCGTCATAGCGCGAGGCCCCTTCGAATATCGCCAATCGCAAGGCAGTGAGATCCGACCACGCGGTCGATCGGATCGCGTATTTCGGGCCCAAGGAGGCGCGAAAGCCGACGCCAAGGTCCATCACAGCGATCTTGACCAGATTTTTTCCAAGACGCCGGCCATAAAAATATTTTTGGATTGCCACATAGCCGACATCCTCGCTATGCTCAGGTATGTTCTGACAGACCTCGGAAAGCGCGACGACAAAACCATCGATGGCCGCCTGCTCATAGTGCAGGTTCTGGGACAGAATCGTTTGGGCACGCTCGCGAACGCGTTCGACAATGTAGTGAATGTCCTCTGAGCGGGCGATTGGGGTGATTTCCAGCAGCACATCCGAGTGCGTGCTCCGAGCGTACTCGCCATCTGGCCAGAGCGTCGTTAAATCGATGGTGCATAAGCGCTCGGCATGGCGGGAAAAGTCCATGCGATCGAGGTACTTCATTACTTCATCCGAGCGTGGCAGCATGAGCACGGGCTCACAACTATGCTGTCGAAGGAAACGGGCGAGCGCCAACAACCCCACCATGCCATAGGGGTCGACGAAGCGCACCTGTTCCAGATCGATGATCATCTGCCGACCAGCAAGTTGTGTTGGGTTATCAAGCTGACGGAGGAGCCGCTCAAAGGTAGATTCGTCCAACGAGACTGGGGGGAGGAGACGGTATTCCATGCATCATTCTCCTGGAGGCTATGCTAGTGCAGTCGAGCGTTGAGACCGTTCTGACGCATGCGCATCAAGTGGCGAGTGACTGCGCATGACCTCATGAGGCCCCCCAATAGCTGGCGCCGCAGCGCTTGCCGCAACACCGCACGCAGGCAAAAAGTAGTCGACGCCTCCGAAAGGGTTTGGTAGAAGTTCTACGGACTTTCCTATTCGAGATGCGTAGACCCTCGTTCGGTTTGAGATGCCATTCCCCGCCTAACCGTCTCCTCATCCCGCAGGAGTCAAATTACCACCGTGCATGTTGGACAAGCACGCTTGGATATCGTGTCCCAACACATTTCCACAACTGTCTTGACACACGGCTCTCCGATCCACCAGGAAGGAAGCAATCTGAGCAAGCACACCAAACAATCTACTACATGGCAGACAGTGACTCGTCGCCAGTTCCTCGGTATGACACTTGGTGTCAGTGCTGGGCTGGGTGGAGTGCTGTCGCTGCACCATCCCCCTGCCATTCATGCACAAAAGCGGGAGATCAATGTCCTAACGACTGCCCATTATGTCCCCGCGTCCGATAAAAAACTTGAAGAGCAAGCACAAGAGTTCGCCAAACAGGCGGGGGTCACAGTCAAGGTGGATCATCTCCGCAGCGAGCAGATGCCCGCCAAACTTGCAGCCGAGGTCACCACTCAATCCGGCCCTGACGTGGTCGAGCTGGATCTCATTGTTGCCTGGCTGCACGAGGCGAATCTGGTCGACGTCAGTGATGTCGCAGAATCAGTCATCAAGAACCTGGGGGACTTCTATCAATTTGGGCCTGAATCCGCCTTCGTCAATGGGCGTTGGTTGGGTATCCCCTATTTCTGGATCTCTCTCCCAAGCAGCTATCGCAAAGACCTCTTCGACCAGGTTGGGGAAAAACCTCCGGATACCTGGGACGATTTGCTGCGAGCTGGGAAACCGTTAACGAACCTTGGTCATCCCGTCGGAGTAGCGATCAGCCAATGCACCGACGCAGTGCAGAGCACGCTCTCGATCCTCTGGGGCCATGGTGGCAAGGTGATGGAGGCGGACGGCAGCACCATCGCCCTGAACTCAAGAGAGACGGCGGAGTCGATTGATTATGTCAAGATTCTCTACAACGAAACGATGGAACCCCAGGTACTGTCGTGGGATAATGCCGGCAATAATCGCTTCATGACCGCCGGCAAGGGCTCTTGGATTCAGAACCCATCGAGCCATTATATCACCGCCAAGACCTCGAAACTGAAGGTCGCTGAGCAAATCCATTTCCACCAGACTCCCGCAGGCCTCCGTGGACGCCATACGGTGGTGAATCTCCGCAGTATGGGCGGGTGGAAATTTTCCAAATTTACGAAATTTACGACTCACCCGATCTGGAGCATTGATCTGAAATAGGAGCCATTAAACGATTGGGCAATATTCTCATCTGTACACCTGGCCGGCTACCCCAGATCCGAATGCGCAAATCGTTATCTACAACTATATCATCGTCAATATATATGCCAAGGCGGTCACAGGAACGCCGACCAAAGATGCGATTACCTGGGCTGAGGGAGAGATTAAACGAGTCTACGAAAAAAGCTAGCCTGGAGGAGAAGGGCGGCTGGAGATGTCATAGATGGTTGGGCAAATGCGTAAAAATATCGTCAGCCACATGAGGTTGACCACAACAATCACCCAGGTGTGGTCAAGACCGCCTATCACAAAGGCAATGAAGCCATTCGTGGTCAAGCTTGCGAGCAGAGCCCAAATGATCGAGGCAACCCACCGCATGCCCACGGTCCTTTCTGTAGTGGAAGCGTCACCGGGGTGAGCCACAGGACCTTTGGACTGTGACTCAGGAGGAACCGCCGGTCGGTCGATGGGATTGTGCTCCCGCAATGCGCTGCGGAAAAACCACCTCGAAGGCTATCGCAGCCCATTAACGCAAGCGAGGGAAACGACCAACTGGTGTCTCCCCCGTCTTGCCGCATCAATGCTAGGTTTCTACCGTATAATCAGCAAAACGTCCCACGCGTCTTCAGGGCGCTGCCTTAATATTCCTCAACGACCGTTTCCGGGTAGGTTGGCACCACCCGCGGTGATTTCATCCAGGCTTCAATCTTGTGTTGCAATTCTTGCAGTTCACCTTCAGAGAAATCTTGCATCTGTCGATGCAGGAACTTTTTCGGATCACGCCCCTCAGTAAAGTCAAGGGCGCGCCGTTTATCGGCATTTTGAAAGATGAACCCCTTGTTTCTCTTGATGGGTTTCTCCTGAGGCTCTCGTTCTATCATCCTTCCTAATTCTCCTAGCCTCCTTTCCAACGCCAGCCCTGACCCGGGCTGGATGGGGCGGGCGATCGCTCACCCTTCAGAAGAACGGCCGATATGCTGCATTTCGTAATCTCGTGTGCTACCACGCCAACAGTGAGGCCCAAGACTGGGCGGCAGGAGGCTCTCTTATAGCGATCTTCTTCGTCTAGGGGAAAAAACTCTAACACGCCATTTCAAGTTTGTCAAACCCCGGATGTTCCACTATAATAACGCTGTAGCCCTACTTGGGCATGGGGTCAGCCCGTATGAATGAGACAGCAGAGGAGCAACGAGGTATGGAACGAACGCGATTTCAGCCGCTAGATGCGCTGGTGCAGCCGCGGTTCGCGGCAATTCCAACCTTTATGCGTTTGCCACACATCCCGGATCCTCAACAGTTGGACATCGCTCTCGTGGGGGTGCCGTTTGACGGGGGGACGACCTATCGGTCCGGCGCCCGCCTGGGACCTCGCCATATTAGGGTGCAATCGGCCCTGATTCGACCCTATCACCCGAACTTGAGAATCAACCCCTTCGAGCGTCATAGCATTGCCGACTACGGAGATATTCCCGTCAATCCATTATCGATCGAAGATACCTTTAGGCGCGTCGAGGTCGCAATTGAGGAGTTGCTCACCCACGGGGTGCGGCCGGTCTGTGTCGGCGGGGACCATTCGATCGCTCTGCCGATTTTACGCGCTATGGCGAAGCATCATCCGGCCCTCAGCGTCATCCATTTTGACTCACACTCTGACACCTGGGACGAGTATTTTGGCTCGAAGTACTCGCATGGGACTCCTTTCCGCCGCGCCATTGAGGAGGGCTTGATCGATCCCACGCGCATGCTGCAAGTGGGGTTACGTGGTCAGGTGTACGGTGAGGAAGACTTTGACTTTGCTCGCAGTAAGGGTATCGAATGGATCTCCACTGAGGAAATCTTCGAGCATGGAGTGCCGTGGGTGATCGAGCGCTTTCGGCGATTCCAGGAAACCCCTTGTTATTTAACCTTTGACATCGACGTCGTCGACCCAGCCTTCGCGCCGGGGACCGGCACTCCACAAGTCGGAGGGCCCACTAGTCGGGAAATTGTCGCTCTCATCCGTGGCTTACAAGGCCTCCACTTCGTCGGGGCCGATCTCGTCGAAGTTTCACCCCCCTATGATAGCGCCGAGATCACGTCCTTACTAGCAGCTAACCTCCTGTTCGAGTTCTTGTGTCTGATGTAAACCGGCTGCTATCCTTCTCTCAAGGAAATCGGTGCTCCTATCTTCTCGCTACGACCGCTGACGAGGATTTTCTCCCTAATCGCTGACACTCGAGTTCCTGACGCGTAGACATGGAGCGTTGCTATGCAGCATCTCTGGGCCCCCTGGCGTATGGAGTATATCTTGGATGCCGAGGACCGCACTGCGGATGTGTGTATTTTTTGCGCGCTCCCGCGTGCCCATGCGGATCGTGACAACCTCATTCTGCGGCGCGGTCGCCGAGTCTTCGTCATTCTCAACAAGTTTCCGTACAACCCGGGCCATCTGATGGTAGTCCCATACACCCATACGGCCGAACTTAACGATCTCATGCCAGATGAACTGACTGATCTCATGCTCGAGTTGCGTCGGGCGGTTGGTTATCTGCGGCGGGGAATGAACCCTGATGGCTATAACATCGGGATCAACCTCGGCCGTACGGCTGGGGCCGGCATCCCAGGGCATATCCACTATCATGTGGTACCGCGCTGGGACGGGGATCATAATTTCATGCCAGTAGTAGCTGAAACCAAAGTCATTCCACAACATCTATTGCGAACCTATGATCAGTTAGCTCCTCTGTTCTTAGAGGCGGAGGGATACCAGGCATGAGTAGGGCATCCGTGCAGGAAGATGTCACCGGACCCGCAATGGCCTTCCATACCACGAGGAGTGAGTCTTGGTTAGTCTGGAAGAGGGTATCTCCGATAGAGGGGAGTATGAATGGGGAGACATCTTCGCTTCAGGGATATCCTGTCCGCTCGGACAAGACCCCTGAAGCGTGCCGGGTTACGGTTCGTCACCGACGAGCCTATGAGGGCCGACCTCAGAAAGGAGCTGAGGGGGCACTGGCGAAACTGCCCATCTCAGATGAGGGAGAGCTGAAACGAGACACCAATTGACGCGTTAGGGCGACCGAACATCCTGGGCATGGCGAGACCTCGCTCCCGATCCAGGTTAGCGGTAGCTTTTCAAAAATATGTCCACACCCTGGGCACTCATACTCGAAAATTGGCACCGCCTTCCCTTCACGTGCTCGGAGCGTCCTGGCACTCTGCACCGCTTAACCGAATGACACTACGGAAGGTGCCTTACCACTCCAGAATTTCGAGCTCGATTTTGCGCTTGATCTTGGCGCCAGACGCTCCGAGAATGACACGGATGGCCTCCGCAATCCGCCCCTGCTTGCCGATTACCTTCCCCACATCTTCCTTGGCCACTCGCAGCTCAACCACGGTCGTCCGCTCTCCATCCACCTCCTTCACCTCCACTGCATTCGGATAGTCGACAATAGCCTTCACAATCGTCGTCACCAAGTCCTTCATCATTGCCCTTCCCCTCTGGAGAGACCTCGTTCCGGGATATGCTGCTTCAATCTTAACATGCGACGACGTCCGAAGCTACAGCTATTTTTGTCATGAACAATGAAAATAGAGGGCAGTTGATAGAGCCTTAGCAAGGCGCAACCCTCTCAGCTGTGCGACTCTCAACGCCTCTGTCCCCTCTTGGGCCTGATCCAGTGGACCCTAACAGGCCCGGATATACGACACATGAATGACGCCGTTCGCCCGCATCTCTATTGACACTCAGGATGTCATCAGTGTTCCATGGTGAACGGTCAATCCCTGTTGCCTCTGTCTACGCAGGGTCGTAACTGCCCTGACGCAACTCTACCTCCAACCACCTTGGACTTCTACGTACGTACGTCAGGCTCCAGCGAATGGTGATATAAAGGTATCAAACCTGGGGTAGCGATCTTGCGTCATACCCTGCTTGACAGATGGGCGATAGTAGGCTATCTGTACCGCACATGGCAGTTCTCAGCTTGCGAGGGAGGAGGGCAGATAATGCGCAGGATTTCGGTCAACCCTAAAACAGATGCGTTGATCATCGTCGATGTGCAAAATGACTTTTGTCCCGGTGGCGCCCTTGCCGTCCCGCGTGGAGATGAGGTAGTGCCAGTCGTTAACTGGCTCCTAGAGCATCGGTGGCTGTCGGTGGCGACTATGGATTGGCATCCAGCCGAGCACTGCTCCTTCGCGCCGAATGGAGGCCCTTGGCCTCCTCATTGCGTGCAGCAAACGACAGGCGCGGCGTTGCACCACGAGTTAAATGCCAGCAAGGTGGAGCTCGTCATCACTAAGGGGTCGAACCCCGATCAGGATGCCTATTCGGGTTTCCAGGGTACAGACCTGGCGACGATCCTTCGAGATAGAGGAATACAGCGCGTCGTGGTCTGCGGGATCGCGACTGACTACTGCATCCGCGCCACAGCTCAGGACGCCCTTCACGAAGGCTTTGAGGTCTTGGTTCTCGAAGATGCGATTCGCGGCGTTGAAGTGCAACCGGGAGATTGCCAGCGTGCCATTGAGGAATTGCGCCTGGCGGGAGCAAAAATGATCATTTCTTCCGACCTCAACTTTGATTAGGGTCAACACCCCAGCGGCCACCCCGTTTCTCCGTTTCTCACCATCATGACTGCAGGGTAGCGGCGGGATAAGATTGACGGCGGCTGAAGAATCTCCCTGGCGCTTTCGAGTCGAAAAGTATCTGCGGAGCGAATCGCCGACTCGTCCGCTGCGACCAGCGATGATGGTTCAAGTTTCTTCCGTGTGGATGAACAATTCGGGTTGTATGGTGGTGAGCTCGCGTGCAACCACCGCAGCGATGGCATTGATGCTTAGCTTCGTTCCAGTCACGGCACGGGAATTCTTGGCGATGAGCCGTTTAGCAAGGTCAAGGGTCGCCTTGATGAGCGATTCCGGAGCTACAAGGCAAGTGATCACGCCCCACCCGTGCAAGTCCTCGGAGGTGTATCGGTCGCCGGTGATGATGATCTCTTTGGCCCGAGCGACCCCTACCATACTCACCAAACGACTAGTCGTGCCAATGCCCAACGGCACCCCGAGATCGACCTCTGGCAGCCAGAACTGCGCTCCAGGAACTGCCAGGCGAAAATCACACGCGAGCGCTAACCCCCATCCACCGCCGATGGCGTATCCGTTGATGGCGGCGATGCTGACCTGTTCCAGGTTCTCGAATAGTGGGAAAGTGCGGGCTATGAGCCGGGCCCGGCGGTTGCGTGCCAGAGCGAATAGCCGCTGACGTTCGGTGGGATCGGAAATGCCCTTTACCATGCTTAGGTCGGCACCGGCGCAAAAACTGTTGCCGGTTCCCGTCAGGATGACAGCACGGGAGGTGCTGTCGTCACGCAATGACAAGGTAATCTGCTCGAGCTCGCCTAGCATTTCTTCGTTGATTGGGTTGCGTTTTTCCGGCCGATTCATGGTAATTACTACAATTTTATCATCTCTTTCTACCAAGAAGTTCTGATACATCTCTTCACCTCCTCTGTCCCAACATTTCCATCGTGCTGCATGCGGTCTCTATCCACCGAGTCGGCCTGCCGATCGTACTGGGGTCGACGAGATTATGCAAGCAGTGCCCCCATGCTAGGATGCTACCAGGCTCTTCGCGAGGGGCAACGCCGAGGATTTAGTGGAAGGCGGAGAGCGTGTTGGCCTGGATCATGACGACGTTTAACATGCGTCCCGACCGGGGTCCATCCCGACGGTAGGAATAAAACCATTCCGGATGGCAGGCCGTGCAAAGGTCGGCCGACCATACTTGCCTGGAGGGAACACCAGCGGTCCAGAGTTGCAGCAGAATCGCCTGTTGGAGATTGAGATATAGGTGACCCTGACGGCTGGGACGATAGACCCCGCCGTCCGCGGGAAACTGGGTTATCAAAGGTTCCGCACTGACATCATCGACTTCGTAACAGCATCCACCGATCCCTGGTCCGATGGCAGCAAACACGTCCTTCGCGGACACCCCAAACTCCCGACACATGAGGGCGATTGCCGTGGGTACAAGTCGAGTAGCCGTTCCGTTTCGTCCAGCATGCAAAATACCCACAGCCGGTATTCTCGGGGCAGTTAGGATAATGGGGAAACAATCCGCAGTGATGACGGCCAGGGGGAGGTCGGAGCGATTGGTGATCAAGGCATCGCCTGGCGTCCCTCGCGCGAGCGATAGGTCACTCGCCGTAGTCAAGACAACAACCCGATTGCCATGCACTTGACGGAGTGTCAGGAGCTCGTCGGGATCAAAGCCAATTGCTTGGCCAAATCGCGCCCGGTTTCGGAGCACGCATGCGTGGCTGTCACCGGTTTCGAACCCCATATTAAGCGAGGCATAGGGCGGCTCACTACCCCCCCCAAGGCGTGTGCTGAAGGCATGCAAGATGACTCCAGGCCGACACATGGGCCCACAGGTAAGAGAGAACATTTCATCCTTGATGGCGAGGGCAAAAACAGTCATGCTGGTCAGTACGCCTCACGCTCACGCCGTGAATGACATTAGCAACTATCGCATACCGCCATCCTATGGTGGATCGCCAGCACTCTCATTGTGCCTGCGGCGCCATCCTCTCGGGGATCGATTTAGTGCCTAATGGCAACAGCTCAATGAGGATGGAAATAGGAGGGTCGGCGCGGAGGGAACCTAACCGAGTTCCCTCCGTCGCAGAGATCCCCCCCTGGCTTAACTCTGGTTTGGCCTCGCTGCTTAGGAGGCCTGCGAGCGCTTGCGCAGGAAAGTCGGAATCTCCAAGCTCTTATCATCAGACACCGGCGCGTTGACCCGTTCCCGGAAGCGCTCATTCGGGCTCGTTCGGCGGATTACCGGGCTGGTTGCACCATTACTTACTGGTTGTGGGTCGGGTTGCGGCTGTGCCAGTTTGGCTTTCTTCGTGGGCAGAACCAGCGGGATCGTTGCAGTGGCCTCCTTGGGATAGCCAAAACCAGTGGCGATCACGGTCACCCGAATCTCCCCTTGCATGTTATCATCGATCACCGACCCGAAAATTATCTGCGCGTCCTCATGCGCCACTTCCTTGATGATTGAAGAGGCCTCATTGACTTCAAATAAGGTCAAGTCAGGCCCTCCAGTAATGTTGATCAGCACTCCTCGTGCCCCTTCGATCGACGATTCTTCTAATAACGGACTGGAGATGGCTTTTTGCGCAGCCTCGACGGCCCGGTTCTCTCCACGAGCGACACCTGTCCCAAGCAGCGCCATCCCCATTTCGGACATGATGGTTTGGACATCAGCGAAATCTAGGTTGATCAGTCCGGGGATGGTGATCAAGTCGGAAATGCCCTGTACCGCTTGGCGTAGGACATCGTCGCAGATGCGGAAGGCATCACGAAGTGAAGTCTGCTTGCCCACGACGTTGAGTAGCCGTTGGTTAGGTATGGTGATGATGGTGTCGCATGTGCTTCGGAGTTCGCGTAAGCCCGACTCAGCCTGCACGAGCCGTCGTTTACCCTCAAAGAGGAAGGGTTTAGTCACCACTGCCACTGTCAGGCAGCCCTTGTCCTTGGCTATATTTGTTATCACGGGGGCCGCCCCTGTCCCTGTCCCGCCCCCCATGCCGGCAGTGACAAAGACCATATCTGCCCCATCCAGAATACCTGAGATCCGATCGAGATCTTCTAACGCCGCACGTTTCCCGATTTCGGGGTTCGCTCCAGCCCCCAATCCCTTGGTCAGCTGACTCCCGAGCTGGATTTTGGTCGGTGCCAGGCTGGAGCTGAGCGCCTGCAGATCGGTATTGGCGACGATGAACTCAACCCCGTCAACATGGGCTTGAATCATCGAATTAATCGCATTCGTTCCCCCCCCACCGATACCGATCACTTTAATTTTTGCAGGAGCATTTGCCTCTTCGTTTAATTCGAACATAAAGTTCCCCCCTTCGACAGCCTTCGGATGATTGCAGTTCAATCACATGATACGATCCCTGCCCCTTTCTGCTTATTAGATGCACGAAACTGCCTTGGCCACCTAGATGATCATCAGAAGTTCGCGCACTCTTCAGCATTGATTCTACTCAAGCTGTTCTATAAGACTGGAGTTGTGGCCATGTCTGCTTTCGCCCTTCTTCCCGCCCTAATCTTGCAGTCCTCGATGTCGACACCAAGCTGCCTACACGAAGAATTTCTGAACCCATGCTGTCATGCGGTGGAACGCCCCGCTGAGACTACGGTAATCGGCATAGTATGTCTCACCTGCCAGCAATCGGTCCCTGCCAAAGAGGGCGAGACCGACACCGGTGGCATACATCGGCGTGTTGACAAGGTCGGTCAGGCCGCTGATCTGGGCGGGCAGCCCCAAACGCACAGGCATCTCGAAAACCGCTTCGGCAGCCTGCGTCATACCTGGCATAACCGAGGCTCCACCGGTGATCACCACTCCGGCGGGCAGACTTCCATGCAACCCCTGTTCTTGGATACGCTGCCAGGCAAGAGCAAAAATCTCCTCTACACGACACTCGATAATCTCCCCAATGAGTTTGTGCGGAATCGGCTGGATCTCCTTCACCCCCAAGCCCTGCACCGCGATCATCTCATTAGTGTCGACGAGTGACTGCAAGGCACGTCCATACTGCCTTTTGACGCGCTCGGCCTCCGTGATGGGCGCACGCAGGCCCACGGCGAGGTCATGCGTGACATGGTTGCCCCCCACCACTATGCTGGAGACGTACCTCATGGTTCCCGCTCCGTACACGGCAATCTCGGTCGTACCACCACCGATATCAAGGAGCGCCACCCCCATGTCTCGCTCATCCGCTGTAAGCACCGCCCTGGCCGAAGCCAACGGCTGCGCAACGATCGCTTGAACCCCAAGTTTGGCCTGATCCAACACCTTTCTGAGCATCTCGACGGCAGGCCTTGACGCGGTGATCACCTGTGCCGATATGCTGAGCTTCGTTCCCGTTTTTCCAATCGGATTGGCGATCCCACCCTCTTCATCCAACCGATATTGGATAGGCAAGACGTGTAAGGTCTCATGCTGATCCGTTGGCATCTGAGACTGGGCCATCTCAATTACGTGCTGCAAGTCTCTTGGCGTCACCTCCTTTGCGGCTAACTCCATAGACACCTCAGTTGTAAGGCCGTCTACTTGACCGCCCCCGATTCCGACGTACACCGCGTCGAAGCGTGTTCCGGCCATCATTTCCGCATCTTCAACAACTTTAAGAATGGCCTCGACCGTGCTGTTGATGTCGACGATGGCTCCCTTACGTAAACCTTTCGCGGGTCTGCTGCCGATGCCGATGATCTCCAGATCGCCGTCTTGCGTGACCTCGCCCACCACAGCGCTAACCTTGGTTGAACCGAGATCCAGCCCGACCACTTGTTTATTGTACTTGCCCACTGTTCCCTCCCTTCCTCTGTAGTCGGCCGGCACCTTGGGTCGTCCGCGCAGTCGTCTTCACGATGATCTGATTCTCAATGGAAATATCGACGTACTCGGCGCGTCGTGCTCGGCTCCGCAAGGCCTCGTCAAGAGCGGGGAAAAGCTCCAGCTTTTGGTCGCTCCCGACGAGACTCTGTCCCACGATCAGTTTCCCCCGTGGTGTCCGAACCAGGAAGCGTTCCGCGCTGATAATGTCGATGTGAGAAATGACCGTATCGCGAAAGAATGGGCTGTCATGGGCTTGGGAGAGCAGACGTAGTCCCGCCTGAATGGCAGGGTCCGTCAACCGTTCCCCTAGCGCTGCCGTGTGCGACAATCTGGCCATGAGGCGAGGAAGATTGGCCGCCTCCGCAGCGGTAGATTGGCTCAGGAGATACCCCTCAGCATCGATTATGTATGCGTTCCCGCTCTCGATAATCGCTGTCGGACGCCTTTCGTAGACGATAATCTCCAGCTCATTCGGGTAGACACGCCGGACCAACGACTCCCGAATCCATGGGTGTCGCTTGATCTGCGCACGGATGCGCTCCACGTCGGTGCGTAATAGACTCATTCCAGCGGTGATCTGAGCCAGTTGGATGAGCTCTGCTTGAGGCACGCGCTCAGCGCCATAGACACGCACTGCGACAATATGGAAGGCGGCATGATCACGAATGAACCAGAAGAGCCCCCCCCCGAGTACCATCGCCAGTCCTAGACTCGGCGCCAGCCAGCTGAGCAGGCGCATGGGCCAGGGGATACGGGGTCTAGCGTGTAGGATCACCCTTTGACTCCCCCACAATGCGCACCTCCTCCTCAAGGAGTATGCCGGTGTGCTCCAGCACTTGGCATTTCACATAATCGATCAGCGCCAGGACGTCTAGGACCGATGCCTGACCGCAGTTGACGATAAAGTTCGCATGTTTAACAGAGACCTGGGCATCTCCAATGCGATAACCCTTCAGCCCCAATTGGTCGATAAGATGTCCAGCATGTTCTCCGGGAGGATTCTTAAAGATCGAGCCCGCATTCGGGTAGGATAGGGGTTGCCGCTCTCGGCGGCAGCGATACAATCGCCGCACCTCCTGCCGAACGTCCAAGGGGTTGGCGCGCTCTGCTCGCAGCGTGGCCCCCAGCACGACGCTATGCTCAGGTAACGTGGCGAAGCGATAGCCGACCTGCACCTCGCCTGGTCGGACGTCGACCATCTCCCCGGATGACAACAGGAGACTCACACACTCGACAACATCCCAGATGGCTCCTAGCTCAGTTCCCGCATTCATCACGACAGCGCCCCCCAGGGTTCCAGGGATACCCACAGCAAATGATAGCCCTTTAAGACCGTCGCGAATCACGAGATGTAGGACACGGGTGAGGGGAACCCCAGCACCAACGCGTACATAGACGAGATCACCAGGCTGCATCGCCGGAGGCTGCATCGCCGGCTCTCGGAATGGAGCCCACGCGGTCACATCGCATAGAGCATCGTGCAACGACACCACAAGACCGCGAATTCCACCCGCACGTACGATCAAATTCGAGCCATTACCCAACCAGGTTACCGGCACCCCTTGGGCGTCGGCACAGGCGACAATTGCTCGCACCTCGTCGACATCAGCTGGTATGAGCAACAGGTCTGCCGCGCCCCCCACACGCAATGAAGTATAGCGTGCCATCGGGGCGCTCACATAGCGCCGGCCACGCATCCAGGTGAAGGCGTGGCTAAGGGATTGTGGAGACCAGGCACCGACCCCGACGCTCACGCCGCCTCCCCTTCCTGTAAGGCCTTCAGAAGCTGTTCGCCTACCTTCCAGATGTCCCCTGCACCCAGGGTCAACACCACGTCTCCGGGGCGAGCGTGCCGTAACATCTCAGCCGCCAGATCCTCGCTCTGCGGTAGGTATAGCGCCTGTGGATGATCGAGCGCGCGCACCCCTTCCCAGATCAGGGCACCACTCACACCCGCAATCGGCAATTCTCCTGCGCCGTACACTTCAGTCACCAACAGCACATCCGCGGCTAGCAGCGGTGGACAGAATTCCTGCCACAGTGCTTGCGTGCGGGTATAGCGATGCGGCTGGAAGACTGCCACCAGGCGACGGTCGGGCCACACCAGACGGGCCGTGCGCAAGGTGGCATCGATTTCGGTCGGATGATGGCCGTAATCATCGACAACGGTAATGCCGAGCGCTTCTCCCTTCACCTCGAACCGACGGTGGATGCCACTAAAGTCGTGCAGCGCCTCTCGAATGGGAGCAAACGGAATATCCAATTCCACCCCTGTTGCGATCGCGGCCAGGGCGTTCCGAATGTTATGCAGGCCAGGAATGTTCAAGGCGACAGCGCCCAGTTCGTTGCCATGGTGCATCGCCACGAACACACTGCCGAGTCCCTGCGTCCGGACCTCTCGCGCCGAGTAATCAACGTCACCATGCAAACCATAGGTGAACACCTTCTTGGTAAGATCGGGGAGAATGGCACGGATATTCGGTTCGTCGGCACAGACAACACAGAACCCATAGAACGGCACTTTGTTCAAGAACTGACTGAAAGCCTGCTGAATCTCAGCCAAATTCTGGTAAAAGTCGAGGTGCTCGCGGTCGATAGTGGTAACAACTGCCACCATCGGATTCAACTTTAGAAACGAGCCGTCGCTTTCGTCGGCCTCCGCGACCATGAATTCTCCCTGGCCGAGCTTCGCATTTGCCCCCAGGCTGTTAAGGCGACCACCGATGACGAGCGTAGGGTCGAGCCCCCCCTTAGCCAGCACAGTTCCGATGAGTGAGGTCGTGGTCGTCTTCCCATGACTACCAGCAACTGCTACCCCATATTTCATGCGCATCAGCTCGGCAAGCATCTCGGCCCTGGGGATGACGGGGATCTTGCCGGCTTTGGCCGTCAGCACCTCAACGTTCGTCGCAGTCACTGCCGACGACACTACGACGACATCGGCCTGTGCCACATTCTCCGCCCGATGTCCCGTGGCGTAGCGCACCCCCATCCGGGCCAATCGACGGGTGATCTCCGAGTCCGCGAGATCCGAACCGCTAATGGCATAGCCTAGATTGTGTAGTACCTCGGCAATGCCACTCATCCCGATACCGCCGATGCCAACGAAGTGGATGCGCTCGACTTTGCGGAACATCGTCACTCCCTATATACGGCAGAGTTGGAGACAGAGCTGGGCCACGCGGGTGGCGGCATCGGGCTTGCCCAACTCCAGACAGCGTGCCCCCATGTCGGCAATAGCCTCGGGATGCGACCAGTAGTACCGAATCCGTTCGGCCAGGAGGCTGCCAGTCATCGCCTGATCCTGAATCACCTCAGCAGCACCAACGGTTGCCAAGGTGCGTGCATTATGCTCCTGGTGGTGATGGGCCGCATATGGGAACGGCACCAGCACAGCCGCCTTGCCGGTCACCGTTAATTCGGCGATGGTCGTGGCGCCGGCCCGACAGATCACCAAATCTGCGGCACCGTATTCCTGGGCCATATCCTGAATGTAGGGGTAGACCACTCCTGGGTACAACTCCTTGCTATACGTCGCTTGGGTGGTAGCAAAATCGCCTGTCCCAGTGTGATGCACTATCCACAGGTGATCCCGAATGTCGGCCAGTTGCGGCAGTGCCTCAAGCATCGCGAGATTGAGACGATGGGCTCCCTGGCTGCCGCCAAACACGAGGAGGTGAAAGCGGCCGTTGGGTTCGTGTACCCGCTCACGCACCTGACAGATCGCTGGTCTAACCGGGTTGCCCGTCACCACGGCCCTGCCTCGGGGGAAATGGACCACAGAGGCCTCAAATGACACCGCAACGCGGTTGACGACACGGCCCAGCAGCCGATTTGTCAGGCCTGGGATAACATTTTGTTCATGAATGAGACGCGGTATCCCGAGCACACCCGCCGCCAGCAACACAGAGCCGGACACAAAGCTCCCGAGGCCTAGGATCACCTGCGGCTGCACCCGACGTAGCACGCGAACGGCCTCACCGAAGCCTTGTAGGAGATGCCCAATGGCGACCATCTGCTCGCGCCATTTCCGCCGTGCCAGACCAGAAGCGCTGATTTCAAAGTGACGATAGCCTTCGCGCGCCACGATGTCGCGCTCTAACCCACCACGCGACCCGATGAACATGATCCTGGCCCGTGGGTCCCATCTTTTCAATTCTTGGGCCACGGCAATACCGGGATAGAGGTGTCCGCCCGTTCCACCTCCAACAATGACGATACGCATGGTCTCCTCGTCAGCCTCTAGATGATGGTCTGCCTCACTGTCTTGGGACGTTGAGGATGCATCGTGTCCGATGGATGCTTCAATAACGGGGGCTGGGCGGAAATACCCAGCAGCATCCCTACTGCTACATGCGTGACCACCAGTGAGGTGCCACCATAGCTGACAAATGGCAACGGCAACCCTTTCGTGGGGAGAAAGCCCACGACCACCGCCACGTTCATCAGCGCCTGCATGACGATCATGCTGGTAATTCCGGCCGCAAGGTAGCGTGTGAACAGAGTCTGTGAGCGCCCCGCCACTGCCATTCCGTGCCAGAGTATGATGCCGAAGCAACCCAGGACGGCCATGCAGCCAATGAACCCGAATTCCTCACCGATGACGGCAAACACAAAATCGGTGTGCGCTTCGGGTAGGAAGAACAGCTTCTGCTTACTCGCTCCGGGACCTGCACCCACCAGTCCGCCATTTCCGAAGGCCAGCAATGATTGTATGATCTGAAACCCCGCATCCAGACGAGCCGCCCATGGATCCCAAAACGCCAGCAAGCGCCGCCAACGAAACCCCACATGCACGAGGGCTAAATAAAGGAATGGCAGGGGTACGACTAGCAGGCCAGCGAGATGGCGCAGTGGCACCCCACCGATGAATAATACGATCACTGCGATCTCGAGCAGGAGGATCGCCGTGCCGAGATCAGGTTGCAAAAGTATGGCCAGGAAGAGTATGCCGATGATTCCTGCCAAGGAGAGAAACTGGCGGTTGAAGTAGCCACGCCATGACTGCAGAGCGGCAAGTCGATGTGCGAGATAAAGGATTAAGGTAAGTTTACCGAGCTCGGCCGGCTGAAAGGTGAAGCGCCCAACCTGTAGCCAGCGTTTCGCTCCGCCTGCCTCTTTGCCAAGCACTGGCAGGAAGACCGATCCGAGAAGGATCAGCGTTAGCACGAGACTCAAAGGAGCCCAGCGCTGGAGCTGGCGATAATCAATGTGGATCGCCGTCAACATCGCTAGCACTCCGAAGATGGCACAGAGCAGCTGACGCCTGAGAAAGAAATATGGGTCCTGATGGCGGTCCATTGCGACAATTGCGCTGGCACTATACACGGAAACGACGCCGAACCCCGTGAGCAAGAGAGATGCCAAGAGAATGAATGGGTTACAACGCTGCATTCGGGTCATTGACGACCTCAAATTGCAAAATTCACAGAGCTTCTATCATGCTTTGGGCCGCGGCGACCTCTTCAGTCCAGCCAACTACTATCCCTAGCGCAGCTTCAACGTACTCAGGCTGAGAAGCGCTAGAACAATGGCAATGATCCAGAAACGCACAATGACTTTTGACTCTTTCCAACCTTTTTCTTCAAAATGATGATGCAGTGGGGCCATCCGAAAGATGCGCTTCCCTGTCAGTTGAAATGAGCCAATTTGCAGCAATACCGAAAGGGCTTCGATGAAAAAAATGCCACCGACCAGCGGCAGCAGTAACTCATGTTTGACCAGTACCGCCATGGTTCCAAGAGCACCACCGAGCGCCAGGCTGCCGATATTGCCCATAAACACATCCGCGGGGTAAGCATTGAACCACAAGAACCCCAAGCTGGCCCCAATCAATGCCCCGCCGAAAATGGCGATCTCGCCCCCACCCTTGATGTACGGGATTAGGAGGTAATTGGCGAACTGTGCATGCCCGGCCACATAGGCGATGATCGTGAAAGCAAAGGTGGCGATAATCAGCGGTCCAGTGGCGAGACCGTCGAGGCCATCCGTCAGGTTGACCGCGTTGCAGGTCCCCACCATGATGAAAACGATCAACGGGATATACCAGAAGCCAATATCGGGAGTCACTTCCTTGAAGAATGGGACAGTGATTTGCGTTGCCACGGATGGATCTTCAGGATAGAAGTACAAGAAGGATGCTAAGCCACCGGCAACCACTGTTTGGGCTAACAACTTTTCCCCAATTTTCATCCCCTGGTGTCGTACCCGTGCGAACTTCAGCCAATCGTCGATAAATCCGACGGCCGCAAACGCGAAGGTTGCAGTCAACAGCAGCCAGACATAGCGGTTGGTCAGATCGCTCCAGAGGACCGTCGGCAGACTCAGTGCAATGAGGAGCAGCAAACCTCCCATCGTGGGAGTACCGGCTTTATGGTGGTGCGATTTTGGACCATCCTCTCGAATCGTCTCACCAATTTGATAACGACGAAGTTGCCGGATGAGCCAGGGACCGAGGATGAGGCTGACAATCAATCCGGTGAGAATTGCATAGGCGGTACGGAAGGTAAGATATCGAAAAACATTAAAGCCAGGAACGATAGTATGCAGGGGATATAGCGCATGATAGAACATGAGTCACCCTTCCCGGCCGTGGCCAAACCCACCCTGCTGCTAGGTCATCGGGAGCTGCAGATTAGGGGTCGTGATCGCTCAACTCAATAAGGCGCCGTCGATGTCGGCGTATAGCCATAATCTTGTAAGACCTGTGTGGCAATGTACCGATCGTCGAACGACAAGCGCTGGTCACCGACGATTTGATAGGTCTCGTGTCCTTTCCCGGCAATCACCACCACATCACCAGCCTGTGCTAACCCAATAGCTTCATGAATGGCGCAAGCCCGGTCCTCGACGAGGCGATATTGTGACGCGTGGCCGATCTCTCGAAATCCTGCCTCAATGGCGTGAATGATCGCCATCGGCTCCTCCGTACGTGGATTATCGGAAGTAATTAAGGCCATGTCGGCGTACTGAGCGGCCACCTGGCCCATACGCGCCCGTTTGCCGCGATCACGGTCGCCGCCCGCGCCAAAGACCACAAAGATTCGACCGCTTGTGAGGCCACGGGCAGCCTGAAGGACATTGCGCAGCGCATCATCAGTGTGGGCATAATCCACCAAGACACTGAATGGTTGGCCCTGATCTACGCGCTCAAAACGTCCTGGCACTGTGCGTAGACGTTCAATGCCTTGGACGCTTTGTTCGATCTGCAGGCCAAGGCCGTTCGCCGTTGCCAATACTCCCAAGATATTATAAACATTATGGCGACCGATAAGTTGCGAACGCACGGTGACGGATTGTCCTTCCATACGCACCGTGAGGTCGATCCCGCTTGCATCCATCGTCAGGTGCTCGACGGCGACATCGGACGCCGGCGAAAAACCGTAGGTGAGGACTCGAGCAGGCGTGGCGTGAAGAAGTTGCTTCCCAGCAGAATCATCGTAATTCAGCACCGCGACTCCAGGGTGATACGTGGTGAATAGCTGGGCTTTGGCGGCAAAGTATGCTGCCATATCAACATGGTAATCGAGGTGGTCCTGCGTCAAGTTCGTGAACAGTGCCGCGGCGAACTGGCAGCCCCACACCCGCTGCTGAGACAATGCATGCGATGACACCTCCATGGCACAGTCTGACACGCCGGCGTCGACCATGTCCCGAAGTAAGCGCTGGATATCCTCGGCCGCCGGTGTGGTCTGATCGGCAGGTTGCTCGTGGCCAGCATAACGATATGTCACCGTACCGATCACCCCTGGGGTCAAGCCGTGGGCTCGTAACACCGCCTCCAGAAGATATGTTGAGGTCGTTTTGCCATTCGTACCAGTCACACCGATGAGACGCAGTTGTTGCGATGGATGACCAAAGAAAGCTGTTACCATGTGGGCTAAGGCATAACGGGTGTCAGGCACGTGCAGGCAGCAGGCTAATGTCGTGGTGGTCAGGTCCACGGGTCGGTCGACCACCAGGACACTGGCACCTTGTCTCAGTGCCTGTGCGATAAAGGTATGGCCATCGGCCTTCGCACCTGGGATCGCGACAAATGCCCACCCAGGTTGGACTTTACGGGAATCCGCAGTGATTCCCTCCAGAGCACAGCCGGTCGAACCCTGGAGGACTTCGTACTGCAACCCCGTGATGAGCTGGTTTAGCGTCGCCATCCTGCTAGAACCCCTAAATCAAGGCATCATCGGTCCAACTTCTCGATCTTCTTGCGGGGTTTTCGGGCCTCTTTGGGATCGATGCTCAAGAACTGGCCCCACACGTAAGAGCGCAATTGGTCTATCATCTCATGCAACATCTCGCGTAGATTCTCTACAAAATTTCCGACACTCAGGGTAACCGTCATACTGCTTGCCGATGGCTGCTCACGCTTGACATGGAGCCCTTCCAGGGATGGGCTCCGGCTGCCTTCAGGCGGTACACGCAGATAACGCATCGTCTGTTGGGCAATGGCGCTAAACACCGGCGCCGCGGCGACACCGCCCCAGGCTCCCCCCGCCTGTGGTTCATCGATACTGACCACTATGGTGGCGCGCGGCTGTTCGACTGGGAGATAGCCGACAAAGGAGGCTACGGATTTCTGCGGAGAATACTTGCCGAGCGCTGCATCAAACTTCTGTGCCGTCCCCGTCTTGCCAGCCACCATGTACCCTTCCACCGCTGCTGCTCTACCGCTCCCTCGTGTGACCACCCCCTGCAGGATGTTCGTTACCTGACGCGCTGTCGGCTCTGAAATGACGCGCTGCCCTTGTGCCGGTGGAGTTTCCTGGATGACCACACTATTTTTGATGATTGCCTTGATCAGGTATGGGCGCATGAGCATCCCACCATTGGCCAGAGCAGAGAAAGCGGTCGCAAGTTGCAATGGCGTGACCGCCAATTCCTGCCCTATCGACAGCGAGGCCAGAGAAACCTCGGACCACTGTCGCGGTGGGCGCAACAAACCTGAAGCCTCACCAGGGAAGTCGATACCGGTTCGGGTACCGAGGCCGAACCGGGTTAAGTAGGTGTGCAGGCGCTCATTTCCCAAGCGCTGCCCAATTTTGATGGCTCCGACGTTGCTCGACTTCTCGATCACTTCGCGAAATGTCAGCCAGCTGAATTTTTCATGGTCTCGAATGGTCAGCGCCCCCACCTGGATGCTGCCCTGCTCGCCGAAGAACATGTCATCTGGGCGGACTAACCGCTCTTCAACCGCGCCTGCGGCCAACAGCGCCTTGATGGTGGAACCCGGTTCAAATGTATCCGTGATGTTGCGTTCGCGCCAGGTCTTTGCCGTTGCTTCACGAAAAATATTGGGGTCGAAAGCTGCTTCATTGGCCAATGCCAGAATTTCCCCGGTGAATGGGTGCATCACCACGACTGTTCCGCCGCGGGCCCCCAGACGGTTGATTTGCTCCCGGAGTTCGCGCTCGGCGACAAACTGAATCCGTTCATCGAGCGTCAGCACCAAGTCGTGTCCCTGGGGGAGCTGCCGTAACGCATCGGAACGTAGGGCGATCGGACGCCCGCGCGCATCACGGTCCAAATTGACGCGCACCGTTTCACCGGCGAGTAAGCTGTCGTAGCCATGCTCGATACCCTCAAGACCTGTCTCATCGGTTCCCACGAACCCGATCACTTGCCCGCCCAGGGCGCGCTTGGGGTAGAAACGTTGGCTTTCAGTCACGAAGCCGATACCCTTGAGCCCTAGCGCTCGGATGGCGGCGGATTCGTCCGGAGAGAGCTTGCGTTTGAGCCAGGCAAATTGACGATCGTTTTGACCCTTTTCCAGAATTGTCGCGTCTTTGAGCCCTATGAGGCGAGCCAGTTGCCTGGTCACTTGGGGACTAGCCGAAAATTCACTGGGATTGAAATAGATTGACTCTCGATCAATGCTGAGAGCCAGCTCGCGCAGCCGTCGGTCATATATGGTGCCACGTTTGCCACGCAGGTCAGTGCTTTTCTGATGTTGCCGTTCGGCCAGACCAGATAAGAGGTGATGTTGGAGAATCTGGATGTCGAACAATCGTATCAGAAGCACGCCAAGCACCAATGCAAAGATGCCCCCAACTATAGAGAGTCGTCGCAGGGATCGGCGCTCCACCAGTCTTCCTCTTATCGATTCTGAGGCTCATGCGTCACGATCACCACCTGATCGCGCCGTGGCATACCCATCCCCAACTGTTCGGTGGCGACGCGATAGATACGCTCTGGATCTTTGAGTGATGCTAATTCGAACCGCAGTTGATCACGCGCCTGCAGTAATTCGCGCAGGTGCTGTTCGGAGGTTTGCGTACGATAGGCCAGGCGCACGACCTGAACCCGTGGCCACACATACACCGCCACGCCGGCCAAACACAAAAATAAGCTCACAATCAGGGGGCCGAACCGAAACCGGTGAATCGGGGACGATCGTTGGCTCTCTTGGTTGACCCGAATTGTAGCGCTGAATCGGCGAGGAGAGGTCCTGGGGGGTGGGGACTGCCGCACGGTTATGGCACGGAGCATCGAATCTCCTTCACCTAAAAATTAGCAACGACCGTCCAGCGGTGTCTCGTTATCCATCGACGGGCTCTTGATCATTGCTGCTCTGCCGCGATGCGGGTCACACCCGCTCGAGTACGCGCAGTTTTGCACTACGGGCTCGGGGGTTCATCTGGCGTTCCGCTAGCGTACAGGTGATAGGCTTCCTCGTCAGCAACCGCACTCGTGGTGCGTCACTTTGCGGCGAATGGGCATAAGCCTGAAAGGTCCTCTTGACAATGCGATCCTCGAGAGAGTGATAAGCAATGACGCATAGCCGTCCCCCTTGACGAAGACAGGCAATGGCCACGTGGAGACTCTCCTCTAGCCTCGAGAGCTCTTGATTGACGGCAATACGAAGGGCCTGGAAGGTTCTGGTGGCGGGATGAATATGCGGCGGTCGTACGCTGGGCGGAATCGCTTGGGTAATGATGACCGCTAGATCCTGAGTGGTCTGCAACGGGGCGCGGCGACGTGCTCGGGAAATAGCCCGGGCGATCCTCCGAGCCCAACGTTCTTCCCCGTAGCGCATGATGACGTTGACCAATTCCCACTCCTCTAGCGTATTGACCAATGTGGCGGCGGTTCGCTCCGCCGTGCGGTCCATCCGCATGTCCAGTGGACCCTCGCGCATGAAACTAAAGCCGCGCGCGGCAATCTCTAGCTGATACGACGACACCCCAAGGTCCAATAATACGCCATCGACCTGCTCAATCCGCAATGTATCCAGGATGTTCCGTAACTCAGCGGTGTGGCCGTGCACAATCGCCACGCGTGACCCGAATGCTCCTAGCCGTTGGCGCGCGATTTCCAACACTTCTCCATCGCGGTCAATGCCAATCAGCCTCCCATTCGGCGCAGTGGCGCGGAGGAGTGCTTCTGCATGGCCCCCCTCGCCCAGTGTGGCGTCGACAAACACCCCCCTGTCCTGTGGGCGCAACGACAGTACAACTTCCCCCACTAGCACGGGCGTGTGCTTATAATCCTGGTCGAAGTCCATCGTCAAACAGAGATGGTCGTGCTACAATACGCGCATCACGAAGCTCAGCAATCTTCTGCGCAATCTCTAAGAGTTCATACCCTTGGAGGCCGGCGTCATACTGCTCACATGTCGCGCGATTCCAGATCTCGAAGTATCGATTGTGCCCGACAATAGTGATCTCGCTGTTCAGCTTCCCTTTGGTACGCAGATGTGGGGGAATCACCACACGCCCCTGGGAATCGATGGGGCACTCCGCTGCGTTGCCGAACAACATGTGCTCGAGATGCCGTGCATCCTGATGTAAACCTGGTAGGACCGTGGCTTCAGACAAAGCTTCAGCTAAGCGGTCCCACTCGACCCGAGGGTAGGCGCTGATATGCGGGCCAATGTAACAAAGGATGATTTCGAGGTCGACTTGCTGCAGCCTAGGTGGATATTTTTCCTTGAGGATGTCGCGGTAGCGAGTGGGGATGCTGAGGCGACCCTTATCATCTAGCCTCAGTTGAAAGGTCCCCAGGAACATCCACAAGACTCCACTTCATGGTAATTCCTACCATTCTGTCCCACTTAGTGGGAGTACATTACAGCCCCCGTATGCGCTTGTCAAGGATTTTCTTCCAGCAATAATTTAAATCTTTTGACCGAAAAGGACAATAATTGATTAAAAAAATTCGTTGATCACACTCTCTGATGTGTTAGATGTCAAGGGATACAAACGTTGGCGGGTACTATCTACTGTTGATCAAGGTTGCTTGAATGGGGAAGTGTCTTTCAGAGACCGGGAGGACAAAAGCGCCGGAACCGACGCCCACCATTTTCGCAGAGGTAAGGGCGATACCAATGCATGAGGGGAGAAACGTGATCGGCGGAACACCAGCCAGCGGCGTCAGCTCATGCCTCGAAGGATTCGCTTGTCCCCAACGCGAATGGTAATCTTTTGGCTATCGAAGTATTCCAGCATGGGAATCGCATATTTCCGCGAGATTCCAAGGAGATCTTTGAACTCGATAGGGGTGATCTCGCGATGGTTGCGTAAATGCTGTACCAGCAAGGACTCGGCCTTCACAAGGTTCGAACGATGAAATATAACGTTATCCTTAAGACGGACCGCACGCCCCTGGTCGAGGAGCACCTGGAGAAGCGCTTTGTCGTGCCCTTTGCCAATGTTCAATTTGGCGAAGAGATCCTCCACTCTCGGTGGCTGATAGCCCGCCGCCAGGAACTCAGCTTCGAGTTCATTCAATATCCGCTCACGAGTGTCGTCAAGGGCGACTTGATGGCTGGCCAGACGCACACGATCACGCTCGACAACCATCACCCCTTGCTGGCGGAGCTCCTCAAGGGCTACCAGGCAGACACGTTCGCTGAGACCACGAACTTTAGCGCGCAACTCTTCAATCGAGATATTCGGTTTCAGCGGATTCTGCCGGTGGTAGGTTTCGAGATGACGACGCAATTCTCTTGTCAGGGCGTCCAACGCTTCAGCGTGGAGATACCATCCCATATCGGCACTGACGGTGCGCGCCCGGCCAGCTCCTTGCAAGGTGGTCGCAACCTGACGCAAGTGCGCTTCCGACAGCTCCGTCCGCGGCAGAAACTCGGACAAACGCAGCCCTTGGTGAGTGGCCTGCTGCAGGTGGTGCGCCACGACCTCCTCCGGGGTACCCTCGGCGAGCAGCCGAAAGTGGCTAGTCAGGCCGGCGTCCCCGCGACGATGCTTCGCGGGGTGCGCGTCGAGCACCATGCCACCGCCAATCGTTTGCACTGGTGAATAGCTCCGAATCACGAATCGATCACGAGGCAGGACAATGGCCGGTGCCTCAAGGCGGAACTGCACAGAGGTTTCTTCTCCCGGCATCAGCTCATCGCGGTCCAGGAGGATCACCCGCCCCATGATTTCGCTGGTTCCGACATGGAGTCGGACGCGAGCGCGGTGACGGAGTGGCCGTGGCGCATCGGGAAGATGTTGCAATACCGCATCTAGCATGAATGTAGGGGCAAATTCCCCTGGGTGACCGAGAACATCGCCCCGCTCGAGCTCTACCTTGTCGATACCTTGGAGATTAATCGCCGTGCGCTGGCCCGCAACCGCCTCCGCTACGCTCGCGTTATGCACCTGCAAGCCACGGATTTTAGCTTCAATCCCCCTGGGGTAGATCTCGATGCGCTCTTCGACTCGAATCGTGCCTGAAAAGAGTGTCCCCGTGACCACCGTACCAAAGCCGCGAATCGTAAAAACGCGATCAACGGGAAGACGAAATTTCCCCTGTGATTGTTTTGGTGGCACGCAAGCCACGAGTCCCTGCAAGACACGCTTCAGATCCTCGAGCCCTTGACCGGTCTTCGCCGACACCGGAACAATGGGCTTACCCTCTAGGAACGTCCCTTTCAGAAACTCTCGCGTGTCTTCGCTCACTAGCTCGAGCCATTCCTCATCCACCAGATCGGACTTGGTGAGCGCCACCAGACCTTCCTTAATTCGGAGCAGCTGGCAAATGGCCAGATGTTCCCTGGTTTGGGGCATCACTCCCTCATCGGCGGCGATGACCAACATCACCAAATCGATGCCGCCGACACCCGCCAGCATGTTGCGGACAAAGCGTTCGTGCCCCGGTACATCGATGACCCCCACTTCCGTCCCGTCCTCATACGTCAAGTGCGCGAAACCTAAATCGATGGTGATGCCCCGCTCTTTCTCCTCCTTCAATCGGTCGGTATCGATGCCTGTCAATGTTTTGATAAGCTGTGTCTTGCCATGGTCGATATGTCCAGCCGTTCCCATGACCACTTGCTTCATCGTCATTCCTCACTATGCCGGTCCCTACACTGGACGACCAGCCCCCGGCCGGGAAGCCCTCTGGTATGTCCGCATTCACTGCGTCAGACTTGGCAGGCTGAGCCCTGCTTAACTGCAGACACGCCGAAACGCCTGTACGACCTCGGGTAGCTCGTGGTCTTGAACCATCCGCATATCTAACAAGAACGTGTCCTGCTGAATCCGTCCCAGTACGGGGGGATCTTGCCGACGGAAGCTGTGCTCGATCGCAGTAGCGGACACCTGGTTGGAACGGACGCTAATCACCCGTGTAGGGATTTTCGTCAGGGGTAAGGCTCCAGCACCGACCTCCGACACGTCTTCCCGCACTTCGACAACCCAATCACGGCTCACAATCCCCGCCAGCTGGCGGAGTAAACGTCGCGCCCGCCGGTTCACGCCCTGTATGGGAGCAGTGATCATCTGCAACGTCGGAATCGCTCGGATCGCCTCCGCGGGGTCAAGATAGTGGCGTAAGGTTGCCTCCAGGGCAGCGAGCGTCATCTTGTCGATACGCAAAGCACGGTTCAACGGGTGTCGTTTCAGCATGTCAAGGTAGCGCTTCTTGCCCACCAGGATACCTGCCTGAGGCCCCCCCAGCAGCTTATCGCCACTGAAGGTCACCACGTCAACTCCAGCGCCTATGGCCTCCGAGACCGTCGGCTCCTGCTCCAAGCCAAACGCTGATAGGTCAACCAGGTTGCCGCTGCCGAGATCCTCCATGACCGGAAGTTGGGAGGCGCTTCCTAACTGCACCAACGCTTCCCGTGGCACCGCCTCGGTAAACCCCACGATCCGGTAATTGCTGGTGTGAACCTTGAGGAGCAGGGCGGTGCGTTCGTTGATGGCAGCCCGGTAATCCGCCAGATGCGTTTTATTGGTGGCGCCCACTTCGTTGAGCAGCGCGCCACTGGACCGCATAATGTCTGGGATGCGAAACGAGCCCCCGATCTCGATCAACTCGCCCCGCGAAACCACTACCTCCCGCCCAGCAGCTAGCGCTTGCAGAGCAAGCAGCACGGCAGCGGCGTTGTTATTGACGACCAAGGCCTCTTCGGCTCCTGTGAGCCGCTGCAAGAGACCGACTACCGCCACATAGCGATCTCCGCGCTGCCCACGATCGAGATCGTATTCGAGATTGGAGTAGTGTGAGGCCAAAAGCGCCACGTTTTCAACGGCTGCCTGGCTCAGCAGGGCCCGCCCGAGATTGGTATGGAGGATCACACCGGTAGCATTGATGACGCGTCGGAAGTGAGATTGATCGGCCTGACTGAGCCAAGTGGCCACTTCGGCCTGCAGCGCCTCCAGGTGTAAAACGATCGCGCTCAGCTCTTCGGCGGTCGCAGCGGACAACACCTGACGTCGTTTCTGCTCAAGCACCCCACGTGCCGCCTCTATGAGACGCTTAGGCCGAGGGTGGCCACCGCCGTTGCCAGACTGAAATGCCTGTGCCAGCCCATCCACCGAGGGCAATTGCCGAAGGAGATTGAGATGAACTTCCTGCATCGTACGGAGCCTTACCCGAAATTCCTCGCCTTAGGAAAACGACGACAGCCTAGCGCAGCTCAGCTGCCAGCGTCAACGTTAATCTATGACCCGCCATAGTATGTAACATCGCCCCTGGCCAGGGGATGTCGCCTCCATCTGTCTGCCACAGGGTAACAGAGGGCCGAGGTCTGGACCTACGTGTCTGTGGTAGCACATGCCGTGCCGACGGAAGCCACGCGCATCGAGGGCCGCATTTCAGCGATGATACCCTGCAAGGTTGTCAGTGGTAGGTTCCCGCCGCTCAAAACGCAGACCACTGTCTGGCCCTGCAGGCGGTCTTTCAGCTGAATGGCAGCAGCCGTGGACGCTGCGCCGGCGCCCTCGGCAATGGTGTGCGCTTTCTCCAGCAAAAGGACGATAGTTTGCTTCAATTCGTCCTCACTTACCAGGACGATATCGTCCACCAAATCGCGCATGATGCTCAAAGGTAACTCAAAAGCGGTCCGTGTAGCCAACCCCTCGGCAAAAGTATCGCAGGATGGTGTGTCGACGATCCGTCGCTCTTGCCAAGAGCGATAGACACTAGGAGCCCTCTCAGCCTGGACTCCGATGATGCGAATCTGAGGATTAATCGACTTCGCAACGATCGACGTGCCACAAATACCACTTCCTGCACCAATAGGAACGAGAATAGTTTGGACTTCCGGCAGGTCTTCCATGATTTCCAGGCCGTAGGTACCCACGCCAGCGATCAACAGCGGCTCATTGGCCGGATGTACGTAATACATGCCGTGCTCCTGGGCCATCTGTTCAGCTTTCATGCGCGCGGCCTCGAAATCTTCGCCACAGAAGACGATTTCCGCGCCCAGGTTGAGCATAGATTCGACCTTATCCGGATTGGACACCTCAGGCATGACGATGACCGCCCGTATTCCGAAGGTCTGCGCTGCATAGGCAATCGATTGCCCGTGATTGCCGGTCGAGGCCGTGATGACCCCACGGGCGCGCTCCCCTGATGTTAATGAGGAGACGAGATTCAGCCCGCCACGCACCTTGAAGGCACCGATAGGCTGATAGTTTTCGAACTTGAGATAGAGCTGAAATCCCAAGAGTTTGCTCAAGGACAGGGATGGCAGGAGCGGCGTGCGGGGCAGGTAACGGCTAACGATGCGCTTGGCGCGCAGGACATCGGCAAACGTCGGGCGCGGAAGCATAAATCCTCCTCAGGGCGAGATCGTCTAGCAGTGGGGAGAGTCACCACATCACATTCTTTTCATACGCTGATTCCGTGCAGCTGTCAAGCGCTGGGGCAGCGAAAGGCTTGAACATTGCGACTTTATACCGTACAATCGATCCCATCGGACACATGAAGGTCATCGACGCTGGGCGACTTAATGGGAGAATACATTCCGCACATGTTTGAAGGCATACAGGCATTTGTCTTCGATTTCGATGGGACGTTGGCGATTGCGAACATCGATTTTGGCCTGATGCGTCGGCAGGTCGAGACGATCGCTGTACGGTATGGCATTGATCCAGTACCGGTGAAGCACCTGTACATCCTGGAGATGATCGAGGCCGTGCGAGCCCAATTGGGCCCGACCGGTGACCTTCGTGCAGAAGACTTTCATCGGGAGGCGCAGGCGTCCATTCTGGCACTCGAGATCGATTGTGCCCGCCGCGGAGGCATGTTGCCGGGAGCTATAGAGGTTCTTCAAGTCCTGCGCCAACAAGGTTTCAAGCTCGGTGTGGTGACACGCAATAGCGCGTCCGCCGTGCGCACGATCTGCGCCACCATCGACAACCTATGTGATGTTTTTCTCCCGCGTGAGGTCGTACGTTTTGTCAAGCCGCATCCTGAGCATCTCCAGCGTGCCCTTGACCATCTCAATGTCCCAGCCCAGCAGGCGGTGATGGTGGGAGATGGCCCGATCGATATTACCGCGGGCAAAGCGCTTGGCCTCAGGACGATCGCCGTTCTTACCGGTGGTGATCGGCGTGAGTCGTTGCTGGCCAGCCAACCCGACCTGATTCTGGATTCCGTTGCCAACCTCCTTCCCAGATTGACTGGATCAGAAGTCCCAGAGTGTTGATTCCCCGATTCTCTTATGACCTCCTGATGTGGAGGGAGCCGCGTGAACGACCATTTGAAGTTTCTGGAACATGTGGTACCAGCGGTCGTCAGCATTCGCTCGGTGACCCCGCAACGCCATCCCTCAGCACGTATCCTGGGAACTGAGCGCACGGGATCGGGGGCGGTCATCGATGCCGAGGGCCATATTCTCACGGTGGGTTACGTAGTGATGGGCGCGCGAACCATCGAGATCACCCTACCCGACCAACAGCAGTACCCTGCAACCCTGTTGTTCCAAGACTTTGAAAGTGGTATGGCCATTTTGCAAACGCCGGCGCGTGATCTCCCGACTGTTTCCCTTGGACGCTCAGCCGCCCTCCAGGAACAAGATAATGTCATCATTGTGGCGGCCACAGATCAGACACAGCGTATGGCATCCCCCGGCTTCATATCGGCGCTCCGACCGTTCGATGCCTATTGGGAGTACATGCTCGACCGCGCCATTCTGACGACGGCCATGAACCCCGGCTTCGGTGGTGGACCCCTGCTTGACGCCTTCGGCAAGATGATCGGGGTTCTATCGCTGAACCTCAATTCACCCAAGGAAATGAGCCTGGCCATTCCCATTGATCTGTTTCATGGTATCCGGGACAGCGTGTTCACGTTCGGCCAAGTGGTCGGTCGTCGGCCGCGGCCATGGATAGGGATTTATTCTGAGGCCATTGAGAGTGGAGTGGCAGTGATCGGCATGATCCCGAACGGACCCGCGAGCCGTGCCGGCGTGGAAGTGAAGGACATGATCCTTGAGGTCGATCATGTCGAGATTGCAGGCCGTCGGGAGCTGTATGAAGCTCTGTGGAAGCGACGTGCGGGTGATGAGCTGATCCTGACCATCCAACGGGGTGAGGACTTGCACGAAATACGCCTCACTGGCATCGATCGCGCTGAGTTCTACCGCTAGCCATCACTCGCCATAACGCCCCAACACAAGACAAGCATTAATCCCGCCGAAGCCAAACGAATTCGATAAGAGATAGCGTGCATGCGCCACCCGACCGACATTTGGCAGGTAATCGAGATCGCAGTCGGGATCGGGTATCTCATAGTTCATCGTTGGCGGCAGATAATCGTGACACAAGCTTAACGCCCCAATCGCAGCTTCGATGGCTCCTGAGGCTCCCAAAGGATGGCCATACAAGGCCTTGGTGCCACTGATAGGGATATGTGACGCATGGACTCCAAAGATCCGTTTGATCGCCTGGGTTTCGGTCTTGTCGTTGAGCGGCGTCGAGCTGCCATGCGCATTGATGTAGTCGATATCCATTGGCGCCAACCCGGCGTCTTTGAGCGCCAGGTCGATGGCCCGGGCGGCCTGAGAACCAGTCGGGCGGGGAGCCGACATATGGTAGGCATCATTGGTCAGGCTATACCCCAGCAGTTCTCCATAAATGCGGGCCCCACGCCTGATGGCGTGTGCGATTTCTTCCAGGACCAGAATGGCGGCCCCCTCCCCCATAACGAAGCCATCTCGGCCCTTATCGAATGGGCGAGAAGCTCGCTCAGGGTCATGATTGCGTTTTGACATGGCACGAATGACGCTGAAGGCCCCGAAGGATAGGGGGGCAATCGGCGCTTCCACCCCACCTGCCAACATGACCTCGGCCTCTCCGCGCTGGATATAGCGCATGGCCTCACCGATGGCGATCGCCCCGGCGGCGCAACTATTACAGTTGGCGGAGTTTGGGCCGGTGATGCCGAACTCGATGGCGATATTGCATGAGGCTGCGGCGCCGAAAACCGTTACCGCCAACATCGGACTCACGCCACTCAGGCCACGCCTGGCAAACTGTCCATGCTGCTCCTCGGCGGTGATCATGCCCCCGAGAGCTGAACCGATACAGACCCCCACTTCCTCGTGGGGTTCCGCCTCGAGAGCGATGCCGGCATCGACAACCGCCATCTTGGCCGCGCACACGGCAAACTGTGAATAACGGTCGAGCCGCTTTAACTGTTTCTTGTCGAGGTAAGGTGTTGGGTCAAAATCTCGGACCTCGGCGGCTACCTGGCAGCGGTAGGCATCGACATCGAACGCCGACACCCGCCGAACGGCAGATTTACCCCGCAAAACCCCCTGCCAGAGGCCCTCACGACCATGGCCGATCGGCGTGACCGCACCGATTCCGGTGATCACCACTCGTCGCTCTCGTCCCTTAGTCATCGTGTCCCCTCAACCCTACGGCCAACGATCTGCCCAGATTCCACGGTCTGCTTCAGATGCTGCAGTGTTCTTGACGCAATCGGCTTGACAAATAGGGCTCCCACAATGTACCTGCTGACGAAGTCACCCAGGAGCGGCCAAGACAGGGAAAAATCGTGGGTGATGACCACCTCCACCCGTTCCTGACTCGACTTGAACGACCAAATGACATCCATACCCGTCGTAAAGCCTTTGATATGCTTGTAGGTGATGCGCTCGTATGGAAAGACTTCCTGCACTGCTGTCCAACTCACGGGGATGCGTCCCCGCCTCGCCGCCATCTCGACGGTCGTACGCCGCCTCTTGCGGTGCAAGACGCGGACCCAGCGGTAATGCGGCAGAATTTCAGGCCATTTATCGACCTGGGCCGCCACTTGGAAGATGCGTTTGATATCCCCACGGATCTCAATACCATTCTCAGTGTGCATCGCCCTCGAAGTCTTCGTCGCCATCGCGTTATCCTATCTACTCAGCGGGGTTCGGTTTCTTATAGACCTTTTATCGCGCTTTCAAATATCAACGCGATTGCGGCTGTTGTTATGATGACTTCCACGGCTGAACCGGATGCGGGCACTAGTTGTCGTGTCCGACGATAAACCTGTGGCATGAGTCGGGGAACCCGATGTAGCACTCCACAAGCGAGCGCGGCCAGTCGTGGGTGGAGTAGCAGGGCCTCCAGACCTCGTCCCCACTGCAGGCGAGGATGAAATTCCCCTTGCCAGCGACGCATGTACTCAGCCGTTGCCAGATTCCATGGCAACTTTTGGCGAAAAACCTCGAGCATCATTGTTGCCGCAAGTTCGGCCGCCCGCAACCCCATTCCCATGCCATCACCGGTGAGCGGCGCGACCATCGCGGCACAGTCACCAATGTTCCAGATGTCTGATACGACTGGGGCAACGGTCCGCCCATAGGTGAAACTGGTGGTTGTCCACGAGAGGCCAGCCTGTTCGACGCCCTGCAAACGTAAACACAGGTGGGCATTTTCTCGCCGCGCTAAGGCCAGGAAACGGTGGGGATTCCCGCCAGCGCGGCGTAGCCTCTCTGCCTCTACCCAACAACAGAGGTTGGTGACACCGTCGGCGACCTCGACCATGCCGCAATATCCGTGTCGAATGGTATGCAGTTCGACATGCCGGTCGAGAGGTACACCCTGAATGTGCGCCTTCAGACCAACAAAGCGTGACCTCTCGTGATCGTCTGACCCCCGTTGCTGACCGCGAGGCCTCCATTGTCGGCCAGCAGCGCAAAGGACAGCGCGCGCCTGCAGATGAGTCGACGGTTGACCGGCGTGCTGCAAGGTCAGGGCAAACCCGCGCTGAAAATCACCCGTGATCTGCGCCACCGTACAGCGCTCGTGGGTCGACACTCCGGAGCGTTTTGCGTGTTCCCAGAGTATGTGGTCAAGGACCCAACGACTCACTCCCCAGCCGGGAGAGGGTAACCTATGCTGGGTTAGTCGCCGGCCAGCGGTCAAGGTAAAGCCATCAATGCGGTATGCATGGTAGGCCTCAAGCTGTGGCCACACTCCCAGGCGATTCAGGACGGCTACCCCTTCGAACGAGAGAAATTCGCCGCAGACCTTCTGACGCGGAAACGTGCCCTTCTCGATGAGGATCACCCGCAGCTCTTGTCGCGCCAATAGGGTGGCAGCAGTACTTCCGGCCACGCCCCCGCCGATGACGGCGATATCCCATGCAGTCATAGTCAGCCAATCACTGTATGGTCGATAACGAGGATCATGCGATAAGGAAAACAGGTGTGGACACGAGCCTGCGCCAGCCCCGCCTCTGCCGCAATGCTCTGCAGCTCTTGGGCGCGATAGGCCCGTCGAACCGACACCGCGGCGTCATGCCGCGTAATGGTGCTGCGAGCGAATATAGGACTCGTCGCCTTCATGAACCAATAGGGAACAGGATGGCGTACCACATCGGTCATGATGAGGCTCTGACGTGCCAGGCGGGCCCACTGCGGCAGAACCTGGATCAGTTCTGGGGCCGTAAAGTGATGTAAAAAGAGCGAAGAGATCACGAAATCGACGCTGCCTTCCGCCAACGGCAGTGCCCGCACATCCCCCTGAATCAAAGCAATCTCAGGCCAGCTCTGCAATCGCCTTTGAGCCCACCGCAGATGTGCCTGGCGCAGGTCTAGCGCATAGATTTGCAGTGTGATCGCAGCGTGACGTGCCCAGCCTGCTATGGCTTTCGGGAGTGGTACAGCCTCCAGCGCCGAGATCGAGCACACGGACTCGGTCGGTTTGACACCCGCGTATACGTGGGTAGAGATGGGATGTCAATCCTCCCATACCTCCTAGCCAGCGATTGATGCGGCCGAGATCTGCGAGGCTCCGGTCGATGGCCTCAGACGTACCACGCCCCTCATCAAGCCATTCCTCGCCATCGATACGTGTCGGCAACCACCAGTGCTCCCTCACAGAGGTGACTGTGCTCCTTTCCGGCGCTTTTTGCAAGTCGGCGAAAACTCGTTGTGCCTGCGAGAGATCGGCCCACCATACGGCCATTTGCCGTCGGTGCGATACTTGCCTCCAATAGATGATCCGTCAAGGCCGTGCAGGTGTTACCCCTAGCTGGTCCTTTCCTGGAGGTAAAAGGTGGAGACTTGAAAGGTCACGTCCAACAGGTCTGGATTGGCGGGGCGTGGCTTAATCTGCATACGGCGCACACGCAAGAGTTGGGGGGCCTGCTCGATGTCGTAGAGATAACGCGTCAATTGTTGCAGCGTGATGCCCTCGAGGCGCATTTCGACAGATGACTCGCGAAACAACTCTCCTGGGGTGGTGAGGGCCGGTGTCATCGACTTAATGTTGTCTTTGATACCCGTTTTCTTGGCAAGGTCCTCGAGAAACGAAAAAATGGCGAAGTCTGGGCCACGTTGGGCTAAGCTTCGACTCACGTCTTCCATAAGGCGTTTTTGGGTGATATATGTTTCGTGGAGTGTCTTCATCTGCTGGAGCTCGCGCTCCTTAAGGGCCACCAGTCGGTCCAGCGCTCGTAGGCGCTCTATCGCTGGTGACAGGCCGAGGCGATAGAAGAGTAGCAAGGCCACCACCACCCCTCCAGCGATGATCATCAGCTGCTCTCGCCGGCCCAACTTCATGCGCTCTCCCCCATGTTAGGATTTCTTTAAGGTGATGCTGAGCTTGAACTCCACGCCTTTGCCGCTGGCACCTGCCCTGGCTGGGAACATTTTAATCTCATCGAAATATGGCGAGGCGGCATAGGCTTTCTTGAGGTTATCCACGCCATCGAAGGACTGGGTCTCACCGCTGATGCTGATGCCCTCCGTGCTGATCGTGAGATCGGTGAGTTTCACCGGCAGCCCTTGTGGTGTCAGTCTAGCCAGCTCACGCAGCATCTCCAATGCCGAGCCCTGTGGCCCACTGAGGGTACCAACGCCCTTCAGGTTGGCCTCGATTTCACGAAGCTTCTCCTGCCCTTGGCCCACCGCATTGCTGACTCGTCGCACCTCTGGGAAACGTCTCGTAAAAAATGGCATCCACCTGCTGTTGGAGCGCAGCAAACCGAGCTTCCTTGGTGCGCAGGTGATAGTACAAGTCGAACAGTGAGAGTCCCACGAGCAAGGCCACCATACCGCCGAGTGACAGGAGTTGACCCCGCACCTCGTCATAGCTCTTGTGCAGAGCAAACTCCTCCTGGCGGAAATCTAGCCCCAGTGCCTTCCGGGTCAGCTGCCGGCTGGCGAGGCCTAAGGCCACGGGCATGATCAAGCTGGCCTGGGGTTGGAGGGACATTGGCGAGGGCGGAAAAAGGCGCTGATCCATATCAAACCGCGTGGTCGGCAACCCATAATGCGCCTCGAAAAACGGCACAGCCTCCGGCAGTCCGGCGCCGCCGCCAAGTAGGACAATCTCCTGCACGGGTTCTTCACCCGCACGCATGTTGTACGCCATCAACGTGTGGTCGATTTCCTTGGCCAGCATTCCCAAAAAGGTTTCGATCGTGTCGGCGATACTGGCCCGGTCCCGGTCACGATCACTCAATTTCATCGCCTCGGCCTGCGCGGTGGTTAAAGTCAGGCGTTGCCGAATGCTCTCGGTAAGTGCATTCCCGCCGCGTATAATGCTGCGTGTAAATCGAATACTACCATCTTGAATGATTTTGACTGTCGTCTTGCTGGCACCGAGATTGATGAGCGCCACTGACCCCAACACTGCTAATGGTCGCCAGGCGAGATAGCTGTTCAGCTCTCCGAAGACCTCCCAATCGACCACCTCAGGCATCAGTCCGGCGAGATCAAATATGTGCAAATGATCGGCCAGCACCTTCTTTGACACGGCTGCCGCTAACACCTCACAACCGCCGGTGTCGAGGTTACGGATCTTCGCAAAGTCGACGATCACATCCTCTACAGGGTAAGGGATGTGTGGCTCGATTTCAAACTTCAGGACTTCGCGGATTTTGCGCGGATCACGGAAGGGCAGGGGGAGGTTGCGTACAAAGGTTGCTTGGGCTGGGATGGCGCTCACCACATGGGTTGGTTTCATGGCATGGGCGCTTAAGAGTTCGCTAATGGCCTGCGCCGTCTCGTCGGGTGGGCAAGCTACGCCAGTGTCCGTTGGGAGCCGCCGTTCAGCGGTTTTGACCACCTCGAACCCTTTCCATGTGCCGCGCAATTCCACCACCTTCAAGGCGGTGGAACCAAGATCGACGCCGACCACAGACTTCATCATACCCACATCCTTACTTCACAATCTGATTAATTTGAAAAATTGGCAAGAGGATCGACAAGGCGATGAAGCCGACCACCGAGCCCATCAGCAAAATCATCAGCGGCTCGATGAGCGCCGTCAACCCCTGAACCGTGGTTTCGACATCTGTTTCGAATGTGTCCGCAACGCGCATGAGCATATCTTCGAGCTTGCCGCTTTTCTCGCCGACCGCGATCATGTGAGTCGCCAGTGGGGGAAACAGTTGGCTCCGCCGCAGCGGGGAAGCGATATCCTGTCCCTCACGGATGTTATCGCGGGCTTCTTCGATCACCTGTTCCAACACCCGGTTACTCACCACATTCTTGACGATATCCATAGAGGTTAACACCGGCACACCACTCCTGAGCAGGATCGCCAGGGTACGCGTGAACCGGGCAATCGCAACCTTGAGCGCCAATGGTCCGAAGATCGGCGCTTTGATTTTCACGCGGTCTAGGACCAGGCGACCGGCCTCAGTCCGACTATAGCGATCGATCCCCAAGAGCATGAGGGCCAACACCACCACACCAACCCACCAGAAGCGCCGCAGTGCGTCGCTGGCCATCATCAGAATTAAGGTGGGCAACGGGAGTGTCTGCTTGAGGTCCTCGAAGATCTGCGTCACCGTGGGAATCACATAGCCCAGCAAGAATCCCAAGACTCCGATCCCAACGAAGGTCATCAGAATCGGATACACCATCGCAGCCGAGATCTTATGACGAAAGGCCACCTGGTTTTCAGTAAAATCGGCCAGACGCTCAAGGACAATCTCTAGGGCGCCACTGCGTTCGCCTGCACGGGTCATGTTCACAAACAGAGCAGAAAAAATGCGCGGATGTTGTGCGAAGGCGTCGGCGAGAGTACTCCCTTCGTTGACCCGCTCGCGCACTTGGGTGACGATTTTCTTCAGAGCGGGATTCGCTACTTGTTCGATGATAGCGGAGAGCGATTCCACAAGTGGCAACCCGGCACTGAGTAGCGTCGAGAGTTGCCGCACCATAATAGCGACCTCTTGCAGCTTCACACGTCGCAAGAAGCGCAGAATGTCGAACTCTCGCTTGTCGATCTGGGTAGCGGCCTCTTCATGCAGCTCGGTAGGAAAGATGCCATTGCGCCGCAACTTGAGACGAGCCGCGCGTGAGCTGTCGGCATCGACGATACCCTTCACCGCACGACCAGAGGTGTTTAGAGCGCGATATTCGTAGACGGGCACGGCCTACCACCTTTGCTATTCCTGGGTCACGCGCAGGACTTCATCCACCGTGGTGGTACCTTTAACGATTTTCGTGATGCCATCGCGAAACAGGGTCTTCATCCCCTGCTCCATGGCCTTCCGCCGAAGCACATTGGAATCAGCAGCGCTCATGATGAGGCCGCGGATGCTGTCGTCGATGATCAGCAGCTCATAGATTCCCGATCGACCGCGAAAGCCCGTCTGAAAACAGGCGGCGCAACCTTTGCCGCGGTAGAAGAAGCCATCGAACCCAGTGTCACTTGCCCTGTCGAGGCCGATCTCCTTTACCAACGCGAGGTCTGGACGATAGGCCTCCCGACATTCCCGACAAATCACCCGCACCAGGCGCTGCGCGATGATCGCAAGCACGGAGGACGACACCAAGAAGGCTTCGACTCCCATGTCGATCAAGCGCGTCACGGCGCCAGCCGCATCGTTCGTGTGCAGCGTGCTGAACACGAGATGTCCCGTCAGCGAGGCCTGGATCGCGATCTCGGCTGTTTCCCGATCGCGAATCTCGCCAACCATGATAATATCCGGATCCTGGCGCAGAATCGACCGCAATCCGTTCGCAAAGGTGAGATCGATTCTCGGGTTGACCTGAATCTGCCCGATGCCGCCGAGTTGGTATTCGATCGGGTCTTCGATAGTGATAATGTTCAACTCAGGAGCATTGATTTTGTTAAGGGTCCCATACAGAGTCGTGGTTTTGCCACTGCCGGTGGGGCCCGTCACCAGGATAATGCCATTCGAACGTTTGATCAAGCGGCTGTACCTGCCATAGGTGGCCTCTGCCATGCCAATCTCCTCCAGCCCCAGCAGTACGCTGGTCTTATCCAGAAGCCGGAGTACGATGCGCTCGCCATAGGCCGTGGGCACGACCGAGACACGGATATCGACATCCTTTTCGCCAACGCGGATGCGGATGCGACCATCTTGCGGTAGTCGGCGCTCCGCGATGTTGAGGTTGGCCATGACCTTGATGCGCGAACTGATGGCCGCTTGCAAGCGCCGCGGCGGGGTCAGGGTATTATAGAGTATACCATCGATCCGATAGCGAACCTTGAGCTCACGTTCAAATGGTTCGATGTGAATGTCGCTGGCCCGGGCGCGGACTGCCTGCGTAAGGATCGAATTCACCAGACGAATGACCGGGGCCTCTGAGGCAAGATCCAGCAGATCGTCCGTCTCCTCGATCTCGTCGGCGATGGCGCCAAGGTCTTCACCCTCCAGGTCCTGCATCACCTGTTCGGTTGAACCGGTTTCGCGATCGAAGAACCGATTGATCGCCGCCATCAATTCCCGTTCGCTGCTGAGGACCGGCTCGACTGGAGTTCCCAGGAACACCGCCAGATCATCGAGGGGCTGCAAATTGAGCGGGTCGCTCACCGCCACTTTCACGCCGCTGTCGGTGCAGACAATCGGAAAGACTTTCTGTTGGCGATAGAACGCGATCGGAACCTTCGACACCGGAAGACGCTCAATGCCGACCTCTTCAAGCTTGCGCCAGTATGGCAGGCCAAACTGTTCGCTGAGAGCCTCCAACAAATCCTCTTCAGTGATGAGTCCCTGCTGGACCAGCAGTGTTCCCAGGGATTGCCCCCGGGCACGCTCGCTGTCGAGAAGCCGTGCGATGTCGGGCTCACGCACCAGGCCACGCTCCACCAGAATTTCCTCCAGCTTGCGCGTTTTCATCCTGGTCTCCTTCTATGGACTCCGGGCGGGCGGTGTACCTTCAGCTCCAGACGACGGCGGCGCAGGTTCCAACAGCACTGGCTGCTTCGGGTTGACCTTCGGGGCCGTGATACTTCGCTCGTTTTCGAACTTCTGGAAATCGTCACCGATCTGCTCTTTGATGCGCCTCAGATCGTCGGCCGTGCGCACGATGTGCGGCGTCAGGAAGATCACGAGATTTGTCTTCTGACTATGGTCTATCGTTCGCCCAAACAGCTTCCCAAGGAGGGGAATGTCCCCGAGGCAAGGGATTTTCTGCTCGTTCGAATCCGCATCATCCCGGAAGAGCCCGCCAATAATGATGGTCTGCCTGCTATCGACGACAACGGTGGTCTTCGCCGTACGCTTTGATGTTGTGGGGCCGACTTGCTGAGGGTCGAGGCCAGTGCACAGTTGGCTGGATGGCCGAAATCTCCTCGAAGATTTTCAGGGTGACCTTATCCCCCTCGCTGACCTGTGGGGTGAACCGCAGGGTGATGCCGACGTCTTTGCGCTCGATCGAGGTCAGCGTGCTCACCGTGGTCTGGCTCGTGGAAGTGACAAAGGGGATATTGCTGGCCACCACGATCTCCGCTTCCTGATTGTCGGTCGTCAGCAAGTGTGGCGTCGACAGCACATTGACATCGTTCTGGCGTTGAATGGCCTGGACCATCGCCCCGATATTCAGGAATTGCTGCCCACCGAAGGTGATCGTCCCATTGACGAGGCCAATCGCCAGTCCGCTGAGCGCGAACGGATTTCGCGCCAAATCGTTGATCAACCCAAAGCTCTCCCCGCCGAATACCACCGGGCTGTCGGTCGTAAAATCCGAGGTCGAACGAAATTCCACACCGAGTTCTTTCGTCTTCTCCAGACTGATCTCGACGACCGCCGCCTCCACATAAACCTGACGTCGCGGAATGTCCAGTTTTTTGATCACCTCTACCAAAGCTTGGTAATCTTCCGGAATGGCGGTGACGACCAGCGAATTCGTGGCCTTGTCGGGGGTAATGGTGATTTTTCGCTCTCCAGTAGCCGTCGGGACCACCCCTGAGGTCGGCCCCGTTTGGGGGGGAGGCGGGGGTGGGGCGGGAGCAGCGACGCCTGGTGGACGTGCGCCGGGCGTCGGTTGCTGGCCGACGGCCCGCACCAATTCCTGAGCCTGGGCTGTGAGGACCTTGGCGAGGTCCTCGGCAAGCGCATTTTCCAGGAAGTAGACGTGAATCTGGGCGCGCCCGGGCGGCAAACGCACATCCAATTTCGCGATCAAGTCGAGGGCCAGCGCCATCTCCTCGCGCCCCGCCACGATGACGAGTGCGTTGCTACGCGGGTCGGCGATCACACGGAACACCTTCTCGGGTCCAGACACTGCTGCCGCTCCCGGGACCCCGGGTCTAGCCACGCCACGTGCGGCACGCGGTCGCCCAGCTGCCGCTCCCCCTGTCTCACCAAGCTTGGCCTCCACAGCCGCTGTTATCTGTGGTGCGAGATCGATTGCTGAAGCGAACTTCAAGGTGACGACCGCAATCTGCTCATCGGTGACCTTGATATCGACTTCCTGGATAATCTTGACCAGCCGATTCACGTTGGAAGCCAGATCGGTTAGGATGATCGTGTTCGACGGCCCATAGGCAGTAATATTTCCGTCCTTGGAGACCAGTGGGGTCAGCATGTTCCGGACTTCGTTGATATCGGCAAAGCGCAACGGCACGAGGTGTGTGACCATCCGATCGATCGGCTGCGATTTCTCGGGGATCCCGTCCGACATCGGTTTCCACGCCTCGCTGCTTGACTTCGCGCAGGGGGACGATTTTCGTCACGCTCCCAGAAGGCACAGCGGTGAAGCCGTTCAATTCGAGCAATGACTCTAAGACCCGTTCGAGCTCATCGACGCGAATTTTGGTTGGCGAGATCAAGGTAATGCGTCCACGTACCTTATCGTCGACCACGTAGTTGCGTCCGGTGATCTCGCTGACATATTTGATGAATACTTTAAGATCAACATTGTCGAAATCCAAGGACACGAGATTATCACCAGACGCTGCCTTGCGCCCCCTCCCCGCGGCGTTCACGCGAAGTGCGGGGTTCGCTGTCGAGCCGCACGCCTTCGAGCGTCCCGGCCCATGCGACGAGGAGCAAGGTCAACCACCCAAGCAGTCTTTTCCCACTGCGCATAGACTCTTGCCTCGTAAGTACGTTTCGCATGCGATCAGCGAATCTCGTAGGTGAGCGTTTCGGTACGGTTACTGCGCTCGACCTCGAGCTGTAGCATGGGCTCGGTTTGCAACTGCTGGTAGGCCTGGAAGAATTCTTCCAGGCTGCCGAACTTCTGGCCGTTCACCCCCTTCATGATGTCGCCATTGCGTAGCCCCATACGTCCCAGGAAGCTATTGCTCGGCAAGTTAGTAGATCATGAAGCCATCCGCCTGTCCCCCGGTAAAATGGGGCGTTAAACGTGCCTCTCGCATCATTTGCCCGAAATTGTCCAAGCTGTTCAACCAGGTCATCCCGGTTGATCCGCCACACGTTCTCACTGACCCGCTCCAGCTCCGATTCGGCGGCATCAGTTCATCTTCTTCTCTTGCGGTGGATTCGGCGGTGGCTCCTTGGGTGGCGACTCCAGGGCAAACGGTGGGCGGCGAGGTGCCGCCGATTGGCGTGCGGCGGGCCACTCGGCGGCCGCGCCAGCGCTATCGCTTTTCTCAAAGCTGAACAACTCTTCGCGGCGACCACGGTTATCGAGCACGACCCGATTTCGTGTCACCTCAACGACCTTGGCCTCGCGCACAACATCACCGAGTCGATACAGCTCCTGGCGTTTCGAGCTCAAGTCTTCGATCACGGCGTAGGTACGCTCAGGGGGACCAACCACCGTCCCGACTAGTTTCAGATTGGCCGCCGGTTTTGGAGGCGGTGGCGGGGGCGGGGGCGGTGGAGGTCTCGGGCCGTCGGGCTCGCCCCTTGGCGCCGAAGAGATTACGTTCCTGAATCACGGCATATTGTTGTAAGGCCCGTTGTTCCGTCGTTGCCGTCGCAGCCGAGGGAGAGGCGATCGGAACGCGGCTACCCAGGTTCGATATGTGAGCCGACGATCGCCCAAAAGAGGTCCGAGCCAATATAGACACCGGCCGCGATGAGTGCTAAATGAATGAGCCAGAGATAACGCTTTACTGAGACCATCAACCTGCTCCACACCCGTAGTCTACGTCATGTCAAGCGTCGAGCCGAGACTCATGACTGGGGGACTATTGGCTCAACCCGGCGACATGTCGGCATCTCTGCCTTGCCACCGGGATCAGCGTTTGACTTGCCCCTGCGTGTACAGGCGCTGAACATCTGGAGCGGCTTTAATGCCGTCAAAATCATGGTCATCTTGCAACCAGGACAACACTGCCGGCTCGATCGCCAGCGCTCTTGTCAGAAATGCGACCGTTTGACCGACATCCCCACGCCGAGCATACAGCGAGGCTAGATTATACAGCGGCGATACGTAGGTGCCGTCGATGTGCAACGCCGCCAGGAACTCCTGAATGGCCAGAGTTTCCTGTCCGCTCAAGATGTAGGCGCTACCAAGATTATTGCGTACCATGGCGTAGTTTGGCTCAACGCGAATCGCCGCGCGGAATTCGTCGATGGCGGCTGTCAGCTGTTGTTGGCGGACGTAAAGAGTCCCCAGATTATTCCGTGCCTCTACCAGGGTTGGGTCGAGTGTGAGAGCCTGACGGTAAAGACCCATGGCTTCTTCCCATTGCCCCTTAAGTTCAGCCGCTCGTGCCCGTTCAAACGTTGCCAGGGCTGCGGCCTGTGTCTCCAACGTCAGTGTGCGGGGAACGGAGGGATGTGGGACGTCGGCCGCATGCAGTGGCGGCACCCCAGCGAGTGGCTGCTGGGTTGGCGGGGGATTGGGGATGAGCGTCGGCAGCGCGGTTTGATCGTCACCTTCGAGCGCCATTACTGGCGAGTCCTGTGTCATCGGGCCTACGGTGCTGACCGAAAGGTTCCCCCCTGGGGCGTGTAACCATAGCCAAAGACGTGACGGCCCCGACTGTGGTTAGGCCAATCAGCATGCCGGTGGCAGCGTCGCGGCGCCATCTCCGACGGACTGTACGCGCTCCGCCGTAGAAGGGCAACCTCGTTGGACGCGGCTCACGCTCGCGCTCAGCCTTTTTCAGGGCTTCGTGGATAATGCTCATTCCTGCCGAACCTCAGCGAGCGAGCGTCCAACCAGATGGTATAAGCACGATCTTGGTGGCGGGACCTGCAGCCCCGTCGACCTGTATCGCATGCTCTTTTTGCAGGCGACGCACTGCTTCAGCCGTCCCATCATCGAAGAAGCCCCGTAGGGTTCCGTCTCCAAGTATCCGAGTTCAGCGAGCCTCCGCTGTAATATCCGCACTTCTGGATTCTGCTTACCACGTGAGAGGATCTGTCGTAATTCGAGCCCGCGTCGGTGGAACAGAAACACCTGCCCAGACCAACTCTTGACGAATTCCGCATCCCCCAGCCGTCGGATCACACCGCTCGCATCGGTCAACTCGACACCGTCCGCGGATACGCCCCGCGCGATTAGCAGAATCGGGTCGGACCCTTGGGATGAAGCGGTCTCTACCAAGCAGGCCACGCGAAACTGTTTGAGGCGGTGCAGGTCGATGCGGATCGGCAGCATCTCCAGACCGAAGCCAGACGCCACGGTCATCAGCGTGGTTTTGGCACTCGATCCCGCCGCTGCTGGAGGTCGCGGTGAAACTCCACCAACAGGGCGCGCAGGAGCACTTCTCCCAGTAGACCGGACAGGAGGCAAGCCGCTGATCCCGGTGATGCTCCGGGGCCGAGCTTCCATAGCTTCCCCTGACAGTCGAAGGGTTCCCCGCTCATGCCATCGCTCGTGAGCGATGGGAAAGTCTCGCGGTCTTGAGGAGTGAGTGATCATCGCTGATCCCGGGGAACTTAGCGATGGCAAGGCCATTTGGAGGCTCTGCCTCGCCATCTGACGGGGTCATCAAGCTTTTCGCAGAAGTTTCGGTCATTTCTCCTGGGAGAACAACCAGGAATGTGAGGATTCTAGACCAGTTTAGTCCCAGCCAGGTTCCCCCTCCGACCGCTAGTGCCAGAGCCCAGGAGGAGTCCTTGCATGATCAGGAAGTCGGTGGCGAGAAATATCCTGTGCACTCGGATCGAGAGGAGACGCTCTCCTGCCCTGCAACTCGATCGAGGCCTGGCGCACATAGCGTATGTTCGATGAGGTTGCTCTCATGAACATAGGCTGCCAACATGGCACGATCGCAGAGGAGGTTGATCTGACGGGGAATGCCATCGGAAAGCCGATAAATGGCGGATAAGGCCCGTCGCGAAAATTTGACACCGCCATGCGAGCCTGCCACCACCAGCCGATGATTGATATAATCCTCAGTTTCCTGGCGAGTCGAAGGGCTGAAGATGATATCTCAGGGCGATGCGCTGGTTGAGCTGCCGCAACTCTGGGCGACTGAGCTGCTGGCGTAATTCGGGTTGTCCGATGAGGACGATTTGTAGAAGCTTTCCCCGCTCGGTTTCGAGATTCGATAGCATCCGAATCTGTTCCAACACCGGGGATGCCAGATTTTGTGCTTCATCGACAATCAGGACAGCGTTGCGGCCGGCGCTGAACTCCCAATCAAATACTCAGTTCAGATGATCGATCAGCTCCTTCCGTGTCGCCGCCACCCCGAGAGATGCCAAAGTCCTCATTGATCGAGCGTAGCAACTCGATCTCCGAAAGGAACGAATTGAAGATCAGCGCGGTGCGGACATGGCGGCCCAGGCGGTCAAGCAAGGCGCGGCAGAGGAGGGTCTTTCCCGTGCCCACTTCCCCGGTCACGCAAATAAAACCCTTCCGCTCTTCAATCCCATACAACAAATGACCGAGCGCCTCTTGATGGGACGGGCTGAGGAACAAGAATCGTGGGTCGGGAGTCAAACTAAAGGGTTTTTCTTGGAGGCCAAAAAAGGGGCAGTACATCGATTGATCCCCGGGTTGGCTATTCAGGGCCCCACCCACCTTCCCTCCGTCAGCAGCAGCGCTCCAGTTGATGCCCATCGGTGGCTCACAGGGTTCTATCCTCGCCCTCGCCTCATAGTAGACCAACCACGTCATGAAGTCAACCAGTATGGGGCACGAAGTCCCGCAGAACTAGCTGGAGTTCCTCGCGTTCCTTCCACACGTGACGTTGAGGGGTAAACACAATGTCAAGTACACCGGTTTTCATCTGTGCGAGCCGTTCACTCATGGCAAACCCTATGCCGCGTATCAGCATGTCATCTTGCCGAAACGTCAACGGAGATGTTGCTGCTCGCGACCTACGAGGGTCGGTGTGCCGGCGAGCTTCTACTCCGCGCGCCAGCAACATCGGCTGCGGGTTACCCTTCACCGAAAGGTTCGAGCTGCTCGATGAACTGCAGGAGTGTCTCGTCGATCTCCTTGCAGGCGAATCTCCGCATCGATGGGTAATAGCGGCGTGCAGTCCACCGCGGTCAATTGCTCACGAGCCACGCGATTCAAAGTCTCCTCGAAGCGGGGCACTTGCTCGCGATGAATGCGGATCCCTGCGGCGTGCTCATGGCCCCCGAACCCCACGAGGTGGTCTCGACAGGCCACCAGTGCATCGTACAGATGGAAGGCGGCAATGCTCCGACCAGATCCCTTGCCGGTATCGCCCTCGAGACCAATGAGCACCGTCGGCCGACCGTAGTCCTCCACCAATTTTGAAGCGACGATTCCCACCACTCCAGGATGCCAGTGCTCCGAGGCGAGTACGATGGCCCAGCGGCCATCGGCTCCGCCGTCGGCCTCGATAGCGGCTTTCGCTTCGGCATAGATTTGGGCCTGGACCAATTGACGCTCGCGATTGACCGAGTCCAAATATAGGGCCAACTTCTGAGCCTGTTCCACATCCTCGGATAGCAAGAGCTCTACCCCCGCCTGCGCGGCCGCCAGCCGGCCGGCGGCATTCAGACGGGGCGCCAGCGTAAAGCCCACCTGCCGCGGGCCGATATTTTGCTCGGTCAGATGGGTCACGTGTTTCAACGTTTGCACACCAAGTTTTTGGCTGCGGGTCAGCTCCTGTAAGCCATGCTTGACTAGAATGCGATTTTCCCCATGTAGGGGGGCAATATCGGCGATCGTCCCCAGCGCCACCAGGTCAAGGTGGCGGCGCAAATTCGGGGTCTTGCCAGCCCACCGCCCTTCCCGATGCAGTCGTCCTCGCAGCGCCATCACCAGTTTGAAGGCGACCCCCACACCGGCTAGTTCCTTGGACGGATAGCCACACTCCGATTGATGAGGATTCAGCACGGCCACCGCATCAGGGAGCGTCGGCGGCACCTGATGGTGATCCGTGACAATCACATCCATCCCCAGCCCTCTGGCGAGTTGGACCTCGTGGTGACCGGTGATACCACAATCAACAGTGATGAGGACGCGTGCGCCCTGAGCGGCAAGCTTTCGGACCGCCTCGGCATTGAGCCCATAGCCTTCCCGCATACGATGCGGCAGATAGTAGGGGACCGGTACGCCGATGTCACGGAAAAACCAACTCAACACCGCGGTCGCAGTGATCCCATCCACATCGTAATCACCATAAATGACGATAGACTCCTGGTCGCGCAGACTGCGGGTCAGACGATGCACCGCCTCTGCCATGCCGTGCATAAGAAATGGATCATGGAGGCGCTGTAAAGACGGGGTGAGGAATTCGCGCGCGGCGTCGATACTCGTGATGCCGCGATTTACCAGCAGTCGGGCCGCCAACGGTCGAATCTGCAGCGCTGCCGCTAGCTTTTCTTCACCTCGAGGGTTCGGAGGAGCACTTTCCCATCGCTTGGACAGCATCGTTGTCCTCAAAGCTGTCGTCGCCGACGACCTCCCACCTGCGTCGTCCAGCGCGCATAAGAAATGCGGCCCACACACCAATGTGTCCTGTGTGAAACACGGGGTCGTTGTCGGGTCACCCGATTTCACCCTGGACATGCAACAACGTGGAAACAAGCGGGTAGCCATTCGTCGCAAGCACATCTGCACGGCCTGCGGTCAATGCTGGAATCATCAGAGATGGCCTACAATGTGCTGTCAGTACAAGCGAACTCTAGACCGTCAACTCTATGTCTGTGCTAAAATTCAGCCACGACATCTTGATGATCGTTGGGACTCGTTGTAGAATAGCCGCGACTCCTACACTTTGGACCAATAGGAGAACCATGATACACAGGGGGAACATAGCATCCGTTATTTGAAACTGCAAGCTGAAACGCGTCTCCATAGCGGCATTCACAGCACATATATCGGGGTAAAAGCTTGAGTCGCAATGAGGCCACTTGTGCTCAGGCGGGCGATCTAGGCACGAGCGCTCGGAAGGCAATGCACGAATTCAGGGTGGGGGAACAAGCATGGGAACACCCGACGGACGTTTCTGGAACCGACACACAGAGACTCTCCCCCGCGTAGAACAGGAAGCTCATCAGTGGCGAACTACTGTTACGACAATTGTGCTACGCCTATGACCACTCACCATATTACCGACACCATTTCGACGATGCCGGTGCCAATCCCCATGAGTTTCGATCGCTGAGCGATTACTTCGTCTCGATTCCTTTCCTGAAGAAAGAGGACATCATCGCGGATCAAGCTCAAGATCCCCCCCATGGAAGCTTCCTGGCGGTGCATCCGGATGAGATCGTGCGCCTGTATGTGTCACCGGGCCCGATTGTGTGGTCCTTCACCGCGGAGGGGTATCGTCGCTATTGCGAAGCGTTTGCGAAGGGAGTGTATCTGTGCGGTGCGCGGCGTTCAGATGTCGTTGATGTGACCCCGAACTATGCCTGGGTTCCGGCGGGAACCTTTATGGATGATGGTTATCGTCTACTCGGGGCCGCTGTCTTACCCGGCAGCGTTGGGATGTCGGATTTCCACGTTGAGGCGATGAAGCTGACGAAGGTGACAATCATCCACGCCTTCACCACTTTCCTGGCGCAACTGGGTGAAGTGGCGAAGCAGAAGGGCTACGATCCACGCAAGGATCTCGCCGTCCGCCTGGGTATCATTGGCGGAGAGATCCGCTCCGAGGCGGCTCGCCGCGCCTTGGGCGCGCCTTTTGGGGACATCCAGATTCGTGAGCAATATGGCACCGCCGAGGTTGGCATAATCGCGAGCGAATGCGAATTTGGTGGGGGCATGCATCTAAGCGACGACCATGTAATAGAGGTCATTGATCCAGTCACCGGGACGCATGTCCGCGAGGGCGGCAGCGGGGAATTGGTCGTTTCGGACGTATGGCGCCAGGCCATGCCGATCATCCGATATCGTACCGGCGACCTGACTGAAGGATTAAATCTGGACCCTTGTTCTTGCGGACGCACGGCACCACGCATGAAACGCATCATCGGACGCGTCAGTGACATTCCGCGTATCAAGGGGATGTTTGTCGTGCCGCGCCACATCCAAAATGTCCTCGACCACTATCCCCAGTTGGGGAAATTTCAACTAATCGTCGACCGACCGGCGCATCAAGACGAATTGACGGTCAAGATCGCTCTGCTGCAGTCAATAGACCAAGAAGTCCTGGGACGGCGTCTGGGGGCGGAAATTCGTGACGCCATCCGGTTGACTCCCGTGGTCGAATTTGTCGACCCCCAAACTCTTCCCGAGGGGGCGCCTCTCTTCGATGATCGCCGTAAGCTCGACTGAAAAGCCCCGCAAGCGACATTTCTTGGTGTGGTATAATCGACCGATTAAGCTGCGACAGCACCTTAAATAGCGTTAGCTAGAGATAGGACATCAGCATGTCTACTGTGCTGCTCGCCCTAGCCCTCCTTATAGGGTTGGGGCTTATCAGCTTTCTCATCTCTGTCGGGCTCGCAGGTCTGGGTGTGCTGTTATCGTGGATCGTCCCCCTCACCCCGTTTCAAGGAACGCTCCTAAACCTCGCCTTGTTCTCGCTGGCCATTATTTTCCTGGGGGTCAGCCTGCTGTTTGAGCGGCTCAGAGATACCTTCTGGACGACCGCAAACGAGCAGAATGCCTTGGACGAAGAGGCGGAGTACCTCGAGCGCGATGGCATGAGTTCGAACGTGCAAAGACCCTTACCACCTCGACGTGAACTTGCGAAGGTTGGCCGCAACGACCCGTGTCCCTGTGGTAGTGGCCGGAAGTATAAATTCTGTTGCCTCACAAGACTTTAGCATTGGCCTTGATCGGGCTCGCAACGATGCTTGTGAAACCAGTCCCAGCCACTGCTGCCCGGCACTACCTTGCCTAAAATCACCTTGCGCGCCGCTCCGGTTGCCGACGGGACATTGGCCGTCCGCCCACATACCGTCTCATGCGCAAGGACGGCGAAGATCACTGCCTCCAGCGCATCTGCCGAAATACCAAAGTCGTCGCACAAATGCCATGTTACCTCAGATAGCTCCCGGCGCAACCAGGTCGTCAGGATAGGGTTTCGACTTCCGCCCCCACACAGAATACTTTCCACAGCTGATTGATACGGCAGGATGAACGATCGATACGCTGCAGCGATGGTCGCAACTGTGAATGCGGTCAGGGTGGCGATCAGGTCATCACCTGTCACGCCCAGCTCTATCCCCCGCCCCATGACCTGATCCAGAAACACGGCACCGAACATCTCGCGACCTGTGGACTTCGGGGGGTGGCGGTCGAAATAGGGATGGGCGCAGAGCTCGTCGACAAATGGTTGATGTATGCGGCCGCGTCCCGCTCGCACGCCATCTTTGTCGAACAGCTCGTGGCCTCCGCTCAAGAGCCCGATAGCCCCATCCATCAGCATATTTCCGGGGCCAGTATCAAAGGCCTGCACTTCCACGAGCCCTCCACCGACCGGTAGAACGGTAACGTTGCTGATACCGCCGATATTATGGACGATGCGCGGGCGCTGCGCATCGCCGAACAACAGATAGTGCACATATGGGGCCAAAGGAGCCCCCTCACCACCGGCGGCCATGTCGCGTGGGCGAAAGTCTGCCACTGTCATGACGCCAGTGCGCTCGGCGATCACACTGGGTTCACCGAGTTGTAACGTGGCACCTATCCGATGACCACCCAGCAGGACAGGCTCGGGCAGGTGTTGAACCGTTTGGCCGTGAGAGCCGATGAGGTCGACCTCGCCGATGGGGATACCCGCCCGGTGGGACACTGCGAGGGCCGCTTCGGCGAAGACTTCTCCCAGCGCGACATTGAGGCGGCAGAGCAGGTCGACTGTACCGGTTCGTGGGTCTGATGCCGCCAGGATAGCCTCGCGCATCCCCGCTGGAAATGGCAAGGTGCAGAAGGCATGCACGCGAAGACGTCTTGCGCGGGGGCCATCTTCAATGTGCACGAGGGCCGCATCGACACCATCTGCCGAGGTGCCGGACATAAGACCGATGACCAGAGGCATCTGTGCCCCCTGCCAATCAACCTGGCGGGTCTCGGTAAATACGCTGATACTCCGCGTAATATCCGTAGACCCGTTGGACGTAACGCCGCGTTTCGCGAAAGGGGATATTAGCGATGAATTCTTCGATATCGTCCCCAGCGCGCTTCGACCACCACTTACTCACCTGATCCTCGCCCGCGTTATAACTCGCCAACACCAGCGGGAGCCTGCCTTGAAAGCGCCGGCTCAGCTCGCCCAAGTACGTCACACCGAGTTTTAAGTTGAGGCTGGGGTCGAAAAGTTGATCATCGGATGACACTGCGACCCCAAGGCTTTCGGCCACGCGTCGCCCTGTGTCGGGCATCAGTTGCATCAGGCCACGCGCCCCGACACGCGAGAAGGCACGTGGATTCCAGTCGCTCTCAGCCATGATCAGGGCACCAACGAGGAGGGGATCGAGACCATCAAAGTCTGAGCTCGAGAGTCGTTGCATGGCACCCAGTGGATAGAGCATTTCCTGCAGTTCTGCCGGGGGCAGGCCCAGAGCCTGGGAGAGATTGGCTCTCCCTTGGCGGCGCAAAATTCGCATGGCGCGATGATGCTCACCCGCCCAATGGAATGCCTGCGCCGCGCGTGCCTGCCAGATGAGGCTACTTGCGACTTGCGTCGAAGCCGTCTCCAGCTCTTCACCAGCGCTAGCGAATAAACGCATGGCCCACAACTCCCGGCCGTGCCTGACATGCGGGTTCGACTCGTCGCTTGGTAAGGCATCCGGAATCGGCAGAGCGAAGCTCACCGCCGGAGCAACACCATCAAGTTGTTTTGCCTCCCAGGCCCACGCGGAGCGGCCATCTATACGAGCCGTCGCCAGGTAGCCATAAAATGTCTGCCGGTAGGAGGTCCGTAACCGATCATAGCGTCCACGGGCTTCGCCTTGTCGCCCGGCGCGTTCAAGCGCCCGTCCCTGCCAATATAGCGTGTCCGGTGCTAGCTCTGAGGAAGGGAAGGCATTGAGCAATTTGCCCCAGGTGTGGGCAGCTCGGTCATATTCTTTCTGGCCATACTGAAGCCAGCCAAGATACCACCAGGCGTCGTCGGCATACTCTGAGGCCTTTCCCCGATCGACCGTCTGTTGATACGCCCGCATCGCCTCCGCCGTTCGTCCACGATTCCGATAGAAGTGTCCGGTGAGGTAGCCGATTTCATCGGCTTGTTTACTGTTTGGAAACCCGTCCATCAGTGCGCTGGCGGTGCGCAAAAAATCCTCGTCGGCTTCCATCCGTAAGTACAATCTCCCTTGCATGAGCAGCGCGGCCGGAGCCAACGCCCCACGGGGAGCAGTAGTGTAAAGCATTTGAAACGTCGCCACCGCTGCAGCGTTGTCGCGAGCATGATACTGCGACGTGCCGATCTGATACAGGGTCTCTGTCGACAGCGGTTGATTCGGCGCCGCCGCTCGCGCCAAGGTGAATGCCTGCAAGGCCTCGCGATGGCGATTCAGGCGATATAGACGCTGCGCCCGGCGGTACAGGTCCTCGGGGGCGACAGCCGGAATCACGAAGGAGGATGGAAGCGTTTTTTCGAGGTCTGGGACTCCATCTGCAGCAGGGTCTTCGGGATGTTCCACCCACACATATCGCCACTGGCGCAGCGCCGCCGCTGGATTCCCCAGATCCCGCTGCACCGTCCCAAGGCCTATCAACACCTTGCCACGGTGTGCCCCTTCCGGCTGCTCCTGCAGGTAGAGGGTGTAGAGGTCGGCCGCACGCGTGAGGTCTCCCAGGCGTGCATTGGCTTCAGCCGCCCGGAATAGGGCCTCAGGGCGATGCACACTGTCGGGGAATACATCGACGAGCCATTGATACGCCACGCGGGCGGAGGGCAAACGGTCGAGTTGGCGGAGCCCCTCTCCCAAATACCACAGGGTATAGTCTTGCAGCTCCTGATAACCGTCTCGGACCCGCTCGAAATGTATGGTAGCTTTGCCATAATCTCCCGATTGTAAGTAGGCGAGGGCCAAGAGGAAGGTGAGGCGCGGCTGCCACATGGCAGGCAGTTCATCGTGGGGTCGAGGGCTGTTGAGCTGGCGTAATGCCTTAAGCGCGTCTGGGAGTTGCCCACGCTGGACGAGTTGCAAGGCTTGGGCGAGCAGTTCTTCGGTAGCTGGCTGCGCCTGTTGGGAGGCCACTAACACGGGCTCTCCGCCCAGCCAGACCAAAAGGGGGAAAATGCTTAGGATGCGCCAACGGCTCACACGCTCGCCCTCCGATCGCTGTCGTCAACGGGCATTATAGGAAGGGCGCTGAGCCTATTTCAAGCAAAAAGCTGGAAACACGTCATCCTGCGCATGCTGGTAAAGAGACGGTGCCGCGACCTGCCAGTGGATTAGGCAGTCTGCAACACCCTGCAAGCTTTTTGGGCAGATAAAAACTGTAGGGAACGCGATAGAGCCATGCCCTGAAGCATTCCAAACCCAGGCATGCGCCTTGCTTGCCATTCGTCCTAACCAACGTAGGCCTGATAGCGTTTCCCAACGTTGTTGTGCCCGCCAAAACAGGCTCGGGCCGTGGCTGATGGTGAAAGGCTGCGTATCGTGCCAGCGAGGGCGCACGTAGAGGCGTGAAAACTAGGGACCACGGAAACATTGCTGCGGCGGAGACAGAACTCTCTCTGCAGGGTAGAATCGGTAGAGCGTGTACTCTGTATCGCCGCCCAAGGAGGGTGTGCTCATCCGGACCCGTGAAGACGGGAATGCTGTATTTTACGACTTTCTGACAAGGAGAACGTTGCGATGACAGGTTGGCGAACATGGATAGCGGTAGTGGTTGGGCTCGTCCTCATCGGGGGAGCCGCGGGACCGTCACTGACATCGGCGCAGCAAACCGAGATGCATGCGCAGGCTTCGGGGGCATCCGCCAGCGAGGAGAAGCCCCCAAACACCGGCCGTGTTTCTCTCGGTTTGGGCATGGACTGGGCCTCCGCCTACTATTTCCGAGGCATTGCCAACGAGCAGAACGGCGGGAGCAATTTGCAACCCTATGCTGAGATCGGTTTCAAGCTGCTTGACAATGTTGGGCCGCTCAGCTCCCTCGTCCTGTCTCCAGGCATCTGGAACAACTTCCACTACGGTGATGGGAGGCTCGTCGAGCCCTCGGATCCGAAGTTCTGGCTCGAATCCGACCTCTACGCCAAGCTGACGGCGACCTGGTGGGACGTCTTCACCACGGGCGTTACCTACACCTATTACACGAGTCCCAACGATAGCTTCGCGACCTACGCCGACGTCGGGTTGAGCTTCGGGCTCAACGACGCGAAGTGGCTCGGCGACTTCGCCTTCAATCCGAGCCTGCTCTTCGCGTTCGAGACCCAGGGCGAGGCCCTGGCCAGCGACACCGGCAAGAAGGGCATCTACATGGGTATCGGTGTGGCCCCGGGCTATACCTTCTTTGCCGACACCCCGTACCCGCTCAACGTGAGCGCGCCCATCACGGCGGGGTTTAGCCTGCAGGACTACTACACGGTCAACGGCCACGACCAGACCTGGGGCTACGTCTCGGGTGGTCCTCTCTTGACGATCCCGTTCAAGTTCATTCCCGCCGATTACGGAAACTGGGCGCTGCGAGCCGGTGTGCAATTCCTCGTGCTGAACTCGAACTTGAGGGCCGTCAACACCGGGGCCATTAACGATGGCTTCGTGCCCATCGGCAACATCGGGATCACGCTGACGTATTGAAGCTGATCGCATCGTTTGGAGTCATGGTGGCTAGCTGTCGGTGCAGCCAGCCACCAACTCGGTTTGTGCGTCATGCATCTACGGAGGAATTCGGTCTGGCCATTCAGAGCGGATATTGCTAACGATTGGCTCACCTCGTGGGCACCCTGCTTTCACATGGCTCCAAGCTGGGCAGTGCCGCCCACCTAGTATTGGCTTTGGGCTGCAGCGTGCAGTGGCATGGGCAATTACCTTAGCCTCGTCGTACCAGCAAGTTCCCGGAGGTAGTGAGTGTGTCCTGATGTGAGCTGAGCGGGAGGGTTACCCACTGGCTATTCCATGGAGAACAAGGAGACGTTCCATGACATCGCTCCAGGTATTGCGCTCAAAGTCTTTAACATGTGGAGTCCTCATCCTCACATGGCTCATCGTCGGCCATACCACGGGTTACATGTCGACTACATGGGCCGGTGATCCTGGAGGTGACAAAACAGGCGTTGCAACCGATGCGCAAAATGCTGGCGGTGATGCGTTCATCATTTCCGAACCGGATACAAAAGATCCTGAATACACAAAGAAGAAGGCGGCGTTTGATGAGTTTACAGCTTTGGCGGAAAAGGAACCACTGGCCGTGAAGTTGGCTGACTTCGTTGGTCAGAACCGCATTGCCGTCAACCTCATGTGGACGCTTGTTGCTGGCTTTCTGGTCATGTTTATGCAGGCTGGTTTCGCCCTAGTGGAAACCGGGTTGTGCCGGGCCAAAAATGCCTCGCATACGATGCTCATGAACTTTCTCGTGTATGTGATTGGCTTGACAGGTTTCTGGATCGTCGGGTTTGCCTTGATGTACGGCGCCATGCCGGTAGCGAGCCTTGGTGGAACGGCAGGTCTGGACGCCGCCAAAGAAGTGGTGATTGAGCTCTTCGGTAAGCCATTTGGGCTCTTCGCCACGAACGGTTGGTTCCTGGGCGGAAATGTCTACGATGTGGGCGTGTTCACCATCTTTTTGTTCCAAATGGTCTTCATGGATACCGCCGCGACCATTCCGACCGGAGCCATGGCTGAACGTTGGAAGTTGAGTGCCTTCATCGTGTTTGGGTTCTTTATGTCGATGATCCTCTATCCTATGTTTGGGAATTGGGCCTGGGGTGGAGGATGGTTATCTCAACTAGGGGTAAATTTTGGCATAGGTCATGGCTATGTCGACTTTGCAGGGTCAGGAGTGGTGCATGCCGTGGGCGGGCTGTGTGCGTTGGCAGGAGCTATCGTGTTAGGTCCACGGCTCGGGAAGTATAACCGAGACGGCACGATCAATCCGACTGCCAGCACACCATATTCCAATGGCCTTGTTGGGAGCGTTCATCCTCGCCTTCGGTTGGTTCGGATTTAATCCTGGTAGCACGTTAGGTGTGTCGGGTGGCGGGCTGAACCGTGTTGGGATCATCGCGGTCGCAACTATGCTTGCGGGAGCTGGGGGCGCCTTGTCGGCAACGTGCTATATGGTCCTGAAGACAGGTAAGCCCGATCCAACCATGATTGCGAACGGCTTATTGGCAGGGCTCGTGGCCATCACCGCACCCTCTGGGTTTGTTGGCGCGAACGCAGGCTTCATCATTGGTGCTATCGCCGGCGTATTAGTGTGCGCTGCAGTCGCGTTTTTCGATAAGCTGCGCATCGATGACCCAGTTGGGGCGATTTCGGTTCATGGTGTCTGTGGTCTCTTCGGTGTGCTGTGCGTGGGAATCTTCGCCGATGGGACGGCCTTCTACGGGGGGTCCTGGAATGGTGTGTCGGGAAGTGTGAAGGGGCTCCTGTATGGAGATTGGAGCCAGTTTGGTGCGCAAGTGATCGGCTGTGTTACGCTGCTCGTTTGGGCCTTTGGCGGATCCTTGGTGTTCTTCAAAATCCTTGACATGGTCATGGGCATGCGGGTATCGCCTGAGGTCGAACAAGAGGGTTTGGACCTGGACGAGACCGGCGTCCTGGCGTATCCCTACTTCTCGCTGACAAACACCTACGGGGTGACGAGGATGGATGGTCTGAGGGCTCCAGACCGCCCCGGGGTAGGGAACCCGATGGCTGGCTCTTAATAAGTATTTCGCAACGTCCCTGATACCTGACTGCTGAGCGCTCCGGGTTGATTGATGTGCCTGGCGCGCTCCTCCATATAGCCCACAAAAAAATTGACTTGGGGGACGGCGATCTCCCTCCACTCCCCCCATTGAGGGGCCATCCTTGGAGCTCCTCACCCGCACCTTACCGTCCGGGTCCGCCTCGTCATCCATACCATTGGTGTCTATCCCAATCACTACCCCGCATACAAATGGTGAGAAGTCCTCCAGATCGTCGTGAAGCGCTGGAAACACTTGCAATGGCATCCCATTGCGGCAAAAAATGGCACTCCTTCCGATAGCGTGCTATGGTTTGCCGCACCTACCCCGGTTGGGAATTGAACACCTTTGCTGCCATCTTGCGCGCAATCAATGGATCGACGTGTCAGATGAACTTTAGGAAAAAGGATGTCTGTCGATGGCGGAACTAGGCTACGCTGTCATTTTAGGAATTGTCGAAGGACTCACCGAATTTCTCCCGGTTTCCTCTACTGGCCACCTCATCGTGGCGGGACACCTCTTGGGCTTCGAGGGACCCAAAGCTGCATCATTCGAGATATTTATTCAACTCGGCGCCATCATGGCTGTTGTCGTCCTCTACAAAGAACGGTTTCTCAGCTTGTGCACGTTTCAGACGTCAAGAGGGTTTAGCGGTCGTAGAGGAATCATATTATTGGCGCTCACGACCATTCCAGCCCTTGTGTTCGGGGCTGCAACGCATCGGTTCATCAAGGCATACCTATTTACGCCCGCAACTGTTGCCTTGGGACTTGGCCTCGGAGGCGTCGGACTCCTAGTGATAGAGTGGTTACTCCCGCGAGTCAAGAAAGTGGGGCTCGATGCATTGAATTACCGAGACGCTGTGATGGTTGGGTTATTTCAATGTTTAGCGCTTTGGCCAGGTATGTCCCGTTCGGCCTCGACCATTATGGGCGGCATGGCCGTTGGGATCGAGAGAGAAACGGCAGCTCAATATTCCTTCCTGGCAGCTGTGCCGATCATGGTTGCCGCCACGGTTCTGGATCTTTACAAAAGCCTACCGATATTGGAGGGATCGGACATACCCATGTTTGGCCTTGGCTTTGTCGTGTCCTTCCTGGCCGCATTGTCAGCTATCAAATTCTTCCTTCGGTTTCTTGGCAGTCACACGTTGAAACCGTTTGGATGGTACCGTATCACCGTTGCATTGGCGATTCTATGGTTCTTAACATAAATTCGATCCATCTGACAGATATTATGGCGGGCCCAGGGTGTAAAGGGGGTGCTGTTACCGACGCGTTCTATCATCTTTGGCCTCGGATGCATGGGAAACGCCGTCGCGACTACGCCCACCCGTAAAGGGGGAGCAACATTGGAATCGATAACAAATTTCATCCATCTATTTACAACGGTTGAAGGCATCAGCGAGATCATCCGATTTGGCGGGCTCATGCTGTTAATTCTGATTGTCTTCGCGGAGACTGGCTTGCTGGTTGGCTTTTTTCTGCCTGGTGATTCACTGCTGGTCACGGCTGGATTTCTGGCGGCTACGACGGATGTGTTGAGCATAGGGCCTACGTTAGCCTCACTTTCTCTAGCTGCGATCGTGGGGGACTCGACGGGGTATTATCTCGGCAAGAAGGCTGGCGCCGCCTTGTATAATCGCCCACAATCGCGGTTTTTCAATCGAGCGCGGTTGCTTGCCACCAAAGCGTTTTACGACAAATACGGCGGCATAACTATCGTCATGGCCCGTTTCATGCCGTTCGCCAGGACCTTTGCCCCTGTCGTGGCAGGCGTGGCGGAGATGAATTACCGAAAATTTCTCACTTTCAACATTCTCGGAGGGATTGGCTGGGTCGTCAGCATGAGTTTGCTTGGCTATTTCTTCGGACAGATCCCATTTGTCAAACAACACATCGAAAAAGTCATCGTGTTAATCATTGTGCTGTCTGTCGCACCGGTTGCGGTGCACGCCTGGAAATCGCGCCAGCTTCGGGCTAGTTCTCGAGGGGGGTCGAGCCCACGCCTCTAGTGTGCCGAAGGGTGGGGGCAGAGTTGTCGGTATTGACGTGGCATCTGCCCCCATCGAGCGCATGTCATCGCTCTCGCAGGCTTGATCCGCCCAATGCGTAGGCGGTTTCCGAATGCTGGGTAACGTCTAGACCCTCAACCTCTTCCTCGTCTGTCACCCGTAGCCCCATGGTCGCATCTAAGACCTTCAAGATGATCCACGTCATCACGAACCCCAAAATTCCAGCGGTGAGAATGCCGATGATTTGATTCCAGAGCTGTCCAGGATTGCCGTAGAAAAGACCATCCGCACCGGCGGCATTGATCTCCTTGGTGGCAAATAACCCGGTCGCAAGAGCTCCCCAAGTCCCTCCCATACCATGGACTCCGACCACATCCAGTGAGTCATCGTAGCCGATTCTGGTCTTCAAGTTACAGGCGTTGAAGCACAGAAATCCTGCCACACCACCGATAACGATCGATGCCAGGGGGCCTACATATCCTGAAGCCGGGGTAATCGCGACGAGACCAGCCACTGCTCCCGATGCCGCCCCCAACACCGTCGGCTTGCCACGGATGGCCCACTCGCTAAACATCCATGAAAGGGCGGCTGAAGCGGCGGCGGTGTTGGTGACGGTAAAGGCACTAGTGGCCAGGGCGCCAGCCGATAATGCACTGCCCGCATTAAATCCAAACCATCCGAACCACAGGAGTGCTGCCCCCGTGACGGTGAGCGGCAGGCTGTGTGGCGGCATGGGCTCGTGACCAAAGCCGCGGCGCCTGCCGATCACTAGCGCGGCCGCAAGAGCTGAGATCCCAGAGCTGATATGCACGACCGTGCCGCCCGCGAAGTCGAGGATGCCCATGCTGCCAAGCCATCCTCCCTTGCCCCAGACCCAATGTGCCAAAGGATCGTACACCAATGTCGCCCACAACAGGGTGAAGACCATAAAGGTCGAGAACTTCATCCGTTCGGCGAAAGTTCCCGTAATCAGGGCCGGAGTAATGATCGCGAACATCAGTTGAAACAGCATGTAGGCCTGATGGGGAACCGTATCGCTGTAGGGGCCTGGATCAAGACCAACGCCTCGCAGGCCAAGCCATTCAAGCCCGCCAATAACGCCTCCAATATCTGGACCGAAGGCGAGGCTATAGCCCCAGAGCACCCATTGTACTGAGATCAGCGCCATGATGATAAAGCTCTGCATAATCGTCGCCAAGGCATTTTTTTGCCGAACCATGCCGCCATAAAATAGCGCCAAGCCAGGTGCCGTCATCAGCAGCACCAGAGCTGAGGACATCAGGAGCCAGGCGGTATCACCCGAGTCGATCTTGGGTTGCGTCGCCACAGCTACTGGCGGGGTCCCAGCAGGTTGTATCGTAGTCATGGGGGCAGGCTGGGCCCAACCCATGCTCGCGACCATGGCTAAGAGGATCACTGCCGTGAAAATTGGGCACAACGCGCGCATGAATGCCACAGATGTCTCCTTCTTCAAGTCCGCTCTCGCTTTTAGGTAGGAATGAGTTGTCCGGTGATCTCTCAAGCTGTCCGTCGGCAGTTCAAAGTGTAGGCAGCCTGTACCTGCATTGCCTAACATGTGCGCAGCTGAACGCTCACTATGTCGCCAGCCGCAACAACGTATTCAATAACACATTGGCCCCGTTTTCCACCTGATCCCAATCGGTGAATTCAGCCGGTGAATGGCTTCGCCCCTGACGACTGGGTACAAAGATCATGCCAGACTCGGTAATCTTCGCCATCACCTGCGCATCGTGTCCGGCCCCGCTATTCATCCAATGTGTCTGATGGCCCAGATCACGCGCCACCCCGTCGATTACCCCCTGAATACGCGGCGCCATTTGCGCCGGCTCACTGAGCCGCATGCGCTCAACTGTGACCGCAAGGCCCCACTTCTCGGCAATTTCGTGTGCCAAGATACCGACGCGATCAAGCAGACGTTGCAAAACTTCCGCCGAGATATCCCGCAGGTCCAAGGTCATGAAAGCGGTGTCGGGGACGATATTTGAGGCCCCGGGCTTGAGGTCCATTGCGCCCACTGTTCCGACGGTGGTGCCGCTCCCTTCCCTCAGCACCAGTTCACGGACGCGCAAGCCAAATTCTGCCGCCCCGAGAAAGGCGTCCTGACGCATCGTCATGGGGGTGGTTCCGGCATGATCTGCCCGACCGTGGAAGGTGATCCAGGTTCGGGAACCCGCGACGATTCCCTGCACCACTCCAATCGGTACACTCATGGACTCGAGGAGAGGTCCTTGCTCGATGTGCAGCTCAACATAGGCCTTGATGTCCTCAGGTTCACGCCGGGCCGCTCCAATATTGGTGGGATCCAATCCAACCTGACGCATGGCATCGGCTAGAGGCATGCCACGCAAATCACGACGGCGCAAGACTTCGTCGTACGTCATGGTGCCGATGACCGCAAAACTTCCCACGAATCCCCCGAAACGCCCCTCTTCATCCGTAAATGCCACCGCTTCGATGGGCAGCCTGGGCTGTGCACCGTGGTCGTTGATGGAACGGAGGCATTCCAGAGCCGCCATGACACCAAGGGCGCCATCGAAACGCCCGCCATTGGGCACGGAATCGAGATGTGAGCCGGCGATCACTGCGGGACTGCCCTCGCCCACACGCGCATAGATGTTGCCAGCTGCGTCAACCCAATGTTGGAGCCGTGCATCCTCAAGCCGTTTCACATACCAGCGTCGTGCCTCCATATCCGCTTCACTGAATGAGGAACGCCAGACGCCGCCTGCCGGGGTGGTGCCGATTTCCCCAAGTTCCTCCAGGTCTCTGCGCAACCGTGCTAGGTTAATGCGAATCATACGCTAAGTCTCCCTATCCCCGATGATACGGCTTAGGTCCACATGCGTGAGTGTAGGGTTTCAAAACAGCTCAAGTCGATACGCGCAGCATCATAGCCATGCACTGGAAGATGGTCAAGGGTCAAGCTCCCCGCTGTGCAGAACTGACCGCCGCGGTCAGTTCTGCACAGCGGCTGGAACTTTCAACACCGGTGGCCTCTCCTCATCCTGTCTGAAGGAATCGCTGCGCTCCTGTGGGCTATTGAGCACCTCCGCTGTGTCGTTTTTGGGCTCCATGTTGGCACTGATCGCCTCGCTAACGCGGGTTGCCCGCCATGCTTAGAAACTGGCATCTCTCTTGCTCTGACAATCGTCGTGACCAAGTTGAAGCGTGCCCTCAGCAAACCGTTAAGGATGGTACCGTATATGTACTATGGCGCGCTCACCTGGGGAGAGTATGCCCATGCTGATGAATTTCTTCACAAAACTCTTTCACAAGCCTTGCCCGAAGCGCGAGCAGAAGCTGCATGCGCAAGGCGACAATGCGGTGTAACGCTTTGCTCGAGGGTATCATTCTGAGATGCATGCGGACCGGTACGGGTTGGAGCTCCATGAGGCGTTGCAAGCGGTTCACTGTCGCCACGCTAGATGTCAAGGTGAGCATATCCGGTCATCGGGGCCATGGGGATAGACTGTTCTTTGAGCCAAAATCTGGAGGTGGGACGCCTCCTACGCGATCAGGATAGCTGTCTTGCCCCTTCGTCGCTTTCCTGATGGCCAGCGCACTGGATGAGCCCACCCCGTGTTTCAACGAGAAAACATGGGGGAGGCCCAGAAATCTTCCGACTTTCACGCCCCCCTACGGCTCAGGGAGTGGAGACGCCGAACGCCCACACCCCCTAATGACAAGAATTCAGACCGGGACAGAGGTCGCCGAATCTCTCGTCGATTGGGGTTATACTATCCCCCAGGATCGCCTTTCCACTGAACCCAAGAAACTCTCCGTGGCAAATGGCCGGTGTACAGTCCCGAAAATACCGTCGCTTTCTATGTCCCGCGCCAGCCTGACATGGATCCGACTACGTTAACCCATCAGCCTCTCAGCCGCGAGGGGAGCGGTGCTTCCTCAGTGAGTTCAAGAGAGAGCTGAGAGGGTAGGAGGGGAATGAAGAAATGGCCTACCAGCGGGGTAGGGCCGCGAAAGAACGGGAGGTCCGGTTTTGTCCACTATACTTTTCAAATGGTTAGCTGGTATTTTTGCCCACCTTTGTGCTAGAGTAGTCATCGCCAGCATGGCGATGATATGCAGGGGAGTTTTGTGCGACGACGTGGGGACCTATCTTGCTTCGTGTCTGTGCGACGAGGCTGGTGGCGAGCTGATCCTCGTCTCGTAACGTATCTACGGCGCAGTTGGAGTGTCGGTCGATTCGGATCCTGTGAGAGGTTTGAGCCTGAACGGTTCTTCGCGACCGATCTTGATAGATAGCAGCATCAGCCTGAGTGGAACCCTTCCTTGGAGCGCGAAGCCTTTCCGCCCTGGTGATTACAAGGGTGTCAGCCTCTGCCTATACATCAGGCCGCTACGACACGGCCACAGGCTCTCAGGAAGATGTGTTGGCGGCGTCGGTGCGCTGTCCTTCTCGAGGTTAGACCTTGGAGCATAGAGAGATGTATTGGCTGTATTGTTTATCTTCTGGGCAGTCTGCGATTGCCTCGAAGGTCCCTGGTGATGGTGCAGAGCAGGCGAACAATAGAGGAGCGTGGCATGCCGCAGCAAGCCATTGAGGTGATCCTCATGCGTCAGCTCGCCAGTTATCTGGCCATGCCGATTTTTTTGGTGGATCCGTCCGGGGATCTGCTGTTTTATAACGAGCCCGCCGAGGCGTTGTTGGGCCATCGTTATGAGGAGACCGGTGAGATGCCACTGGTGGAGTGGGCGCAGCTCTTTCAGCCTACCTCCGAAGACGGCTCTCCCCTGCCACCGGAGGCCCTCCCCCTGGTCATTGCGCTCAAGCAGCACCGCGCCGCGCATTTGGTGTTCCAAATCCATGGACTCGACGGCGTGTATCGAAAAATCGAGGCCACAGCCTTCCCTCTGGAGGGGCAGGGAGGACGCCATTTGGGGGCAGTGGCAATTTTTTGGGAGGTCCGCCCCTGATGAAAGTGACATTATGGGGCACACGCGGTTCACTAGCAGCACCGGGCCCAGAAACGCTACGTTATGGGGGCAATACGTCATGTGTCGAGGTGCGAGGCGCAGATGGGACCTTGTTGGTGCTCGATGCCGGCACGGGAATCCGACCCCTGGGGGAGACCCTGGGGCCTGAAGAACCGCGAATCGACCTGCTGCTCACCCATCTCCATATGGATCATATCCAAGGGCTGGGGTTTTTCGAGCCACTCAATCGTCCATGCCAAGAGGTGCATATCTGGGGCCCCCCGTCTACAACCATGGATCTGCGCTCGCGCCTGGCCCGCTATCTCTCTCCGCCCCTCTTCCCCATCCGTTTGCGCGACCTCCCATGTCGCTTGATCCTCCACAATATCCCCTTGGGATGTTTTGAGATCGGCGGCTTGCAGATCGCCTCAGCCTTGGTGTTGCACCCTGGGCCAACGGTTGGCTATCGCATCACAGAGCATGGGGCTTCGGTGGCCTATCTGCCGGACCATGAGCCCGCTCTCGGCGTGAATCATTTCCCTGGGGAGCCCGATTGGACGTCGGGGTTTGAGCTAGCGGCAGGGGTGGATCTCCTGATTCACGACGCGCAATACACTCCAGACGAATACTCAACCCATGTGGGCTGGGGGCATAGTGCATTGCCCCAGGCCATTGCCTTCGCCACCAGGGCTGGTGTCAAGCGGCTTGTGCCATTTCATCATGATCCGGCCCATGCCGATCAACTACTCGACCGCTTGTTCGACGAGGGTAGGAGCGGTTCGAAGCTGCCCTTCGAGCTCATTCCAGGAAGGGAAGGTGCTAGCTTCAAGCTCGGCACGCGTCAGTCCTCATAGCTTTTAGCGCACAGGCAACGCGGGTGTGTGGCAGGCATAATAAGGCGACACGGCTGGGTTTTCTGACAGACGGGTCAAGCTTTCAGAGCGCGTAGGGTGTATGCCGGCAGTCGGCCCCCACCTCCAGCCCGGCGACGATGTCTTTGGTATCCGCCTTGGCAGTGACCATGATGATCAGCATAAAAAGGAATTGTCGGATGACGGTATAGTGAGCGGATGCTACTCGACCCTGAGCTTCCATTGAGGCACATCGGCCACCGGCAACGTGAAGCTAAACGTCGATCCTTCCCCAAATGCGCTGGTAACGGTAATCCGTCCCCCATGCATCTCGACAAGCAGACGCGTGATTGGCAATCCTAAACCGGTGCCTTCCACGTTCTGTGTGGCGGGGTGCCGTGCGCGAAAGAACCTATCGAACAGGTGGGCTTGCTCATCAGGCGACAGGCCGATACCATTGTCCCGCACGTCGATGCGTACCCACCCATCCTCGGCCCGTGCCGTGAGCCAAATCTGTCCCCCCTGCGGCGTATACTTATGCGCATTGGAGAGCACATTGATCAGAATCTGCCGAATGCGCTCGGCATCTCCTGCCACAGCCGGGAGGGTTTGTGTCCGATCGAATGAGAGTTGTTGGGCTTTGGCCTCGATCTGGGGCTGCAGGAACCTCACTACCTCGGTGATCACCCCGACGATATCCACGGCTGTGATTCCTAGCTCTACCTTCCCAGACTCGATGCGTGAGAGGTCCAGCAGATCATCGATCAGTTTAACGAGCCGATCGGCATTCCTTTTGACAATGCCCAGGAGCTCCTGTTGCTTCACCGTTGACTGACCGCCTGAAGCTTCGGTCAGGAGGTCGAGATACCCCAAAATGGCCGTGAGGGGCGTGCGCAGCTCGTGTGACACCAGAGATACGAACTCGCTCTTCAGCTGGTTGACCTCTCCGATGCGGCGGTTCTCTTCCTCCAGCGCTTCGTTGTGTCGACGGAGGTCTTCCTCAAGGCGTTGCTGCATCTCATGTTTTTCCAACGAGGCGGCCATCTCATCGAAAGCTGCCGCCAGCTGTTGCAGCTCACCCGGTCCATGCGGCAGCCCGGTGCGCGTGCTCAGATCCCCGGTGCTGAGTCGCCTGGCTGCCTGCACTAACGCCTGCATTCGGCGCACGATGAACAGCTCGACGCCGATCCACGCAGCTGTGAGCGCTATTACACCCACCACACCTAGGCAGGCCAGATTCCGCGTGAGTGCCCGGCTCGCAGGGGCATACGCCACGGCTTGAGGGATGCCGATGCTCGCATAGACAGCTTCCCCTAGCCCCCGCATGCCTGTAAAAGCAAAGATCCGCGGAATGCCATCTACCTCACGCAGCTCGGCAGTGCCCTGACCCTGGGCGAGCAGGGCCTGGAACAGGGGATTGGATCTCTCAAGTTTTTCAACTCCGGACTGTGGATTTGGAGGAAAGCGGGCGAGGATGATCCCATTCCGGTCGATCACCTGCAGGAGGGCACCTTCGGGTAAATGGGCAGCAGCCACCAGCCAATTGAGCCACGATAAGTCGATGGCCGCATACACCACCGCCCGCACTCTACCGTCACCATCAAAAATGGGATAACCAAAATTGATTGTCGCTCTGCCGGTGATACGCCCGACCTGGAACTCACCGATGGCAAAGTCGCGCGCCACCACTGCACCCACAAAATAGGCGCGGTCGGCGATGTTCACCGGTTCAACTAGCGGCACAGCACTGCAGATGACGTCACCGGCCAGAGTGGCCAGCCCAAAGTTAGCGTACAGGGGACTATCTTTCAGCAGGCTGGACAGGAAGTGTTGGCATGCGTCCGGATCGCGATCCCGTACGTCGGGCACATGGGCCAGGACGCTCAGCAGATAGCGCGTGCCGTCGATCAACCGCTCCTGATCGCCAGAGACGATCTGCGCCATCCGCAGGGCCTGATTCTGGACATCTTTCACGGCCCGGCGGCGCTGCTCCGCTGCGCTATAGAGCATCAAGATCAAGACCGGCATGAGCGCCAGGAACACCAGGAGCCATAAGCGCAGGCGCAAGCTTGCCAAGAGGTCTCGTATCATGGGAGCTCAGCGTTCGATGAGGTTCCCCCCGTGGCATCCTGACGAGAGCGCAAGAGCCAACCTCGAACCCGTGAGCGGACATGTGCCGGCCGAAAAGGTTTCGTCAGGTAATCCGTCACCCCCGCTGAAAAGCCAGCAGAAATATTCTCATCGCCGATTTGTGCGGTGAGCAACACCACAGGTACACGGCGGAGCTCGGGGTCCGGATCGTTGCGCAAGGCCCGACACACGTCCAGACCATCCTGACCTGGCATGCGCCAGTCGAGCAGGATCAGGGACGGCCTTTCGCTGCGCGCCAGGCGTAGGGCTGCCTCTCCATTATGCGCCATCAGCAATCGGTAGCCTTCAGGAGCAAGAGTTTCCCGCAGCAGGCCGACGATGTCCGGCTCATCATCCACCACAAGCACCGTTGTCCCCCCAACGCTCAATTCGCTCAGCTCCTCAATGCTAGCTGATCCGATTCTGTCGTCGCGGGCTGCCGCCAGACCATCGCTCTCAGGCAACTCGATCGTCAGGCCCTCTGCCGCGGCAAACACCGTCAGGGCTCCCTGACAGGCGGCAACGCGCTGGCGACAGACTTCAACCAGGCGGTCGAGCGTGTCATCGTCGTGAGTCGGATCATGGTGAAATAGAGCCAGCTGCCTGACGCCCGCGGCTAGTGCGACGTCAATGGCATATTCCATGGAGCTGTGACCCCACCCAACCTTTTGCGAATATTCCGCTGCCGTATATTGAGCATCGTGAATGACCAGGTCGGCCCCGCGTAAGAACGCTATATGACCCTGATCTTCGCGATGGACCGGCATAAGGTGTAGGTCCATATAGGACTCACTCGACTCCTGCGGTTGGGGCTTGGCATGTGGCTCATGGTCAGTGGCATACACCACCACGGCGCCACCGGCCTGCACCCGGTATCCTAGAGTCAAACCAGGGTGATTGAGATAGCGTGCCGTCACCTGGGCGCCCCCAACATCGAAGCGTCCTTCCACAAGGTCGTGATAGCGAATGGTCGCGCCGAGCTGCCCGAGGGTGACCGGAAAATAGGCGTACTCCATCTGCCCCGCGAGGGTCTCTTCGAGGCGTTTCCCCAACCCTCCTGGGGCGTAGATGTTCCAGACATTACTGGGGACAAAGAGAGGGGCAAAAAAAGGGAAGCCCTGGATATGGTCCCAATGGGTGTGGGTGATCAGCAGGTGGCCATGCACGGGCTGGGGCCCCTCGGCGACCAGGACCTGCCCAAGTCCATGCGCACCGGTACCACAGTCCAGTATGATCAATGTTCCATCGGCTGTGCGCACTTCGACACACGAGGTGTTCCCACCATAGTGCAGGGTGGTCGGCCCAGGCTTGGCCAATGACCCGCGTGTCCCCCAGAACCGAACACGCATCACTCCCCTCCCGAGCGAGGAATGGGTTGCGAACCCATGAGTTAAAGGTTTCTCGTACTCTTCTGCACCGCATCTGTCAATGAAAAACCCCTCACTGCTTGTCTCTGCAGCCATAAACCTTCGCGTAAGCGAGAGTTCTATCCACTCTCGGCATGTGCAAGAAGGTCGTTGACAAATCGCTGCCTCACGCCATAATACAATAATTCTACGGTCTTGTCCGGCATACAGATGGTCTCGGGTGTGTATCACTGTAGTGGGATGCGGCCCTGCCGCTACTGCCCCCGCCCTTCATGACAAGGGGCAGGCAGGGAGTCCTTGGTCGATTCCACACAGATCATGGTACCTATGTTCTCTGCAAGAAGGGAGCAAGGACCAGGAAAACCCTAAAAGGATGGTGCATGGACGGCTCACAGCTTCGATCGTTGCTCCGTGAGCGCCCCATGGTCGCCGATGGGGGCATGGGGTCACTCATTTATCAAACGCTCGGCTATCCCCGAGCGCTGTGCATCGAGCATACCCCCCTGACACATGCCGAGACCGTGCTGCGGATTCACCTGGCGTACATCGCCGCCGGGGCCGAACTCCTGCAGGTCCATAGTTACGGTGCCAACCGCATCAGGCTCACCCCCTACGGCCTCCAAGATAAGGTTGAAGCGATCAATGGCCAGGCCGTCAAGCTGGCGCGTGAGGCGAAAGAGATCGCCGGGAAGGAAGTGCTGCTAGCAGGTTCCATCGGCCCCATCGAGCTCTTAGATTACCCGAGTGAGACTCTGCAGCCCGAGGCCCTGCAGCTCATTCGAGCGGTGGTCCAGGAGCAGGCGCACGCCCTCGAGGGGCGCGGCGTCGATCTGTTCATTCTGGAGACTTTTTCATCGCTAACCGAGCTCAGCGCGACCATCGACGCTGTGCGTTCGCTGTCAACTTTGCCAATTATTGCGCAGATGACCTTTGCCGAGGACGGCCGAACGCTGACGGGTGTGACCGCGCAGGAAGTCGCCGCGCGTCTGTGTGCGCTTGGGATCGATGTCATCGGCATGAATTGCAGCATCGGACCACTGACGGCGCTCGACATTCTACGTACCCTCTCCCCCATGGTCGATGTACCGCTGGCCATCCAACCGAACGCTGGCTTTCCGAAGCGAGTCGGCGGGCGCATCGTCTACCCTCTGGCCTCGCCTGAACTGTTCCGTGAATTCGCTCGCGAGGCTCTCGGCCTGGGGGCGCGGCTGATTGGAGGCTGCTGTGGCACCACTCCGCAGCACATCGCAGCAGTGGCAGATGTGCTGCGAGCGCCTTATCACTCTACTCCGACTCTGGCCGTGCCCCCAGCCCCCACGGCATTGACGACCTCCAGCAGCGATGAGCGCGAAGGCGAACCAGCAGAACGATCGGAACGTTCACCGTTGCTGGAACACTTGCGGGCGGGGCACTTTGTGCTGTCGGTGCAGCTCGACCCGCCCAAGGGCACCAATCTGGCGCGAATCCTCAAGGCGGCATACGTTCTGAAAGGATCAGGACGAGTCGACGTGGTCGATATCAACAGCAATCCCGTCGCTCGCGTCATGATGGACTCCCTGGTGACCGCCGGGCAAATCGAGCACCAGATCGGGATCCCCACGATTCCGCACGTGACCACACGCGAGATGAACATTATGGGCCTACAGTCCCTGATGTTAGGGGCATGGGGGGCGTTGAAGCTGCGCAATATCCTGGTGGTGACAGGAGACCCACCTCGTATCGGCGAGTATCCCGACGCCAAGGGCGTGTTCGAGGTCGATTCCATCGGTCTAGTGAGGATCTTGGCGAATTTCAATCGGGGCGTGGATTGGGCTGGTAAATCCTTGGGCACGCCGACGGATTTCACCATCGGAGTGGCAGTGAATCCGACGGCTGAGGATATGGACCGCGAGATCGAACGCTTTCAGGCCAAGATCGATGCCGGGGCACATTTCGTCATGACCCAGCCGATCTTCGATCTGGCGCAGTGGGAGGAGTTTCTCAGGCGCTGGGACAAACCGCTCCCAGTTCCGTTTATGATCGGACTATGGCCACTCTCGAGTTATGATCTGGCGCGTCGATTGCACCATGAAGTGCCGGGCATTGCGATTCCCGAACCGGTACAGGAGCGCCTCCGTCTCGCCGGTGGTCAGGCCAAGGAAGAGGGCTTGCACATCGTCCAGGAGTTGCTGGCGGAACTGTCACACCGGCCCGACGTCGCTGGCGCCTACATCATCTGCCCTTTCAATCGCTATGAGCTCGCATTGACCATTCTGGACGCCGTGGAACTGCCTAGGTGACGGTGCTGTCAGCTGCGAAAGAGGGGCGCGGCCTCGGCGAATTGCGTCGGTTTGCCGAGTGTGATGACCAAGTCACCTGCCTGTAACGATGTACCGCCCCACGGGTTCGTCAGCGTCTCGCCGTCGCGTTGGATCGCTAGCACGGTGACCCCCACCTGCTCGCGCAGCCGCAGCTCTGCAAGTGTCTTCCCCGAGGCTGGTGCCTCTGCCGCGATGCGAAAGGTTTCGACTTCCAGGTCGGATAAGTGTTGCTGGATTTCGGGAAACGAGATGGGTGACTGTCGCAGCTGGCGGAGCATCTCATAACCATCTTCGCGAATGGCGGCGATCTGGCGCTCGATGTCTTCGCGCGGGACTAGAAAGCGTCGCAACACTCGCGCGAAGATTTCGATTGAGGTCTCGAATTCTTCGGGAATGGCCTCATTGGCTCCCAGGGTGCTCAGGGGGCCGACTTCCTGGCTGTAGCGTGTACGCGCGATCAGATAAACGCCGGGATTGAGCCGCCTGGCAAGCTCCACTACGCGCCTCGTTGCCGCCGCATCAGAGATGGCCACCACCACAACTCTGGCAGCCTCGATAGACACATGCCGCAGCACCGCCTCGTGCGCCGCGTCGCCGTAGGCGATCGGCGTACCTTTCTCGCGTTCTACGCGTACGGTCTCGGGATTCATCTCCAGAATCAGATACGGAATGTTCGCCGCCGCCAGCGCCCGTGCGACGTTCCGACCATTGACTCCGAAGCCCGCAATGATGACATGATCCTTGAGAGGCATCCCCTCCGCTTCTCCATTGGGCTGAGGCCTACCCGCCAACCAACGTCCCAGCGCTAGCTGCGCCGCACGATCGGCCAGGATCGGAGCCACCCGCAACAGAAATGGCGCCACCAGCATGGTGATGACAGCCGCAGCGATGAACACCTGGTACATCTCATCACCGATCAGTCCACTCAGCATGCCGGCACGGGCGAGGACAAAGGAGAATTCCCCAATTTGCGCCAGCGCAAAGCCGGTCAGCACCGCGGTCCTCAAAGGATAGCGCAGCGCCAAGGTGGCCACGGCCCCGGTGACAAATTTACCCAGTAAAAGGCCCATGACGATCAACACAATCGTCTCGGCGTGATGCAGGGCAAAGCCCACATTCAGCAACATTCCCACCGAGACGAAGAACAGACTGCTGAACAGGTCGCGTAACGGCAGCACATCAGCCAGCGCCTGTTGCCCGTAGTCCGACTCCGAGATCAGGATGCCGGCAACAAAGGCTCCAAGCGCCAGCGACAAGCCAGCCAGGGAGGTCAGCCAGGCAGTACCGAAGCAAATCACCACGATACCGAGGACGAATAACTCATGGCTGCGTGTGCGCACCACCTGGTGCAGCAGGGGGGGGATGACCATCCTTGCGCTGACCAGGATGACTGCGACTGTCCCCACCGCTTTGGCAATGACCCAGCCCAGCGAGGCTTTGGAGCTAGCCGTGCTGCTTGCCAGGAGGGGGAGTAGGAACATCATTGGCACCACACTGAGATCCTGCAAAATGAGCACTCCCACTGCAATACGCCCATGTGGGCTATCAGTTTCACCACTCTCTCCCAACAGCTTGAGCACGATTGCCGTACTGCTCAAGGCGACCAGGAATCCCCATAGTACCGCTTCGCTGTCCGAGCGCCCGAGCAGTCGCGCGGCAGCATAAGTGCCAGCTATGCTAAGGCCGACCTGTATAGTGCCGGCAATACCGACGATGCGTTTGAGGCTCAGCAGAGTATGGAGCGAAAATTCAATGCCGATGGTGAACAGCAGTAAGATAATCCCGACCTCGGCAAGCGATTCCACCACCGCAATATCATGCACCAGGCCTAAGCCGTATGGTCCGACGATGACACCGGTGAGCAGCAGGCCGACGATGGGGGGGAGGCGCAGCCGATGGGAGAGGAGCAGGATGCCGATGGACAAAGCGAAGATGATGACTAGATCACGCAGAGCGGAAAGTTCCATGTGACACCCGAAGTGTGACAAAATATGCGCGCTGATGCCTATGGCATCGGTTCGGGAGTCACACATCATCCCCCCGCGCGTGAAGTATCGGTAAGATACCTCAATGTGCTTTAAAAAATCCTGCTATAAGGCATTTTGTCCTTGTAGCATAGCGCTTTTCGGCGGTCAAGTGAGGCTTTGAGGCGGCACTTGACATGCTGAGGAAACCAGTCTAGGGTACGAAGACGCCGTCGCACACGCATCAACATGGTTACGATCCAGGTCGTCGATGGCCCAGGAAAACGCTGATGCGCAGCTTGCCCCATCTATCCCTCGGATGCCTCGTGTTGCTCCTACTCGCACTCTTGAGTGCCGGTTGTGCCAGCTACCTACCACCGCTGAGTACCTCTGGTGAAGCCTTCACACCAGCCTCCGATGAGGCTCTGCTGTGGGAAAGAGCCACGCGCGAGCATCGGAAGCTGCGCGCCAGCTCCGGGCTCCTGCGCGACCCCGTCCTCGAAGAATACCTCGCCGACGTCGCGCGCCAGCTCGTCCCGCCTGGCACCCTTGATGCCGGGGTGACTCCATCAATTCATGTGCTTATCAATCCATCATTGAACGCCTTTGCCTATCCGACCGGCCCTATCTATGTGCACTCCGGGCTATTAGCACGCCTGGAGAATGAGGCACAGCTCGCTACTGTGCTGGCCCATGAAATCGCTCATGTCGTGCATCGTCATGCCATCCGCCATTTGCGCCAGGAGCGTAACAAAGATCTTTGGAAGCGCATCGCAGTGGTGACTGCTCCACTCGTTCTAGGGCCGTTGGTAGCACCTCTCGGGATCAGCGTGGCTGGGACAAACCCGGCTATACTCCTGCAGCGACCAAGCATCGAATATTTCCTATCTGATCAGGCGCTCGACTCATCCATCGATCTGGCCGCACGCCGTCCCACAAAAGGTCGCTTCGATCAGACCATTGCACTATTTGCCCGTACCCAGCCACAGTTAGCGTTGCTCGCCTCGGTGCAGAGTTATCAGCCGTCGTTAATGCAAGAGGCCGACCGATTCACCGTTACCGCCCTGGTGCACGCTGGCTATGATCCCGAGGAAGCGGACCGCACCTTGGAGCGATTGTATGCGGCCGCCAGCGCCCAGGCCGCTCAAGAACCTTTCTGGTGGGGGCGACCTGCAGTATACGAGGCGCGACGGCAGGTGCTACAAAAGACCATCGCGGCACTCCCTCCTCCCGCGAGCCGCCCTGTGCAGCAAGTGTCGAGCATAGATCGGTACCCGGAGCGTGTTCGGCTCTTATTGCGTGAAAACGCGCTGGTGGAACTGAAAATTGGGCGTGCCGACGAAGCCATTAGGCAATTGGATCGTGCCTTGAGCCTGTATCCCAACGATCCGGTAGCTCACTACTATCGTGGGAGGGCCTATGCCGCCAAAGCTGGCAACGCTGGCGAACTGCAATACGCCATCGCCGCCTACCTCTCGGCCACTCGGGTCGATGCTGGTTTTGCCGAGGCCTATCGCGAGCTGGCCATGACCTACAGCAAGCTGGGGGATGTCGATCGGGCCTCGGAAGCTCGCGAGTCATATCTATCCCGAGCGGGGCGATGACGTTCTTCCCCGTCAGCGGGTCCAATGGCCCTGGCATGAGCCCATCCCTGGGTGCGCGACCCGGGGCGACCGAACTTCATCCACGGTGAGGAGCCCTCGGGAAGACGCATGTGTCTGCCTCGATACGATGACCTCATCGTCTAGCCACACGCTAGCGTACAGATCAAAGACGGTTCCCAAGAAGTTGACTGACATACCTTTATTTCCTATAATTTGTCCATGTAGAGAGGGAGCATTCCTCCATTTGCGTGCGGAGATCGCTGATGGGAAAGCGTTACATCTATCGCATCATCATTGAGCCTGATGATGACCGCTTCTATGCCGAGATCCCTGCCCTCCCGGGCTGCTATTCCTGGGGCTATACCTATGAGGAGGCACTCAAGAATATTAAAGAAGCAGCGAAGCTCTGGTTAGAAACCTTATCCGAAGATGGTGAACTGATTCCCGAAGAAGATCCTAAAGTTCTCAAAGAAGCGCCAATCACGCTCGGATTCATACTTTAAGTATGGAGGTCGACCCCTTACGCAGCCGCACCGCTCGGGAATGGGTCAGAGCCGTAGAGTATGAAGGCTTCCGACGCAGAAAAAGCGGCGGCTCCCACCACATCTATCAGCACTCGGATGGACGGCGAGTGCTGCTTGTCTATCATAACCTTGGCGAGACCTTCGGGCCGAAGGCCATCAGACAGATCCTGCAGAGCACAGGCTGGACTGAGGCCGACCTGAAACGCTTGGGTCTTCTGGCATAATCCCTACGATTCAAGGGGAGGAAATTTTCCTTCGCCCTCTAAGCCCTCCACAGGGTTATGCAATCCAGTACATGAAAGCTATTCCCGCTTTTCGACACGTTCAACCGCGAGTTCGAAGGCCAGCCCCTTTGGCGATGCTGTACTGCCGGTCGCGTGACCAGCCCACTCCTTCCGCAAAGCTCATGGCCGAAATCGAATAGGTAATTCGCTTTCATTCGAACGTGTTCAGTTGTGCTTATTGCCCTTGATAGCGCAATTGTTGACACTGGTGGCGAATTGCCTGGACGGCGCCAAATTCCTCGGTCTACCGTGGCATCTCCCAACATAAGGTCGCGGGTTTTGTGAATTCGCCACCAGTGTCAATTGTTTGGTTTAGGCCATCGAGATACCTCCTGCTCCCTTCTCCCAGATGATCTCTGATCAGCCTTGCATAACGGCCTTTATGTACCATACATCGCTGAACATCGCTGACCCCCGGCAAGGCATTCCAACGACCCGGTCACCGATGCCGGCGGTCGTCATCGCCCGCCTGTCTTCTCCACCACCGTGCGCGGATACCGTGCACGATAAACGGGGTTATCAAGCGTAAACGGGGCCACGATAAATTGGTGGAAGACCATGGCAATAAAATGGTGAAATCATTTGGCAAGTGACAACAGGAGGGAACGTGCTGGTACGTCCGTACACTCTCTCCACGGATTTGAACAATTTTTCTTGCAAAACAGAGGGAAGCTAACGCGAGCCCCATATATGAGGTGCGAGCCACCAGATCATCGCCCCCCCTGCGATGCCCCAGAGACTCATGATAATGGCGGTTCCCACCCAACTGACGGGGTGCGACAGCTGTCGCACCATGGCCGCGTGTCGGTGTTCTTCAAGCAGGGACGGCGGGATCAGACGGATGGCCAGCCAAATCCCCAGCGGCACGATGACCATGTCGTCCAAGTAGCCGAGGATTGGGATAAAATCGGGAATCAGATCGATCGGGCTGAGGGCATAGACGGCCACGCAGGCGGCTACGGCTTTGGCGTACCACGGGATCCGCGGGTCACGGGCCGCCAGATACAGGGCCAGCACATCCCGTCTGAGGGTCCAAGCCGACTGGCGCACCCGCGCGAATGCCTGCACAGACTTCCCTCCACCTCAGGAGCCTTTCATCTGCGTACCTGCTTGCGGCTCGCACTAATTGAGCGTCCGGCTCGCAATAATGTATGCTTCCCGGCCCACAATCATTGATTCTATCCAAGACGCCAGGCTCACATTCGTTGTACCGGAGCCCACATGATTGATCCTGGGCTCGCAATCGTGTTTCGTCGGCTCACATTATCCACAACCACAATTATACGGCGAGTTTTTCGCGTGATAACTGGTTCAAAGAGTGGGTGTGAGACAGGGAATCAGGACTAAACTCACCGTATAAGCCGACTTATACATCCAGCTGTAGTTGCCCGAGGACATCGGGGGGCGCCGGGGCCAAAGGCCGTTTACATGTCCTCTCCGTGCCGCGGCATACGCGAGCCGATCGCGAACAGCACGGCGATGGCCACCAGCACCCCCGCGCCGCTCAGGAAGCTGGCCCCGTACGACGCCCGCGCAATGATCAACCCGGCGACGATCGGCCCGCCCGCCTCGCCGATATCGCGGATGGTGCCCAGTACGCCCAGCGCCGCGCCCATGTTCCCTTTCTTGGCCATGTCCGCTGCTAGCGCCGCCGTTGAGGGCGTCACCACCGCCATGCCGAACCCGTAGAGGCTGGACAGGACGCACAGGAGCACGATCAGGTTCGTCTGCATGAGTAGCGGCAGCACCACGGCGCAGAGCAGTACGCCGAACAGGATCGTCGGCTTGCGCCCCACCCGGTCGGACACACGCCCGGTGAACGGCTTCGCGATCAGGGTCGTCACCAGCTGCACGCCCAGCACCAGCCCGATCTGCGCGTCGTTATACCCCACGTCCTTCAGGTGCAGCGGCAGGAAACCGGCCAGGATGCCGAAGCCGAAGTACACAGCCGCTTCCGTCGTGCTGGTCGCCAGCAGCGAGCCATGACTGAGCATCTGGCCCATTCCGGCGACGAACTTGCTCGTTCGCGACGGCTCTCCCGGCTGTGGAGGCGTCGGCGCCTTGTCGGGGACCTGGAAGATGATGAAGATCGGCAGCAGGCCAACCAGCCCGACCAGGAAGTAGGTGCTCGAGAACGTGCCTAACGTGAAGAGTACGAACCCACCCACCAGCGGGCCGATGGCCGCGCCGAAGTCGTACATGGTCTGGAACCAGCCGAGGCGCTCGCCGCGCTCCTGGCGGTACAGGTCGGCCACGGCCGCGGCCGCCACCGGGCTGAACACCGCCGTGGCGAAGCCATGCACGAAGCGCAGCACCAGGAGCTGGCTCGCGTCGGTGATCAGCATATAGATGAATGGTGGGATCGCGAAGAAGAGCGTCGCCAGCAGCATGAGGCGCTTGCGCCCCAACACATCGGAGAGCGCCCCCGCGGGCAGCTTGAAGCAGATGCCGGTGATCGTCGAAGCCGCCACGATCAGGCCGATCGCCTCCGGAGAGGTGTTGAGCTCTTGCGCGAACCGTGGCAGCACCGGGCTGCGCGCCATCTGATAGCTCAACCGGGCCACCAGCCCAGCCGCCAGCAGCAACATGAATGGACTGATTCGCATGTTGGACCTGCTCACATGACAGTGGACATATATGGGAAGAAATTCTTCCCTGCACCCTCTGTGCGGCAATCCGCGCCAACATTTCCTTTGCCATCATACAGGCGGAGCCCAGCTGGACGATGGCGATCGTGGATGGGCGCGAGTGTAGCGGGGTGGAGGGGAGGGGTCAATGAATCTTGTGTGCGATGCCTCGGAGTGCCGTGCCCGCATGAGTGGCAGATCATGTGAGCCGCAGCGGCTGATGGCAAGCCCAGGATCAATCTTGTGGGCTCCGGTGCAATCAATGTGGGCCGGAGGCCTCGGCTAGAATCAATGATTGTGGGCCAGGAAGGGTGCTCTATTGCGAGCCGGGCGCTCTTCCATTGCGAGTCGCTACACGTACATTGGGTCGCCCTCAAGTATATATGCCCACCTCTTGGAATTTTGCAGATTTAATCGTTCACATCCGTGGAGAAGATTCGCGGATACACCAGAACGTGCGATACGCGGGAATAGTGTAGGCCATCTCTCCGTCTTCACGCAGCAGACGCCGTCCCTAGGTCCTTCCCGCTCACCATCAGCGCCACCCCAAGGAGGCACATCCCCGCCGCGACGAAGAAGGGGGCCTGCGGCGCCAGCGTCCACAGGAGCCCTCCGATTAGGCTGGCCGGCATCACCACGAGGCCGCGCGTGAAGTAATACGCGCCCACCATGCGCCCGCGCTGGGCGGCATCGGCCAGGTCCACGATCATCGCCTTGCGCGCCGGTTCGCCAATTTCCCTCAGTCCCGCGCACACGAATGCCGCCACCAGTCCCGCGGTCCCTTGAACCGTAGCGAGGAGGAGCGGGAAGAGGGCGAAGCACACGAAGCTCGCCACGACAAACGGGGTGCGCCCTTGCCGGTCCGCCAGCGTCGCCACGGGGAGGTATAGGAGAATAGACGTGGCCATCCGCAGCGCCACGAGGGCCCCAAACGTGGTAGCGCTCAGCCCCAAGACATTGGTGACGTAGAGGACCACAAAGATCTCCGCGAGGCCCTGGCCCATGCGGACGATGCTCTCGGCCAGGAGCAGGCGTTTCAAGGCCGCAGGTAGGGCGCGCAAGGTCTGCCTGAAGGCCATGGAGGCTGGCCGGGCCTTGGCAGGCGCCTCCACGTAGAACCGGTGCTGGGCTAGCAGGCTGAAGGTCCCGAGGACCATGGTGATAATCAAACTCACGTGCACACCGGCGCCCAGCCCGACACTACCAATGAGCAGCCCGCCGAGGGGCGGGGCGAGCACAACAGGCAGACGCTTGAGGATGGATTGGACCGTAAAGCCCATGGCGCGCCGCTCGGGCGGCAGACTGTCGCCGATGAGGGCGAACGTCGCCGGCAGGGCCAGGCTCGACCATGCCATGGTAAAGGCGAGCCCCACGAACACAAATGGCCAGCTGGGACTTACGAGATAGAGGCCGTAGCCCACGAGCGCCAGGCCATTAAAGGTCACCAAGGCCCGCTTGCGCCCCCACCGATCGGCCAGCACCCCGCCTGGGTACGGGTAGAGCGCCTCTAGGAGGTCTTGAAGGGCACCAAAGGCGCCAATCGCCAGCACACTCGCCCCCAGCGCCTCCAGGTATTTCGGCAGAAACCGGACCCACAACTCTTCGCCCAGCCCGACGCAGAAGATGGCCAGGGACAACACGACCATGTTCCGCCGAAGCCCCAGCACATCGATGGTGAAGGCGCGTGGCCGGCTGAGGGCCTGGCTGATCCACACCCCTCGAGTGTCGTTACGCATCGCCTCCCCTCCACTGTTCGGCGCGACATGCCAGGTCAAGGTGTGCGAGATGGGGCATGGTCCTGTAGAACAGCCCTTGTCACTGAGCTCACATCATGGCATCGCGGGTCCCATCACGACACCGATGCCCCAGCCGATGGCTGCACCGCCGATGACGATCAGAATCGGATGCACCTTGGTCCGCAGGGCGAGTCCCAAGGCGATCACGGCAATGAGGGCATAGGCCCAATGCGTAAAGCTATGCTTGGCGATATTGAGGGCCGTGACGCCGAGGAGCCCCACCACCGCTGGGGCGGCCCCTCGACCAAAGCCCGCCAGCCGCGGGTGCTGCATGAAGCGCTGGAGCTGTTGAGCGGCCGCCGCGGCCAACAGCCAGGGCATCAGGAACACACCGAAGGTGGCGGCAACGGCCCCACTCAGGCCTGCGGCACGGTAGCCGACAAACGTGGCGGTAATCAGTACAGGGCCTGGCGTCACATAGCCACAGGCCACCGCCACGGCGAAATCTTGGGGGCTCAGCCAACCAGTCTCACTCACCGCCAGGCGCTCGACAAGCGGCAGTGCCGCCCCTCCTCCCCCGAAGGCCAGGAGGCTCATGAGCACAAAACGCGAGAAGAGCTGAACGATCATGGCCTCCCCTCCTTACGTTGCTGGTCCCGAGCGGCACTGGGTGGCGAGAGCAGGAGCGTCCCGAGGAGGCCTGCGGCCACCACGATCAGTGCGGCACTGATGCCAAGAAACGCCACCACGGCGAAGGCCACCAGCGCAATCCCCCACGTGAGGGGCTCCTTGATATTGGGCTTACCCAGCCGGTAGATCGTCGCCAGGAGGATACCCACGATTCCTGCCGTCAGCCCGTTCACGGCGGGGGCAATGGCCGGCAGAGCGGTTGTCGCCACATAGCCGGCGGCCAGCAGCACCATTAGCAGCGCTGAGGGGAAGAGAAACGCCGCCGTGGCAAGGGCGGAGCCGGACCACCCCCCGAGCTTATAGCCGAGATAGGCGATGGCCTGCGGGCCGGTCGACCCCGGGAGCAATTTGGTATAGGTGAGCGCTTCGGTGACTTCGGCGGGCGTGAGCATCCCGCGCTTGATCACCAGTTCGCGCTCGATCAGCGCCAGCGTCGTCCCGAGACCCCCGAACGCTGTTGCGCCGATGCGCAGGAACATCCACCCGAGTGTGAGCGCCGGTACATTGTGCGGTTGCTGAGGAGTGGGTGATGCGCTTGCATCCCCAATCGAGCGTGGTGGTTCCTGTGTGGGCCTCATCCGTCACCTCCCTCTAGGACACCTCCTCATCCATCAGCACGCCTGGGCGTGCGTTGTGACTGGGGATCATCAGCGCATCGCAGGTGTTGACGCGCCCCCCCCCCCGCGCGGCGCATCGAGCTGGCTCAGGCTTAGACCGGTGGTTGCGCCACTGCCATGAGCGCCCACGCCGGCGGATACCCACGGAGCATGGCGTCAAGTCCGCCGGTGGGAGGGTGGAGCCAGCCCACGAGGTGCAAGAGCCCCCCAAGGCGCAGGCGTCCGTGCCTCCTCGACCCCCTGCCTTCCCCGTCAAGTGCCCCCCATCGGCGCGGGAATGGGCCACGGGCCGCCGCAGTAGACGTACAGCGCATCATAGAGTGGGAACTCCTGTTCGAGCTTCTCATGATCGCTGATCTCCATGTGCTGGAAGCCGCCGGCGATGGCATCGAGCCCCCGGGACTCGGGCGTGAGGTCCTTCGCGGCGGTGTCCGCCCCCCGGACGATCAGGGCCAGGTGGTCCAGCGCCGGGTCTTTCCCTTCAAGCCCGTACGTGCGCAGCAGGGCGTCGAAGCTACAGAAGGGCCCCTGGTGCCCAAGCTCCACCCCCGCCACGTCGTACGGCACCGCCCCTTGCCGCTCGGCCTCGGCCAGGACGCGGTCGGCCGGCACATAGAGGAACTCAGGGCTGGGGTCGAGAAAGCGGCTGATGAGCCAGGGACAGGCGATGCGATCGACTTTGGCGCGTTCGCGCGTGATCCACTTCATGCGGTCCCTCCTTTCTTCAGCGTCTGACGTCCGCTCGTCCCCGGGCGAACGACGTGAAGAGCCCTTCAAAGAGGGCCAGGCCGTGCCCTTCGAGTTCCCGGTCGGCGAGCCCCATTTGGTGCCAGCCCTTCAAGACGGCGTCGATGACGGCGGTCTCAGGGTGCGCGTAGCGGCCGTCGCGCAGATCGATGGCGTGGACGATCTCCCCCATGCGGCGCAGGCCGGGGTCCTCCAGGCCGAAGGCAGCAACCATGGTTTCAAACGTGCAGAGGTCCCCCTGGTGGGCGAAGGTCCCCCCGCGCATGTCGAAGGCGACCTCGTCGGGCTCGGACGCCTGCGCGTAGCGGACGACCGCGGCGGGGTCGATGAACCGCCGGATGAGCCAGATGCAGGCGAGGCGGTCGACATGCGGGCGCGGCCGGGTGACCCAGCGCCGGTCCCGGTAGGCGTCGATCGCAGCCGGGGCGAGGCCCGCGGCCGAGGACTGGTCAGGCGCCAGCGCCTGGGCGATGTGCAGCAGGCGTGACGCGACCAGGCTCCCCTCCGGGGCTTCGAAGAAGTCGATGCGCGCGATATCGGCGTGTTGACGGCGCAGCCGCTCCAGCTTCTCCCACAAGTGCGCGCGGTCCTCGGGTATGCGCGCGAGACGCTCCTCGAGCGCCGCCGCCTGGGCCTCGAGCGCCTCATAGTCCTCCGCTCGCACTTGGCGGAAGCGGGCGATGAGGTCGGCGTCGGTTAGCCCTTCGAACCGTTCCGCGTGGATCACCAGGGCCTCCCCCTGCGCCTGTTGGACCTCCAGGACCAACCATTGGAAGGCCTCCAGGCACTCGTCTCGGGCGGGTAGGATGTGCACCCCGCCGGTGGGCGAGATCGCCCCCAGGCGACGTAACCGCCGCCAGAGCGCCACGCGCGGACTGGACTGCGCCTTCGACGGCAGTGAGTAGGAAAACACGATCCAGGTCATTAGCCTCCCCCATATCAACGGTGAATGTAATATATTTTTCAAAAGTTGCAAGAAAAATTACACAAAGACGGGAGAAGAGTGCTGGGGAGCGCAGGCAACCGCGCGATCATCGCGAAGTCACCTGAGATCGCTTGGCAGGAAGTGACGATGGACATCCCACGGAGAGCTCAGGAAAGGTCGCAGGCGTACGCTGATGAGCGTGTATCGGGCATTCTCTTCAGTGGGCCCTAATGCCGAGTAAGGGGATTATCAAGCGTAAATAGCGCATGCGAAGGACTGTCCAGGATTTATGATATAATGCCTGCTATTGAAGACACGGTCGCTGGAGATGAGGCAATAGGTAGGCACGGGTGGATTACGGCTGAAGGTGTGCGGATGTTGACGCGGAGGACACGGGATGAGTCCGGTAAGGGGCCTGGCCTGGCTGGCGAGGCTAATGATGATGCTGGCCTTAGGAGTGATCACGGGTGGTGCACCAGGGAGCTGCACGTGAGAGGTCCGGGTGGCGGAGGCGGCGATGAAGACGTTGGGGGTCTACGACAAGGCGCAGGAAGTTTCTCATCGAGGCGGTCGTGGCGTTGCCGTTGGTGCTGCCGCCTACGGTCCTCGGTTTCTATATCCTCGTGGCCATCGGTCCGCACAGTCCCCTGGGGCAGCTGATCGCCTCCCTCCTCTATAGTTCCCCGTTTGCCGTGCGGCCCTTCGCCGCCGCGTTCGCCGCGGTGGACTGGCGGCTCGTCGAGGCGTCCTGATGCCTGGGCGTGTCCTGGGTGCGGACGTTCGTGCGGATCGTGCTGCCCCTCTCCTGGGCCGGGATGCTGACGGGCATGGTCCTCAGCTTCGCCCATACGGTCGGTGAGTTCGGGGTGGTGCTCATGGTGGGCGGCAACATCCCTGGCGTCACCCTCACCGTCTCCATCGCTATCTATGACGAGGTACAGGCGTTGAATTATGCCGCAGCCAACACCACGGCCCTCTTCCTCCTGGGGCTGTCCTTCGGGATCCTGTGTGTAACCTACGGCTTGCAGCGCCGGGTGGCAGTCCTGTGACGGCCGAACTCGTGGCCCGTTTCGAGAAACGCTTTCCGGGTGGACCGGTCATCTGGGCGCAGCTCCGGCAGCCGATGGACGGATTTTCGGTGACGGTGCTGCTCAGGCCGTCCGGGTCGGGGAAGACCACCGTAATGCGCTGCCTGGCGGGTCTGGAACGTCCAGAGGCAGGGACGATCCATTGCGGGGAGGCCACCTGGTTCGACGCCGCGCGCGGCATCTTCCTGCCCCCGCAACGGCGCGGGATCGGCTACCTCTTTCAAAAGTATGCACTCTTCCCCCATCTGACCGTAGCGCGGAACGTCGCCTATGGGCTCACCAGCCTCTCCAGGGCGGAGCGCCGCCGCCGGGTCACCGACATACTCGATCTCGTGCAGCTGGCGGGCCTTGAGGCGCGCTACCCTAAGCATCTCTCGGGCGGGCAACCGCAGCGTGTGGCTCTCGCCAGAGCCCTGGCCCCCCGGCCGCGAATGCTGCACTTGGATAAGCCCCTGTCGGCGCTTGACGCGACCATCAGGGATCGGCTGCGGCAAGACCTCCGCCGCCTGCTGCGCGCGCTGGACATGTCTGCGGTCCTCGTCACCCATGACCGGGTGGAAGCGCTGGCCCTAGGGGATGATATCGCAATCGGCTGGCCGGGCAGATTCGCAGCCTCAGCCGTGAGGGGCCGATGGTGCGCTTGAGTTTGCCGTGTGGGTTTCCACTGACGGCCCTGGTGACGCGACAGGCATGTGAGGAACTGGCCTTACAGGAAGGGGACCGGGTGACCGCGCTGATCAAAGCGCCGGCGATCCATCTAGTCCCCTGAGGCTGAATGACGAGAAGCGGAGGGCTCAGGTGGCGATGTCGAACCAAGACCGGCCCGGCGCTGGCCTCTGGGCTTTCCGAAGCCCGGCTAGAGCGAGTCGTCCTAATCCTGCTGGTGTGCATTGGCATCGGCCTCATCATCGAGGGACTGCTGCCGCAGCAGCTGCCGGGATTGCTCCCGGCCAATCTCCCCTGGCACGTCGGCGTAGGGGTGCTCTGTGGGCTGGCCATTGGCTTGGTGAGTAGCCTCCTGGGCGTGGCAGGCGGTGAATTGATCATCCCGACCCTGGTCTTTGCGTTCGGGGCGGACATCAAGACGGCGGGCACGGGCAGCCTGTTGGTCAGCCTCCCCACCGTGGTCGTGGGGGTGCTGCGGTATGCGAGCCATGGCGCGTTCGCAGAGCGTGAGGCTCTAGTTCAGACCGTCGCGCCCATGAGCGTGGGCTCAGTGATCGGTGCGGTGGCGGGAGGAATGCTGGTCGGCGTCGTTCCCGCGTATGCGCTAAAAATTGCTTTGGGCATCATTTTGAATATCTCGGCCGGGCGGATGTTTCGTGGCACACATGCGGACCATGGCAGCAACGTGAACCGTGCAGAGGGAAAAGGCTAGGTGGAAGTTCCTCGCGCACCACACCCTCGTCACCCTCACCGAGAATTTTCCGACCCTACCATTGCATTGACCATGTATCTAGATGCAAGGTCTAGACTCTTCCACTACCTCAGCGTGGTCATCGCACTGCTGCTCACGCTGCTCTACACACGCGTTGCAGGGATGGGCTAACATCCGTCTCACACGGTCTTCCTAGGGAAAATTTGACACGATAACCGTCGGGGTGGGTGGAAAACATCAGGCCGCGAGAACTCACCTCAACAATCCGACAAATGTTGCCTTTCCAACATCAATGCCTTCTCTCAGGCTGAGACCTCTGCCCTGCTCACCCGAAGCCCCGCGAAGCCATGCCCGAAGGTGTGGTTCGTCGCAAAAGAAATTCATCAGCGGGCATCGCACCTCCGCAATACAGCATCCGTCCCGATGGGAGAACCAGACCACGATCGTCGCGGGCATGGCCTCAGAGACCATGCTATCCCGGATATCTACGTGCACTGGCTTCTGGCAGAAAAAGCACGAGGACTGAATGCGTCCCCCTTGGCCCAACATAAATGGAATACCCAGGGCATCAATGGCGCACATCGCATAGAGTGTTCTATCGCCTTTTATGAGCACCTGATGTGCTGTGGGAAGCCCGGAGAAGGGATATGCACTGACGATACACGTCTCGTCATCCCTCCAGACGATGAGGTCATGCCCTGCAAGCGTGCGGCAGGCTTCACGCACGGACTCAACGGCAACGCCGAGGACGTGTGCAAGCTCGTGCCCAGTCGGTGCTCTCCCTGCCTTAGCAAAGCCCCTGAGGATAGCTTTGCGGGCATCGTCCTCCTCGTGGCCTAACTGCGCTCTGGCAAGTCTCGAGACGATGTCGTTTCGTGTGCCTCCATGCGGCTCCGTCATTCGGCTCCCCCTCCAGCGCATACCCTATGGATGTTTCCCCAGTTGCACCTGAATCCACTCAGGGTCAAAGCCGAGCCCTACCTCCTCACCAATCACAATGGTGGGAAAAATCCAAGTGCCTTGCGCTTTCTGTATCATCTCCTCCACCTTCGCCTCATCGGCACCGGTATCAATCTCGCGATAAGGAATCCCAACCTCCGAAAGCCATGCTTTCGCTTGCTCACAGAAAAGGCACCCGGGAGCCGTATATATTATCACCGCGGGTGCTCGCATCGTGTCCTCCTGCTGCGTCATAGTCACCACCTCTTTCATCAGGGCGACAATCACCTCTCAAGCGTATAACGGCATCCAGTCCCCGAAGGGACCATCTTTGCCTCCAGGAACTTGAGCGAGAACACTGTAAGAGGAGCGACATCCCACCACAGAGAGCGTTGTGCATCGCAAAGCACATCGCGAGCGACGGCAGGGACTCTACACCTTGCACTTGGGTTCAACGTCAAGGAGAGATGCCAGATTTTTCTCTAGGAAATAATGGTGAGCAGGTCTTACGGGGATGAGGCAGAAGCAGCGGTCAACCTATCGATGACGTGGCAGTGGCCGCTCCACTCCGTCTCACGGCAGCGCTTGAGGGTGGCTTTCAGCTCGCGCTGGACGAGCCGCAAATCGGTCATTCGCTTCTCAAGGTCCGAGAGGCGATCTTCAATGAGGGCTTGGACATCTTCACAAACGTCAGTCGTCCCGTCCCCGAGATGAAAGAGGGCAGTAATGTCGTCGAGCGGAAACCCTGTGGCCTGCGCCTCGCGGATGAAACGCAAGCGCTCCAAGGCTTCTTCGCCGTAAAGCCGGTAATTTCCAGCTGTCCGCCCCGCTGGCTGGAGGAGTCCAACCCGCTCGTAATAGCGGACCGTCGATGTGGGGACACCCGCTGCTCGGGCTAACTGACCAATGGTGTAGCTGGTTTCCATATCTCTAGGATAGGAAACCTTGCACGTCAGTTCAAGACCATCGAACATTTCCCTCGCCTCGTTACCCCCGATAATGTCTTTGGCTCATGTTGGATTCCAGGGGCGTAATTGGTCAAGTTTGGCGGAACAGGTTGTTTCTACAAGTTTTCCCCGGGGGTCGCGACCGATGCGGCACCATTGGAAAAATACGTTTAATATCAAATTCTTAAGTCCATTACAGGGTATGTAAGACCCTGGAATCCAACATAAGCCATGTCTTTTATCCGGGGTAAAACCTGACACTAACAATCGAGAGGGGACCCATGTCGACTGCCAACATGCCGGCACGTCTCGTGCCTGCATCACGCGCGCTCACCGCCACTCAGTTCCAAGGCCTCGCCGAGGTCCCCCCCCCGAACTCGAATGGTTTGCGAACATCCCCAATGCGAAAACCCGACGCGCCTACCAGCTCGACATTACCGACTTCAGCGCCTTTGTCGGCATCGACCGCCTCGAGGAATTCCGTCTCATCACCCGGGCGCACGTCATTGCTTGGCGAAAGGACGTCGAGCGCCGGCGTCTGTCGCCGTCGACCATCCGCTACATCGGCAATGATCCCGAGCAAGTAGCCTCCCTCGAAGAGGAACTCGCAGACGCCGAGCTGGCCCAGAAGCTCTATGATCTTCGCACCAAAGCCGGTCTTACCCAGCGGCCACTGGTGAAACTAGTGGGCACCACTGCCTCGGTGATCTGATGCATGGAAGATGCCGATTATGAGGAACATTCGCTGGCTATGCTGAGACGCATCGCCTCGGCGCTTGGAAAACAGGTGGAGATTCGATTTCTCCCCTTCTGCCGCGAAGCTGCTCAAGTGGTGCACAGAAATCCTGCAAATCGTGCTTCGCCTCTCAGAACCTCTGTACGTGATATTCGAGCGTCCTGCCGGTACCCGCCGATACGATCACACCTTTCACCACCAGCGACTGGAAGGCCAACCTCTAAGCTCCCTCCACCACAAATCGCTTGACGGCCTCACCTCAGCAGCGTTATAGTTGTTCCACATTATGAAAGAGGATTTCTCTATGCAAAACCAGCATCCCCGCCCCACCCGGACACCACCACGGCCATCCTCGATCGAGAAGGCCATCGATGTGCTCTTTTGCTTCGACCTGCAACATTCCCAACTGCGTCTGGTCGACATCAGCCAACGCCTGGGCTTGCACAAGAGTACAGCGCATCGGCTCCTCTCGATGTTGAAGAAGAAGGGGCTGGTGGTCGTCAATCCGACCACCCAGCTCTACAGCCTTGGACCGGCTCTGGTCGAGCTTGCCTGGATCGTCCTGCGCCAGCAAGATCTGCGTAGCCTCTGTCGCCCTTATCTGGAACAGCTCCGTCAGGCAACTAATGAGACGGTCAGCCTGAATATTCGCATGGGGAACAGGCGCATATGCATCGAGGAGCTGCCGAGCGACCAGGAGGTCAAATACTCACAGGCCATGGGCTTGACGGCGCCGCTACACGTGGGGGCGCCAGGTAAGGCGTTGATGGCCTTTTTGCCTGCCGATGAGCGCGAACGCGTGCTTGCCACATTGACGTTGGAGCCGCTGACGCCGGAGACGATCACCGATCTCGACGCGTTACGAGCTGAGCTCGACCGGACACGGGCGCGCGGCTACGCCGTGAGCATCGGGGAGCGCTCACCCTGGGCAGCCGCGGTGGCAGCCCCCATCCGCGATCGCAGCGGCCAAACTATCGTGGCTGTGAGTGTGCTGGGGCCGTCGCATCGCTTGACGGCAAAGGTGCTGAAAGAGCTGGGGGCACAAATCATCAAGGTCTCCAGGGAGATTTCTGCCGCGCTGGGTTACAGCGTGGAAGAGACGTAGACCCTTCACCTCACGCGCGCTGGGGGGGAAGAAGGGAGTGATGAAAGACTGATGTCGTCGAGGGAGGAGGACATTTATGAGTATGCAAGCCGAAACGCTGGAAAAAGTCTATAGCTTGGAGGATTTTGTCGCTGACACCCGCCGCAGCCTCAAGAATAAACCAGGCCCCGAAGGCGTTGAGGAAGTCCGTCAACACCTGGAGCAGCTGCTGCGGAATCCGAATTTGCTGCGCGATCATCTCGGCGATTCACCCCCCTTCGGCACCCACTGCATCCATCACGATCCTGAGACCGATGTCTATGTCTTGGTGCACGGACGCGAGAAAGCCGGCGGCGCCAGTCCACATGATCATGGCCCCTGCTGGGTGGTCTATGGCCAGTACACCAATCACACCGATATGCAGATCTGGCAACGCCTGGACGATGGCAGCAAAGAAGGCTACGCCGATCTTCAGGTAGGACGTGAGGTGAAACTCGTGCCAGGACACGCCATCGCCATGCAGCGCGGCTATATTCACTCCATCGCCTACCCGGAGCGAAGCTTTTTCCTACGCGTCACCGGTGGGGACGTCGAAAAACAAAAGACGCTGCGTTTCGCCCCGGACCAGAAACGCGTCACGGTGGAAGATCGGGCTTTGCGGACACGACCGGAGTAAGGACGGTCAGGAGATGTGGCAGGCGATCATGCCAGGAGAGGGCTGCACTCCCGCTCCTGCGCGCACATAGAGCAATGACAGGCATCATCCCAGGCGGGAGAATACGCGGATGGCGACGCAGCGGGAAGAATTGGAACCTGATTTTCTGCGCATGGATGGTCCCAGCGGAGCGACAACGCAAAGCGGCGGGCTAGGCAACGGCCAAAGTATGGGATGGCCAAGCCGGAACGTCGCTCAGCCGAAGACCATCGTCGACGATGACGGTCGTATTACCAGGGTGCGCACACCCGTCATGGACCTGGAAGGGCTGATGACACCCACGCATTTGTTTTACGTCGTACAGCATTTTGCCGTACCGGAACCGGTGGCACCCGAGCATTGGCGCCTCAGCGATCGATGGCGCTGTGAAACGTCCGCTGGAGATCACCTACGAGACGCTCCGACATCTGCCGGCCCGGACGGTGCGCACCGTCATGGAGTGCTCTGGCAGCGATGCCAATTACTTCGAGTATTTTCAGGGGGTGGGTCAGAAGCCATTACGGTGTGAGGAAGCCATGATCCTCAGCGCCGGAGAGTTCACGGGCGTGCCCCTGGCGGCTGTCCTGGAACAGGCGGGACTTGGTCCAAGGGCGGCGCATGTGCGAGCCGAAGGCTGGGATCAGGGGGTGCCGGCCAGCGCCAGCCCAGGTACGAAACCCTTCTTTTACGACAAGGGACTGCCCCTCGAGAAGGCGTTGCACCCCGATACGATACTGGCCTGGGCCATGAACGGAGAATTATTGGAACACTTGCACGGGGCTCCCGTGCGCTTGGTGGTGCCCGGCTGGTCCGGCAATTGGTCGGTGAAGTGGATTCGCCGCCTCGAACTGCTCGAGCAACCTCCCGATTGCTGGTATCACTACAACTTTTATTATTACGGCAGCTCGCCTAACGATCCTAATAAAGAGCTGATCACCACCATCGGAGTTAAATCAATCGTGACCTCTCCCCGAGATGATCAGACCACCTTGCCACATGGCCTGCATATTCTACGCGGCCGGGCCTGGAGCGGCGGTGGTGCCATCACGAGAGTGGAAGTGAGCGTCGATGGCGGCGAGACCTGGCACGCGGCACATCTTGAAGAGCCGCGGGAGCGCTGGATGTGGGTGCGTTGGTCGCTCCCCTGGGAGGCCCAGCCGGGTCAGTATCATATCATGTCGCGTGCCACGGATGAGGTCGGCCGTGTACAGCCGCGCCAGCCACGCTACAATAATATGCGCAAGAATTTCAACGCCATCGTGGGCTACGAGATCACGGTGGAGTGAAGGAAAGGGCCGCACTGGGCGCCGAGACTCCTGAGCCAAGAAGTTTCCGTGCATCAGATCGCCAGCACTCAGCGCTCAGTCTTGTCTTTTAATGGGAAACAACCCATGCCGATTATCAATCACAACAGCCAGCCAGTGCTTCAGAGTGACGAATTTTCTACCCTACGGCCGCTCGTGAGCAAAGATCACGGCGCCGCCTCCTTGACCATTCAAGAGATCACCATCAAACCTGGAGTGGCAGGGCGGCTGCAAACCCACCCTGTCGATGTCGCCTTCATGATGCTTGAAGGTTCTATTCAAATGATCGTTGGCAATGAGGTGCGGACGGTGCGCTCGGGTAATACCTTACTAGCGCCACCAGGCACCCCCTATAAACTGATTAATAACACCTGGGTCCCCGCCCGGCTGCTGATGATCTTCCCTTCGACTCAGCTAGAGAAAAATCTTCTCGAATAAAGACTTCCGGCGTATAAGGAGACATGCGTATGCAACAGGCCATCGTCGAGGCAAGGCCGCAATTGATCCCGACCAACGCGGGCGGTCGCACCTTCGCGGCTCCCCCAGCGGCGTTGCAGAGTCAGATCACACCCTAACGAACTGTTCTATGTTCGCAACCATTGGCGCGAGCCACCGCGGTTAGATGCGGCCACCTATCGACTGCAGGTCGAAGGGGAGGTGACCCAGCAGCTGAGCCTCAGCCTGCAGGATCTGCTGGCGTTGCCCAAGCGACGCATGCAAGTAACGTTGGAGTGTTGTGGGAACAGTCCTGTCCCGGAGTATTGGGCGAAGCAAATGCGTCAGGTCATGGAAAAGGTCACGGGGCACGGCATTATGAGCAACGCCGAGTGGGCTGGGGTGTCCCTGGCACAGGTACTGGAGCGGGCAGGGCTCAAGCCCACCGCCAAGGATGTGGTGTTTACTGGGGCCGATCACGGTGCTGATGAGACTGTCGGCGACCCACCGGAAGTCACGTATGAGCGAGCTCTCCCCCTGGACAAGGCGCTCCATCCGGATACCCTGTTGGCCTACGAGATGAACGGCGAACCGCTGCCAGCTATGCATGGCTATCCGCTGCGGCTCCTGGTACCTGGCTGGTATGGTATGAACTCTATCAAGTGGCTGGTAGGCATCAAGGTCATCGACCACAAGTTCGATGGCTTCTATCAGACCGAGCGCTATATGGTCATGAACGGGCCTGGAGCGCATACCTTCTACACGTATCTGAATGAGATGCGCGTCAAATCGATCATCACCAATCCCATGCCGGGAGAGATCGTGTCGTTGGGTACATACCGAGTCGCAGGAGCCGCCTGGTCGGGTGAGAAAGAAATCGTTCGTGTTGAGATCAGCACGGATGGCGGGCAGACTTGGCAGGAGGCCAAGCTAGTGCCACGCACCAACTACTCCTGGTATCGCTGGGAATTCAACTGGCAGCCACCACAGGCCGGCAACTATGTCTTGATGTCGCGGGCTACCAACAACCAAGGGGAAACCCAGCCCCTGGAGTTTCCCAATAAATGGGATGGACGCTCCTACGGCAACAACATGGTGTTCCCCCACCCGGTCGAGGTGCGTGGCGTGTCGGGAAGGCCGTAGTCGAGTCTTTTCGCGGGAATTTATTCTCCTTCCCTGAGGAAAGTTTTGTCTAAGGAATCAAATCAGGTGTGAAGATCGCAGCGACGTCCCCATCGACCCGGAACAGGGGAAATATCGCCAGTGCATGGTCCATATCATTTCATGAACTTGGAAACGATGATGGACCGCCGTAGGAACCGTCCGGTCAGATGATGCAGGTGGCAAGGGTGCCGCTACGTCATGCGGAGTGAGGCTAACCCGCCGCAGTCATGAACACCTGTACCGTTACCGTCGCCGTGTGACTAGCGTGGGGCAACCACGTCCAGCGTGCGCCGCACTGCACGGCTATAATCCTCCGCAATTGGATAGGGCATGATGATGGGCATCATTGACCAACTCGGGAAAAACCACAGCTTCAAAGCCCTTATCCTCTGCCAGCCGACTTAATTCGACCAGTTCTTTGTACGGCGTATGGCCAATCAGATAGCTGAAGAGACCGAGACCTATGCGTTCCATTACCTCTCCTCGCCCTCGTCCGGGCTCACACTTTATATTCCTTCGCACCCCACGCAAGCGGCGCGCCGCTGCATGAAGATGGCGTACTTTTGGACGAAAGGGTCTATCGCCATGTCTCAGATCATGGTGTCCGGCGAACTTTGCCCAGGGTACATATGGCTCACGGCGGACGCGCTTAGACCAGCCCCCGCGATAGCCGAGGGGGGGCTAGTTTAGCCGTGCGCATGAGCGGTAACACCCTCTCGCCGAACGCCTGCAGCCCTGCCAGGCACTCTGGGAAGATGAGCATGATCCCCTTGGTCCCAGGCACCCTTCCAATGCGATCGAGAATGGCGGCACACTGCACGAACGAGGCGATAATCGGCGCAATGCCGATATAGGCTATGCCCTGCAATGCCGCGGCCGTCCCGCCGAGCGCATCGAGCGCCGCCTGGCCCATCATGGTCGCGAGTGCCTGGCGATCGGCATGCGCTACCCAAGAGTCCGACTTCGCCTGTGCCTCGGCCTCAGTCTCACCGAGGACAAGCGTGTAGAGCACGTAGGCACCGACGTCGCGGCCCGTCTCCTCCGCGTATTGCTGCAGCTTACGATTAGCTGCGAACACGGCATCGCCGCTGATATCACCGATGACGAAGGCGAAATCGGCGTGCTGCGCGGTGAACCGCATGCCCACATCAGATTGCCCGGCGCACACCAGCGGCAGCGGTTGTTCCGGATGCGGCAGGATACGACAGTCACGCAGGTGGAAAAACTCGCCCTCGTAATCGACGTTGCGCTCCGACCACAGCCGTTTGAGGATGTCGACATACTCCCGGGCGTACTGGTAGCGGCGTTGATAATGCCCATCGCCCGGCCAGAGTCCCATCTGTTCGTATTCATCTTTTTGCCACCCGGAGACCAGATTGATCCCGAAGCGCCCCTGTGAGATGTGGGCAATGGTCGCGGCGCGCCGCGCGGTGATAGCCGGGTGGACAGTCGGCAGCGCCACCGAGCCGTAGAGCTGAATACGGTCGGTGGCCTCGGCCAGAGCCGCCATGACCTCGAACGATTCCAATGTGTAGTCCCACTGCTCCGTCGGACCACCGAAGCCGCGATACTTGACCGGTGAGAGCACGAAGCGAAAGCCGAGATCCTCGGCGAGCCGCGTCATCGCCTTATTCATCTTATATGATGGCTGATACTGCGGCGCCGCGGTCGAGACGACCCAGCCACTGCTGAGCACTGGAAGGAATACCCCGAGCTCGATCATGTTCCACTCCTTTTGATTGTGGTGGCGTCTGGAAGCCGCTGCAAACTGTAATGTGGAGCGTCTATCACAAGGCACAAAATCCCTAAGGCAGTGCCCGCGGGACGCACCTCCCAGCCTCCGGTGGGCTAGTACATTTTCTGGCCATCGTACCATAGACGCCAGACTCCCTCCGCATCAGTGCGCTGGAGGAAGTATAATAGGCCCCGTGACGGTAGTCATAAAAGAACGGTAAAAAGACCGTAAAAATGTTGTAAAATCGTTGTAAATGTCCTCCAGTGGTCAGTAATACTCGTACCCGAGGAGCAATGGCTATGCCCTCCTCCCAGTGGAGCTTCGGTCCCTATCGGCTGGACCTAGACCATGCCTGTTTGTGGTGCGAGGCGCAGGCTACTGTCCTGCCCCCCAAAATCTTTGCGGTGCTGCTTTACTTGGTGACGCACCCCGACCGACTGGTCACCAAAGAGGAGCTGCTGGAGGCGGTCTGGCCCAAGACGGCCGTGAGTGACGCCGTGGTGCGCATCGCCGTTGGCGCCCTCCGTAAGGTACTCGGGGATACGGTGCAGCAGCCTCGATACATTGCCACGATGTCCCGCCGTGGGTACCGCTTTCTGGCCCCGGTGGTAGAGCACAGCGGTGTGGTTCCTGAACCTGCCAAGCTGGGGCTACCTGTCGCCTTCCACGTACCCACAAGCGAGTTGCCAAACACGCTGGAAACGCTTCCCCCTATCAGCTTGGCATCCTTCCCAGCGGCCTGCCCCCCCCTGGAAGCCGAACGCCGCTACCTGAGCGTGTTGTTCTGTAACTTGCTGGACTCCACCCTGCTAGCGGGGCACCGGGACCCGGAGGACTTCCGAGAAATTGTCCGCGCCTACCACCGGACCTGTACGGAGGTGATTCGCCAGTTTGACGGCTACATTGCGCAATACCTCGGCGATGGCCTATTGGTGTATTTTGGCTATCCCACAGCTCATGAAGATGACGCCCAGCGGGCCGTCCGGACGGGGCTCGGCATTCTAGACGCCATCAACCCACTCAACACCCAGCTGGCTCTGCCCCCTCAGGACCGGATCGCGGTGCGGGTGGGGATCCATACAGGCGTGGTTGTAGTGGGCGACGTCGGTGAAGGGGTACGCCAGGAGCTGTTGGCGCTGGGGGAAACGCCCAATATTGCGGCGCGGCTGCAACACCTGGCGGCGCCCAACACGCTGGTGATCTCGGCCAAGACCTATCAACTCATCGAGGGCTATTTCACGTGCGAGGCATTAGGGGAGCAGCCGCTCGGCGCCCTGGCACAGCATCTGCCGGTGTATCGGGTCCTACAGGCCAGTGGGGTACAGAGTCGCTTCGAGGTCGCTGCAGCCCATGGCCTGACGCCGCTGGTGGGACGGGCACCAGAAGTAGGGCTGCTGGTGGAGCGCTGGACACGGGTCAAAGAAGGCATGGGCCAGGTGGTAGTGCTGGAGGGCGAGGCCGGTATCGGGAAATCACGCCTGGTGCAGGTGCTGAAAGACCACGTTGCTGGTGAAGCCCATACATGGTTAGAGTGCCGGGGGTCCCCCTATTACCAGCACACAGCGCTGTATCCCATCACTGATCTCTTCCAGCGCTGGCTGCCGTGGCGCCCGGGCGAGGCGCCCGGTGCGACACTCCAGAAGATCGAGGCCCTCCTGGCGCAGGCGCAGCTCGCGCTGGCCGAGGTAGTGCCCCTGGTAGCCGAGCTTGTGGGGCTGCCGCTGCCAGCGGAGCGCTATCCCCGCCGGACGTTGCCGCCCGAGCAGCAGCGGCAGCGCACCTTCGAAGCATTTCTGGCCATCGTGGGGGCACTGGCCGAGCAGCAGCCCGTGCTCGTGATTGTCGAAGACCTGCATTGGGTAGATCCGTCGACGCTCGAACTGCTGGCACTATTGCTCGACCAGGCACCGACGATGCGCCTCTATACCGTGCTCACGTGCCGCCCCACGTTTCAGCCCCCCTGGGGCTTCCGCACACACCTGACGCCCCTCACCCTCAATCGCTTAACACGGCCGCAAGTCGAGGCCATGGTAGGACAGATGCTCGGGGGACACCGCCTGCCCGCGGCGGTGCTCGAGCAGATTGTGGCCAAGACCGATGGCATCCCCCTGTTTGTGGAAGAGGTAACCAAAGCAGTCGTGGAAGCGGGGCGTCTCACCGACGTCCAGAATCGGGACAAGATGAGCGGACCGCTCCCAGCAGTGGCCATTCCCGCCACGCTCCACGAGACGTTGCTGGCGCGGCTTGATCGGCTGGGGAGTGCCAAAGGTGTAGCGCAACTGGGGGCCATGCTGGGGCACCAGTTTACCTATGCCCTGCTGCGGGCCGTGGCGCCTCTGGAGGACGCGACGTTGCAGCGGGACCTGGCTATGTTAGTCGCGGCGGAGCTGCTGTATCAACGCGGCCAGCCCCCGCGGGCCATCTACACGTTTAAGCATGCCCTCGTTCAGGAGGCCGCCTATGAATCGGTGCTGCAGCGCGTGCGCCGGCATACCCATCAGCGCCTCGTCCAGGTGCTGGAGGCGCAGTTTCCCGAGACAGCCGCGACCGCGCCCGAACTGCTGGCCCACCATGCACGGCATGGGGAGCTTTGGGACAAGGCTCTGGCCTACTTTCGGCAAGCTGGGGAGCAGGCGGTGGCACGCTCGGCCTATCGGGAAGCGGTGGCCGCCTTCGAGCAGGCGCTGGGGGTCGTGCAGCACCTCCCGGAGAGCGGCGACACCCGGGCGCAGGCCATCGATATCCGTATCGCGCTGCACAGTGCGCTCTATCTCCTGGGTGAACTGGAGCGGGTCTTCGTCAACTTACGGGACGCCCAAGCTCTCGCCGAGGCACTGGGCGATCCACACCGGCTGGGATGGGTTGCTGTCTACTTGCTCGCCCATTTTGCGGTAGCATGCGAACCAGATCACGCTCTCGCGTTTGGCCAGCGCGCCCTGGCGATTGCCGAGGGCCTGGGGGATGTCGGCATCACAGTCACAGCGCAGACCTGGCTGGGGAGTCTCTACCGTAGCCTGGGAGACTATTGTCGTTCGGTGGATTTCTACCAAAAGAACGTGGTGTATCTCCACGGCGCGCTGCTGTGTGAGCGCCTTGGTCTGCCTGGTCCAGCCTCGGCCCTCTCCCGCAGTCATCTCGTCGCCTCCCTTGCCGAAGGTGGCGCCTTCGCCGAGGGGAGGGTTCGTGCAGAGGAAGGGGTACAGATCGCCGAGGCCGCCGATCACCCCTACAGCCGTGTCATAGCGTATTGGGCCGTGGGCTTTCGGGCGCTGCGCCAGGGAGACCTCCCCCAAGCTATCCTCGCGCTCGAACGGGCCCTCGATCTCGCGCAGAGGGCGTACCTCCGGCTCCTCGTCCCGTTCGTCGCCGCGCCCTTGGGGGCGGCCTATACGCTCGCCGGACGGACTGCCGACGCCCTGCCGCTGCTGGAGCAGGCGGTCGCGCAGGCGGTCGCAATGCGTTTCATGCTCTACCATGCGCTCTGGGTGGTCTGGCTGGGTGAGGCGTATCTGCTTGCTAGCCGGCTAGACGAGGCGTATACCCAGGCGCAGCGGGCCCTGGAGTTCTCCCAGCTCCATCAGGAACGGGCCACGCAGCCTACGCGCTGCGGCTTCTGGCGAGATCGCGGCGACAGCGCACGCCGGCTGAGGACGAGCAGGCCGAAGCCCACTACCGCCAGGCGCTTGCTCCTGGCCTTAGAAGCTGAGCATGCGCCCGCTTCAGGCCCACTGTCACCGGGGCCTGGGGATCTTATATGCCAAGGTCGGGCAGGCAGAACGAGCCCACAATCAGCTCGCTACAGCTATCGAGCTGTACCATTCGATGGACATGACGTTCTGGCTGCCCCAGACAGAGGCCGCGCTGGTGCAGGTGGAAGCGCGATGATCCTGGGGGAGGGCGATCTAGCCCTGTCCGAACTTTTCACCATCACGGTCATTCATGCTAACTATTCTTCCAAAGTGTTTGCCCAAGGCAAGGTCAACTTTCTAGTCCTTCCTGGGCTTCCTCTAGCCTCTGAATCCGCTTCGACAGCAGCCGGAGGTTCTGTCCCTGCCCCTTCGCGTGATTCGGCTCCGGCTTTGTGTAGAACACGCTCCGTGGGATGGGGATCTCCACCCCTTCACGATCGAACGCTTCTTTGATGCGGCGCCGCAGTTCCAACTCCGCAGCCCCTTGCTGTGAGGGTTTGACCTTGATCGCCAGCCGCAACGCGATCGAAGACTCGTCAAACGACAGGATACCCTGCACCTCCGGTGGTTCCAACACGATATCCCTGTGCTCTTCGGCCCAGGCTTTGCCAACCTCGTCGAGGATGCGCATGGCATTGCCGATATCCTGCTCATAGGCCACCCTGATCACGACCACAGCGCGCATCCACTGCCGGTTGGAATTACCAAAGGCCCGAATCTCACCGTTGGGAATCACCCACAATTCTCCGGTAAAGGTCCGATATTTGGTGACTCGCAGCCCTACCTCTTCGACCACACCGGCAGAATTGCCGAAGCTGATACCATCTCCAACGGCGATGAGCCCTTCGAAGAGCAGGAAGAACCCGGAAATGACATCTTTCACCAGTGTCTGGGCTCCAAAGCCAACTGCAAGACCCACGACGCCTGCACCGGCGATGATCGGCGTTGGGTCAACTCCTAGCACACGGAGCACCACCACCCCAGCGACGAAGATTATGCAGTACTTGAGCAAGTTTTTTAGCAAGGGCGCGATGGTCTTACCCTTGTCGCCGAGCGCAATTTTCTTGCGCCAAGACCGCGCTTCCTCAGAGGGGATGTTAAACACCTTGTCGATCACATAATACGCCGTGCGCAGGACGACGATGCTGACGATGATGACCAGGATGGCCGCCGACAGTCGTCGATAGTACTCCTGTGCCGTGGCTGAAGTGAGGGTCGCATAGACCCCGCTCAGGTCTACTCCCCAGGTGCCGGCGATCATCACGACCGCAATGAGATAGGCGAAATAACCCGCGGCATGACTGAGGACCGTGTACAATGTCTCCGTCGCCTCACGGCCGAAGAGAAAATCCCCTTCCACACGGCCTTCGGGGACTAGCCACCAGTGCAAAAGCTTATCCATGCCCTTGCCGGCGAGATGGGCCACAGCCAGAATGACTCCCGTCAGTAGCGCAGACGTCAACAGAAAGCGGGCCAGGTTGACATAGCCCAGGCTTTGTAAGGCAATGATGCAGATAATCAGCATGACGAGGAGGGGATACATCTGTGTGGCCGCCACGTAAATAATCTTCTCGAGACGATTCTGGGCGTTCGGCAGGAGTTCGAGGATGGCTTCCTTGTTGGACGTGAGGAGGACCAGAAGGACGAGAAGCCCGAGATAGAAGAGCATGGACAGCAGAGCAATTATGCCCTGATGATAGTCAACATCACGGAGGATGACGAGGACGGTTAAGAACACGCACACATAGGCGCTGATGCGGTGCATATGACGGTAGAGATACGATGCCACGCCGTTACGGCAGGCGATGAGCCGCTGCGGCGGATCCCAGGGCATGAACAGCTCCTGTGCTATGCCCTTGAGAAAACTGTAGGCAGTGAGACCAGCCATGGTGATGGCAAAGACCTCGAAGACCCTCCTGCCACCGGCGGCGAGCCCTGCCATCAACAACCCTGCCACGAACAGCATCAGTGGCAGCGCCACAGCGGCGATGAGGCGGGTACCGGCCCGTAGTAACTTTGCACCGGTCGAGGGCAGGAAGTAGTCCTTTTGCCGGGCGATGAGTGGTTGCAATTTTCGCCGCAAAGACAGACCGGAGAATACGGCCAGTAACAGGAGAAGTAGTCACCAGCACACTTTGACCCGCAATCCTCCAGAAATGCATTGGGTCGGCAAGATAGGTTCTTAGTCGGACAAGTTGTTCCGGTAGGGTCGAAACACCGATAATCAGAGCACTGCGGAGCAACACCAGATCGGTTGAGACCTCTTCCAAAAGGTCCCAGGTGATCTGCGACGGTTCGCGTTTCCAGAGTTGATATCTCGAACGTTGCACCGCTAGCTGAGCTTCAAGCTCTTGCAGGAGAGTTGCCTTGTCGCCGGCGACGCGAGCCCGATCCTGGACCACCGTCGCTCGCTCCTCGGCCACCTGGGTGCGCTCTTGAGCTACTCGTGCGCTTTCCTCCAGGGTGCGTATAGTGTTCCGCACGATCGGATCGGCAGTTGGCCGCTCAAGTTGGGTGCGCTCGACCTGGGCCTTGAGTTGCGCCAGTTCTGCCTCCCGCCGGAGCGATTCCATCTCCTGTTTGGCCAACTCCGCAGACGCCCGCGCCGAGCGCGCGTCTTTTGCCGCCTTCGCCGCCTCCGCTTTGGCCCACTCGTAGGTATTGAGAATTTCCGTGGCTGTGCGCCCCTTGCGCTCTGACTCGAGCCTGTATGACGTGACCTCTAAGCGCTTTTGGGCCATCTCTGCCGCCCTTTCGGCGACATCGATCTTCTCTTTGGCGAGCTCGCCTTTCTTCTGTGCCAGTTCAGCTTTTTTCTCCGCGACGAACTGCGTAAGCTCCGCCAATCGTATCTGCTCGGGCGTTTTCGCCTGTTCTCGGGCAATTTTTGCCTGTTCGATAGCCTCTTGCGCTTTGGTGCGTTCCTGCTGAGCCGCGGCCTGCTGCTGTTGGGCCTTCTGCTTTTCGGTCTCGGCAGTCTTCTGGGCGGTTACCGCCTGCTCTTGCTCGGCCTTCATGTCGTCGAGGCTCAGGCCAACGCTGTCGCGAATTGCCTGGGCGCGAGCCTCGAGCATCTCCATCTCGGCAGAAAGCAGCAGCTGTTCGCGTTGGGCCAATGCATCCTTGCTGTGGGTCAGTTCCAGCTGCCGCTGGGTGAGCTCGATACGCTTCTGAAGCAGCTCGGCCCGCTGCTTGGCCCGTTGTAGCTGCCGCTCCAAGATGTCCTTCTCTTCACCTCCCGAGTGCATCGAGAGCTTCTCGGTAAGGCTGGCGATCTCCTGGTCGCTGCTGGGAACAAGCATATGGAGCTCAGCTAGCTCTTTCTCGAGGTTACGGAGCTCATCCTGGAGCGTTTCAACCCTACCCTGCGCAAGAGCAACTTTCTCCGCCGTAACTTTCGCCTCCGTAGTCGCCACCCTGGCATCCTGAGCCGTCAAGGTGTTGTCTTTGCCCTCCTCAGGCTCTTTGTTCTTTGGCGCGCTGCTGAATCGCGCGCTTCTCGGTCACCAGGACCATACTCTCGGCCACGGTGACCTCCTCCTCCCCCAAAGCGAGTTCATGTTCCAGCAGTGACAGTGCTTCCTGGGCGAGACGTAGCTCTCCTTCCAGGGCTGCCGAGGCGTCGGGTCCATCGGCCTTCTGCAGGGCGGCGCTGACTTGTTGCACGTGGCTTTGCGTTTCACGTATACGGGGAGCGAGGGTTTTTTGCTTGGCTTCTAGCGCCTCACCGGCCGCCTTGAGCTTCTCCCGTAGGCCAGCTAACTCCGCCACCAGTTTCTGCTCTGCATCGATCTCTCCCGTCTGGCTCTCTGCTTTGGCGTTTGCTGCCGCAGGTTTGGTCCCCTCCTGGGCCTGTGCCGCACTCCAGGGCTCGTGGAGGACCATGAGACTCCACCACGCCACAAGAGTTGCCAAGCAAATACGACACATGATTGACGGAATCATCGACATTCTCCCTCCTAAAAATCACCTGATAGGAGACCGTGCCTTCCCCGCAAAACGCTCCCCATTGGGAAACCTCACCAGCAGGCAGAAGCAAGGGATGACGGTCAGATATGATCGCTGTGATTATAAGTCACCACGACCCGTGCGACAACGTCGCTCAGTTGACTTGCCGGAGCTGGTTTGTTACAAGAGCCTGCTGACCGGTTATTGTGAGCCATGAAGAGAGGCACGACCAATCCAATGGAGGAAAGCGTACATGGCAGCATATATTATCGCGGAGGTCACGGTCACCGATCCACAGGGATTCGAAGACTATCGCCAGATGGTCCCAGCCACGGTTGCCCAATACGGCGGCAAATTTGTCGTACGCGGTGGCTCGATGGAAAAACTGGAAGGGCAACTGGGAACCCAAGCGTTTGGTCATCATCGAATTCGAGAGCGCCGAGCGCGCTAAACAGTGGTGGGCCTCAGAGGAGTATCGTGAAGCGAAGGCGCTTCGTCAACGTACGGCGCAAACCAATCTGCTCGTCATCGAAGGGGCTTGATGTCCTACCCAGGGCGCCACCCAGGTCTCCAACGGCTAGAGGGATGGCGGAGATGAGGGGGCGATAGGAGTGTTCAGACGGCCTTCCGGGACAGGGGATTAGCTCGCGAAAGCCCGTCGCGCAGAGGATTGTCTCCCCGCCGACGGGCTCCGTGGGTCCATGCTTAGGATAACTCAATCATCCGTTCCAGCGGCAATCGCGCCTTTTCGAGAACTTCAGAGCTCAAGTGGATTTCGTTACGTGCCGCTTCACGCTCGTCATCGAGCACGCGCAGAATATCATCCAGCTTGATCCGCGCCATGAACTGACAGTGCCGGCAGGCACCGAAGTCGAACAGAATCTCCTTGCCCTGTGGCAATTCGGCGCGGATCAGCTCCGGCAGTCCACAGGAGGTTAGCAAGGCAAACTTATCGTCAGGAGCCTTACGCACAAACTGGATCATGCCCTCAGTGCTGAGGATCTTGTCGTCATCGATCAGCCGCAGGACGTCCGGCGTGCACTCAGGATGTGCCAACACGGCGATGCCGGGATACGCCTCCTTGAGCTGGTGTACGAGGTCGGGGTTGATATCCTGATGCACGTAGCAGTGTCCCTGCCACAGCAGAAAATTGGCATCGCCGTGCTGGTCGACGAGGCGCTTGTGCGGGAGAGCGGTCTGCAGATGAGAGTACTGCAGGGGCACTTCGCCAAGCTGCCGGGCCACCTCACGGCCTAAGTTCTCATCGGGGACGAACATGATGGTGCGGTTGGGCAGTTTCTTGGCGATGGTGACCGCGTTGCGTGAGGTGCAGCAGACATCCGACAAGGCCTTGACCTCGGCGGTGGTATTCACGTAAGCCATCACGCACAAGTCGGGGTATTGCGCCTGTAGCTTGTCGCGCGCCTCTTGTAGCGCTTCCGCATCGATCGAGTCGGCCAGCGAGCAACCGGCGAAGCGATTGGCCTGGATGACCCGCAACGTAGGATTGAGAATTTTGGTGGTTTCATTCATGAAGCGCACTTTGGCGCCCACCACCGTCGTCACCGTGTCGCGCGGGATCTGCTGCGCCAGCACCGCCAGCTTGTAGGAATCACCGATGCCATCCGCGACGCCGATGATATCTTGATCGACGTAATTGTGCATATCGATCCACACGCCCTTCTCATGCTTGAGTTTCAGGATGTGCTCGCAAAGCTCGAAGGAGCGGCGGCAGCGTTCGTCGTCGTACTTCTCCGCATTGACACGCTGCAGGAAGCCCCGGTAACTCTCATAGTGCAGTCCGTGGGCGTTGCGTTCGTCGATGAATTGCTCGATAGTCTGCAGCTTGTCCATCATCTTCCTCCCGAATTCGTGTGTATTGTACACGAAGTCTAGCGAAAAAAAATCTGCCGCGAGTCCTAAATGACCTCGATGATCATGGGCATTCGGCGCCGAAAGCGGTACAGACGCGCGGGGCGATGCGCCCCGACCTTGACGACCCGAGGCGTCACTTGCAGCATGCCAAGGCTGAGCATTTTCTTACGGAAATTACGCTTGTCGAGCGGGCGCCCCAGGATGATCTCGTATACCCGCTGTAACTCGGTCAGGGTGAAATCGCGCGGCAGAAGGCTATACACGATATTGGTATACTCCAGCTTCCAACGCAGTCGCTGGAGGGCGTACTCCAACATTTCCGCATGGTCATACGCCAGCGGCGGCGGCGAGGCGACCGGAAACCACCCGATGTTGGCACATTTCCCCGGCACCCGGAAGTCAATGCGCGTGCGGTTGACCAAGGCGACATAGGCCACCGAGACGACGTGACCATGGGGATCGCGACTGGGCTTACTGAACGTATACAACTGTTCTAAATACACATCTTTGACACCGGTCGTCTCGAACAGGCACCGCGTCGCGGCTGCCTCAGTAGACTCGCCGCTAGGAACTAGCCCACCGGGAAACGCCCACATTCCCGAATGCAACGGCGGCTTCAGCTCGACAAACAATACCTGTAACGATTCATCCCGAACCGTAAAGATGATGACATCGACGGCGACTTTCGGGGTAATCAGCATAGGGACCCTGGGTACGACTCAATGACCATTGGCTCATGCACTCACGCTTGGTGTTTAATATACACTAAGGTGGACCGCTGTCAAGCGCAATCGTATGTAGGCGTCACCAGATCGCGAGTTGGTGCGGAGGCGATCATGATCCGTCGCTCTCCGTCCCCCTCAAGACGACCACGGCTTATGGGCGTTATGCTGCAGGGCATGGAACACACCATTGGCTCGCTCAAAGATCGACTCTTGTTTTGTACCCGACGAGCTCAACATATCCCGCGCCACCCACGCGTTGACCAGCCTGGCTTCCCTCCACCCGTACATTACCTTCCCAATACACCACCCGTGTACTGCTCTTGGTGTCGAGCTCCTGGTCCGGGAAGGCTGGCGTAATGCGCAGGTTAAGCCCAGCCTGCGGAATCCTCAGCTCCCATCCCTGTGGATAGGTGGCGCCACTGCGGGGACTCGTCCACTGGCCGAGGGCGACCACCTCGATCATCTCCCTGCGCAAATGTTCGATCTGTCCATCCGGATGCACCAGCGTGCCACTGGAATGGGGGTCGATCCGCCCATCTTCATGACGGAGAAGGTAGACCATGAGCTCGGTACGATTATCGAGCTGCACGCTGAACCAGTCCCAGCCGACTTGCGTCGCCTCTAACTGCGAGCTGCCGAACTCATGATCCATCCAGCTCACCCCCGTGACCTCCTTGGCAACCCCGCGCACGCGCAGCACGCCATCGGTCTTGAGTCGGGTGAAAGAATAGTAGTGGGAGGCGTTACCCTTCGACCCTCCCTTCTGGCTCACGCCATCGATGCCATGGACGACAGGACTCTTCTCAGGGACAAGAATCAAGTTGAGGGCGAAGTCGTCTAGTCGTCGCTTGCAGATGCTGATAGGGGCCGAGCGCCTCGGCACGCCAGTCATCATTCCAAACATGCAAGCGCCCCTCGTCGGCGCCGGCGATGCCGAGATTCGATCGATTGATCTTCTCGTCGAAAATCAGACGTTTACGCGGCTTGTCGGAAATCGCGAAGTGGGCCATGTAGAGATGTTGCGGGGACCATTGCGATGGCCCCGAGAGCAGATTGCTGTCGTCGACCCGGCGCTGAAAAAACGTCAACTGATAGCCGTAGTCTTCGCCATCGGTGGTGCGCAAATGACCGGTATAATACCACCACTCGGTCTGAAAGGCCGGGTGAGCCGCATGATCACGCGGAAAACTGAAGACACGTCCGGGCAGGGCCACCTCATAGCCGCGCAGCGTGGCAATTGCCGAGACTCCAACGAGCACAACCAACAGCACCAAGGCGGGAACAGCGATGAATAACCTCCGTCGCATGACGGTCACTCCATTCACTCCATGCGTAGGGTCTCGGTCAGGCGAACCCTCCCAGCCTGATGGGCCGGCCAGATGCCTGCTGCCAGTGCCGTCAGGAAGATGAGACCGAGGTCGACGACCACCGTCCAGGCAGGGAATGTCAGCCGCAGGGTCCAGCCAAATGCTTGACGATTGATGATGTACACTAAGATGACCGACAAGCACACGCCACAAACGGTTCCGACTCCCACACCGAGTAATCCCAGGAGGCCGGATTCCAGCATGATGATCTTCCGAATTTGCCGTCGGAATGCCCCCAACGCCCGCAACACCGAAGTTTCCCGCCGTCGCTCGAGGACCGAGGTATAGAGCGCGGTCGCGATACCCATGAGTCCCACCGCGACGGCAATGATCTCCAGAGCATAGGTGATGACGAAACTCTGGTCGATAAGATGATAGATTTCCTCCTTGAAAGTTTGGTTGGAGAAGACAAACACACGATGTGTCCGCCCAAAGCGTTGCTTTATTTCGGCAGCCACCGCCTCAGATTGGGCTTCCGGACTTCACAAACACCCCGATGGTGTCCACTACCTGTTCGCTCCAGTATTTCCGAAACGTTCCCCAATGCATGACAATGGTGCCTTGATCCGACGAGTAGTCGATGCTCACCCCGGCCACCCGGAAGGATCGTGGCCCTTCAGGTGTCGGCAGGGTGACGTGATCACCACGCTCGAACGTGAAACGGTAACGAAAGTTCTCGGACACGATGACGCTATCCTGGCTGATGACCTCGCGCAAAGATGGCGTCGTGATCCCCTTCGAGAAAGGGATACTCCGTGTGGCGTGCGAAGACATCAAGATCAGCGATATTCAAGATCACCTGTCGATCCTGATAGGGGATTGACCGTGAGCGTAGGGCGTCAACCTCCAACACCCCTTCGAGGCTGCGCAACTCGTCCGCCAGGGAGATCGGGAGCGGCACCGTCGACACGCCTGATGACGGGTCGGCAGCGCTGACGATGAGGTCGGCCTGTACCGTTTGATCCACCCACGTGTACACCGTCGCTTGAAGCTGGCGATCATAATGGCCACGCTCACCACCATGGCCACCCCCGTCATCAGCGAGGCAGCGGCCACCGCACTGCGGCTCAAGGCACTTTGGAGATTTTCCGCCGCCACCTCCCCCTCGGCGCGAAACAGCATGAAGAGCACCGGCCGCAGGAGCTGGGTCAAGCCAAGAATGGCCGCCGGCATCAGCAGCGAAAACCCGCACAGCAGGGCGAACGCAGCGAGGTAACCGAACAGCGGCAGATCCCCCACTGGCTTCAGCCAGGTCAGGCCATACCCAACACTGAGCCAGACAATCCAGGGGGCGAAGAGGCGGAGTAGACTCCGACGGGGCTGGCGTTGATACTGTGCCAGTGCCATGCCGTCGACCGGTTGCACCCGCATCGCGTCTCGAATGGGAATGGCCACGGACACCAAGGAGGCCCCTAACCCGATGCTCACGGCGGTGCTGATGATACCTGGCGAGATCACCAGGCGTTGGATGGCGACCACGAGAAAAAGGGACACCAGGGTCTGACTGACGATATGCAGCGTCAGACGTGACAGCAACACGCCAAGTGGAATTCCTACCCCAGTGCCGACGGCCCCGAGCACCAGGCCCTCGACCAGAAAGACACTGGCAATCGCCCCGCGACCCGCTCCGACTGCCCGCAAAATGGCGATATCCTTGCGCCGCTCCACCACGGCGGAGGACAGCGTGTTATAGATCAGGAACATGCCGACAAAGAGCGCAATCATGCTGAGTGCCGTCAAGTTCACCTGGAACGATCTGAGCATTTTCTCGACCGCGGCGTTGCGGAAGGTAGGGCGCTCGACCTTCACCCCAGGGCCAAGTCGGGCTTGCAAGGCTTCTTGCATGGCCTCCACTGCGACCCCCGGTTGCAGAGCCAGGTCGATGCGGTCGAGGGCACCGACTTTGTGAAAGGCCTGTTGAGCCGCGTTCAGGTCCATGACGATGAAATTGCCACCGAGAGCCAGCGCCGGACCGACGGCAGCGAGAAGCCCACGAATGACGTATTCGCCCCGCCCTCGCGGCGTCAGTAGGGTCAGCTGAGACCCGAGTTGCAGGTCGTGCCGGTGTGCAAAGGCTTGGCTCACGAATACCGTTGCAGGGTCCAGGAGTTGACGCAGCGACTCGCGGGCGTCATCTGAGCCCGCCGCGATGTGGTAGTCGCGCACATCGGGATCGAGCAACACATCGATGCCAAGCACCAGCAATAGCTCCTCCTCCCAGGGCTCAGCTACCGCATACCCGTTCACCACCGGCACCGCTGCCGCCAGTCCGGGCATGGAACGCACACGCGGGTAGAGGGACTGAGGCAGGCTCGTGATCCCCCCCACGACATGCAGCTGAGTGCGCCCCGAGACCGCGTCAACCGTGTCGGCAAAGGCGCGTATGGTACTGAGATTGGTGACCCGAATGGCGACAAAGATGGCCACCCCGAAGGCCACTCCCAATATGGTGAGGCAGGTGCGTAGCGGATGTTGGCGAAGATACTGCAGGGTTACCAGCCGCAACAGCGACATCATGGTTCTAGGCTACCATCGCGGAGGTGGAGTACGCGGTCGGACCGTGCTGCCGCAGCATGATCATGAGTCGCTAGAATCATGGTTTTCTGTTGGCTCCGGCAGTACATGATCAGCAGCGACAGGATCTCACTGCCCGTGCGGGAATCCAGATTACCGGTGGGCTCATCCGCCAGCAACACGGCAGGATTGTTGGCTAACGCCCGAGCGATGGCCACCCGTTGCATCTCGCCGCCGGAGAGCTCATAGGGGCGATGCGTTGTACGCTCCTTGAGACCGACGCGGGCCAGTAACTCGTCGGCCCGCGGCCAGGCCTGCTTTGGTGGGAGTCCGGCCAGAAGCATGGGCAATGCCACATTCTGGCGGGCGGTGAGAGTGCTGAGAAGATTGAAAAATTGAAAGATCATCCCAACCTTGTCGCGGCGCAGCACGGTCAATTCGGCATCGCTGAGATGGCTGGTGCACTGTCCGTCGATGCTGACGCTACCGTGGGTCGGAACGTCGATGCAGGCGATCAGGTTCAACAAAGTCGACTTCCCGGAACCACTGCTCCCCATGATCGCCACGCACTCGCCAGCCTCGATTGTCACCGAAACATCGCGCAAGGCCACGACCGGGACGTTTCCCTGGGAATAGAGTTTAGTGACGTTCAACAGTGTGATCAGTGGAGCAATCATGTCGGCCTTTCGACCTGGTGTAGGTTACGATCCAAGTCCAGGCGTGTTAGGCCCAATCCAGGCCTCGCGGTACTCCTGGCCAAAATCCGGCAGTATGATAGCCGGTGCATTGGGAAACTGCAATGTCGGTGCGGATCTGTCTCCCTTGTTCCTCCTCGTTTGACATCCGCCCTGCCCATTTGCTATGAAAGAGCCTGCTGCATCCTAGCCTTTAATGCCCTTCTCCTGGGGGAGAGGGCAGAAAAGAACCGTAGCGTTCTGGATGCCAAGCTTTGGCTGGCTGCCGGTTTTCGGGGCCAGGACGCGCCACCACTCCGGAGAGCCTCTCATGGCGGTAAATCCTGTGGTGCTGGAGATTATCCGTGGCAGCCTGTCCTCGACGATCAGGGAGATGGAACTGCTCATGGAACGCTGCGCCATGTCACCCTTCATTAAAGAGAAAAAGGACTATTTTGTCGGCATTTTCGATACGCTGGGCCGCCTCGTATGCTGTCATCTCTCGCAGAGTGGTCCTGGCATGATCACACCGGTCCTGGAGGTGTATCCGATCGCCGACATGCGCCCTGGCGATGTTTACTGGTATAACGATCCCTATCTTAGCAAGGGAGCTGTCCAGCATCACCAGGACATGGTGTTTGCCGTGCCGGTGTTTCACGAAGGACGAGTGCTAGCGTTCACCGTGACCTACGGTCATTACCAGGACATCGGCGGCGTCAAACCCGGAAGCATCTCGCCACAGGCCACCGAGATCTTTCACGAGGGGATGCTTGTGCCCCCTATCCGCATCTATCGCCAGGGCCAGCTGAACGAGGAAGCCTACCGCATATTCCTGCGCAACTCGCGATTGCCACATATGGTGGAAGGCGACACCAAGGCGATGATGGCCTCCTGCCACCTGGCCGAGAGGCGGGTCCTGGAACTCTTTGAACGTTATGGCCAGAGGACGGTGCTCGCCGCCTTCGAGGAAGTGCTAGACATGACTGCCGCCAGGGCCCGCTCGCTCTTTCTCGCATTGATTCCGGAGGCCGAATACCATTTTGAGGATTACCTCGATACCGATGGCGTGTCAGGACGACCGTATCGTGTGGCCTTAACATTACGTCGGAACAGGGCGCGCGTCGAACTGGACGCCACGGAAACGGATGAACAGGGTCAAGGACCGATCAACTACATGACCCATCTCGGCCTGGTACAAATGGCATACGGCCGCTGGTTGTTAGCGCTAGACCCAACACTAGATGTCAACGAGGGCTTGTTGCGCAACCTCGATGCTTGGATCACCCGCGAGGGGAGTCTTCTCCAGCCACGCTTCCCGGCGCCTTGTGGCATGCGGATGCACACGCACTACCGCCTCGTCTCGGGCATTTTTGGCACGCTGGCCAAAGCCAACAACGGTCAGGTCCCCGCCAATTCCCCAGTCTATGTGTTGTACTATTTTCGTACGTATGAGCCGGTGACTGGCAAATTGATTCTCTGTATCGAAGGGCTTGGGGTTGGACTGGGGGCCAAACCCTATGCAGACGGCATCGACGTCATCTACTACATCGCACAGGAGAATTACCCGGTCGAATATGTCGAAAAGGAGTTTCCTCTGCGCATCGAGCAATATGCTATCCGGGCGAATTCGGGGGGACCGGGGCTGTATCGCGGCGGGTGTGGCGTGGTCCGTGATGTACGTGTTCTATGTGATGCGGCCGAGTTGGGCAATCGCATGGAAAATAGCAAATTCCCGCCCTATGGCGTGGCGGGTGGAGGCGCTGGGCGTCCTGGGAGAATCCTACTGAATCCAGGCACGGCACAGGAGCGCGACATCCTGCCGACAAGCGACGGTACTCAGCTGAAGCGCGGCGACCTCCTGCGGCTGATGACCTGTGGCGGCGGCGGCTGGGGCGATCCATTCAGCCGAGACCCGGGGCTCGTGCAGCAAGACGTGGCGCGCGGCTTCGTGAGCATGCGGGGAGCGTTGGAAGATTATGCAGTGGTGCTCGACCCTATCACCCTTGAAATCGACAAGGCCGCCACGGAGGAACTGCGTAAGGATCGCCCCAGTATTCCCCCGCTCTTCGATCGCGGGCCCACATTTGCACAAGCCGAGGCCGAGTGGTATGCCATGCGTAGATGACGATATCTTCACCGGGCTCTTCCTTCTCATAATATATATCTGAATCGATCTGTACCAATATGTCCTCCATCATTGCAGAACATGGATAACTGGCAAGGAGAAAGGAGAAATGATGTCCTACGAAACCCTCCTGTATGAAATCGACCAGAGTGTGGCGACGGTTACGCTCAATCGTCCAGCCGTGCTCAATGCTATCAATCAGCAAATGATTGAGGAGCTGCAGGCAACGTTGGACACCGTCAAGGACGATACCAATGTGCGCGCCGTGGTACTGACCGGCGCCGGACGCGGATTTTGCTCGGGTGCGGACCTCAAGGCTCGCCAGCGCGTCAAACCGAGTGAAGTCACCCCGGATGCAAGCACAGCCGGAGGCGGAACGCCTGCGGCGCACCTTAAATCCGCTGATTCTCGCCATCCGCACCGTCGAAAAGCCGTTCATCGCGGCGGTCAACGGAGTTGCCGCCGGAGCGGGGTGCAACCTGGCGCTCGCCTGCGATATCGTCCTAGCCTCCGATGCCGCGCGCTTCGGCAATGTGTTCACACGCATCGGATTGATCCCGGATTGCGGCGGCCATTTCTTCTTGCCGCGCTTGGTGGGGTTTCATAAAGCCGCAGAGCTGATGTTTACCGGGGATATCATCGACGCTCATGAGGCCGAACGCTTGGGCCTGATCAATCGCGTCGTGCCCGACGCCGAGCTCCCGAAACAGGCGCGCGAGCTCGCGGAGCGTTTGGCACGGGGCCCGACACGTGCCATTGGCTTATGCAAGCGCACGATGAACCTCGGCATCTGCGCCGATCTGGCTACTGTGCTGGAGGCTGAAGCCGAGGGCCAGGGACTCGCCCGCCAGACGGAAGACCACTGGGAGGGGGTCCAGGCCTTTCTGGAGAAACGACCAGCGCAGTTTACAGGAAAATAGCGAGTCTCTGATGCCTCCTCTGCCCAATTGCGGTCGTTATCACGACCTGGATATGATCCTCGCCGATCTGCGTGGCGCGATACTTCCCCGATTGTGCGGCCGTCACCATTCGTTGGGGGCGTTGGAGTGGCCGTACGCGGACACGCTCCATGCGCTTTGGGGCCTACTTGCCAGCAGAGAAATTGATTCGCATCCACCCTGCCCTGGATCAGGCCTTTGTGCCACGGTCGTTTGTTGAGTTCATCGTGTACCATGAGTTGCTGCACCATGTCATCCCCCCGGTGCGTGTCAAGGGTCGCTACCAAATTCATTCGGCGGCATTTCGGCAACGTGAGCGTGAATTTCCCGCCTATGCCGAGGCCATAGCCTGGCGACAACAGTCTCTGCGGCGTTTGCTGTGGTCGAATAAGGAACGTCGAGCCTAAGCGCTGAATCACTGCAGCGCCTTACACAGCTGCCTCGGACAGAGCCTTCGGTCAGCCCCACGCGCGAGCATCAGAGCGCAGCGTTGGGGCACACCGCCATAGGTCGCCTAGTAGACTCGTGACTGCACGTCGTAAGCCTAAGGATTACTTGAAAATCCATGGGGGTGTGTTATGCTTGATGGCCATGATCTGAGGTTGCGTGTAGAGTAGCGCAAGCGGGGCAGATGATGCAGTGTCAGAACGAGCAATTGCCAGGCCCGGCGACGTTTTTCCAGCCGTCGACAGGTGATCGGTTGCCTGATCGCATGGTTCTTCAGCATCGGTATGCCTGCTCAAGGTGCCACGCCGGACTCGCCTCTGGTGGCGGTCGATTTCGAGAATGTGGATCTGCGCGTCTTTATCAAATTTGTCAGCGAAGTAACCGGGCGTGTATTTCTCCTGGATGATCGGGTGCGTGGCCAAATCAGCGTCCGCTTCGCTGATCGAATCCCCGTCAATCAACTTCATGATGTGTTAGAATCGGTCCTGGAACTGAAGGGGTTTGCCACCGTCGCTAGTGGACCGATCACCAAAATCGTGCCGCTCGGCAGCGCCAAGCAACGGGGCATCGAGGTCACCGGGAGCGGCTCTTCCGGGCTCAGTGGCCGCCGCTGAACCATCAGGCCTCGCACCCCTGTCGATCGCGAGAGAAGGAACCAGCGTACCATGAGCCAGCAGGTCGCCCCTCTTCACATACATAAAGGACACGAGAGACGGCTTTTGCTGGGCCATCCCTGGGTGTTCAGCAACGAGATCGCGTCGGACCTTGGCACCTACGAACCCGGCTCACTCGTCGACGTCTACACCCATGGCGGCACATTGGTGGGGCGAGGTTATATCAACCCGCGCTCCCTCATCACCGTACGCATCTTATCGCCACGCCGCGAGGTCATCGACAGCGATTTCTTTTACTCCCGTCTCGACTGCCGCCCTGCAGCGCCGGCAGCGTCTGTTGCCGGGAGTGCAGAGTTATCGGCTGGTGTACAGCGAGGGGGATATCCTCCCTGGCCTCATCATCGATCGCTACCAGGATCATCTGGTGTTGCAGACACTCACACTGGGCATGGAAGTACGGATAGAAGCAATTTGCGAGGCCCTCGAGCGCCTGATACAACCACACGCCATTGTGGCACGGAATGATGTGGGCATCCGCGCCCTCGAAGGTCTGCCCCAGGAAAAGAAGGTGCTGCGCGGCCGCCTGGAAACGCCTGTCGAGGTGTGGGAAGGCGACATCCGGTTTCGCGTCGATCCCTGGGAGGGGCAAAAAACCGGCTTCTATCTCGACCAGCGTGAGAACCGCTGCACCCTCCAGCCATTGTTGACGGGTGAGCGTGTGCTCGACGCCTTCTGCTATACGGGTGCGTGGGCCTTGCACGCGGCGCGTGCAGGTGCGAAGGCCGTGATTGCCGTTGACGAATCGGCCAAAGCGATCCGCTGGGCGACCGACCAGGCCAAAGACAATGGGCTCGATCAGGTCTGCCAATTCATGGCTTCGAATGTCTTCGACTTTCTGAAGGAAGCGGATACGCGGCACGAACGCTTTGATTGCATCATTCTTGATCCTCCAGCCTTTGTCAAAAGCCGCAGCAAAGTGCGGGAGGGGTTGGAGGGCTACTGGGAGATCAATCGACGGGCCATGCGCCTCATCAAACCGGGTGGATACCTGATTACGTGTTCCTGTTCGTATCATGTCGACCCCGACACATTTCGCACCACGCTCAGCCGTGCCGCGCGAGCGGCACGGCGGACTGTGGTGCTGCTGGAAATGCGCTCGCAAGCACGGGATCATCCGATTCTGCTGCCGTTGAGTGAGTCGGCGTATTTGAAATGTGCCGTGCTCATGTGCGCCGAGTGAAAACTGCACTATGCGGAGAATGAGGCATGTACCTCGACTTTACTGATGAACAACGCGCCGTGCGAGAGATGGCACGGAAATTTGCCGACGAATACATCGTCCCAGTGGCCCGCGATAACGACATCAACGAACGTTTTCCCGGCGATATCATCGAGAAAATGGGAGAGCTCGGGTTGCTCGGGGGCCCGGTTCCGGTGGAGTACGGTGGGGCTGGGCTCGATTACATCAGCCAGGCGCTGGTGACCGAGGAAATAGGCAAAGCGTGCTCCTCGGTGCGGACGACGATCTCGGTGCAGATCTCCCTGGTTGAGCTATCGTTGGCCAGTTGGGGGTCCGAGGACCAGAAACGCCGCTATCTGCCGGCCCTGTGTCGCGGCAAGCTCATCGGCTGCTTTGGCTTGACCGAGCCCAATGCGGGGAGCGACCCCTCCGGCATGGAGACGAGCGCTGTTGCCGATGGTGATCATTGGGTACTCAATGGGCATAAGATCTGGATTTCCAACGGCGGGGTGGCCGGCCTTGCCATAGTCTTCGCCCAAACCGACAAGAGCAAGGGCAGTCGTGGGATCGGTGCCTTTCTCGTTGATCGCGATACCCCGGGGTTCTCTACCCGCGATATGCACGGTAAGCTTGGTCTGCGCGCCTCCAATACTGGCGAACTCATCCTCGAAGACTGTCGTATCCCCAAGGATCAGGTGCTGGGCCAAGTGGGTGAGGGCTTTAAAGTCGCTATGTCCGCCCTGGACAATGGTCGCTACAGCGTCGCGGCTGGGTGCGTCGGTATCTGCCAGGGGTGCGCGGATGCGTCAGTCCGGTACGCCAAGGAACGCAAACAGTTCGGTCGTGCCATTGGAAGTTTCCAGTTAGTCCAGGATCTGATTGCCCGGATGATCGTCGATACCGAAGCCGCGCGCCTGCTGGTCTTTCGTGCCGGCCACCTGAAGAATCAGGGGCGACGGTGTACGCGGGAGATCTCCATGGCCAAGTATTTTGCGTCGGAAGCGGCGGTGCGCTGTGCTCTCGACGCTATTCAGGTGCATGGGTCTTATGGATACTCCAACGAATATCCCGTCGAACGCTATCTTCGGGATGCGAAAGTCGCCACAATCTACGAAGGCACCTCGCAGATCCAAAAACTCTTGATTGCCTCTCACGATCTGGGCATTCGGGCCTTTGTCTAGACATGGAGGAAGCTGTGCGCTGCCGAGACCACAGGGTTAGCACCTGAATGAGGCCTCAATTGCTTGGGGCAGTGAGGTCCGACCTCGTCAACGCCTTCCGCCGGAGCTGGGCCGTAGGGGGGCGGGCAGCGTGCCTGTGGTACTATCTGATTTGCCTTGTGTGCGGTATATCCCAGGCCGGCACGCCCCTGGTGCAGCCAGCCAGCGCGAAGCTTAGTGTCGATGAGACCATTGGCTTCCGGGAAACCATTAAGATCGGTAAGTGGCTGCCGATCACCGTGACCATCCGCAACGATGGCGCCCCGGTGCGAGGGCTCCTGGCGCTCGATCTATCGACCATCAGTGAAGGTTATCCTCATCCGTACACGACGACCCTGAGTCAGGCCGTCGACTTACCCACTCAATCCCGCAAACGCTATACGTTCGTGGTCATGTTTCGTGGCTTTACGCATCCTCTGGTCATTCGGCTGACTGATCAGTCAGGGGAAGCAGTCTATACCCGCGAGATTGATCTGCGTACGCTCAGCAGCCCAGACCGCCTGATCGTCGTGATCTCCGACGAACCGGCGCTGGATTCGCTGGCAAGCGTGGCCCCAGGCAAAGCGCGCGTAGTATATCAGACCCTCGACGAGCTGCCGACGCGGTGGGACGCCCTCGATGCAGTTGACCTCATCGCCCTGCGTAACGTCTCCTTGGCACCGCTGCGGCCCGAGCAGATGGAGGCGCTGCAGCAATGGGTGGCGCACGGCGGTCGCTTGCTGGTGACCGGCGGCCCGAATTGGACACATTATACGCATCCGGCCTTCCGCGAATTAGTGCCTCTGAAAATCACTGGTATGGTAGAGATCACCACCCTCGAACCACTGGCATCCCTAGTCGGCGTGCGCTTTCCCGAGGATACACACCTGTCGATTCTGCGCACAGAAGCGATCACCGGCACGATCCTGGCGCACACGGAAGACCGGGCACTGTTGATTGTCCAGAAGCGCGGCCGTGGAGAAGTCGTGTTTGCGGCCTTTGATCCCGGGCGCGCTCCACTCACATCCTGGGACGGCATGGCACTGCTGTGGAAGACGCTTTTTGGCTTGGATGAGACACCCAATTACTGGAAACTGCGGCGGGAGTTGCGTGAGACCTTCGACGAAACCTGGACTTCCCAGGCTTTACAGTTGCCACTGTTGGCGTTTCCTTCACACCTCTTGCTGGCGGTGTTCCTGGGGCTGTATGTCGGGACGATCGGGTTTTTCTTTTGGCGCGCAGGCCTCGGCAGCCTCGCTGCGCGCGACACCTGGATGCTCATCGGGCTGACACTTGTCTCCTTTAGTGGTGGGGCGCACCTGCTCTTCCGCGAGCCGAATATCCAACAGGACGCCCTATTGTTCGAGGTCTCAGCCGTGGATGTCATCCCGCAAAGCCGCTTCAGCGATATCGAGACGCACCTGGCACTGCTTTCCATGCGGAAGCAAACCTACGATCTCAAGATTGCCGGTCAACCATCGACCTGGCTGCAGATCGTACCGCCGATGTCTCGGGACCTACCGCTTGATTGGCATTTGCATCAGAACCAGGTTTTGACCATCAAAGATATCTTCGTTCCCGGGTGGGGGATGCGTGTGTTCAAAGGCAAGGGATTGCTGGAATTTCCGATCGCGACGCGTGTGCTGCGTGAGGACGACACGGTGATGGTACGGGTGACCAACAACACCGGCTATATTCTGCAGCACTGCTGGCTGTGGCGGGGGCCTCGCATCGTGCCGTTAGGGAACATCGAGGATGGCGACGAGGGGGAGGGACTGCTGACCGTTACCCCCGATGAGCTCTCGCGGGGGGTACAGCAAACTCGATGGGAGCGGGATTTGTCGTATGAAATGTTCAAAGGACGAGACAGTCTGGACCTGCTTCGACGGGCAGTCGTGGAGCGCTCGATGCAAGAGACGCTCCGCAGCGACCCGGCCTGGCAACATCATGTGACTGTGCTCGCCTGGTTGGAACGGCCCCTCACCATGATTGCGGTCGAGCCTGGACGGACGGGGGCGCAACGCGTGACGATGGTGCGGATCCGACTGCCGATCTGAGGCAGGCGGTCGAGAACTGTCCTGACCACGTCTATGCGACTGGAAGCTCCACGTAGGCCGTCGTCAAAGGAGCATCAGGGCCACGCCAAGACGGTGCAACGCAGGAGTTTACATGCAAGGACCAGTGCAGGGTCTTGCAGCCAACTTGATCCTACGCCACGGAGTATCCAGTTATTTCCTGGACAAGGCCCCGTTGACGGTAGCATTGCATTATCTCATGGCCCTCGCCAGTGTCCTCTTCGTGATTTGGCCCAAGAGCCAGTTTTTGCGTGTCGGCTCGCCGCCTCTGACCTTTAGCATCGAGGCCATGGTGGCCACCCTCATCATCGCCTACCTGAGTTTCAGCTATGGTGCGAGCAGATTGGGCGATGAGACGGCCCAGGTCTCCCCACGGACCCTCGTCTGGCAAGGTCTAACGCGACATAGTGCGATGGTCGGTCTCACGCTTTTGAGCATTGGGCATACGCTCTTCTTCGTCGTGCTGGCCTTGCCATTACTGGTGGCAGCGGCGCATGTCTCAGGAATCTCAACGGAAATTTTTGGTAGGGCATTGTTGCTGATGGTGGTCTGCACGTTGGCCTACCGTTGGCTGGGGCTCCTGACGCTGTGTATGTGGGAAACGCAGGACTTTATACGCTACGTGGCAGCCCGAGCGGCCTTTGTGATAATTGTCATCGGCTCGGCATTCTTACTTCCCGCCTCGAACCCGCTGCTCGGACTCATCAGCATGACCTTTGGCGAGGAACTCGGGCAGGTCGTTTTGCTGTACGGATATGAGCTTTCCTATGCCTCAGTGACGCTGATTATTCATTTGCTTCTCCTTTTAGGCGCCTATATAATGGTAGTCAAGCTCTTGAAATACTAGCGCCGCGGCCCTTCTATCGCTGCTGTTCTGAGGGCTGTGGCGCAGTATCAACGATTGGGGGGCACATGGAACATGAGGAAACCCTGCAGCGTCTAGTACGTACGCTGCGACGCCGTGCCGCCTGGGTTCGGCGCCGAGCGGCCCTGCTGCAGGCGCTCTTTTGCGGGCTCTGCCTGTGCCTTGGATTAGCGATTTGGCACCGGTTGATGCCTCTGCCGATCAGCCTGTTGGTTGAGCTTGGGGTGGCCGCCATCACCTTCAGCGCCTTGGTGGCGCTGGCGCTTGGGCTGCGCTCACGTGCCGATCCTTTGGTGCTGCTGATCCGTGCGGACCATACGTTGAAGCTCAGGGAACGACTCAGCACCGCCTACGAACTGGCCAAGAGCCCCAAGCCCCATCCACTTCGCCTCATCGTCCTGCAAGAAGCAGCACGCGTCGCCCGCTCCGTGAACCCCTTCCGTGTCATCCCGAGCACTACACCACGTACGCTACGATGGATACCTTTCCTCTTGCTGGCCATCATCCTGGTGCTGGTTGTCGATTTCGGCCTGTTTCTGCCACAGTCCTTTATCAGAGGGAATGAGCGGCTAAATTCGACGTTGTCTGAGCAAGGTCAGCAACTGGAACGGCAAGGCAAGCGCCTAGAAACGGAAGCCCGGCGTCGTGGCCTGGAACGTAGCATGGAGGCCGCCCGGCGCATGCAGAGCTTGGGGCAGCGGCTACAGAACGAAAAAGTGAATGAGCGGGAGGCCATGGCGCGGGTCAACTCACTCAGCGAGTATGTTCGCAACCTCGAAGATGAACTGAAGAAAATGGCGGTCCTCGAAGACGTCAGCCTGAGTAAGGTACGGGAGGTGATGGTCAATCAGGCGAGCGTCAGCGGTGAGGTGCAACGACTCCTCGCCATGATGGGGCGCGGCAAGTTGTCACCGAGCGAGATGCGCAACCTCCAGGAACGACTCCAGGGCCTCGGCCAGCAGGGAATGTTGGATGACCGCTTGAGTGAGGCTCTTAACCAACTGCGAGATGGCGACCTCGAAGGTGCCCGTGAAATGCTTGAGAATTACCTCCTTCAAGATCAGATGGCGCAGGATTTTGAGCACCTGCAGCGCGCTGAGCGGGCATTGGACCGCAGCTTTGAGCACGGCATCGACCCCAGCGACGAGATGGACCCGGATGCTCCGAGCCGGGACAGCGGTGAAGATAGTGAATATGAGATGGCTGGGGACCCACGCGGCGGCAGCGGAGGATCGCCGGGCGATTTCGAGGATGGTGATGACCTCGATTCGGAGGGCATGGGCTCGAATAGTTCTATTGGCTCAGGTCGCGGGACCGAGAGCGAGACCTCACGCAATCGTCTCACCGAGACCAAGTCCCCGGCGTCGCGCATCACGGGACAAACCGGTGAGGGAGGTGTGCGACGTACATATGTCCGAGCCCTCCCGCTGAAAGGGGACGCAGCGATCCCGCTTGAGGAAGTCATCACCACCTATCAAAAGCGTGCGGAGGAGAGTCTGCTGCGCGAGGAGATCCCTCCCAATAATCGCGATCTTGTGCGAGCCTATTTCCTGGCCATCGGACTGGTCGAGGACGTGGCGGGGAGTGAAGGTAAGGATGAGCAGCGCGAACGATGAAGCCCGCAGCAGGGAACTGCGTCGAAAGGCTGATGGTATTCGAGATGACCTACAACGTTTGATTCGTGAGCTCGAGAAGGTAATCGTCGGGCACCACGAGGTGATCGAGGGTATCCTGATTTGCCTTCTGTGTGGCGGCCATGTCCTGCTTGAGGGCGTGCCAGGCCTTGGCAAAACCCTGCTGGTGAAGAGTTTGGGGCGGGTGCTCAATCTGCGTTTCTCGCGGATTCAATTTACTCCCGACCTGATGCCTGCGGATATCATCGGCACCAATGTCGTCATGGAAGACGAGTCTGGCCGCAAGCACTTCGAATTTCAACGTGGGCCAATATTCGCCCAAATTATTTTGGCGGATGAGATCAATCGCGCCACACCGAAGACGCAGTCGGCGCTCCTCGAGGCCATGCAGGAACAGAGTGTCACAGTTGCCGGAATCGCTCATCGCCTGGAGGGCCCGTTTATCGTGCTCGCCACTCAGAACCCAATTGAGATGGAGGGTACCTATCCTTTACCGGAGGCGCAGCTCGATCGGTTTTTTCTGAAGCTCAGCGTCACGTACCCCTCCATCCAGCAGTTGGAGGACATCGTCGACCGCACAACCCAACACGATGCTGCCACGTTGCAAAACATCTTGGATGCCGAGCGTGTCGACGAAATGAAGGAGTTCGTGCGGACCATTCCGGTCGCTGCTCATGTCAAGAATTACGCCGCTCGCCTGGTGCTTGCGACTCATCCCAACTCGAACTATGCCACTGACCTCGCCAAACGTTATGTGGAATATGGATCGAGCCCCCGAGGCGCACAGAGCTTGGTGTTGGGTGGCAAAATGAAGGCCTTATTGGCAGGGCGGTACAATGTCAGCTTCGAGGACCTCCGCACCATTGCCATTCCAAGCCTCCGGCACCGGGTGATTTTGAACTTTGAGGGCGCCGCGGCCCGCATCGAACAAGCCAGTATCGTCGCTGAGATTCTCGAGAAAACGCCTGAGGTCGTGTGAGGATCATGACGATGGTACATCAGCTGTTCGATACCGAGTTCCTCAAAAAACTTGAGATCTTACGGCTGACTTCCAACCGCATCTACCATGGCCAGGGTCGCGGTGAGCACTCGACGGTAAAGATGGGCACGAGTCTAGAGTTTTCCGACTATCGTAATTATCAGGTCGGTGATGACTTTCGTTATATCGATTGGAACATCTTCAGTCGCCTGGATCGTCTCTTTCTGAAAGTGTTTACCGCTGAAGAAGACCTGTCGATCCACATTCTCCTCGATACGAGTCGTTCTATGATGTTTGGTGAACCTCCGAAGATCGACTATGCGAAACGGGTCGCCGCTGCACTGGGATACATCGGACTGAGCAATCTCGATCGTGTGGGTATTACCACCTTCGCCGCTGGTCTCCAGGATTCTATGCCGCCTCGGCGTGGCCGCGACCATTTTCTGGGACTTCTCGATTACTTCGAGCGGGTGACGTGCAGCGGGGAAACCGATTTCAATCGGGCGCTCATGGAGTACTCATTCCGTAGCCGACGGGTAGGACTGGCAATTGTCATTAGTGATCTGCTCGATCCAAAAGGATTCGAGCGCGGCCTAGAAGCCCTCCGCTTTGCGCGCTATGATGTGCTACTGCTACAGATTCTCGATGAAGAAGATGTGCGACCAACCTATACCGGGCTGGTCCGACTGCGGGACATCGAGACCAACCAAGAACAACGCCTGACCATCGACGAGTCTCTCTTGGCACGTTACCGTGAGCGCGTTCAGCAATGGTGTGGCCAAATCGAGGACTTCTGCCTGAAAAGCCAGATCGAATATCTTCGCGCCAGCACGCTCATCCCCTTTGAGGATCTCATCTTGACGTACCTGCGCCACGGCATCCATCTCCAGTAAATGACCTGAGCTCGGAAGGTCCGACAGCGCGGTGGCAACCACACAGGCACGCTAGACACCATGGCGCGATGGGCGGGAGGAACGATATGGGCTGGGCTGCACCGTGGGCCTTCGCATTTCTGGCATTGGTGCCCCTGGTCTTGCTCTTACACAGTCTGCGACTGCGCCGCCGGGAAGTGCGCATTTCCGCCGTGTATCTGTGGGAGGAGTTGCTGCGCGAGCGCCGCTCGACTTTCGGGATGAGCAGGCTCCTGCGGAGTTTGTTGCTCGTACTGCAAATTTTAGGCATCGCCGCATTGACCCTGGGCCTTGCTGATCCCTTCGCCCGTTTGCCAAGCACCAAGGAAGGCGATATCGTGCTGGTGTTGGATGCGAGCGCCAGTATGCGCAGCCTGTCGAAGGGTGAGGAGCGCTTCTCCCAGGCTCGCGAGCTTGCGCTGGACTTGGTGCAGCGCTTGCATCCGAAGAGTGAGATGGCGATCATTTACGCCAACTCACACCCTACCCTCAGAGTTCCGTTCACAGCCAATCGGACTCTGCTTAAACAGGCATTGGCTGGACTCTCTCCTACCGATGAGCCCGGCAACTTGGCAAAGGCCGTGCAACTTGGCCGCTCTCTGTTGGGAGGGGATCGGACCGGGGAAGTGCTCGTTCTCAGCGATGATACGGATCCATACCTCACTGATCGCTTATCTGGGGACAGGCAGGTACGCACCCTCAAGGTGGGCGGTGGCGAGCGCAACGTCGGCATCACCAAGTTCGAGGTGCGCCCACGCGTGACTCGCCCCGGCGATTATGAAATTCTTGTTAATGTCGCCAATTTTTCGCGCCAACCCGAGTCCTTCGACTCTGGCCCTGTCGCTGAACTGGAAAACCTTACAGCGCACACACTACACATTTGAAGCCGGTGACCGTCAAAGTCTGATCTTCCCTTATACCGGTGCGGCCAATGGAGTCGCCGAAGCAGTCCTTGAGCTGAACGATGATCTTAGCGCCGACAATCGCGCCGCAACCGTACTGTCGGATAAATCATCGGTGTGGATCCTCTTGGTAACGCGTGGGAATTATTTTCTCGAAAGCCTGCTCGCTGGTCATGCCAATGCCTCGGTGAATGTGGTGAACAGCGTGAGCGCATCGTCGTTCGAGCAGCAAGTACTCGGCAACCATATCGTCATCATGGATGGTCTGGAGCCGCCACCTCTGCATGTTGGCAATTTTCTCTTGATCAATACCAGTGCTCCCAATCTGCCCATTACGGTGAAGGGGACCACTGATGCTCCACCAGTCGTCGACTGGGATACAACGGACCCGATCCTACGTGGCGTGCAATTGCGCGATCTGCAAGTACGCCGAGCCCAGGTTGTCAGCGTCGGGGAGGGAGTCAAGCCGCTGCTCTATGCCAACGGCTCGCCGATCGTCTCCAGTTATGATACCGGACGCCTGCGAGTTATCCATCTCGGATTTGATTTGCTGGAATCCGATTTACCCCTGCGCGTGGCTTTTCCGGTGCTGATGTCGAATATTTTGGAGTGGCTCTCGCCACAGCATGGGACGTTCATGTCCCATCAGGTGCAGGCAGGCGCACCCTATTTGATTGAACTCGATGGGACCACGACGGAAGTGAGCGTGCGCAAACCATCGGGCGAGTGGCTAAAGCTGTCCGTCACGGAGAATCCCCTGGCCTTTCGCGACACTTCTGAGGTAGGCATCTATACCGTGAGGATGGGCAAGAAAACGCAACGTTTTGCTGTCAACTTGGTGAGTCGAGAAGAATCCGACATCATCCCGAAACCGATCGATCGAAAGATCGACGTCTCCGGCGTCGCAAGTGCATCGGCGCCGGAGACGGTTAAGCAGCCATTATGGCCTTATTTTATCGTGTTCGCGTTTGGCCTGACACTGGTCGAGTGGTATTTCTGGTGCCGAACGGGTGCCTGATTATCCTATGTTCGAGGTGCATGTGTACGGGTACTTGATATGTTTAGGTGGCGCGAGTACTTTGTGCTGTGCACGTTAGGCTGAGAACCGTACATCTTGCATCTTGAGCCTTGACGCCTATGAATCTGACATTCATCGCACCGCAGTATTTGTTTCTGCTCGCCTGCATCCCGATCATCCTCTGGCTGTTTTGGCGCTCGACCACCTATCTGATGCCCTTTCGCCGCGGCCTCGTCTTGAGCCTTCGAGTCCTGATGATCGCGTTAGTGGTGCTCAGTCTCAGCGGTCTCAGCGTGGAAAATACAACCGAACAAGTTAATGTGATGTTCGCCCTCGATACCTCCGACAGCGTTGGCGAAGAGGGACGTGAAGCGGCTCTGAGCTTTGTGCAACGGTCCATGAAGCAGATGAAAAAGGGGGATCAGGCAGGGCTGATCGTGTTTGGAGAGGACGCGTCGGTCGAGCTCGCCCTCCAGCCAGATGCCGCCATCACAAAGATTGACTCGACGGTGTCGGGACTGGCGACGGATCTCACTCACGCCATTGAGGTGGCATTGGCCCAATTTCCCGCCGCCGGTAAGAAGCGTCTCATTCTGTTGACCGACGGCAATGAAACACAAGGGAAGGCGCAAGAAGTCGCGCTGGTGGCGCAATCACTCGGCGTGGAGCTCTGGAGTGTACCGCTTGGGAGCCGACAGCGCCCGATGGACGTGCAGTTAGATCGCATCATGGTGCCACCACGGGTCAATGTCAGCGAATCCCTCCCAGTACGAGTCGTGGTCAGTAGTCAACAAGCTACCCCAGCGCATCTCTTGTTGTTTCGAGACCAAACGCTGATTGGCGAGCGCGAGATCGAGCTCCGCCCCGGGAAAACCGCACAGCTCTTCTCCGATAGTCCAGAAGATCCGGGTCTGCACCGATATGAAGCCGTGGTCAATGTTGTCGGCGATCCGCTAACCGAGAATAACCGCAATGTCGCCTTCACCGATGTTGTGGGCAAAGCCAAGGTGCTGATCGTCTATGGCGAAGACGGTCCACCAACTGAACTTGCCCAGGCGTTGACCGTACAAGGCCTATCCCCCGAGTTACGGCGATGGACTGAACTGCCACACGGACTCAGCGAATTCCTCCAATATGACACCGTGATGCTGGACAACGCGCCCGGGCTCGGGGTGTCACTAGCCAAAATGGAGGCCATCGAAAAATACGTCCGGGATGGGGGCGGGGGCTTGATCATGCTCGGTGGCGATCGCAGCTTCGGTCCGGGGGGATATTACCGCACACCGATGGAACGTGCGCTCCCCGTGAATATGGACGTTCCTGCCAAAATGACCATCCCAAGCCTGGCACTCATGCTGGTCATCGATAAATCGGACAGTATGGGGGGATACATCGGCGATACGAGCCGTGGCGGGCGTCCGACACAAGGCACGACCAAGCTTGAACTAGCGAAGATGGCCTCGTTTTCGGCGATCACCCTGCTCAATCCGTTCGATCAAGTTGGTCTGGTGGCTTTCAATACTGATACCGAATGGGTCATTCCATTGACCGAGGCCGGCGATCGAGAACGCATTGGCGCGAAACTCTCCGGTCTCAATCACAGCGGTGGGACCGATGTTTATAGAGGTCTCGTTGAGGGCTTCCAGGCACTTTCCCAGGTCAAGGCCATTAAGAAGCATTTGATTTTACTCTCCGATGGTCTAACCCCCAAGGCCGACTTCGAGGGCTTGGTTCGACAGATGGTACAGCAACGGATTACTATCTCCACCGTCGCGCTTGGCGAGGATGCCGACAAATGGCTGATGTCGCAAGTGGCTGACTGGGGGCAGGGGCGCTATTATTTCGCCAATGATTCCGAGAGCGTGCCACGCATCTTTACCTCTGAAACCATTCTGGTGGCGCGCACGCTTGTTGAAGAGCACACCTTTGTGCCGAGCATACGTCAGGATCATGAAGTTTTGCGGGGCATTGAGCCACAAGAGCTGCCACCGTTGCGTGGATATGTCCTGGCTTATCCCAAACCTGCTGCCGAGGTCCTGCTGGTCAGCGATAAGGCCGACCCGGTGCTCGCTGTCTGGCGTTATGGGTTGGGGCGCACGGCGGCGTTCACCGCTGATCTGCGTGGGCGCTGGGGAAAGGCCTGGGTCGAATGGGCGGACTTTGGCAAATTTGCTAGTCAGCTCGTGCGTTGGACCCAGCGGAAGACAGTGCGTCAAAACATGTGGGTGAATGTCGAATTGCAAGACGGCAAGGGCGAGATCACTGCCGATCTCTACGACAAACAAGATGAGTTCATCAACAATGCCACATTGTCCGGGACTGTAAGCATCAGCGGCAAGACTAGCCTATCGCTCCCCCTCGAGCAAACTGCTCCTGGACGCTATAAGGGCAGCTTTGAGGTATCCGGCACGGGAGAGTACTTCATCACGGTCGCGGGCCTCGACGGTCGAGGAGAGACGATTGAGCCACGCACGACAGCCTTTGCCATACCCTATTCCGCGGAATATGTCCCTCGCCCGCCGAATCTCCGGCTGTTGCGCAAGTTGGCGGACCTCACCGGTGGTCAAGTGCTACACGTGACCGATGGGTCTGAGACGCTAGCGCAGTTGTTCCAGGTGGGTGGAGATGGGCATCGTCCCCCTTACAATCTGTGGTATACACTCATTCTTGCCGCACTCGTGCTGTATTTCTTCGATATCGTGGCGCGGAAATTGCCCCCGGCGGAACAGTGGCTTGGACGCTTCGGCTGGCAATTACCACAGCGCTGGCGGGTCTCCGGTCGACAAGATCGGCGCGCTGACGGCATGGGGGCCTCCCGCAGTCGCCCTGCTGCGTCCGCGACAGGAGGGGCCATCCGTGGAGAGTTGTATGTCGCACGTCTGCGTGGGCGACCATCCCCGGGTGAATCAAGCTGGAGCGTGCGACGCTAAGCGACGTTTAAGCCATGAGCGCTCAAGCCACCTGCCCTGCTAGGCCTGGGTGCCCGGATAATATGCGCTTTCCCTGTGGGGGACGGGCGGGGGTGACGGAACGGAGTCAGCATGGTCGATTTTGCCTTCACGGAGGCCCAACAGGAATTCGCACAGGTCGTGCGTAGATTTGCCCTCGAAGAGTTGGCCCCGAAGTATGCGCACTGGGATCGCACCGGCGAGTTTCCGGCCGAACAATGGCGCAAGATGGGACAACTCGGCATTACCGGTATCTGCATCCCCAACGCCTATGGAGGACAGGAGGCCGATTGCATCACAGCGGGGATTGCCGCAGAAGAGGTCGCGCGCGGCGATTTTAACTGCGGGTATGCGTTAATCGAAAATTGCCTTAACGGGGAAATTCTACGCCATGCTCACGACAGCGTAAAGTCCAGATGGCTGTCGGGGATGGCTGGTGGTGATCATATTGTAGCCATTGCGGTCACAGAGACAGGAGGCGGCTCGGATGCTGCCAGCATGCAGACACGGGCTGTACGGCATGGCGACGAATATATCCTCAGCGGCGAGAAATCGGGCATCAGCATGGTCATGCCCGCCCAAGCCGTGGTGGTTTTTGCTAAGACCGACATGGACGCTGGCGCCCGTGGCGTGAGTGCGTTTCTGGTGCCCACCAACCTCCCTGGCGTCAGCCGAACTCCCTTGTGTGACATGGGTGAACGTGCCATTCAGCGCGGATCGCTATTCCTTGACGACGTGCGCGTCCCGAGGGATGCTCTGATCGGCGCGGAAGGCCAGGGATTTTATTTGGTGATGAACGCCTTTGACTATAGCCGAGTCATCATCGCGCTGATGTGCATCGGTGCAGCGGAGCAGTCACTCGATGAAACCATCGCATATGTGAAACAGCGCCAGGCCTTCGGTCGTGCGCTGGCGAAATTCGAGGGGGTCTCCTTTCCTATCGCCGAGCATGCCACCATGCTGGAAGGGGTTCGTTGGCTCTGTTACCGCACCCTATGGTTACGGGATCAAGGACTTCCGCACGCCAAAGAGGCGGCAATGGTAAAGTGGTGGGGCCCAAAGGCTGCGGTCGATGCCATCCACGATTGTCTTCTGCTGCACGGTCATTATGGCTATACCCAGGATTTGCCACTGGAACAGCGGTTGCGCGATGTCATTGGCCTGGAGATCGGTGATGGTACGGCGCAAGTATCGAAAATCGTTATAGCACGGGAATTATTTGGACGGGAGTTCTTACCCTATCGGTGACGGCAACCCGGCACGCCATCCTCACAGACATGGGTAGAGAATATTCCCCAGTGGAGGTTGCTCATGAGCGACTCCCCAGTAATTGAGGAGATAACTCCGGACGAGCTCTATCAGGACATACGCCGCGGCAGTCCCCCATTTATTCTCGACGTTCGGAACGAAGACGAATTCGCCAACTGGGCGATCGAGGGCGTGCCGTCACACTCCCTGCTCAACCTCCCCTATTTTACATTCCTGGAGGATGAGGCGGAATGCCTTGACAGAGTCCCTCACGGGCGTGATGTGACGGTGGTCTGTGCCAAGGGAGGATCGTCCGCGTTCGTGGCATCGATCTTGTCCCAACACGGCATCCGCGCCCGCAATTTACAGGGGGGAATGATCGCCTGGGGTGATTTATACGTGACCAGTCGTGTGGCTTCACCACAGGAGTCAGCGGTCACTCTCTTCCAGATCAATCGCGTCAGCAAGCGTTGCTTGTCCTACGTTATCATCTCCGACGACGAGGCCCTGGTGATCGACCCAGCCCGCTACCTCGACTGGTACACCTCCCTCGCACAAACGCAGCAATCACACCTCAGCCGCGTTATCGACACGCATCTGCACGCCGATCACCTCTCAGGTGGACCACAGCTCACTCGCACTTTGGGAATACCTTACCATATTCGCCTCGATGACGCCGCGGGGGCGCAGTTTCCATATCTCCCGCTGGAGGATGGTGCCCGTTTGGCCTTGGGATCGAGCGTAGTGGAAATCATCGCACTTCACACCCCCGGCCATACGCCTGGAAGCACGTCGTTGCTGGTAAATGACTACTACCTTTTGACCGGCGATACTCTGTTTGTGAGCAGCATCGGCCGCCCAGACTTGGGCGACAAAGCTGAGGAGTGGGCCCATCTCTTATATCACACCTTGTTCGACCGTATTGCATTACTCCCGGATGATGTCCTGATCTTACCGGCCCATTACTCCGACATCACAGAAATGCGCCCAGATGGGATCGTGGCGACGACGCTGGGGGAAGCGCGCCAACGGAATCCGGTCTTTGAGCGCCGAACCGAAGCGCAATTTCTGGAGTATGTCCTGGGGCGTCTGCCCGCCCAGCCTTCCATCTATCGGGAAATCAGACGTGCAAACCTGGGACGCATTGTTCTCGACGCCGAGCATGCCACCGAGGCAGAACTGGGGCCGAATCAGTGCGCCGCAGCGATCTCTCCCCCACGGTGATCGTGTATCGGTATCAGTCCATTCCTGGAAGCTGTATCAACAAACCCAAATGAGGTGAATGGGCGGTGGCGCTATCTCTCGTGCGCGAAGGAGCAACTTCCCATGCCATCGATTACACACAAGCCACCAGCGGCCGGCGACAGTATCCAGTTTGCATTGAACGGAGAGGTCACGGCGGTTCGCGATATCAACCCGACCAAGATGGTGCTCAATTTCCTGCGCGAGGACCTGCGCAAGACCGGCACGAAAGAGGGGTGTGCCGAGGGAGACTGCGGTGCTTGCACCGTAGTCATAGGGGAACTACATGGCAATCAACTCGAACTAAAACCGGTCAATGCCTGCCTTCAATTTGTGCCCACCCTCGACGGCAAAGCGTTGTTCACGATAGAGCACCTGCGCCAACCCGACGGCTGCCTGCATCCCGTGCAGGCGGCGATGGTCGCGTCTCACGGTTCCCAATGTGGGTTCTGCACGCCCGGCTTTGTCATGTCTCTATGGCCGCTCTATCTCGAACACCTCCAGCAGGGTAGCCGCCCGACTCAAGCCCAGATCCGTACCGCCCTCTCTGGCAACTTATGCCGCTGCACGGGCTATCGTCCGATCCTCGAAGCCGGGGAGAAGATGTTCGATCTGCCCACTGTGGCTTTCGATCGCGAGGCGCTCCGCGCTACACTCAAGTCCCTCCAGCGCCGCGAGTCGCTCATGTATACATACATGGATCAGCGCTTCTATGCTCCACGGTCACTGGCCGAGCTCACCCACCTGCGGGCCGCCTATCCCCGTTCGACTATCCTGGCCGGCGGCACGGATGTAGGCTTGTGGGTGACCAAGCAGTTTCGCGCTCTCGGCGACATCGTGTTCACCGGCCAAGTGGCTGAGCTCAAAGAGATTCGCGAAGAGGCGGGCATGCTTCACATCGGTGCCGGGGTGTCGCTGAGTGACAGTTATGCTGAGCTGGCCAAGCACTATCCACAGTTGACCGGCATCTGGGAGCGCTTTGCGTCGGTGCCCATCCGCAACGCCGGCACGCTGGGCGGCAACGTGGCTAACGGGTCGCCGATCGGCGATTCGATGCCAGGTCTGATCGCCCTCGGTGCCCGCGTCGTGCTGTGTAACAATGAGCGCTCGCGAGTGCTACCGATGGAAGACCTCTATGTCGCATACATGCACACGGTGATGCAACCAGATGAGGTTGTGGCAGCGATTGAAGTGCCTTTGCCTTCTCCGTGGCTGCAATTCCGCACCTACAAGGTTTCCAAACGGTACGATTCCGACATCTCGACGGTGTGTGCTGCGTTTGCCATCAAGGTCGATAAGGGCACGATCGTAGAGGCTCGCGTGGCATTCGGTGGTATGGCGGCCACACCGAAGCGGGCCAGCCGTGCTGAGGCGGCGCTCGCGGGTCAACCTTGGACCGAGGCGACGCTACGTGCCGCTATGACCGCGCTCGCGACCGATTACACGCCGCTCGACCGATATGCGAGCTAGCGCTGAGTATCGAATGACGGTGGCACAGAACCTGCTCGAACGCTTCTACCTCGAGACGCGGCCCGGCAACCCCTTACCGCCGGCCAGCGTTAGCGTTTTCGCCACGGCGTAGGAGGACCTATGAATCGGCTAGCGGAACGTAACGCCTCCGAACCTCGCGTGCATAATACGTCGTATCCGCACCAATCGGCACACTTGCACGTGTCGGGTGAGGCAACCTATATCGATGACATCCCGGAGCTGGCGGGCACGTTGCATGCTGCCCTGGGCCTGTCGCACTATGCGCACGCGATGATCAGGTCCATTGACTTCTCCACCGTGCATACTGCGCCGGGTGTGGTAGCGGTGCTGACGGCAAAAGACATTCCTGGCGAGAATAACTGCGGCCCCATCGTCCACGACGATCCGATCTTTGCCGAGGGGGTTGTGCAGTATGTCGGCCAGCCGATATTCGCCGTGATCGCGCAGTCGTATGATGCCGCCCGACGTGCTGCACGCCAAGTGAAGATGAGCTATGAGGAGCTGCCGGCTGTCCTCACTGCTCAGGAGGCCAAGCGTCGGCAGTCTTTCGCCGCGCCGCCCCTGCATCTCACGCGCGGTGATCCTGCGCGGGCGATCGCCAGCGCGCCGCATAGACTGAAGGGCGAGTTCTCCGTCGGCGGCCAAGAGCAGTTCTATCTCGAGGGCCAGATCTCGTACGCCGTCCCGAAAGAGGATAACGGCATCCATTTGTACTGCTCGACGCAGCACCCGACCGAAATGCAGCACAGGGTCTGCCACGCACTCAACTTGCGCGCACACCAAGTGGTGTGCGAAGTACCCCGCCTGGGAGGCGGCTTTGGGGGCAAGGAATCGCAATCAGCGCTGTTCGCCTGCGTCGCGTCAGTCGCCGCCCAGCTGCTGAAGCGGCCTGTCAAGCTCCGCCTGGATCGCGACGACGACATGATGATCACGGGCAAGCGGCACGACTTCTATTACGAATACGAGGTGGGCTTCAACGCCGAGGGACGCATCCTTGGCGCACAGGTCGAGATGGTCGCGCGAGCGGGCTTCTCCGCCGACTACTCCGGCCCGGTCGCTACTCGTGCCCTGTGCCACTTCGACAACGCCTATTACCTCTCCGATGTCGACATCAAGGCCATGGCGGTTAGGACCAATACCCAGTCGAACACCGCGTTTCGAGGTTTCGGCGGGCCGCAAGGCGCAATCGCGATCGAGTACATCATCGATAACATCGCACGTACGATCGGACGCGATCCTCTCGACGTACGCAAGCTCAACTTCTACGGCATGGATGAGCGCGACGTGACGCCCTATGGCCAAAAAGTCGAGGATAACGTGATCCATGAGCTCGTGGCCGAGCTGGAAGCCTCGAGCGCATACCGCCGCCGCCGTGAGGTGATATGCGCCTTCAACGGTACGAGTCCGGTGCTGAAGAAGGGCATCGCATTGACACCAGTCAAGTTCGGCATTTCGTTTAATATGGTGCAGCTCAATCAGGCCAGCGCACTCGTACATGTTTATACCGATGGCTCGGTACTGGTCAACCATGGCGGCACCGAGATGGGGCAGGGGCTCAACACCAAGGTGGCGCAGGTAGTTGCGCGCGAGCTTGGCGTCAGTCTGAAGCATGTGCGCGCCACCGCTGCCGACACCAGCAAAGTTCCCAACACGTCGGCCACTGCCGCGTCCACTGGCGCAGACCTGAATGGGAAGGCGGCACAGGACGCCGCGCGCCAGATCCGCGCACGCCTGGCACAGTTTGCCTCCGAGACCTATGGCGGCAGCCCCTGAGGAGGTGTGCTTCGCGAACGACACCGTCACCGTCACCGGCCACTCGGTCGCATTTGCCGACCTGGTGCAGGACGCCCACAACGCCCGTGTCCAACTCTGGTCGGACGGGCACTATGCCACGCCCAAGATCCACTGGGACCAGCTTACCCTGAACGGCCGACCGTGCTTCTACTACGCCTATGGGGCAGCAGTCTCGGAAGTGCATTGTGGACACACTGACCGGCGAGTGGAAGCTTGTGCGCGCTGACTTGTTGCATGACGCAGGTAATTCGATCAACCCTGCCATCGACATCGGGCAGATCGAGGGCGCCTACATCCAGGGCATGGGATGGCTCACCCTCGAAGAACTGTGGTGGAACACGGAAGGCAAGCTGATGACGTCCGCACCCTCCACCTACAAGATTCCCGCGGTGAACGACAGCCCAACGGACTTCCGCGTGCGCCTGTTCAAGAACGACAACCACGAGGATACCATCCTGCGCTCGAAGGCAGTCGGCGAGCCACCACTTCTCCTGTCATTCTCAGTATTCTTTGCGATCCGCGATGCGGTGGCGAGCATAGCGCATTACGCGGTCAACCCACCGCTTAACGCGCCTGCCACCGCCGAGGCGATCCTGAAGGCTGTTGAGAGCCTGAGGACGCGTGCCACCGAGGCTTCAGAGCGCATCGTCTCGGTGGGAGCATAAATTATCGAACCGCAGGGCACGAATATGGCCATGACTTCCTTCACATCGGTGGGGAATTCCGCCAGCTCATGGGGGCTCGCTGAATGGCGTCACACTGTGTATCGCAATGCCATCGCGGTAGGACGGCCAGTTACCTGACCGCCCCCGCACAGATCCCGGCGTGCGGTTTTCTCGCACCGGGCTCTTCAGGAAGACTCGCTTCCGCAAGTCGGCTGAGGTCTAGAGGGCTGCCTGTCTCGTCTTGAGTCGTCCAACGATCCGTGGTCGGGCAACTTTGAAGCGCTCCAGTACTGCGGTATAGCCTGGCCAGGTATAACGGTGGCGTTGGCTACGCCGATTGAGCCACTTCAGCAAAAGCCGTATGGCTTTGTTGAAGAACTCTTTCAGGCGTTTGAGGTGATCTCTCCCCTTGCGATCCTTTCCCCACCGAAACTCGAACCCCAGAAACTCGAAGCTCGTTTTTCCTGCCTGTCGGTGCCGACTGAACGGGATGATCCGTGTCTTGGCGCCTGACAGCTCCAGTCCGAATTTCTCCAGCCGTTGCCCCAGCACGTTGTAGAAGCGTTCCGCGTCTGCTTGGTCTTCAAACGCGCACACGAAATCGTCCGCGTAGCGGATCAGACACGTTTCGCCTCGACAGTGCTGTTTGACCACTTTTTCGAACCACAGATCAAGCGCGTAGTGCAGGAACACATGGGCCAGGATTGGTGAAACCGTGCCCCCTTGCGGGGTCCCAGTCACCGGGTGGAGCACCGTGCCGTCTGTGTCCAGCACTCCGGCCTTCAGCCACTTCCGAATCAACCGCAGTAGTGCGCCGTCATCAATCCGTTCCGCCAGCATCCGCACCATCCAGTCATGATCGATGGTCTCGAAGAACTTTTTGATGTCCGCTTCTACCACCCACGCGTAGCGTCCAAATTGGAGCTTGATGGTCAGTGTGTCGACCGCCTCCAGAGCGCCAACCTGCGGACGATACCCGTAGCTACAGCGTCGGAAGTCCTGCTCGTAGATGGCTTCGAGGAGACGCGCCACCGCCAGCTGCAGGAGCGTGTCTTCCACGGCGGGGATTCCCAGGGGACGCTGCGTGCCATCTCCTTTGGGAAGATAGTGTCGTCTGACGAGTTTGGCGCGGTACCGTTTCTGCTTCAGGCGCTCCACGAGGCGGTGGAGGTTCTCGTCCAGGTGCTGCTCGTAGGCTTGAGCGCTCACCTGATCCACCCCAGCGGCGGCATCCTGGCGGATGTCGCGCCAGCACTGCTTCAGAAAGTCCTCGTCGAGCATCCCGTAGAGGTTACGGAACCGATACCCCTGTTGACTTGCGGCCTTCTTCGCTATCCCCTGCAGGGAGGTTGGCATGGTGGGTCCGATCCTTCATGTTCGGGCGATGTTTCCTGTGCAGGCTGCGTCTTCCGGTCCGCCCGCTGCCTAAGCCGGAATGTCGCCATTCCGGCTCGGCTACAAAACCGGACGTGAACGTTTCCGTTCATCCGGCTCCTCTGCAACGTGGCGTTTGTCCTACGGACCTTTCCGGCCATGGTCTCTGGCCGTCTTGACATCGTGGCAGTGTCTATGGAGGAGTTGTCGGTTGTCAATCACATCCCGCCCCCCTTGAGCTTGGGGGATGATGTGATCGACTTCGAGCGGTTCGCCATGGGCGAAGAACAGCCCGCATGCGCGGCATCTCCCGTGCTGTCTCTTCAGCAGGCCAGCGACTCGCGGTGAGACGTCGGGATGGCGTCCCAACCGGCTGCTCCAATAGACCCAGTCTCCGTCATACGGACTGCGCGAGCCTTGTACCTTCACGTATCTCCGGATTGGAGTGTGCGCGTGGCGGTACAGCCCGAGGCCGCCGTTGGGCGGTTGGAAGATCCACCCTTGCCCCTCGTCGACTCTCCAGTATTTGCTCGTGAGCCAACGTTTCTTCTTGTTCGGATGACGGTAGACGGCCCAGGCACAGAGCATCGCATAGAGCATGTGGCCAAGGCTCTGGAAGACTTTCGCGCTGACAACGTGCGCGTAGTAATACGTCCAACCGATAATCACGGGATTCAGCGCCCTTATAAGTGCCTGTTGATCCACATGCTTATGGCTGTCGATTGTCTTGCGGAGCTGTTCGACATGCCTCTGGATAGCCCCTTTGCTGGGCTTGATGCGCGTTTTGAAGCCATGCAAGCGTCCCCGGCAGTCCTTCCCAGACTTGGTTCTCCCGACTGGGTATTGTCGGATGTGAAAGCCGAGGAAGTCGAACCCCGGTTTGCCCTCGGGCATGGCCAGGGTGTGGGTGATCCGCGTCTTGCTGGGCTTCAGTTCGAGTCCCATCTCTTTCAGCCACTCTGTGGCCACCTCCTGGCATCGCTTGACGACCTCGAGCTTCTCGTGCAAGATCACGAAATCATCGGCGTAGCGTATGACATTGGGTGCGTTAAACCCTCGGCTTCCGCTGCGTGGGAACTTCTCGACGATGACAGTCTCTAGGCCGTGTAGGGCGATGTTGGCTAATAACGGTGAGATATTTCCCCCTTGCATGGTGCCTGCTTCGGTCGGAAATAACTGGCCGTCATCGAGCACGCCCGCTGTGAGCCACGCCTTCAGTTGTCGGCGGAGGCTGGGGCTAGTGTGGACTTTGGTGAGGAGCGCTGAATGATCGATCCGGTCGAAGCATTTTGCGATGTCGGCGTCTAGGGCGTATTTGGCTTTATGGCCAATGGCCGTGAAAATGGCTTCGATCGCATCGTGACAGGACCTCCCCGGTCGAAAGCCATAGCTGTTGGCTTCAAAGCGCGCTTCCCATTCGGGCTCAAGCACGGCTTTGACCAAGGCTTGAAGCGCACGGTCTGCCATCACGGGGATGCCTAGGGGCCTTTGCTCGGTGGTGTCGGGTTTGGGGATCCAGACCCGCCGCACCGGCTTGACCTTGTTCCCAAGTTTCAAGGTGTCGGCTAGCGCGAGTCTTTGGGGTGGCGTCAAGGACTTCACCCCATCGACGCCCGCGGTCTTCTTGCCTTGATTCTCTTGTGTCACCTTCCGTACGGCGAGTAACCGTGCTGACCGGGAGCGTATCAAGAGGCGTTGGAGTTTACGCACTGCTGTGACATCCCCACGACGTGAGGCTCGGTAGATGCGCTTTTGAAGCTTGAACACCGTCCGCTGGAGGCGTTTCCAGGGAATCGTGTTCCATCCATCCATCGGTGCTAAGGCGACCGTGTCCATGGCGTGTTGGCTTCTACTCGTACCTCTACCTTCCACGTTGCCGTGTCCCCGTCAGCTTATCCCGTGGCTTTCCCACGGGCATTCGCTTCTGAGACAATCCCTTTCCTCACCAGCATACGGTTGACACCTGCTCTGTGGTGATTGATCGCAGAGAGCCGGTGGGGAGTTACTCCGTTCCTGGGTTCTGTTTGCCGTTACGTGTAGGGTCTCACTGGTCGCCGGGGTACTTTCGGGATGCATCCTGGATCAAGCGAAGAGTTGTCCAGCCTTTCCCCATGTCCATTTTGGACCAAGCCAATATCCCACGTAGGCTTGTCTCACATGACGACGATTCAGACGTGAGTTCGTGTGCCTACCCATGCGCAACTGTGCTCGGCGGGATTCGCAGGTGGGCTCAGCGTGACCGCCTTTCGTTCCCGCTGCACGGCGTTGAGAGTCAGTCGCAGCCGTGGGGAACGTGCATCATCCTTGCATCAAGAAGAGAGGAATGCCACCTCTACAGAACCCAAGTTATCAAAGACCTCAACGGTCCAAGCCCCTCATCCCTGACGGATCACGTCATTTCGAGGGAACGGATCG
>CAVPRW010000020.1:0-133198 GCA_963707985.1 uncultured Nitrospinota bacterium | reverse complement strand
ACGCCCCGCGTTAGTGCGCCAAGCGAAGCTTGGCGCTTCTTGCAGGGTGAAAGTCCCTGCGGGGTAAGGTCTAACCAACCACCCGTACCGAGTGTTGCACCTGTGAAGGAGGTGCGAACCGAACGACACGGGTGAAGCGTACACAGGGAACCACGTAGACCGCAGGGGAGACCGCACTCCCTGAAGCTTGAGACAGCCCCGTTAGAGCGGCTAATGCAGACGGCGATGGTGTTAACGCGCCAGAAGCCCACACAGAGGAAGCGCTTGGGTGAGATTCCCGAGGGTCTGCCGGGGTCCACGAAGAGCGTGGTATGCGTGGAGAGAAGCGTCAAGAACTTGGGAGGCCCTGACGGTTCCTGGGGGCAAGCCGCAGGTAGGCCACCCGCAAAGGAGGGCCGAGGACCGTGAGGGCGTCAGATCCACTCATAGTACTCGGAGACGGGAGAGCCGTCCACAGGGGGAAGGGGCGGACAGGGATACGCAGCCTGCACAGGAAACATGGCCCGGACATGAAGGACCGGACACACAATGCCAACCTCCCTGCGGGGAATAGCGAAGAAGGCGCAAGCCAAAAGGGCTATCGGTTCCGCAATCTCTACGGGATGCTCAACGAGGAGTTCCTGCAGCAGTGCTGGCGCGACATCCGGAAGAATGCCGCCGCGGGGTGGATCAGGTCAGTGCCCAGGACTACGAGCAGCACCTGGACGAGAACATCCAGGACCTCGTGGAGCGTCTGAAGCAGAAGCGGTACCGGGCCAAACTCGTCAGACGGCACTGATATTCCGAAAGGGAATGGCACAGCTGCGTCCGCTGGGAATCCCCGCGGTGGAAGACAAGCTGCTGCAACTGGCGGTGGCGCGCATCCTCGAAGCCATCTACGAGCAGGACTTCCTGCGCTGTAGCTATGGGTATCGGCCGCAGGTCGGAGCCCTGGAGGCCGTGGACAAGCTGACGATCAAGCTCCAGTTCGGGCGATACCACTACGTGGTCGAAGCGGACATCACAAGGTTCTTCGACACCATCGACCACGACTGGCTGCTCCAGATGCTGGCAGAGCGGATTGACGACCGGCGCGCTGCTGCGGCTGATCCGGAAGTGGCTGAAAGCCGGGGTGCTGGACACCGACGGCCAGGTGCTCCACCCGGCGACGGGGACCCCGCAAGGGGGCGTCGGTTTCACCCATCCTGGCCAACGTCTACCTGCACTACGTGCTCGATCTGTGGTTTGAGAAAGTGGTCAAGCCGCACTGTCGAGGCGAAGCGTGCCTGATCCGCTACGCGGACGATTTCGTGTGCGCGTTCGAAGTACCAAGCAGATGCGGAACGCTTCTACAACGTGCTGGGGCAACGGCTGGAGAAGTTCGGACTGGAGCTGTCGGCGGCCAAGACACGGATGCATCCCGTTCAGTCGGCACCGAGCACGCCGGGCCAGAACCAGCTTCGAGTTTCTGGGGTTTGAGTTTCGATGGGGCAAGGATCGCGCGGGGAAAGCGCACCTGCAAGCGCCGCACCGCCCGCAAGAAACTCCGGAGCGTCCCTGAAGCGCTTCACCGCGTGGTGCAAGGAGAATCGGCACCTCCGGCTGCGCAGTGCTCTGCCAGCGGCTGAACGCCAAGCTCCGGGGGTACTACCAGTACTACGGAGTCCACGGGAATGCCGCCAGCCTGAAAGCAGTTCTTCAACAGTGCCATGCGGATTCTGCTGAAGTGGCTCAACCGGCGTAGCCAACGCCACAGCTATACCTGGCAAGGCGACACAGACAGTCCTGGAGCGCTTCAAAGTTGCGCGACCACGGATCGTTGGGCGACCAAAGACGAGGCAGGCAACCCTCATGGCCTAAGCCGACATGCGGAAGCGAGTATGTCTGAAGAGCCCGGTGCGAGAAAACCGCACGCCGGGATCTGTGCGGGGGCCGTCGGGTAACTGGCGGTCCTACCGCGATGCCCCCGAAAGGTAGCGCATGACACACGAGGAATACGAGACCCTCGTCCGGACGATGGTCCAGGAACTTACGGCAACCGCGCACGCCCTCGGACCCTGCACAGTTAACGGTGGCGCTCAGAATCGCGTCACTGGCGCGTCCGGGTTTGCTCACCAGATCGATGCCACAGTAAACAACTCCACTGACCTGCTGCTCATCGAATGTAAGTACTGGACAGAACCCGTGGACGTAGAGCCCGTGCTGGTCTTGGCTGCGCGCATGGCTGACATCAGCGCGGTTGTCTGCACTCCTCGCGTTCACGGATCGCTCGTTTCAACAAAGGAGCCAACAGCCGGAGCAAGGACTTTGGCTAAGTATTTCCGCATCAGTGTCGACACCGTTGTCAATCCTCGCGAGTATGCGTTGCGGGTATTCGATCACGTTTTCGCCGCGATTCACGAGGTCGCACATGCAACTGACACCGTCAACGCTGAGGTTACTCGGGGGAGCGGTGGCTAACCATCGGCTGGAGCGGACCGCCCAACAGCGTCGCTCCGCTCGCTGCTGGGTACCCTCCTCGCTTCGCTCGTCGGCGGCCGCTCAGGCGAGTCGTTGGGCTAACTTAAGCGACTGGAGACCAACCTATGCAGCGCCTCACCTCACCGGCTCGCGCCACTGTTTCCTATGAAAAGTATGGTAGCGGGCCACCGCTCGTGCTTGTGCATGGCGGCTTCAGTGATCACAAGACAAACTGGGAGTTAGTGAAGCCACTTTTCGAGAAGCAGTTCACCGTGTATGCCATGGCCCGCCGTGGCCGGGGTGAGACGGACGCGACGGAAGGTCACAGCCTCGACGATGAGAGTATGGACGTTGTGGCGCTCATGCACTCGATCGGCGAGCCGCTGTTTCTTCTTGGTCATTCCTACGGCGCGCAGGTCGCGCTCGCCGCCGCCGCCACCGTCCCGGACCGCGTGCGCAAGCTCGTGCTCTACGAGCCCCCCTGGCCGCACGCCATCAGCACAGAGGCCCTGGCGCGGCTTGAAGCGCTCGCACGGGCCAGTCATTGGGAAGATTTCGCCCTGACGTTCTTCCGCGACGTCCTGTGTGTCCCCGTTCATGACCTGGACCACCTGCAGGCAACAGAGCTGTGGCAGCCCATCATCGCCGATGCAGAGGCAACGCTGGGTGATTTGCAAGCGCTCACCCGCTACGACTTTCGCCCCGAGCGCTTTCGTTACCTGCACGTACCGGTACTGCTCCAGATCGGTACCGCAAGCCCCCGCGACCTCTACGTCACCGACGCGCTCGCCGCCGTCCTCCCTGATGTCCGCATCGAAGCACTCTCTGGCCAGGCGCACGAAGGCATGACCACGGCGCCTACAATGTATGCCGAAGCGGTGTCTCACTTTTTGCTCGGGTAGGCGCATGGACTGTACCGGGAAGAAGAAAACGGGTCGGGTCTCTGGGCGTACGGTTGCTACCAGACCTTGCCCAACCAAGGCCTGGAGCTGCCGGCTTACAGCGTCCGCTCCTGTGTCGCTCCCGCTTCCAGCCGCAGCTCAGGCCCGGCATTATGTTTAAGGAGTAGTTTTCATGGATCCCTGGATAGAAAGAAGAAGCGATGTGGAAGGAAGCCAAAGAAAGCCAAAAAGCCAAAGCCTTTCAATTCGCTAACGAACGATAGCGACTTCCAAAGAGATCGGGCGCGTATCATTCACTCTGCAGCCTTTAGAAGGCTCCAATCTAAGACCCAGGTTTTAAGTCTTGGCGAAAGTGACTTTTACCGTACGCGGTTAACTCATTCGCTTGAGGCTGCCCAGATAGGATCAGGAACTTGCGAACATTTACGAGAAAAGTATTCTGATAATCCAGAATATATGATGTGGCTTCCCTCCTTCAGCTTGATCGAAACAATTTGCCTTGGTCATGACCTAGGCCATCCACCGTTTGGGCATGGGGGAGAAATTGCCCTGAATTTCTTCATGAAAGATCATGGCGGCTTTGAAGGAAATGGTCAAACATTAAGAATAATTGCTAGGTTAGGCGAGTACTCTATCGACCATGGATTGGATTTGACCAGGCGTACAATGCTTGGTGTGCTTAAATATCCTGTTCTGCATAGGGATGTCAGTTTTTACTCTGAGCAAGAGAATGGCAATTCGGGCTTCAGAAACATAGACTATGCAAAGCCTCCTAAGTGCATCCATGATGAAGAAACAGAGGTCCTCGACTGGATTCTCCATCCATTGAGCGACAGAGACAAGAATCTCTTTCGAACGATTGATCGTCATAGAGATAAGCATTCAAAGTCCATCTATAAGTCCTTCGATACTTCAATTATGGAGCTGGCAGATGATATCGCTTATGGTGTCCATGACTTAGAAGATGCAGTTGCTCTTGATCTAGTCACCTTAAGGCAATGGAAAAATCAAGTAGCTTCAACAATCGAGACTATGCCAGAAAACGATATCAAATCTGACCTAGATTTCTATAAGGATAATTTATCTTCCGACTCGAGTAAGTATCGAAAACATGCCATAAGTAAGCTCGTCGACTTCTTTATTAAAAGTATAGAGATAAGGGAAGATCAGAAATTTGAATGCCAGCTGCTCAGGTACCAGGCACAAATGATGTCGCCGGCAGCAAAAATATTGAGTACATTTAAGAAATTTATTTTTGACCATGTAATACTAAGGCCCGAGGTACAAGGCCTAGAGTTCAAGGGGCAACAAACGGTTCTAAGGCTCTTTGAGGTATTGTCTGCAAATCCGCATCGCCTCCTGCAAAAATCCGATTTTGAGAAATACGGCTCCCCCGATAATAAACAGAGAGTTATATGTGATTACGTTGCAGGCATGACTGATCCCTATGCGACAAGGCTATATCACAGATTGTTTACCCCTGATGTTGGTTCGCTCTTTGATAGACTATAAACATAACAACCGGTTGCAGCGGACGGTGATGGATAAAGTGCCAAGGCGCGAAGGTCAGCGCGCCGCCGCTGAACCGGACCGTTGGGCAGACGAAGGCCGCGGGTAGCATACCCATCGTCAGAGTCGCTCAAAGCGGTTGAGTTGCACGACCATTCGATGATTGGATGGCGAGTTCGTGACCTCCGCGAGCGCGTCGACACCCAATCCTCTATGTTGATTACAAGCAGGTCGCATGTTGGGGAGGAATTGACGCCGTTGCTGTAAGAGGTAGGAGAGGGCGAGATGAAACTCAGTCAGCTCGCAAACCGAGGCAATCTTGAGCTGGCTTGGAGGCGAATCACCACCGGGGGCAACTACCAGTACAAGCGGCTGTATCGCAGCCTGTACTACGCCTACGAAGTTGCACTCGACGCCAACCTGCGGGACCTCCGACAACGGCTTCTTGGCGGCGCCTTCACGCCTCGTCACCCGGAGAGGATATACCTTCCGAAGGTATCGGGACTTCATCGCCCACTCGCGCTGCTCAATATCGAGGACCAAATCGTTCTGCAGGCGTTCGCAAATCTCGCGGCGAAGCGAATGCAGCGTCGGCGCGCACCGCTTCAATTCAAAGTGGTCTTCAGCAACATCCTCGAGAAGCACGACAGCATCTTCTTCTTCCGCCGTTGGCAGAATACCTACGGGGCGTTTCAGCGGCGGATCCGCAAGCACTATCAAGGCGGGATGCGTTGGGTGGGGGACTTCGACCTTGCCGCCTTCTACGACACGATTTCCCACGAGCTCCTGCTGAGGACGATCTACCCGCGAACAACCAACGGCGATCTCGACTGGATCGCCCAGTGCTTGCGGACATGGAGTTCTGAGCGCGCGGCATCCGGGCACGGCCATGGCCTGCCACAGGGTCCGCTCGCATCGGACTTCCTCGCCGAGTGTTTCCTGCTCCCAATCGACCTCGCGCTCCAGAAGCACAGAGGGTACATCCGGTACGTCGATGATGTCCGCCTCTTCGGCGCGACGGAGGACGAGGTTCGAGCGGACCTGATCGAGCTCGAACGCCACTGCCGTGAGCGCGGGCTCATACCGCAGACGGGCAAGTTCGCCATCAAGCGCGCCCAAAGCATGCAGGATGCAATGGGAATGCTCCCCAGCATCTCGGACCCTCAGCATGAAGCCGGCTCCGAGAAAATCGAGCAGAAAGAGGCCCGGTGGGCCTTCCTCTCCGCGATTGGGGGCAAGCCGTACAGAGTGACCGACAAGACGCGGCTGCGTTACGTCCTCTACCGTGCCGAGCCTGACACCGATCTCCTCAAGCTGGTGCTACGGCTCATTCCTCATCACCCCGAGCATGCCGATGCGTTTTTCGCCTACCTCGGCCGCTTTGAATACCGGAAGCCGATCGAGCGGCTCTGCCTGGCCATCGTCGAGCATAACCCGTACCCTTACGTTCGCGGCGAGGCGTGGCAGGTGCTTGCCCGTTACCGCCGGGAGAGTCGCTCCATGACTGCGAGCGACAAGGGGGTGCTCACGACGAGAGCCATCGCCATCGCAAAGCAGAAGACGCAGGAAAACTTCGTGGAGCGGTGGGGCGCCTGTCACTTTCTCTGCGTATCGGAGGATCTGACGACATCCCGCCACAGTAGGTTCCTGAAATTCCAGGCGCCGTTGCTTCAGTCGCTCTTGGCTCCAGTGCTGCCCGATGCTGCATTCGCGAAGGGCGGGATAGTTGAGACCTACCTGAGACGAACGTCGCCGGAGCCGGGGCTTTCAGTGTGCTCGGCTCTTCATGAGCGCGGGCTGACACCCACGACCTTTGGGCTCCAGGCGTCTAACCTGCCGTCCCAGGTGGGCAACACGCTGCGGGAACTCGGGGTGATCTCCGCTCCGGGACGCAAGGTTGATCCGATCGGCGAGATCCTCAAAGCTCGGTACGGGGTACCACGGGACAAGTCCTGGCATCAGCTGCTCGGCGGGGAGTACGTGTATGCGCTCGGCCTCCTGAAGCAAGCCGAGGCCACGTTCGCCGGCGGGCGCTCGTTCTGGCTGGCGTGCCAGAACTCGTTCAACCAGACGGTCTTCCTTACGCTCCAGCGTCACTTGAAGGCGACGGGACACGCCGGGGCCTGCACCACCATCGACAAGAAGGGGCAGTTGGTGGACTTTGGGGTCACGCTCGACGAGAACGGACCGTTCTCGCAAAACTGCCCGACTATCGGCGACTGCTTCAGGGAGATGAACACACGCCGCAACCACCTGCCGGTGTCCCATCCGTATGAGAAGAAGACCACGGCGCAGTCCCGGCACCTCAAGGCGCAGGAGAGGAACCAATTCGTGGCCAAGCTTCGCATCGCCTACGCAGACCTGGTGGCGCTCATGCCGTAGCTGGGCGAGCGATCGACAGTGTCAATTGGCCGGTTATGGTAAAGGTGAAGCTGCATCAGCTAAGAATCATAAGCGTGCTGCCCAACAACAGCATGCACCCGACGCGCAAACAGCCGCGCGCGGCTGACGCCTGGCCGATGGACAGCTTACGAAGCGCGAGGTGCGTGCCGTGACACTGGCGGCGCTGGCGCCGGTGCCTGGACAACTGCTGTGGGACGTAGGCGCGGGCTGTGGCTCGATTGGCATCGAGTGGATGCGCAGTGCGCCCCGCTGTCGGGCCATCGCCATCGAAGCCCATCCCACGCGACTGCAGTATATCGCCGACAATGCCACGGCGTTGGGCACGCCCGACCTCAAGATCATTGCCGGTAAAGCGCCTGCCGGGTTACAGCATTTACCGACACCGGATGCGGTGTTCATTGGGGGGGGATTGACCACGGAGCATCTGCTCGCCAGCTGCTGGCATGCCTTGCGTCCCGGTGGCCGACTCGTCGCCAATGCGGTCACCGTCGAAAGCGAACAGGTGCTCCTGCACTGGCAGAGTCAACAGGGGGGAGCGCTCACCCGCATGGCCATCCAACATGCCGAGCCGATCGGCCAATTTTTAGGGTGGCAAGCGAAAGCCCCGGTCACGCAATGGACCGTCACGAAATCATAGCCTCGGATGCCAGCATGTTCCCGCCGCGTACCTGCTCGCCACACTCACCTTCCGGGCCAGTCCTGTGCCGCGGGGGATGGCCGACTCAGCCACCCTCCACATGCCTGACCAGCCATGCCATCGCCTGCGGCACATTCGTGACCTGTTCCCCGCCTGGCAATGGTCGACGTTGAATCATCACCACGGGTAATCCGAGCTCGCGTGCGGCGATGATCTTGGCGTACGTCGCCTCGCCGCCACTATTCTTACTGACGATCGCCTCAATCGCATAGGTCTGGAGCAACTGCCGTTCATCGTCCAGTGCAAAGGGTCCGCGTGCCAGTACGAGGGTGCCTGGCGGCACCGGGGTCCCAGGCAGGGGGGGATCAATCATCCGCATCAGGAACCAGAGATGCAGGAGCGACGCAAACGCCGCCAGTTCTTGCCTGCCGATCGTCAGAAACACTCGCTGGGCAACCGCTGGAAGCATCTCCACGGCCGCGGCCAGACTCTCGACCGACAGCCAGCGGTCTCCGGCCACCGGTTCCCAGGCTGGACGTACCAGCATCAGGTGCGGCACACCACAAGCCCGTGCTGCGCGTGGCGGCATGGTGGGACATTTGAGCCGCAAAGGGATGTGTCGCATCAAGCAGCAGATCGATCTGTTGCTTCCCGGATGTAGTGGATCAATCCCTCGGTACCACCAAAGCCGCCCATGCGCACCCGACCGGCCGGTGTCACAGGTTGGCGAAGGCGCCCTGCCAATGACGTGATGACCTCGATGCCTGGGAGCGCCGAGGCTTGCACCACCAATTGCGCCGCATCCCCAGTTCCTCCCAACAGCAGCACTCGTTTCATGATGGCTCTTTTCTCTCATGCCCCAGCAGAAGCCGGCTCGGCGCCTGGGGCACCCTCGCCCAGGCGGCCAGGCACGTGCCAGGCACTGCCAGGGGAAGAGGTGCTCCCCAGAGGATCAGTTCTTATGTCTCTGCCCGAACGCTAGGCGCGGGGCGATGCCCGCGATCTGTTTCCATACCTGCTCGAGGAGTATACACTAGGGCTAAAAGCCAGAACACCCCGATGTTTCCGTGCCGCGCTATGGGGGTTCTTGCCGGAGGCCAAAACCCTCCTGACAGAGTTGGACGCCTAGCGGCGTCGGATCACAGAACTAACCTCCCCAGGCTGGAAAGGGGAGCCCCACCATGAACGCCCTCTGTCGCCCTGACGCTGGTGATCCCTTGGGCGGCAAAGGTCCCAGAGCAGAAATAGCCTCACAAGTCCGTGCCGGACACTCCTGCGACCGGAAGCACTTGACACCAGGGAATGGTCTGCCCTATATTCCGGGCTGGTGAGTTAAATAGTCCAAAAATGATTAAATAAATAGTTAAGGAAAATTACCTTGATAAAAATTAGCGGTAATATCCTGACCGGCTTCCTGGGGAGCGGCAAGACCACGCTTCTCAAATATATTATGCAGCATGGCTTGCAGCAGAAGCGAGTTGCCATCATCATGAACGAAATCGGCGACATCGGCATCGACGGTAAAGTTATTACCGGCCTCGAGGGCGTGGAATCGATGGTGGAGTTCAACAGTGGCTGCGTCTGCTGCACCGTTGACGACTATCGTTTCGCCATTGCTGTGCAGCAAATCATCGAGGAGACGAAACCGGACCTCTTGATCATCGAAACCACGGGCCTCGCCGATCCCAACCCCATCGTTGATCGCCTCAAAACCGCTAGCGTGGCTCATGATGCGGTGATCACCATGGTAGATGCTGCGACGTTTTTGCCACTCTCGGCCGAGCACGAGGTCCTGGACGAGCAAGTGAAAGGCGCGGACTTCCTGGTCCTGAATAAGATCGATCTGGTCACCGAGCGCGAACGTCAAAAGGTCGAAAAGCGCCTGCGGCGCCTGAATCGACGTGCTCTCTTGTTGGAGGCCAGATACGGCCAGGTGCCAACGGACCTCCTGTTCAGCACTGGCGTCAGCGCGTACCGCGCGCGGCTCCAGCCTGGCGCTGGGGCAGAAAGCGTTCATACCGTCCAACACGCCCATGGGCAAGATGCCATCCAAGCCTTTTCCTATGAGACGTATACGTCGGTGGACTTGTATGCCTTCGAACGCTTTTTACAGAAGCTGCCGGCCAACGTCTATCGTGCCAAAGGCCTCCTACAACTGACACGGGGGGCGTTCCCGCACGTCTTCAACTTTACGTGCGGCCGTTTCGACTTCCAACCTTTGGCCCCTGCCCTCGCACGTCAATTCCCCACGCAGGCGGTCTTCATTGGCAAAGACATCCAGGCCCATAAGAATGAGATCATCAGTCGCTTCCAGACGTGCGAGCAGAGTGCTGAGGAAGATGCTTGAGGGGGAGGGGAACCGGCGGGCAGAAGGGCGAGAATACCCTGCAATCACTTGCCCTGAAATATCGGCGGGCGTTTTTCCATGAAGGCCGTGATACCCTCGTGGAAATCCTCGGTTTTACCGCTGGCGGCGATTTCATGCGCCTCGTGTTCCATCTGGGTTTCGAGAGATTCGTTCAGGCTGGCATAACACAGTTTCTTGGCGCGTGCATAGGCCAGCGTCGGCCCTTGCGCTAGTTGCCGTGCTATGGCATACACCTCTTCCATGAAGCGCTCCGGCGCCATCACCCCATTGAGGAGACCCCACCCCAGCGCCTCCGGCGCGCTCAAGACGCGATTGGTATAGATCAGCTCGAGGGCGCGCCGGGCGCCCACCAGACGCGGCAGCCAGAAGGTCGAGCTGCCGTCAGGATTTGCACCAATCCTGGTGTACGCCATGCTCAAGGTGGCGGTCTCGACGGCATAGGCGAGGTCGCACGCCAGCAGTAAGCCCATGCCACCCCCAGCCACCACGCCGTTCACCGCGGCGATCACCGGCTTCGGCATGCGGGCGATGCGCGATACGGCCCCGTGGAGCAGATGCGTCAGCTGTTTGAGATGTATGCCGATCTCCGGTAGGTGGTCCTGGAAGCCCTTGACATCGCCTCCAGCGGAGAACGCTCTGCCGGCACCGGTAATGACCACGCAACGCACCGTTGGGTCCTCGTCCACCAGTGTGATAGCTTCCAGACACTCGCCTGCCATTTGGGCATTCACGGCGTTATAGGCATTGGGACGGTTCAGGGTAAGGGTGGCGATGTGATCGCGAATCTCGACAATCAAGGCGTCGTATGGCATGGCGATCCTCCCCAAACAGCGCTGAGGACGGCGTTCTGCGACCGTCCCACGCTCAGGCCCCAGCACCGAATTCTATGGTTGCACCAGCAGCCGGGCAATAGCATCGACGATGGCCTCCACGTCGATGTGATGTTTGTGATACAGTGCCTGGATGCTGCCGGATTCGCCAAAGTTTACCACGCCGAGCGGGATCAGCGGGCACCCCAGCGCCCCACCCAGCCACCCTAACGTCAATGGGTGGCCATCGATGACACTGATGGCCGGTACGCCGCGCTCCGCGGCCGGGATCAATTCATCCAGATAGGATGGCGCGCCGTTGCCATTGGTTCGCAGCCAATCCGTAAAGAGCAGATCGGGGCTGGTAACGTTGATGACGTTAGCGTAGACTTCATCCTCGCGGACAGCGTCGCTGGCGTGCAGGGCTTCGGGCAGCATGACCCCGGTGGCGAAGATGTGCACACGCGTCTTGTCGGCATAATCCGGCTCACCCCGATAATCCCGCATCCAGTACCCGCCAGCGAGCACCTGGCGGCGCCGCTCCGGCGTGGATTCGAGATGGATCTGCTCGATCCGCCGCGTCGAGAGCCGCACATAGAGACTTTTACCGTGTTGCCGATCGAGAAGCTGTTGGAAGCCCCAACAGAGAATGCACTCCAGTTCCCAACCATAGGCCGGCTCGAAGTAGATCAGGTTTGGCAGTCCCATCCCTACCAGAGGAGTCACGATCGATTGGTGCGCCCCTCCCTCGCGGCTCAGGGTGATGCCTGAGGGGGTGCCAGCGAAGATGAACTTCGCGCCCGAATAGACACCATAGATCAGCGCGTCCAGGCCACGCGCCACAAAGGGATCGTAGATCGTTCCCACCGGGAACAAGACCTCGCCGTTGTACTCGTGCGACAGCCCAAACATCGCCAGCGCCAGGTAAAAGTTGTTCTCGGCAATGCCCAGTTCGATGTGGTTACCCGCAGTGGATTGCCGCCAGCGGACCAACGTTTGGATATTGTGCATGGCGAAATAGTTGGGGCGGTCGGTAGGGGCATAGACCCCCATCTTCGAGATCCACCCCCCCAGATTCGTGGACACGGCAACGTCAGGTGACAGAGTCAAGGTCCGCTCGGCCACGCCTGGCACTCGCGAAAACTCGACCAAAATACGTCCCAGAGCCTCTTGTGTGGACATCATCGGCCGGAAGGCGGTACCAACTTGTACTGGCACATGAATCGACGGTACTGGTTGGGATGCCAGCGGTAGATCGTGGGCCGACTCTTGCTGCACCTCCAGAAAGCGGCGAATCCATTGCCCTTCGGGGCTGTCAGGGGCGAAATCCGACCACTCCTGACCCAGTGGGATCTCCAGGCTCTGTCGCAGTGACTCGATCTGCTCATGGGTCAGTTGCGCAGCATGATTCTCAAAATGGCCGGCGATCGGCAGGCCCCAGCCCTTGATCGTATAGGCCAGAATGGCAACCGGCTGGCCTTTGACGCGTTCAGCGGTGCCGAAGGCCTCCAGGATACGAGGCAGATCATGTCCGCCCAAGTTCAGCGCCAGCTCCTTCACCGCCTCATCGCTCATCTCTTCCAGTAGCTGGGCCAGACCTTGATCGCGTGTGCCGCGCCAATTGCTAATAACCTCTCGGATATGTGCGCCATCAGCCCGACAGAGGCTCTGATATTCGACGTTCGGACATTGGTCGATCCAGTCGCGCAAGCGGTCGCCGTGGGGCTTTTTGAAGAAAGCCTCCTGGGTGGAGCCGTATTTTAGCAGGATGACATGCCAGCCCTTAGCTTCGAACAGCTTGCGCGTTTCCATGGCGCGCCCTTCCGGGGCAATGAAGTCGAGGCTCTGGCGATTGAAATCGATGATCCACCACAGATTATCCAAGTCATAGACGCGGGCCTCGCCGAGAGCTTCGGTGACGTTCCCCTCGTCGATCTCGGCATCTCCCACCAGGGCGATGTAGCGACCCTGTGGCGAGCGCTGAAAGTGATGCTCAACGTATTGCTGTGCCAGAGCACCAAAAATTGTGGCGCCGGAGCCAAGCCCGACGGACCCAGTGGTCATGGTGACCCCATCCGAATCCTTGACTCGGCTGGGATAGGCCTGCAGACCTCCAAATTCACGGAGTTGTCGGAGCTGCTCTAGGGGCAAGCGGCCCAAGAGGTATTGGATGGCATGAAAGACCGGCGAGGCATGTGGTTTAAAGGCGATGTGGTCTTGCGGGCGCAAGAAGTGGAAATATAGCGCCGTGGCGAGGCTCGCCACCGAGGAGCAACTGGCCTGGTGGCCACCGACTTTCAGTCCGTCCGGGTTGGGACGGATCTTATTGGCATGGTGGATCATATAGGTGGACAGCCACAGCACCCGCCGCTCGATCGCTTGCAAGATCTCCAGGTCTTGGGGGGTAATGGTGTGAATGCCATCCTCTGGTGGGGCATGCATAGGACCTCTCCTTCCTGCCCGACCACCTGCCGTGCGACCTGTGGCGGGGAGTATCTTGGCACCAGGCTGCGTGTGCCCAGATCATAGCAAAGGCCTCTCAGGCGGTCAAGTTGACGGGCGTCGGATGCCTTGGTATGATCCTGCAGCGCCTTGGGCAATACCCCTAGCCTTGCCCTCCCTGATGAAGAGCATAGGCGCCAGGAAAAAGGGGATAATCGGGTCGGAGAAAGCCTGGCGTTCACCTCTCCCGCTGGGAGAGGGCCAGCGTGAGGGGGCAAAGGTAGGGGATTAGAAGGGGAGGGTGATCGGTGAACCTGGAGCTGTTCGATTTGACTGGCAAAGTCGCGATTGTCACTGGGGGCAATGGCGGACTAGGTCTGGGCATGGCGATGGGATTGGCCAGTGCTGGGGCGAACATCGTGGTCGCCTCGCGTAATCAGGAGAAAACCCAGCAGGCGGTGCACCAGCTCGAAGCCCTGGGGGTGAAGGCCCTGGGTGTGTACCTCGATGTGTTGCAGCCCGAGCTTGTCGAAGCCTGTATCCGGACGACCGTGGACACCTTCGGCGGCTTCGATATCCTCGTGGCCAATTCCGGCACCGTCGTCCGCAAGCCACCGGAGGAGCTGTCGATCGAGGAATGGGACCTGGTCATCGACACCAATCTCAAGGGCACGTTCGTGTGCTGTAAAGTGGCGTTTCCACACCTGGTCAAGCGTGGAGGGGGGAAGATCATCACCAACGGCTCGATGTTCTCGATCTTCGGAAGTACCGTGCGCTCTGCCTATCCCGCCAGTAAGGGGGGCATCGTCCAGCTCACCAAGAGCCTGGCGGTGGCCTGGGCTAAACATAACATTCAGGTCAACTGCATCGTGCCGGGCTGGCTCAAGACGGAGCTGACCAGGCCGGTATACGAACACCCTGAAATGGGTTCGACTATTCTGCAGCGCACGCCAGCTGGTCGCTGGGGTCACCCTGATGATATGCGCGGCATCGCCATCTTCCTGGCCAGCCAGGCCTCGGATTTCATCACGGGCCAAGCCATCCCCGTCGACGGTGGCTTTTCGGTGATGGGCATTTGATGCTCACCTGCCCTTCCCCGCCGCCCATGGTTCCCTCTCCCTCCGGGAGAGGGTTAGGGTGAGGGAATGACACCAGTGATCAACAACCCCGTACAATTCTTTACCACCGGCTTTGGTGACTGGCGTCGCATGCTGCCGGCCGGCGAAGTACGAGAGTTTTACACGCGACTCTACCCCCATGGCATGCGCTGGGAAGCACTCCCCCCACCGATGTTGGAGGTCTGCCAATCCTGGGTGGAGTGCGACTTTGCACGGGCCGACGGCGACCGCCTGACGCCGATGATTCCGGTCCTGACCCAATTCGACCGGGAGCTCCTGCGTCCCTGGTTGGATGAGCTGGCTTCATACACCGCCGCCATGGTCGGCGATGCGCTCCCTGCCTTTCAACGCCTGGCCGAGCAGCACAGCAATCCCTGGAATACCGCCGAGCACATCCTGACCATCCTCATTCTTTGGACTATCAACATGTGGGTGCTGCGGCGCTTGCTGGCCGGCCCCATGGGCCGCCCCCCGGCGCATGGCGACACCGGGCGCTATTTCCTGTGGGGCGAGGAATTGGGGGCAGGACCGACCGCCATTACCGGCATCCGTGCCACACGCGGGACGGCGGGCTATGGGCTCTGTGTCATCATCTCCCGCATCGTCGATCGTCCAAGGTTGAAGGACGCTCGCCAACTCTATGCGCAGATAGGCGGCGTGTCCGCCGTGGACCTGTTGGCGAAACTGGTGACCGATCAGACAAGCCTCCCGACCCTTGCCCAGCAGTGGAGAATTGAAGCTGCGACGCTCCAGCGTTGGCTGGACGAGCAGCGCAGTGTCCGAGTCATTACCCCTGACGAGCCGCCACAGGTCCGTGTTCCAGTATTTGGTCCGCCGGCCATAGCGCAGATTGCGCCCGTGTGCGGTGGTCTTGCCCGCCAGGTCGTGGCCTGGCTGCACAAAGACTCTCTGCTGGAGCGGCTGTTGGAGCAGTGCTCGTTTGCCCGCTGTCCACAACCGGCAATCCTCTGTATGCTCTGGCACAATTCCTACTATGAAGCCACCGATCGACTGATCGCTCAAGGCGTCCTGCCCCCGTTCCCAGCTGCCGGTGAGGCGGAGTGGGGCGTATGGTTGAGCACTGACCCCTATGGACCAAACCCCGCCACCATTGACTCCGTAGGCTAAACCTCGGCGGCATAGGTACCGGCGATGTAGCCCTGGGCCGTGCAGCGACCCAGCCCATGTTGGTTGAATCCCCCCGCCGATTCCCCCCCGCAGTAGAGGCCGGGAATCACCTGGCCCTGCATATCCAGCACCTGGCACTTGTCGTTGATCCGTAAGCCCGTACGCGTGTCATGCACCAGCGGTGTGGCCCAGGCGGCATAGAACGGCGGCGTCTGGATCTTGTACTGCGGCGTGGGCTTGCCGAAATCCGCATCGATCGCGGCGTCGACGAAGGTGTTGTAGCGCGCCACCGTCGCCTGCAGGGTGGCGCCGTCCATCGCGGTGGTCTGATATGGATTGGTGATGGCGGCGGCCAGCTCCACGAGGGTGTTGGCCTGGAAGCAATAGCCGTCCGGATCGACGTAAGGCGGGGTGACCTGCCAGCCCTCCCGGGACACGGCGTCGGCATCGAAGATGGCCCAGATCGGCCCCGCCGCATAGTCGGGTGGCGTCGAGGCCGCATTCATCGCCACGGCGGCATTGAAATAATTATATTGCGTGGGGTCATAGGTGATGCGGGCATTGTTGCGATAATCATGCGGCGTGTAGGGGGTGATGTCGTTGGCCATGATTGCCGTTGGGGTAATCGCCTTTGGTCTCGTCGTAAAAGCGCTGGCCTAGCTGGTTGACGAGGATGAGGTTTTGCCAGTCCTTGACCTCGAGGCCGGTGGCCCGCACCAGCGGGAAGATGGGACAGTTGACATCCCAGGCGAAATAGTTGTAGCGCGACCCAAGGGGACGCTGCGTGCGGATGCTGTCGCCATTCTCCAGAATCTGGATGCCGAGCCCCCAGAGCGAGGCGCCGATGGCCATGGCGGCCAGCTCGCCACTGCCGTCCTGGAAGGAATAGGGTTCGCCGGCGACCTGGTAGACCTCGGTCAAGCGCGGATCGAACATGCGCCGGAAGTGGACATTGCTGGTGCTCCCCCCGGTGGCGAGGATGACGGCTTTGGTGGCGCGGATGGCGACGCGCGGCTGGGTCAGGTCGAGGTTGCCATTGGCACGATAGCTCTGGAGCGGCGTCGTCGCGCCGGGCAGGATGCGTGGCGTATACGTAGCCGTGAGGCCGACCACGCGGCCGGGGTGGCCCTCCGCGGAGGCCGTCCGGACCAGGCGCGTCATCTTGTAGTGCAGGAGAAATTTCACTCCCTTGGCCCGGGCGCTGGCCTCCAGGGGCCGCACCAACCCCGCGCCACCGCGGCCGCTGGGACTGCCGAGCCCGGCGCCGTCGGTCCAGAAGGCATGATTCTCGCGTGGTGCCGAGTTGCCCGTGCTATGGGCGCCGACATTGTCCGGCGGGACGTCGCGAAATTCGACGCCATTGGCGACGAGAAATTCATAGGCCCCGGCGCAATGATCGGCAAAGGCGCGCATGATGGCCCGGTCATTGTAGCGGTAATCCGGCCAGCCGTTGGGTTGGACGATGGTCCAGTCGGTCAGATCGCGAAAGACCAGGTCCGGTGAATCGTCGATGCCATATTTTTTCTGCGCACTCGTGCCGCCGCCCAGCGGCACGTTGCCGCCGCTCAAGATCGCATGGCCGCCAATATCATAGTTGGCTTCGACCACGAGCACCGATGCCCCCGCATCCGCGGCCCGAATGGCCGCGGGCAGTCCGGTGGCGCCCGCGCCAATCACCACGACATCCGCTTCCAGGTCCCAGCTGGTCGGCATGGGGCCGATCCCCGTCCCCCACGCCCCCGGACCGACGCTGTCGGTCGTGCGTTCGTCTCGACTTGTAGTCATATGGCACGCTCTCTTTCCGCGATCACGCTCCAAAGGAATAGCGCTTCAGGATTTCTGGTAAATCTGCACGCGGTGCCGGTTGGTTTCAGGGACGTAGAGGCGGTTCTCCCGATCGAGCTTCACCGACACGGGCCCCCAGAAGTACGGCTCGGTCTGGGAAGAGATGTGGTATGGCGTATTGAGGTGAGGAGGCAAGTTCGGGATAAGGTTCGAAACGGCTCGCGTCTGCCACTCATCTGGGTTGGAGGCGAAGAACTCCTCAGCCCATTTCGATAGGGTGGCCTGCCCGCGCAGCTGCAACTGGAAGCTCCCGTCTGGCCCTAGAACCTGTATGCGCTCATTCCCCCAGTCCGCCACATACATGTACCCTTCCGAGTCTACGGCGACACTCGACGGCCGATTGAACTGGCCCTCGCCCTGCCCTGACTCGCCAAACCTGGCTACGAACTGCCCATCGGGGGTAAATTTTTGGATGCGGTCGTTGCGCCAGTCCGCTACATACACCGCACCCTGGGCATCCACAGCCACACCCCAGGGGAGATTGAACTGGCCGTCGCGTGTGCCGGCCTCGCCCCACTGGAGGATATACCGGCCATCGGTGGTGAATTTCTGCACGCGATGGTTGTGTTGGTCCACGACATACACCTGGTCTTCAGCGTCTATGGCGATGCCAGCGGGTCCGTTGAGCTCGCCGGCAGCACCGCCCAATGTGCCCCATTTACCCAGGAATGTTCCTGACGTCGCGAATATCGAAATGCGGTGGTTATGCTCATCAGTGATGTACAATTGCTCCTGGCTGTCAAAGGCCATCGCCACAGGCCAGGTGAACTGCCCATCACCGGAGCCGAAGCCATTGCCGAACTCTCCGAGGTACTCCTCATCCAGCGTGCAGATGCCCACCCGGATGGCAGCGGCACGCGTCGGGTCGCACCGGTTCAACACGAAGATACGCCCATCCTGGCTCACGGCCAGATCGTAGGGATTCGCGAAGCCACGCCCGTTGTACCCATTGTTGACCATACCAATGGTCTTGACATACCGCATCATGACACTTGGCGTCGCGGCCAGAGTGCTCACTGTTCTTCCCCCTCAACCACTACCCCCTAGCCACTCGTGTTAAGCCAGTTGGAATTCCCTGGTCGAGGCGATCAGCCGCAGCATAGTGCCGACTCGCTGTTCGGCTGAATCACCTGGCTGGCGTTCCTTGAGGTGCAGGGCGCCATCCACGGCGGCAAATTCGACCAGAGCCGCACGGGTATCGTCGTGCACCGAGAGGGGACCGACCAGTTCGAGGCAGCGGTCAACCAACTGCTCGGGCGTCAGCGTGCCACCATTCTCAGCAGCCAGCCGGGAGATGATGGCCCGTACGCCCGGGTTCTGCACGTTACTGAGCTCCTTGGCAATGAAGTTGATCCGCTCGAGGAGTGAGCCGCTGTCCACCCACTCCAGTCCCTCGTGCCAGCCCTCGACCGAGGGCGGTTGAAGTAGGCCCTGCCCCATATAGAATGTTTGGTACGCCAGCTGATGGGCCCCGAGCGTGGGCGTCCGATAGCTTCCCGCCAGTCGGAGGGCGCCAACCACCAGCTCCACGGGTCCCTTGACGCGGGCGTAGCGCGCCTGCTCTGAGGTGAAATAGTCGGAGAGGAACAACGTCCGCAACACCGCACGGATCTCGTAGCCGGAGTCGAAGTAGGACCGCATCATCTCCTGGATCGTCTGCTCGCCCTCGGCGTCGATCTCATCTGCGGCGAAGAACTGAAACAGCCGTCGGCTGATGAAGCGCGCCGTGGCCTCCTGGCGGGCGACGATGGCGATGATGTCCTCGCCATCGAAGCGGTCAGTCTCTCCCAGGAAGGTCTTTTCACCGTCGTCGTGGTCCCCATCGCGGTACTCAAAGTGCCAGGCGATACGCCCATAGGGCCAGATGGAGTCCTTGCTGGCGCGCACGGCCATGTACTCGGCGTTCCCCAGCGTCCATCCGGTGAAGGCACGGGCGCACTCCTTGATATCCTGCTCGCTATAGTTCCCGATGCCCATCGAGAACAGCTCCAACAACTCACGCCCGTAGTTTTCGTTGATGGCGCCTTTGTGATTGTTGTTATTATCGAGCCACACAATCATGGCCGGGTCTTTGGAGAGCTCGACGAGCAGCGTATCGAAGCGCCCCAGACCATAGCGCCGGAACATGTCGATTTGGTTGAGCAGTGCCCTGGCCTGATTGAGCTTGGCGTAGCCCGTCGCGAAGAGGCCATGCCAGAAGAGGGCGATCTTCTCCTCCAAGGGGCATTGAGTGGTGATCATGCGATACAGCCAGTTGGCTCCGGCGGCGTCAAGCTGGCGAAGCTCGGACTGATCCACGTGGTAGCGACGGATGAGGTCCTCCGGCATGGCCTGTGGATCGCCGGGGTGCAGCAATTCCTCGACCACGGCCTCATAGCCCTTGGCGACATAGGCTTCGAGGTCATCACGGCGTCGCACCAAACCCGGCGCGGCGCAGCAAGTGCGCCATGAGTGTCATGTCTTGGTTAGGCATACTCCCGCCTCCTTCCACACACGCATGTGTTGTCTACGATGCTGATGTGTTGAGACAGGCGAACTGCTCGAACCGGCCGTTCACAATAGGCGCGGGCTCCAAGCCCAGCCATTGCTCCAGGAGCGTGGAATAGGTACAACGAAAGTCGTTGTTGAAGTGCAGATCACCCTCCAACTGCGCTTCAACCTTCAGGGACGGATACTCACCGTACATCCCACCCTGCACCGTGTTGCCGATGACAAAGGCCACGCCGCCCGAGCCGTGGTCGCTGCCTGAACCGTTGTCGCGGATGCGGCGCCCAAACTCGGAGAAGATCAAGATGACGACGTCATCCTCACGGCCGTGCTCTTGCAAGTCATCCATAAAGGCCCCGACCGCGCCAGCAACCTCCTGCCACAGCTTGGCGTGTGAGATGAGCTCGCCGGAATGGGTATCGAAGCTGCCATACTGGGTGTAGTAAATCCGCGTGCCGAGGTCGGCGAACATCACCTGGGCCATGCTCTTGAGGCTCTGTCCCATGGAAGTGTTGGCATAGGTCACGGTGGAGGCATACTTCGCGGGTGCGGTCCGAAGAATATCGGCGCCCTTCAGCGCGTCAGAGGCGGTCTGACCCAAGAAGCCCATGACGGCATCTCGACCTGTGCCAACACCGTACATCTTGGCGAAGGTCTGTAGCGCAAACTGTCGCGACCGCTCATCCTGCAGGTCAGGGTAAAGACCATAGGTCTCGAGGTTCCCTACCGAAGCGACCGGAACCCCCCGGCACCCGAGGGCTCTCGGCAAGCCACGACCGAAATTGATGCCCGTGAGCACGTTGTCACCTTTGGGATCCAGGTGCGTATGGCGCGGCCTAGCCAGCCCTCCTTACCGATTTTGTCAGGCTCAGCGGTGTGCCATATGTCCATCGATCGGAAGTGCGAGCGATCGGGGTGCGGATAGCCGATGCCGTTGATAATGGCGACTTTCCCCTCGTCCCACAGGCGTTTGATAGGTCCCATGCTCGGATTGAAGCCGAAGGCATCATCGATGGGTAAGACATCCTCGGCCGCAATGTTGACCGTGGGGCGGAAATCGTAGTAGAGCCCGTTGGCGTATGGGACAACGGTGTTGAGGCAGTCGTTGCCGCCGCTCAGCTGGATGACCACGAGCGCTTTATCTCGTCTGGTGGACGCCATGGCATTCCTCCTCTCGGGGTTTGCGCTGGTTGCTTTTCTCCCTGCCCTTGCGCGAGACAGCCGTCAGGCCCGAAACGTCACAGTCGAGTCTGCGAACCAGAGACTATCACAATCGGTATGGCGCCGACAATTGGATCTTTTGCACCGGAAGCCTACGTCATGAGGTGGCCGGACGCACTGTTGTGGTGGAGCGGACCTCCGGTGGCAGTGCCTCTTCCCACTCCGGTATCTGGTGGTGGGCCGTGGAGGGCAAGATCAGGATAGCCGTGGCTCCCATCAGGCTGAGGACGAAAGAGCACATGAGCGGCAGGGTATAGTCACCTGTCAGATCCCGCAATACCCCACCCAGAAAGGAACCGCTGGCCATACCGATCCCCGCGCCCAGCATCTGCCAACCATAGACGGTCCCCGTCGGGGCGCCGCCGTAATACTGGCGATTGATGATCGGGAAGGCACTCATTTCCCCCCCAAAGCCGATGCCGAAGAGCACGGCAAACAGGTAGAACTGCCAGGTCTCATGGGCCCAGAAGAGCATCGCGATGGGCAGCGCCTGCAGGAAAAAGCACAGGGCCATGGCGGGCTTACCCCCGGCCCGGTCGGCGAGGATGGGGACGGCGAAGCGCGTGAAGGAGCTGACCCCAAACATCGTGCTCACCACCAGAGCCCCCGTGGCCAGGGACAGGCCCTGGCTCCGGACCATATCTGCCAGGTAGACGACGATGATGGCGTGTCCGGCGCACCCCCAGTAGTGGATGCCGATGAGGTTCCAGAAGGCGAACGTGCGCCTGGCCTGCTGGAGGAAAATGGTGGTTCGCACCCGCGCACGTGGACCACTCTGCACAGGCTGGATGGGGGTCTGGGGATCGGCTCCCAGGGGTCGCAAGCCCGATTTCGGCCGGCTCGTTGCGGAAGAAGCGGATCAGCACCAACAGGAGCAGCCCCCCCACGATGCCGGGTCCCCAGAAGGCCCAGCGCCAGCCCAGCCGCGTTAACATCACGACCATGAGCGGCGCAAACATCACGTTGGCCAGGCCCTGGGCCGACTGCAATAGCCCCATGGCGACGCCCAGGTGCCTGGAAAACCACATGGTGACGGCGGTGACCAGCGGCACCTGGAAAATGGCCAGGGCGGCACTCATGAAGATGCCGAAGTACAGGATGAATTGCCATGGGACGGTGACCAGGCCAATGAGCAGCGAGGTCGTCAGGAACAGCAGGGCGCCCACCGCCATCGTGCGTCGGAGGCCGTACCGGTCGCCCAACCAGCCGGCCGGTGGCCCAAAGACCCCCGAGAAAATCCATTGCAGCGATAAGGCCAGGCCCACCACGCTGCGGCTCCAGCCGAAGTCGCCGGCCGGGTCGACCATGTAGGCCACCAGCACCCCGGATGCCGTGCGCTCGACGGAGCTGATCAGGCGCATGGCGATGGCAATGCCCAGCGTCACCCAGGCGTAGTGGATGTTCTTGACGTCGAACAGCAAGCTGACTGGCTTCACTCCCATGTTCCTTTCTAATCGGGCCTAATCGGGATCGAAGAGGGGACCATCTAATCCTACCTGGCGTCTACATACCATATCAAAGCGCTAGAAAAAAGTATAATCGATTGCTTTTCTGAAAAGCATGACAGATGGTAATGGATTGTCCGTGAGAGCGCGGAGCAGCTGAGGGTAAAGGGCTCATGGCGGTAGAGTCCCGTGGCTGACTATGGGCCGTGTCCCCAAGGGTTTGCTGCATCACATCCGAATTTGGGCTACAATGCTGCGCATTCTTTTACCCTGAACAACCTATTACCATCTGGCAGCGCGTACACGGCATGATCGAGGTTCGAGGCTCACAGTTTTGGCGCAGATCAGGCTGACCGTTATCCGGACGAGGGTCTTAAGCTGGCGCTGGTCTCACCACTTGATATACCCAGGGAGGGTTACCATGGCAGCACAGGATGAGCATTCGGTCCAGAGCCACAGCACACACACCACGGGGGCGCTCACCGGCCTCCGCGTCATCGAGCTGGCCGATGAGCAAGCGGAGTATTGTGGGCTCGCGCTCATGGGTTTGGGCGCCGAGGTCATCAAAGTCGAGCCACCCGGCGGCAGTCCCACGCGCCGCATCGGTCCCTTCTACGAAGACCGAGAAGATCCCGAGCGCTCCCTGTTCTTCTGGCAGTACAACCGTGGAAAGCGCTCGATCATGCTTGATCTGCACCAGCAGAAAGATCGCGAGCAGTTCCGTGCGCTTGTCGCCACGGCGGACGTGTTGCTGGAGTCCACCCCCAGGGGCGAGCTTGACGGCCTCGGGGTTGGGCGCGGACACGCTGCTGCAGGAGTTTCCCACTCTGATCGTGGCACGTATGTCCCCCTTCGGGGACGATGGCCCCTGGGCCGACTTCAAGAGCTCGGACTTGATACACCTGGCGCTCGGGGGCGTCATGATGAATTGCGGCTACGACCCAGCCCCCGGCGGAAAGTACGATTTACCGCCGATCGCTCCGCAGATGTGGCACGCCTATCACATCGCTGGCGAGCAGCTGGCCATGGCGATCATCGCGGCGCTGCTCTTTCGCTGGCGTACTGGGAAGGGACAGCAGCTGTCGTGCGCCGTTCACGAAGCCGTGTCGAAATGCACCGAGGTCGACCTCATGTCGTGGGTGATGCGACACGTCCTGGTGCTGCGCCAAACCTGCCGTCATGCCCGTGAAACGGTGTCGCCGTTCCCGTCCATCGCGCACACCAAAGACGGGCGCTGGGTGATGGCGAATTTGGGCACGCGCCCCGGCGACGTGGCACGACTCGTCGCCTTGGCCGAACGCTATGGCCTGGCCGCCAACCTCAGCGCTGAGCAGCTCGCCGCGCCCCAGGGCAGCCGCTTCGTTCCGGGCACCGCGCCCGAAACGGCGGCACAAGGTACCCACCCCATGGAGGTTGTGCAGCGCTTCGTGCGGGCCTTCACCTACGAGAACGTACCCTGGCGTGAAGCCCAGGAGGCGGGCATGCTGTGGGCGCCGCTGCGCAAGCCGCACGAGAACGCCCTCGATCCGCATTGGATAGCACGTCAAAGCGTGACAGATATCACTCACCCCGAATTGGGTCGTGCCTTCCGCTACGCCACGAGCAAATGGCTCGGCACGGCGACCTCCTGGACGGTCGGCAGGCGAGCACCGTTGATGAATGAGGATGCCCAGGCCGTGGCCACCCCGCCGCCGCGCCACCGGCCGGCGATCGATGCTGCGCCGCGTTGGCCGGTCTCAGAAGAACTCTCGCCCCACGGCAAACCGTTCCCCTTGCAGGGCATCCGCATCCTGGACTTCACCTGGTTCCTGGCTTCCGCCGGCGGCACGCGGTTTCTGAGTGCCTTTGGCGCCGAGAGTATCAAGGTCGAGCTGAAGAGCCATCCGGACACCCGCATGGCGGCCATGGCTCCCGTCGGCGGGCGTGCCGCCCGCGAACAGGCCACGGCGCCCCTGCCAGGCATGACCGACCCCGACATGGGTGGGCAATTCAACAATAAGAACCCCGGCAAACGGGGCATCTCGCTGAATGTCCGGCACCCGAAGGGACTGGAGATCGCCAGGCGGTTGGTGGCGATGTCTGACATCGTCGCCGAAGGCTTCTCGCCGGGAGTCCTGGACAATTGGGGTTTGGGATACGAGGCACTGAAGGTCATCAAGCCCGACATCATCTATGTCCAGCAGTCCGGTATGGGGGCGCAGGGCACCTACGGTCGTTTTCGCACCGTGGGTCCGATCGCCAACGCCTTCGCGGGCTTGTCGGAGATGTCAGGGCTGCCCGAGCCGGCGATGCCGGCCGGCTGGGGTTACTCTTACCTGGACTGGATGGGGGCCTATAGCTTCGCCCTGGCCATGCTCACTGGCCTCTTCCATCGGGCCCGGACTGGGGAAGGACAGTGGATTGATGCCTCGCAGTCCGAAGTCGGCCTGTTCATTAGCGGCACCAGCGTTCTCGACTGGTCGGCCAACGGGCGGATCTGGACACGCTACGGCAACCGGTCCCCGTACAAGCCGGCGGCACCCCACGGCGTCTATCCCTGCACTGGAGAGGATCGCTGGATCACCATAGCCTGCTTCACGGAGGACGAATGGCGTGCCCTGACCACGGTAGCAGGACACCCCGAGTGGGCGAACGATCCGAGGTTTGCGAATCTAGCTGCACGGCTGGCGCACCAGGATGCCCTTGATGCCCTGGTCGGCGAGTGGACACAGACCCAGGAGCCTTACCACGCCATGTATAGTCTGCAGCAGGCCGGCGTGCCGGCGGGGGTCTGTCAGACGGCCGAGGATCGCTGCGATCATGATCCGCAACTGGCCGCGCTCAAATGGTTGACGGAGGTGACGGGCACGAAGATCGGCCGCTGGCCCGTGGCCGAGGTGGCGGTCAAGATGAGCGAGAGTCCGGCCTACATCGGTGGCCGCCTCGACCGTGGTGCGCCCTGCTATGGTGAGGACAACGACTATGTGTACGGCGAGTTGTTGGGGATGTCGCCCCAGGAGATCAAGACGCTGGCCGAAGACGGCGTGATCTGAACTACAGTCCCTTTCAGGATAGCCCTGGCTTTACGATGGCCAACGTCAGGCATCAGGCACGGATGAGTGCGGAAGCGCAACGGACGCGGTCAGCCGTCGCCTGCATGCCTCTGTTCGCCGTAATATGGGTATTTCCCCCCAGGCCTGTCCGCGCCTACCGCGTGGGCATGTCTCCTTACCCTGGCCGCACACTGGGGAGCACGTCCAGACCCGAACCGGCCGGGGCCAGTGGTGGGGCTTAGGGCTCCGCTGGACGCTCTGCCCTGAAGGGGGTAGCAGCAGCATCAGGCTGACGGCACTATACCTTTCGATGGACCAAAATAGGCGGAACCGCCTATGGATCGGCACACGGATCTCTCTATAATAATCGTTGCGTCAGCTGCAGGATAGCGGTGTGAGGAAGACGATGAGGGCGTTTGTCCGGTACATTCAGTCCTGACCCTGGCGTTACGTGGTGACTATGGTTGACCGTGCTGATGCCTGTGTACGAGCCCAGCAAAATTTATCTTGACAGCACGCCGGAGATTGCATTAGGGTCCATTGTACAATTGATTGATCGAAGAAAGCCAGGTTGCCTCACAGCACGACGCTGTGAGTAGGGAAGATGGTGCGAAGCCATCGCTGCCCCGCAACTGTGTGCGGTCCGAAATCTGCACTGGCCACTGAGGTGCGAGGCCTTGGGAAGGCGCAGAGAGTAGACGAGAGCCGCGAGCCAGGAGACCTGCTTGGCTTTCTGCTGGGGAGCCTTTCGAGGGGAAGGGTGCCAGTGGAGTAGCCATGGTGCTCGACCCCAACCACAAAAGGTTGGGGTTTTTTAATGTCTACCGTCTACTGTCGCGCTCTTCCTCTTGCTCGTCAACGCCGCCGAGCGTGCGGACGCCCGCCGGTGTTCGGCGTGTGTCTAGACTTTGCACAATCCGCCACTGGCAAGTCCGTTATGGTGTTGCCAGGAGAAAACCCTCCGGCGGGTCGCGCATGGGCGTATCGAGCTAAGAGGGAGGTGATGGGCATGGCGTTCGTGATTGGAGAACCATGCACTGACGTCATGGACCAGGCGTGCATACGCGCCTGCCCTGTGGCGTGTATTCACTTTGAGGCAGGAAAGGATCGCAAGCTGTACATCGATCCTATTGAATGCATCGATTGTGGTGCTTGTGTGCCAGTGTGTCCGGTGAAAGCGATATATGCCGAGTACGAGCTCCCTACAAAATGGAGGGCGTATGCCGACATCGATGCGCTCTGGTTTCGCGACAAAGAAGCGGCCCGCGCCAGAGCAGCCGCGATGAAAGACGGTCGGTAGGTACCCCGCTCCCCTGCAAGAACACGGTATGCAGGGGGATGTCGTCATGGTAGGGGCAGGGTTTGGCGATGGCGTACCTGCCACCCGCCTCTACCATGGCAAAGAAGGGTAAACAGACCCGGCGATCTGCGGATTAGTCAAGAAACGCTGGCCGAGAGGGTCGGCACGACCCGGTCCAGAGTCAGTTTCTTTCCGAAGCAGCTCAGAAAGCTACGCTTCATCGACTGCAATGGGAACTTGCACGTCCATAGCTCCCTCCTGACCATCCTCCTGAACGATTGAAACTTACCGTCTCAGTGACCTCCAGCATACTCCCAGGCAGATCCGCTCAGCCACTGATAAGTTTACGAAATTTGATTATAATATATGATTAATAAAATAATATGATAATTTTTGACTAGACAAATGTTTACTTGATCTGCTAGATATGACCTAGCTGTTACCTGCGACCATAGAGAAACGGGTGGCATCGCCAAAGCTACAACGTATCAGTGCGATCGCATTGACGAGGTGTTTCTACGCCACCCTCGTCAAATTCCCGTCACGTATCTGGCTTGCTAGGCCGCCCTTATGTCGTGGCCATCCGCTCTCATAGGAGTCATGGCCGAGGGGGCAAGACCTGGCGAGCGGACCGCTTCCGAGACTGAGGGCGATAGAGCACCAGGGACTCTTGGGAATTGAACGAGAGCAACACACCTTTGACACCAGTTCATCAAAACACACGCCGCATTCCGAGGGGAGGTCTGTAAGCATGAGATATCCAAAAGCTCTCATCGTCACAGGGTTATGGTCTATCATGGCTATAACGAACGCGCAATCGCAGAACGGTGTCGTTTCGGAAGAGATCGATGGAGGGGCGCAGGTGGCTGTCGATACGCAGGCGATTGTGTCTTACTGGACGGTGGAAAAAATGGCTAACGCCAAACCGATGCCTATACCCATAGTCACTGTCGACGCGCTTTCTTTGGCTTCTCCCCCGGTTAGCGAGGAAAGCGGCGAACCAGCTGCGCCAGGCTATGCCCCGGGCTGTCGTCCTAACGCCAGCAACTGCGACGACGCACCACGCACAATATCTTCTCAAAACGCGTTTTCTTCCGAGAGCTTGGCTTATGGTGATCTGATTCAACTTCAACCGATGCATGGCACTAAACCCACTAACCCCAAAGACGGCCCCTACGGTCCGTTTCAGCGCTGGAGAGAGGCCAATCCGATTACCGCCTACCCCAAGTCGACTATTGGAAAATTATTCTTCACACTCAATAATCAAAATTTCGTTTGTTCTGCTTCAGTGATCAATAGAAGCACATTGATTACAGCGGGACATTGTAATTCGGATGGGGCTGGACATTTCGCCACTAACCGGCTGTTTTGTCCAAGCTTTAATGGCGTTGCAGATGCAACCAGGGGCTGCTGGTCCGTCGTTACAAGTGCAGTATCGGGTCATTGGCACACTTCGGGAGATCCGGATTACGATTATTCCTGTTTAGTAACAGCTACCACGGGCACGGTCGTTGCCAATAAAATCGGCAATGTCACGGGATGGTTGGGACGTGCTTGGAACTTTGCTCCTAGTCAGGCCGAACGTACATTCGGCTATCCAGCAGCCTCGCCGTTCACCGGAGGAACTCTCCAGACGACGGCGTCGACCGATTGGTACACCCAGGATTTTACAGGTGGTGGTCAGATTTCTAAAATCATCGGCAGCGATTTAACCGGCGGAGCAAGTGGCGGCCCTTGGATTTTGGGTTGGACAGGCGGCTTGGCTGAAACTCCTGATACCGACGCCTCGGGAACGACGGATCCCGGAAGCAATTGGGTTAATGGGGTCAACAGCCACAAACGTTGCTTGGTTAATTGCAGCACGCCTCCAACCACGACAAATGGCGTCTTCTGGGAAGAAATGACTTCCCCTCCATTTAGAAACACTACGACTGATAACGATGAGTCTGAAGATGTTATAGCTTTATGTTTCGCGAATACCAACAACAACCCGTAAGTAATTTCGGCGTCAACGGCCTTGCACTGACCCCATTATGAAGAAAGATGTGTTCAGAGAACACAGTGTAGTCGTACACGGCCGTGTACGCGTGGAGAGTCTCATCTTGACTCTCCACGCTATCCGTTTTCTCTTGCTGGCTCGTCGACACACGGGCATACAGCGTTACTTGCATGGCTGGGCTCCTTCTGTTCTGATACAGTAAGGATGATCTTCAGGGCCTGGGTCACCCGTTCGCATCCCAAGAGCCCTGCAGTCCGCACTACGTAGCAAAGCGCTAAACTGTGGCATGACCTTCTCTTGGTTTCAGTCAGGCATGGAGGAAGTATAGCCTTGACACTCTGTCACGTCAGGGCGGCCTTGTACTTTGAGGGATCGCCACCCAGCTCGACCGAACTATATGGATTTTATGGCTTGTGACTATGCCATCGAACTGACCATCCGCGACCTGAAACAACCTTTCGGGTTGGGGACTCCCAATGCACAACAACACTGGCCATCCTCCGCTTTGTTCATCTGACCTGTGTCGCTTTTTGTCTGTGGCGGCTGGTTCTCATCGAGAACCTCAAAGCCCGCTGGCTTCAGGTGGTCTCGGCGCGACGGCCCCTGCCGGGTGCCCCCTGACCTCCCAGCGAGTTCGATAGATAAGTCGAATTTGTGGTATGAGAACATGCGATACTTAAAAAGTTTCATCATCGTGGGATTATGGTCTGTCGTCTTGATAATCTGCTCGCAAGCGCAACACGATGCCGCACAGGGTGGAGTGACGGAAATCGACAATCCGAAAGCACCAGTTGATTCGAAGGCTATCGAGTCTTACTGGACAAAAGAGCAAATGGAGAAGGCTAAACCCATGCCGACTCCGACGGTCATTATCGATCCGAACGCGCCGGGAACTCCCCAGCCCATTGAGCAGTCGGACAAAAAAAGTGCGCCTGGCGGTCAACCAGGAAGTCAATGATAGACACATCAGTTCAGGAATACCTGAATAACTCCCCATTCGCCACAGAGAACCTCCCCAAAAATTAATTTTCGGGAGGTTCTCTAAGAGCCGGGTGGATAGGCATTTTCGCCGGTGACGTCAGGTTGTAATCCGCTACCCCTATCTATGACATCTTGAGAGAGGATAACACACCTTGGAGTTTTGACAAACAATTGAATTTATAGAATGTTCTGTCAATTTCGAGCCTACTCTTTTGGGGTGGTGCGATGCTGGCATCTCGTTTAGGGTCCGACACAGGCCGCCCATAGACCTGGCCAGTTCCGCCTGTTTAAACGCACCCATCTCTATTCCCCACCGCCTGAGCGGGTCCGTCGCTCGTTGCGCCACGTCCAGACCAGCAACAGCGCCACGACGGCGTGGAGCACAACGCCCGGCCACAACAGCACGCCCCCCAGGTGTCCGAGTGTGTCCAGGTAAGTGAGGTATAGCACAATCAGCACGTTGTAGATCAACATCGCCCGGAACGCCGGCGAGCCGCCCTCGGCGTTGAGCGGGATCGACGGTAGCACCCAACCAAGCTCACGGGATCATGCCGCATTCAAACATCTTGTTCAACACGGGTGCAGCGATCTTATCGATGAAGGCCACGCGTGCCTGCGAATCGTTGCGCAGGAACTCGACGGCCAACTTCTCCTTCTCCGATGGCGGCTCGTTCTTTTGCGCGCGCAGCTGCTCGCAGGTGGAACTGGTGGCGGATGCCGCCGGCGTCCTTGATGCGGGCCGGCCACGAGATTGCCAGGCCCTGCCGCGTGCCGCCGAAGTGCGACGCCACCTGCTTGGTCCACTTGAACGGCGTGTCGAACGCCCACGCCCACGCGACCGCCATGTGCGGGTAGGTCGCCGCCGAGCCCCAGACGTCGTAGAACTTGAGTTGCTCGACGACCGGGACGTCCAGGATGCCGTTGTACGCGGTATACTGGTTGGGCGTGCCGAGCGTCGTGCCTTCGGGACTGGTGCCATTGTCACCGGCGATGTAGATGATCAGCGTGTTGTCAAGCTTGCCCAGATCCTCGACCGCCTGGATCACGCGGCCGATCTCGTGGTCGGTATAGGCCGTATAGCCGGCGAACACCTCCGCCTGGCGGGCGAAGAGCTTCTTCTCGTCGGCCGACAGCGTGTCCCATGTTGCCAGCTCATCGGGCCAGGGTGTGAGCTGCGCATTCGCGGGAATGACCCCCAGCCGTTTCTGGTTGGCGAAGATCTGCTCGCGCATGACATTCCAGCCCATGTCGAACTTGCCCTTGAACTGGTCGATCCACTCCTGCGTCGGGTTGTGCGGTGAGTGGCTTCCGCCGGGGACGTAATAGACGAAGAACGGCTTGTCAGGCGCCGCCGCATTGAGCTGCCTCATGTGCGTGATCGCCTCGTCCGCCATATCGGTGATGAGGTTGTAGCCGGGCTTGCCGATCCACGGAAAGACCTGGGTGTGATCGCGGAACAGGTACGGCGTCCACTGGTCGGTCTCGCCGCCCATGAAGCCGTAGAAGTAGTCGAAACCCATCCCCGACGGCCATTGGTCGTATGGGCCGGCCACGCTGTATTGGAAGCCCGGGGTGTTGTGGTTCTTGCCGAACCACGACGTGGCATAGCCGTTGTCCCGGAGGATCGTGCCGATGGTTGCGTTCTCCGGACCGATGATGGAGTCATAGCCCGGGTAACCCGTCGACAGCTCCGAGATCACGCCGAAGCCCACCGCGTGGTGATTGCGTCCGGTGATCAGCGCCGCCCGCGTGGGCGAGCACAGCGCGGTGGAGTTGAACTGCGTGTAGCGCAGCCCCGCCTTGGCGATTCGGTCTAGCGCCGGTGTCGGAATGACACCTCCGAACGTGCCATTGACGCCATAGCCCTGGTCGTCGGTCATGATCAGCAGCACGTTGGGCGCACCCTTAGGCGGCACCACGCGAGGCGGCCACCAGGTTTTGGAATCCTTGGCGCTTTCCTTGATCTCGCCGCCAAAATTCGGGGGCGGTGGCGGGAGTTGGTTCCCGTCGATCGTGGTCGTGGCGCCAGGCGAACCTGGCACGCCCGTGACCTGTTGTGCCGCGACCGGTGCGACGGCCAGCGTGGCAGCGAGTAGAAATGCCGCGACTGCCGCGACGACGCCTATCTCTCTCTGTTCCCGTTTCATGCTCTGTACTCCTTTGCTCATACGAAGCAGGTCTTCTCTCATGCGGCGCCCGGTGCGTTCACAGCGAGGCCGATTGTGTCTGCACGTCGGTCAACACACGGATCATGAATGCCAGCAACTCCTCCAACGAGTGAAAGCGCTCCACTTGATACGACGCCAGATGCTCGACACGGCCTTCAAAGGACGGCGAGGCACCGGCGGGTTGGGGGCGAAACTGTACCACAAACGCCCGATCGGTCGGGAGCGATGGTTGGGACTCGAACACAGCCGATCCCCTATGTGGCGATGTTGGTGCGTGGCATTTTCACATTGTCCTTTTCATGACAGGAAGATACAATCGGATTCCTGTCCATGGACAGGGCCCGAGTGTTCAAATACTCAGCCAGGGGGCCCCCAGGCGTCCAAGCCGCCAAGGGCATGTCCTCTCCGGAGGCCGGTGACGTCTATACCCGGGCTCACGCGCTGTGCCACCAGGTGGAGGGTACACCACAGCTCTTCCGGGCGCTCTGGGGCTTGTTTCTGTTTCATAGTGCCCAGGCGCGGTTGCGCACCGGTGAAGCGCTCGGGCAGCAGCTCTTCGACCTGGCGCAACGCCGGCACGATCCGGTCCTTTTGGTGGAGGGCCATTTGGCTGTGGGGGTTGTCGCACTCTTCCTGGGCAACCTGGTCGTCGCCCGTACCCACCTGGAGCAGGGCCTGGAGCTCTCCGCGGCCCAGCAGGCCTCTACCCCCATCTTCGTCGTCGGGTATCATCCCAGGATCGCAGGCCTCACCTGGCTGCTGCGACCTCTGTGGGGGTTGGGCTATGCCGATCGGGCACGGCAGCGGTGTCAGGAGGCGCTGGTCCTGGCCCGGCAGATGGAGCATGCTCCTAGCGTAGCGTATGCGGAGCTCAGTGCCGCCTTACTCTCCCATTGCTGCCGAGATGTGGCGTCTACGCAGGCACACGCCGAAGCCGTGATGGCCCTCGCAGGCGCGCAAGGCTTTGGGCTGCGCCCCCATTGGCTGGCCTTGCTGGCGGAGGCCTATGGTCATGCGCGGCAGCCAGAGGCTGGCCTGACGGTACTCGCCGAGGCCTTGACGCTGGTGGCCACAACGGAGGCGCGCTGGTGGGAGGCCGAGTTGTCCCGTCTCAGGGGAGAATTGCTCCTACAACATCCGCACCCCCAGGTCCCCCAGGCGGAAACCTATTTGTCTCAGGCACTCGCTGTCGCCCGCCGCCAGCAGGCCAAGGCGTTGGACCTGCGCGTAGCGCTCAGTCTCAGTCGGTTATGGCAGCGTCAGGGGAAGCGTGAAGACGCCCGTCAGCTGCTGACGGGGGTTTACCACTGGTTCACGGAGGGCTTTGACACAGTGGACCTGCAAGCGGCCAAGGCCTTGTTGGAAGAGCTGTCCTAACGATGGTCCTGAACGTGCCACCGATTTTCGTCTGCGACGTCGGCCATACACTGCGTTGGCTTGTCGATGATTTTATGCAGGACTGGAAGTCGTATGCAGGATGAAGCCCGTTAGCCAAGCTGCCTGGCGAAGAGGGGGCACGCTAACGCGTGATCCTGAGCCTCCTGGTTGATCATCTGCTACGCAGACCCCTTCATTTGACAATGCCCGCAGGCATGGCCAGGCGCCCTGGCGCGCCCGCTTATTCCGCCAAGAAAGTCGCGGCCGGCGCCAAGCGCTCGACGTGGTCGGCGACAATCTTGAGGGTCGCGAAAATGGGCACCGCTAGGAAGGCGCCCGCCACGCCCCAGAGGTGCCACCACAAGAGCACCCCGACGAACACCGCCACAGGATTGAGCTGAAGGCGCTGGCCATAGACAAAGGGACTCACCAGATTGTTCTGCAACGTCGCGATGACTAGATAGATGCCGGGGACTAACAGCACGGGGCCGATGGTGTCGAACTGGCCGAAGGCGGTCACGGCGAGCAGGCCGATCATGACCATGGAATGCTTTTTCTCCAAGATCCCATATGAGTATAATTCATATTCAACAGGTTGCGAAGCTGCAATAGCCAGGGAGCATGACTTGGATAGTACTACCCGATGATGAGACCTCAAATACGCTCGGCATCTTGACACGAACCTTCGACCGCCCGGCCGCCGAGGTGCTTCGTCATCTCCTGGCCCAGGCGACCCCCGGAGAATTTTCCTCAGAGCTGGCGGAGCAGCACACCGCCCACAGGACGCGGGGGGCCGCTTATCCCGGCCCCCCGTCAACGGACACAGGAGGACAATCATGGAAGAACGGCGTGCAATTCATCACTGGCACGAGGTCGCGAACCCGACGGAGTGGACGTTTGAGGATGAACATGGGCATGAAGTGTTCCGCCGCGGGGAGGGCGAAGCGCCTCAGGAAATGGAGGAGGCGGGCTACCTCGAAGTGGCCATGGACACCTTTGCAGATGAGATTCTGGATTGCCGAGGAGCATGCGAGGTGTGGGGGACGACAGGTGTATGCCGTCAAATCCGTGTGAGGTGGGGCCGATGTGCGGATGATGTTGAGGCGGTTCACCAGCACCGCGACCTGGGCCGTGGCCATACGATGGCACCGCCCCTGGAGATGAAAGGAGGCCTATGTACCATCGTTCATTCTTTGGCCGCTTTGCCACGAGCGCCGCACGGGCCATGGGGCATCCGCTGGCCTTTCTCCTGGCGGTGCTGATCATCGTGGTCTGGGCCATCACTGGTCCGTTCTTCGGCTTTAGCGATACCTGGCAGCTGGTCATCAACACCAGCACGACCATTGTCACGTTCCTGATGGTGTTCCTGATCCAAAATACCCAGAACCGGGACAGCACGGCGGTGCAACTCAAGCTGGATGAACTCATCCGGGCGGTCGAAGGGGCCCATAATTCCCTGCTTGACCTGGAAGAGCTCGAGGATCTGGAGCTAGAGCGCTTGCGGGCCGTCTATGAGGAGCTGGCCCGTCGAGCACGTGGACATGGCGCACCGGGACTTCTTGCGCTGGACTCCCCCGAGCCGCCGCAGGAGGGCTCGGTCTGATGTCCAACCCTCACAGCGTTCTGGCGATGATCATCAGCACAACCACCATACCCTCGGCGGTGACTGTCTGCTTTACGCCCGGTGGGAATTGCACAGACGTCATTGCCCATCACAAGATCATGGTCATCGATCACGAGATCGTCCTCACCGGCAGCTTTAACTTTACCAAGGCGGCGCAGGCGAAGAACGCTGAGAACCTGCTTACCATCTGCGATGCGACGCTTGCCTCACAGTACACGCGGAACTGGGAGGCGCATCGCCAGCATTGTCAGCCAGATGGCGGACGAGGGGTGCGACAGTGATTGGAGACAGACAACGGCGTGCCACGACGTACGCACGCCAGAGCGGAGGCATGGTATGAGACCGTCCCGGAGTGTGATCGGCTGGCTCCCGTTGGTCCTGCTCACCGCCTGCGTTGCCTCTCACCCAGGGGAACACCAAGCTGGGACTGTACGGCCCGCGGTGGACCGGCTTCTCAACCGAGGAGACATCCAGGTGGCGCAGATGCATTTGCGTGCATTCGGATTTGACCCAGGTCCGATCGATGGGATCTATACCGCCCAGACACAGGCTGCCGTACGGGCCTTCCAGGCCACATATGGGCTCTCGGTGTCGGGACTGCTCGATCGTCAGACGCGCGAGCAGCTCAAGGTTGGGGGGAACCCCAAGTCGGGGGACTAGCTCGCCAGCATGGCCTGGTCAATCTCATCCTCGACGAAGTTGAGATATGCCGCGGTGCTGCGGTGCTATTGATATTCTTATGGCCGTCTGTCCCGAAAACCTGTCGCACCCATCTACCAGCAGGTTGGTACCCGCGTCATCAGGCCGCTCGCCGCGCATCGTGGTGATGTAACTCACCCACTTCTGGGACTTCGCGGATCAGTCCAACCTCCGGCCGTTGGCCCGGCCGCGGCATGGGGCAATCCATGTCCACCGCCCGATGTGTGCGCCAGTGATGAGAGTATTGGAAGTACTCAGTCAGGAGCCGTATCGAAGTCGCTGACCAGTCCCATTCAGGGAGTTATGCGTCCCCCCATCAGCCGGCTTGACAGACGCCCCCGAGTTGCCCATGATGCTGACGGGATAGCTTCCTGGGAGGACCACGACCGCGGAAGGAGACATGACCATGGCGGGCAACGTACGCTTGAACCGGGTGCGCCTCCCCAAACCGTGCAGTGGCACAGCATGACATGGCAAAGGCCTGGGAGTCGCAACGGCTCCTGTAGCCTGATGAACGATCGGCAGCTCTCAGATCGGGGTTCGCAGCGAGAGACCATGGCCCGGGCCGCTGGGGCTTGCACAGGCCGCTCGGAGCCCAGTCACGGCCCACATGGATCACATGGAGGAACTCACCTAATGATTGAAGAGACGGTAGACATCAAGACGGCTGACGGTCAGATGGAAACCTTTCTCTGTTATCCTGAACGGGGCGGGCCTTATCCCGCCGTGTGCTTCCTGATGGATGCGCACGGCATCCGCGAGGAGCTTCGGGATATGGCGCGCCGGCTGGCGACCGTCGGCTATTATGTACTGCTGCCCAACCTGTATTATCGTGCCGGGCGAGACACGATCTTCGGGCCAGACGTGATGGAGGAGGGCAGCCTGGAGCACACCCGCATGCGGGCGGTCCGGGTCACGATGACGATCCCGCCGGTGATGCGTGATGTCGCGGCCATGCTGGCGTTTGTGAATCGCCAGGACGCGGTCATGCCGGGCCCGGTGGGCTGTCATGGCTACTGTATGAGCGGCCCGTATGCGTTGGCGGCGGCGGCCCGCTATCCCGACCGCATCGCCGCCGCCGCCTCGTTTTACGGGACGTGGCTTGTCAGCGAGGCGGAGGAGAGCCCGCATCGCTCCTTGAGCCAGGTGAAGGGTGAACTCTATATTGCCTGCGCCGAGCATGACGCGCTCGCGCCGTTGCCGATGGTCGAAGAACTGCGAGGCTTATTCACACAAGCCGGCGTAGCCGGGGAGATCGAGCTGTACCCTGGCGTGCATCACGGCTTCGCCTTTCCGCAGCGCTGGTGCTATGACAAGGCGGCGGCCGAGCGCCATTGGGAAAGGCTCCTGGCCCTCTATCGGCGTCGGCTGACCACCCTCCCATAAAAGCTCAGCTCGGCAACAGTCGGCTGCGGCTCGCTGACACCGACCGCCGTCGCCTACCTGCGCTGGCCCACCCCTTCAGCGGAGCGTACACCTAGCAGGGATCACTCCCCATCCCAATGATGTCTTGATGACACAGTGTGCGCGGCAGTTGACGGATGATGGTGATGGCTTCCTGCTGGGGAAACGATACCTGCTTCATGACCGTGATGAGAAATTCATCCATGGCTTCGACCGGATGCTGCGGACCAGGGGGGGGAATCGGTCGTCACTAACCGCGCGGAGATTTCCCACCGGTCAACCCGCCAGCGGGAGCGACGCATGCAAGGGTGTAAGTCCCCGGGTTACGCCCAGCGATTCCTCCCCGCCTATGGTCCTATTGCCCAACACGTCCGCCCGTGGCTACCGCCGAGAGATGGCGCAACGATTCCAGATCTGGCCGGAAGTCACGGGTATGGCCATAGCCGCATAAGGGATGCGCGACGTCCAGCCTGCCGATCTCTGTGGCCGGTGATCGTCTCAGGATGTGTTCATTTGACAATGCTTCGCTGACGACCATAACTCCCTACTGGCCTCCCTGCGCTTGGTGGCTATTTAGGGCCAACAATACCATGATATCATGGGTAGAGTATGACCTGTATCACATGATCGTTTGTTGAGGAGGATGCGATGCCTTCGCCACACCAGAGGGGCACGGCCCCGAGACGACCACCGGGGGAGAGTCCAGGCGACAGATCGAGGCCTCTCGACACCCACACGGCACCGACGGCTGATACCTCGCCTCGGCCGAGCAAAAGCCAGCGGAAACGCGAGGCGCACGCGTTGCAGGCGCTTGGAGCCCAGCTCGTCGCGCTGCCCCGAGCCCACCTGGCCCGGATGGAGCTACCGGACCCACTGCGCGAGGCGGTATTGATGGTTCAGGGCCTGCGCCCGCACGGGGCGCGCACGCGCCACATGCAGTACATTGGCAAGCTCATGCGTCAGCTGGATCCCGCCGTGCTCCGCATGGTGCGAGAGGCCCTCGAGCCCAAGCGTGTGGTCATGCCGCCTCCCCAGCCGGAGCCGGAGGGCTGAGAGGGTCAGTGTAGGGCGCGAGAACATCAAGCACTTGACTTGGAGAGCGTTTGACACATTCCCTCGGATTTCGTGGTAGCCCGGTGGGATTCATAGGGTGAGGTCAGCCAAGTTTTTGATCTTCCGTCGGCATGGTATGCTTGATGGGACAATTGGTCAAAATTTATTATCAATAAAATCAATATATCACAATCTTACTACTCAATGCGGGGGAATTTGGCTTTTCCCTTTCCGCAGTCCACGACCGAGAGGAGCCCCTCATGGATCAGTTACACACCCGTGTCGCCGCCCTTGAACGCCAGATCCACACCCTGCACCAGCGGAGCCGTGCGGCCCAACGGCAGCTTCGCTGGTGGCGGGGCCTCGCCTGTGGTCTGCTCGTGGGGGGGCTGCTGACCTGGGCGCTGCCCTCGAGCACCGCCCAAGAGAACGCCCGAGGAGGCCAGCAGGGGCTGACGGACCGTGTGGCGGCCCTGGAAACGCTCCTCCAGCCTTTCACCCGCGTGGGCCATGAGGTGGTCATCACTGGAGCCAACCTGCACATCGTCAACGGCCTGGGCCGCACCGATTGCCCCAGCGAGCAGGATGAGCCGATTCCGGACTGCCCGAACGGGGTGGGCAATTTGATCGTGGGCTACAACGAGCAGCGCGAATTCGGGGAGAACATTCGCACCGGCTCGCACAACGTGGTGGTCGGGCCATTCCACAATTTCTCCCGCTTTGGGGGCTTGGTGGTGGGCGACTTCAACGAGATCAGCGGGGACTTCGCGGTGGTCAGCGGCGGGCAACGCAACACGGCCAGCGGAGACCGGTCCGCCGTCAGCGGCGGGGTCTCCAACACGGCCAGCGGCGATGCCGCCGTGGTTAGTGGGGGATTCATCAACACGGCCAGTGGATTCGCCACCGTCATCAGCGGGGGAAGCTTCAATATTGCCAGGGGAGCGGTCTCTTCCGTCAGCGGCGGGCAGGGCAACGAGGCCAGCAACGACTTCGCCTCCGTCAGTGGGGGACGCCACCGGACGGCTCCCGGGGAGTTTGACTGGGTCGCCGGCCCCCTCTTCGCCGACGAGTAGGGGCTGCGGTTCATAGGAGAGCATACGGATTTGGGGGCAGCCCGCGATTGAGTGATAAGACCATGAAAAAGCTGGGGCGATCGCTTTGGGTTACATCTACCAGCCAAAACACAATAGTTGCCATGCCCCACGAGCCAGCAAGAGGCATGAAAATGGTCCGGCCTTTTTCACAGTCGTCGAGTCAACGCCAGTATCCTGGAATTTAGCGCTTGGAAGATGGCTTCTCAACATAGAATGATGCGCTGCGCTTTTCAGTTTTGGTTTGATATGACACCCAAGTCTCTAGCACATATTTACCACTTTCTGACTCTACTGGGAGATGAAAAATAACGGATCTAGCCCATGTTCCAGGCTTAATTTTATCCTTGTCTACATAACGCTGAATCTCTTTTCCTGAAAAATACAGTATTGTCGTCATCTGAACTTGTAGAATATCGTTAACGGACGGAGAGCACATGTAATAGTATAATATCTGATTGATTCTTCCCCGAGGTTGAACTGTTTCTGGGTGAATAGTTGTCTGTCCGAGTCCAAATTGGATATCACGAGATGTCATGCATCCATACTTTTTTTGAGTCTCGCTTGCTGATAATATCGGGTATTCCCCCGCCGGCATAGGTTGACCCATATATGCCCCAGGCAACAGTGGGATAGATTGGGCACAACTGATGAGTAGGAACGCTAATAGCATACACGCTAAACGCAGAAAGAGGGCAGTTGTCACGTGGTAGAGCGGCATCATCTTTCCCTGTGCCATTGGTTAGGATCCCTGGGTGGTTCTTGTTTGGGTGGGTCTTGCTTTCTTGGCTTCGTTAGGACCTTGGGCGGCGCTGAGGTTTGGGGTAGCTGGGTTGTCTCTCGCAGCTCTTGAGGAGGTGCATCCTTCTGCAGACCTTTGTCCTCGTGACTCTGGTGGGGCGGAGGAGTGGCAGACTCAGGTGCCAGGGCGATGAGAGCTTCCTGGTATTCTTTGGAAAGAATCTTGTAGGAATCCTCATAGTCTTTTGTGGCCTCCGCCTGTCTTTGCTGGAGTTTTGGCTCACCATCGAGAAATTCTTTGCGAGCCTGGTCGCCACGGCCCTGACGCACCTCAGCCGCGATTTTGGGGTCAAGATTCTCCAAGGCTTTCTCAATCAATACTAAACTTGCTGTCCTTGAAAAAGAGCCTTTCGCAGAAGGTTGAATGCCCTTGTGCGCATTCAGAGCCTTGATCACAATTTGATGGGTCAACTGATCGTGGTTCACGATCACGTGTTTGCGCATGTAGGCACCAAGAAATCTGCCTATTTCCCCTTCTGGATCAACAATTGGATCGGGGAAGCTCGGCATGTCGTTGAGCTTGGTCAAATACTCAATGGCTTTTAGAGACCTGCTCAAGCAGGTAAGGGATGCCCGAAACTCCTTGTCAAGCTTATCTACGGCCTCATGACGCGCTTCCTTGCCAGCGCGCAGATCTCCCAAGACCGCACTCGCCCGGAGCCCAGACTTAACACGTTCCGCTTTAGCAGAGTCAGCCGCCTCTAGAATAGGTAGCATGCGCTGAAAGACAGGGCCACGTCCCTGGGCTGTGCCTTCCTGGCCCTCCTCTTCTTTGGCTAGTGCCTCTAGAATGGGGTCCTTGAACTCATCTTCTTCCCATTGGGCATGACGGGACGTGTGCCATTGAACATACATTGGCGCCACCTTGCCGAGCGTTGAGAGCTCATCTGGCGGACACTCCGCCTTCAGAGGTTCCTTGGGTTGGGTCATGTCTCGAGCAAGCTCGTCCATTCGGAGCAGGTTGGTTTGTCCGCTTACGTCGCCCTGGTCTGCGGCAGTTTGATAATCCTCGCCTGCTCCTGGCTTATCTCCCTGGGCAGTGCGGGCAACACCGCGGTTGTGGTCGGCCTCGGCATAGTTGGTATCCAGTTTAATCGCCGCGGTGTCATCCTCTATCGCTCCCTGATAGTTGTTTGTATCGTACTTCTCATTTCCCCTCTTATTGAAATCCGTAGGAGTCATCTGCAGAGTCGTATGAGAATCAGGCAAGACGTTATCAGATTGTGTCTGTACATGTTGTGGAAGCTGTAGTGGACTAGGTGATGGCCTGAGTAGAGAAAAGTATATAAGGACGCAAGCCACAAGAGCAGCAATACCGACACCAACCGCCACGCGCGACGTGTTTGTTGAAACCTGAGGGGTAGCATAGGCGGGCTGTGTCTCAGAAACATCGTCTCCATTTGGCGTTGGCGTTGAGAAGCCCGGTTGAATCTCCGTGGGGGCGTGTTGTCGAACAACGTTTGCTTCAATGTGTGCTACTTCTTCATCCTCAAGTCCCAAAACTCTCTGAAATTGACCTAACTCCTGGCGAACCTCCTCGCCGAGCGGGTATTCATCCTGCATGGCGTGAATCAGCACCTGCTCGTACTGCTGTAATTTTTGTTGGTATGCTTCAATCTCAGCATGCATTTGGGCTTCGAGGGGAGCAATGTCTTCATCCGTTAGACATAAAGTACGCTGCTCCTCCAACAGGGCATGGCGCTGAGCCTCACTGAGGGCATACTTCTGCTGCGTTGCCCTGGCCAATGCCTGTTCGTACTGCCGCAATTTGTGACGATAGGCCTCGAGCTCTGCGGTAATGCGGCGTTCGATCGGTTCGATGTCTGCGTCGGAGAGTTGCCAATCCTGCTGCATTTGCTGTAACCGCTGACGTGTTGCTGGACTGAGCGGATACTCTTGTCGCAGCGCTTCCGCCAAGGCCTGCTCATACTGCTGCCGGTGCTGTGTATCGGCTGCGATGCGAGACCTCACCTGGACCTCTATTGGCCGGGTATCTTCAGGGCGCAGCCCCAAAATGTGCTGGAGATTCTGGCGCAGCAGCGTGAGATCAGCCTCATCAAGGGCGACCTCCTGCTGCAGTGCCTCGGTGAAGTCCCGCTCGTATTGCTGTAGCTTGTCGTGAAATGCCTGGCGCGCTGCGGCGAGCATCTCATCTTCAATCGTCGTGGCGTCCGCTGCCGAGAGCCCCAAGCGACTGCGTAGCGCGTCCAACGTCTTGCGCCCCACAAAAGACACCTCACCACGGCTCAGGTAGCGCTTGACCTCCTGACGATATTTCTGCACAGGATCGCCCGGCGGCACTTTGGTCAGTCGGATCTTAAACCCCTCGCGGATCGAGTAAATCTCGGGCTTCATCGCCGGCTGCGAGTCTCTGACCTTGGTGCTGGCATACGCGTGTAACTCATCGATCGAGACCACCCCATCGTCATCGAGATCCGCCGCACCAGTGGTCATGCCTTCAACCAAATACTGGGTGTAAATCGAGAGATCTGCCCCCTTCTCGTCAAACGAATATTCCGTAGCACTGGAGGACGTAAGTATCGCTCGCCCCTCGCCACCGAGTTGAGTACGAATATCGATCGTACCGTCATCCTTTGCGGCCAACCCTTCGGGAAACGCGCCACTAAAGCAGCTGTCCAGGATGACTACTTGCCGCTTCGACCGACTACGACTCATACTGTCATGGACAAAGCTCGCGGCCACGGCTGAGGAGCGAACGAGCTCACCTCGGGCATTTTTGCGCGTGGTGCTGGTGGCCAGAAACAGCTTCCCCGTCTCATCCTTCATTCCATGACCGGAGAAGAACAGCAGCAGCAAGTCATCCTTCTGCCGATCTGCAAACAGGTGTTCGATCGCTTCTTCCATGAGTTGCCGGTCAGGATTTTGTAGCACTGTGACATCCGATGTTGCAAATCCGCCGATGTCGGGATGCTGCAATACACGCTGCATGGCTTCGGCATCTCTTACCGCCGAGGGGAGCGTCTCCAAGCCCGTGGCATACTCGCTAGTCCCAATCAGCAAGGCGATCTTTGCCATATGAGCGTCCTTAGGCCACGACGAATTGTCGCGCTGCGGCGACGGCGGCGAGCAATTCGGCTTGTGTGTGGGCGATCACTTTCAGCTTCTTGCCTTGCGCCTCGATCTCCAGCTCGATGCTTTTTCCCGCCAGACGATTGCTCAAATATCCTAGCAGTGCCGTCACCTGTGGCGCCGTGACCGCCACCTGCACGAGTCCCACCAGAAAAGCCCCAATGGCCTTACTCCCTTCTGGGGGATGTGGATCATGCACGCGAGCGACCTCCCCCACTTCATCGAGCTGTTGCAGGTCATGCAGCAGGTTGTGAGCTTCCCTTTCCTGCTCCTCCGCATCCAGAGCCGGGTCGTGAAAGGCAATGTGCAGGGTAATGATGCGTTCGTCTGCCATGTGTGTCCTCCTGGAGATTGGTCTATGTATGAGAAGGAGGAGATAGCGTAACCGCGTCAGCGATGCCAGTGGTACGAAGGACTCTCCCTCGATAATCTGGGTACGCTGCGGTTGGGGGCCTGTGCACAGGCGAGCACCCGCTTCAACCCGATGACGAATGGCGCGTGATTGCTCCAGTCGGTTAAGATGCCAGACCATTGTAATCGAATCCACTGATGAAAGATACAATGAAAAGAGCACGATTGGGCGAGGCTACTCATATTGCACTCCCGCCGCCTATACGCGCCTCATTGCTGCTCAGGACCTTAAAAATCTGAAGTGCACCAGGTTACCAAAAGCCTGGTAGTCTAGATGTGAATGATGGCAAAATTTTACGGGGTATGGCGCTGGTCTGTAGGCGCTGCGACGAGCTTCAAACTTTTTTGATGTCCGATCCCGCCACGCCCAGACCCTTGCGTGAAGAGTCATTGCATTCTCCCAACGCAAGAAACATACCGACCACGACCGCTGGCACCAAATGTACCTAGAATCACGTGAAATTGGCTCAGCAACGGATATGGGTCTGCCGGCTTCCCGGCCGGCGTTGCGTAGGCCTAACCACCAGTGTGCAAGGTTGCGCAGGTGATGTCGTATTGACTCGATGTTGCTCTCTCGCTTCCCCGATCTTACGCCAAATGATGTGGTGGAACCGATCCGCGCCCCTCGGCTAAACCACGGTGCGATGTAAAGAGTCGAATCCCAGCCTGAGGTGTCATGGAACATGTTGGGTTCGACGATCAAAGTCGCAGCAGGATGCTGGCGACGTGCCAACCTCCACGCCGTGTAGATGATCTTGCACGAGAGGGTCATCCATGCGGCAGCGGGTGATCTCGTCCAGTTCACTCGGTATCAGGGCGGCGAGGGGAACGACCGCCGGCTGGTCGAGACGGTCTTCTCGGTGGTGCCCCCTGGTCAGCCACGTCAAGAAAGTCAGGCACCATGTCTGGGCCCATGCTCAGGCACATGTCGCGTGCACCCTGACTGCTTTGCATCGATTGGCCCAGTGGTATGGCATGCCTGCGGACAAGGATGGTTTCGTATCCCTCTCGATGGCTAAGTTCAGTTGGTAAGGTCACTCGCTCATTGATCATTGAGGATCAGAGGCCGAGCTACGAGACCTGGAGCCTGCCAGCTATCACGTGTCCTCAGTATGTTCAGCACATCACTGATCTGCTCAACCACGTGGTTGCCACAGATGAGGCAGTCCTGAGTACTTTTCAGGTGGATCAACGGTGGCCGTGCCTGGACTCATGGCTGGAATATGACAATTTGGCGATGGCTCAGAGGTACATTTCCGCAAGTATGTTGACGCGACGCAGGCCGAGCCAAAAATCATGTAGGCCTACCATGATCAAAATGCTGAACACAATCTGATTTTCCGGTATGATAATGCCGCACATAGGCCAGCACTCCCACAACTAGAGCACAGACACACACGCTTAGATGTCGAAGCTCATCCTGAGCCGACGTTGGCTGAGGTATTGGACCAGATTTTGAGGTAGACGCACATGCAGGATGAGGGAATCAATGCCTGACCACAACTACTTCGCGAACCTCATCTGGCAGATCGCCGACCTGCTGCGCGGCCCGTACCGGCCGCCGCAGTACGAGCGCGTCATGCTGCCGATGACCGTGCTGCGCCGCTTCGACTGCGTGCTCGCGCCGACCAAGGCCAAGGTCCTGGCGGAGTACGAGAGGCGCAAGGGCGGCAAGCTCGAAGGACGACGCGCTCGACACGATGCTCAACAAGGCCGCCGGCCAGCGCTTCCACAACCACTCGCCGCTCGACTTCGAGAAGCTGAAGGGCGACCCCGACAACATCGAGAAGCACCTCGTCAGCTACATCAAGGGCTTCTCGGCCAACGTCCGCACGCATCTTCGACTTCTTCGAGTTCGAGAACGAGATCGAGAAGATGCGCGAGGCGAACATCCTCTACCTCGTCGTCTCCAAGTTCTGCGACGTGGACCTGCACCCGAACGCGGTGCCGAACGAGCAGATGGGGCTGATCTTCGAGAACCTCATCCGCCGCTTCAACGAGCTGGCCAACGAGACCGCGGGCGACCACTTCACGCCGCGCGAGGTCATCCGGCTGATGGTGAACATCCTGTTCATCCACGACGACAAGCTGCTCGCCACGCCCGGCACCGTGCGCAAGCTGCTCGACCCGGCCTGCGGCACCGGCGGCATGCTGGCCGAGGCGCAGAACTACCTGCGCGAGCACCACGCGCGCGGCCAGGCTCTACGTCTACGGGCAGGACTACAACAAGCGCGCCTTCGCCACCGCCGCCTCCGACATGCTCATGAAGCAGGTGGACCACAACGGCGGCGGCGACAACGTCCGCTTCGGCGACAGCTTCACCGACGACCAGTTCGCGGGCGAGACCTTCGACTACTTCCTCACCAATCCGCCCTTCGGCGTGGACTGGAAGAAGCAGCAGAAGGAGATCCAGCGGGAGCACGACAAGCGCGGCTTCGCCGGCCGCTTCGGCGCCGGGCTGCCGCGCGTGAACGACGGCTCGCTGCTCTTCCTGCAGCACATGATCAGCAAGTTCGAGCCCGTGCGCCCGGCCGAGCACAAGCACGGCTCGCGCCTGGCCATCGTCTTCAGCGGCTCGCCGCTCTTCACCGGCGGCGCGGGCTCGGGCGAGAGCGACATCCGCAAGTGGATCATCGAGAACGACTGGCTCGAGGCCATCATCGCCCTGCCGGAGCAGATGTTCTACAACACCGGCATCGGCACCTACGTCTGGATCGTCACCAACCGCAAGGAGAAGCGCCGCAAGGGCAAGATCCAGCTCCTCGACGCCCGCGACGTTCTGGACGTGCCCAGGCGGCAGCGAGGACGACAAGCGCGAAGCCTCGGCGACAAGCGACGGCACATGACCGGCGAGCCAGATCGCCGAGATCGTGCAGCTCTACGGCCGGTTCAGCCGACGGCGAGACCTCGAAGATCTTCGACAACGCCGACTTCGGCTACACCCGCGTCACCGTCGAGCGGCCGCTGCGCCTGCGCTACCAGATGACCGTCGAGGACAAGGCCCGCTTCCTCGACGCCTGCCCGCACCTGCTCGACGACGTGCAGGCCATCGACAAGGCGCTCGGCCGCGAGCCGCAGCGCGACTGGAACGCGGTCTGGGAGCCGCATCGAGGACCTGCTGCACGAGCGCAAGTCGCGCTGGAAGGCGACCGAGCAGAAGCTCTTCCGCAGCGTCTTCACGCAGAAGGACCCCGAGGCCGAGCCGGTCGCCAAGGGCGGGCGCGACGACGGGCTACGAGCCCGACCCCGACCTGCGCGACTTCGAGAACGTGCCGCTCAAGGACGACATCGACGCCTACTTCGAGCGCGAGGTGCGGCCCCACGTGCCCGACGCCTGGATGGACCGCAGCAAGGACAAGGTCGGCTACGAGATCAACTTCAACCGCCACTTCTACAAGTACACGCCGCCGCGGCCGCTGGAGGAGATCGACGCGGAGCTGAAGCAGGCGGAGGAAGAGATCATGCGGCTGCTGCGGGAGGTGACGGAGTGAGTGCCGATTGGATCGACCCGCTGCCGCAGCGATGGCAGGCGCAGTCCGCCAGACGCTGACTACGTCGTCGGTCAACGGACGAGCAGACGCCGGATACCGACGAGCGCCGTACGTTGCGTCGGAGCTACATCGATGTCATACGACAGCGAGCTCGTCGATGACGGCTCGTACTCGCTGTCGCAAGACTGCACGCGAGTCGAGCTCGCGAAGCTGCGACTGCGTGGCTGGCGACGTCATCATCGGCTCGGCAGTCGGACGACCTCAGGCGATCTGCGCTCGATCGACGCGACGACTGGCTGGCGAGTCTGCTGGGCTATCGACCATCGTCGTGCTGCGTCGATCGCGACGCTCGATGCGCGGTTCGCTGGCTATTCGCGCTGCTCTGCCATGGCTTCGAGCAGCAGTCGAGTCATGCGAGCTCGGCGGCGATCAGCTACGCGCTCGAATGCCGAGCGAGTTCGCGGCGATGTCGCGTTCCAGTTCCTCCGCTCACGCAGCAACGCGCCATCGCCGACTACCTCGACCGCGAGACGGCGCGGCTGGATGCGCTGGTGGCGGCGAAGGAGCGGGTGCTCGGGCTGTTGGCCGAGAAGCGCCGGGCGCTCATCACCCGCGCCGTCACCCGCGGCCTCGACCCCCGCGCCCCCCTCCGCGACTCCGGCATCCCCTGGCTCGGCGAGATTCCGGCGCATTGGGAGATCAGCGCGAGCTGAAGTGGCTACTTCGCGAGCGCTGCATACGGAGCCGATGAAGCTGCGCTGGAGGACGACTCCTCACGTGTCCCTCAGTTCGTCCGGGTGACGACGTCGATCCGGAAAGCAACCTGCGAGATGAATCGTTCGAGGCGGATCCCGACCTGAGGTGCGTAGCAAGATCTGCTTGAGCGACGGTGATCTCGTCTTCAACACCGATGTGGCGCTGGCATGGCGCGCATGGCGTTCGTCTACCAGCAGGATGGGGCATTGCTAGCCCGCTGGCTACAACGTGTATCCGCTGCCGCTGCGACTCGATCCGAGCTATGTCGACGCTCTGTTCGCATGCACGCAGACTTGAGCGCTAGAGGTGACACGGTTACGTCGCAAGGAACGTCTGGGCGTCACGATTGCAGGACTTTACCCGGAGGGATTCGGCGACGTCGTGGTTCCGTGCCGCCGCTCGACGAGCAGCGCGCCATCGTCGCCCACATCGCCGCAGAGACGGCCAAGCTGGACGCGCTGCGCACGGCGACAGAGCGCACCATCGCCCTGCTCAAGGAGCGCCGTGCCGCCCTGATCGCCGCTGCGGTGACGGGGCAGATCGAGGTGGAGGGCGCTGCATGATCCTGAAGAGCCTCACCGTCGAGCAATACCGCGGATTCGCGAGCCGCACCCCCATCGAGTTCGATCCCAGCTTCACCCTCATCGTCGGCGAGAACGGCGTCGGCAAGACCAGCGTGCTCTGGGCGCTCCGGGTGCTGCTGTCCCATACGCTCGCCAGGCTCGTGAAGAAGCCTGCGAAGCGCCTCTTGTTCCAGCCGGAGGACATTGCGAGGGGTTGGCCGTACCTCCGTGCGGAAGTGGCAGTTGGCCTCGATCCCGGGGGCACGACAGCGACGTGCGTCGCCCAGAAGAATGTGGCCGAGTTCGTGCCAAGCAGCCGACGAGGACGGGCGACCGCGCGAGCACGCCGTCGACACACCTGACAAGTACGAAGTCAGCGTGGGCACATCGGCATCGCCGAAGAAGCGAGGCGGCGTCGATGCGCCGCTGGTCGTCTACTACTCTGCGCATCGATCGCTTACCCTGGAGCAGGGTGCGAGCAAGGCGCGGGCGGCTGGAGGACTTGGCGCCGCATACGCCGAGGCACTTGAAGACCGTGGGCTGCGTCTCGGAGAGGCCGCCCTGCTCTGGCGCAAGGAAGCCGTGCTCGAAGAGACCGACGGGCGGCCTGCACGCGCAAACCGTGCTGTCGAGCAGGCACTCCCAGCCTTCCTGGGTGAGTTCCACAACCTTCGGGTAGAAGGCGGCGACAAGCCAAGGCTCGTCGTGGACAAGCGCGGCACAACCCTCGATCTGAGTCAGCTCTCCGATGGCGAGCGCGGGCTCCTGGCTGTGCTGATCGACCTCACCCGCCGACTGGCTCAGGTCAACCCTGATCTTGAGCATCCGGCCCGAGACGCACAGGCCGTCGTGCTCATCGACGAGCTCGACTTGCACATGCATCCCCGCTGGCAGCGGGAGATCGTCTCGCGACTGACGGTGACTTTCCCGAAGTGCCAGTTCGTCGACAACGACGCACTCGCCGCAGATCATCAGCGAGGTCCAGCCGGAAAGCCTGCTGCTTCTGCGCCAAGAGGGAGACCGCATCGTCCCGGAGCGTTGTGGGCAGGCTTATGGGCTGGATGCCAACTACGTGCTCGAGCATATCATGGGAACTGCGCCGAGAGCCGCGCCCGCGACAGCAGGCGATCCATGCCGTCGAGGATGCGCTCGAACGTGGCGATCTGGCATCGGCACGGGAACGACTTGAGAAGCTGCGCACGCTCCTGCATGGCGACGATGCCGTGGTCGTTGGGCTGGAAGCAACCATCAACAATCTCGAGGCGCTTGGCGATGCGGCATATTCAGAAGAATAATGAGCCCCAGAGCCTGACCCAGTGGCGAGCGGCACATCAGAACGATCCGAACTTCGGATACGGCCTGATCGAGGCGAACCTGCGAGGAGAGATCCGGCAAGCGCTCGTGGCCGAGCAAGGCGGGCTCTGTGCCTATACAGGGCGCCGGATAAACGAGATGAGTTGCCATATCGAACACCCGAAGCCCCAGACCCACTGCATGAACGGAGAGGACGCTTCCTTCGCCAACATGCTCGCGTGCGTGCCAGCGCCTAACACCCCGGGATTGCCGTACGGCGCGCACAAGAAGGGATCATGGCCCGACGCGACAGAGGAAGCACTGTTTGTGTCGCCGCTTCGGCCAGGCTGTGAGGAGAGGTTCTCTTATACTCTGAATGGTGAAATCAGGGCAAGCAGCCCAACAGACGACGCCGCTACGAAGACGATTGATCGATTGGGCCTCAATCACGTGCTGATGAAGCAATTTCGCAAGGCTGCAATTGATGCAACTCTTGAAGTGCGTGGGAGAGGACGAGCGTCACTTGACCTACATAGAGCACGGGCACGGCTCTACGGCCTCAGGGCAGCGGAACAGAACCAGGGTCCTCTTGAGCCGTTTTGCTTCGCACTCAAACAGGCCCTGCAGAGGCATATCGCCCGTGTCGAGGCGATTCGGGAGAGCAAAAGGGCGCAGCGATAAGTCAGACCAGATACTCCGAAGCTGCCTTCGAAACCGTCGTCCCTTCTGGGCTTGAGAAGCATGTAGCGCAATGTAACTGGAGCCAGCCGGCGGACACCAAAATACTCACGCAAGCCCTTGCCTAGACACGTTTTATGCGTGTGCCGGGAATCTAACCGAAGCGTCGAAAGCCAGTAGTTAGGCTTCCCATACCAACAGAGCGAGCATTTTCTCCAGAAAGCCTTTCGCTCATCAATAACGCTTGGCGTTATTAACGGGAAGTGTTATGTTATATGCATGATCAAATCGTTCAAGTGTACGGAAGCCGAAAAGATCTTCCACGGACAATTCTCTCGCAAATTGCCGCAGAGCATGCACCGGGTAGCCGCACGCAAGCTGGAACAACTCAACGCGGCCACTGTGCTGGATACCTTACGCGTGCCACCTGGCAACCGACTCGAGGCGTTGACCCATGATCGCCAGGGACAGCATAGTATGCGTGTGAACGATCAGTGGCGCGTGTGTTTTGTGTGGCGTGACGGTGACGCGTATGACGTGGAAATTGTTGACTATCACTGAGGTGAAATGATGACCAAGCGCGACTTTCCGCCGATCCATCCTGGGGAGATTCTGCTTGAGGATTTTCTGAAGCCAATGCAGATCAGCCAATACCACCTGGCCCAAGCGATCGGGGTGCCGCCGCGTCGCATTAACGAGATTGTCCATGGGAAGCGAGGGATCACGGCAGATACAGCCCTGCGATTGGGCCGCTTCTTTGGGATGGAGGCGCAATTCTGGATGAACCTCCAAACGCGGTACGATCTCGAAACCACGCGTGAAGCCCTGGCTGACAGATTGGATCAGGAAGTCCGTGTCCATGTGGCTTAACAACACCATCCAGGAACACGACACGGGCGCAGCGGCCAAGCCTAACACGCGCTGGGACATGACGCCACGGCTTCAAGTGGTATGGGCGGACCGCTGCACGCGGCCTACTTCAAAGCGGCGCATGAGCTGAACCCAGAGCTGGAGGCGTGCTACGCCGCGAATTGCTTGGGGCTGACCGGGCAACTGCACTTCTCGCCGCGCTTATAGCCGCTGCGGTGACCAGCAGAATTACCATACGCGAGAGCACGGAGGATACTTTGCACGGAAAATGTGGCGGTAAAATGCGGTGTTAGACGCCTCCTCCTATGCTATTGTTATACGAAGAAAAACATCTATGGAGGAAAGCCAGATGGGTCACACGCTCACGTTAGACGTGCCAGAAGATGTGTATCAAGCATTAATCCAACAGGCAGAGCAGACTGGCCAACCGCCCGAAGCTGTCGCGGTCCAGTTATTAGCTACTGCTACCCAGCACCGGGTTGACGACCCGTTAGAGCAATTTATTGGTGCCTTCCGCAGCCATGCTGCCGACTGGGCCGATCAGCATGATGCATACCTGGGGAAGGCCGCCAGGGTTCCATGGACCCTGCGACATCTAAAGATCAGCCTGATGCCTGATATCTTTGCAGACACCGCTGGATGGGGACATCTTGTTGATGCCACACAGGCGTATCACCACCGTGCGGCAACCATCTACCGTGGTGCCCGGCAACAGGGACGCATCGTTCATCACCACAAACTACATCCTCACGGAACTCGTAGCGCTCCTGATGAGTCCGCTCCGGATTCCACATACACAAATCGTTGCGTTCATTACGGGATTGAAAGCTTCGCCATACGTGGACATTGTGCATGTGGACCCAACACTCGATGCTCAGGCGTGGCAGTTGTTTACCGAGCGCCCGGACAAGGAGTGGAGTCTCGTCGACTGTGTGAGTTTTGTGGTCATGCAGCAGTATGGTCTCCACGATGCCTTCACCACAGATCACCACTTTGAGCAAGCAGGCTTTATATGTCTGCTGAAGGCATAGGACAGTGGGCCAGTGGAATCCCGATGGCCTTGCAGATGGAGCAAGGGTATGAGCCAGCGACATAGCGAAGCCGCCTTCGAGACCGTCATCGAAGCGCACCTCCTCAGCCAACGGCTACGTGACCGTCGAGCCGCGACGGCTTCGACCGCGAGCGCGCGATCTTCCCCGAGACGGTGCTCGCCTTCATCCGCGAGACCCAGCCGAAGGAGTGGGCCAAGCTGGAGGCGCTGCACGGCGAGAAGACCGGCGAGCAGATCCTCGGCGACCTGTGCAAGTGGATGGACGCCAACGGCGTCGCTGGCGACGCTGCGCCACGGCTTCAAGTGCTACGGGCGGACGCTGCACGTGGCCTTCTTCAAGGCGGCGCACGAGCTGAACCCGGAGCTGGAGGCGCGCTACGCGGCGAACCGCCTGGGGCTCACCCGGCAGCTTCACTTCTCGCCGCGCTCGGAGAAGTCGCTCGACGTCACGCTCAGCCTGAACGGCATCCCCGTCGCCACGGTGGAGCTGAAGAACCCGCTCACCGGGCCAGACGGTGGAGGATGCGCGCCGGCAGTACAAGCAGGACCGCGACCCGCGCGAGCCGATCTTCGAGTTCAAGCGGCGCACGCTGGTCCACTTCGCCGTGGACACCGAGTCGGTGCTGATGACCACGCGGCTGGCGGGCACGGCGACGCACTTCCTGCCCTTCAACAAGGGCTGCGACGGCGGCGCCGGCAACCCGCCGGATCCGGCCGGGCGGACCTATCGCACGGCCTATCTGTGGGAGGAGGTGCTGCAGCGGGACAGCCTGCTCGACCTGCTGGCGCGCTTCATCCACCTGCAGATCGAGGAGAAGCGCGACGACCAGGGCCGCAAGGTCAAGACGGAGACGATGATCTTCCCGCGCTACCACCAGCTTCAGGCGGTGCGCATGCTGGTGGACGCGGCGCGGCAGCGAGGGCGTGGGGCACAACTACCTCGTCGAGCACTCGGCGGGCAGCGGCAAGAGCAACACCATCGGCTGGCTGGCGCATCGGCTGGCGTCGCTGCACGACGCCGACGAACCAGCGGGTCTTCGACAGCGTGATCGTGGTGACCGACCGCGTGGTGCTCGACCAGCAGCTTGCAGGACACGATCTACCAGTTCGAGCACAAGCGCGGCGTCGTGCAGAAGATCGACGAGAGCTCGCGGCAGCTGGCCGAGGCGCTCGAGAACGCCGTGCCGGTCATCATCACCACGCTGCAGAAGTTCCCGTTCGTCTCGCGACAGTTGCTCAAGATGGCCGAGGAGCGCGGCGCGAGCGGCACGGGCACGCTGCCGACGCGGCGCTGCGCCGTGATCATCGACGAGGCGCACAGCTCGCAGGGCGGCGAGACGGCGACCGACCTCAAGGAGGTGCTCGGCGGCGAGGGGCTGCGGGAGGAGGCGCAGAAGCGCGCGGCCGAGGAAGGCCGCGAGGACATGGAGGAGCTCTTCCGCAGCATGGCCAAGCGCGGCCGGCAGGCGAACCTGAGCTTCTTCGCCTTCACCGCCACGCCGAAGCACAAGACGCTCGCCGTGTTCGGCCGCGATGGGCAGCCCGTCGCACCGCTACACCATGCGGCAGGCGATCGAGGAAGAGTTCATCCTCGACGTGCTGAAGCACTACACGACCTACGCGACCTACTTCAAGCTGCTCAAGGCCTGCGAGGACGATCCCGAACGTCGAGCGCAAGAAGGCGGCGCAGGCGCTGGCGCGCTTCATGAGGCTGCACCCGCACAACATCGCGCAGAAGACCGAGGTGATGGTCGAGCACTTCCAGCGCCGTCACGCGCCACAAGATCGGCGGCCGGGCCAAGGCGATGGTGGTGACCGGCTCGCGCCTGGAAGCCGTGCGCTACAAGCAGAGCTTCGACCGGTACATCCAGGAGAAGGGCTACGCCATCAAGACGCTGGTGGCGTTCTCCGGCACGGTGCAGGACGACAAGCTCGCCGGACGTGACCTACACCGAAGAGAGGCATGAACCACGGCATCCGGGAGAAGGAGCTGCCGGAGAAGTTCGCGACGCAGGAGTACCAGGTGCTGCTCGTGGCGGAGAAGTACCAGACCGGCTTCGATCAGCCGCTGCTGCACACGATGTATGTGGACAAGCGGCTGGCGGGCATTCAGGCCGTGCAGACGCTCTCGCGCCTGAACCGCATCCATCCGCTCAAGGAAGACACCTTCGTCCTCGACTTCGTGAACGACCGCGAGGAGATCCGCGAGGCGTTCAAGACCTACTACGAAGGCGCGGAGATGGGCGAGGAAGTCGACCCGGCCCGCATGTACCAGATCAAGGGCGAGCTGGATGCGTCGGGCATCTACCTGGCCGAGGAGGTCGAGCGCTTCTGCGCCGTCTACTTCAAGCCGAAGCAGCGGCAGAGCGCCGATGGATCATCAGGCGATGAACGCGGCGCTCGATCCGGCGGTGTCGCGCTTCGCGGTGCTGCCAGAAGGACGACGAGGAGGAGGCGGAGCTCTGGCGCGGCAAGGTGCAGGCGTTCCGCAACCTCTACGGCTTCCTGAGCCAGGTCATTCCGTACCAGGACTCGGACCTCGAACGGCTGTACGTGTTCCTCCGGCATCTGGCGGCGAAGCTGCCCGACGGCGCAGCAGCGGCCCGGCGTACCAGTTCGACGACGAGGTGCGGCTGGAGTACTACCGCCTGCAGAAGATCAGCGAGGGATCGATCTCGCCTGCAGGAGGGCGAGGCGCGGCCGCTCGACGGCCCGACGGAGGTCGGCAGCGGCCTGGTGCGCGACGCAGCCGGTGCCGCTCTCGCAGCTGATCGACATCGTGAACGAGCGCTTCGGCACGGACTTCAACCAGGCCGACCAGCTCTTCTTCGATCAGATCGTCGAGGCGGCCATGGCCGACGACGGCCTGCGGCAGGCGGCGGCGGTGAATCCCGGCGACAAGTTCGAGCTGGTGTTCAAGAACCTGCTCGAGAATCTCTTCGTCGAGCGCATGGATCAGAACGAGGAGATCTTCGTGCGGTTCATGAACGATCTGCCGTTTCAGAAGATCGTCACCGCCTGGATGGCCTCGGAGGCGTACACGGCGGCTGCGCAGCGACGCGGCTGCGAGAGCGCACTGCCGCGGCACCCATGGACGGTGTCACCGAACGCGGCCAAGGCTCCGGATCGTCGAACCACGCCCCGAGGAGCGCTACGTCACCTGCGTGCCGCTCGTCCCGCTCAAGGCCGCTGCCGGAGCGTTCAGCGATCCGCAGCACGTCGAGGACGACGGCTGGGAGTGGGTCGCCGTCGAGTCGAAGCGCCGCCTGCGCCCGGGCATGTTCGTCGCCCAGGTCGTCGGCAAGTCGATGGAGCCCGCCATCCCCGACGGCTCGTACTGCCTCTTCGCGCGCCCCGTCACCGGCACGCGCCAGGGCAAGACCGTGCTCGTGCAACTGCGCGACGCCATCGATCCCGAGACCGGCGAGCGCTACACCGTCAAGCGCTACGAGAGCGAGAAGGTCGTGGATGGCGACTCCTGGCGTCACATCCGAATCACCCTGAAGCCCGTCAACCCGGACTTCCAGCCCATCGAGCTCACGGCTGCGGAGGAGGGCGAGTTGCAGGTCGTGGCCGAGTTCGTCGAGGTGCTCGGGGATAGATCATGACGGCGCGAGGTTGCATATTCCCTCAACAGTCGCTCCGCACATCCGCCGGGGAGCGGCTTTCTCACCTCCTCTACTCGGGGCCGCGAACGGCCGGCATGACCTCCTCGGCGAACAGGCGCAGGGAGCGCAGCGTTTGCGCATGAGTGAGGGTGCCAAAGCAGAACGAGCCGACGAAGTAGTTCGAACCGGTAATCTGCAAGTGCTCCTGTACCCGCTTTTTGACGGTGTCAGGCGAGCCGACGATGTGCAGCCCCTCGGCCAGGCGTGCGTCAAAGTCCGCCAGGTACGCTGCCCGGCCGCTTGTATCACCGTTCACCAGGCGCAGATAGTTGAAGTTGTAGATGAAGGCGGCAAAGGCGGCCTTCGCTTCTTGCAGGGCCTGGGCGTCAGTCTCGGCAACATAGACATGTCGGACGATGCCGTATTTGGGTGCGGCCACGTGCGCGTTCAAGCGCTTCGGATTGGTCTGGTGCTCCTGCCAGACCTGTTTATAGAGGTCAAACAGCTCACGCATGGTGGTCATGGGGGGGTAATGCGTGATGGTGTTGAGTCCCTCCTCGGCCAACCACCTGATCGAGTTGGTGTTGTCGGTAGGATACCAGAGAGGCGGATAGGGACGCTGGAAGGGCTCGATGTGCAGCCGTACGGGCTTGAACGTGTAGTACTCGCCGGCGTAGGAGACCTCGCCGCTGGTCAGGCCCGAGGTGAGGATATCCAACGCTTCCCGGAACATGGTGCGGGCTTGCTGTGGAGTCACCTGGTAGAAGGCCAGCTCGTAGGGAGAAACCCCACGGCCGACGCCAACTTCCAGTCTGCCGCGGCTCATGTTGTCCAGCATACAGATTTCCTGGATGAGTCGGAGAGGGTTGTAGAGCGGCAGCAGATAGACCAGTGGCCCCAAGCGCAGGCGATGGGTACGCTGGATGGCAGCTGATAGGAATAGACTGGGTGAGGGGGCCATGCCCAGCGGCGTGGCTTGGTGCTCGGCGAGATGGTAGCAGTAAAAGCCGGCCTCGTCGGCGTATTCCAGGCATTGCAGGCGCTGCTCGTACAGGTCAGGAAGCGATAGCTGATTCCGATCGATCCAGTCGAAGATACCAAACTGCACCGCTGCCGCATCCGCCGGAGATTTGATGTGCTCATCTAGCATCTTTTCGCCTCCATGAGCCCAGGCCTGAACCAACTTATAGCGGTTTTCAGATTCGCGTATGGCAAACTTTCAGCCGTAACTGTTCCCCATGCTCTATTTGGCCCTCACCCTGCCCTCTCCCGGCGGGAGAGGGGGAATAAGTGCCGAAATTAGGTTCGGAGAGGCAGGTCACAGGCCCATCCTCCCTTCTCGGTTCTGCCCGAGCCTTCGCTGTCGCGTGCGAAGAGAAGAAATAGGCAGATATTCAGGGCAGCCTGGCATGTTTGAGGCAACAATAGTCTGACGTCCAAGGGCTGTCAACGGCCTTGCGGCTATCCAGGGGTTTGCAGCTGTGGTGGCTCCCCGAAGAGGGAGACAAGAGCTATCTTGCTTCGATCATGCGGGGCGGACGTGGAGATCGAGCGCCTCTCGCAAAGGCTTGAGGCGCTGGATTATTTTTGCAGATAAGCAATCTTGGTCAGCCTGGATGATGTCAGAGCTGGTCTAACGAAGGCTTGGGTCGACGGACCTGAATGCTGAGCGAGTAGGATACCTGGCGTATGCGAAGGTCACGAGTCGTCATACAGATTCTACAAGCCGGCCTGCTCTATTTCGTTCTGGTGTTTGGAGCTGGTTTCGTGCTTGGGCCCATTCGCATCCTGTGGGCAGCGCCGGCTTTCGGCACGAGGCCGGCTGAGTTAATCGAGATGCCCGTCATGTTCGTTGTCATCACTTTCGCGGCGCGCTGGACAGTTCGACATCTCGCGGTGCCACCAATCCCGTCTCAACGGTTTGGCATTGGTCTAATCGCACTAGGTCTGTTGCTGGTCGCGGAATTCACGGTGGTCCTCTGGCTGCAGGGTCTTTCGATGGAAGACTATTTCGCAAGCCGAGATCCCGTGTCGGGAACGGTATACATCGTGATGCTGGGGGTGTTTGGCATCATGCCGCTTCTCGTCGCCCGAAGATGAGATCGCACCACCGATCAGAGCTCCATCACATCTCATCTGTGCCCCGTCGAGCTGTAACGATCCCTTAGTACCGAGGTCAGAGCGCTCCAGCACTGACCTACCCTATATGGGTAAGAATGAAGACGCGACGCAGATCTCGATAACAGTCAGAGCACTCGTAATACGTGGCCGTCTCCACCCCATATGGCCCCAAATCTCGTATCGTTTCCTCGACGGTTTGCAGCGGAATGAGGCACGTGGGGCACTGCGGAGGGCGTAGAGAGATCATGACCGCGCTGACGCAGATGAGTAAAGCCCCCATGCCCACCACGATGGATTCGATCAGCATAGTCTATCTCCTCACCATTTCCCTAGTCGGGCGTCAGAGTTATCCGGACAGCATCTCACGATGAGCGCCGAGCTTGCCTTGGCCAAAGCCGGGTATCATCTGCCAAGACGACAGGCTGCACAGTAGATGCCAAGCTGTCTTAGGGGGCGTGAAGTGGCTGAGGATTGCGTCATGACGTGTTATAGACATCTGGCCAAAAGGGATCGTTGGACCTGCCAACTGTTATCTGAGCAACAGCTCTGCATCAATGTGTGCGCCTGGCAACAGTGGGTGCAGGCTCCTGCCCCAGTTCCTTCGACCAACGTCCACCACTGTACGCACTGAAGGAGTTGCCCCCGTCAGGCTATGCGTGCGGCGGGGTCAGGCGCCGGAAGGCACACCAAGCCCGCTGCCGATACGGACGCAACCGGCTCTCAACCCTCTCTCGGATCGTTTCTGTGAGGAAATGGCCCTACTTGTGGATCAGGTCCTTGTAGACGGCGCGTTGCTGCACCCGGGCCGCCGTGGACGCTGCCGGGATGATGTCCTCGAAGGCCACATGGATGGGTTCCAACTGCAGGCGCTGAAAGAAGGGTTTGGGCATGACCACTCCTCCCAGAGGGGAAAGCCAGAAGCAAGCATCGGGAGTGTAAAGCAGAGCTCGCCGGTCGCCGCGGCGGGCATGTCACAGGCACCGCTTCCGCGGCTCGACCGGCGGGCCTAGGACCAAGTAGTCCCTCGCTTAATTGGTTCGTGGTTCTTCGAGCCTCACAGCCTGCCTCGCCAGCAGCTTCCATTTGCCGTCTTGCTTGTCCCAGATCATTAAGACGCCGATCTTCACCGGGTTGGTCTTCCCATCACGTTCGCTTTCGCCCGTGAACGTGTGCCGCACGATGGCGGTATTGCCGACAATTTGGATGGTCTGGTCCGTGAGGGTGATGAACTTCCAACGCGATTGTCCGCTCGTCGCGCCGTTGATAAACTGGGTTTTGTTCTCGACCCGTCCCGCTGAATGGCCATAGCTGAGCTGGTCCGCGGTAAGTGCCTCGAATTGGCCCCGGTCGGCCTTGAGCGCCGCATTGCGGAACGCTTCAACAGCCTGCGACACGGCTGCCTCGTCGCCGGATTGCGCCACCACCCCAGATGCCGCGCCCAGCAATACCATTGCCATCACGACTGTCGAGAGTACCAGTGTCTTCATCATGCCCCCCTCCTCTCTGTACACGAATCCTGAGACGCTTCGAATGCACCGCTTGCCGTCAAGCGGATCGATCGTGCGCACTGTATCACACCTGGACGCAGTCCGGTAGGTTTAGTCGCCGCCGGGGCGTCAGATTGCATCGCACAGCTATCATGTGTGGCGCATCATGCGGTGTGCTATCATGGCGTCAAGATATAATAGGCTGAGGAGAGGATGTGATCTCACGGCGGCAAGAGGAGCGCCACGATCGGAGACGACAGCGTATCTGGCACGTATCCGTTGCACGATTCTAGCGAGGTTGCGTATGGAGAACGATGTTCCCGACCGAGTAATGAGCAGGGACGTGCAAGGTGCTGCATGTTGCAGATGAAATCGTCCACATCTGTGGACCAGATCAGAGGCTAACCCCACTGAGAGCCCGACGCGTCGGCAGTGGTCTTCGCACCGCCTCGTGCGCCGGGCACACATGGCTCAGCCTTGAAGGATTCGCATGGCGCCTTGATCGGTCGACCGGCTCGCGGCGCGGAGACGATTGACGGCGCTGATCACGGCCTTGAGCGAGGCGGCGAGGATGCTTTCATCGACGCCAATACCCCAGCGGATCACCCCATCAGCCGCCCGAGCCTCGACATAGGCCGCCGCTTGGGCGTTGGTCCCAGACGACACGGCATGCTCGGCATAGTCGTGCACATCGATCTCGATGCCCAGATCCTTCTTCAGGCCGTCGACAAAGGCCGCGATCGGGCCGTTCCCCTGACCGGTCACCGTGTGCGGCCGTCCGTCGACGAGGAGTTGCACCGTGACCTTTGCACCATTCGCGTCGGTCGCGGCCTCGTGACCCAGGAACTGCACGGGGGCATCGGCCGGGAAGTAGGCGCTTTCAAAGGCCTTCCACATGTCGCTTGGGCTGATCTCGGTACCGGTATCCTCGGTGATGGTCTGAATGGTCTTGGAAAACTCGATCTGCAAGCGGCGTGGCAAGACCATGCCGTACTCGCTCTCCATGATATACGCCACGCCGCCCTTGCCCGACTGGCTGTTGACGCGCACCACGGCCTCGTAGGTCCGGCCGACGTGCTTAGGATCGATCGGCAAGTAGGGGACGCCCCACACCGCGTAATCCTTGGGCAGTGCGGTGAAGCCCTTCTTGATGGCGTCTTGATGCGAGCCGGAGAACGAGGTATAGACCAGATCGCCAGCATATGGATGCCGTGGATGAACCGGCAGACGGTTGCAGTACTCGGCAACTCGACGCAGGTGGTCGATGTCACTGATGTCGAGCTCGGGATCGACGCCCATGGCAAACAGGTTCATGGCGATGTTGACGACGTCGACATTGCCGGTGCGCTCTCCGTTACCAAACAGCGTGCCTTCGACGCGGTCGGCCCCCGCCATGACGCCGAACTCCGCTGCTGCCACACCACAACCGCGATCATTATGGGGGTGCAGCGATAGGATGACGCGCTCACGCTGGCGGATGGTGCGGTGGAACCACTCGATGACGTCCCCATACACATTCGGCGTGAAGCACTCGACGGTCGCCGGGAGATTGAGGATGATCTTGTGATCCTGATCGTCGGGTTGGATGACGTCCATCACCGCCTCGCAGATCTCGATGGCGAACTCGGGCTCAGTCAGCGTGAAGCTTTCGGGCGAATATTCGTAGCGCACGAAGGTGCTCGGAATCAGCTGCTCCAGCTCCTTGGCCAGCTTGGCGGCACTGGTGGCGATCTCGACGATCCCTGGTTTGTCGAGACCGAACACGACGCGGCGCTGCAGGGGATTCGTGGAGTTGTAGAAGTGGACGATGGCGCGGCGTGCACCCCGGATGCATTCGTACGTGCGCTCGATCAGCTCGGGACGGCATTGCACCAGCACCTGGATGGTGACGTCCTCCGGGATGAGGTCTTCTTCGATCAACACGCGTACGAAATCATAATCGGGCTGGCTGGCCGCGGGAAAACCCACTTCGATTTCCTTGAATCCCATCTTGACGAGGACATCGAACATGTGGCGCTTGCGCTCGACGTCCATCGGGTCGATCAACGCCTGATTGCCGTCACGCAGGTCTACGGAGCACCACAGCGGCGCCTTTTCGATACGGCGATTGGGCCATGTCCGGTCTTGCAGCACGATGGGGATCCATGGTTGGTACTTCTCGAATGGCATCGTCTTCGGTCGAACGGGTTTCGGAGGCATGATGTTGTGTCCTTTTCTTCCTGGAAAAACCGTGACAGCGTCCGCGCTCGGATCGCTAATCTTCTCGGGGGCCAAAATCTGTCTCACCCCACGAACCATTTTACGCCTATCTTCTTACATCGTGGTAATTTCGTTATGTTGATATGGCTACGGACCACAATCTCATGTGGTGTGTTGTGTAAGAGACGACTGAGAACATTGGAATCGCCCCCATACCGTCCTTCATGGGCCTGGACGAGGCAGCCTACCACAGCCATGGAGAACGCGCACTGCCCGCAAAGATCGTCCACCACAAGACAGAGCCGAACGGCAATACGCTAAAAACAGGGAAAGATTACGAACTCGTCAAGAATGGAACGGAGTCTCTTGCTGCCTGTGTCTAGCGCAAGAGAAATCCGCTGGGAGCCCTGGTACACAGGGCATAGGGGAGCATGAGGGATGCCATGAGCCCTAGAGAGTCCCGGTCGTTGCACACACGACGACGATTGCTGCCGATCGCCATCTGTGGCCAGGACCGTCTCCTACTACTCATGGTATCCATAATCCTCCCAAAGGTGAAGCAGTATGTGGGGATGGACTGCAAAGAAGATTTTACATTTATACCGCTAATGTGCTTTCGCTGTCAAGAGGGAAATTGTGCGATGGGTACGGTCACTGCACCCCCCGTCGGCGCGCTCTGAGGCTAACACATCGGGCCAGGCGTCCTCAGGCTGCAATCTGCTAATATTCCGGTCCTGGGCGAAACTTGACATTTGGTTCATGTTGATTTAACCATGCTCCTTATCGGCTCCTGGGCCGATGCTCGGGTCGGTAGGATTGGTCCTCTATGAAAAATGTGGACTGGCGCTGCCACAGCATCCCTGGTTTGACGTCGACTCGCTATAGGTCAGATGGTAGCGCGTTTCAGGGGTTTCGACATGGGTGTTTTGGACTGTCACCATCTATGCAGATTGGTCAGGGCCGCGAGTGCCTGTATGCTCTGGATATTGCTCGCAGGATTGGCGCTTGGCGGTCCGCCTGAAGAACCATGGCAAGCGCCCCTTGGACAAGACCATCCCCTCGTGGGGCGGATCTGGGATGTGGCAGCGGGCGAGCTCATCGATAGTGCTAGGCTGGTTGACCGTCTGAGGCCTGGTCGCTTTGTGCTCCTGGGCGAAAAACACGATAACCCCGACCATCATCGACTGCAGGCCTGGCTGCTAGGTGCGCTGATTGCCGCTGGTCAGCGTCCTGCGGTAGGCTTTGAGATGTTCACCGTTGATGACTTGCCAGCGCTCACCCGCCAGTTGGCTGCACATCCCACCGACGCCGCTGGCCTTGCCGAGGCCGTCAATTGGCAGCGCAGTGGCTGGCCCGCCTGGGCGATGTATCAACCGATTGCCGAAGCAGCGCTGCAAGCGAACTTACCGATTATCGCCACGAATCTGGCCCCAACCACGGCGCGATCTCTAGGGCAGAGCGGTGCAGCCGCCTTGGACACGGCATTGGCCATCAGACACGGCTTGGATCGAGCGCTCGCTCCCGATATACAAGGGGTAATGGTGGAGGAGATCCGCGAGGCACACTGTGGCTATGCCTCTGACACGCAAGTTAACGCCATGCTCCTGGTGCAGCGCGCCCGCGACGCACAGATGGCCGAGAACCTCGCCGCGGCGGGCCAACAGGACGGGGCCGTGCTGATCGCCGGTGCGGGACATGTGCGTCGCGATTACGGTATTCCAACGTACCTCGCCAGGATTACGCCACAGGCGAGCGTGATGAGTGTCGCGTTCCTGGAGGTCAGCCGTGACAAGCTCGACCCCACTGCCTACACGGCGCGGTTTGGTCGGCCCGCATTACCCTTTGATTATGTCTGGTTTACGCCGCGGGTCGATGATGACGATCCGTGTGCCGCCTTCGTAGAGCAATTGAAAAAGCTGCAGCAAGGGAAGTAAAGCGATCCAACGGCCAACGGACTTGACTTTCCCCCCAGCTTCTGGTCTGTTTAGAATAGGCTGTTAGTTATGGATGCCGGAGGTGCTGACCAGATGCCCAAAGACCCCAGCTCCCGCTTCATTCGACGAACCTTCTTGGCGGGATTACTGATTCTTATCCCCCTCTTCGTGACCTATGTGCTCATCACCTTCTTGTTCAACATCTTTACAAACGCTGGTGCGCCACTGATGAGGGGATTGTTCCGCCTGCTCGACCTCAACCGCTATGCCTGGGCCGAACCTTTGGTCCCGCTGATCAATTTTTTGCTGTCGCTGGCGGTGATTTTTTTTCTTGGCCTGTTTGGGGCGAATTTTCTCGGACGCCGAATCCTACAGGCCATCGATACCCTGATCTTGCGGCTGCCGCTGGTCAAAAGCATCTATGGCGCCGTCAAGCAAATGGTCGACACGTTCCAGGGCCCACGGCGCAGCTTTCAGCGCGTCATCCTCATCCAATATCCCAGTCAGGGGATATGGACCATGGGCTTTGTGGCCTCAGAACGCCGTGATACCATGAATCTGACGCTATCACCGACGATCCTCACCGTCTATATCCCGACCACGCCGAACCCAACCACGGGCTATCTAGCTATGGTTAAGCCTGAGGATGTCATCGATGTCGACTATACGGTCGAGGATGCCTTCAAGTTCATCATCTCCTCCGGCATCGTGGGTAAAGACCTGTCTTCTCCCAAGAGGGCTTTTCACGAGACACCATCGACGATGGCGCGGATGCCGGCTTCGTGACCGAGCTGTCATCGCCGGGGTGGCGGTCGATCGTGGGGAGTACGAGTTTCGGCCCGCTCGGGATCTCGATCATCGAATCGTTCTGTCAGGACAGCAGCCAAGGATAGATCCGTTATGGCGACCATTCTTATTGCTGGTTGTGGCTACGTGGGTACGGCTCTTGGCCTGCGCTTAGCAGCCGCAGGGCATACTGTCTGGGGCATACGACGGTCAGCCGAGGGACTCCCCTCGGGTATCCGCCATGTAGCAGCGGATTTGACTGCCCCAGAGACGCTCCAGGACCTGCCACCGGCGCTGGACGTTGTGTTTTACACCGCAGCACCGAATGGTTCGGAGGAGGCGGCGTATCGCGCCATTTACGTCGACGGCCTGCACTATGTATTGGAGGCACTGGTACGCCAGCAGCAATCGCCACGGCGAGTCTTGTTGACCTCTAGCACCGCGGTGTATGCGCAATCGACTGGCGAATGGGTGGATGAAACGTCTCCCACCGAACCACAGCATTTTAGTGGTCGCCGCGTGTTAGAAGGGGAGAGGGTGCTGCTGGATGGGCCATTTCCGGCCACGGTGCTGCGCCTGGGTGGCATCTATGGCCCCGGGCGCAGCAGCTTGATCGAGCGCGTCCGTCAAGGGCTCGCCACCTGCAGAGAGGGCCCCCCGCTCTATACCAACCGCATCCATCGTGATGACTGCGCCGGGGCCTTACATCATTTGATGACATTACCCCAGCCGAATGCCTGCTACATCGGCGTGGACCACGAGCCGGCCGATTACTGCAATCTCCTCCGCTGGTTGGCGGCCCAGCTTGGTGCCCCGCCACCCCGCGTCGAGGCCCTCGTCAGGCGTGGACAGCCGTCGCCTTCGGACCAACAAACGTTGTCGTCATGATCAGCTCATCGCGTCGGGCTACATATTCCACTATCCGACCTTTCGTGAAGGATATGCGCCGCTGTTGGCGCAGGCCACTGCTGAGGTGCAGTTACCTCCAGATAGTCAGGATACCTAGTCCAGAGTCTCTGACCGATCGATTGCACCTTGATGCCGGTGCCTCCGCCTCCCTGAAAGCGAGTATTACGTGTATTACTCCGGTTTCTACCCGATGCACCTGGCGCTGCTGACGGTGGCCAGTAATCTGATGCCGATGGCTTGGTGGACCCCTATCTCCAAGGAACCTTTCCGCCTGCTCATCGCCATGGACCGGAAGAATCATACACTGAGCCTCTTACGAGAGCACCGAGAGGCGGTGCTCAACTTCTTGCCATGGAGCGAGTGTGAGCGCGTGGTGCGCGCAGGGTATCTGAGCGGGCGCAGAGCCAGGAAGGCCGAGCGCCTGGGTTTCCACCTGACACCAGCGCAGCAGCTCAAGCACACGGGAGTGGTAGAAGGCATCTATGCGGCCTTTGAGCTCACGGTGGTCACCGAGCTTCAGGAGCCTGCCGGCGACCATGTGCCTTTTGTGTGCGACGTCGTCCATGTGCACCGGCGACGACGCCCAGCCCTAGGGGAACCGATCCTCTTTCTGGGCTACCGCGATTTTGCGACGCTGGGCGAGCGCTGGCGCTTCACCCTTGCTCGTCATACTTAAGTATTTGTTTGGCCCATCAGGAGAAATGGCCCATGATGCAGTGATGTCGAGTCATCGCCACCATGTTGAGGAGAACTAGTTCGGTTGAATGTATGTCCTGGCCACCACGCTGATGATGTCACATGTGTAGACCTGCCCCGCCATCTTCGCTGCATCGTCTGAGACATTCACGCACGCTTGCCTGTCGATTTTGACCGGCGCACCAATCCTGACCCCCATGGCCCTGTAGCCTAGGTCTCGCGTGTTGTCTGACACGGTCGGATGCATGACGATGCGGGGGCAAGGCTGGTCGCAGCGCTCCGGCAACGGCGGTCAGTCCTGTAAGCGGTCCAGCGGGCTTTGTAATTGCCGGATGTCCCGCGCCATGACGTGGGTGTACATCTCGGTGGTCTTCACATCTGCATGCCCGAGCAGTTCCTGGAGCACGCGGATGTTGACCCCGTGCTCCAGCATATGGGTCGCGAAACTGTGGCGCAGGGTGTGGCAGCCGACCTTCTTGTCAATCCCGGCCTGCTGCGCGGCCCGTTTCACCGCCTTTTGCAGGCCGGATTCGAGCACGTGATGGCGCATCTCCCGGCCCGAGCGCGGGTCCAGGGCGCGCGCACGGGCAGGAAACACCCAATGCCAGCCGGTCTCCCGCGCGGCCTTTGGGTATTTCCTGGCCAGCGCTTCGGGGATGTACACGTCTCCGCATCCTTCTTCAAGGTCCTGGTGATGGAGGGCTTTCACCGCCTCGATCTGCGCCTGCAGCGCTGCCCCCAGGTTCCGGGGTAGGAGGGTCGTCCGGTCCTTCCCGCCCTTGGCGCCCCGGACGAAGATGAGGTGCTGGCCGAAGTCCACGTCCTGGATGCGCAGGCGGATACACTCCAGCAGGCGCAGGCCGCTGCCATAGAGCAGCCTCGCCATGAGGGCGTGCCTGCCCGTCATGGCGGCGAGCAGCCGCTGGACCTCCGCCTGGGTGAGCACAGTGGGCGGCCTTGGTTGGCGTTTGCTGCGGACAGGGGCGATCTCGCTCTCAAGGGGCTTGTGCAGGACATCCCGGTAGAGCAACACCAGGGCGTTCAGGGCTTGCCGCTGGGTGGAGGCCGACACCTGGCCCTCAGTGGCAAGGTGGGAGAGAAAGCGCTCCACATCCTGTGCCCCGAGCCTGTTCGGATGGGTCTTGCCGCCGAAGTAATGGATATAGCGCAGTATCCACTGGCCATAGGTCTGCTCGGTGCGGTAGGCGTAGTGATAATAGCGGAGTACCTCGCGCACCTGGTCCATCAGCTTGAGGCCGGGATTCGGGCGAAATTTCGGTTGAGTATTCTTTTGACTTTCCATAACCTGTGACATAATATCGCAATAGGTGGAAACCAACAAGGAAAAACGCAATACATGGACAGCAAGCAGGCTAATTTTCCATATCTTGCGATTAATATTACAATAAGCGGAAAATCTGTCCACCTATAGGGGGTGATATGACAGACAACTTTCCGCTGATTGCACTGTTGGACGAACCCGCAGGAGCGGGGGACGAGGGGACGAGGCTGAAGGAGCGGTGGTGGCAGCGCTCACGGGACAGCAGATTTTGCAACACGGCTACGCGGCGTTCGAACGCTGTCATGCGCTGTCGGCCTAGGTGCGGAAGGCGGCGTGGGCGCTGCTGGGGTGTCGCACCGCGGTGTTAGGGGGTCACATCCAAGCCTGTCCGGAGGGGCATGTCGAACGGGTGTGGTACAACTCCTGTCGCCATCGGTTGTGTCCGCCATGTGCCTGGCTGCAGGTCGAGCGCTGGCTGGTGCGCCAGAAGGCCCGGTTGCTGGCCTGTGACCATGACCATGGCATTTTCACCAGGCCGCATGAGCTGAATGACCTTTGGCTGGCCAACGTCGCCGCGATGACGCAGCTGCTGTGTGCCACGGGGCACGAGACGCTGGACGAACGGCTCGGCGACGAGCAGTATCGGGGCGCCTGTCCTGGCCTCATCGCCGCGCTGCATACCTGGAGTCAGACGTTGCTGTTGCACCCGCATCGCCACTGTTTGGTGACCGGTGGGGGGCTCACGGACGCGGGGCACTGGCGCCCCGTACGGCATGGGTTTCTGCTGCCGGTGCGCGTGGTGATGGCGGTGTGTCGCGGGCAACTCCTGGCGGCGCTCCGGCAGGGGTTGGGGCAGGACCAGCGCACGTGGCCGGAGGGTCAGAGCCGCCAGCAGATGGAGAATCGCCTCAACCAGCTGGGCCGCACGACGTGGCACGTGCACATCCGGGAGCGGTATCCGCCTGGCGTAGGGGTGCTCACGTCTTGGGCCCGCTCTATCCGTGGAGGGCCCTGCGCCAACCAGCGGCTGGTCGCGTGTGCGCAGGGCGTGGTGACCTTCCGCTATCGGCTGAACGGGGACGAGGTTGGGGGGCAAAGCGGCCGACCGGGACGCATGCGTCTGTCCATCGAAGAGTTGATCCGGCGGTATCTGCGGCATGTGCCACCGCCTGGCACTCGGGTCGTCCGGTGCTATGGGTTGTACGCGCCGACCAAGGGGATGGCCTTGGCCATCTGCCGGGCGTCCCTAGGGCAAGGGCCGGTGGTCCCGCCGGCGGTGCTGGCCTGGCAGACCGCGTGCCAGGCCCGTGGCGACGCCCATCCCGAACGCTGTCCGCGGTGTGGTCGCCAGCTGGTGTGCCGCGGTGTGATCCTGCCGTTGAGGATTCCCCCGCCGAGCGCCATCCCTTGGGAGGTCGTGGCGTGACCCGGGGGCCAGGCGGCTGCTCGCGCGGGCGAAGGCAGGCGTCTGCCCTGACGGCGCGGCACACGCTGCCATGGAAGAAGCCCGTCGGCCATCACACGAGACCGTCCAGCGGGGACTCGGCACCCCCCCGGCGCTGTGGTGCGACTGGCCACCCGCGACCGGTCCGTTGAGGGTTGCTCGGCCGGTCTAACTTCCATAGGCCCGTGGTGCCCGACTCGGTGCGCGGGTCGTCCCACCAGCCGTTGCAGCGGACCGCGGCCGGCGCGTGGGGTTCCTGTAAGCGCTGGTCTCGCGGCCGCTCAACGCTAATCGTTCGGCTACTTGAGGCAGGAGTCCCAAAGCGCAACCTGAAATACAGGGCGTCAGCCAGTACGCTTGCCACAAAGCACTGGGGAACGGATAGGAAAAATAAAGCCCCTTTTCTCCCCCCGCGCCGCCGCCGCGTCGCCCCAGCTCCCCGCTCGGCGACCGCGGGCCGCGCGTCGTGACACCATGCTGGGCGCCAAGGCACGGGGCGACTTGAAGTCAAGCAGTTAGTCTTTGGCAAGGGCAGCAAATGGAGAAGTGAGCGCGGAGATCGTCAGCAGGAGCGCTGCGCGAATAACCAAGGAAGGGGTTCATACCGACAGGGATCAGGGCATGCTTGACCCACAGACGCACAGCAGTTGGCGCACGTCGGCCCTGGCTGTTCGCACCACTCGCACTCGGGCTTGTGCGTGTAACCGGCAAACGGCTTGGGCTCGCGTTTTCCTTTGGGTGGTTTCGGCACCGCTGGAGATGGCTTGCCGCCGGGCCAAAACCGACAGACCAGGAGACACAGGAGGATGAAGAAAACACGCGTATACAGATCAAAAGCCAGGTCGGATGGCATCATCAGCCCCTTCACTCAGGTGGTAAATGGACTGATCATACCCGGTTTGGAGTGAATTTGAATTAGCCGCACGTTGCGCATACACGACCGCCCTGGACGCTTTTCTAAGTAATGAGGAATGACGTATTTACGTAAATACGCCCTTGCATGGCTCTGGCTTGCAAAAGGGTTTCCTTTTGCTAGACGGTCTAAGTGTGCCCAGTTGCCGAAAGAGAAGGGCTGCCAACGAGCAGCCCGGCGTGGTGCCTGTTTTGAGCCGTGTACTCGGTGATGGATCCGCGCGGTTTTGCGGGGAGGATGATAGCGATATCATCTCCTTACCCGACCACCTACCAGCTAGCGGCATGAGTCTTCACATGATCGCTTGTCAGAGTCACACTCACGATGACATTGAGCTCCTCGCTCAATGTCTTCTTTATCCATGTGAATCACACTTCGGCACCCACTATGACACATCTGCCAGACGGAGGTACACTGCCTCCTGCACTCCGCTTGCTCGCGCGCATCATCGGAGGAGTTCCGCTGGCGAATAGAAGGTGGGAGTGGTCCTGAAGGACCGAGTTCAGGTCCACTTTCGGGAAACGGCATAGGTTGTCTGGGATCGAACTCAGGCTCACCTCTGGGAAATGGCATAGGTTGACTCGGGCCGGAGCGAGGTTCAACCTCTGGGAACTCAGGTGACTCTGGTTTCGGCACGACTCGAATTCGGATGAGATCGAGCGTCCCCGTACTCTCCAGGGTTCTATGACCTCTCTGAGACGCTATGGTCACCTGCCGTCTCCATTGTCCCTGGCCACGATTTGGATTCGAGAACTTGATGTAGTATTGGGTGGTCCCTTCTTGATATCCTAGGCCAGGAGTGTTGAATGCGAAGTCTTCCAGGAACGAGAGCTCGTTCTCATTGTATTTCACATCATGAATATCCATGGGCTTTCTAAACTCTAGGATAGTGATTGATCCATTAGCGAACCCGATGTTCCACTCACTCACTATCGGCTGAGAAAATTCTCGAAGGGAACCCTGGAAGTCCCCTAATTTCGGAATCTTTTTTCGACACGCTCCAGTTGCCGACAAAGGCGGGTGCGCGCGAAGCAGGTGGAGGAGTAGGTGCAGGAGCTGGTTTTGGCCTAGTGGCCTTGGGTGACCCAAGACGACAGATGACTGATTGAAACGTTTCGTAGGGAGCGATCTGCCTGCGCTCGCCCATCTGACAACCTATTATGCAAATTCCATCTGTCACATTGGCTTGATCACGTGAGAGCCTACCAGTCCTCACTGCCTCCTCAGTTGCAATATGCGCATGGGTCTCGCAGGCCTGGAGTCCTTCTTCCTGAGCAACTTCGCTGCATGGAAGGTAAACTTTCTCGTACAGATATCGACATGTTTGTTCTGGATCGCCTTGGCTGAAGGCTAGACATGTGTATCCTATAAGTAGTCCTATAACAATACCTGAGAATGAGTAAGCCTGTCGCATGTCACACCTCAGCATGTGACAGCCATAATATTAACGTGGGCGTCGAAGTTCCTGTAATCGTTTGAGCCCTTCCTGTCCCTGGAGGCCCCGCTCGGTATGACAACTCATACATTGTTGGCTCAAAATGCTTAGGGCCTGGGATGCTGTGGTGACCCCTTCAGTCGCCAAAGTGGTAAGAAACTGATCTACTTGATGCTGAAAATCCGCTGCTACCTGGGCCATAGCTTGATTGGCCGTAACCGTCTCGGGGAGAGGGAGGTATTTCTGAGCCAGATCCGCAGCCGTGGTCAGGTCCCCACGATTGAGGGCCTCACTGATTTGCTCCATTGCCCGCATCCGTTCACGCATGTTCTGAAGTATGCTGGTATCATGAGCTGCCGGATCGCTAGCGCTAGCGACCATACCCAGACACACACAGGTGAATAATACAACCAAGGAAGTAATCCTCATATTCAGTTTTCTCCATTACTCAGGCTCACTGGGCACCGGCAGCTACCAAGACGAGGTGCTTGGCTGCGCTTTCTCTCTACGGAGATACGTGTACGAGCTCATGCGCGAGTGACCCATTGTAGCACAGGTGATGCATGACAATCCTCTGGGGATAGGAATTTCAAACGCTATTTTGCCACAGACCCGTCGGGCATGCACCCCCTGAGCTGCGGAGGCCACCAGCATCCCCCCAACCGGTCCAGCGGCCAGCCAGCCCTGCTGGCAGCCGGCCCACGCCGCCTGGCTGCCAGCGACTGGGGCTGCTGCGGCTGGCGATTGGGGCTGCCGACGCGCGCTGCTTGAAGAGCCTGGACTGGCTGGGCAGAAAGGAACCATTATTTTAAAGAGCATCCGAAACGGGCGGGCAACAAAATATGGGGCAAAGAGCGCGTTGCACCCGCATTCAGTGAAAGTACCAATTGTAAAGATCCGGCTTACCGATGAGTCGGAAATCTTCAAAGCGAAATCCTTAACATGCTGATAAAATTCCGATTATATTATTCGCAATGATTGTGAGCAGCACCGGATGTTTGCAAGCAGTGTGCAATGAATGTGAGTTCGTTGGCAATGATTGTGAGCAGAGCGCGTGCCTCGTTGGCCATGAATCAGAGCGGAAAGACGCGATGTTTGCCAGCAGAGGCGATTACGTTTGCAAGCTTCTACACCTACTGACCGAGTCTGAGCCGAACAAAGCACTGCACCTGACTGCCTACAGCGTCCGCTCCGCTCCCGCTTCCGGCAGCAGGTGAGCGCCAGCGTTAGGTGCCAAAATCTCGCGACTTCTCAGCTCTCAGCAATCTTGATCCCGGAATGGGATCGCCCTATAATCTCGCGTATGCGAGTGATAGCAAAACGAACCTTGCGGCGATTTTGGGAATCTACGCCGCAGTATGCCGATGCCAAAGGGCCGCTGGAAGCCTGGTATGCGGAAGCCCGGAAAGCGCAGTGGCACACCCCACAAGACATTAAGGCCCAGTTTCGGCATGCGAGCATTCTGAAAAACAATCGGGTCGTCTTTAACATTGGTGGCAACAAGTATCGGTTAATCGTTGCGGTGGATTATCAGCGCCAAGCGTTGTTCATCAGATTCATCGGAACCCATGCCCAGTACGACACGATTGATGCCGAGGTGGTGTAATGGACATTCGCCCTATCAAAACCGAAGCCGATTATGAGCGTGCCCTGGGGGAAATTGAGCAGCTCTGGGGGGCAGCCGCAAACACCCCGAAGGGCGATAAGCTCGATATTCTGCTCACCTTGGTCGAGGCGTACGAACAAGCGCACTACCCCATTGATCCCCCAGACCCGGTCGAGGCCATTAAGTTTCGGATGGAACAAATGGGGTTAACGCGGAAGGACCTCGAGCCGTACCTGGGGAAGCGTGGGCGGGTCGCAGAAGTGCTGAATCGTCAGCGCAAGCTCTCGTTAAACATGATTCGGCGCTTGCACACGCATTTACACATTCCCTTCGAGAGTCTTATTGGTCTATCCGAGGAATCCTCTCACCCCACGGCGCCAGCGTTAGGAAAACAGTAAGTGGGTCTTGGTCCCGTCTCCGGTCCCGCACCTAACCACCCGCTGCAGCGGACGGGCGGGAAAGTGGCGGTGCATCCATTGTCAGTACAGCCGCAGGTGGGTGGTGATTTCCCCGCCCGCCGCTGAGCGTGAGCGTTAGCCCACCCAACTTGAGAATGTCGACGCGCAGAGGGGGATGGCAAAGGGCAAGTGAGATGACTAACACTTTGATCGAAGGTATCGAACGACGATTCACCGAACTCGTCGAAGTGGGTGAGCAGCTGTTCGCGCAAATCAAGGGGACGCACTCCGTTGACGTTGACGACCGTTCCGAATGCCTATCATGGCTCCTTTCCGCGGTCAATCTGCTGGAGATCGCCATGCCAGTTGATAGCCGTTACCGACGGGAGGCGCAACGTCTGTTACCAGCCTCCCACTCGCCAATTTTTCGTGAACTTATGGCAACTATCCTCGGAATTCTGAAATCGGCTGCTGCGGAGTGGTCTAATGGGCTCCTGAACACCTTAGAACTCCACTTTGCCGGCCTGACGTTCGACCAGTTCTTGCAACATGCGTCTACCTACAATGAGCGTGGCAAGCAGATGGAGGCCGCGGTACTGGCGAGTGCAGTCCTCGAGGATACGGTCAAGAGACTTTGCCGTAAACACAACATCGCAACCGATGACAAGACCCTCGATTCGCTGATCAATGCGTTGAGGTCCAACCGCATAGTCGGCAAGGTCAAGGCGGAGCGGTTGAAGGCGTACGCCGCCCTCCGAAACCAGGCATTCCACGCCGAGTGGGGCGCGTTCGACGATCGTGATCTTCGCCAGATGATTGAGGGGCTGGAGGAGCTTCTCGACACGCATTTCGGAGCCGCGAACCTGGAACAGTGACCATTCAATGCAAGCTCCCATTCCCGCGGATTTTTGTCATTTAAGGTGGATAGCGAGACAGGTGAATTTGTTAGGGGTGGCTAACCAGGCGCTGCAGCGGACGGGCGGACCGCAGATGGCTCGGCAGGCTTCAGCCAGAGCGCAGGTCGGGGGTGGTGCGGCCCCCGCCGCCACCCAAAAGACCTGTACGACAGGGTGCTGCGCGCCGCGGCCCAAGCGCTCATCAAACTCGCGATGGACCCGCATCATGTGGGCGGCCTGATGGGCGTCTTGTGTATCCTCCACACCTGGACCCGCACCCTGACCTCCCATCCGCATGTCCACTGCCTGGTGCCAGCTGGCGGGGTCTCCGCCGACCGAACCGAATGGCGGCCAGCGCGCACGTCCTCCCTCGTCCCCGTCCCTGCCCTCGCGAAGCGGTTTCGTGGCCTGTAGCTCGATCTGGTGCGCCAGGAACACCCTGACCTGATCAGTCCCGAGGTGGTCTGGACCAAGGGGGGGGTGGTCTCCGGCAAACCGGCTGGGCAGGCACGGAGAAAGGCCTGAACGACCTGGGCAGAGATATCCACCGCATCGCGCTGACCAACCCCCGTCTCCTCGCCATCGATAATGGCCAGGGGTGCTTTCGCTACCAGGACTCCCAGGACCAGCGTGGGAACACCTTGACGTTGCCCGCCCACGAGTTCATCCGGCGCTTTCTGCCGCATGTGTGGCCCCAAGGGTTCCACAAGGTTCGCTACTAGAGGCTGTGGAGTCCTGTCCATCGGCCCCTCCGGTACCCACGGCAACTCTGCCTGGCGGGGCACCCCTATCCATCCTGTGCTCAGGGCCTACTGGTCGTCATGCGTTCCATTCCCCTACGCCAACGGGGGCCACCATGCGCGCCCCAGTTGCCTCCCGGCATGCTCTCTTCTTACTGGTCGCCACACGTCCTGCTGACGGGTCCGGGCCCCTGGTGTGCCCATCTCTGGTGAACCGTCCTGAGGCCAGCGGAGCAACCCCTCCGCACTGCTCCCCGTGCCCACCCAACCACCGAGGCTCCAGGCCTTCTCTCACCGGCGAGGACCGTAACCCCTTGTCCAACACCCCCTCGAAAATGCTTCCCAGGCGGGCCAGACAGGATTAAAATTCCCTATGAGATGCCGCGCGGTTCCGTTCAACAGCGTTTTGTGGCGGCTGCGCGCCACAAAACGCTGTTTCGTTCGGTCCATAAGGGGCTACAGGGAGTCCACGTGAGCATGCAAATCATTGCGATGGGTGGCGGCGGGTTCATGATGGAGCCAGACAACCCTCTCCTGGACGAGTACATTCTCGCACAGGTGCCCAGCCCATGCCCAAGAGTGCTATTTTTGCCCACCGCGCAAGGTGACTCGCACGATGCCATCGCCCGCTTCTACAACGCATGTGAGCGTTTCCCTTGTGTGGCGACGATTCTTGCCGTCTTCCGGCCATGCGGGCGTCCTGATAACGTCGAAGCGACCATTCTTACGAGTGATGTCGTCTACGTCGCCGGCGGAGCCACGCGTGCGATGCTCGCCGTGTGGCGAGAGTACGGGCGAGAACATCGCTTTGCGGCAAGCGTGGGAACGTGGGGTTGTGCTAGCTGGGCTGAGTGCGGGCGCACTCTGTTGGTTTGAGGAGGGGCACACGGACTCGACCCCAGGTGGTCTATCGAAGATGGATGGCCTGGGTTTTTTGAAGGGGAGTTTTTCCTGTCACTTTGATGGCGACCCCAAGCGACGCCCGTCCTACACTCAGCTTGTCATCGGCAGGCATATCAGGCCGGGTTCCGCGGTCGACGACGGAGTGGCTCTGCATTTCGTCGACGGCGAGCTATTCTGTACCGTTTCATCCCGCTCACACGCCAGCGCTCGCTTCTTTTCAGTCGGGAGTGGGACTCTGCGAGAGGTGCCCTTGGCCATTAGGTATCTGAAGGCTGATGCGTGAGCCATCTGCGGCGTGGACCTCGACACACACGGCAGCGGACGGGCGGGACAGCGGTGGTGCACACGTCATTGGCACAGCCATCGGTGGGTGGTGGTTTCACCGCCTGCCGCTGAGCGTGAGGCGTTCGGCAAAAATGCAATTCTTCATGGCTCCGATTCCAAAGCATAAGCAGGTTCTTGGCCTCGTGGCGTGGCTCATGGTGACCTTCATGGCTGCCGGCATCGGTAGCGCCGCGTCGATCAACGCTGAGTCGTTTTACATGCAGCTTGTGCGCCCGGCATGGGCTCCGCCACCGTCGATCTTTGGCCCTGTTTGGACGGCGCTGTTCGCGCTTATGGGTGTTGCCGCATGGTTGGTTTGGCGTATGGGAGGGTTTCGGGCGGCACGTACAGCCCTCAGCGTATTTCTCGTGCAGCTTGCGAGCAATGCGTTGTGGAGTTGGCTCTTTTTCGGCTGGCACCTCGGCGCCCTGGCATTCGCCGACATCGTGCTGCTGTGGGCGTTGATCGTGGCCACCCTGATGACCTTCTGGCGCGTCAGACCACTGGCCGGGGCATTGCTCATGCCTTACCTGCTGTGGGTGAGCTTTGCCGCGGTGTTGAACTATAGGGTCTGGCAACTCAATCATCAGCTGCTGGGTTCATGACACGGTGCCGTGTGCGTGTTTCGTGTGACAGGCGCGTCGCCATGTTGCCGAACAAGACGTTCCAGCCCGTGCGCCCACGCGCACGGCTGTGTGGAGCCGTCGTCAGGCGACCAGGGAACCACCATGGAGCGCCGCATTGTTGGCTTCTATCAGGACGATGAGCAGCACTGGGTGGCTGAGCTTGAGTGCGGCCACGCCCAACATGTCCGGCATCATCCACCCTGGAGCAACCGGCCTTGGGTCATTACCGCAGATGGCCGGTCCAAAGCCATCGGCCGCTTGCTGCCTTGTGTCAAATGCGACGCAGGTGCTCCGCCAGATCGCCACGCATAGGAGCCACGTGTTCCTGTGCTGATGAGAAATGGGCTGACCGCCCTGGCGCGTTTCTCACATCGGAAATTACAGCCGCGGCGTGAGTGCGGCTGAACCTGAGCGTCCGGTGGTTTTGTCATGGGGACTACCCTCCAAGCAAGGCAGAGAGTAGAATGATAGGCGACGGGAGAAGCGGAGGGTGCCGATGACATTCACGGTGGAAATCGAGCAGGAAGATGACGGCCGCTGGATCGCCGAAGTCCTTGAACTGCCTGGCGTACTGACGTATGGCCAGAGTTCTGAGAAAGCGACGGCCAAGGTCCAAGCGTTGGCGCTCCGTGTCGTGGCGGACCGTCTCGACCATGGCGAGGCTGGCCCAGACCTGTTAAGTATTTCCTTCGCCGCCGCATAAGCACCTGGTCCAGCACGAGCGCGAGACGAGTCCTGGCGGCTCTGCTGCGTGTGGGCTGGCGCATCAAACGGCAAGATGGGTCCCACCGTGTCCTCTCTCGCCCTGGCTGGCCTGACGTCGTCTTTGCCTTCCATGACGCTGAAAAGATCGGTCCTCGCATGCTCGCCAGGATCGCCAGGCGTACAGGACTTCAACCCCAAGACTTGTAACGTTGGCGCTAGCACGATCACCACCTAACCACAGGATGAACCTGACGGGTATTCCGCTGCGCTCCATACCAGCAGGTTATCCTTAGCGTTGAACAGACGCTCTCGGTCGACCGGGTGCTGGATGAAGACTTCTGGACGGAGGCGTGATCCATGCCATAGAATAGAAGTTACTAATTGGAGGATTGAACCGATGCGCTGGTGGATCGGTGTGTGTCTAGGCCTCGTGTTGTGCACCGCAAGTATGAGCTATACGGATGACCGGCGCGGCTCGCCGTTCCCATCTGATGAGCATTGGGAGGGTTCTCGCACGTGGAAGCCTGACCGTGATCGGCGCTGGCGTGGGCAGCCATTACCCGATCGCTTCACCATTGATAAGCCAGGGAAGTGTGAAGTGATCTGTCAGCGCATTGGGCGCGAGTATAAGTGTAAGGAATATCGCTGCTAAAGGTTTATGAGCTATTAGCTTCATCGAAGCTATCACACGATGTGCTTCATCCGGCCGGTACCTTGACCCATGGAAGGTCTGTCAGATTCTAAAGGGTCAGCAGATGTGTCGGACGTGTCATATCACCGAATGTGGCAGATTAACCTCGATACCGATGGCCAGGCGGAGGAAATATGAGCGATGGCGAGGCGAGCATCCAGAACTACGCCCGGGCCTCCAAGGGGTGGACTTCAACAGGGCAGATGTCTACCCAGTATCCTCCGCGGGGTTAACCGCTCCTGGGCAGACATTGACGAGGCGAACCTCCACAGGGCGGACCTCACTGAGGCAATCCTCTTCAAGGCAGAGCTCTATCGGACAAACCTCACAGCGGCCACCCTTTCTGCAGCAATCCTCACGTGGGCTCAAACAGGGTGGACTGTATTCGGAGATGTTGACCTTAGCACGGTTGAAGGGCTTGCGAATCTATATCATAGCGGGCCATCGACCATCGGCATCGACACCCTCTATCGCTCGCACGGCAACATCCCCGCGGTCTTCCTTCGAGGGGCTGGCGTGCCCGACGACATGATCACCTATAGCAAGTCGCTCGTCGAGCAACCCTTCCAGTATCACTCCTGCTTCATCAGCTATTCCAGTGGGGATGACGCGCTAGTGCAACGCTTGCATGCTGACCTCCAGGACAACGGGGTCCGTTGCTGGTTTGCGCCGGAGGACTTGAAAATCGGGGACGAATTTCGGTCCCGTATCGATGAATCGATCCAGGTCTATGACCGACTTCTCCTCATCCTGTCTGAATATTCCGTTAAAAGCCGATGGGTTCAAAAGGAAGTCGAAACCGCCTTTGCGAAAGAGGCTCAGGAGAACCGGGTGGTACTGTTCCCTATCCGGATTGACGAGGCGGTCATGCACAGTGCGGTGGGCTGGGCGGCAGGCATCCGCAGGCAACGCCATATCGGAGATATTCAGCAGTGGAAGGACCACGATGCGTACCAGCAGGCGTTTACCCGATTACTCCGTGACCTGAAGGCCGGTATTTGACCAATGCCCGCATACGTCAGATTTGCAGGGATGGCCATGACCCGTGAACGTCTCTCCCGCCTCCAACGCCACATTCTGGCCTGGCTGTTGGCCGAGGACCGGGGCACGCGGGGCACCATAGCCGCTCACTCGACTGCGAACTGCGGGACGAAGGCCTATCCTTGCAGACGATCGCCAATCGCTTAAATCACGAAGGGGTGCTGACGCTCAGCGACAAAGAGAAGTGGCAGAAAGGGACCATCGGCAGCCTGCTGGCGCAGGGTGACGAGGTCCGATGAAGCATGAAGTCATCATGGCGCAGAGCCTGGGAGAGCCCGCATGACTCCTGCCTCACCGGTAAAACGGTCCAAGCGCACAGCGGCGCAGATTTTCGTTCTCCTGTTCGTCACCCTATGGTGGGGTTTTACTTCACCGTCGGCCCTGATGTCGTCGGCCTCGGGAGCGTCTGGGGCATCCTCATCATCCTAGCGGCTCTGGTGCTCATCGTTGCCCTTTGCTTCGTGAAATAACCGAGATGTGATCACCCTTGACGGGTCCATGCCAAAGCGCTGCCGACGCTCAGCGGTAGCGGGCAGTGGTATGCAGGGAGGATTAGCATCCGCTCGCCTCGATTGGCTAAACCGAACGGACGAGGCATTGGAGGTGTTGCGCAGGCTCGGGGAATTGCTCCAGGAGGAACGGGATGAGACTTATGTGTATGTGTACGCTCTGCGGCCAGGTCACGGACCCGACGCCGCTCTTCTAACCCGCGCCAGGTCACATCACGAGTGTGCTGGTGCAAGAGGCCCTGGCACGGTGGCTAGCGGAGGAGGTGTGAGTCATGATTCAGCCACCCCTTGGGCTGCTGACGCATCTTGTCGCGTTGCGCTCAGCCCTTGATGAACAATGGGCCGCTCGGGCAACCCAACCCGTGGTTCATCTATACTCACCGCCCCATGTGACGCTTGAACTACTCCCGTATGCGGTGTCCGAAATGTGGCATGCGTTCACGTCGTTCATCGGCGCCACCCACCGGATGGCCGCAACCCTGGGCGAGGATATGCCGATCCTTCCGGAGTGCTTTGTTCTCGCAGATGCCGATCGAGACGAACTGGCCTACGCGATCGACGCATTCATGCATGCCGGTCAGCGCGCCCAGAATGCCGTCCTTCCCTATCTCTCCAGGGCCTTTCGGCAATCCCTCCCAGCCCGCCTCTCGGACATCTTCACCACACACGGTCACACGGACCTGCGCACGTATCCCGTGTTAGACATCTTTGCACCGATGCTTGACGCATACTGGCAGGCCGACGGTCAACGCCTTCGAGCCTATCGAGTCGTGATGGAACACCGCACGCTCGTGGCACGCGAGGCCTTCCTCGCCCGGTTGGATGCCGGCACCGTGGTCCTGCATCTGCTGCTGCCCAGCAACCCCGAGGCGGGGAGTTCGACAGCGCTGATCTATGGTCATCCACCGGTGCACGCACTCCTCTATATGGAGCACGCGTTCATCGCGCTCGTACGGTTTGCCGAGTCCATGACACGGCCGCTGCTGCCCCTCCCTCTCCCGCCGAAGGCCTACATCATCGTGGCGAACCGCATGGCCCCCATCAGGACGGGCCACGTCTTTCATCCAATCCCCTCGATCGAGGACATCAGCGCACGGATCAAGCAGCTCGCCCAGGCATAGGCGCCTCACCCATGAGCCAAGGGGTGAGCGGGAGGAGAGGAGGACCAATGCCCCACGTACATGCGATCGCTGGATCGATTGTGGCGCTGTCCTGCCCGCCTGGCTGCCGGTGGCGAACCAGCCCGGCGGGGCCCAATGCGGCTCTACCACCTCAGCCAGCGCCACCCCGACCAGGTAAGGCCGTAGCTGGAGCGGATGCGGACCGAGGACATCGCCACGGTGGCGGCCGAGGCCTTCGAGTTAGTTCTGGTATTCATCTCTTACTGTTCTCTCCAGATACCGTCCAAGCCCTTATAAGCTTCTATCAACAGGGACCGAAGGTGTAAGCGCTTGCACAGCGTTGGAGTGCCGACCGCCAGCTACTAGGCTCGCTGCACAATCAATTGTGGCAAAGCGGTATCGGCGCGTTGCAAGCCCTTCCACAGGTCACCAGGCGGTTACATGGTGATGCACAGGGACATTGGCCAGGGGAGGTCCCTCCCCCTGTTACACTTGGCCATTTTTACGATGAATTGCCGCCATTAGTGTTTTGGAGTGGTGCAGAGGTAGGGTGACGGGTGTCAGTCACCGACGATCCCGTCGGCGGCCAATGTCTTCCATGGGACGAAGGACACCATCGCCCTGACGGTTCGGCTCGACCCCGAGCGTTAGCGGCGGTTGGTCGCCGATGTGGCCGGGTTTGTGCCACGCAAAACCCACTAGGATATTCTCGTTGAGGCCTTGGATGCCTCTCTCGACCAGTTGGCAGCGGAGGGGTTTGAAGAGGCGGTGAGAGTCGGCAGCTTCTTCGAGCTCCAGAGGGTTGAGGAGCATCTGACCGCTAATCCAGGTGGAAAATTGGGTACCAACGAGGGGGTGAGTCATGGAGACATGGGCATCCACGCACGCATGGACCAAGCGCGCCTTGAACCCCTCAGCCATCATCATCGTGAGCCTCGTGTTGATGGTGACAAAGGCAGCCTTAACGTCCGCAGCCCCATCACAGCTCACGTTCATGGCTGCGGGGGTTGACGCACAGCGGAGGTGCGAGGCAGTCATGCGCGTTGTGGCGAAAGACGCCGCGAACGCGGCAATGCCCAAGCTGTTCGAGATGACACGACGGATGCTCACGCTCTATACCTCCGACGTTCAAGGCCGCCTCCATACCCTGTGCATGGGGATTCCCATCATGAAGGAAGTCATTGTCAGGCAAAAGGCCGCGATCGCCGATGCACATAGGACGGGAAATGCGGCGGAAGCTTGGCCCCTCGAAGAGGCCGTTGCCACCCACCAGCAGGTATTAGTCAAGTTTGAACGAGAACTGTCGGAAATGATGGCGTCTCGCCGGTAACGGCCGTTGCAGCGCGATTGTTCAGCGAAACCATATAACCTTACCAAAGCTTTCATTGGTGACATTCAGGCTCGTTGGACTTCGCAACCAGAACCTCTGCTCCCCGTTATTTCGCAGGGCCGAGCGGGTAATCTGCAGGACCCTGCACGAATTATGCAAGCGCGAAAAATTGATGTCCATGGCCACTTCGATGAATCGATGTCAATCGTAGTGAAGTTCGAAGGTGAACCGGATTGCTACATCTTCACGAACGAGAGCCACTATTTCCCAAAGTGGCAGAATCCGGCATGGCGTCTCGCCCCTGGAAGATATCGGGTCCGCGTCACGGTTTACAACGAGCAAGGAAGCGCTGATGTAATCATCGGTCTCAGAGGAAGACGGCACCTCGCTGGTGACCCAAGAAGCACAGTTCCGACAATACGCGGGAGCGCATGGCTACCTGGTCGATGAGACGCAGGTCTATCGTGAGGTATATTCCGGCACCGAACTATGGGAGCGTCCGCACTTGAACGAACTCCGAGAGGCGATTCGGCAGCACGCCGTGGCGGTGGTGATTGCCTGTGCCATCGATCGCCTGAGTCGCGATCCGGTCCATCTCGGCGTCATTCTTAATGAGGTGGAGCATCATGGCGTCTTGGTCGAGTTTGTGACTGAGCCCCTGGATAATACCCCAGAAGGCCAGCGCGACCTGTTCTGGCTGACGTCCTCGACCCACGCATATGCGGCAGGGAGGGGACCCTTCCGTCGGTAGGACCTGTATTCGAACACCGGGCGACTCCGGTAACGTACTTCTGACGGCACTGTGACACACGAGCGTTGGCATTGCCTCTCTGCCACGCCCGAGATCTCGCGCTCGCAGACCTTGTTCACCCACTACCCCCGTTGTCCAGCCATTCGAGCCAGGCTCCGTGCGGGTGACTGTACGCCAGCTGATGCTCTGTTCTGCGGCCGTTTTGAAACGCCGTCAGGATGGTCGCATACTGCCCCCTCCGCCCTAGCTCCCCAGAGCCTTCGCTCGCCAGCCAGAACAGGTCGCGCTGGCGGGCGAGCTCAGGGATGAGCGAGCGAAAGCGCTCCCGCGCCTCGGGAGGGAAGTGGGCCAGAGTAGCGGTATGGAAGACGCAGAGGGCCGTGCCCCCAGGGACGTCCGCGACAGCCTCGGGCAGGACCGTTAGGGCATCCCCGGCAATAAGCCGAGGTGGCTCGCGCTGTGCCAGCGTCAAGACCTGCTGCAACCGAACCGCTCGCTCCGGGTGCTCCGGCCAGACTAGGGCACGAAGCCAGAGCAAGGCCTGTGGGTCATCGGCGTCTATGGGGTTGAGGTCGATGCCGAGACGTGTACCCACATGCAGCATATCCGCGTGAATCGGCGGCAGCCCCGAACCGCGTAGTGCACAGGCAAACCGGACGGGCGACCTGGGATCCCCTGCGGACCGTCCCGCCCCGTAGTCGTAGCTGTAGCGATCAAACAGCAGGTTGAGGCCGGCGCTGGCCCCGACCTCGATCAGCGCCAATGGCGTGCCGCCTGTCAGGCGCGCCACCGTGGCGAAGGCCGGTAGCAGGACAGTGCACCGCTGCGGTTCATTGGTCTGGACTAGACCTGTGGAGATCAGCTCGATGAGTGCGGCCCGGTGGTCCTGGCAGAACGAATGGAAGGCGGGCACAGGATCGCCCGGCGGCACAGCCGTGAGGTGCGCCACACTGGGATAGAACGCGGTGAGCGCGTGGTCAGAGCCCCGCAGCAGCAGGTAGTGCACCGCTGCTAGGAACAGATTGGGCGCCTGTTGTCCGCTCCGGGAGTGCGCCGCGATGGTGAGCAGGTCCGGATCGCGGGCGATCCCGCGCGCCAATTGATCGTAGAACGGCGCATAGTCGCCGCACTCCTGGTCGGCGAAGCGCACAAAGCGCCGGGCCAGTGCATCACGCTCCGTGTCAGGTGTCCACTGCGTCATATTGCCCTCCAAAGCGTGCCGAACGTCACCCGGCCGCGGCAGGATCATCTTCCTTCATGGCCAACGCGCTACCATCTGTAGCAGAATGTACTCCAGGCTGACCCGTCCCTAACCTTGATCATTCTTAGGTATATTCGCAATAGGCCCGCCAGCGGTGGCGTTTGGGCCTGCCACGATGTCCCTAGCGCCGTTGATGAGTGGCGTTTATAGCATAGCCTGGCCGGGTTGTGGCACGCATGTCCCCGCTATCCTCATAAGCTGCGGGGCGCTGATCCGTGCCGCAGTGGGATGCCGTTGGACCATCCCTGGGCGGAACGCTCGGGCATCGGCCAATTCAACACAGCACGGTGCACGCTTTGCTGCGGAAGCGAGCGAGAGCACTCCGGAGGAAAAATTTCGCTGGAGTGGCTCGAATGGAGTCAAGTTAGTGTAAAATCACACGAAGTCAAGAGACCGACATAGATAGTCCGGCCTCAGCGCTCTGGACCTCTGGTCTGGGGTCTCGGAGGACGGACAGCTAGAGATCGGCGATATCTGGGACAGGAAAGTCGTAGACCTTGCCCTGCATGTAACACATGATGCCAAGAGGAGAGATATCGATGACGGGGAAGATCCGATGGGCAGTTGTCAGTTGGATAGCGCTGGTGGCGCTGTGGTGCGGGGTTGGAACGGCTCACGCGGCGCAGGCAACCCCTCAAGGCCAGGTCACCTGGGCAATCCACTTTACGATCGCGCCTACCTACTTTGAGCCGGCGGAGCATCAAGGGATCATCACGCCCATGCTGTTCTACTATGCCCTGCACGATGCGCTGGTGAAACCGATGCCGGGGAATATCATGACCCCCAGCCTGGCAGAGTCGTGGACCGAGAGTCCGGATGGGCTGGTCTACGAGTTTCGGTTGCGGCAGGGGGTACGCTTCCATAATGGCGATCCCTTCACTGCGGCGGACGTGGTCTTCAGTTTCCAACGCTACAAAGGTGCCGCGGCCAATGAGTTGAAGACTCGGGTGCGGGAGGTCGAGGCGGTCGATCCCCATCGCGTCCGGTTCCACTTGCATGAACCATGGCCAGACTTCATGGCTACGTATGCCACCCCCGCGACGGGGGCAGCATGGATCGTGCCCAAGGCGTACATCGAGAAGGTCGGAGGTGATGGGTTCAAGCAACACCCGGTCGGGGCGGGGCCTTATCAATTTGTGAGTCAGGACCCCGGCATCGGCCTAATCCTGGAGGCCAATGAGAGCTATTGGCGCAAGGTGCCGCATATCAAGCGGCTCGTACTGAAGAGCATCCCCGAGGACACCACTCGATTGGCCATGCTGAAGCGGGGGGAAGCGGACATTGCTTATGGGGTACTGGGCGCGGTGGCGGAGGAGATCCAGCGCGACCCGAATCTGAAACTGGTTCCCGTGCTGGGTACTGTTACCCAATGGGTGGACATTTTCGCGCAATGGGATCCCACCTCCCCATGGGCGGACGTGCGCGTGCGGCGCGCCGCAAATCATGCCATCGATCGGCAGACCCTCAGCGACGCCGAAAGCCTAGGATACTCGAAACCGCTGGGCAGTATCATCCCGCCCGACTTCGATTTTGCGCTCCCCCTGGAGCCTCCCGCCTATAATCCTGAGAAAGCCCGTCAGCTGTTGCGCGAAGCCGGCTTCCCCAACGGCTTCGACGGCGGAGAAATCGCCGTCGGGCCACCGTATGGGTCGCTGGCCGAAGGGGTCGCCAATTACCTAGGGGCGGTTGGCATTCGCACCAAAGTGCGCCTGATGGAGCGTGCGGCGTTTAACACAGCGCGCCGGGAACAGCAGCTAAAGCATCTCAGTTATGGCGGTAGCGGGTCCTATGGCAATGCGGCCACCCGCATCGAGGCGTTCGTATTGGGCGGAGGCACCTTTGCGGTGGGCAGCGTGCCGGAGATCGACGAACTCTTTCGCCAGCAGGCAAACGAACGGGACTCCACCAAACGGGAAGCCATCCTACACCAGATCCAGCGCATCATACAGGAGAAGGCCTTGTTTATCCCAAACTGGCAGTTGGCTTTCCTGAGTGGCGTGGGTCCGCGGGTTGCGGAGTCAGGGCTTGGCCTGATCCCGCTCTATATCTACTCAGCCCCCTACGAGGATGTGCGGCTGAAGTAAACCGTTCCAAGCCATGCTCCGTAGGCCGCAGGCAGCCGCAGAAGATCACCGTCCTCACCCATCGCGAGCGGAGGCGAGGTGCGACGCGGGTGCGTGGTGACACGCGCCGCGCGGTCGCCGGTGAGGCCGGCGACACTGTAGATGTGGGTGGTCGCAATAGCTCCATCCAGCATCTGCATGTCCCCGAGCGCGACACCACAGCGCGCCAATGCCAACGCCAGCCATCGAACTCCATCTGCCGCCTGTCCCCACAAGTGGGGGTGCTGGGGGAAGAGCCCCACTCGAACCCCCAGAAATGGGGGTGGGTGCTGCGAGTGGTGGCGCCCAGGCATCCCTACCCAAGGACGAAGCCTCCCCACGCCTCATTCGAAACACCTCTTAAAACAACCACATAATGACGCGATCACGGTCACACTGGGATAGGCAAAGAGCTGGCATGGCTGTTGCTTTATTTTCAGGAGGTATGCAGCTGGCCCCGTAGGTAACGGTTGCCGGGGAATGACGATCGAGGTCGCCCCCTTGTGGATTCCGGGGGGACGGCTTACGGCTGTCGCAACACCCAACAGGAGGAACAACTATGCACGCGCCAACGCACGCGATCCCGACTCATCCGCAGCTCTCAGCTCGGGTGTCCGTTCTGAGGCAGAAAGCGCTGCTGAACCGACAGCTCATGTGGTGCCGCCACCTTTTCCGAGGGTTTCAATCCCTTCACATGAGGTACAGGAGTGAGCGCCCTCAGTTGGGCAACGAGCGGTGGGATCCGCAACGCGAAATGCTCCAAAAGCCTCCAACCGGAAGTGCTATGGAATTATTCGCGGCCCGCAGGGAGGCCCCAAGGTCCATTCTCCTCTACACCCTATTGCCGTAAGACTCGCTCATGATGATTCCACTCATCTCCTCCCAGCAGCGAGAGCAGATCGCTGTCGCGTTGTCCGCCCGCGCCTGCCGTCGACCTTGGCGGGTGGATGAGCCTCGATCTTCTCAGGGGCGGCTCTCCTGCCAGCCCTCACCGAGTCGGGTCCCTACCCTGCCTGCGTCTGCGTGCGGACGAACTGCGTGCGCAGATGCTCGCCTGACGTTGTCACCGGATATCTGGCAGGATTGCCTGGTCCCTGACAACTCGGGATGCACTCGATCACGGCGTCGTAGTTGGGATTGTGGAAAAACACCAAAGACTGACGCCGGCTCATGGAGGCTGATTCCATGGGTGGATTCACCACACGGTGTAACGTGGAAACCCACTGGTCATTCGTCCAGCGTCCCATGAGATCGCCGAGATTCACGATGAAGCAGCCTGCCACGATGGGTACGTCTACCCAGATACCAGTTTTGGTGTACACCTGAAGCCCACCCGGTTTGTCCTCCGTCTTTAGGATGGTGAGGCTCCCATAGTCGGTGTGAGCGCCAGCACGGAGTTGCCCCGGCTGCGGAGGCACCTGTGGGGCAGGATAGTTCCGTACCCGCAGACGGCTGATGTGTTTGTCGATCTTGTCGTCAAAGAAGGTTTCGGGTTGGTCGAGGGCAAGGGCAAAGAGGCGCATCATGGTGCGGGCGAGGTCCGACATGACGCGATAATATGCTGTATAGACTTGGCGTAGAGCGGGGCGACGTTCGGGCCAGAGATTGGGGTAGAAATGTTTTCCCGCCGCGGGACAGCGATAGTACTCGTCATCCCCCACGTCGATTGGCCCAATCATGAAGGATTCGTTCAAATCTCCCGGGGCATATTCGCCCCGACTCCGGGCCACACTCTCGCCCTCGGTGGGGATATAGCCCCGAGTCACGTCCGGTGCCGGGCGTGCCACACGCATTTTCTCTTGTAGCGGTAGGTCGAAAAAGGCTCGCGAGACATCGTCCACGGCATCGATCAATCCGGGCGAGACGCCATGCCCAGTGATGACCAGAAAACCGATGTCGCGGCAGGCCTCGCCAATTTGTCCGGCTATCGCCCGCTTCCTCACCTCTAGACCTGTGCGGTAGGGCGCCATGTCGATAATCGGCACAGTCTCCAATGGCATATCCGACTCTCCTCATGTGCCTCGGTAGTACATCAACGGCTCACCGACCACCGGCATGCTCATCCGGTGGCTCATAAGACTGCGCGCCATCAACATCTCCCAGTGGCATCGCCCCTTCACCCAGTCCTGCCTCACGACGGCGCGGGTGAGCAGGGTGAGCAGAGGTGTGCACGAGACTCAGTCAAACTCCCCAAGATAGGCTTTTTCAAGCGCTGGATCATTGCGGAGGTCAGTGGCGGCACCTTCTCGCACCATCTGTCCGTTCTGCAGGACATAGCCCCGATCGGCCACCATCAGAGCCAAATCCACCCGCTGATCGACCAGCAGAACGGTGATCCCACCCTTGCGCAACGCTGCTAGCACGCCAAACAGCGTATCGATCAGCACTGGTGCCAAACCGAGAGAAGGCTCGTCGAGCAGCAGTAGTGTCGGTCTAGCGACCAGCCCACGGGCAATAGCCAACATCTGCTGCTCACCCCCAGAGAGCAAGCCCGCCCGTGCATGCAACCGTGGCGTGAGCGCCGGGAAGCGTGCCAACAGTGATTCGAGATCTCGTGAGGCGTCGAATCCGGGACGACTGTATGCCCCGAGGCGGATATTATCCAAGACGGTCAATTCGGGAAAGACCTGACGACCTTCTGGCACCAGGATAAGCCCGGCGCTGGCGATGCGATGGGCTGTAGAAGTGGTGATGTCCTGGCGATCGAGCTGCACAATCCCCTGCACCGGTCGGTGTAAGCCACTGAGGGCGCGCATCAAGGTCGATTTCCCAGCTCCGTTGGCCCCCAGAACGGCGACCAGTTCTCCGGTGTGCACCGTGAGGTCTACGTCGTGTAACACTGGAGCCGTGCCATAACCCGCACTGAGCTGATGGACCAGGAGCACACCGTCCTGACGTCTGCCTGCTGTGGATGGTCGTGTGAGCTCTTTGTGTGCGCGCTCGCCGAGGTAGGCCTTGCGGACAGCCTTATCCTGCCGCACGTGTGCCGGGCTGCCGGCAGCGATGACTCGGCCGGCGTCCAGCACGACGACATGGTCTGACAGGCCCATCACCAATGACATGTGATGCTCGACCAGGACCACAACCATCCCAGCCTCGGCTACCTGCCGCAGGAGCTTGCCCAGGCGCTCGATATCTTGTGGTCCCAGGCCGGCGGCTGGTTCGTCAAGGAGGAGCACTTGCGGTTGTGTCGCTAGAGCCCGCGCGATCTCCACGACCCGCTTGTCGACGTGGGCGAGCCCTCCAGCCGGACGTTCCACCGCACCATCATAGCCCACGAAGGCTAGGAGCCCCTGGGCAAGCTGCACCGGTTCACCCTCATCCCGGACACCGCCGTGCATGGGCAGAAGCGCGCCTAATCTGCCGCACCGCAGGGCGATGAGGAGGTTCTCGAGCACAGAAAGGGTCGGAAATAACTGGCTGGCCTGGTGGGTACGTGCTATCCCCAGCCGCACGATCGCATGCGAAGGCAGACCAAGCACCTGCTGCTCTCCCAGCGCGACGACACCGTCGTCTGGCGGGTAAAATCCGCTCAGCACGTTGATGACACTGGTTTTGCCCGCACCGTTGGGCCCAATGAGACTGGTAATCTGCCCGGAGCGAGCTGTAAAGCCCACGTCAGCCACCGCCTGCACACCACCGAAGGCCAGCGACAAGCCCTCGACTTGGAGAGCCTGGCCATGTGCCCGCTGTCCCAGCCAGACTGCCACGTCGATAGCAGTCTCTGGCCAGACTCCAGGGCACGATCGACGAAGCCGATCGGCAATCACGCCAGCCACGCCTCCTGGGGCCATGCGGAGGACTCCAAGAAGGAGCACGCCGAAGAAAAACAAGCGGTATTCCGCTAGGCTCGACAAGGTCTCCGGGAGGAGGACAATCAGGACTGCACCAATGAGAGGTCCGCACACCATCCCCGCCCCGCCGAGGATGACCGCGAGGAGAAACAGAATCGATTGCACAAACGGGAAGGCACTGGGGCTGACGAACGTCGTCAATGGGGCAAAGAGCGCGCCTGCCAGCCCTGCGGCCACGGCGGACAGCGAAAACGCCACGGTGCGCAGCACCAGCGGATTGAGACCGAGCCCTTGGGCTGCCACCTCGGCGTCGCGGACGGCCCGCAGAGCCAGCCCCCATGGGCTCACACTCAAACGCCAGAACAACCACAGCACGATGGCGGTGCATCCAACGATCAGGGCAACCACGTCGCGCTCATCAAAGACGTAGCCGAAGGCCGTGGGAAGCGGGATGTTCATCAGGCCGTTGGCCCCGCCCGTGAGACCTCGCCATTCAACCGCGCCATGTTCGATGATAAACCCGAAGGCGATCGTTACCATGGCAAGATAGGGCCCGGTTACTCGTAATGCTGGCAGCGCCAGCACGGTCCCGATCAGTCCCGCCAGCAGGAGCGCTGCGGGCAATGCCAGCCAGAAACTGGCACCGACTGTAGTCGTCAGAATCGCGCTCGTATAGGCTCCAATCGCATAGAAACCAACGTGACCTAACGAGACCTGCCCGCTCAGGCCGAACAGGACATTGAGCCCGGTCCCCACGATTGTGCTCAGGCCCACCAAGGCCAGCAGAAATACGTGGTAGCTATTGCCCATGTAACAGAAAGCCAGCGTTAGCCCGAGCAGGCCAGCGCTAGCTACCCAGCCTGGACGTGTCATACTTTTTTCACCGCCGCACGGCCAAACAGCCCATGCGGCATGCAGGTCAGGGCGATGATCACCAGGGTGAATGTCACAACGTGGGTGTAAAGCGAGCCGAACAGGGCAGTGACGAGGGCTTCGATCACGCCATAGGCGCAGCCCGCAAGCATCACGCCCCAGCCACTAGCGATGCCGCCGAGGATGGCAACAGCAAACGCTTTGATGCCGAACAAGGTCCCCATGTCTGAGGACACGTTGAACAAGGGGGCCATCAACATCCCGGCCCCACCGGCGAACACGGTCGACACCGCATAAGCGGCGGCGATCGTGCCCGTGACATTGATCCCCATCAATCGGGCGGCATCCGGATTCTGTACGACCGCGAGCCAGGCTTTGCCGCAGAGAGTGCCGCGAAACACCAGATGTAAGGCCAGTGCCACCAGTAGCCCGACCACGGGGATCAAGATCTCTAATGGGTACACTCGCAGACCAGCGATGGACACCGGGTGCACCGCCAGCGATGAGTGCAGACTACGCGGTTCCTTGCCAAAAGTGAAAAGGACAGCGTTCTCCAGCACAATGCCCAGGGCTAGTGTGGCCATAAGCCAAGCCGATGATCCGCGGCTCACAAACGGACGCACGGTGACGCGTTCCACCAGCAAACCCCACAGGGCGCAGAGGAGTATTGTCAAGCCAATGCTAGTCGGGACGTTCCACTTCAGGCTGACAGCAAAGGTATAACACAGAACGGCGCCCAGCATCATCGAGGTCCCCTGGGCGAAGTTCACCGTGTTTGACACCGTATACGTTAGGGAAAATCCCAGTGCTAACAGGCCATACATGCTTCCCAGGCTGAATCCGGAAATAATTGCCATGACTGCCAGCATTTGCGCCTAGCCTCTCGCCCGGGCTATTTGGCCAGGGGCTCAATCTGTTCGCCAACGTAATGCACCATGACGTAGTCGTTTTCGTCCAGTGCATCATGATTGTTTGGGGAGAACGGCTTCACGTAGGTCTTAATCAACCCGTCATAGGTGTCGATCTGTGCTGCAGCGATGGCCGCAGTCAGACCCTTCTCGTTGGATTCTCCCCAGGGATTATTGATCAACATCATGCCTGGGCGCTCAGCCCCGTACTTTTTCACTGCATACTGTACGAGTGCCTTGTCCACCAGTTCGTCGACGGCCGAGACACGAAACACGAAGTTCGGGTCGGCCCCATTGTGGGTAATTGGTGTAGCCGCTGCCCACACCCCCATAAAGGGGATTTTCTCTTTGTTGACAAGAGGAACGATCGCTAAGGAGACGGGGGAATCGATGCCCCCGAACAGTACCGTGACCCCTTCCTTGAAGATCAGCTCGCGGGCGGCGATTTGCCCCTTCGAGGGATTCGATTCGTCATCGCGTCGAATGAGCGTGAGTTGTCGTCCGCCGAGTAACCCGCCAGGGGCGTTAATCTCGTCGATGGCGATGCTTAAACCGCGGGTGATGCCTTCGCCGGACTTTGCCGATTGCCCAGACAATGCGGCGACCAACCCTACTTTGACCGGTTCGGCTGCCCATACTGATGCCGCTAGAGATCCCACGATGGTAGAAACCACCAGACACCAAAAGCCGACCGCCCGCATGGCGTGCACGCTCAGCATATCATCTCCTTATGACAGAAGTCTCTAGGGAAGAGATCGCATCCCGCGAACCTAGCACACTCTCACCGGGGCATCAACTGCATGCGTCGACGATTCCGCCACCCCAACTGCGACCGATGTACGCACTCAGGATCTCGTGCAGCGCTGAACAGCGGAGCTGCACAAACTCAGCGGTTCCTCCTAACCGGCCACAAGATTATCCGAGCACCACTGGCGACTGTCCTGCTCCACACCGGTCTGAGGTATACTATTAGCCTTGGGCAAGGAGGGGGAGTGGTCTTAGCTCCACATCGAATGGTCGTACCGTAAATGCCCTGAGTCTCTGTGCCAGATACCTTGTTTCCTACGGGAGAGTGTAATGGGAGCGGCAGATGAAATCGTCGTTATCGTCGATGCGCACAATCAGGTTGTGGGTGCCGCACCTCGGCGCGAGATGCGGGCCTCACGGTTACCGCATCGAAGTACATATGTGCTGGTGTTCAATTCCCAAGGCGACCTCTACGTCCAAAAGCGCACGCTGACCAAGGATGTGTTCCCTGGCTATTTCGATGTCGCGGCTGGCGGGGTAGTATTGGTAGGAGAAACCTATGAGCAGGGAGCCGAACGCGAACTCGAAGAGGAGATGGGCATTCGCAACATTCCGCTGAACCGGCTCTTTGTGTTTCATTTTGTAGACGAACACACGCAGCTCTGGGGCTGTGCCTTCTCCTGCACGTATGACGGGATGATAATCCTACAAGAGGAGGAGGTCGAGAGTGGGGCGTTCGTGTCAGTGTCCGACATTCTGCGCCGGGCCGACACGGAGCCCTATACACCAGATGGGATGTATGTGTTGTGGCGATATCTCAACGGACGAGAATAACCCACCCAACCCCTACATTGGCGGTGTCCGTTAAGGGAGCGTGGTCTCCACACGAGGGACGGCTAATCCGTGGTCTCTCGTCCCTCATGATCCTCTGATGCTTCCTCAACGTATTCGCCGTCGATGAGGGTGAACACCTGCGAACTTCCCTGTTCAGTGTAGCGGTACTCGATGAGGTCGCTGGTGAGGGGATCAATGCGCAGTTCGACCTCCGTGACCCGCTGTCTGTCCGGATAGGAAGCCATAGCAATGGCGTGAACATACCCCTCATCATCGATTCCTGTAGCTTTGAGTGGCCAATGTCGGAAGAAGCAGTCGGCACGGAGCCTAATGCAACTCAACACCGTCCCAGCGCCGAGCTTCAAGTAACAGCGGCGTTTGATAAATGTGCCATCTATGAGCGAGGACATAGCACCTCTTGCACGATTGGGGTCTTATCGTCTCAATTGATTCGTTTCTCGTAGCCCTTCCACTCTTGCTCTCTCAGCACGTACTTCTGGATCTTGCCGGTGGCGGTCTTGGGGAGATCAGCGAAGGTGACCTCACGCGGGCATTTGAAGTGAGCGATGCGCTCGCGGCAAAATTGGATGATCTCCTCAGCCGAGACCTCGGCCTCAGGACGCTTCATGACGAACGCCTTAGGGACCTCCCCCCAGCGCAGGTCCGGCACCCCGATGACACAGACCTCGAGCACGGCAGGGTGTTCCATGATGGCCTTTTCGACTTCTTGTGTCGAGATATTCTCACCACCGGAAATGATGATATCTTTGGCGCGATCCTTCAGTTCAATATAGTTGTCAGGATGCCATATGGCGAGGTCGCCGGAGTGGAACCAGCCCCCCTCGAAGGCCGTTTCGGTGGCGTCAGGTTGCTGGAAGTACCCCGACATGACGTTGTTGCCGCGCATCACGACTTCGCCCATCGTCTGCCCATCGCGTGGTACATCGTGCATGTGCTTATCCACAACGCGCATCCCCATGCCGGCAACGATGTAGGGCACACCCTGGCGTGCCTTGACTATGGCGCGTTCCTCGCGCGACAGATCATCCCACCCGGGCTGGAAGGCACAGATCGTATGGGGGCCGTACGTTTCGGTTAGACCATAGACATGATGGATCGTGGCTCCCAAGCCCTCCATGGTACGAATCACCTGGGGCGCCGGCGGTGCCCCAGCCGTGACGATCGTGACGCCGCCGAGATTCTGCCCCGCGGCGGCCGGTGAGGCGGACATACTCACCAAGACGGTGGGCGCACCACACAAGTGGGTAACGCCTGCCTCGCGGATCAGGCGGAAGACCTCTGGCGGATCGGCTCGCCTCAGGCAAATATGTGTGCCACCAACCGCGGTGACACCCCAGGTGAAACACCAGCCATTGCAGTGGAACATGGGCAGGGTCCAGAGGTAGCGGCTTCGATAGTTCAGGCCGACTTCTAGGGCCTCTCCCAGTGCGTTGAGGTACGCCCCGCGGGCATGGTATTGGACCCCCTTCGGCATGCCAGTGGTCCCGGAGGTGTAGTTGATGCAGATGGTGTCCTTTTCGGAGTCCAACTCGGTACGATGATCACCAGTGGGGGCAGTAGTTAGGAATGATTCGTAGTCTGGTCCAGGAATGTCAGCCGCTTTTGGCGCCGCATCCACGACTTGAACGAAGGTGCTATCCCCAGGGATCTCGTCCCGAATAGCCCGCACGGTCGACGCCAATTCGGTATCGAAGACCAGCACTTTGGCGCCGGAGTGGTTCAGAATATAGGCCACCTCCCGCGGTGACAAACGGATATTGATGGCAACCAGGATAGCCCCCAGACGTAGAGGGCCGTAATGTCCCTCTAGCATCGCCGGCACGTTCGGCACCAGGAAGGCCACACGGTCGCCCTTACGCACGCCCGCACGTTTCAAGGCACCCGCCAGCCGATTCACCCGAGCGTAGAGCTCGCTATAGGTGTAACGTCGGTCCTTGTATACCACGGCCGCTTTATCGGGATAGACCAGGGCGCTACGTTCGAGGAACGCCAGCGGATTCAGGGCCTCGTGCCAGACATGCTCCCACATGACCATCGCCTCCTCAGGCTTCGCGCTTTAAGGCCACCGAGCTACACCTCGCCACAATCCCCATCTATTCTACTTGACCATGCCCCGTTGGCAAAGGGGAATTTACTGGTCGGCTGCAAACCGTCATAAGCTGCCTACCCCGCGCATTTTTTCCTATTCATTCCCCGCTTCAGCAACAGACTCCCGCCCTGCCGATGGCGCTGGAGGAGACTTGTCGTGAGGCCGCCTCGCTTGCCTTGAGAGGTGGCTCTGCCAACATCCTGACATTGTCTGTGCAAGGGGATACTGCAGATTCCTAGCGCTGTGGGTGGGCGGCATATTTCTTGCCCAGCTCTACGCCAAGTCGCCTGTCGATCTCAAAACTCTCGAATGCCGAGGAGGAGTTTATGAATAGCGTCCAGCTTGACACGTCTTTATTTAAAGCGAGCGATGGCGCGCATCTGATCTCCGAGATTGTCTGCCATTTCCGTGGCCCTGCGCCTTGCCGTTGTGGTCGTTATTTCTCGGAAGACTTCGAGGGCCGACTGTTCTGCCGAGGATGCGAAGGGACAGATGCGGCCGACATTACCCCACGCTTGCCGCTGTGCCGTGGCTCGAAGTGATGCCGGGAAGCCTGTGTTCCGTGCCCGCCATCTGGCTGTGCTCACCGCCACAGGAAGGAGATGGACATGATACCGCGATGGCTATGGGGGATTTTCGCTCGTCTCACAGATTTCACTGTGCCGGCGTCGATGCCGAAGGAACGCGATTGGACCGACGCCGCTTTGGCCCAGCGTACCAGACAGCTTGAGGCTCTTAGGGCCATCACCCATGAGATCACCCGCGAGCTTGACCTTCCGGCACTTTTGCGACTGATCACCCAACGCGCGAGAGAATTAGTGGGTGCTACCTCGTGCCTGACCCACCTGTGGGACGCCAACGAGCGAGTGCTCATCCCACACACATGGGATGGCCTCGAAGATTGGGTAGGAGAAGCGCGTATCCCACTTGGCGAGGGGATCACGGGTGCCGTGGCCCAGCATCAGGCGGGGATGCTGGTCAATGACTATCGTCATTGGGACGGGGCGAATCCGCTATTTGTCGAGCGCACAAAGATTACCGCCATCGTCGCCGAGCCCTTGCTCGACCACGGACAGCTCCTGGGGGTCATCACGCTCCACAACCCTGAAACCGAACGCCCTTTTACCGACCAAGACCGCGATCTCCTCAGGCTATTCGCCGATCAGGCAGCTATCGCCATCGCGAACGCCCAGCTCTTTAGCGAGAGCCAGGAGCGCCGCCGCACCGCAGAGACTTTGGCCGAGGAAACCACGCATCGGCAGCGCGAAGCGGAAATTATCTCCGAGCTGGCCAAAGACCTCAACACTTCGCTGGATCTTGACACTGTCCTCCAACGTGTGGTTGAAGGGGCCAAAGAGCTCTGTCGGGGCGATCACGCCCGCATTACATTACGGACTCCCGAATCAAACGCCATGCGCTTCCGATACTGGGCGGGAGCCAAATATGAAGGCTATGGTGACGCCACCATCGAGCCGGGGAAGGGGATCGGTGGTCAGGTACTGCTCACCAAACGCCCCTTTCGCACGGATAACTATCTGTCAGATCCGCGCTTCACAAAGGATTATGCCTCTTGGGCTCGCGCCAATGGAACAATCGCCTCAATGGTGGTGCCCATTCTCATCGGTAACGAGGTCGCAGGATTGTTGATCGTCACCAATGCGTGCCCTCGCCCGTTCACCGATAACGACGAGGGCATCCTGCTGCGGTTGGCCGCCCATGCGGCTGTGGCCATTCAAAATGCGCAGCTGTATGAGAGTCAGGAGGTACGCACCAGGCGTCTATATACGCTCACGCGTTTAAACCAACTCATCTCTTCCTCGCTCGACATGAATGCCGTGCTGCGGGAAATCGCCCAGGCAGCCGCCGAGCTTATGGATGTGCCATTCGTGCGCATTTGGGGTGCGGATGAAGAAAGGCAGATCCTGACCTTGCGAGCTTCCTCGGAAGCTCAACTGGCAAATAGCTTTTTACTCCAGGAGCGACCTTTCGGCAAGGGTGTCGCCGGCTGGGTGGCGGCCCAACGACAACCGCTAGACATCGGTGATGTATTCACCGATGAGCGGATACTTAGCGCAGAATGGTGGAGAACCCATTGCGTTAGCAGCCTTCTCGCGCACCCTATTATCTACCAGGGCGCCCTGCTTGGCGTTCTGGTACTATGCGGACGTAGACCCTTTCACCTCGATCCCGATGAACACACTCTCCTAGACAGCTTCGTCAGCCAGGCTGCTGTCGCCATCCACAATGCCTCGTCATATGCCGCGCAGCGCGCGGCGCGCAATGCCGCAGAAACGGCCACGCGGGCGAAAAGCGAATTTCTGGCGAATATGAGCCACGAGATTCGCACGCCGCTGAATGGCATTCTTGGCATGACAGAACTAACGCTTGCCACCACCCTGACCTCTGAGCAGCGGGAGTATTTGACCACCGTCAAGGGCTCCGCCGATTGGCTGCTCGGCATTGTCAATGATATCCTGGATTTTTCGACGATCGAAGCTGGTAGGCTTAGCCTTAACCCCATCTCTTTTCATCTGCGAGATTTCCTGCACACCACGCTGAAGACGATGGACCTTCAGGCCCACCACAAGAGTCTCGAACTAGCACACCAGGTGTCGCCGGAGATTCCTGATGGGTTGATAGGCGATCCTGGACGGCTGCGGCAGATTTTTGTCAACCTGGTGGGCAACGCCATCAAGTTCACCGAACGAGGCAAGGTGGTGGTGCGAGTCGAGACCGAACGTCAGGCTGATCAGGAACTCTGGTTGCATGTGGCCGTCGTCGATACCGGTATCGGTATTCCTGCCGAACGTCAGCACTTCATTCTGGAGCCATTCACGCAAGTTGACGGCTCCTCCACTCGCAAATATGGAGGCACCGGGCTCGGCCTGACGATTGCCAAGCGATTGATTGAACTGATGGATGGTCGCCTCTGGATCGACAGTGAGGTGGGCCAGGGTAGCACTTTCCACTTTACCGCACGGTTCGGTATCCAACCAGGACAGATGGCTGCGGCTGTGCTACCGATCGATCCGGCCACGTTCATGGCCATTGTGGACGGGGATAGGGACCTCATGATGGAGTTAAGTCAGATTTTTCTCGAAGACTACCCTGTCCAGATAACCGAGATCCGCAAAGCGATCGACTGTGGTGATGCGTGCCAACTGGAGCGTACAGCCCACAGTCTCAAGGGATCTCTGGGCACTATCGCGGCCGGCAATGCTCGGGCTCTCGCGTACGACCTCGAAATGATGGGCCACACGGCCTGTCTCGAGAAGGCCCCTAGCACCCTGCAACAGCTCACTGCCGAGCTAGACCGTCTGACTACCTTTTTCGGCGACCCACGTTGGGGTGAGCATATTTAAGCAGCTGCCCCACATCGCCTCTTCCACCCCAATTTCCTCTTCACGCCCCCGTGCCGACCATTGACCGAGAGTCAGGGATAGAGTATAAGGGCCCTGTATGAGGACTACAAGCTTCCGACAACATCCCATAGGGCTAAAGAGGATAACGTTATGGAACGTAAAACCGTGATCGGAACAGGTGGCGAGCTGCTCGTGCATCAGCTGCTCGCGCAAGGCGTCGAGTATGCCTTCACGAACACTGGAAGTGCCGAGGTGGGGTTTTTCAACGGCCTCCTAGCCGTCCCCGGGGTGCAACCCATCCTGCTCTTGATGGAACCCCTGGTGTTATCAGCGGCAGATGGATATGCCAAGGCTAGCGGCAAGGCAGCGTTCGTCAACATTCATTTGGCCGCCGGCACCAGGCAGGGCTCTGGGCAGCTTCAGAATGCCTATTTCGACGGGTCACCGATGGTAGTCACGGCGGCCATGCGCGATTCGGGGTCCTTCGGCGATCACGTCGTGTTGGGATCGAGCGCTGGCTACTCGCAAATGGGGGTTGTGGAGGATATCACCAAGCGACGGTGGGAAGTGTTGGATCCCCGCGGTGTCCCCGCCGTCACCAGACGTGCCTTCCAGGAGGCCATGTCGCTGCCCACCGCACCGGTCTATATAGCCTTCTCCAGCCAGGCCCTGGATACCCCGGATGTAGAAGCGACGATCCACCCAGGAGCCGCACCGTTGATGGGGCGGTTGCCGGATGAGGGAGTCTTGCGCACGATCTTCGATGCCCTGCTCAACGCTGAACATCCGCTCCTCGTGGTCGGTCCGGACATCCGCGCCGCGCATGCTGAGCGCGAGATCGTGGAGTTTTCCGAGCGTCTGTCGCTGCCAGTCGCTACCACCACGCTCGACTACGGCAGTTTCCCGGTGCAACATGCCAACTATGTTGGCGCCGTCGAAAACATCTCTGATGAACCCTATGACGTGGTGTGCTGCGTGGGTTACCGCCAGAGCTGCCGAGGGGGTGAGGTCGATTTGCGCTTCCGAAAAGCTGACATGATCATCGGCATGGGACATGATGACACCATGCTAGGCAACACCTTCGGGCTGGATATCAGCATTTGGGGCAATGTCCGCCCGCTACTGCAAGCCCTTAATGCGTTTTGGAAGCCGGAGCATGCGAGCCAGCCCCACATCCAACGCCGCGGCGCCCATCTGCACGAACAGGGCGAGTGGCGAGTCCGACAACGTCGGGAGGAGATGAACAGCCTGGCTACCGAGACCCCAATTCACCCCAATTATTTGGCTTACGTTGCCAGCCAGGTGCTGCCGGAAGACACCCTCGTGGTGTCGGAGAATTTCAGGGCTGCCGATCATCTCATGCCCTTTGGGTTTGAGAAAGGGCAATGGCGCCAAATCCGCACCTTCGGGGGCTCATTAGGGTACGGCATCGGAGCATCGATTGGCGCGCAACTGGGGGCTCCCGACCGGCCAGTGGTGTGCAGCCTGGGCGACGGGGCGGTCATGTACGGCTCGTCGGGCTTCTGGACGATGGCACGCTATGGTCTGCCCATCCTCACCTTGGTGTGGAATAACCTCAATTATCAAACCGTGCGCACCAATTTCGCCAGCTGGGGTGGTGAATTAGCCAAGCAGAACAAATACCCTGAGGTCTATCTGGGGGATCCTGAGATCGACTTCGTCATGCTGGCGAAATCTCAGGGTATCAACGGTGCCAAGGTGACAGCACCACAAGATCTCGAGCGCGCCCTGCGACGGGCCACGGAAGTCATTGCTGGCGGTGAGCCCTATGTCCTTGATGTGCGCGTATCGCCAGTCGGTCCTGGTGCCGATTCAACCTGGTACCAGAAGTTCAAGCTGCGCAGTTAGATAGATAAATACTCGGACCCCTCTTGGCCCCCTCTCCCACCGAGAGAGGGTCGGGGGGAGCCGAGGCCTTCGATCAGGACCCTTCATCCGCATCCTAGCCTCAATTGCATCGCCCCTCCCCATCCCCTTTCACCGCGGGGGGACACTGGAATGTTACGTGTTGCCGGGGGCGTCGAGGCGGAGATATCTGCCCTAACCTTGTAGTTGCGGTGCCACCCGCACGGGCAACGGCTTCGGCCACCAATGGTCTTCCCAACCACTCCACATGTCGCGCAGTTGGGGCACGACTTCTTTGGCGAACAGCGCCGTGTTCTTGCGAGTGCGCTCTTTATCGAGATTGCCGAATTGGCAGAGCACCATCAGATGGCCGACATTGAGCATCTTGATGGCCTCCTGCAGGCGTTCTCGCACGGTGGCCGGGCTGCCAGCAATCACATAGCCCTGTTCGATGAAGTCCTTCCACTTGAGGTTTTCACGGATTCGTTTTGCTTCTTCACCGATCTGCGGGCGGATGCCCGCGCGAATGGTCTTGCTCGTGCGATAGCCAGGAGCCTCGGCATAGCCGGGATAGACATGTAGGCATTTATTGTAGAAATAGTCAGCGGCCTCGGAGTAATCGGCTTCTGCCTGTGCATCGGTCTCGGAGACGCCAACCAGCTGCAGAAATCCCGCACGATAAGGATTGCGATCCACCCCCATCTTGTCGAGCGTTTCCCAGAAACCATCAAGGACTTTTCGGCCTCGAAGAAAGCCATAGTAGCTCAGGTAGGCATACATATGTCCCTGGCGGGTCACCCATTCCCACGTTTCGATACTGCCACCGCCCGGGATCCAAATGGGGGGATGCGGCTTCTGGACCGGGCGTGGCCAGATATTGACGTAGCGCAGTTGCGTATGCTTGCCATTGAAGGTAAATGGCTCTGGGCGCGTCCAGGCCTGGATGACGAGGTCATGCGCCTCATAATACTTGTCACGCAATGTGGCCGGCACCTGGCCGTAGGCAAAGTTGGTATCCATCGACGTCCCCACCGGAAAGCCCGCCACTAAGCGCCCACCGCTCATGACGTCGAGCATAGCGAACTCCTCGGCCACCCGAATGGGCGGGTTATAGAGTGCCAGACTATTGCCGAGAACGATCAGCGCCGCACGCGAGGTCCGGCGTGTGAGCGCGGCAGCGATCAGGTTGGGAGACGGCATGAGGCCGTAGGCGTTACTATGGTGCTCGTTACAGCAGAGGCCGTCGAATCCCACCTGCTCGGCGTACTCCATCTCATCGAGGAATTCGTGGTAGAGCTGATGCCCTTTTTCGGGGTCGAAGAGATGGCTCGGTACATCCACCCATACACTACGATATTTCTGGGGGAAATCTTCTGGCAGAAAGCGATATGGCATCAGATGGAACCAATTAAAATTCATTTCCATACCTCCTGCAGGTCGAGCTCAGGCTGGGTCGGCGCGCACGCCAAGGACCATCGACGCTATCCAGCGGTGCACGCGTTGTCAAAGGGAAAGCCGGGCGCGGCGCACTGCTTCCATGTATGCCTCGGCTCTATCGCGCTCGATAGGGGCTAGCAGATCCGGACGCGTTTTCAACGAACGTCCCACCATGATGGCATCGGCCACACGCAGTGCCTGTCCGACATTGCCTGGATTGCTACCACCCCCAAGCATGACCACCATGGCTGGCGCCGATTGTTTGATGGCTTCAATCATCTCCATGGATTCACCAAAGGTATTCCCGGTGATCACGACTGCATGGGCCTGACAAGCGTTTGTCGCCTGGTGTGCGGCTTGTTCGATCGGTATGCGCCCGAGGGGCACGCTATGCGCTTCGTAGACATCGGCAAAAATCTGAATATGCTTGGCATCGAGCAGTTTGAGGAATTGCGTCGCCTCGTAGGCGCAGCCATAGACCGGCCCATGCGCGGTGATCGCCATGCCGATATAGACGTGCTCCAGGCGAATGAACGATCCCCCCACGGCATGACACACGGCGATGGTCGCCTTCGGTACGTTCCAGCATACGTTTACGCCTAGAGGAACCGTAGGATGGACGCGGCGCACGGCAGCGCCAATGACGGACATATATGCGACCTTCTCGGGACACACCTCCAAGGAGGCCGGGCGGTCCCCGGCATTCTGCATGAGGAAGCCGTCGAACCCGCTGGATGCCAGGATCTCCGCCTCATGCAGGGCATACTCGACAGTGTCGTCTAGCGATTGACCGGTATAGTTATATGATCCTGGCAAGGGTGGCAAGTGTAACATGCCGATGATCGGCTTGAACGTGTTGGGAAACACCTCGGCAAGAGGCATCACAACTCCTTCTTCAGACCGTGGAGAAGTACAGCATGGTGTGGATGCTACGCTCAACATGCTACACTGTCAACCGCTTCGCTTGCCATAGAATATGCCAGCGGTCACGAGATACGACTACTCAAAGACCGTCATAGAGACTCAAGGGGGAGATCGGCATGCCTGCAGCCGCAACGCTGGTTCTACGTCATGGCAAGGTCATCACCGTGGATCGGCACGGCACCATCGCTGAGGCCGTGGCCATCGACGGCGACACTATCCTGCATGTGGGCGACTCGGCGGAGATGCAGCCTTTCATCGGCCCGGAGACGCGCCTGATCGAGCTGCGTGGCGCCTGCGTGATCCCTGGCCTGATCGATGCGCATGCGCATATGGACCGCGAGGGCCTGCGAGACCTTCGAAGAGGAGAAAAAAGGCTCGATTGAAGCCGGGAAATGGGCCGATCTCGTTGTCCTGGAAGATGATTTGCTGACGCTTCCCGAAGATCGGATCCGAGATCTTGCCATCCGCGCCACCATCGTGGGGGGGCAAATGGTGTACGAAGCGACCCCCACGCCCGTGCGCTGAAGGTTTGACATCCTTGGCATTTTCCGATAGCATGGCGGTCAATCCTGGCAGCATACATCTGACGTTATGCCCTGGAAGGCGAAACAGCAAGCAGTGGCTCCGGGCCTGCGGCATCACGACACAAGAGCCTTGGAACACAATGGGGGACTGTTATGGGGTCGAAAGTATGGTATATGAACGCGCGCTCGGAATCGCCGCAGACGGGCCTGGTGGCCAAGATGCTCACGGTATTCGATGCTGCCGGCTTTGAGCAACTCATCAAACCGGGGGACATCGTCGCGATCAAGATTCACTGTGGCGAGTACAACAACACCGCTTATCTGCGACCGGTCTATCCACGCGCCCTGGCTGATAAAGTGAAGGAGTTGGGGGGACGCCCGTTCGTGTGTGATACCACCACCTTGACCTATTCACCGCACGCCTCGCGCGCCACAGAGCTAGACCTCCTGATGACGGCCGAGCGCAATGGCTTCACATCGGCAGCGCTGGGATGTCCCTTCATCGTTGCCGATGGGTTCATTGGCACCAGCGACTATCGCGTCGACCTCCCCGAAGGCTATATCTTGAAAGAGGCGTATGTGGCGCAGGCCATCGCTGCAGCCGACGTCCTGATCACCCTGACGCATTTCAAAGGTCATCCTCTGGGGGTCATCGGTGGCTCCATTAAGAACCTGGGTATCGGGGCCCAGTCGAAGCGCGGCAAGCATAACGTCCATCTTGGCGGACATCCCAAGTATAGTGTGGCAAACTCGGCCCTCTGGCATCCAGAGAATTTCAGGGGCAAGGCTCAAACTCCTGACTGGAATATCCTCGAAGATTGCTGCCCCTACGAGCTGTTCAAGGTTGAGGACGGTACGATCACCTGGGATCGTGCCAAGTGCACGAGCTGCCTGGGGTGCATCGGCGTGATGGTCCCCCGCAACCTGTTCGAGATCCCGAAATCCAACTTTGAAGCCACCGATGCCGCCATCGCTGATGCCTGCTTGGCAACGGTCAAGGCGGTGAACGGCAAGGTCGCCTTCATCAATCTGGCGATCGATGTGTCGCCACGCTGCGATTGCGTGAGCTTCGCCGATATGCCGATCGTGCCGCACCTGGGCGTGTTCGCCAGCTATGATCCAGTCGCCATTGACCTGGCATGTGTGGAAACGGCCCGCCAGGCGCATGGGATTCCCGGCTCGGCAGCTGAGGACTATGACATGCATCATCCCGGCGACCACAAGTTCGAAGATGTCTCGGCCACGATCCATGGCCTGAGCGAAGAGGCGCAGATCAACACCGGCGCCCTCATTGGACTGGGGAGTCGTGACTATGAGCTGATCGACGTCGAGCCGCAGAGGGCCATCGATCACGTTTTCCACTTTGATAAACGGCCGACTCGTATCCGCTTCGGCGAGAAATTCAAGAAGTTCATGCCGTTTCCATATGACCGCTATGACGGCAGGGGCTTTGACCGTGCTGACGAGGTCGACGCCGAATTCGTCAAACGCTGGCATGGCAACGGCCACGGCAATGGCCATGGCAATGGTGCTGGTGCGGAAACGGGCCAGGTCGAGGAGGCAGCGCGCGGGGACTAGCGCCAACGTCCACCCCGTGAGTCCCGCGATCATTATCTCGGAGAGGCGCTACGGAGAGTGCCGAGTTCGGCAGGCATAATGTATGGCGCCTCAACCACCTAAGACAGGGTCGATACGACTAGAGACTGGGTCGGAGCCGGTCAAGCACCGGTAGATGTACTAGTCGGTCACCAGCGCGCAGTCCGCAGTTTATATTTTTTAGGGAGGCCTATAGTATGGCATTAACGCGCTCGCAAGAGAATCTGGAAGCCACACTGGCCGCGTGTCAGCGGGTGCTTGCTCGCGCTCGACGCTGCCGGCGGGGGCGTCGATCCCACAGCGATGCAAGCCTCGCTGGCGCAGATGATGGAAACGATGGCTGAAATCAAAGAAAAGTTCTTCATGAAGACCAACCCCAGTATCCCTCCAACGGTTACTTGCAAGAAGGGCGCAACACAGCTCGAGGAGTTAGTCGGCAAGGGGGATTGGACAGGGTTCGGCGCGGCCCTCACAAAGTTCCAGAGTGAAGTCAAGAACCTGGTCGAAAAGGCGAAGATGGAGGGGACGACGATTACATGAGCGGCCCAGTGCTCATCACAGGCGGTGCCGGCAGTGTGGGTCGCATCCTTGTGTCACGGTTGCGACACGATGGGCGCTCGGTTCGCGTGTTTGATCTCCCCACGATGAATTACGCTGGACTCGAAGGCGAGGACGGCATCGAGGTCGTCAAGGGGGATATCACCGACGGCGATGCCGTACGGCGAGCTGTCGACGGGGTTGAGGCGGTGATCCATCTAGCGGCGATCCTCCCACCGGCAAGCGAGCGCGATCGGGCCAGAACCTTCGCCGTCAACGTGGAGGGGACGGCCCAGATCGTCCGTGCCCTCGAAAGTCTTGCCCCACAGGCAATGCTGGTGTTTAGCTCCTCGGTCAGTACCTACGGCGACACGACCCAGGAACCACCGCCTGTGGGCGTGAGCCATGTCCAGCGTGCCATCGACGTCTATGCCGAGAGTAAAATCGTCGGAGAACAGATCCTGCGTGACTCCCGGGCAAGCTGGGTTATTTTGCGCCTCGCCGGTATCGCTGTTCCCGCCTTCCATGAACCGCCTGCCGTATGGCCGTTTCTGCCCGACCAGCGCGTCGAGTTGGTGCATCGCGATGATGTGGTCACCGCCATCCAGCACGCCACGACTGCGTCTACCGTACACGGCCAAACTTTCAATATCGCTGGGGGCTCCACCTGGCAAATGACCGGTCGCGAATATGTGGAACGGCTGTATGATCTCCTGGGGGTATCTCCTGAGGAGGCTACCTACCGCACCTCGCCGGGGTGGGTCGATTGGTATGATACCGAGGCGTCACAGCCACTCCTCAGGTATCAGGAGACACCGTATGGAACCTTCCTGGCACAAATCGAGGCTGAGATCGCTCGCTTGATGGGAGACATCGACGAGCTCGAAAAGCCCTGATCAGAGCCCAGTGCCGATGCAACAGCTGTCGACCTTCCTAAACATCAGGCCACCGCAGTGTGTCAGCATCATGGGGGCCGGTGGGAAATCAACCCTCATGAATCGGCTGGCGGACGAGCTGATCGTGCTCGGTCGAACGGTCGTGCTGAGCGCTACCACCAATTACCATCGACCCAAAGCCCTGCAGTCGGAGCAAATCTTGCTGATACGCAATGCCCCCGATTGGCCGGACCAACTGGGACTATTGGCCCAACGCTGGAATCGCCTGCTCGTCCTGCATCACGACATTGGCGACGCTATGGTCAGGGGTATCGATGTCGCCGCTGTGCATGTGATCCAGGAGCAAATCCCCGATGCGATCGTCATCCTCAAGACCGATGGCGCCCGCAAGCGTTGGTTTAAGGCACCGAATCAATCGGAGCCGGTGATCCCACCCTGGTCGCAGCTCAGTATCACGGTGGTGAATTGCGAGATTCTTGGGCAGCCGTTGACCGAAGGGCTGGTGCATCGACCAGAGCGCGTAGCCGAGCTGACCGGTTTGCACCTGGGCGACGCTATCACCCCACAGGCGGTAGGGAGGGTGCTGACTCATCCGGATACCTATGCGGCGAAAATCCCCTCCGGTGCGCGGCGTGTCATCTACATCAGCCACGTGCGTTCGCCCGAGGATCTCGTGCAAGCCAATCGTATCGCGTCCTGCCTTAATCGCACCATACTTCATGATGTGGTCGCAGGAGATACCCCCAGCGGCACATTTTATGAGATTCCATCTGGAAGAGTCTTGTAGAGTTCGGCATCCCCAACGATTTTCTACCTTCTTTTCGGATGTGTTAGGCTCATCCTGCCGGAAATGTATTTTGGTTGGCAGCTATAATTCTATTTCTATGCACTGAGTCGAACATACTGCAACAAACGCCGAACGGTTTGACTCATCTCAGCCGTGAACATTTCGGCTTGGTCGACGTCCTCACGTGCGGATTTCGCCAGATGCTGGGCGGTTACCGTGAGGGCTGCAACCGCTTCCTCCACCTCTAAGCCTTGCTCGGCCAATAGGACACCCAGGGCCGCCGAGCCGAGATTCGTCACCGCTTGCAATACCACAGTCAATTGCGCCGGACTCATGGCCATGAGGTGCGTCCGCAAGCCGTCCGTCAATTCCCAGGGTATCTGCACGTCCTGTAACGGCCTGGACATCGGCAACTCGGGACCAAGGTCACGTAAGAACGCCAGCAGCGGTGCCCAAGCCGCCAACTGCTTGACAGCCAATGCCGAATCAGGATCGGGATGGAGCTCGAAGTCTCCCGGCAGGTGCTGGAGAATGGCGCCAATGGTGGCGTCGAGGCGGTCCGCGATGAAATCGCGCTGCGTGGCATACAACGCATACAGCGTCAGACGCTGCAGATTCACTGCGCCTTCGGCCATGAGCTCATCGGCCATGGCATTGGCCAAGTCCCACGACGATACCTGCACCGCGTGCCCCTTGGGGGTGAACAGCGGCTCATCATTGACCAGCACGGTGTAAAGCCCATCAGTGGCGCGAATGTCGGTCGTGTCGATCTGTTCAGGCAGCTGCATCCGACCCTTTCCGCCCCAGTGGCAGAGCGCTATGTACCGGTGAACTGCGCTGTCCGTTTATCGAGGAAGGCCGCCGTCCCTTCCCGCATGTCCTCGGTGCCACAGATGACCCCAAACAGATTTTCCTCGAGTTGCAAACCCTCGGCCAAGGTCATCTCCATGCCATGTTGTACGGCTTCCAGAATCACCCCCACGGCAAGCGGAGCTTTCGCGAGAATCTGCTGGGCCAGCGTCTCAGCCGTCGCCATGAGCTCGGCCGCTGGCACCACTTTATTGACCAGGCCGACACGATGGGCCTCCTGGGCCGAGATCGCCTCACCGGTGAGCATCATCTCGAGAGCGATACCCGTGCCGACCAGACGCGGCAGCCGTTGCGTACCACCGGCGCCGGGGAAGAGGCCGAGGTTGATCTCTGGCTGACCGAAACGGGCGTTTTCCGCGGCCAGACGGATGTGGCAGGCCATCGCTAGCTCACAACCACCACCCAGCGCAAAGCCATTCACCGCCGCGATGACCGGCTTCCCCAAATGAGCAATGGCCCCGAAGGCCAAACGATTTTTCTCCACGAAGACCTTGGCGGCTATCGGCGTCGTCTGTGCCAACTGTTTTAAGAAATTGATGTCTGCTCCAGCGCAAAAAGCGCGGTCGCCCGACCCGGTGAGAATGACCACCCCGATCTCAGGGTCACGCTTGATATCGCTGAACACCTGGCTCAACTCCTCGAACATCTCAGGGCTCTGTGCATTCAGAACACGAGGGCGGTTCAGCGTCACATAGCCAATCCGGGCCTTTTTCTCGTAGAGTAACGTGTCGTAGGGCATCCGTGTACTCCTCTCGGGCAGCTATCGTCCGTGGAACAGCGGCAACGGTTGCTTGCTGAGAAACGCCTGGACGCCGGCGTGGAAATCTTCGGTCGCGTACAAGGCCGCGGCGAGCGCCGCCGGCTCGACAATACCGCGCAGCTCCGGATTGTCGAGGCAGAGCTGCACACTGGCCTTGGACTGCATGAGTGACAAGGGTGCATAGGTCGCCATTTTGCGGGCCATATCGTAGGTATAGCGTTCCAGGTGGTCAGGCGTCAGGACGCGATTGATGAGGCCGATCTGTAGCGCTTCCTCGGCGCCGATGAGCTCGGCGGTGAAGAGCATCTCTTTCACTCGTGAGGGGCCCACCAACCGAATGAGCCGCAGCGCGTTGCGTAGATCGACGGTATGTCCCAGACGGGCGATCGGGATGCCGAAGCGGGAGTCCGCCGAAGCGTAGCGCAAATCGCAAGCCGCTGCCACCTCGAGGCCAGCGCCCACCGCAAAGCCCTGGATCAGCGCAATTGTCGGCTTGGGAAAGGCTTCGATGGCACTGATGAAGGCCTCCAGATGGTGATAATGGGCCAGCGCCTCCTCGGCTCCCCAGTCGACGAACTGGGTGATATCATCGCCAGCCGCGAACGCTTTTCCCCCTGCCCCCCTGAGGATCAGCACGCGTATGTCGGCATCCTGGCGCAATTGCACGAGCATCGGAGGCAGGGCGAGTTGCATCGCCTCGTTGAGGGCGTTGCGAGCCTCAGGACGATTGAATATCACCGTCGCCACCGGGGGTTCGCACCGGAGGAGTATCGGGGGTTCGGACATCGTTTCTCTCCTGTACCTCCCTCTCCCAACGCAAGAGGCTTGGGGCGAGGGACATCGCCGCGTACCATAGAGCTAACGAAGCTAGGCGAGCCGGGCCACACAACGACCACATAGGAGGGGATGCTCGGGATGTTGCCCGACATCCTCCTGCCAATGCCAACACCGCACGCATTTCGAGCCGGAGGCGTGTCGAACCCGTACCTTTAACTCCGGCATCACGTCGCTGGCCATCGACTCGGCTGGCACCGCATCGGACGAATGCAGGGCAAACGACGAGATGATGCCGATGCTGGCAAGGGGCTTGGCATAGGCGTCAAGAAGGTCACGCCGTTCGCCATCAGGCACGTACACATCGACTGCCGCTTCGAGCGAGGTACCAATGAGTTTTTGATTGCGCGCCTGCTCTAACGCTTTCAGGATCTCACCGCGCACCTCCAACAGCTGGTCCCAGCGAGCGGCCAGTTCCTCGTCGATGTATGCCGTATTAACCTCAGGAAATTCGCTCAGATGGACGCTCGACTCCTCCCGACCAGCGGCCGGCAGATAGCCCCAGATTTCCTCCGCGGTGAATGCCAGGATGGGTGCCATCAACTTGACCAGCGCCAGCAGAGTTTCGTGCAATACGGTCTGCGCACTGCGACGCTCCGGTGCATCGGTCCTCGCCGTATACAGTGTATCCTTCAGCACGTCGAGATAAAATGAGCTCAGATCGACGACGCAGAAGTTATGCAGCGTATGGAACACAAGGTGGTACTCGTGGTCGTGATAGGCCCGTCGCACGCGCTCAATGGTCTTCTGCAGCCGGTGCAGCATCAGGCGGTCCAGCTCCTGCAACTCCGCGTAGGGCAAACGGTCCGCCGTGGAGTCGAAATCCGCCAGGTTACCCAGTAAGAACCGGCAAGTGTTGCGGATGCGGCGATACACCTCGACCAGATGGCCGGTGATCTCAGCATCAGGACCGCGCACGTCTTCGCGGAAATTCTCCGACGCTACCCACAGACGTAGGATCTCGGCACCGTGCTTCTCGATGACCTCCTGGGGGGCCACAACGTTGCCAAGCGACTTAGACATCTTGCGCCCCTGCGCATCGACGGTGAAGCCGTGGGTCAAGACCGACCTGTAAGGAGCTTTCTCACGGGTGCCGACAGCGGTCAACAGGGAGGTATGGAACCAGCCGCGATGCTGGTCGCTCCCTTCCAGGTAGAGGTCGGCCGGCCAGGTAAGGTCGGGATATCGTTCCAACACGGCGGCGTGGCTGACGCCGGAATCGAACCAGACATCCAAAATGTCCGTCTCTTTGGTGAAGCGGTCGCCACCGCATTCGGGGCAACGGTAGCCAGTGGGGAGTAGGTCGGCGGCGTCACGCTCGAACCAGACGTCTGCACCTTCGTGCTCGACCAGGGCGGCCACATGTTCGGCTAGTTCCTGGCGGGCCAGTGTGGCCTGGCAGCTTTGGCAATAGAACACCGTGATCGGCACACCCCACGCCCGTTGACGCGAGATACACCAGTCGGGGCGGCTCTCCACCATGTTGTAAATGCGCTCTTCGCCCCAGGGAGGAATCCATTGCACGCGGCGGATCGCTTCGAGCGCGCGTCGCCGCAGGTCATTGGCCTGCATCGAAATGAACCATTGCGCCGTGCCGCGGAAGATCACCGGATTTTTGCAACGCCAACAGTGCGGATAGGAGTGGGTGATGCGCTCCTCTTTGAGCAAAAATCCATCGGCGCGCAGCTTGTCGACGATCTTCGGGTTGGCTTCCCAGACGCTCATCCCCGCGACTAGCGGTGTCTGTGGCAGGAATCGGCCGTCATCCCCCACCGGGTTGTAGATCTCCAGGCGATACTTGATACCCATCTCATAGTCTTCCTGACCATGGCCTGGCGCCGTATGGACGCACCCGGTCCCCTGGTCGAGGGTGACATGCTCACCCAGGATGAATACCGAATCGCGCTCGATGAACGGGTGGCGAGCCTTCAGCCCTTCTAGCTCCTCACCCGGCATGGTGTGGAGGATGTTATACTTGGGGACGCCAAGCTTTTGTAGCACAGGCTCGGCCAGTTCCTTCGCCAGCAGAAAGACGTCGCTGTCGGTCTCAGCCCAGACGTATTCGTAGGATGGATGAAACGCCACAGCCAAGTTTGCTGGTAGGGTCCAGGGAGTGGTGGTCCAGATCAGCACCGCGGCTTGTTTGCCCTGCAGAAACGGCAACCTGGCCTGCGACTCTGGGGTGAGTGGGAACTTTACCCAGATCGACTCGTCAGTGCGGTCCTCGTATTCCACCTCGGCTTCGGCCAGCGCCGTCTGATCAGAGATGCACCAGTGTACTGGCTTTACGCCCTTGTAGACTCCGCCGCTCCCGAAAAAACGGCCGAGCTCGCGGACGATCGTAGCCTCGTAGGCATAACTCATGGTCTGATAGGGGTGTTCCCAGTCCGCAACGCCGCCCATCCGTTTGAACTCTTCCCGTTGGATCTCGATAAAGCGCTCGGCAAAAGCGCGACAGCGTCGGCGAATATCGGCTTTACTCATGCCAGCTTTCCTGTCGCCGAGTTCCAGATCGACCTGGTGCTCGATCGGCAGGCCATGGCAATCCCAGCCAGGCACGTAGACGGCGTTGTAACCTTCCATGCTTTTGACGCGCACGACAAAGTCTTTGAGGATCTTATTGAGGGCGTGTCCTAAATGGAGATGTCCATTCGCATAGGGCGGCCCATCATGTAGGATGTATGGCGGCCGCTCAGCATACTTTTGCCGTAGCTGCTGATAGATGTGTTCCTGCTCCCAGCGTTGCAGCAGCTCTTGCTCGAGCTTTCCCAGACTGGCTTTCATGGGAAAGGGCGTCTTGGGCAGGTTCACAGTGTCTTTGTAGTCCATGAGTATAATCCTCTCATCCGCCAGCAAAAGCTCGTCGTCCGCATCCCCAGTTACAACACCTTCATGGCCTCGCGTACCTCAGCCATTGTCGCCTGCGCGGTGTGCTGGGCCTTTTTGCTCCCCTCTTCGAACACCGCAAGGACCTCCTGTGGCCGTTTCTCAAGTTCCTGACGCTTCTGTAGAATTGGCCCCATCTCCTGTAATAAGTTCGTGCTCATCATCTTCTTACAATCGATGCAGCCGATGCCGGCAGTCCGACATTCGCGATCGACGAGGGCGATGGTCTCTTGAGGGCTGTAGATCTTATGAAAATCAAAAACGGGGCAAACCTCGGGATTGCCTGGATCGCTGCGGCGCTTGCGGGCCGGATCGGTCATCATCACCCTAATCTTACGATCGATCTCCTCGGGGGCATCGGTGAGGAAAAGAGCATTATTGTAACTCTTGCTCATCTTCCGTCCGTCCAGCCCCGGCACCTTCGGCGTCTCCGTCAGGAGCGGCTGCGGCTCGGGGAACACCGGCGTATAGAGGTGATTGAAGCGCCGGGCAATGTCGCGAGCCAGTTCAATATGTGGCACCTGATCGATGCCCACCGGCACATAATTGCCTTTATACATGATGATGTCAGCGGTTTGCAGCAATGGGTAGCCCAGAAAGCCAAAAGTGGTGAGGTCTTTGTCTTTGATCTGCTGCTGCTGTTCTTTGTAGCTGGGTACCCGTTCCAGCCAGGGAACCGGTGTGATCATGGACAATAGTAAGTGCAGCTCAGCATGCTCCGGCACGCGTGATTGGATGAACAGCGTGCATTTCTCCGGATCGAGCCCCACCGCCAGAAAACCCGCCATATTATCCAGCATATTCGCTTTCAAGGCAGTGGTATCGGCATAGTCGGTGGTCAGGGCGTGCCAATCGGCTATGAAGTAATAGCCTTCATACTGATGCTGCAGCTCCTGCCAATTTTTCAAAGCGCCCAGGTAATTGCCCAAATGCAGGGTGCCGGAGGAGCGGATGCCGCTGAGCACACGTGTGTTGGCCATACAAGCCTCTCCCTCAAATTGTCAACAGGAAGCGGACAGTACCAAGAATCAAGGGGTAAATCACTTGCTGAATCGCCCCGCTCACAAATAACAAGAGAAGGATGATAAACCCGTACGGTTCGAGTTGGCTAAAGGTAATCGCTTGGCGGCGCGGCAATACCCCGTTGAGTATGCGCGCCCCGTCCAACGGTGGAACGGGCAGCAGGTTGAAAATCGCCAATCCAACGTTAATCCACAGGCTAGCTTTCAACATCTCGAATACCGGCTCGGCAATGCTCAAGGCCAGGGAGGAGTCGGCGTACCAACGAGGATCGGGGAACCACCGCAGCCCAAACGCCGACGCTGTCGCCAGGGCAAGATTCATTGCTGGACCAGCGAGAGCCACCCAGATCATGTCGGTGCGCGGTCGATGCAAATTATGCGGATTCACCGGCACGGGCTTCGCCCAACCGATGACAGGCGCTCTGGTGACCATCCCAAACAGAATGAAAAAGGTGCCCAGTGGATCCATGTGCTTAATCGGATTCAACGTCAGACGGCCTGCCCAGCGCGCCGTTTGATCGCCGAACCGCAGAGCCACATAGCCGTGGGCTAGCTCGTGCAGCGTCAATGCAAGGAGCAAGGGTGGCAGGCTGGTCGCGATCGTTCGGATGATACCGGCTACATCCATAAATCTAGGGCTCCTATGCTCGTGAACGAAGCATCCAAGCAGCGCTTGTCAGTTTCTGTAAGGGCGAATCCCAAAAACCGCAACCACAGATGCTCACAAAGGCACACGGAGCACGCCGATCTCAGTATGGAGCTGTGTCTATCTGTGATGCGTTCCGCCATGAGCACCTTGTCGTCGTGCACGCCGACAAGGTGCTCATGAGGCCGACGTCTGCGCCAAAGCGCCACGTATGAACGTTTCCTCCGCCTCCTTACTGCTTGCCTCTCCATCCAGCTTTGCCGCCAGCACACGGGCCAGGAGGCGGCCGATCTGTGGCCCTTGTGGTACGCCAAGGCGTTTGAGATCGGCTCCCGTCAGGTTCGGCCGGATATGACGCCACGTCGTGAGAAAGTGCTGGATAGGTCGATGCACTTCGCGCCCAGGGCAACGGGCGAGTAGCAGTGGGAACATCTCCAATGGCAGCCCTCGCAGTGCCGCAACCACCTCACTGGGCCGTAGATTGTCCGCTGTGCACAGTCGCTGGCAGGCATCCTCGACAGCAACAAGACCTTCGACCAGCTCCTGTATCGTACGGGGCGCGAGCGCCAAACGGGCACCAGCGCGTCGCAGGATGGTCACGTCCAAGCCGTGGAACAGGGCGGCAAGATATACCGGCCAGCCCCGGCCGAGGACTTCGGCGTGCCTCTCCGCGAGCTCCAAACGCGCTTCGGACACGCGTGTCAGCAGCGCCAGCCGATCTGGAGAGATTCCGAGGTCGGCATCGATGTGGGGCAGCATCCCGAGTTCATCCAGACGTTTCAGACAGGCGACAGGTGACTGCCCTGCCAGCATGAGGCGCAACTCCCGCCACAGGCGCGCCCCTGACAGGAGCTCAATCCAACCCTTGTCGACGGCGCGCTGCAGCAATCTCAGCGTGTGTCGGTGCAGAATGAAGCCGAAGCGCTGCTCCAGACGAATGGCGCGAAACAGGCGCGTAGGATCATCGCGAAAGCTACGATTGTGCAGCACACGTATGACACCTTCGGCGAGGTCTGTGCTACCTCCATACCAATCAATCAACATAAGCGCCTCGGGACCGTTGAGGGCAAATGCCAACGTATTGATGCTGAAGTCCCGCCGAAAAAGGTCGTCGCGAATCGTGCCTGGTTCGACCGTCGGCAACGCGGCCGGGTGCTTATAGGTCTCCCGCCTAGCGGTGGCCACATCGATTTTGTGACCGTCCGGTGCGACAACCACAGAAGTGCCAAAGGCGGATGGTCCCTTGCAAAACCCATCGATCGCTGCTGCGAGATGGCGTGCCAACGCCGCGCCATCCCCTTCAACGGTCAGATCGAGATCCTCATCGCGCACCCCGAGCAAGACATCCCGCACAAATCCCCCCACCGCATAGACACGCACTCCGTCCGTGTCTGCAGTGTGTGCCGCGACGTGGAGGAACTCTTGGAGCATGGGCGATACCCGCGTCCGGCAGCGCTCGGTCAAGTCCATACCACTGTCCGCATTGGGAGATGCTGGCAGCTGACCCTTGGGGGCTCTGTTCGGCGACGTATGATGCTTCATGCGCATCTCACTTGCCGATCTGCGACGACGGCGCTGGAGAACAGGACGGGTCGCGGGCCCAGAAGCGGACCTCATGTGAAGTTGGGCACTGGCGACATGGTAGACATGCGTAGGGGTATCGATTTCTCCTCGTAGGAGCACATGTTAGCAGATGGTGATAAGCAGCGTCAAGGAGGCGTAGTGGATGAAGCAGGCGCGACCGACCCTTGTAAAATCAAGGCTCTAATGCTAGTATAGAAAGAAAAATCGTTGCCAGCAGGAGAGTTACGAGGAGAGGTGAGCCTATGACGAGACGATGGCTGTATCTCATGTTCGTCGGCCTCCTCATCGGCTACGGGCTGGCAGACGAGACTCCTCCTCCCGTTCATGTCCTTTCCGTCGCCGACGTCATCAACCCGGTTTCCGCCGAGTATATCACTGAGAGCCTGCATGCTGCGATTCAACAGGGGGCTCAGGCCCTGATCATCCAACTCGATACGCCTGGCGGCCTCGACAAATCCATGCGTCTCATCATCAAGGAGATGCTCAACTCGCCTATTCCGGTCATTGTTTTCGTCGCCCCCAGTGGCTCACGTGCGGCCTCGGCCGGAACTTTCATTACGCTTGCGGCGCACGTCGCGGCTATGGCGCCCGGCACCAACATCGGCGCCGCCCACCCCGTCGCCGTCGGCAGCGGCGAGATGGGCAAGGAGATGGCCGAAAAGGTTACCAATGATGCCGCAGCCTACATCAAGTCGATCGCTGAACAGCGTGGACGTAACGTCGAATGGGCCGAAAAAGCAGTGCGTGAGAGCGTCTCAGCCTCGGAGACCGAAGCCCTACAGCACAAGCTCATTGATCTGATTGCCCTTGACCTCAACGATCTGCTGAAGCAACTTAACGGCCGGAAAGTGGTGACGCTAGCGGGCGAGCATATTCTCAGAACCGACGGGGCAGCACGGCAACACGTGGAGATGAGCCTGCGCCAGCGCCTGTTATCGATGCTTGCCGACCCCAACGTCGCATACATGCTCCTGATGCTGGGTGCTGCTGGACTCTTTTTTGAGATCTCCATGCCTGGCGTGGTGCTGCCTGGGGTGATCGGCGGTATCTCCCTGCTGCTGGGTCTGTATGCGCTACAATTACTCCCGGTGAACTATGCGGGTCTGGCACTGATCGTGCTGGCGATCATCCTATTCATCGCCGAGATCAAGGTGACAAGCTATGGAGCACTGACCATCGGTGGTATCATCGCCATGATCCTGGGCTCGCTAATGTTGTTCGATGCACCCCCGCCGTTACCTGGGCTTTCTCTCTGGGTGGTCGTGCCCTCGACGCTCCTGGTCGCCGCGTTTTTCGTCTTCCTGGTCGGCGCTGTACTCAGGACCCTTGGTCAGCGCCCTTACAGCGGACGCGAGGGCATAGTGCAGAAGGCAGGAGTGGCCATCACCCAGATTGATCAGAAGCAAGGTAAGGTGTTCGTGTTGGGAGAACGCTGGAATGCCCGCAGCGAGGAACCTATCGCAGAGGGTGTCGAGGTTGAGGTTATGCAGTTAGATGGCATGACCTTGCTCGTTAAACAGAAAGTGAGGTAAGCACATGAACATCGCCGTCGGCCTGGTAGTCCTGATCGTTGTCTTGTTCTTCATCCTCACCAGCATCGTGAAAATCCTCATGGAGTACGAGCGCGGGGTGATCTTCCGGCTCGGTCGCTACGTGCGCACCGGGGGACCGGGGTTGACGCTCCTCATCCCCTTCATAGAACAGATGCGCCGTGTGGCCCTGCGCCTGGTGACCATGGACGTGCCGCCTCAGGATGTCATCACGCGCGACAACGTCTCCGTGAAGGTGAGTGCCGTGGTATACTTCCGCGTCATTAAGCCAGAGGATGCGGTGATCAATGTGGAAGACTATCTGTATGCGACCTCACAGCTCGCGCAAACGACGCTGCGCAGCATACTGGGGCAAGCAGAACTGGACGAGTTGCTCTCGGCGCGCGACAAGATCAATGGGGAGCTGCAGACCATCCTGGACCGACAGACGGAAAATTGGGGGATCAAGGTTACGACGGTCGAGGTGAAGCATGTCGACTTGCCCCAGGAGATGCAACGTGCTATGGCACGACAAGCGGAGGCCGAACGCGAGCGGCGGGCCAAAGTCATCAATGCCGAGGGTGAATTTCAAGCGGCCACGCGGCTGGCCGAGGCGGCCCAGATCATCTCCGTCCATCCCCAGGCCCTGCAACTACGGTACTTACAGACGTTAAGTGAAGTGGCCACGGAGAACAATTCCACTATCCTGTTCCCCCTCCCGATCGATTTGCTCACCCCCTTCCTGCGCAGCAACCAGCAGGCCGTCGGCAACGGTGGGAACAGCGAGCCGCAATGAAATCTGCCTTCAGAGACGGAAAACCAAGTCATTTTCCTACCGACACCCAAGTATCCTATGGGAGTATTGGCGGACTGGTGATCGCCTCTGTGTTGCTGTGTCCCTGCCCCTTCCCTGCGAGGTAAATATGGGTATGATCCTGAAATGTATTTTGGTCCTTCGCTACCTTAAAAGCGATCGCCAACCCTGGAGCCGTCGGGAAGAAGCCGGTAACTATGCCCACCTTTTTTCCTGTCGCATCAACAACCCCCAGAGCGTCTACCAACTGGAAGTGGCCGCGCCTGTGAGGTCACAGCCATAGCCCTCATGGCAAACTGAAGGCCACCAGCTCCGCGGGCTGCGAGGCGCCGCCGAGAGGATGCCGGCGGCATCTCTGTCGTGTTTGGAGAGTCCGAAATCGTCGCCCCCACGATGACGATGTTGCGGCAGATGATCGGCGGGGAACTGACCCCATAGAGGGTGCGATCCACCGAACGGCACAGGCCTCGTGTCAAATCGATGCGGCCATGGTCGCCAAAAGCGGGGATCGGCTTGCCGGTATTGGCATCGAGTGCGATGAGATACGCCCCCCCTGTGCCGATGAAAATGCGCTTATCCTCCCCATCGGCCCAATAGGCGACGCCACGATGCAAGAAGCCAAGATTCGGAGGCGAGCCCAGCCAGTAGGTCTCCGGATGATAGACCCAAAGCGTTTGCCCGGTTCGCGCATCAATGGCTGCCACCTGGTATAGTGAGGTGCCGGTATACAGGCGTCCATCAATCATCAAGGGGGTTGCTTCGTTGACCATCGTCCAGAGGTCAAGGTAGTGCTCGAGTACCGTGTTCTCCATGGAACTCCAGCGCCAGGCGATGCGCAGATGCTTGACGTTGTCCGGCGTGATCTGGTCGAGAGGGACAGACTTGGAGTTGCCGAGATCAGCCCCGTAGCTGGGCCACGTGGCTTGCGCTGCGGTGACGTGCCCGCTGTCGCCGCTATGGGCAGATACGGTCACCATGCATACCGCACAGACGAGGAGCAGTACGAGGTTCCGGGGGGAACACGCTCGCAGCATGAGGGCCCTCCTGGCGCTTTGACGGAAATCGGACGCGCCCATAGGCACCGCTTGGCCCTAGAACCCATGGGGCAGGTGGACGAAGACGGGCGGTTCAGGGATGGCCAAACCCACAGGCGGAGGTCCCTGCCTCCGGACAGGCCGATAGGCAGAGGTCATGACCGTGATCCTTCTGCACAGGAGTGTCGACGGCACGTTGGTACCACACCAGAAACCGCACGCATCAGCAGCTAGGAGTAGCAAATCAGCGCTATTATACTGGATTGATAATCTAAAGCAATACACTCTTCGGTATCACTTACGGAAATCGTTCCCCTCTCCCCTATCCACACCCTTCCTTGACACCTCTCCCCATCCAGTTATGCTTGAATACATATGGCACAAAAGAAAATGACAATCGAAACACTTGCCGAGATAATCAACGAAGGCTTCAAGACCTCGCTCAGCAAGCAGGATGTGGTCGCGTTGCACTCAGAGATGAATCAGAAGTTTGAGGCAGTCGAGTCGAGGCTTCATCAGATTGAAACCATGTGTCAAGGATAACTATTATCAATACATAGAACGAAAACTATGAATACTATTGGGAAATTACCTGCAACTAAGAAGGATGTGGAGATCTCCGTTGAGAAAGTCGTTGATACGATAGCCGACATGATCGGCAAGGGGGTTGCCCACAACGACACGCGATTCGATGCCATCGAGTCATGATTGGGCAAGATTGAACATTTGCTCATAGAAGAGCAGAAGCGCAAAATGGAGAATTTGGAGATGCGGATGAAAAAACTCGAATTCGATCCCGTCCAGGTACAGGTATAGGCGACATCATAGGTGGGTTTGCTGGTATCCATTTGTCCTGCCCCATGGGCACTGGAGGGATACCATGCTTGGGGCCTCTCGCTTATTCTTTCCCGAGATCGTAGTATTTCTCCTACATCATAAGACTCTGCATTTATCCATCACGCTGCGAACGTCTCTTGTCGATGACCGACCACCTGCAGAGCCTTGGTGCTCCTTTCCTGAGCATGGCACGGTCGTCGTCTGCATCGGCAGATTGCACCACGGTCGGTACATTCTGCTCACCTCGTCCATGGCTTTCCTCCCAGTAGGTCAGCCTGCCTGCGCGCTCCCACGGCACTGCTTCCTTGGCGGACTCTGGGGTTGCCGCCCTCGGGACCATCCCAGCGCCCCCTGGCATGCCTTTTGCGCTAACCTGTCATAACCGGTCGCGATGCTGCCCCAGAGCACCATCACCTATCACGAGGGAGAGCACTATGGGCAATCCCCAAGACGTATGTGAGTTGACGGACGAGGAACGGCACCTGATCAGACTCTTACGCCACAGCCCACAGTCAAGTAGGACGGTGGCCGAGGCCCTGTGCATCAGCCGCGAGCGGACCCAAGACGTCATACAGAGTCTCGACCGCAAAGTTGGCATCGTGCGCCTCTTCCGCTACGACACCCTCCGCTACGGACTAGCGGAATAGACACGGCCCTTGTATGAATATTATTCATGATTCTCATAATAATAATTCGTTGGATTTTTGAATGATAAGGGACGATATTATCTCTCAAGCGGTTGGTAAGTGGGACCGCACACAAGAGAACATCGCCGTACTTAAGCAGTCAAGGAGATCACGATGCACGCCAATGGACACACTACCGTATGGGGAACTCATATCGGTGTCCGCCGCACGAGAGACGTAAAGGGATGGTATCAGCAGCTTAGAGAATGGTGGGCTGCTCACAAGGCCGCACGCCATGAAGCGAATCTTGCTTCGCTCAACGCCTGCTGGGACGCTAAGCGCGAAGTTGTGACACCATTCCGCGCAGAGGCTGCTCCCGAGATGGTCGCTGAACAGCATACCCTCTCGGTCGCGACTATGCTCTACGGTCTCAGCTAGTATACTACGACGCAGGTGGGCTTCAGATGAGAGGGACCATGAACATCCTTCGCTGTTCCAGGCCGTGCTTCCCCAGCACGGCCTTTTCCCCTCACCAGTTCTATGCGACTGACCCCTGCACAGAGTATCAGCCAGCTCGATTCGCCGCACCGCCCCACAGGTCACAGCCTTCACATGCGTGCGGTTTAATGAGCGGGACTACTTCGAGTTCTATCCCCTGCCCAGTGTCCTTCCGCGGCCAAAAACCACCACGTGCGCAGGTGCCTGGGATGTGATGTACTCCTATCCTGTCCGGGACAGCACCTTGTTGCGCCGTAGCGCGGGCCTTCCTGAGAGTGTTCAATTGCAGAGAGATATTAACCCTATTCACCTCTCCATCTCGTTGATTTCTCAAGAGTGGTGTTCTACTGATCTTTCTAGTTTTTAACACTCTCCCCAATGGAATTGGTAAACATTGCAGCTCGCTGCAGTCTAACTCCACACCACATGGAAGTCATCAAGTTTATCTATAACATTTATTTAAATCCGACATTTATCATGTACGTGTAGTTTTACGCTCGGCCGCAGGCTCGATGAGGTTGATGGCTACGGCTGTGATCTGTTGTGCAGTGAGCTGGTCCTGGCCGTTTGTGCCCACGAAGGGATCGACTTGCGCTGCAATCATCTCGACACGACAAGCGTTTCCCTGAGCGACGAGTACGTCCCCGACAGCGACGAGCAGGCCATGAGGATCACCCATGGGTACGCCAAAGACCACCGTCCCAACGTGAAACAAGCCGTCTTGGAACTGGTGGTCTCGCACGACGGTGGGGTGCCCTTGGTAAGCCAAAGTTGGGATGGCAACAGCTCCGATACCGCGATGTTCCGGGAGCGGGCTGCGGCGCTGATCGCAACCTTTCAGCACTCCCCCACCCCGCGGTACTTGGGAGCGGATGCCACACGGTACACCGAAGCGAATGCCGCCAATCTCCACACGCTCGGCTGTATCACGCGGATTCCGAACACGCTCAACCGCGTCTCTCCGGTGATCACGCACGCGGAGAGATGGGACGCATGGCCTCGACTGGATGACACCACGCGCTATCAACGGGTGGAGTTCTGCCACGACGGTCTGGCCCAACGGTGGTGGGTGGTGTCTTCGGAGGCCGCGGTGCAGCGCGCCGAAGCGACCGTCAGCACAGCGCTGCAGCGCGAAGCGGCGGTCATCGAGAAGCCACTCCTTCACTGGGTTCAAGTTCCCAGGGCATGCTCAGCGGTTCCTTGCCGCGTATGGTCCTATTGCCCAGCACTTTCGCCCGCAACGGCATCGCTTCTCTGCCTCGGCCTACCGGGACGGGATGCGGCAACGGTTCGAAACCTGGCAGGAAATCACCAAGCTCCCTACCGCGGTATATGGGTCAGGACTCAGGCAATCGCGCACCTTCCTGTCAATTGATAATGTCGATAGGTCACAGCTTGTCAATGCCAACGGGCGCTCGTGCACGAGGCCCGTTGGCTCGCTGATCCTAAGCACTTCAGGCGAATTCCGTGAGGAGGTGGGTCGCTTCCGCCCAGACGGCGGCCATGTCATCGCCATGCGTGCGGAAGATTTGGTTGCACTCTTCGGGCCTTAATATATTCAGCGGAAAGAGTTGCACGTGTGGCGTGTCGTGCAGCCTCACCCAGCGCCCCCCCCACGTGAGATTGACACGCTCAGCCTCTTCACCAATGGCCTGCTGCGTCTCCTTAAAGCGCGCGGCGAGTTGTGGGTCTTCAGGAACGTCGGTGAATAGACGCCCGTTGACGACAGGATACAAGTCAACCGCCAGGCCATAATTGTGGTTACTGAAGCCCCCGCGCTTATCGGTACGTTGAACGTTCTCGCTCTCCGGGATAGGGCCAAGCCCGGCGGCTGTGCGCAGTCTATTGACCTCTGCCAGGGACATACGCCCCTGCGCGTGGATTGCATCCTGGTGGGTAAAAGTCCGCATCCCTTCGGAGATCGTAGCGCGCAAGCCCCGCCTCGTCAGCGCCGCAGCCATCAGTCCAAGGAGGCGGCGGAACTCGGGGTGGAGATCACCCGTCTTCTGGCGCGGATCAATCATCGTGAGGGCGTTGATAGTCGACTCGGCCTCCCTCTCCAAGGCTACGAGCGTTACCTGGCCGACTGTGCCTTCGGCCTCGGACCTGTCCTCAGTGGTATGAGTGCGTTGGAAGTTGATGACGGCGGTCTCCGTGTCTTTACCGAACTTGGCGTCAGCATCGACACCAAGCAGCCGTTGCACGTGGCGCACAGACTCACCCTGCTGACCGCGCTCCAGCACGGCGCCACCATTGTGCACGATGTCGAGCAACGGGGCCGGCACGAAGGTGACGGTTCCGACCGGGGCAGGCTGTGAGGTGGGCGGTGTTGGCACTGAGGATATTGGCGCGGTCACAGGAGTGGACGGAGCAGTCCCCTGAGGCATTGCAAGCGGAGACATGCTGTCAGCCCAGGTCTCCGTATGCGCATAGAAGCGTGCGCGTGCCCACACATCATTCATGTAATCGCCACCGGTTGTGCCGCTATCCGAGTCGGGCGGCGGCAACCCTCTGCCACCATTATAGCGTGACACTGCAGCTTGCAGGTGCTGCGTGGGAGGCAGTGACGGGAAGAGACGCCTGACCGTTGTGAGCTTGTCATGGAGGATTTCGGTGGCTTGGTTGATGTGCGGCTGACCGAAGGGCCCGCCATCATGCACTACGGCGAAGGGATTGCGGTTATCCACCTGCATCAGGCCAAAACCGTGCCCCTGATCCCCCTCACCCTGCTGGTCGAGCGCTGCACCGCCCCGACTCTCACGGCTGGCGATGGCCGCCAATAGTGCGGGCGGCAGCCCAAAGCGGCGCGCCGCAACCTCGAACTTCCCTTTGTGCTTCATCACGCGGTCGCGGTCGGTTTTGGCCATCAGCTCGGAGGCGCGCACGCCTGTGATCCCACGCTGCGGCAGACTATCCTGGCGCGCCGTTTTGTCCGAAGCCCCCGTAGGTTGAAACGTCACAAGGATCGCGTTCGAATGGTCATGTGCCTCCTGGTCGCCCTCATCGTTCGTCACATTGGGCTCAGGTGGCGCTACTGGCTGCCCCAGCGGGATAAAAATCTGCTGGCCGATACGGAGCGCATTAGGGCTCGTCAACTGAGGATTGACGTTGAGCAGCGCGTCCAGCGTGATATGGCGTTGCAAGGCAATCGCCGACAGCGTGTCGCCTGACTCTATAGTATATACCTCCAACGGTGTGCCTTCACCACTAGCAGTGGCCGTACCAGGACCCGAGGGGATGCGGAGTTGTTGTCCGACGCGGATAAGGTTAGGATTGGTGATGTCGGGATTAGCGTCCAGCAGCTCTCGCAATGAGATGCTGTGCTGCCTGGCGATGCCCGCCAACGCCTCTCCTGCGCGCACGCTGTGGACACTGTGCGAAGATGGTTGTTCGCTCATGAGCAGTTTCTCCCTGTAGCAGTGTCATATATGAGGAATAGCGCACGCTCTGCTGTGGATGGCATGCCCATGTGATGCTCCACAAAGGCGCTCGGCTCCCTATATCCCTTGTGGTCAAGCGCAAAAGCCGTACCGACAAAAAAATGATGGAGAGTGTTCACAGGTCGATAGACCGGAGTTTTGCAACCTGTTGACTTTTCATGGAGAGACAGCCTAGCGCCGTATCAGCCGGGATTTTTCCTGTTTTACCTTTCAGACCAATGACTGGCGAGATTCGCATCGATCGCTGTACGAACACTCTCTTATTTCGTTCCACTTGACAGCTATGCTATGTCACGCGGGCAACTGACCCCCAGCGTCAGTGCTCTCAGGTCCCTACCAGTTGATCCCACGCCTGTTGCACGGCGTGACGAACTTCTTCCAGCGAGCCGTCGTTGCGAATCACGACGTCAGCATGCTTGAGGCGTTCGTCGTTGGAGAGCTGGGCGGCGATGCGGGTACGGACCTGTTCGGGAGAGAGATGGCGCTGTTTCGCCAGTCGATCGACCACGACCGCTTCTGATGCCACCACGACCCACACCTGGTCCACCAGATCCATCCAGTTGGCCTCGATCAACACTGCCGCCTCCACCACGATGGCTTTCATCGCGCCGTGCGCGCGCATGGCCGCGATCAGCTCAACCATGCGGTCGAACATTTTGGGATGGACAATGCGATTGAGGGTACGCAAGGCCTCAGGGTCGGCGAAGACGAGTTTTCCCAGGGCCTGCCGATTGATGGTGCGGTCAGCGTTCAAGACCTCTGGTCCAAAGGTGTGGACGATCTCATGCCAGGCCGGCAGATCGGGTTGGTAGATTTGATGGCCGATCTGGTCGGCATCGATGACCGCCATCCCCAACTCTTCGAGCATTTGCGTCACGGTGCTCTTCCCCGTGCCGATGCCGCCGGTGAGCCCAATCACTGGGATTTGTCCCGTCATCCACCTCTCCCATACAAGAGCGATGAGGTCTGAGCCTAGTACTTCCCCAACGTGGTCCTCAGTCCTCGCCGTAAAGTCCCGTTTTTCAGGTTGTCAGACCGCGATAGATTTTCGGCAAGAGCCGCGGCAACTGCGCCACATTCTCGATCACGATAAACTTCCCTACGCCGCACATCTCAGGAAGATAGGACTTACCCTCGCGGTCGACCGTAATGCAAAAAGTATGAATGCCTTTGCGGCGAGCCTCCTGCAGTGCGACCTTGGTATCTTGAATGCCATATTCCTTACCGCGTCGATCCTTGCCGTAGTCAAAATCCTGTGGATAGCCGTCGGATAGGAGAATCAAGGTCTTCAGGCGCGCCGGCTGCCGGTTGAGCTTTTGAATCGCATGTCGGATCGGCGGTCCCATGCGCGTGCTGCGATAGGGTTTGAGCACATCGATGCGGTGTTTGACAGACTCGGAATAACGCTCCTCGACATCCTTTACGACAAAGAACTCGACGTTGTCGCGGCCATACCCCGAGAACCCGTAGATGGCATATTCATCCCCGATAGACTCCAGCGCCTCAGCCATGACGATCAGGGCCTCTTTTTCCACGTCGATAATGCGCTTGGCCTGGGGCTTGTGCGTGTTGGCAGTGAAGGGGGGGGCATAGACGCTTTCGTCTTCAGCCAGGCCGGAGGATGCCGCGCGAAGGGCCTGCGGCGGCTGACCTCTGATTGACGAGGCAGCGATTGGTGCCGGCTTCTCAATGGGATCATCCGTCGAAGCGCTGAGGTCGAGGAGAAAGATGGTGCACACTTCCCGGTCTCGCTTATCGCGCTTGGTATAGACGCGTTCGGGGGCAACACCGGTGATACGTCGGTCAACAAAGCCTTCGATGGCGGCGTCGATATCGATGTCTTCCCCGTGATCACGGCGTTTGAGCTTTTTAAACATTTCTGGTCTGAGTAACTGAAATTGCTTGCGCATCTGGCCGATCAACGCTGCGTCCTCGTGCAGCACACCGGCGACGAATCCCCCTTCCGCCCCATCCACCGGTTTCTCCCGTAACACACACCACTGCACGCGGTAGTCGCGCATCAAATAGTCCCATTCGTCATACCGATAGACGACCTCGGCACCATCGAGCTGGTTCAACTCCTGGCGGAGCTGCTCGCGGATGCGCTCAGGGTCGGCGTTAGGCTGCGTGGGCCGAGGCGCCACACGCTCGCTGAGGCCTTTATCTTCGAGGTCTGACACAAACAGGCCGGAGGTGTCATCCTGCTCCTGTGCAATGGTCCCCTGGATATCGATATCCACTCCTTGCTCTAGCAGCTCGCGCAACAATTCAGGGGAGATGGGCATGGCCGTCTTGGCGAATTGGTCGAGCTTATCGCTTAGCTCTTTGACTTTCAGCTTACGCTGGACCAGGTCGGGCTTGAGCTCGCCTTGGTGTGGCAAAGGGGCTGGGCTCTGATACGATACTTCCTCACCTGCTGGAATCGGCGGCAACATCTGTTGGAAGTCCTCGGCCGCAGTCTCTTTCGACCACGCCTCACCCAGCATCACCACCTCTCCATCCATGACCGCAGCGTCCAGGGACGTCACACGCACGTTCGGCAGCTGTTCCAGGAGATGATAGACCTCAATTGTGGCTATCGCCGAATCATAGACCGTGGCCTTGGGGTGCCGTACACGAGCGGCCATCCCGCGGAGAAAGCGCGCCAGTGGTACCAGCATGGACGGTATGGTGAGCGCCAACGTCCCTGTACAGCAGAGGTGTAGCAGCACTTCCAGGACTGCGACCCACAGGGGACATCCTGCCAACGGTGGGCGCGACGACAAACCATCGCGAATGATACGCTCAATATGCGGTGCCAGGCCGCGATATGTCTGGCGCAAAAGATAATCGACTCGGCCGTCTTCCAAACAGTAGAAAATATCTCGCGCCACCGCTGGACGCGCGAAGCCGGCAAAGAAGCGCTCGAAATCGGAACGTGGGGAAGCGGGTGGAGCGAAAGGCTCTTGCCAGGCCGGCAGGTGTGGTGCCGCGCCTGTCGTCCCAAGGTAGCCGACCATGACATCCAGCTCGAAGCTAAAGGTGGCGAACTCCAGATAACCCGCCTGGTGGGCCGTCATCACCAGGAACAGCTGGAAGTTTTCCTGGCGGGAGCCAAACCGATCGGCGCTCTCCGGGAGATAGACGGTCTCGCCATCCATAGTGGGAAACTGACGCAGCCCACTCCGAAGAACCGGGGGAAGTTCTGCCAGCGGGCGAACGCTAAGGGACCGTCCAGCAAGTGCAGACGCATAGAGCCGCAACACGCCTTGCACAGACCATAAATAGGCGATGCGTCCCAACGCCGCAAGGGAGGTTTGGCTGGCCTGTGACTCTTGGGCAAAATAGGCTAGGCCGCCGTCCCGATTGTCCCGCAATATCTCCAGGCCCTGAGTGACCCACACCTCGACGTCCTGCGCGACCAACTGGCCCAGCACCGCGGGTAAGTGTCCACACAAGAGTGTCCCGGCTTCGGCGTCGACCAGTGCAACCCTCAGGCTTTGCTCGAGTATCACTTCCTGTTCCGCTTCGGGAAGCTCCTGCATCAGGCGGAGCATGGCTTTGAGCAGGTGATCCAAATGGCGTGGAGCGGCATCGGCGACACGAAGGGCCAGGTCAAGGAGACGATCATGCAGCACAGTAGCAACTGCATGCAGAGCATTAGGCATGGTTCTCAACACGTCCATGCTTGTCGTGGGCGCAAGCCTGGCCATCGTCTGAGCCAGACGCAAGGCTTTGAGGCGAGCCTGCGGGGGAATGTGCTCCAGGCGTACGGGACTCTGACGCAAGAAGTCCAGCGCCAACACCTCCGTGGTCGTGGCCAGTGTCTGTACGAGTCCAGTCCATTCCTGGAATTCACTCAACCCGGTCAGCAACAGCACCTCCGGGCTGACTTCAAAATAGGCCTCTGCCAATCGACCACTCCGCCCCACTGGTGCTAGACGTTCTCCCATGGCCACCCAATCGTGCAAGCTGACTTGGTGATGGCATTCGACGAAGCGTGCCGCTGCCCGTAGCAGCTCGATGCCGAGCTGCGGAGACACGTGCATGGCCCGTAGCGTCGATTCCACAAGCTGGACGACGGCATCGAGATCGAGGTGGGCGAGGAGTTGCGGGCTGAGTCTGAAATACCATGTGGCACACTCCCCACCGCGCCAGGTCGTCTGGGCTAAGGCAAACCCTTGCCCCACCCACCGGTCAAAGGCTGTGGTATCAAGCAGGAGTGTCATGTGGGGCACGACAGCGCGGAAGGCATTTCCGCACACGTGCGAGATGGCTTCTAGACGATGGGCCCAAACGTTCTCGGCATCGGGAGTCATGTGGAAGCCACACGGGGGTGATGGTGACCAGCACGCCGGGGGGCCTGCACAGAAACGGAGGCCCGAGGGCACTTAGGGAAGGATCGTCGAGATGATTTCATCCACCGCTCGTTGCGCTTCGAGGTCATCGGTGATGGCTTTCGTGATGGCGAGCTGGCAGGCGCGATGGGCTGGAATCCCTTGGGTTACCAATTGGCCAGTATAGATCAGCAACCGTGTGCTGACCCCCTCCTCCAGGCCGTGATCGCGTAAATTTCGGACCTTTTCTCCAATGCGCGCCAGTTCGAGCGCCAGGTCCGGCTCGACGCCGCTTTCATGGGCGATGATATCGGCTTCAAGCTCGCGCCGCGGATAGTCGAATTCGATCGCCACAAAACGCTGCCGGGTGCTGTGTTTGAGGTCTTTGATGACGCTTTGATAGCCAGGATTATAGGAGATAATTAGCTGGAAATTTTCATGTGCCTCAAGCACTTCGCCGCGTTTTTCGATCGGGAGCAACCGTCGATGGTCGGTCAGTGCGTGAATTAGCACCGTCGTGTCTTTGCGCGCTTCGACGATTTCATCGAGATAGCACATGGCACCGTTGCGGGCGGCCCGTGTCAGGGGACCATCGATCCAGACCGTCTCATCCCCCTGCAAAAGATAACGCCCGACCAAGTCGCTAGCGGTTAAATCTTCATGGCAGGAAACGGTGATCAATGGCAACCCACCTGGATGCCCATTGTGGCCACTTGACTCTTCCCCTGTCGAAGCGTGTTGGCGCGTCAGGCCAAGTTGATACGCCATGTACTCCACGAAGCGCGTCTTGCCACAACCGGTGGGTCCTTTCAGCAGTACCGGAAGTCGGCATAGAAAAGCGGCACGAAAGACCTCAACTTCGTCGCCGACCGGCAGATAAAAAGGCTCATGCTCGACCCGATATTCTTCAGCCGGCAGCTCTCGTGCCATCGTGCGCTCCGTCATCACAGCCATGCTCCGCAACCTGGGGCGGTTAGGGACCAACTCCTGGAGATTGTTGCAAGCGATTAATGGCCCGGAAGCGACCGGCTCGCAACTCCTCGATCAACTCGCGTTCGTTCCGGATGGGTCGTTCGAACTCGGTGGCACAGCACCCCAGGCCATGCTCAGAATGGGCGTCACTGCCGCCAATGCCGCGTAACCCGACGTGGTCTCTCACCGCCATGGCCATGGCGTTTTCACGATCACCGGTAGCCCCGTTATAGACCTCCAGGCCATCGACGCACCTCACGATGGTCCGATCCGCCGCCTCCCCAACCGTCAATGTGGGCGGCGGGCATCCCAACGGCCATTGGTGTTGACAAAGGCCTTGCGGTAGGGATGCGCTGCGAACATGACCGCATCGATCTTGTCGACAACCTTACGCAGGGTTTCGGCATAGAGAATGCCGGAGACATACTCTTCCAAGCCATACACCAGGATATGACCGAGGTCGGTGGTCACTTCCATGCCACACAAGATGAGAAACTCATACTCGCGGGTGAGTTGACGGGCCAGGTCACGATCCCAGCCGCGATCATGCTCTGTCACCACAACACCGTCAAGGCCCGCGGCTTTGCCGTGGTGAATGAGGTCGAGCGGCGAGAGGTTGCTGTCGTACGATCCGACAGTGGTGTGAACATGCATATCGAGAATCACTGGTTACCCTCAATCTTTAGTGGCACCCCGTCTCGCCCTCAATATCGGCGAACCCCGAAATACCCCTGGGTGGTGCTAGTCTTTGCATGGTGCCTGTGTTGGCCGGCCAACGCGATGAGTAATGGAGGAGTATACGTTGTTCGACATGGAAGATCAAATGAGAAATCAGTGGAGATGCCAACGATGAGCAGGGGTTTGCAGAGCTTGCCGCGGAGGTTTCCCCGGTCCTATCACATCTACTTCGAAAAGATCTTAGAGACCATTTAACGTGTAAATATATTATTTATGATCTATATTATCTATTTCATAACTTCTCTATCAGATGGGGACACTCGGGCAACGGTGACACCAGGGGAGGGTGACATATGAGTAGGGATTTGAAGACACAGCTGACGAGGTGGCAGCGGATGAGCACGCCAGGTTTTATATGGGTTATGGTGGCTGCTGGCCTGTTCCGTGCCGATTTGGGAGGAGCAGAAAGCAGCGGGGCAAAGGCGATTTTCGTCAGTGGTGAAGGTCCAACTGTTGTCGTGGAAACCCCTGACGCCGCCGTGCCTGCCCATCGGATGCTGCAGCCCGCCAGCTCGAAGACCGAGGCCGGGACCCCGTCCACACCCCAGAGGGAACGGTATATAGGCTTTTCCTACTGGGTAGAGCTGATCGACGGTGCTGGGCAGCGCACACGTGTAACCACCGACCGGCTCTTCCGTCGTGGCGATCGCGTCCAGCTCAACATCGAAAGTAACTGGAGTGGTTACCTCTATGTCATCAATATGGCCTCAACAGGTCGTTTGCAGGTTCTCTTTCCGCATCCGGCCGTCTCCCCAGGGGACAATTTTGTCGGGGCTAGGACACGCTATGAAGTCCCGCCTGATGCCTATATCCAATGCGACGACAATTTTGGCCAGGAGGGCATTTGGGTAATGCTTTCCCCCACGCCGTTGTCGGGGATTACGCTTTCACCCTCACCGCATCTGCAGGTATTGTCGACAGAGGACACGGCGCGCCTGGCTGTACTGGCCCACCTCAAGGGGGCAAAAGATTTGTTGTTGGAGGTCGATAGTGCTAGTCCACAACCGGCAAGCTATGTCGTGGCTCCCCTGTCCATGCTAGAGAGCACTGGGGAGATGATTTCCATGCAGGTCAAACTCAAGCATCGATAAGGCGTGCGGATGATGGTCGCACCCCAGCCCAGCGATCAGGTGGGTGCAAAGGCATCTGTCCCTCAGGGTCAGTCGGTGCGGTGGTAGGGGTTCCGGCAGGCGGTGAGGGGATCACACGGGCCACAGCAGCCAGTGAAGGCGGGCACTCACTCCATGCTGCTCATGGGTCATGATGGAGATGTAGATGCGACATGCCCGAACATTCCTCTAGCAGACGACATTGACCGGGCTGGCGTAATTTCTTCAGCGCCTTGACCTCGATTTGACGGATACGTTCGCGAGTCAAGCAAAATTTGCGACCAATTTCTTCCAGGGTGTATTCCCGTTGGTGCCCGATGCCGAAGTGCATACATAGTACACGACGTTCGCGCGCGGACAATTCGCTCAGGGAGCGGTGTAAGAAATGGTCGCGCTCGCGATCCATCAAGACATCAATGCGCGGGAGATAGGTTTCGTCGGGCAGTTGATCGCCCACAGTACGTTCTCCGTCAGAGAGCAACCAATCGAGTGATAACGAGGGGGCAGTGAGTTGATCGATCTGTGCGAGGCGTTCTTCTGTCACCTGCGCCAGCTTCGACAGCTCGCATGCTGTAGGTTCTCCTCCATACAGCTGCAGCCACATTTGCCGCATGCGCTGCACACGACTAATACTGTCCGCGATATGAGCAGGCAGCCGTAGGACCCGCCCTTGATCGCTGATGGCCCGGCTGACCGACTGCTTGATCCACCAGCTTGCATATGTCCCAAAGCGGCATCCCCGCCGCCAATCAAAGCGATCCACCGCCTTCATAAGCCCGAGGTTACCCTCCTGGATGAGGTCTAGAAGCATCAGTCCACGCCCGGAAAACTGCTTGGCGATACTGACCACGAGGCGCAAATTGGCGCCAATCATATGCGCGCGAGCTTGCTCCGAGTCAAGTCGGTCAGTCCAGCGTGTTCCCTGCGCTTCCTCCGCCTCTTGGGTACGTTTGTGGAGGGATGGTCGGCGGCTCGACGGATGCTGGCGTTTGCCGCCTCGGCCGTGTTCGATTCTCTTCGCTAAGGCAACTTCCTCCGCCGGTGTGAGGCGAGCGAAGCCACCCATTTCGGAAAGATACCGGCGCACCAGGTCGTCATCGCCCGCTGCGGATTCCCTCTCCTCCTTGGCCTCGTCCTCCTGGGCACCTGCCCAGAGGGGAGCCATTTCGTCAGCGCCATACAGCT
>CAVPRW010000019.1:0-63416 GCA_963707985.1 uncultured Nitrospinota bacterium | reverse complement strand
GAACGACGCAGGCGGCCATAATCTACTGACGTTTGGGTCACAACGCCTGCATCGTCCAGAGGAATGCGACCCTGCAGTTGCCACTCGCCACCATTGGCGGTGACCTGAATATCCAGCGACTCAACGGCCAGCCGCATCCCGTCGAAATCAAATCGTGCGCATTCTCGCCATACTTGGGCGCAATAGGTCTCTAAGAGCCTGTTCAACATCTTCGTTTCGCTGTATGATGGATGAATGAAAACAGCAAAAGCATACCCAAGCGATATCACCCGGGAACAATTTGAGCCTATCAAACCGATACTGGAATCAGCGCGAAAAAGAACGCATCCCCGAACCGATGATCTCTACGATGTCTGGAACGGGCTGAACGATGTGCTCAAAACAGGCTGTCAGTGGAGAGCCCTTCCGCATGCATATCCACAATGGAGAACCGTACACGAATACTTTACGATAGGGAAAACAACAGGTGCGGAAGACAAACCATCAATACGCGATAAAGCGTTAAAAAAATGGTCGAGTCGGAACGTACAAAAAATGGCAGAAAATGTACGACCCGTTTCATGATTATCGACTCCCAGAGCGTCAAAAACACTGATTCTACGACAGAAACAGGATATGATGCGGGAACGAAGGTCGCTGGAATCAAACGGCATCTGGCGGTTGACACCAATGGGTTCCCCCAGGCCTTGTCCGTGACCATTGCCGATGTGGGCGACCGAAAGGGGGCGCTCGCAATGCTTGAATCATACCAAGCGCGTGTACCGGACGTGCTCCAGGCATGGGTTGACGGTGGAGATTCCGGAGAAAATTTTGCCCAGGAAGTACAGCGTATTCTGTCTGCTGCGACAGAAGTGGTGAAAAGAAATGAGCTTCATACCTTCAAAGTCCTCCCTCAGAGGTGGGGCGTGGAGAGATCATTTGGCTGGTTGGAGAAATGCCGGAGGTGATGGAAGAACGGCGAGAGATTCCTTGAGTCAAGTCTCGCGATGATGCAATTGGCCTGTATTTCCTTATTATTGAGAAGATGTTGAACAGGCTCGAAAACACCAGTGGCGGCAATTCATCGTAAAAATGGCCAAGTGTAACAGGGAGGACCTCCTTTCTGGGTTGGGTTTTCGTCCCCTCGCCCTCTGGGAGAGGGTTAGGGTGAGGGCTTGATGTTATCATCGCACAAGACCCCTCACCCCCGCCCTCTCCCGGTGGGCGAGGGAGAAATGACCCAGGGTCAGTGTCGCGTCTAAAAAAAACCTACCCTTGTGAGGGAGGGACCTCCCCTGGCCAATGTCCCTGTTCATCACCATGTAACCGCCTGGTGACCTGTGGAAGGGCTTGCAACGCGCCGATACCGCTTTGCCACAATTGATTGTGCAGCGAGCCTAGTAGCTGGCGGTCGGCACTCCAACGCTGTGCAAGCGCTTGCACCTTCGGTCCCTGTTGATAGAAGCTTATAAGGGCTTGGACGGTATCTGGAGAGAACAGTAAGAGATGAATACCAGCCTGATCGTACGTAGCTGTTTGAGTATGCCCGATTGATCTTGTCTCAGGCGATTGCTGACAAACCTCGCGGAGAGCCTTCTCCAGCGAGTGGAGTTCGCTCAAGAGCATCGTTGCTAGTACCTGCCGGCGTTGGGGCGATCCTCCTGGCGTCGCTGGCGTTGCCTCAGCCATGAGCCAATGAACACGCCGCTTAAGGTCCCTGCGACCGTGATCAGCGAGTCATAATGCCGACCCCGGCAGTTGAGGCCCCCTTGGTCAAGCAATATTAGGATGAGCAGGCCTGCGACCACTCCACCGACCCCTGCGATCAGCTGCCATGCCTCGCGTCTCTTGGTCGCGCGTGACTTCACCGCGTCTCGTCCTCCTTAACTAACTCGAAGGCCTCGGCCGCCACCGTGGCGATGTCCTCGGTCCGCATCCGCTCCAGCTACGGCCTTACCTGGTCGGGGTGGCGCTGGCTGAGGTGGTACAGCGCATCGTACCTCCCGGGCTGGTTCGCCACCGGCAGCCAGGCGGGCAGGACGGCGCCACAATCGAGACCAGCGATAGCATTGTACGTGGGGCATTGGTCCTCCTCTCCTCCCGCCCACCCCTTGGCTCATGGGTGAGGCGCCTATGCCTGGGCGAGCTGCTTGATCCGTGCGCTGATGTCCTCGATCGAGGGGATTGGATGAAAGACGTGGCGCGTCCTGATGGGGGCCATGCGGTTCGCCACGATGATGTAGGCCTTCGGCGGGAGAGGGATGGGCAGCAGCGGCCGTGTCATGGACTCTGCAAACCGCACGAGCGCGATGAACGCTTGCTCCATATAGAGGAGTGCGTGCACCGGTGGATGACCATAGATCAGCGCTGTCGGACTCCCCGCCTCGGGGTTGCTGGGCAGCAGCATATGCAGGACCACGGTGCCGGCATCCAACCGGGCGAGGAAGGCCTCACGTGCCACGAGCGGCCGGTGTTCCATCACGACTCGATAGGCTCGAAGGCGCTGACCGTCGGCCTGCCAGTATGATTCAAGCATCGGCGCAAAGATGTCTAACACGGGATACGTGCGCAGGTCCGTGTGACCTTGTTTGGTGAAGACGTCTGAGAGGCTCGCTGGTAGGGATTGCCGGAATGCCCTTGAGAGATAGGGGAGGACGGCATTCTGGGCGCGCCGACCGGCATGCATGAATGCGTCGATCGAGTAGGCGAGTACGTCTCGATCTGCATCTGAGAGAACAAAGCACTCCGGATGGATCGGCATATCCTCGCCCAGTGTTGCGGCTATACGGTGTGTGGCGCAGATGAACGACGTGAACGCATGCCACATTTCGGACACCGCATATGGGAGTAGTTCAAGCTGCACATGGGTCGGTGAGTTTAGATGAACCACTGGTTCGGTTGCCCGAGCGGCCCATTGTTCATCAAGGGCTGAGCGCAACGCGACAAGATGCGTCAGCAGCCCAAGGGGTGGCTGAATCATGACTCACACCTCCTCCACTAGCCACCGTGCCAGGACGTCTTGCACCAGCACGCTCGTGATATGACCTGGCCCGGCCCCGGCTTGTACTGGCGCGGGTTAGAAGAGCGGCGTCGGGTCCGTGACCTGGCCGCAGAGCGTACACACATACACATAAGTCTCATCCCGTTCCTCCTGGAGCAATTCCCCGAGCCTGCGCAACTCCTCCAACGCCTCGTCCGTTCGGTTGAGCCAATCGAGGCGAGCAGATGCTAATCCTCCCTGCATACCACTGCCCGCTGCCGCTGAGCGTCGGCAGCGCTTTAGCATGGACCCGTCAAGGGGGATCACATCTCGGTTATTTCACGAAGCAAAGGGCGACGATGAGCACCAGAGCCGCTAGGATGATGAGGAGGCCCCAGACGCTCCCGAGGCCGACGACATCAGGGCCGCCGGTGAAGTAAAACCCCACCATTAGGGTGACGAACAGGAGAACGAAAATCCGCGCCGCTGTGCGCTTGGACCGTTTTACCGGTGAGGCAGGAGTCATGCGGGCTCTCCCAGGCTCTGCGCCATGATGACTTCATGCTTCATCGGACCTCGTCACCCTGCGCCAGCAGGATGCCGATGGTCCCTTTCTGCCACTTCCCTTTGTCGCTGAGCGTCAGCACCGCTTCGTGATTTAAGCGATTGGCGATCGTCTGCAAGGATAGGCCTTCGTCCTGCAGTTCGCAGTCCGAGTGAGCGGCCATGGCCATCCCTTCAAATCTGACGTATGCGGGCATTGGTCAGAGACCGGCCTTCAGGTCACGGAGTAATCGGGTAAACGCCTGCTGGTATGCATCGTGGTCCTTCCATTGCTGAAAATCTCCGATATGGCGTTGCCTGCGGATGTCTGCCGCCCAGCCCACCGCACTGTGCATGACCGCCTCGTCAATCCGGATAGGGAACAGTACCACCCGGTTCTCCTTAGCCTCTTTCGCAAAGGCGGTTTCGACTTCCTTTTGAACCCATCGGCTTTTAATGGAATATTCAGACAGGATGAGGAGAAGTCGGTCATAGACCTGGATCGATTCATCGATACGGGACTGAAATTCGTCCCCGATTTTCAAGTCCTCCGGCGCAAACCAGCAGCGGACCCCGTTGTCCTGGAGGTCAGCATGCAAGCGTTGCGCTAGCGCGTCATCCCGACTGGAATAGCTGATGAAGCAGGAGTGATACTGGAACGGTTGCTCGACGAGCGACTTGCTATAGGTGATCATGTCGTCGGACACGCCAGCCCCTCGAAGGAAGACCTCGGGGATGTTGCCGTGCGAGCGATAGAGGGTGTCGATGCCGATGGTCGATGGCCCGCGATGATATAGATTCGCAAGCCCTTCAACCGTGCTAAGGTCAACATCTCCGAATACAGTCCATCCTAATTGAGCCCGCGTGAGGATTGCTGCAGAAAGGGTTGCCGCTGTGAGGTTTGTCCGATAGAGCTCTGCCTTGAAGAGGATTGCCTCAGTGAGGTCCGCCCTGTGGAGCCGCCCCCGACGAGGATTGCTTTGAAGAGGTTCGCCTTGGACAGGTTCGCTTCCTCAAAGGATGCTCCAGAGAGGTTTGCCATAGAAAGATTCGCTCCGCTAAGGGATGTTCCAGAGAAGTCTGCCCTGGAAAGGGTCGCCCTGTGGAGGTTCGCCTCGTCAATGTCTGCCCAGGAGCGGTTGACCCCGCGGAGGTTACTGGGTAGACATCTGCCCTGTTGAAGTCCACCCCTTGGAGGCCCGGGCGTAGTTCTGGATGCTCGCCTCGCCATCGCTCATATTTCCTCCGCCTGGCCATCGGTATCGAGGTTAATCTGCCACATTCGGTGACATGACACGTCCGACACATCTGCCGACCCTTTAGAATCTGACAGACCTCTCCGTGGGTCAAGTTACCGGCCGGATGGAGCACATCGTGTATCAGCTTCGATGAAGCGATGACCTCATGGACCTTTAGCAGCGATATTCCTTACACTTATACTCGCGCCCAATGCGCTGACAGATCACTTCACACTTCCCTGGCTTATCGATGGTGAAGCGATCGGGGAGCGGTTGCCCACGCCAGCGCCGATCACGGTCAGGCTTCCACGTGCGAGAGCCCTCCCAATGCTCATCAGCTGGGAACGGCGAGCCACGCCGGTCATCCGGATAACTCATACTCGCGGTGCACAACACGAGGCCTAGACACACACCGATCCACCAGCGCATCGGTTCAATCCTCCCATGAGCCACTGCTGTTCTGATGGCATGGATCACGCCTCCGTCCAGAAGTCTTCATCCAGCACCCGGTCGACCGAGAGCGTCTGTTCAACGCTGAGGATAACCTGCTGGTATGGAGCGCAGCGGAATACCCGTCAGGTTCATCCTATGGTGAGGTCGTGATGGTGGTAGCTCCGGCGCTACAAGTCTTGGGGTTGAAGTCCTGTACGCTTGGCGATCCTGGCGAGCATGCGAGGACCGATCGCTTCAGCGTCGTGGAAGGCAAAGACGACGTCAGGCCATCCAGGGCGAGAGAGGACACGGTGGGACCCATCTTGCCGTTTGATGCACCAGCCCACACGCAGCAGAGCCGCAAGGACTCGTCTCGCGCTCGTGCTGGACCAGGTGCTCATGCGGCGGCGAAGGAAATACTTAACAGGTCTGGGCCAGCCTCGCCATGTTCGAGACGGTCCGCCACGACACGGAGCGCCAACGCTTGGACCTTGGCCGTCGCTTCCTCAGAACTCTGGCCATACGTCAGTACGCCAGGCAGTTCAAGGACTTCGGCGATCCAGCGGCCGTCATCTTCCTGCTCGATTTCCACCGTGAATGTCATCGGAACCCTCCGCTTCTCCCGTCGCCTCTCATTCTACTCTCTGCCTTGCTTGGAAGGTAGTCCCCATTACAAAGCCACAGGACGCTCAGGTTCAGCCGCGCTCACGCCGCGGCTGTAATTGTTCGATGTGAGAAACGCGCCAGCAGCGTGAGCCTCGGCTGGAGCCTGTTGTGAGGCGACACGTCTGCTCTTGACACGTTTCCACACTCCTCTCGCCACTCGCACCGGCAAGACTATGCCCGCCAGCCGGCGATGGCTGCCATGACATGGAGTAACAGCGGAAGCATGTCGGCATACGGCCCAGCCAGCACGATCACCATGACCAACGCCGCTATGCCCATGACGAGGAGGGCAGCGAAACACGCCAGGGCGGTCAGCCCATTTCTCATCAGCACAGGAACACGTGGCTACTATGCGTGGCGATCTGGCGGAGCACCTGCGTCGCATTTGACACAAGACAGCACGCGGCCGATGGCTTTGGACCTGCCATCTGCGGTGATGACCCAAGGCCGGTTGCTCCAGGGTGGATGATGCCGGACATGTTGGGTATGGCCGCACTCAAGCTCAGCCACCCAGTGCTGCTCATCGTCCTGATAGAAGCCAACAATGCGGCGCTCCATGGTGGTTCCCTGGTCGCCTAACGACGGCTCCACACAGCCGTGCGTGTGAGTGCACGGGCTGGAACGTCTTGTTCGGCAACATGGCGACGCGCCTGTCACACGAAACAGGCACACGGCGCCGTGTCATAAACCCAGCAGCTGAGGATTGAGTTGCCAGACCCTATAGTTCAACACCGCGGCAAAGCTCACCCACAGCAGGTAAGGCATGAGCAATGCCCCGGCCAGTGGTCTGACGCGCCAGAAGGTCATCATGGTGGCCACGATCAACGCCCACAGCAGCACAATGTCGGCGAATGCCAAGGCGCCGAGGTGCCAGCCGAAAAAGAGCCAACTCCACAACGCATTGCTCGCAAGCTGCACGAGAAATACGCTGAGGGCTATACGTGCCGCCCGAAACCCTCCCATACGCCAAACCAACCATGCGGCAACACCCATAAGCGCGAACAGCGCCGTCCAAACAGGGCCAAAGATCGACGGTGGCGGAGCCCATGCCGGGCGCACAAGCTGCATGTAAAACGACTCAGCATTGATCGACGCGGCGCTACCGATGCCGGCAGCCATGAAGGTCACCATGAGCCACGCCACGAGGCCAAGAACCTGCTTGTGCTTTGGAATCGGAGCCATGAAGAATTGCATTTTTGCCGAATGCCCCACGCTCAGCGGCAGGCGGTGAAACCACCACCCACCGATGGCTGTGCCAAGGACGTGTGCACCGCCGCTGTCCCGCCCGTCCGCTGCCGTGTGTGTTGAGGTCCATGCAGCAGATGGCTCACGCATCAGCCTTCAGATACCTAATGGCCAAGGGCACCCCTTGCAGAGTCCCACTCTCGACTGAAAAGAAGCGAGCGCTGGCGTTTGGGCGGGATGAAACGGTACAGAATAGCTCGCCGTCGACGAAATGCAGAGCCACTCCGTCGTCGACCGCGGAACCTGGCCTGATATGCCCGCCGATGACAAGCTGCGTGTAGGACGGGCGTCGCTTGGGGTCGCCATCAAAGTGACAGGAAAAACTCCCCTTCAAAAAACCCAGGCCATCCATCTTCGATAGACCACCTGGGGTCGAGTCCGTGTGCCCTCCTCAAACCAACAGAGTGCGCCCGTCCTCAGCCCAACTAGCACAACCCCACGTTCCCACGCGTGCCGCAAAGCGACGTCTATACCGTACTCTCGCCACACGGCGAGCATCGCACGCGTGGCTCCGCCGGCGACGTATACGACATCACTCGTAAGAATGGTCGCTTCGACGTTATCAGGACGCCCGCATGGCCGGAAGACTGAAAGAATCGTCGCCGCACAAGGGAAACGCTCAAATGCGTTGTAGAAGCGGGCGATGGCATCGTGCGAGTCACCTTGTGCGGTGGGCAAAAATAGCACTCTTGGGCATGGGCTGGGCACTTGTGCGAGAATGTACTCGTCCAGGAGAGGGTTGCCTGGCTCCATCATGAACCCGCCGCCACCCATCGCAATGATTTGCATGCTCACGTGGACTCCCTGTAGCCCCTTATGGATCGAACGACAGAGCGTTTTTGTGGCGCGCAGCCGCCACAAAAACGCTGTTGAACGGAACCGCGCGGCATCTCATAGGGAATTGTAATCCTGTCTGACCCGCCAGGGAAGCATTTTCGAGGGGGTGTTGGACGAGGGGCTACGGTCCTCGGCGGTGAGAGAAAGCCTGGAGCCTCGGTGGTTGGGTGGGCACGGGGAGCAGTGCGGAGGGGTTGCTCCGCTGGCCTCAGGACGGTTCACCAGAGATGGGCACACCAGGGGCCTGGACCCGTCAGCAGGACGTGTGGTGACCAGTAAGAAGAGAGCATGCCGGGAGGCAACTGGGGCGCGCAGGGTGGCCCCCGTTGGAGTCGGGGAATGGAACGCATGACGACCAGCAGGCCCTGAGCACAAGATGGACAGGGTTGACCCGCTCAGAGGGGTGGGCCCCAGGCCTCGGTTGCCTGCGGCGTAGGTTCAGGAGCGCTGGGAGGGGGGGCAGCGGGGTGCCCCGCCAGGCAGAGCAGCCGTGGGTGCCGGAGGGGCCGATGGACAGGACTCCACAGCCCCTAGTAGCGAACCTTGTGGAACCCTTGGGGCCACACATGCGGCAGAAAGCGCCGGATGAACTCGTGGGCGGGCAACGTCAAGGTGTTCCCACGCTGGTCCTGGGAGTCCTGGTAGCGAAAGCACCCCTGGCCATTATCGATGGCGAGGAGACGGGGGTTGGTCAGCGCGATGCGGTGGATATCTCGGCCCAGGTCGTTTAGGCCTTTCTCCGTGCCGTGCCCAGCCGGTTTGCCGGAGACCACCCCCCCCTTGGTCCAGACCACCTCGGGACTGATCAGGTCAGGGTGTTCCTGGCGCACCAGATCGAGCAACAGGCCACGAAACCGCTTCGCGAGGGCAGGGACGGGGACGAGGGACGACGTGCGCGCTGGCCGCCATTCGGTTCGGTTGGCGGAGACCCCGCCAGCTGGCACCAGGCAGTGGACATGCGGATGGGAGGTCAGGGTGCGGGTCCGGGTGTGGAGGATACACAAGACGCCCATCAGGCCGCCCACATGATGCGGGTCCATCGCGAGTTTGATGAGCGCTTGGGCCGCGGTCCGGCAGTGGATAATATCATCCATCGCACGGCGATGACTGGGCAGGAAATCCGCGCCCAACCGCTCCTGATCGGCGGGAGCATAGGACCGGAAGACGTCTGCCACCTCTCGGGAGCCCGCCGGTAGTAGTGGGCCAGGTGTTTGACGGCTTCCAGAGAGCACTGCTGAGTCTTGGGGGCCAAACCCCGGAGTTGCAGGTCTTCGCGCATATGGCGTCTGAGCGCAGTCATGGCCATCCTCCTGTTCGTGGTGAATCCCATGGGTCCAAATCGTTCACACGCATCAGCAAGATACATGACCGCTCCGCATGAGGGACGAAAGCATGGAAGGCAGCACCTGGGGTGGGTGAGACTAGCCTACTACCGCGCAGCGGTTTCGTTCAACGCTTGAGTATATGGAAGTTTTTCCACATAACCCTGCCAACAGCCCTGCGCGAGATGTCAATCTAATCTTCCGTTGGGGCGGCTTATATGGAAATTTTTCAGCATAATAGCCCAAACACGGATCTTAGACGTCGAGAATTTCGGCCTCATGGCCAATAGCAGGCGACGGCCTGCGGAGAGGTGCAGGTAAGCCGGCGGAATTCCCCACTGATGTAAAGGAAGTCATGGTCATGTTTGCAGGGGATCTGTCGCCCACTCTCACCCAGGGTGGCCTCACGAGGGCTGGCGGGTACACCTTTTACATCAGTTCCCCGCGCGCGATACGAGCCACCAGAGCTCGGTCGGCTTCTAAAAAATCGTAGGTCGGCAGCTCGCCGGGATCGACCCAGAGGATCCGCTCAAAGGCTTGATTTGCCATCTCTCCGGTGTAGCCGCTGACCCGAAAGAACACGAGGCTCACCTGGAAGCCGTTGGGGTAGGTATATTCAAAGGCAGAAATCTCCGGCCCGATGTCTGCCTCGATAGCCAATTCCTCTTGAAGCTCCCGCTTGACGCAGGTCCGCGCATCCTCGCCGGGTTCAACTTTACCCCCGGGAAACTCCCATTGAAGCGGGAACACGCCAGTGTGCTTCCGCTGACAGATCAGGATACGTCCATCCTGTTGAAGAATACCAGCAGCCACAGTGATCATGTGCAGTCCGTTCCTGGTTTGCGCTGCGTTACCGTTCCCTGCAAAACAACGACTCCGGAATCGATCGTGCCCGTCCGCTTCGTAACGCTATGGCCTTCGATTCGAGCTGTTTTTTGCCTGCAAGCTCAGGCCACCCCCGGTGCAACACATCCCTCGTGTCATGGACGTGGGAAATGGCAATCATTCATCCAATTCAACAATTTCCGGCAATCCCACGGTTCGGAACCAGGCGCGATAATCGTTCACCGCCTCCTTCTGGAGGACAGTAAGATTCTTGGGAAGTAATCGGAACAGGGGACAGCGAAAGAAACGTTTGCCCTTTCGCACCCGCACCATGACTCCCCACTGGTTATCGGCCTCCAGCAGACCAAACACCATGACGCGATCGCCTGCGACGATTGCGTACGATCCCTGCTCTGGATGGACATCGCAGACTGCTCTGAAGGGAAAATCCAACTGTTCCTCGAGAAATGCCTCCAGCACCGTCAATTGTTCCCACTCATTCTGACACTCGCTGAGAAGCGTCTCCAACCGTTCAAGCCGCAGATGATTCTGCGCCATCTTTGCCATTCCTTCCTGGTCTCCGATCAAAGCCTCACGGGGACTTGATAACTGCGAAGATGGTGTATTTTCAGTCGTTTATGGATTTGACCGAATGATCTCCATCACTGCCTCAAAGAGAAGTCCATTGGTCGACAGGCCATTGCCCCCGGTGTGGGTTGGTGTGCCATGCCAGTCCGTGAACGTTCCCCCCGCTTCCTCCAGGATCGGTCGCAAGGCGGCGCAATCCCAGATTTGCAAGATGGGATCGAGCATGACCTCGGCGCGCCCCGTGGCCACCAGGATATGGCCGTAACAATCCCCCCAAGTGCGCTGCAAGCGTGTCTGTCCCTGCAAGCTTTCAAATACAGGTCCTCGCCCTTCTTCATACAGCGATCGCACACTGGTGGCCAAGACCACAGCTTCCCCCAATTGGGAAATCGTTGAAACATGAGCACGCCTGCCGTTCCAGTAACAGCCATCTCCCCTGGCAGCATACACGGTCTCTCCAAGCGCGGGAAGATGGACGACGCCGAGAACCGGTTGGCCCTGGTGTTCCAGACCCATCATGACACCGTACATCGGCACACCTTGAATGAATGAACGCGTGCCGTCGAGCGGGTCGAGCACCCAACGATAAGGGGTACGTCCCGGCAACCTCACCGAATTCCTCGCCCAGGATACCATGATCCGGAAAGGCGCGTTGAATGCATTCGCGCAGTTTCTGCTTCTGCACGCCGGTCAGCCAGGGTGACCGGCGACGCATCGGCCTTTTGCTCAACAGCAGTACCGGTCTGAAAATACTCCAAAGTTATCTTCCCGGCTTGCCAGGCAGCATCGACGGCGAAGTCGAGCATCATCCGAAGTGAGGGATGATGCTCATGGATGGAAGGGGAGTGCTGTAGACATGAGTCATAATCCTCTTTACAAAGGTTCAAGTAATATCTTATGTTAGGCGCAAATTCCGCTAGAGTATCGTGTAGAGCACCGAGTGACGGAGGCACAGGACAACCGATGCATGGTGACGGCTGCATGCAGGATGGATTAGTCGTTGCCCAAGCGAGCGACATCCCCCAGGGGACCTCCCGCAAATTTCAGCTGACCTGCGGCGACACGAAGATCGACGGTTTTGTGATCAACTTCCAGGGAAGATTTTACGCCTATAGCAACCGTTGTTGCCACATCCCGATCCCGTTCGATTGTGTCGACAACGAGTTTTTCACCCGTGATAAACGCCATCTCATTTGTCTCATCCATGGAGCCACATACGAGCCCAATACCGGCCTGTGCATTGATGGCCCCTGCCCCGGCGAATACCTCGATGTCATCCCTGTGGCGGTGAAGCGCGGACAGATCATCGTCTACTGCCCGCCCGAGTGGGATTAGCTCTGTTGCTGCTCATCGACCGTTGAAGGGTCGCCTCAGAGCCTGCCGAGTTGGTAATCTGCTTGGTCAACACGGATATAACGCTGCTAGAGCGGGATGCACCCGTTCGATCTCAGCATACACCTGTTGTGCAATGCGTCGATAGGAAAAATGCCCTTGCTTGGCCGAACGGAGCTGGATGAAGTGACAGAGCTCGCGCAGATTCCAGGTAAACAGCACACGCATGCGGTAGGCCAGAGGCAACACATATTGGGCTTCCAGGGGATATGCCTCGGCGAGACGGTTGTATGCATCGGCTGCCTGTTCCATGCACGTCTGAAAGGCCTGGCCGAGACCATAATCGAGGAGATCATCCGGAATGCTGTATCCATAACGTGTCGACAGCAACTGACGCGTTTGCGTGGCCATGCGATGCCGCTGGATATCGCGGTAGGCGCCGTAGTCCAGCACGATATCGAAGGTATAGTACAAATGCTCTAAAGCCCGCAGAGGCTGGTCATGGGGTCCCCGTCGGCGTAGATATTCGTCGATGATCCGTGCCCGGGTGTCGGGGCTGAGTTTGCCAATATGTTCGACGATCTGCAGCCAGGCCTCCCCTGTATACCCATAAAGAATTGCTGCCGCGAGCTGGTCCTCCGCATCCACAGGGAAACGCACTAATGTCACGGCCGGCGTTTCCATGGCGGTACTCCCGGTCAACACCTCCTGGCCGAGTTGTCGCATGGCCTGATCGGTTTCTGCCAGATAGGCATTGTGACTGGCATACTTGAGCAACGTCGGCACCACCTTCTCCGCCTCACGCTTCATCGCTATGCCGATCTCGCGCACTTCTTCGAGTGGGTCTGACAAGAGCTTGGTCAGCAGATGTTCTAAGCGCGCGGGCATTGATGGTCAAGCCCAGGTTGGTCAATGTCGCGGCTGGAAGCAAGTAACGCAACAGGTCGTAGGCCTTCGCATGACAGGCCATCTCATAGACACGTTCGCCCTGAGTGGACCGCCGCGGCACACGCGACTTGATGCAATCGACCACCTGTGGGACCAGCGCGACATAGGTGTTGAGCAGCAACCGCACGGTGTTCTCGTAGAGCGTCGCCTGCGGCGACTGCATGAGGCGCGGGACGCGGCAGAACTTCTCACCATCGAAGAGGACGTACCGCGTCGATTTCTCCGTATACGAAGCCAGGCGGGTATCCTCGATGATCTTGGTCGCGATGATCGACACATCCTCGATGGCCAGATGCACCACAGCATGCTCTGCTACCGAGGCGTGCCCGTAGCCCACGACCCATTTCTCATGAAATTGCCGGGCTTTCTCCTGGGCTGTGGTAAGATCTCCTGCCTCGAGCGAAGATCGCCTGAGCTGTGTATCAAGGTCGACGTCACGTTCCTGAACGAGCTTCAACAAATTGCTCCGCAAGCTCTCCCGACTCCGGCTATAGTATGCGAACAACACGGCCACGACTTCTTCGGGCAAATTTTTCAGGGCGTAGATTGGCCGATCGATGTTGGTCACGTATGGAGCAAGAACGCCGATTTCTTCCTGAGTGAGGTCACCAGCTCATATGATAGCCGCTCCATTAAAGCCGATCGTCTTTCACAGCGGGACTGCTTCTTTGAGTACCCTATCTCGGATGTACTAGTGCAATCCCTCCGGCTCTACCACATCTACTTTGCACCCCAGGACGTCCTGAAGATCCATCATCAGCCGGCCAACATCGAGGAGGCTGCACCCAGAAGGCATATCCACAAGAAAATCTACATCAGAGTCCGATCAGGCGTCCCCTCTCGCTCGCGAGCCAAATAGACGCACATTACGCGCCCCATATCTTGCCGCAATACGAAGGATGTCCTCGCGCTTTGCTTTCACGCCTTGGTTTATGGCCATACGCTCAACCCTTCAGCACACAAAAGATTGGCGCCCCTCAAGCAACGAAGGTCGGATCGCCTCATCTGTGCTTCCTAGGAAAACCTCCCCCAGGTCTTCAGCCCATATAGGTTGTAGGCTTTACGGTCGTGAAGCGAAAAAAGGAATGAACTACGTGGACTTCAACGACTTCAGCATAACAAGAGACCGGTTGAATGTCCAGGTGGTAGATTTTCGGGGTTCATGGGCCTAGGGCGAGCAGGGGAAGGCCTTACAGAAGTCCTGCATGGGGCAGAGGAGGCACAGCGGCTTCCGTGCCGTGCATACGGTCGCCCCGAAATCCATCAACGCTTGATTAAAATCATACACCTTCCCAGACGGAATGAGCGCCTCGGACAGCTCCCAGAGATCCTTCTGGAGGCTGTAGCGTTTGGCATCTCCCTCACCGAAGAAAACCCGGTGCAGCACCCTGCGAACATTGGTGTCAAGGATCGGGGCCTCGCGACCGAAGGCAAAGCTCAATACGGCTCCAGCCGTATAACGCCCGATGCCTTTCAAACTTTGCAAGGCCTCAGGATCATCGGGAATCTTGCCGCCGTATTTCTCAACTGCCTCTCGGGCGATACTGTGTAAGCGCAACGGCCGGATATTATAGCCCAATGGATACCAGGTCTGTCGTACCTCGTCGACCGGTGCACTGGCCAGCGCTTCGAGGGTAGGATATTTTTGCAGGAACTCTTCATATTTGGGGATGACACGATCGACTTGAGTCTGCTGTAACATGATCTCGGACACGAGAATGTTATAGGGGTCGGAGGTATTGCGCCATGGGAGGGCACGCTTATTCGCTGCATACCAGGTGAGCAAGGAATCTTGAAATCTCCGTCTGAGTTTGGCGTCAACAACCTTTTTTCGCTTGCCCATGTCCCAATAGATCCCCTCCAGATGCCACGTTCGTTCTGCGATGGCGATAAGCCCATCATAGGTAATTCGCGAGCAACTTGCAACCCGAAGGTGCGGGCAATACCCAGGCGGGCAATCTTGTGAGATTTCAAGTAGGTGATGTCGCGGTTCTCGACCAGGATGCGTCCACGGTCGGGATGATACCCCCCTCTGATGCCGTTGATCAGCGTAGTCTTGGCCTGCCCCGTTTGGGCCAATGATGGCCAGGATCTCACCAGCGCTGGCGTGCAGGCTGACATCATCCAGGGCTCGAATCCCACCGGAATTGCGGCTGATGTGCTCAACGGTCAAAGCTTCCATAGTGATGGACAGGGGGAGCTGTCATCATTCATGGAGTTCATTAGGGATGGAGCTGATCCAGATGGTGACGAAACTGCTCGACGGCCCGCTGTTCAGCGTGTCCAATATGGTACCTCAACCCTTGAATATACGTGACAATGTCGCGCGGCAGCATGAGTAGATCCTCTCGCGGATCAGCTATAGCATACAGGGCGTTCACCCCCTCTTCGAGGCCCACATATAGCGTATCCTCGAGCAGAGCCCTGTCCTTGGGCGCGATGTCCTTCCGCACCATCCAACGGCAGAAGACCCAAGGCAAGCCTGTCCATGCATGCCATTCGGCTCCCAAGTCGTAGGTGTAGCGAAAACCTGGTGTGCCCATGCGCTGGCGCAGGGCTTGATTGCCGATGAGGAGGAAGGCATCGTAGGCGGCGTCGAGAGACACAAACGCCTTCGGCTCCACTATGTACTTTAGCCGCAGCAGAACTTGTAGGAGCGTAAGAGCACTGGAGGCCTCATCGGTGACGCCGATGTGAACGCCACCAAGCTCCGCAATGGGCACGGTGGAGAAGAGAAGGATGCTCCCCGCTTCCTTGACGCTGGCGACGCAAAAACCGCCCACAGGCTGAAAGCGATCTTCCAGACGGAAGCAGTCGGCCAGAGGCATTGGTCCGGCATCGATGTCCCCGTCTTCGGCCGCAGTGACCAAGGCGCGAGGCACCATCTCATACAACTCGATGCCGCGGCGCGCCATGTCGAAGTAGAAGGGCTCAGCGTGGAGATAAGGGACACGACCTACTCTCATGAACATCTCCATGGCCTGAGTCTGCTTAGTATGCTCTAGATATCTGGCCCAGATCAATCAACCAGCCAGGAAATAACGCTAGACCGGTTCAATTGTACGGAGACCTCCCTTGCATGTCAAGCGAGGCCGCGCGCCTGCCCCGGGCATTGCTGGGGTGACATTCGAGGCCTTTGAGGCCAGCGGCGTGGAAGCGTTCCTGCAGCAGATTTGGGACGGACTGGTCACGTACACGTGTCTCCCTAGGTGGAATCGGCGGCAGGCGATCCCAAAGGACGGAGGGCAGAAGGTCCGCGTCCTGTCAATCCCGGCCATTCGTGCCCGCGTGGTTCAGGGAGCCCTCAAGCTCATTCAGCAGACCCGCTTGCCCTCGACCCCACCAGGGGCACAGCACGACAAACGGCACCCTGCCGATCCGGCCGCGAGGTTGGAGATCGTGTACTGACCCTGTATCCCGGCGCACTACCTCCCAGCACGTTCACGACCTGTGCCCTGACGACTTGTGGTAGTCTCGGACTAGCATGGATAGCACAGTCAAGGTGGACGCTACAGAGAAGAGGTACACCCTAACCGCGTGCCGTGAAGCGGTCCGCGCAAAGGAGAGATTCGATGAGTGCAGAGACGAACAAGCATGTGGTCCTGAGCTTCTTTGAAAACCTCTCAGGTGGCAAGGTTGATGCCGCCTTGGCGCTGATGGGTGACAGCGCCACCTGGTGGGTTGCGGGCAAGCCAGACAAGTTTGCGCTGGCTGGAAGCAAGACCAAGACGCAGTTTGCGGAGCTGCTCAACGGGATCGGTGCGGCGATGCCCAAGGGGCTGCGCGTGACCCCGAAGGGCCTCACGGCCGAGGGCGACCGGGTGGCAGTAGAAGCCGAATCGTATGGGGAAACGGCCAGCGGCAAAATCTACAACAACCTGTATCACTTCCTGTTTGAGATCCGCGACAGCAAGATTCAGTCCGTACGCGAGTATCTCGACACCATGCATGCGCAAGAAGTGTTGCTGGATCCGTAGCATCCAACGCATGTTGGCTGGGCCGTGTGCACCTGACACCGCTGGCGGTGGCTGTGTGGTCAGGGCAGGGGGCAGACTATCTCCCACACCTGGTCATCCAACAATGAGAGCCATCGCCATGGCGTCACGAAGACTATCGATCAGGAGGTCCTCGTGCATGCCCATGCCGGTAACGCCACGGCTCAGACGCTCTGTTACGGTCTCTACAAAAAAGATGTTCGAAACGGATGGTCCGCTTGAGTCCCCATCTATGCAGTGCCTACCCCTTAGACTCTGTTGTCAGAGACGCAATCTGCTGACCAATTGTTGCTAGAACAACAGTTCAAGGTGGCATGTTTGGACGCGCGGGCAAGTGTTGCATTCACAATGATTGATTATTGACATGATGTTACAGACACTTAGTCGTGTTGGGTTGCCATCAGGGCATATTGGCACTGACTGTGCATCACACTGCTACCCACGCTACCCGTAGTAGTCCCGCTGATGTGGCGCGATTTGCGCAGGTCGTCGCCATCCAGAACGCCGTAATAGGCAGTTACCAATGCAAGCGCAGCGCCGCTTGCCTCTGAACGGAGCCGCTCACTGAAGACGCACCTGCAGAGATACGACCCAGAAGACGCTCGACTAACGCAGCCTCCTGTTACAACTTCAGGGCAACCCCAGCGGCCATGGCAGTTGCCGCAGACGCGGAGGGATTTCCTGACGACCTCGGCGACAGGAACACTAGCCCTTCTGCTGGCCGGTCTGCCGCACGGTTGGGTGGGAGGGGCCTATGCTGGGGATGGGCCGGAGACTCCCAAGGTGCGTATTGGTATCATCGCGCTCACGGACTGTTCTTCCATCGTCATGGCCCACGAATTGGGGCTCTTCAAGAAATATGGGATCGAATCGACCATCTCCAAGGAAGCCTCCTGGGCTGTGATTCGTGATCGCTTAACCCTGGGCGAAAATCAGGCGACACATCTCCTCCTTGGCATGCCGTACGCTTCCACCATGGGGCTCTTGGGGTCCCCGGTGAAGCCGATGATCATTCCCTTCTACCTGAACCGTAACGGCCAAGCGATCACACTCACGAAGGATTTGTTGGCCAAAGGGGTCAGGACGCCACAGACGCTCAAGCCTCTCGCCGAGGAGGCCAAGCGCGCCGGCAAGCCGATGACTTTTGCGATGACATTTCCACCTGGGACCCATGCGATGTGGACCCGCTATTGGCTCGGGGCTGGAGGAATCAACCCGGACAAAGACGTCACCCTGATCACCATCCCGCCACCCCAAATGGTGGCCAATATGAAGGTCGGCAAGATGGACGGCTTCTGCGTCGGGGAGCCCTGGAATGCCCGGGCCATCGCCGACGGCATCGGCTTCACGGCCATCACGACGCAGCAGATCTGGCGCGACCATCCGGAAAAAGTGTTTGGCTTGACCGAGGAGTTCGCCGCGAACAATCCGAAGACGGTGCAGGCGCTGCTGCGGGCTGTACTGGAGGCCAGTCAGTACATCGACAAGCTGGACAATCGACCGCACGTGGCCGAGGTGGTGGCGCGCCCGCAATATATCAATACACAGAAGGAGGTCATCCTAGGGCGCCTGCTGGGGCAATACGACTATGGCGACGGACGCCCGTCAGAGCAGGATCCGTTCTACATGACCTTCTTCGATCGCAAACCAATTTTCCCTGGAAGTCACACGGGATCTGGTGGCTCAGCCAGTTCCGACGCTGGGGGATGGCGAAAGAAGAGCTGGACTACACCGGCCTCGTCAACCGCGTGCATCGGCCGGACATTTTCCGCGAGATGGCCAAGGAGATGGGCGTCGAGACACCCGTTGAGGACATGAAGAAGGAGACCCTCTTCGACGGCGTCGAATTCGACCCTGCTCAGCCTGAGCAATACGCGCGGATGTTTGCCGTCCATAACCTGAGCTAGGAGCGAGCCGACATGAGCCGCCCTGTCAACCCATTGCAATACCTCCTGCCCCTCGTTGGGATTGGGTTGGTCCTCCTCATCTGGACATTCCTGAGCCACACTGTGGCCCCCGATCTGCCGTCGCCGCTGAAAACCTGGGAAGAATCGAAGACTACGTTCTGCGACCGTTTTTCAAAGATGGGGAAATGAATCAGGGGATCGCCCGCTTCGCGGTGCTGAGCCTCGTGCGAGTGGCCAAGGGGTTTCTGGTGGCCATCTTAGTGGGGACGTTACTGGGCTATCTGCTTGGCCTTTCGGTGTCGTTCTATCATGCCTTCGATCCGGTGATCCAGGTGTTACGGCCGATCTCGCCGCTGGCCTGGCTTCCCCTGGGATTGGTCATCTTCAGACAGTCGGAACCGGCAGCGGTGTTCACGATCGCCATTTGTGCGATGTGGCCGACGGTGATCAACACCGCCGTGGGGGTGCGCAGTATCCCGCAGGACTATCTGAACGTCGGGCGCGTGCTGCGCCTGTCTCGCGCCAAGATGCTCCGCAAGGTCATTATACCCGCCACGCTGCCCTACATCTTTACCGGCTGGAGGTTGTCGCTTGGCATTGCCTGGCTCGTCATCGTGGCCTCCGAGATGCTGACGGGTGCGCCAGGCATCGGTGGTTTTCTTTGGCAGGAATACAACAGCCTCGTCTATTCCCACATTCTCCTGTCGATCATCACCATCGGCCTTATCGGCTTTCTTCTGGACCGGTTGATGGGAGTGGTGGAACGGCGATTTCGCACCGTTTAACAGAGGGGGCACATGGCGCTTCTCCAGCTCCAGGATATACGCAAGAGCTATCAAACACCCAAGGGCCGCTATCTGGTACTGCAGGGGATCGACCTGGCCGTGGAGCACGGAGAGTTCGTCGCTATTGTGGGCTACTCCGGATCGGGGAAGACGACCCTGCTGTCGCTGATCGCTGGCCTCATGACAGCGGATGAAGGAGAGCTCTTGCTCGATGGGGTGCCCATCCAGGGACCGGGGCCCGATCGCGGCATCGTCTTCCAAAATTACTCGCTGCTGCCCTGGCTGACGGTGTTCGAGAACATCTACCTGGCGGTCGACGCCGTGTCTGCCGGACTCTCACCCCATGAGAAACGCCTGCGAACCGAGCAATGGGTGCGTCTGGTGCATCTCGAGGAGGCTATGACCAAGCTGCCTCACGAGCTCTCAGGTGGCATGCGGCAGCGGGTCGCCGTGGCCCGCGGACTGGCCACGGACCCGAAGCTACTCTTGCTGGATGAGCCCTTCAGTGCGCTCGATGCTCTCACCCGCGGCCTGCTCCAGGATGAGCTCGCCCGCATTTGGATGGAGCAGCGGAAGACTGTGGTGATGATTACCAACGACGTGGAGGAGGCCATCCGGCTTGCACAGCGGATCTATCCCTTGACACCAGGGCCGGGTGCGACTCTGGGCCCAGAAATCCCCGTGCCGATCCCTCACCCTCGCTCTCGACGACTTCTCAGTCTCGATCCGGTCTACCAGCGGGTTAGACGTGAGCTCACCGAGTTTCTCATCAAATCTCGTAACGGTAGGGGCAGCTCCGGACTGGCATCCTCTCGAGCATCTGAGGGCCTGCGCTGATGAATGAGCGCTTCCTGGAGTTGACTCGGTTGGGCAAGACCTATGCGACGCCAAACGGTCCGGCGGTGATCGTCAAGGATTTTGATCTGCACGTGCACGAAGGAGAGTTCGTCTGCGTCATCGGCCACTCGGGCTGTGGCAAGTCGACCGTGCTGTCGATCGTCATGGGCTTGAACGACGCCACGGAGGGTGGCGTGATCCTCGCAGGACGTGAAGTGGTCGGCCCCGGCACCGATCGCGGCGTCGTCTTCCAGTCCCCGGCGCTGCTCCCCTGGCTCACGGCGCGCGGCAACGTGCAGTTGGCGGTGGAGCAGGTCAACGGCCGACACGGCCGCACGGAGCGGCGCAAGTTGGCGGACCGTTATCTCGCGCTGGTGGGGTTGGCGGAGGTAGCCGATCGGTATCCCAACGAGCTGTCGGCAGGAATGCGCCAGCGGGTGGGCATCGGTCGGGCCTTTGCCTTGGAGCCGAAGGTGTTGCTGCTGGACGAGCCATTCAGTCTCCTCGACGCCCTCACTCGCATGGAGTTGCAGGAGGAGTTGATGCGGCTCTGGGATGAGGATCGCAAGACCGTGCTGATGGTCACCCACGATGTCGATGAGGCCCTGTTCCTCGCCGACCGTATTGTCATGATGACCAGCGGCCCGGCTGCCACCATCGGCGAGATCCTGGCGATTCCCTTCCCCCGGCCGCGTTCCCGTGTGGATGTGCTCAACCATCCCGATTATTACCAATTGCGCGACCATCTCATCGCCTTTCTGGAAGAGCGTGCCGTCATGAGGGCCTGAGCCATGCCAACATGGGGACGGACGCAGTGCCCCTATTGCGGGGTGGGCTGCGGCCTCTTGGTGCAGATCCAGGCAGGCGAAGTTATGCGGGTGAAAGGCGATCCAAACCATCCCGCCAACTTCGGGGAGGTCTGTGCCAAAGCGGTTATGCTCCCTCGGGCCCTCAACACCCCCGACCGACTCCTCTACCCACATCTGCGCCCCCGCCGGGATCGACCGCTGAGTCGCGTGCCTTGGTCGGTGGCACTCCAGACCGTGGCGCAAGCGTTCCGCAGCATCATCGCCGACTATGGGCCGGATGCCGTCGCCTTCTATGGCTCGGGTCAACTCTTGACTGAAGACTACTACGTGGCTAACAAGCTGGCCAAAGGGTTTCTGGGGACGAATAACTTCGACACCAACTCACGCTTGTGTATGGCCAGCGCGGCCGTGGGTTATCACACCTCTCTAGGGTCCGACGGGCCGCCCACGACCTACGCAGATATCGACCTGGCCAACTGCTTTTTGATTATCGGCAGCAATATGGCTGAGTGCCACCCGATTATCTTTCGGCGCCTCAAACGCCGCAAAGAGCAGGCACCCGACGCGGTGAAGGTGATCTGCGTCGATCCCCGGCACACAGAGGTGGCGGACATCGCCGACCTCCACCTGCCGATCCGCCCAGGAGCCGATATCGCCCTTCTGAATGCCATGTTAGCGGTGATGGTCGAAGAGAGGCTTGTCGATCCGGCTTTCATTGCTGCACATACACAGGGATGGGACGCACTACATACGCTCCTCGCGCGCTACACACCGGAAGCCGTACAGGAGATCTGTGGACTGCCGGCATCGCGCATTAGAAAAGCGGCACATCTATTCGGCCGTGCGCCAGCCGTCATCAGCCTGTGGAGCATGGGCATGAACCAAAGTACGGTTGGGGTGAGCAAGAACAATGCGCTCATCAACCTGCACCTGGCTACCGGACAGATCGGCAAGCCAGGTGCCGGACCGTTCTCACTCACCGGACAACCCAATGCCATGGGAGGACGTGAAGTCGGAGGGCTGTCGCATTTGCTGCCAGGTTACCGCTCGGTCCTGGAGCTGCAGCATCGGGTCGAGGTGGCAGCCCATTGGGGTATCCCGCCGGAACATCTTTCCGCCAGGCCCGGTTATTCCGCGGTGGAATTGTTCCACGCGCTGGCCCAGGGGAAGGTCAAAGCCGTCTGGATCATGTGCACCAACCCTGCCGTCTCCATGCCCGAGCTCGACCTCGTGGAAAAGGCCCTACGCCAGGCAGAATTGGTTATCGTCCAGGATGCCTACCACCCGACCGACACGACGCGGTTTGCCGACGTGCTGTTGCCGGCTGCCCAATGGCCGGAAAAAGAAGGGGTGATGACCAACTCCGAGCGCACCTTGACCTACCTCCCTCGCCTGGTGGCGCCACCTGGCGAAGCGCTCCCCGACTGGCAAATCATCACCCAATTTGCCCGCGAGCTGGGATTAGACGGGGCTTTCCCGTTCGAGTGCGCCGAAGAAGTTTTCGAGGAGTTCAAGCAGTTGACGAAGGGGCGACCGATGGATATCACCGGGGTCACGTATGCACGGCTAAAAAGGGGGCCCGTGCAGTGGCCATGCTCGGCGTTGGACCACCCGGGCACGCCCCGCCTCTATACCGATCGCTGCTTTCCCACGCCGAACGGCCGCGCTCGCTTCATTGCGGTGGAACATGCTGACCCGGTCGAGCGTCCCTGCCGAGAGTTTCCACTCGTCCTGACGACGGGGCGAGTCAAGAACCAATGGCATACCATGACCCGCACCGGCAAGGTGGAAAACCTCCTGAAGAGCTGCCGGGAGCCGTTTGTGGAGCTGCACCCTCAGGATGCCCGACGCTATGGGGTGCAGGATGGAGATTTTGTGGAGGTGACCTCCCGGCGGGGGAAGCTCGTGGCCCAGGCCAGGGTGACCGCCACAATCGCCTCGGGCATATGCTTCGTGCCGTTCCATTGGGGCCGGAGCATGGGCTTTTATAAGTGTGCCAACAACCTCACGCTGAACGCGTGCGACCCCGTTTCCAAGCAGCCCGAACTGAAGGCCGCTGCTGTTCGGGTGAAAAAACTCGAGGGTGGACCATGAACAAGATCGAGGCACTCAAGGCGGAAAAAGACGGCCTGGATATCGTCAGGGATATCCCTGAATTTGCGCAGCAGGGCTGGGAATCCATCTCTGAAGCAGACATGGAACGGCTAAAGTGGAGCGGCCTGTTTTTCCGCAAGCACACCTCCGGGTTTTTCATGATGCGGGTGCGCATCACCAACGGCATGACCGATGTGACCCAACTACGGACTCTGGCGGCGATCGCCGCCGAATTCGGGCGCGGACGTCTTGACATCACGACCCGTCAACAGATTCAGCTGCGCTGGCTCCGCATCGAGGACATTCCCACGATCCTGTCTCGGCTCAGGGATGTCGACCTCAGCAGCCTCCAGACCGGTATGGACAACATTCGCAACATTATTGGCTGCCCGGTCGCCGGGCTGTCGCCCACAGAGCTGTTCGATGCCTCCCCAGTGGCACGGCAATTCACAGCGATGTTCGTGGGCGATAAGGCCTTTACCAACCTGCCCCGAAAATTCAACGTCACCATCACCGGTTGTCGCGACAACTGCACCCACGCCGAAACCCAGGACCTCACGCTGGTACCGGCCACACAGCTTACAAATGATACCGAGGTCAAAGGCTTCAACGTCCTGGTCGGTGGTAAGTTGGGTTCGGGGGGCTACCGCATCGCCTCCCCTCTGGATGTCTTTGTCGAGCCCGAGCAAGCTGCGGAATTGTGCCGAGCAATTGTGCTCGTGTTCCGCGACCACGGGCCACGCGAGGCACGTAACAAGGCGCGCCTGGCATTTTTGTTAGAGAAATGTGGGGTTGAAACGTTCCGAGCAGAGGTCGAGCGTACGCTAGGACATCCCTTGTCGCCAGCCGGTCTCGACGCGCGCCACGATCGCAGCACCGACCATGTGGGGATCTTCCGACAAACGGGGCAAGGTCTCAATTACGTAGGGCTCTCCGTGCCTGTCGGCCGCCTCACCGATGGACACCTCTTTGAGGTGTGTCGGCTGGCCGAACGTTACGGGACGGGCGAGGTGCGGCTGACACCTGGTCAAAATGTGATCATCCCGCATGTCTCCGACCATAAACTGGGCGAGCTGCTCGATGAGTCGTTGCTGCAAGCACTGCGCTACGATCCCTCGCCGATTATGCAGGGGTTGGTGAGTTGCACCGGCATCGAGTTCTGCAACCTCGCCGTCATCGAGACCAAGAAGCGCGCCCTAGAGATTGCCCACACTCTTGAACAAACTCTCGGCGCGGTCAAGCCCATTACCATTGCCTGGTCCGGGTGCCCGGCCGGCTGCGGCAACCATCATGTGGCCGACATCGGCCTGCAGGGCACCAAGACCAAAGTAGGCGGTAAGGTGGTCGATGCCGTGACCATTTTCGTGGGCGGCAAATCAGGCAAAGGCGCCCGACTCGCTGAGAGAATCCTGGAAGATGTCCCGTGCGATGAGCTTCCCGCCGTGCTCGCGCAGCTCGTACGCTATTATCCCCGCAAATCCGCCTCGTAACAGCCCAGGCACGTCATGCGTCCGTTCCAATCACGCACCCGCACAGGATCGCGTCGTCGCCGTCGCGGTCAGTCGATTGTGGGCGAATTTGGAGTGAACATTGGGAGCCATGAAATTAGGTACCACCTCAGTGAACCCTGGTAAGGTGTTGGCCGACTTGAAAAAAATCTGGTTCTTCGGGCATCCTGCCAGACGTGATTGGCGTGAGAGAGCGAGATCGGATCCTGAGGAGGTTACCGATGCACCCGCAGACCCAAGCCCGCGCCGTGACCCGATCCTGATCACCACCCTGGGGCCGCTGGTCCGATCCTGTGCCCGCAGCCTGGCGACGAACGTCCTCCAGCAGGCGGAAGTTCCCGCGGAGACCATCGTATCGGAAGGGCCCCCGCCACTGCAGGCAGCGCCTCTGAGACTGGTACTTGACGGGCGCGTGACGATTGGTACGCCACCGGCGCCATCGCGCTGTCTTCGTGCGACGCCGGCGCTTCCTGGCGGTCCGGCGTGTGATCCCCCACAACCCCGGCGCGATGGGGCTCAATACTGGGTCAATCCGAGGCACTCGAATGTGCCATTCCCACGGCCCGATGCCTGGCGGGCCTCGGGCTTCCCGCACGCGATCAACGCCGTCCGCTCAGGATGAATGGTCAAGCCCACGCGGACACACTACGTGGGCCGCACGGCCACCTTTGTGGACGACTGTCGGTTTGCGCCCTGCACGTCCCCCGCTCACGCTCCGAGGCAGCCGTCATCGGCCACACAGGAAAAGCGCCGGCATACCTCACGCCACGCCGTGGGCGTCCGCTCGCAGGTGGTTCGGTCAGCATGGCGTTGGCAGACGTCTCCCCTTCCATCCGCCTCGCCAATGGCGCAGCCGACACACGTTAACCTGCGCCGATACGTCCACAGGTTGCACTGCGTGGTTGCTTCGACCTGGCCGAACGATCAACGAACCGTCCAGAAGGTCCTGCTCGTAGATCGCTTCCAGCCGCATCACCATGCGCTCGCCCGCTATGTCTTCATACGCGCTGAACCATCGGTGTTGTCGCCATCATCCTTCTCGATCCAGACTCGCTCCACCGGTGACGCCTGCTCGCGTCCGCTCCGCAGACGCCCATGCACGTCGCGCCGGTTCTCGTTGAGGTGCTGCGCATACTGCTGGGCCGTTGCCCCCGTTGCTTCCCAGAGCGCTCGACTGGCTCGTCTGACGGTATGCCTCATGGAGAAAGTCCTCGTCGAGACGCTGCGAGGCCTTAACACCCCATCGGTTCTCAGGCGAGGCTGCCCTGCGAGCACCGCAGTGTCGAGATGACGGTTGGTGAGCTCAGGTCTTTCCCATCTTTCCGTGCAGCTCCGCGTGATGCCCGTGTCGCCTGCCCTCCCATAGGTCGCTTGTGTCTCCCTATCCCCAACTTCCCGATACTATGGATCCCAGGAAGACTGCGCCCTTGATCGTCTCGCGCTTTGCTGGTCGCGCGCTTCTCACGACCCCCGCCTTCGATTCGCGTGGACATCTCGCCTGATGACCCTCCACCGTACTTCGACTCCCATACCCCACGTCGAGTAACAACCGGAGGAGAGGCGCTATGCAGGCTCACCTATTGCCCACTTGGACTGCCCGTCGTACTCGCGGTCCGTCAACGTCTGGCCAGCGAGTCTGCACCGGTTATTGACTCTTTCCCTGATGGCTGGTGACGACGACACCTTCCTTCGCAGAAGCCGCCCATGTTTCGGGACTCCACACATCCCAATGCTGTACGATGTTGAAGTCCCATGCCCACGTGGTCATCTCGACGCTCGATCGCCTCTCCAAGAAACAAGCTCAGCAGTTTTCCAAACCGCTGCACGCCTTGAAAGGTCTCCCCTGGAAAATAGCGCTGCTCATTGACAGTACGCTCCCGTCTCGTGCCAGTTTGCATCCGGAACACGCCAAGAAGTTCAACCATGGCAACGGATTTGTCATCGGTCATCAGTGGACGCATATCGTCCTGCTCCTCCATGACAGGCTGATTCCGCTTCGTCCCATCCCCGACTATCGCAAGCGCTATGGCCTGGATCATCATCGTGCTGATCAAACGGCGCATGACCTCGTGGTGGAGTCCCTCCACCATGGAACCCTGGACGACGATATTGGTCCACATGATCCGCGTGAGGTCCTCGTATGAACTGACCGCGGCTACGATGATCAAAAGATCGAGAATGCCATCGCAAACACACCTGGGAACTTCGTGATGGCGTTGAGTCAATCCCGTCGTGTCAAATCTGAACCGCTCTACCGGACAACTCCGAAGTCCCGACAGTGGTGTCACATGGCCACGTTCTTTCGCAATCACCGCCGGGTACCGTGGAAAACCCTTCGTGTCATGACGAATGGGGCGAACGGTCAGCGCATGGAGTTGCGCATCCGACACACGATTAGTTATCTGCGCTCTGTGGGCCAGGTCCCATTGGTATGCTCAGAACCCAGAAAACGACCGGATGGTCGCCGCAAGTCCTTCGCCTGCAATGATATGAAAGCCACGGCACGTCAGATCATCCTGGGGTATCGTCTGCGCTGGGCCGTGGAGCGTGTTCACAAAGCTGTCAAGCCACACCTGGGTTTTGAGGAGGTGGCCACGCGTGGATTTGACTCCGTGATGTCCCAGGTCCACTGGGTGTATTGTGCCGACATCTTGCTGCATATGGCACCCCCTGGAGTCCCTCCAGAGGTCAAGAGCCTCGGCGAAAGACCGCGAACACGCCAAGCCTGCCTTGAGCACAAAGACAAACGGCGTATCCTTCAGAAGTTGACCCGCATGGGTGGCGTGCAGCGGTACAACGATGAGCTACGCCCGGCTCTAGCCCATACCTGATCCCTTAGAAGCCTATGTGCATGCACCTCAGGAGGATCTCGATGAGCTGTTCGCGCAACATTTAAGGAATATGCCTTCAAGCAGTCCAACTCATCAGATAGCGGCACAGCGTCGACTGGTTGGGAGACCTTTCTCGAAGCAGTACTGAAAGCCGGGTTTTCTATTTCTGGCACTTGGCCGATGCATACCGAACGTGAAGCACGCTCGGTATGCATCGGCAGTAATGCTCTAGCCTCCAGCATAATCCTCGTCTGCCGTCAACGCGATCCAGGCGCTGCCACCGTTTCGCCCCGCGAGTTCCTCCGCGAACTGAACGCCATTCTACCCGAGACGCTTCTTGATATGACTCGGGGTGGCGTCAATTCCCCAGTGGCGCCGGTCGACCTTTCGCAAGCCATCATTGGCCCCGGCATGGCCATCTTCTCGAAGTACACTGTTGTGCTTGAAGCCGATGGTACTCCGATGCGTGTACGCACGGCGCTGCAACTCATCAACCGCTTCCTTGCCGAGGACGATTTCGACGCAGACACCCAATTCTGCCTCCATTGGTTTGAGAGCCATGCCTGGAGCGAAGGCAAGTTCGGCGAAGCCGACGTATTGGCCCGCTCCAAGGGTACTAGTGTCAACGGCGTGGATGAGGCCGGTGTGCTCGCATCCGGCAGAGGGGTTGTGCGTCTCTTACGCTACGCCGAATACCCCACCGACTGGTCACTGGAACGCGACACTCGCACCCCAGTGTGGGAGGCCCTGCACCACCTGATCCGCGCCCTTCAGAGTGGAGGCGAATCCGCTTCGGGCTCGCTGCTTGCCAAAATGCCCGCTCGCACGGAAGCCATCCGCCAGCTTGCCTACCGCCTCTACACCTTATGTGAGCGTCAGGGCTGGGCCGAGGAAGCACGAGCCTACAATGAACTCATCTCCTGGGAAGCGATTGAAGCCGCCTCACCTCGCCACGGCGGAAGCACCTGCGAGCGATCTCGCGGGCATCCTGCCAATTTTGGATCGCGCGCGTATTACGGCAGTACCCAGCGCACAGGTGGTCGTGCTGGATGGCCATATGCTGGCCCCAAACATGCCACAGACGCGTGGACGGATCACCGTGCATACCCTGTGGGGTGAGCTGGCGTGGCAGCTCGGGAAGGAAGATGCCTACGCGCGGATCAAGGAGGCTGACACCAGCGGCACCTCCCCCGGCAAAGAGGTGTTGACGCAGCTCCTGGCCGCATATGCGCCCTGTGTGATCCTGATGGACGAACTAGTGGCCTATGTCCGCCAGTTTGACGACGGCAAAACCTTCAGTGGCGGCACCTACGATTCCAATCTCTCGTTTCTCCAGGCCCTGACTGAGACACTCAAGGCCGTGCCCACAGCGGTGTTGCTGGCCTCGCTGCCGGAGTCGGATAAAGAAGCCGGGAGCCAGCGCGGCATCAACGCTCTGCGCACCTTGGAGCACTATTTCGCCCGTGTGCAGGCGCTGTGGAAACCTGTGGCGGCCGAAGAGGCTTTCGAGATCGTCCGTCGCCGTCTCTTTGCCTCGATTTCCGATCCCCAGGCCGCCGCAACGGTATGTCGCGCCTTTGCCGATTTCTACGTGGCCAACAGTGCCGATGTGCCGCACGAGACGCAAGGAAGCCGCTATTTCGAACGGCTCATGCAGGCATATCCGATCCATCCGGAGGTGTTCGACCGGCTCTACGAGGATTGGTCGACGCTCGACAGCTTCCAACGGACGCGTGGCGTGCTCAAGCTGATGGCCAAGGTGATTTACCGGCTCTGGAACGACGGCAATAATGACCTGCTGATCATGCCGGGCAGCTTGCCGCTCTATGACGCGGACATCCGCAATGAGGCGATCTACTATCTGCCGCAGGGTTGGGACCCGGTGCTGGAGCGCGACATTGACGGGGAGCGGGCCGAGACCACGGCCCTCGAAAACCGGGACACCCGCCTGGGCGCCGTCCAGGCCTGTCGACGCGCCGCGCGCACCGTGTTTCTGAGCAGTGCACCGACGACGCCCAACCAGATGGTACGCGGCATCGAGACGGAACGCGTGGTACTCAGCTGTGCCCAGCCCGGCCAACAGACCGGCGTGTTCAAAGATGCCCTGCGGCGGCTCACCGACCACCTGCACTACCTCAACAGCACCAACAACCGCTTCTGGTTCGACACCCGTCCGAACCTGCGCCGCGAGATGGAAGAGCGCAAACGGCGCTTCGAGGACAAAGACGATGTGATCCCTGCGATCCGTGAACGGCTACCACAGGGCTTTGCCACAGGCGTGTTCGGCGGCATGCACGTCTTCACCCCGAGCAGTGATGTGCCGGATGACTGGTCCCTGCGCCTGGTCGTGTTGCCGCCCGATGCCCCGTTCTCACGCCAGGAAGAGCGGCTCTGGAAGCCCACGGCGGACGCCCTGAAACGTCGAGGGGACCAACCACGCCACCAGCAGAACCGGCTCCTGTTCCTGGCCGCCGAGTACGACAGCGTAGGCCGTCTGAAAGATCAGGTGCGCTCGTTGTTGGCGTGGCAGTCCATTGTGACAGACTACCGCGAGACCAGGATTGTGTTGGATAACCTGATGGCTAGACACGCGGAGACAGCCCTGTCGCAAGCGCAAGCCGCGGTGCAGCGGATGATCCGCGAAACCTACAAGTGGGTGCTGGCGCAGATGCAGGAGGCGCGCCCTGGCAAGGGTCTCTCGGAGATCCAATGGGAGCATTTTGCCCTCACGCCCAACGCATCGGATCTGTCGCAGGAGATTGTGCGTGTCCTCAAGGAAAACGAACTGCTGATTACCGACTGGGCACCTATTCACCTGGCCAACGTGCTGAAGGCGTGGTTCTGGAAACCGGAGGCCCAGGACGCCAGCGCCCTGGAGGTGTGGCAGAAGACCTGCCAATACCTCTATTTGCCGCGCCTGTGGGACGACGCGGTCTTCCGCGCGGCTCTCGCGGCCGGTACGGGCAGCCGCGATTTCTTTGGGATGGCCTACGCCAAAGACGGCGCCGCGTATGTCGGCTTCAGCTTCGGGCAAGCCGTGTCGCCGGTGCTTGATAGCACCCTTCTCGTGATTGAGCCCCACATCGCCGCAGCCTATGCCGAGGCGCAGCGTGCGGCCGAGCAAGCCACCACACCGACAAGTTCTCATCAACCTGTGCCACCGGATACCGGTCGCGACCAATCTGAGACATCTAATACGCACCAGGATGGCGGTGGTGCTAGGCAGATGGTCAAACGCCAATTCTATGGCAAAATCGACCTCGATCCAATTCTGGCCAAACGGCAGTTCGCTGACCTCGTGGACGAAGTCGTGCTGCAGTTTACCTCACGTCCCGGCGTGCACGTCACGATTGCCATCGAGATTCAGGCGGAATCCCCGACGGGTTTTGATGATGGGCTGCAACGGGCGGTGAAAGAAAACTGCAACGTTCTGCACTTTCAGACGGCCGAGTTTGAGGAGGGCGAGTAGTCCGGGTAGGCGGTTCTCAAAGAACCTGGACACGAGCCCAGCCTGGGAAGCTGGGAACATGGCCAGCCGCTGCTCAATCGTGACGCTATTCACCATGGCCTCCGACCTCGACGCCGCCCTCCGGGGACTGCGACATGCGAACATCGTCGAGCTGGTGGTGGGCGGCCTGTTGACCGGCGCGGAGGGGCGCGCCTGGTCGAGCGATGAGGAGGGGGCAAAGGCGGACCTGCGCGAGGTTGAGGCCATCGGTATGCGGGGCGGCATGCGTCTGCACCTGGCTGACCCCCACCTGCTCCGCGCACGTTTCGATGCGGCCCGCAACCCACCGTTCGCGCGTGAGCACCTGGCCCAGGCCGCAGCCCTCGTCGCCGACACGGGCTACCACCGCCGCGACGCTGAGATTGCCGCGCTCGAACACCTCCTCTCGACGAGAACAGCCTGAAGGCAGGGCGTCGAGTTGCTCCACCGTCTCAGCGCCGCTCTGCACCATTGCCCTTTGCGCCAATGCCGATCTCAAGCCAGGGAGATGGCGGCCTCGATGTTCTGGTGTATCCGCGAATCGTGTCCACGGATTTGGGCGTTTTATGTTGCAATATTCAGAGAGCATAGCCCTTTCAGACCTGCCGGTAGTGAGAGTGTAAAAACCAGCAAACATAGCCTGAGCCCTATCCGGGTCCAGTCTCAAAAACCACCGTTTGTTGAGACAAATTTTTTGCACCTGTGTCGTACTTCACCATTTTACGACGCGAACTTAGCGGTTGGACAAAGGGATTGATACCTCCTGCCTGGACAAACTCTGAAATTTACGAGTTACCCAGAATGGGGCAAAGTGGGTAAGCCGCTACGCAGGTGAGCAATTGCTTACGGTCGTGGTCTTTGCTCTAAGATCACCGGTATCGTGCGTCTCTGGCCGTCGTGGATGATCTCCACGTCAACGGTGGTTCCTATGGCCACAGCCCCCACCAGCAAAAGGAGCGTCTGCAGGTCGGACACTTCTTGAGCGTTGAAGCGTATGATGACGTCATGCGGCTGTATCCTCGCGTGGGCCGCAGAACTCTCGGCGATCACCTGCTCAACCAAGAGACCAGGAGGCTCGATGGAGCGCCTCATCCGTATACCCAGCCAAGCGCGGGGGGGCTGAGGTAATGACAATCGCGCCTCAAGTTGTGCTGCTTCGGCATCGCGGTTGGTCGCTCGCAATAAAGCAGCGTAGTTCTTTCCCACTGTAGCCACGGCGGGATGCTCGGGGCCAAGCAGCTTCTCCAAGATAGCCAGTGCCCGCTGATAGCGCGGCTCCGCATCCGCATAGCGGCCCTGGACATAGGAGAGCATGGCCAGGCTGTGGAGGCTCTCGGCCACGTCGAGATGCTGTGCCCCCAACACTGCCTCGCGGATTGTCAGCGCCCGTTGTAGGGGACCCTCCGCGTCTCTGAGATCGCCAGCATTGCCGGACGCGACTCCCCAGTCGTTCAGAAAGCGGGCAAGGTGTACCTCGCTCCCTACAGGCATCTGCTCCACGAGCTTCGTGGCTTGCCGGTAATAGTTCGCGGCTTCGGCATAGGCCAACTGGGTCTTTTTCAATGTATCATTGGTGGCCTTCGCCTCTGCAGCGGCCAGGAGGCGCTGTGCCAGGAGGTCTTGGAGTTCTTGGGCCGCTGCGAGATCCCGCGCGCTTGCCTCATTGAGGAACTGCTCTGCCCGGTCAAACTCCCCCTCGCGGATTGCTGTCTCGGCGGCATCGCGGACTTGGGCGATGTGCGGATCGTTGGCACTGAGCGTGCGGACCCGTTCGAGCACCGTAGTGTAGTGCATCGCAATTTCACGCAGCTTCGCATCGAGGTCCTCAAGGGGCACGCGCTTCTGTTCCAGGATTTTGAAGAAGCTCGTGAGAGCGGCCTTCGTCACCCCCAATTCTTCCGCAAGGTGTTGAAACTGCTCAGCAGGAATCCCTTCTTGACAGACAACCGTCACACTCCCATCGACATGGCTTATGGTAGGGCTGCACCTGCCAGTGGTCGTTTGCGTGATGGTCTCCATGACGGCTGCTTGCGCTTGGGCGGTAACGATGCTGAGCACCACCAGCCAGACGATTCTCATGATGTACGCCTTGATCGCCGTGTCGTGGTTTCGGCAGGCGGCGTAGCGCGCGCCCGTTGAATAAGGGCCGCGATAATAGTGGCCACCGCCGCAATGATCGCCACGATAATGGGCAGCTGTTGCCACCAGGGTTGCCCCAGCGGTGTGGGTGTGGCCGGTGGGGGAGAGAGTGGTGCCGGTGGCGTTGCGGGACTCTGTCCAGCAGAGGGCGGCAGCGGCTGCTGCGTAATCGTGACATCACGACCCGCGCTGCCGATGGCGGGACTGCCTGGACCAGACGTCTGTTGTTTGATAGTCGTCCCAGAGAGGAGTGCCGTAATGATGACCGCCAGGACCCCCAGGGCAGCGATAATGATTGGCGGCTTTGTCCACCAGCGCGCCATAGGGTGGCCTCCTTATGTAACCAGAAAGGAGCTGCGCAAAACGATGAAGCGGACGCATGACCATGATTACGAGTCTAGTAAATCACATCTCCATCCAGCGGGAGTGTACAGCCTATAAAGTGACAGAGAACTTGTTACCCACTAGTGCTAAAAGTGGGTAACAATCCCCCTTCCATGGAGGGGTATTCCCGTGAATATGCCACGCTTTCGGCATGAGCCGTTGCCTCGATGTACCCAGATCACCTGACTTCTCGGTAACCCAAGTTTATCGCCAGAGGCGGTACCGTCAATTTCCCGCTGCAGCTGCGAGGTTAGTGTCTTACAAAACCAAGATTTCTTGAGACACCCCCAGCCTCTTTTTTCTCCTGCGCTCGTGACGAAGACGCCATTGTCTTAAAAAACTATCTCAATCATCAACATCTCATGCGTGCAACGTGCGTGAGTTTCAGCGACACTGGTGAGTCCCGAAAACCGCCGTTTGAGAAATGATCCGTCGATGGCGTTGGAATACCTTCTTCATCCCCAAAAACAGCGATCAACACTTGTCTCAGAATCTCCGGCTCAGCATGATGCACAATTGTTGAGTATGGAGATGGTCTCACCACAAAGCCGGACCTAGAGCTGCGACGCGGATGCATTCGCTGCCCCACTGATAGGGGGGCAGCCGGGCGTCACGGGGACTTCATGTGTTCCAGATCAGGCTTCTTAATTATGTTACAACATAAAACGTCCACATCCGTGGACACGATTCGCGGATACACCACGATGTTCCTCACCCATACAACCGGCTCGGCGTGATGGAAATCATCGCGATCGCGGGCACGATCATTGAGCGGCATGACAACCACCACCGGCGTTGAAGCCACGGCGATGCAGCCTGATTGCTGGTCGGAACCGCGACCATACCTGAACGGTGGGATGAAGGCGGCTCGTGGGGCTATAGCGCGACACCGCACCACCAGCGCTGGCGGGAGGCATGATCGACGAGGTCATAGGCATGCGCACCCAGGTCCGTCAGCCCCTCCCCGACAAAATTGTCAGGCAGGCAGCGCAAGAGTCCTGGGGGGTGTCCGCTTCATGGTGAGGAGGATTTTTCCTATGTTTCATAACTTTCGCAGGTGCGTCCGCCGCAGCCAGCTAAAGGTCTCCTGGACGCACCCGCGAGGGGAAGACAACCATGACGTCAAGGGCCTCGACCATCGTATCGGCATACGCGTACCGGCAAGGCTTCCAGGGCCATATGCGCGGCGTCAGCGAGCACGCCATCGAGCCGACCACGAACACCCTGGCCGGCAGCCGATGCGCCTATCCGTGCTCGGGGTGACTCCCGGATATTAACACCTGCGCCTCTGGCGGCTCGCGCTCCGTGCCCACCTGCAGCGCCGCGGTGGCACCAGAGGGACTGCTACCGTATACTGGCAGAGACGGAAGAGGCGAGTAGACCTCACCGTGCATTTCCATCAGCGATGAATGAAAAATCCTGACCGAGCAGGAGGATGGTGAGCGAGGTGGGGAGCACCGGATAACGCAGGCGCATAGTCTGACAGCCTGCAGCTCTGCGGCATCACACCCAGCTCGCCAGGACGGCCACGCGGCACTTCCGTGCGGCTGCAGGACCGACCATGCGCGTCTGGCCTCGCCCATACACGGCCCTCGCTCGACCGCCTGCATGGCTCAGCCAGCACTAGCCCCACCGGCGTCACGAGCCTGTTGGTGCGGCGTGATCCGGGGAACCGCGTGCATGCCAGCCCGCTGCCGTGGGATCAGGACCGGTGCGATGCGTCCCTCGAATGCGCATGGGCCGCGCGTTCAGTCGGCGGGCCACATGGTCCACTAGTGCGCCAGCGAGCAGCCCGTGCACGCCAGAGCCTGGATACCGCATCAACGCTCCGACGGAGGGTTGTGCGCCCGTATCAAGCCCTTCGCGATCGGCCCGCCGGCCATCTGGGCGTTTGGCGACAGTCTTCTTCAACCATCCCGCGCGAGATGCCGGGGAAGCTCATGCTGCCCTCGACGGGGACACGGGGTGTGCGCCTTCTCGTCGTAGCCGACGTAGAAGACCTCGTCGACCAGGCCCGTCAACTGCCACCACCAGCCCAGGTGGTGCACCAGCGTCGTCTTGCCGGCGCCCCTCATGCCCTGCACCAGGAGCAGGTTGCGCCGCTTGTCTTCGCTCGTGCTCAGCACGCGCGTCTCGATCTGCAGGATGTCCACGTCCCGCCCGACGAAACCAAACGGTGGTTCGGGGGCCTGGTAGCGGTCCACCCGTCTGGCCAGCAGCGCCGCCTGTTCGGCGAGCGTCATCTCGCGCAGCGGCAGTGTGGTCGGGACGTCCCCCTGCGGCTGGTACACGACCGGCAGGAGCCAGTCTTCGAGGCGGATCTCCTGGTTAAAATAGGCGCGGCGGCGCTTCTCGTGGTGCAGGGCGGCCCGCGCCTCGCCGAAGGCCGCGAGCAGGTTCCGGTGCGGCAGCACACTCCGGTAGAGCGTCGGCATCATCAACGCCGCCGCACTGACCGTGACCGAGTAGCCCATGGCCAGCACGGTCTGCATGCCGGCCTGCACCAGGCGACTCGCGAGGCTGGTCTCGGTGTCGCCCACCTGCTGCCCCGACTGGCAGGCGTTCAGGATCGCGATCGGGATTTGATACTCGCGCAAGAGCCGCGCCAGCTCATCGGCCTCCGTCGGGTCGAGCCGCTCCTCCGTGTCGGCTTCGAAAAACAGGTAGGCTTTGGGGACGTCCGCGGCGTCCGCCATCAAGGGGTCGGTCGATCAGGGCGCCCGCAGGCGCGCGTACGCGCTGGCAGAGACGGTCCTTCCAGATCCGCGCAGCGTTCTTCCGGCGTGCCTCCGAGTCGACGCGTGATGCCGTGGTGCCACGTGTGGGCGCTTGGCTTTGCCCCCACGCGATGCGCGTCGCCTCCACGGGGCCCGCTGTCACGTGTCGTTGCGCACGCCTCTACGTCCCCGCCTCACAGGACAAATCATGCGGACGTTGTCACGGCTTGAGGTCGGATGTGATCGTATGGGTGTAGATCATCGTGGTGCGCACATCGCTGTGGCCCAGCATTTGCTGAATCTGGCGGATGTCGTCGTTTGCCTGCAACAGATGCGTCGCGAACGTGTGCCGCAGGGTGTGCGGCGACACCCGCTTGGGCATGCCCGCCTGGCGGGCCGCTGCCTTGATCGCCCGCTGAATATCGGTGTCATGCACATGGTCACGCCGCACGTCGCGCGTCGCCGCCACGAGCGTCAGCCGTGGTGCGGGAAAGCACCACGGCCAGACGAGGTCCCGCGCCGCCGACGTCGCCTTCTTTGCGAACGACGCCGGCAGAAACACGCCGTCATCGCCCCACTTCAGCTCCTCTTGATGGAGCGCCCTCACCTGTTCGACCTGCCGCATGATGGCGCCATGGACCTTCTTCGGCAACGGCACGGTCCGCGATGTGCCGCCCTTGCCGAACTGGATCGAGAGCATCCCCGTGTCACCATTGAACTGGTGGAGCCGCAGATTGGCGGCCTCGGAACGCCTCACGCCACACCCGTCCATGAGCATCGCCACCCATGCGTAGGGTTCGTGCAACGCCGCCAACAACCGTTCGACCTCCTGCCGCGACAGCACGGTTGGGATGGACTTGCTGCGCTTGGCGCGTGGCGTATCCGACAGATCACCGAGCTCTGTGGTAAGCACATGTCGGAACAGAAACAGCAGGGCGTTGAACGCCTGGTGTGACGCCGCAGCGGACACCTGCCTTCTGACCGCCAGATCGGCCAAACACCGCTTGGCCTCCGTGCCCGTCAACGCCGCCGGAGGGGTCGTGGCCATGAACCCCCGGCACGTCCGCAGCCATCCCGCAGACGCGTGGAGCGTCTTGGGCGAATCATGGCGCAGCAGGATTTCGTCTGTCAACTTCGCTTCCACCTCCCGCCACGCCGCGTGCGTCTGATCGCGCGTGCCATTGGCCTGGGCGAGGACAGGCGCGGGTGCCTCCATCCTGGGAGACGGACCGATGATGTTCTCCGGCTTCCGTGCCGCGCGACCATCTGCTCCGTCTGTCGGCGCGGTCAGCACGCCAGCGTCGTCGTCTCGCCACGATGGCACCTCCGGCGACAAGAACACGGCGTCATAGTCAACCGCGCAGTGTGCCTGGGCCCGTTGTGCGGCCGTTTGGCCTTTCGACGCCAGTGTTCCTAGGAACAACTCCAAGCTCTTGGAATCGGCGGGACGGTGGCGGTACTTCTGGCAAACATGCAGATAGAACCGCACCCATGTGTGGTCGTTCCGCCATTGTGGACGCGGAACCTGTTTGGCCACGAGGACCTCGCCGTATCTCGGATCAGGGGCCGGGAATACGCTCATGCGTGACTCCTCCACCGCTATTATCCCGCTGCTGCATATTATTACATCACGCATGTGATACAGCACGAATGGGGGAAGTCAAGGATTGGTCAGGTTTGCTTGATCTGTGTGTGCTATAGTGGCGCATGCTTGCCTTTCCCACCGGGATGGTGTTGTGGAAACCATATGAAATCAAGGTGTTGGCCAGTGAGACGTGCTCGTGAGGGCCTGAGTGTGACGCGTTGCCGTGAAGGGGGCCATGCAAACAATGGGAACGTCAAGTGTTTTTACCCCTGCGCTACTCAAGAGGGTTATACGGAAAACGGTTGAATCACTGGTTAGGCATGCGTTCCACCGGAGTGGCAAGGAGGTACACCAGCAACAGTGGTCATTAGCAAAAATAGTATTTGAATTTCCTCTACACATTAGGCCGGATTCCTGCGCCTTCCCCTTCTCCCTCTGAGAGGGTTTGCACGAGGGTGAGGGCCATTCCCTGGAGGCTCTATGCGATTCTTCTGCTTTCACTTGATGCCGTGGGCCCACCTGCCCGAAGATTTTGCCGAACGCTACGACAGCGCCTGGGTGACGTGTCCCAACACGCTCTACGATCCGCAGTTAGGCCATCCGCTCTATAACCGGTATCTGGACGAACTCGAACTCGCTGACCAGCTCGGTTTCGAGGGCATCTGCGTCAACGAGCATCACCAGAACGCCTATGGCAACATGCCCTCGCCCAACATCATGGCGGCCTGCCTGGCACGCCGTACAACCCAGGCAAAACTGGCGATCCTGGGCAATGTCCTGCCACTCTACGACCATCCCCAGCGTATCGCTGAAGAGCTGGCCATGCTCGACGTGATTACCCAGGGGAGAATTATTTCCGGCATGGTGGTGGGCACTGGCATGGAGTATTTCTCGTACAATGTCAACCCCACGTATGCCCGCGAACGTTTCCATGAGGCGCACGATCTCATCGTCAAGGCGTGGACGCATGATGGGCCGTTTGCGTGGGAAGGCAAGCACTACCGCTTCCGGTACATCAATTTGTGGCCGAAACCATACCAGCAGCCACATCCGCCCATCTGGATCCCAGGCTCTGGCAGCCCGGAGACGATGGAGTGGGTGGCCAGACAACGCTATACCTATATGGTGCTCCCGACCCTGGCCCCCTTCGAGCTACGGCGCCAGAGCGCCCAATATTTCCGCGAGTGCTGTGAGCGCGAGGGGTACACGGCGCGCTATGGGCAAATTGGTTGGGGCATCGGGGTCTACGTCGCGGAGACCGACGAGCAGGCGCGGCGCGAATACGAGCCGTACTTCTGGTACTATGCCCGGAACCTGCTGAAAACCCCAGCGCCTTTGAGTCTCCCCCCAGGTCACACCTCGTTACCCACGATGCTCACTATGGCAGAGCGCCGCCTAGGCTCTCGTCCGGGCAACTTGAGCACCTGGGAAGAGGTGGAGCGCGGTGGCTATGTCGTGGTCGGCAGCCCGGAGACCGTGCGGCAACGCCTCGAAGACTATGCCCAACGCGTCGGATTTGGGCTGCTTGTGGCGAATTTCTCCGTAGGGAATGTGCCCACCGAGCTGACCAAGAAAAGCATGACGTTGTTCGCCCAGGAAGTTATGCCTAGGCTCAAACATGTCAATAGCGATGCCCCCGTGCCCGCAGGAGTCGTGGGATGAGCTACCGCACAGAGACCTTGACAGTACGCGACCGCCACATCCGTCTCATGCGGGGCGGCACAGGCCAGCCACTCCTCTATCTCCACGACACGTTTAGCTATACGTGGACGCCAGTACACGACGCCCTCGCCGAGCACTATGAGGTCATCTTGCCGATCCACCCAGGCTGCGCTGGTTCGACAGATCTGGACGACATTGAGGGCATGGACGACCTGGTGTTTCACTATCTGGATGTGTGTACCACGCTGGGGCTTGAACGCCCGGTCCTGCTCGGTGCCTCACTCGGGGGTTGGTTAGCGGCGGAGTGGGCGGTGCGCTACCCGGAGATGCTACGTGGGCTCATCCTGGTGGATGCATTCGGCTTGCGTGTGCCCGAGGCCCCCGCTCTCGATCTCCTGCGCCTCGATCCAGGCCAGATGCGGTCGGCCCTATTTGCTGATCCCAAGGTAGCCGTGGCCCAGATACTGATACCCGATGTGCCAGTGCCAGAGTCCCTCGAAGCGCTCTTACGGGCACGCCAGACGCTGGCGCGTTTTGCCTGGCAATTCCCCGATAACCCCAAGCTGGCGCGCTACCTGTACCGCGTCAAAACGCCAACGTTGATTATCTGGGGAGCGCAAGATAGCGTCGTCTCCACGGCCCATGCCCAGGCATATCTCCGGGGCATAGCGGGGGCTGAGTCGGTGGTCTTGCAGCGCTGTGGGCACCTGCCTTTGGCCGAGCAGCCGGCGGCGTGTGTGCATGCCATACGGCATTATCTGGCACGACTGGGGTCGTGAGGGGAGGAGGGCGAGCGCAGGAGCGGGGTAGCACATCAGCGGTTCTCCCTATGCAGAAGAGGGAGTAGCTAGCCGAGGATGTATGGCGAAAAATAGGGTCGGAGTAGCACAATCGTGCTTCAGGCCTTAACTCCATAGGGATATGGGGAGGCCAAGCGAGGGGCTGTCGGAGGTCGCGCGCCTAACCATCGCCTGCACCCGACACCGGGGAGCGCGGTGCGTTTTTGGCAGGCGTAGCCTTGTACAGCTCCCCGGTGCAGGTGAGGCGCCCCGTTAGCCGTCAGAAGGAGCAAGAGATGTCGTCGCTCTCGATCGAAGTCACCGACTTTTTTCCGCGCCTTGCGGAGCGCCGATACCGCGAGAACGACCTTTCTGACGCCACGTGGGCTCTGTGCCACGCGGTTCCGAGGTTCGCTGCGTTCTTGGCGGACTTTATTGGGATAACAATGCCTCCTGGTGTGCCCGTCAACGTCGAGCGCGAGGTAAGTCTCGGTGTGGACAGCAGGGTCGACATCCGCTGCAGCGTCGCCTCAGCGACGACTTTCATTGAAGTGAAGATCTACGACCGAAACTACCACCTGCAGCAGTATGCCGGGCGCATTGTCGATCACCCCGGATCCCATCTGGTGCTCTTGACCAACCACGTACTTGATCCAGAACAACGAATCAAGACGGAACAGCTGGGCTGGTCCGTGCGCCTCTGGCGCGATTTCGTCGAATGTGCGGACAATACCTTTGGGAACGATGAAATATTAGTGCGTGCCTACCTCCGCTATGTGAGACGGGTATGTAACATGATTGAACTCCGTGACGTCCGATTCGATCCGAGCTCTCTATACTCACTGGTATCGCTCAATGTGCTGATCGAAGAGGTCATGGGCGGTGCAAGCCACAGCGACTTCACCTACTCGCGTTATCAAACTCAGCGGGCCCACGGATCGGGCTGGACGGGCGCATGCTTTCAGCTCCAGTACCAGCACGCAGATGTCCAGCGTCAGGTGTGGGGCTTTTTCGGGCTTACCTTCGAAGAGCCCGGCAGAACCCAACTAGCCATCTGGCTCGATCGCGACTGGAATGTCCAATTCTTGGACACGGCTTGCGAGATCGAGAGCCTCCCACCGGAACGGACGTGGTTGAACGCCGACGGACTCGGCATCGCCGCTGCAGATGAAGACCTACAGCACCTGTTAACACTGCCTCTTGCGGAGCAACGCTCCCTGTTGCAATCCTTGTTCGCCGTGTTGTTGAAGCCGATCGAACACCACTTGGCCAAGGCTTGCTCCTCATGCGAAGGAGAAGTAAACACTGCCGATCGCTCAGAGGGTCACCCACTGGGCGAGGGCTAACAACCGCGTGGAGGCCGACTCGTTAACCGCTCGCGTCTGACGCAGGGCGTCAGACGGCTGTTAAACGGTATAGTCTCGGGAAGATTCGATGATCGAAGAGGAGGATCCCACATGAGCGAGCTTGAGGAGCTGACCACACGGGCACTAGCATTGCCTGCCAAGAGTAGAGCTGAACTCGCAGAACTCCTGATTCAAAGTCTCGCGGAGGCGGATGACAAAGACCTTAAAGCCGCCTGGCTTGTCGAGATCCATCGTCGCGATCAAGAAATCAGAGCTGGGGCCTCCGTCACCAAACCAGCCGACCAAGTGCTGCGAGAAGCACGTGAACACCTCCGATGCCTGACATAGCCTTCCACACGGACGCCGCCGAGGAAATGCGCGCCGCAGCCGCCTCCTACGAGGGACGAGAGCGAGGTCTCGGAGACCGGTTCCTCGATGAAGTCGAGGAAGGATGTGCAAAGGATTCAGCAATTTCCCCAGCTGTGGCCGATCTACGAAGGCGCATACCGACGCTATCTCTTGAAGCGCTTCCCGTATGGCCTGATCTATCGCATCGATCCAGAGCAGATCTTCATCATGGCAGTCGCCCACCTTCATCGGAGGCCCGGGTACTGGAGGAGCAGAGCATAGCGCCACCACAATGGCAAACGGCGTCTAACCACAGGATGAACCTGACTGGTATGCCGCTGCGCTCCCTACCAGCAGGTTATCCTCAGCGTTCGGCTGCAGAGGTTCCATAAGGAGTATCGGACTACAACGCCACCTGAGAGGGTAATGGAACAAACTATAGTGGATGGGGAGGGCACAATGATCGTTGCCATGTTCCGTATATATCTGAAACCCCAAGCGAATCTCGATGAGCTCGGTGTGTTGCACCAGAAAATGCAAGCCATTGTCACCACCATGCCGGGCTTTATTTCCGTCAAGATGTTTACGGCCGAGGATGGGGAGGTCTTAGCGCTGGCGGAGTTTGATTCGCTCGACGCCCTCCAAGCCTGGAAAGAGCACCCAGAACACGTCGTGGCCCAACAGCGGGGCCGCGAGGAATTCTTGGCGGCGTATCGTGTCCAGGTCTGCAGCTCGATCCGCGAGGCCACCTTCAGGGCGCAGACCGCGTGATCACGCACAACAAGACGCCAAAAGACGCGGGGCCAGCAAAGCAGGGGCAGGTTCAAAGGCCCTGCGCTTCTGGGAGGCTGTCAGGCAGTCCAGATGGGAGCCGCATACGCAAGTCTCCCGTACCGAGTCTTGTTGGCTGGGAAAGCCGGGGGCAGCGTGGGTTGTGCCGACACAGGTGGGCTGTATTGTGGCCACACCACAAGCGCAGAGGAGTGCCTGCGCCATGTGGCTGGAAGGGCAGTTCCGTGTCCCTACCGGATTCCGCGCCTTCCAAGGGAACGAACAAGAGGTCGGAGGTGCGAAACTCGGTACGCCTGAGGATGCCTTGCAGTTGGACGGCTGCGTCAGCGGCTAAGGGCCGAACAATGGCCTGCAGGCGACGGCTTCCAGCTTACGCTTCGCTTCAGCTTCCAGCCGCGCCTGAGGCCTGGCGTTAGACGCTGGCTTTGTTTGGTGAGTATTCAGTTTGTTTTTCTGACATCAGTGCGCATTCGTTTTCGGCTTCATTTAGGTTTCGCGCCGCCCACAACCGTTTCGGTTTTTCGGCCTTCGTGCGCGGCGCTCGCTTGAGCCGGTGAGGCCAGTTACTTCGGCAAGTCCCAGGCGCCAGCAAGCAGAGTGCAGGCGTTGGCAAATCACGGCCAGCTGGTGCCGCTTTCAGTTCCGGTTTACGCTCCACCCGTAACACGGCGTTCCAGCCGACCGCCAGGATAACGCCCTGAGCTTCCGGCAGGTTCGGGGCGCGGCGTCCGCTTAACTTTGAGTTATTGCCTCAAGGAGAAATTGATGGCATCGAAACACATTGCCTTAGCCATTCTCACATTTGCGTCTTTAGGTGCGTGTAGCAGTGGCTCCGATCACCCTGAAAGCGCCGCCATTTGCATGGCCACGCTCGCCCACAAAAATGCTTGGTCGGACGCGCCGTCTGGGGGGCAAAGTGCTTTCGGTACTTACACTGGGATGGCCGGATCCCACATTCACAAGTACAAATCGCGTAATGGGCGCTATGTTTTCGCCTGTGAAGTAAGGGGCAATCGTGTACATACCGCGCAGGCACCAGCTGAGCTCGGCGGCAATCCACAAATTAACTACAGCCGTAATGATGAGATTTACACTTTCAAAGTTGATTCGAGCACGATTAATCTTGAAATCTCATACGGCAGTGGGCAGCCAGAGCGGGCGGCATTTTCGCTGCCTGAAATCAAGGGCCGGCGATAACAAAACGCTGAATGCGCTCCCTTCGGTCGCTCGGATCGTTTGCAGCGACGCTGCAAACGGCCGTTTAGCTTTGCGTTCGGCGGGAAAAACGGTCGTACTGATTCCAATCTATGCTACACTTCCAAGATCTTCGAAACAGATCAATTCGACTGACCGATGAGCGCCTCCACCACCTTGAGACTGATCATCCTGAAATGGCGGGCCAGACATCGCGTATCGCGGAAACAATAGCCGATCCTGACTGGATTGTTCGCTCACGAACAGATGCGACGGTTGAGCTGTTTTACAAATGGTATGCTTCAACTCCAGTCACAGCCAAGTTTTTGTGCGTTGTTGTGAAAGCCCTATCGGCTAACCCATTCATGATCACGGCATACCACACGGATGTCCTGAAAAGAGGCGAAGTATCATGGCAGAAGACATAACGATTTGGTACGACCATGAAGGGGATTATCTGGAAGTACTCCTCGACCGCAAGGCAGGGTACTTCAGGGAGACAGCGAATGATGCGGTGATGGAAAAAGTCGATAGTGAGGGAAACCTGCTGGGCTTTTCCATCCTGAAAGTCAGTGCCTTGAAGGGCGAGCCGCCGCTGTCCATCAGCCTCAAGAAACAAACCGCCTAACCACAGGATGAACCTGACTGGTATTCCGCTGCGCTCCATACCAGCAGGTTATCCTCAGCGTTAGGTGTCCGTTTTGCTGAAAACCGGTTTGCCGCAATACATCGTCGCACGCTCTGCAACGTTTCTCCGGGAGGAGCATCATGCTACATACCCCTTTATGTACACTGTTGGGCATCGAGTTTCCCATCATTCAGGCGGGCATGGCGGCCTTCACCTCCGCGGAGCTGGCGGCGGCGGTGTCCAATGCTGGTGGGCTGGGCAGTGTGGGGACATTCCTCCGTCCTGTAGAGGATTTGCCCCAGCAGCTGGCCCGTCTGCGGCAATTGACCAGTCGGCCCTTCGCTGTCAATCACCTGGTGCCCGCGCTCGACGAGAGCGCCTTCGCCCACACCTTGGCCGCCAGGCCCCCGATCATTTCGTTTGCGCTGGGGGATCCTCGGGACTTGGTCCAGCGGGCGCACGATGTGGGCAGCCTGGTGATCCATCAAGTCACTACCGTGCAGCAAGCCCGCGAAGCCGCCGAGCGGGGCGTCGACGTCATCATCGCCCAGGGCGGCGAAGCCGGCGGCTACGGGGGCACGATTGCGACGTTCACCCTCCTCCCGCAAGTCGTGGACGCAGTCAGTCCCCTGCCGGTCGTGGCGGCGGGGGGAATTGCGGACGGGCGAGGCCTGGCGGCGGCCTTGGTCCTGGGCGCGGCCGGGGTTAATATCGGGACCCGGTTCCTGGCCTCCGTGGAAGCCCCCATTCCCCTGGGGTGGAAGCACCGGATTGTCGAAGCCGAGGCGGAGGACGCGGTCAAAGTGGAGGTCTGGAACGATATTAGTCCGATCCCCGGGAGCCGGGGGTATGGCACTGTCATCCGCGCCCTGCGCACACCGTTCATCGACACCTGGCAACACCGGCGCGACGACGCCAGACACGAGGCGGACCGCCTGCGAGGGGAGGTGCTGGCCGCCGTGCAGCAGGGGCGGATACACGAGCTGCTGCCCTTCGCAGGCGAGAGCGCGGGGTTGGTGCATGACATCGTCCCGGCCGGGGAGATCGTGCAGCGGCTGGTGGCAGAGGCCCGGCACGCCCTGGAGCGCTCCCAGCCGCTCCTGACGTAGCCGTGCACGGGGCATGGGGCAAGGAGACGCTGAAAGCTGGAGGCAGTCCTACCTCCAGCCAGTCAAAGCCGCTTTCATCACCATGATAGTGGGTTAGGCTGAGTAGTTACACGATGTCTTGATTATATAACCTCGTTTTGCTGTCTTACAAAACCAACGGTTGTTGAGATACTTCCGGCATCCTCGTAAAAACTTAAGTTCCACGCAAGCCTTTGTCTTAAAATCCTATCTCTATAATCATAATCTCACACTTGATAAGTGAGTGAGTTTACGAGACAGTAACGGTCTCAAAAACCGCCGTTTGCGAGTGGACCCGTCGACCATGGTCGAGCCTTCTCATGATCCCTGAACAATCGTGCTCCACACGTGTCTCACCATCTCTGGCATAGCAGGATCGAGGATCGTTGAAGATGGAGACGGTCCCCTGACACGGCCGGACCCAGCGCGACGACGCTGATGAATGTGCGACCCTCTATCAGTGGGACAGCTAGGCTCAACAGAGACTTCGAGCGTTCCACATCAGCCTCTCGGTCATTGTGCAGAGGCAAGCGACCGCATCCGTGGACATGATGTTCAGCTACACCGCCCGGAGCGCCAACCCCGCGACCGCTGCACCCCCCCTGTGCCCCCCACAAAGGATCGGTCTCGGAGGGCGAGGCCCTGGTGGAGTTCGCCGGGCGCCTGTGTTGTCGCCGCTGGGAGCCGGGGCTGAACAAAAATGTCACACAGGGCCGCACGAGCATCGAAAGCTACCTCGACAATATTCTCAAATCTGGGCATGGCTCCGTCCTGGAGCACAGCTTCTACGTGTGTATCTTCCATCACGTGTCACGGGTGTTCACCCACGAGCTGGTGCGGCATCGCGTCGGCACCAGCATCAGTCAAGAGTCGCTCCGTTTCGTGCGCCTGGACGACCTGCCCTTTTGGTTTCCGGCGTGGGCTCAGGGGGACGAGGAGCTGATGCAGCGCTCCACCGCCTTGCTGGCGCAGATGGAAGCGCACCAGCGCTGGATGGCCGAGCACTTCGAGCTGGACGCGTCGGGCAAGGGGTTTGAAGAGAAGAAGTTTCGCACCAGCTTCATGCGCCGCTTCGCCCCCGAGGGCGTCGCCACAGGCCTCGTCTGGGGCGCCAACCTGCGTACCCTGCGGCATGTCGTGCAGATGCGCACCGACCCCGGCGCTGAAGAGGAAATGCGCTTCGTGTTCGGGCGCGTAGGGGCGATCATGCTGGCGGAATGTCCGTTCCTGTTCGACGATTTCGAGCCGGACGGCGAGGGTGGCTGGGTGCCCGAGTATCGCAAGGTCTAAGGGGTCAGCGATGACCGAGCTGTTGCTCCTGGTCGACGGCAACAATCTGGCGTACCGCTCGCGGTACACGCAGGGCGACAAGCGGGGCGCCCAGGGACGGCCCTCGGGCGTGGTCTACGGCAGCCTGCATCTGCTGCGCCAGCTGCTGCAGCGTTTCAACCCGGCCGGCGTGCTGGTGGCGTTCGATGGCGGCCGCCACGAGAAAACCCGCATCGACCCGAGCTACAAGGGGCATCGGGGACCAAAAGCCTTGCCCAAGGCGCTGTCGCCGCTGGGGAAAGTGCCGCGCTTCATCCGCTCGCAGCGCATGCCGCGCGTCGTGGGGCCACGGGAAACATTCCCGGCAGCCCAGGCGCCCTTGTTGCGTCCCGATGACCGGTTCCTGGAGCAGGTCGACGACCTGTACCGCCTGGTGCAGGTCGCGGGTCTCCCCAGTATGCGCTTGAAAGGCTTCGAGGCGGATAGTGTCATTGGGGCGCTGGTGCAGCTCACCGAGGCGAAGGGCGTGCCGGTGATCATTGTCTCCGCCGACCACGACTTTCATCAGCTGGTGACGGAGCGGGTGCGCGTCTACGACGACGTGAAGAAAGCGCTGTGGGACATCGAGGCGGTGACCAACCATTATCAGCTGGTGGTGCCGCGGGAAGTCTCGGTGTACAAAGCCCTGGCCGGCGATACGTCCGATCATGTCAAAGGCGTGGTCGGCTGCGGCCCGGTGATGGCGTTGAAAGCGATTGACGTGTTGCGTCGAGAATTAGGCCAGGCGCCCTACGTCCACCGACTCTCGGACCCGCCGGATGCTCGCACCCGGCGGGTGGTGGCCGCGTTGCAGGCGTCTGGCCTCGATACAGTCGCCGAGCAGGTGCCGGCGTTGGGCCGCAGTTATCAGCCGGTGGATATTCCGCGGGCGGGCCGGGCGATCTTGTCGCCGGTGCGGCGGCGGTGTACGCCGCCGACGGCGGAGCTGTCGGTGGTGCAGGCGCTGGTCGCGCGCTACGGCTTGTTGCTCTTGGGCGATTGGCTGACGCGCTCCTGGAGGTCGTTCGGCAATTGTGTCAGCTTCCGCACAAAGCAATCTGTCGTACCAACGACATACGGCACCGATTACTCACCCTGCTGACGGGCCGCGCGCTCCCGTTTGAGGATGTCTTTGACCTCCGCCAGTGGGATCAGTCCCACGACTGCGGTTTCAGCGTCAGCGGCGATATCGTACAGGCGCATGTCCTCCGACTCCATGGCCTCGAAGCGGGTGAAGTCGACAAACGGCAGCAGCACCGCGACGACCCGGCCCTCGTGCCGGACCGTCACCCGCTCGCCCTGGGCGGACACACGTTCCACCAGCTCCGGCAGCTGTGTGTGCAAGGTTTCAAGGGGCACCTCAATCACGGTTATATCCTCCGTTGCGGTTGAGCAATCGTCCGCATCGTATCGTAGTGTCAGCGTTTCGTCAAGGAAAGGAGTCAGGCATGGCCGAGATGTTGAAGCCTTGGGAAGGGGTGTCGGTGGGTGCCCCGTGGGAGATGGTGGTGGAGCAGGTCGTGTCGATCTGCCGCGGCCAGCATCTGGCGGCGGAGCGGCGAGACTGGATCACGCACGACGGGGGCTGGTTCGTCGAGGGCGTGGTGCGCTTCACGGGCTCGCCAGCCGACGGCTTCCGGGTCCTGGAGGAGGTGATGGCGAACGGCTATCCGGTCACCTGCCTGCGGCGCGTGTGGGACGTCGGCGGCGGGGAACCCAGCGGCCCGCACTGGGAGCTGCTGGTGGGGCCGTTCGAGGACGAGACGAAACGGTAAGTGGTACCACCGCTGCCGGGTGCGGGAGATATCCGGAGGGGCACATGGGTGCTCACCACGGGAGAGCGAGGCATGGTGACCGTGGCAGACGATGTACTAGCGACGGTGCAGGGGCCGTTTTCGACGATTCTGCCGGACTCGCCCTGGCGCTTTGAGAACCGCTCCGGCAAGGTGGCGCCGGAGCACCATCGGCTGCTGCGCTACCCGACCATGGCGTTGCTCGACGAAGGGGTCACCAACACCGCTGCCGGAGGCGAGAGATATCCGGACATCCAATGAGGAAGGCCATACCGCTGCCGGATGCGGGACATATCCGGACCGCATGGGGAGTCGCCGTTGCCGGGTGCGGCAAAACCCGGACCCTCACGACGAAGGGCCGCTGTCGGGTGCGGCAAAACCCGGACAAGACATCGAATATCGTGAGCAAAGGAGCGACATCGCGTGCCAGCCTTAGCCACCCCGACGTTACCGACACGGTTTCGCGACCACGGGGAGGCCTGCGCCCAATGCCCCTGGGTGACGTGCGACTATGTGCCCCCGACGCTGGTGCCGGGCTCGCAGATCCTCTTGGTCGGCGAGGCGCCTGGGTACTGGGAGTCGCGCCAGGGCGAGTACTTCATCGGCGAGACCGGCATCAAGTTGAACGAGATGCTGCGCGCCGTGGGCCTCACCCGTGACGAGGTGTCGCTCTCCAACGCCCTCAAGTGCTACGGCAACGAGGAGAAGTCGACGCCGGAGATCCTGACGCGCTGCTCGCAGGCGTATCTCAAATATGAGATCGAGTACCTGGCCACGCGCGGCTTGAAAGTGATCATCGCCATGGGCGAGCCGGCGCTCAGGGCCTTGACCGGGCTGTCGGGGATTACCGGCAACCGCGGGAAAGTGTTGTACTACGCCGAGAACACGGACATTCGGATTCTCCCCACCTTCAACCCCGCCTTTGTGCTCCGACGCCCCGGCATCCAACCGGCCGATCTCGCCCGACGCGTCGCCCTCGCGGCACGGGACAACCCCTGGGACAAGGCGCTCGCCGCCCCGGACTTTGTGCGCCAGACGCCGGACGCGGTCGAGTGGATCGTCCCGGACCTGCTCGTCCGCGGGGCCATCACGTCGTTCGCCGCGCCCCGTGGGCACGGGAAATCGGTCACGGCGATGCACCTGACCGTCGAGCTCGCCCGCGGGGGCACGTTCCGCGGCCAACGGCTCGCACCAGCCCGCGTCCTGTACCTCGACCGCGACAACCCGGCGGTGGTCACGAAGATCCGCCTCGTCGCCTGGGGGGGCGCGAGCGAGCGCAATCTCAAGGTACTCACGCGGGATGAGGCGCCTGATCTCCTGCAGAAAATGGCGTGGGCGCAATTCCCCGCCGAGGCCTTCGACGTCGTCATCATCGACGCGGTTGGCTCATCCACGGAGGGGGTGACCGAGAAGGAGGGGCGGGAGACGAGCCTCATCCTAGCGCGGCTGCGCGACCTCGCAGCCAAGGGGGTGGCGGTCCTGTTGCTGCACAATACGACCAAGAGCGGTGAGCACTACAAGGGGTGGGGGGAATGGGCCGATCGCCTGGACATCCTCTTTGAGGTCCGTGACGCTACGGTCCTCCAGCCCTCGGGCCAGAAGCCCTGGTGGTCGGAACGTCCGTCGATCAACATGACGCCTCGGACCGGCCGCTGGCGTTTCCCGCGTACCGTAGCGGTGGCGCACACGCGCGCGCACCACGCGTGAATCCGCCGCCATGGCGATCCGGAGACACGCACACCGCGTCGAGAGACGCGGCAGGTCGTGGCACACGCGAGCAGGCAGCCCTTTGCCACGTTGAAGGGCCTCCGTGACGCCGCCGCGCCAGTCTCCATCGCGAACAGGCCGTGCCGGAGACGCATCGACTCGTGCGCGACAGCGTAGCGGACGATCGGCGAGCGCCATGAGGGGTGAGACGCAGATGGCCGTGCTGGACGTGTCGTGCCCGGCACGGCGCTGTGCGCATGAGGCAGCGGCACGCAGTGGCCGCCGTCTCCGCCACATAGCAGCGGAGCTGTCACCCAGGGCGGCCGACCTGCACCATCGCCGCGTGTAGACTGAGGCGTCCTCGCGTCTTGTCACCAATCGAACGCCGCTCTCCCCGTGTGAGGTGTCCGCGAATCACCTCCCCGGATGTGCACGATTGCATCGGCACCATCGTCGTCGCGCGCTCCACGGCTCGAACCTTGCCAACAGGTTCTTGGGGCATCTGCTACGTTGAGGCGTGTGGTCGGGCATCCAGGCCAAAGTCTCGGGCAATATGCTGGTACCAGGCGTCATCATCGCGCGTCGCATGGTAGTCGACCCACGCCTCATCCGACATCCCGGCACGCCAGGCGAGAAACGGCGCGGCATCAGGCCCCACCAGATAGCGCAGTTGCCAGCTGTTGCTCTCAATAATGTGCCGGATCTGGTCGCCCACCACCGCTGGGGACACCGGCTGCTTGAGGGAGGCCGCAAACAAGGCCTGGAGGCGCGGCTCGTGTGGATACAGGGGGTCGGCGGGTACGTCCCGCATGTTGTCGAAAATGGGCGTCTGAATCACGCCGGGCTCGACGATCGCCACGCGGATGTTGTACGCCTGCACTTCCTGGGCGAGGACCTCACTGAGCGCTTCCAGCGCATACTTAGACGCCGTATAGGCCGCCGTGGCGGCCAGCGCGATCCGTCCGGCGACGGAGGTCACGTTGATCATGCAGCCCTGGCGCTGTGTGCGCAGCGTGGGCAAGACGGCCTGGATGTACCGCACCGCCCCGAAGTCATTGGTCTCCATGGCGCGGCGGAACTCCGCGAACGGGCGCTCTTCGATGGCGCCCATGGGCGCAATGCCGGCGTTGTTCACCAGGGCGTCGAGGCGCCCCCGCGCCGCCAAGAGCTGCTCGACGGCGCCACGCACGGACGCATCGTTGTCGACGTCGAGGGGGAGCACGCTAACGGGCAATCCTTCCTGCCGGGCGAGCGTCTGGAGCTGTGGGGCCCGCGCCGGGTCGCGCATCGTCGCATAGACCTCATGGCCCCCGCGGGCGCAGGCGACGGCGGTGGCAAGACCAATGCCGGTACTGGTTCCCGAAGGACGATCGCCATACATCCTCCATGGCTTGGTGGGCAGGGGGGCCGCCTCCTCATTGGGAGACGGTGGTTGCGGGCACTGGCACCAGCATACTCGAAGAGGGACTCGGACACGACGATTATTTTCCCGATGAAATCGTTCACAGCCGGGGAGGTGATTCGCGGACACTCCATCCCAATGGGAGGGCCATGGCGCCCAGGGACGTGGCCCGTTTCAGGGGCGTCACGCTGCTGTGGTGCACCAGCACCCCGTGGAACCGCCTCAGAACGTCAACGTTGGCGCCGGTGACACACACCGTGCACCGCGGCACCGCCAGCGATCCTCGGCTGATGGGAGTGGTATGGAATCAAGGGGGGCGTGCGCGCGATCGGTCAAGACTGAGCGTCCGAGGAAGACACCGACGCCGCACGCCCTGGGCGCGCCGTGGTCCGGCCTCAGCGAGGTATATCGCCGGAGACTTGGATTACAGCATGCGCGAGGTGGACCGTGACGTGATGGCGACGCTGGAGTCGAACCACCGGGTCGCACTGCGGGCGGAATCACTCCTGGTCTGCCGGCTCCGTCATGTCGCGACCGCCATAGTCTGAAAGCGGGGCTCGGGCTTCCCGATCATCGTCCACGATGTTCTCACCTGGAGCGCCTGCCAGATGACAGGTGGAGTTCCGCGCCACGGCCCTCTGGCTCAGCACATGAGCTCGGCCCCAAGCAGCTCTCTCAAGAGCCGACGGAAGCGCCGGGGGCCAATGAGTCGTTTGGCCTTGTTCCCGGGCTCCTGGGGCTCTTGGTACTGCACCCACAGCTCCTCGAAGATCAATTCGTCAGCGCCACAATCGCGAACCTGCTGCACGGCCGCCCGGACTTCCTCCAGGTCTTGCTCCGTTTCTCCCGCCCGCCACTTCTGGACGGCCTTCCGATTGGCCTCCGCCCTCCGGCAGGAGTCGCAGTACAACGGCTCACACGCAGTCAGGGCAAGAAAGTAGCGGCCACAGGATCGACACCGCTTAAGGTCCTGTACGTCTCGGTTGCGCAAGTACAGATGGAGTTGATAATAGAGTGGGTCTAAAACGTCTTGCGGCTCGAACACTTCGCCGTACACCTCGACATCGACCCCCTGCTCGGGATCGAAGGAGCTGTGGGCGGGAGAGCGGTCCCACCGTGGATGGGGGCCGAAATGACCGACATGCAGCCGAATCGTCCCCTCCTGGGCGGGAGAGAGGTCCTGGGCGATCAGGCCATCCAGCACGGCCCGAAATGCCGATTGATGTGCTTCGAGTTCGTGCCAGACGCTGTCGGGCGCATAATGACAGCGCCAGCTAATGCCAGGGAAGTAATTGACGACCAGCCTCCAGGCGACTCCATAATGCGCGGGCGGCGGGACCGTGAATTCCTGCTCGAAGTTTGCATAGCGAAGAAATTCGGGGTTCATGACCCGTAGCTTCGTGTGGCGCGCCATCTTCGGTCTCCCCTTCAATGATGATGGCGAGGTGGTTGGGCAGTACACCGCGGTTGGACCTAACGGTAATTCGAATCGCGACCGGATTGAAGACTTTTATATTACTCAATATTTATATGTTTTATAATTTTTATTGATCATATTTACCCTATCACACGCGACACAGGTAACGGCCGATGCCATAGGGCCACCAAATGGCTTCACGCGAGACGATCCGAGGTTTCGGGCATGCCATCGATGCGGAAATGAGCACGGGTCCCCACTCCCTTGCCGAGCTAAGCGTGAGAAACGGCGCCATCGTCGGGGTTGCGCCGGCATATCGATGAGTGGCCGGCGCACGAGCAGGCCGATTGGTGGCTTCCATAGTTGAAATCATTGCTCGAGGCACCGAGGACAAGCCTATCGGGCTGCCATGCACCGCCAGACAATGGCGAAGCGGCTTGCCGGCACACTCACTGGGTTTAGTGGTCTGCAGATCACAATTAATAGATGTACATCATATGCTGGGGGGCATCAACAGCTTGGGAACGCTGATGAGGTCGAAACGTGGCATGGAAATACAGACGACCAGCGATGAGAACCGCCAAGCCCGCAGGCACGGCGTGACGGGGCGAGCGGAAAGATCGGATGAGGTCATCACCCATCGGCTCCTCAACTTGGACGATGTCGCTAAGTATCTCGGCTTGTCGCCGTGGACGATCCGGGGCCTGGAAGCGAAAGGAGTGTTGCCACGCGTCCGGGTGCCCTTGCCCGACGGCGGGGAGCTGCGGAAGTTGCTTTTCGACAAAGCCAAGCTGGATCGCTTAATCGAGAGCTGGAAGGACTAGGCCATAGGGGAATTTTCTCTCATAGTCGACTCCCCTACCCTTGACGAACGGCCCACGGCGCAGGCATTACAGCGTAACGGAGGCTATCCCTAACACCGTGCCCCTGTCAGGACAAGGGGGAAGGATTGACGCATAACAGGCGATTCCGGTAAGATGGCGGCTGGGAAGAGGTTTAAAGCCTGACTAGCGCCTCCGGTCATAAGGAGCGCGTGGCATGGGTTCTCTTTATCGACGTGGGGAGATGTGGTGGGTGAAATACTATGAGAATGGCCGCCCGAGGCGGGAGAGTACGGGCACCACGAAAGAAACCGAGGCTCGGCGTTTCTTGAGGGAGCGGGAAGGTCGAGTTGCGACGGGACAGCCCATACTCCGGCGGGCGGACCGCATTAGCTATGAGGAGGTGGCACAGGACGTACGGCAGCATTATCAGACCACTGGCTCTCGTAATATGGAAGAGGCCGAGTATCGGCTGAAGCATCTCGACCCCTTCTTTACCGGTCAGCGCATTGTGGCGATTGGGCCAGACAAAATCACAGCATATGTAATCCATCGGCAGGGAGCAGGGGCACCAAATGCGACCATCAACCGCGAATTGGCGACCTTGAGTAAAATGCTGCGGCTCGCGCACGAAAATAATAAACTCCTTCGGCTCCAGGTCATCAGGAAATTGAAGGAAAGTGCCCCGAGGCAGGGGTTTTTCGAGCGCGAAAAATATGAAGCGGTTCGCCATCATCTCCAGTCCGACTACCAGGTTGCTGTGGCTGTGGCCCATACCTATGGCTGGCGTATGCAAAGCGAAGTCTTGACGTTAAAGCGGCGTCAGCTTGACGTTGAGCTGGGGACCATTCGCCTTGACCCTGGGACGACAAAGAACGCTGATGGACGGGTGGTGTATCTGACTCCTGAGTTGAAATCAATCCTAGTGGCTCAGCTTGAGCGTGTGAAGGCCCTAGAGCGGGAGATGGGAAGTATTCTACCGTATCTCTTCCCGCACCTGCGAGGCCGGCACAAGGGTAAGCGTATCCGAGATTTTAAAAGAGCATGGAGGGCTGCTTGTGTGAAGGCTGGGTGCCTTGGCATGCTGCGGCATGATTTTCGGCGGACAGCCGTGAGGAATATGGTCAATGCGGGTGTGCCTGAAAGGGTAGCCATGAAGGTAACGGGGCATAAGACCCGTACTGTTTTCGACCGTTACCATATCGTGACGCCGTCGGATCTTCAGGATGTTGCCCGAAAGCTGACGGGCACATTTTCGGGCACAATGGACCAAGTTGACCTTGACGACCAACGTGTAAGTGGTTAATATAGCGGCACTGGAGGCGTTGGGCTGCTGGTGTGGCCCCTGGACTTCAAATCCAGTGCTCGGAGCTAACAACTTCGTGGGTGGGTTCGATTCCCATACGCCTCCGCCACTTGAAAAGTCAATAGCTTACAAATTCACGCTAGATAGAACGCAACCCCCCGGGGGTCTCCTTCCAGTCATTTTGTCCGTGAAATGTCCGTGTTGTCATTGAGACCGCTGCGGGAGCGGAATGACAGTGGGGGTGCTCGGTAAACTCGCGACATACGCCGTAACCTTCCCGATAGCCTCCCGGACATCATCCTCGGGGACGATGTTGTGGCGGTCAAAGACACTGCGGGTTTGATGGCCGCTGATGGTCATGGCGATACGTTCCTCGACCCCGCCTCGCCTCATGTTACGCACGGCTGCCCGCCGCAGGTCATGAAGGAGTTCCCCTCTCAACCCTGCTTTCTTATAGGCTGCCGCCCATGCCTTTCTGAAGCTGGCAATCTGCTTCCCGTCGCGGTGAAAGATAAAGGGGATCAGTCGATCTCCGATATGTCTGGACAACCATCACCGCTCAGTGATGGACCATGATTCATCGTCCATTGCGAGCAACCTGCCCTTGCCATTTTTGGACGCCTCTAAGCGAAGATGGATAGCACAGCTACTCCGATCCACATCGGCCCATGTCAGTGAGCGGATTTCTCCTTTCTGCCATCCGGCGAGATATCCAAAGCGAGCGCAATCTTGAAGAAGTGGCGGCAAAAATTCCTTCGCGGGTTCAAGCTCCCACCGTTCAAAAAAACCTTGCCCAATATTGTGTTCCGGCAAGCTAGTGAACTTCGGTGCTTGTGCGATGGTACCGGCCTCCACAGCCAGATTGAAGGCGCGCCGAAGTGCTACAAGTTCCCGGTTAATAGTAGCGGGAGCCGCCCCCGGTTCTTGCCGATGAACTAAATAGCCTTCTGGCTCTCGCTGGCCGAGTTTACGCCTAACATTGGCCTGCAGGCGACCGCCAATAGCCTTCTACCTTTATATAGGAGATGGGAGAGAATCCCCGTTACCTGTTACCCAGACGTGATAGACCGATTTAGCCTTGGTCCACCGAGACCGGAGCGGAGCTCGGGTCGTCACGTCCACTCCTCCGAGAGCCCGAACCATGGCCCGGAGCCATGCAAGCCCGTATCCGGCAAGGGCGGGCCAGTCAGGAGTGCTGATGTTTGCCACCCAGTGGTTTGTTGGGACCGATGTCGCCAAAGCCCAACTCGATAGCGCCCTGCGACCCACTGGCGAACGTTGGGCCGTGACCAACGATGACACCGAGATTGCCGTCCTGGTGGAGCGCCTCCAGGCCCTGCAGCCCACTTTGATTGTCCTCGAAGCTGCGAGGGTCTACCAGCGCGCTGTCGTGGCGGCGCTGGCGGCGACTGGCCTCCCGGTAGTATGGGCCACTCCCCGGCAGGCCCGTGACTTTGCCAAAGTTATCAGGCAGTTGGCCAAGACGGATGCCCTTGAGGCACGGGCCTTGGCCCATGTTGCCGAGGCCGTGCGGCCGACTCCGCGGTCCCTGCCGGACGCCCAGGTCGACGAACTCCGTGCCCTCCGGGCGCGGCGGCGGCCACTGGTCGCCAGGCGGACGGCCGAACAGAACCGCCTTGGAAGTGCCCCTCCGCGGCTTCAGGCTGATATTCAGGCCCCTATCACCTGGCTCAACACCCGGCTGGCGGCGCTGGACGACGACCTCGACACGACACGGCGGGCGAGTCCTGTATGGCGGGAGCGCGAGGCGTTGCTGCGTCGCGTCCCTGGGATTGGTCCGGTCTGTGCCCGCACCCTGTAGCTCGACCTGCCGGAGTTGGGCACGTTGAGCCGCCAGCGGTTAGGCGCCCTCGTCGGGGGGGCACCCTTCAATCATGATCGCGGCACCCTGCGGGGCAGCCGGACGATCTGGGGGGGACGCGCCCATAGGCGCGAACTTAAGCGCCTCAACAATTGTCACGAGGATCAGCACAGGCCTTCCTGTCAGATGAGGGTGACCACACCATGACCATTGTGAGGAGGTGTCTATGCTGGTCTTGACCCATCATCCCAACCGTCCCGTCGAGGCACCACTGGCGCTCGTGGGAGAGACGTGGACGACCGAGGTCGTGCCACGCGTGCCCGCGGATTTCGCGGTCCAGGCCCGCCTGCACAAAGCCTTTCAACGCGTGCGTGGCCTCGCGACCCCCACCGACCTGTTGCGGGCGGTCCTGGCCTCTGTCCTGAGTGCGCTCTCAACACGGCGTCTTGGGGCGTGGGCCGTGCTGATCGGGCTCGCGGATAGCTCCGAGGCCGCCTGGCGCAAACGGCTGCGCGCCTGTAACCCCTGGTGGCTCTGGCGGCTCAGCATGCTGATCGCCACCCCGAGGGCCAGCGACCCATCACCTGCCTGCCGCCGGGGCCGGGTGCTGCTCGTGGAGGCCAGCACCCTCCGGCAGCCCGGCGGCACCGGGGACGACTGGCGCGTGCATCTGGCCGATGACTTCACGGCCGGTCGGCTGGGGCCGGTGCGGGTCACGGACCGCTATGGACGCGAGCCCACCTGGCTACCCGGCGGCACCAAAATGAGAGGTGATGACATGCAATGAACAGGGTATTTGAAATCGCCACGAATATTTCGACGCCGCTAATACTGGCGGGCTTTGTTGCGGCCGCATTCTTCCTGATTATTCGCCAAATCCTCAAGTAGAGGCTGTTTCCTGCCCTTACTCGTCAGCTGTCAGCTGATATAATCAAACTTATCATTGAACGGCTATATACTCTTGCACTCGTAGCCATGATCTTTGGGTTCGTTGGATTCGTCTTAACAATTATTATGCCAGAACTACGGCAACGCCTGACTTCTCGGGAGCAAGAGAGCGGTTCTATAAGTTCAACGTCTCAATGGGGGCCTATTCCGCCACGAGACCTAACATTAGACCAGGGCTTGCAGCACCTTGGGGACGCCTCATTGCGGCGACTCGACCGTCGCAACCTCGTGCCTGTACCGGGTATGTCCGTTCAAAGCGCGGAGATGATCCTTTTACTGGAACATGGACAACAGGCCAGGAATCCGCCATGATTGGTGCCGCCATTGGACTCGGACAACCGAGACCTGAAGGACTCAGTCTTCATTACCAGGTCAACACGCAATCGGGCTCAAAAACAGGGGCCAACCAAGTCTATGCGGGTGTGCCGAATGCGGAATCTTCGGGCGACTACGTGTCTGGAGTCAGATTCTGGCTCGAGGGCGAGCACAGGGAGCTGTACGACATTCAGTACATCGTAACGCTCAGCAACGGTTCAGTTGCTCACCAAGCCAACGCAGAATGGGCCGGCATCGAGCCAAACCTCGCTATACTCGGACTCGACGCATCCGTAATCCCTCGCCGGTAACTACACGCTGGGAGGTGTTGAATGTTCGCGTAGTCAATGCATTCTCGCTGATGATTGGTGCCTTGGCCCTCGCATCCGTTGCGGGCAGCCAATCGAAGGATAGTCTTGGACCAAATGTGAAGAGCGTGTCTGTCCGGGGATGGTCAGCAGATGTGACCACAGCACGTTGTAGCTTTCAGAAGCCGTGCGTGGGTCTTGAACGCGGCCTGGCAGTTCACGTTGAGCTCTCGTCTCAGGGAAATGCCGCCGTATACCTCAAAGATGGGGCGTTCTTTTACAACCAGGAGAGCCGACTGATTATTGTCGACGGAAACAGTAGGGACATGCAACTCTGGCCGGGTACGCCAACGGAGGTTCCGGCTAAGAAGACGTACGAGCTTTATGTAGTTACCAGCGTGAAACAGCTTCCGGCTTTCAAGGGCAGTACGCCGCTTGACCGCCTTCCAGAAGGAAACAGATGGGGACCGGCATACCTTCAGACGAAGTAGGCTGTACGACAGGGCAAAGTCGGCTGCATAACGAAGCAGTGGAGCCGACGCCCAATAGCCTCCGCTCGTTCCTCGCTCCGGCCATTGGGCGCGGCTCACCGCTGGCGTGTTCGGCCTCAGCAACCCTACGTGATGACATGGTCGGGAATCAGGTGGGATGTCCTTGAGTCACCGTGAACGAGCCCATTCGCGCAAGGAAAGGAGTCGACCTATGGCAACCGTGGACGTGCTGTTAGACAAGGTAAAGGACATGGCCCCGACTCTCCGTAGATATACCGAGGAGGCTGAAACAGCGCGGCGGCTCTCTCGTCCCGTCGTTGACGCGATGCTGAAGGCCGGTCTCTATAGCATGGCACGCCCCAAGGCGTTCGGCGGTCTTGAGCTGGACCCTGTCACGATGTTCCGGGTGGTGGAAGAGGTGGCGCGCCACGATAGCGCCGCCGGTTGGACCTTGCAGCTCTCGCTCGCGGTGGACTCGTGCCTGGCCTGGCTGCCGGATGAGGGAGCGGCGGAGATCCTGGATGGTCATCCTGAGGTCATCTTCGGCAGGATCGTTCACTCCCACTGGTGGTCGGGCGATCCCAGTGGACGGCGGCTACCGTCTGACCGGGCAGTGGCCCTTTGTCAGCGGTGCCCATGACTGTCGCTGGTTCCTGTTCCATCCACGCCTCATGGACGGGGACCAGCCACGTCTCAACGCCCAGGGGGTCCCCATGCAGATGTGGGCGTTCCTGCCAGCTGACACAGGTCAGCATCCTGGATACGTGGCATACGTTGGGTATGCGCGGCACGGGCAGCCATGACGTCGCGGTGTCAGACATGTTCGTCCCGGAGCGGTACACGGCGCCGATGGTGCCCCTGGAGCAGCCCGGTCAGGCCTACCAGGGTCCGCTGTATCGCCTGACCATCTGGCCTCCGATCGCGCTCCTGGCTCCCCCTGCCTTGGGAGTCGCCCGGGCCGCGATTGACGACCTGCTGGAGCTGGCACGTGCGAAAACGCCGAGCTACACGGGCGCAACCCTGAGAGCACGTCAGGTGGTGCAAAGACAAGTGGCCGAAGCCGAAGCCACCCTCGGCGCGGGCAGAGCCTACCTGTATGACAACCTTCCAGGAGAACTGGGATGCGGCCGTCCAGGGCGCCGAGATCACCCTGGAGCGGAAGTTGCAGATGCAGCTCGCCACCACTCACGCCAACCTTGCCGCGGCGAGGGCGGTCGACCTCGTCCATGCCGTGGCCGGCACGTCGGCGATCCGCAACGAGTATCAGGTTCCAGCAGTACTTTAGGGATGTGCACACGATGACACAGCACGCATTCAGCTTCGGCCAGTCGCTATGAATCGGTCGGGGCACTGATGCTCGGCAGTGGAGTCAGACTGGCGCTTCTTTGCCTTCTGACGCTCCGGCAGTCCGGCGATGTCGACAGCCCAGGTCTGGTGCACCGTTAACGATGTCTCTGGCGGGACATCGGCAAGGTCGTATGCGCACGTTGGGCCGAGGGAAAGCAGGGGCGGGCTCGCAGGCTCTCTCCTCCGAAGGTCGGTTGTCGAGTCCTGGCCGAACCAAGCGCTGCAGCTGACTGCCTCCAGGGGCGACGTGAAAGTCGTCAGTCAGGAATGGTCATGATGACCGAGGCGCTCCTATCCGCCTCTCCTCATCGGCGTCATGCGTCTCTGGTCACGAAGAGGTGTTGAGCACGCCGAACAGCACTGCCGTCGGGGAGCCGCACCTAGAGAGCGGGCGAGAGGAAAGACGCGATGGGGAACACGGTGAACCCCTGCAAACCTCGTGAAGTCAAAGGAGCCAACGCGGCTGATAGGCTCTGACCAAAAGGGTACGTGGAGAGGAGGGACCGCTCTGGAGTCGGCCCCTCGACAGGACAGACCTCCACCAGAGCCGCGGGGGACCCGACGGCGTCGGCATGTCCGACTGGCGGAACACGGTAAGCCCCATGGGTCGTCAGGCCACTGACGCAACTGGCTGTAAAGCCAGCCAATGCCCAGGGGGTAAAGGAGGTGAGAGGAAGCGAAGGCCATCCGGTCATCGGAGGGCTAGGGCCAGCGGGGCAGGTGGAGCGACCCACCCTGAAAGGGTGCTGACGTCTCACCGGTCGAGTCGGAAGAGACGGAGGAAAGGCCATGGCAGACACGGTCCGTACGGTAGGGCGGCCCCAGGCACCGAAAGACCGTGGCTCTCCACCCACGAGAGTGGTCCCCAATCGACTGGCCCACCGTGGAACGGCGCGTCCAAAACCTGCGCTTTCGGAGCTTCCGAGCGGCCAAGGAGCAGCGCTGGAAGCAGGTACGTCACCTGACCACACGGCTCCTACGCAGTGACGCCCATAGGTTGGTGTCAGTCCGGCGCATCACTCAGGTCAACCGTGGACGGCAAACACCAGGGATCGACGGGGAACTGGTGACCACACCCGAGGCGCGGGCCAAGTTGGTCGATGACCTCCGGCAGTACCAACCCTGGAAAGCCGCCCCGGTGCGGCGTGTCTACATCCCGAAGGCCAATGGGCAGCAACGGCCGCTCGGCATCCCGACGCTGCGTGACCGGGTGCTGCACATGGTGGGCAAAAACGCCCTGGAACCTCGGTTTGAAGCCGAGTTCGAAGCGCACAGCGACGGCTTTCGCCCCGGACGCGGCTGCCAGGATGCCATCGAGGAGGTCTCCGTGGCGCTCAACAACGGTGCCGTCGGCCACCACCAGGACATCCTGGATACCGCTATCCAAGGAGCCCTTGACCATATCAGCCAAGGCTGCATCCTGCAGCGCATGGGCTCGATGCCGGACGGGAGTTGGTCAAGCAATGGCTGCCAGCCGGATATTGGGCATGCGGCACGCTGCCCAGACGACGGAAGGCACCCCTCAGGGCGGGGTGGTCAGCCCCTGGTTGGCGAATATCGCCCTTGATGGCCTGGCCCACCGGCTGGGGAAAGGATACCGGGGGGGACCCGGTCTGCGGATGACCTCGTCGGGATGGCCACAAGCCTGCCCGCAGTTGACGGCACGCCCCGTGGTCACCGCCTTTTTGCAGGAACGGGGGCTGGCGCTCCATCCGGAGAAGACCCGTATGGTGCAGCGGACCGAGGGTTGTGATGTTCTCGGGTTCCATGTGCAGATGCGAGGGCAGAAACTCCTGATCACGCCCCAGAAACAGAAGGTACAAGCACTCCGGCGAGGAATGCGGGCCTGGGTGAAAACCCATGCGACCGTCACCGCCGCAGTGGTGATGCACCATCCCCTACCGCTCATTCGAGGCTGGGCCATGTGGTTCCGCCACGTGGTGCGTAAACACATCTTCCAGCACGTGGACTACCACATCTGGAGAGCGCTGTGGCGCTGGGTGAAACGCCGGCACCCCAAGCAACCGAAGCGATGGCTGTACCGCCGATACTTCGAAGTCGGGAAGTACGGGGCGACGTTCTCTACGGAACGTCGGGATAGACGTGGCCAGGCCCTGCGTCTTCGGCTCGAACGGATGCCGACCATCCCCATCGTCCGCCACGTGAAGGTCAAAGGCCGCGCGAGCCCGGACGATCCTACCCTGAACGCGTACTGGGAGACCAGGCGCCTCAAGAGGGGTCGTCAACGCGTGGCCAAAGGCAGCCGACTCTAGGGGATCGCCGAAGCCCAGCGTTGGCCATGTCCGGGGGGTGGACAAGCCCTGTTCGATGGCCAGGAGGTCCATGTCCATCACCTCATGCCGGTAAAGGCCGGGGGAAGTGACGACAGACAGCATCTCCAATGGCTTCACGCCACCTGTCATCGCCAACGACACCGACAAGGCGTCACCGCCGGTCAATCGGCTTGAGCGGCATGCGGGGAAACTCGCACGTGCCGTTCTTAGGGGAGGAGGCGCTGGTGACACCGCCTCCTGACCCGACC